>CAWFNJ010000007.1:0-717344 GCA_963817195.1 uncultured Gammaproteobacteria bacterium
CGTCGAGGACGGTGTCGCGCGTGACGATGACGCTGCCGCGCACGGCGCGATCGCGCAGCCGGACCTCCTCGCTCGAGCACGCAAGGATGGCGTTCGCCTCGCCGGCATTTTCGCGCGTGAACTGCATGGTCTCGCCGCCAATATAGCCAATCGCGGCGCCCGAGCGCCGCTATCATGGCCGGCGATGAAACCACGCGACCTGCCGCGCGCAATGCCGGCCACGCTCCGGCGGCGCCCGGCGGGCCCCGTCGAGGCGCTGCCGGACATCTCTGCACCCGGTCCTGCGACGCGTGTATGCCGCGCGAGGCGTGCCGGTCCCGACGACCTCTCGCTCGAACTGCGCTCGTTGTTGCCGGTCACGACACTCGACGGCATCGGGCCGGCGACGGAACTGCTCGCCGCCCACGTGGAGCGAGGCTCGCGAATCCTGGTGGTCGGCGACTTCGACGCCGACGGCGCCACCAGCACGGCCCTGGTGCTGCGCCAGCTCGCGCGCCTCGGGCACGCGAACTGCGACATGCGCGTCCCGGACCGCATGCGGCACGGCTACGGCCTGACGCCCGCGCTGGTCGCCGAGCTCGTGGACGAGCGGGCGGATCTCCTGATCACGGTCGACAATGGCGTGTCCGCTTTCGCCGGCATCGAGGCGGCGCGCGCGCTCGGAATGGAAGTGCTGGTGACCGACCACCACCTGCCGGGAGCGAGCCTGCCGGACTGCGCGGCGCACGTGAACCCGAACCTGCCCGGCGCCAGGATTCGGCAGCCGCGCGCTGGCGGGCGTCGGCGTCGCGTTCTACCTCATGGCTTCGCTCACGCGCGAGCTCGAGCAGCGCCGCGGACGCCGGCTGCCGGCCGTGGCGGACCTCGCTCGACCTCGTCGCGCTCGGTACGGTCGCGGACCTCGTGCCGCTCGACCGGAACAACCGCATCCTGGTGCAGGAAGGACTGCGGCGCGCGCGCGCGCGCGCGGCAACGACCGGCTTCATGGCGCTCGCACGCGTCGCCGGCTGCCGCCTCGACGAGCTGTCGACGCGCCAGCTCGGCCACCAGATCGCGCCAAGGCTCAATGCGGCGGGACGCATCGACGACATGGCGGTGGGCATCCGCTGCCTGCTGACCGACGATCCTGCGGAAGCGCTCACGCTCGCGGGAGAGCTCGATCGCCTCAATCGCGAGCGGCGCGAGCTGGAGGGCCGCATGCGGGAGGAGGCGCTGGCCGCGGTCCGGAACCTGCGCATCTCCGAGGGGGAGTTGCCTCCCGGCCTTACGCTATTCGACGGCGGCTGGCATGCCGGCGTCGTGGGCCTGGTAGCGGCGCGCATGAAAGACCGCCTGCACCGGCCAGTGGTTGCGTTTGCGCCCGCGTCGGAGGACGAATTGCGCGGCTCGGCGCGCTCGGTCGCAGGCCTGCACGTGCGCGACGTGCTCGAGGCGGTCTCGTCGCGCCATCCCGGGCTGATCGAGCGCTTCGGCGGGCACGCCATGGCAGCAGGCCTGACGCTCAAGCGCGCCTCCCTTGCGCGCTTCGCAGATGCCTTCGCGGACGAAGTCGGACGGCAACTGTCGCCGTCGCAGATGCAGAACGTGCTCGAGACCGACGGCGCGCTTGCCGCCCACGAAATCACCCTCGACACCGCGCGCGCGATCGAGGATGGCGGTCCCTGGGGCCAGGCCTTTCCCGAGCCTGTGTTCGACGGCGAGTTCGATGTCGTCGAGGCGCGCACCGTCGGCGACCGCCACCTCAAGCTCTGGCTGCGCGCGGCGACGGCGACCCAGCCGGTCGAGGCAATCTCCTTCGGGTTTTTCGACGAGCCCGAAGCGCAGCGGCCCGCCGCGGGCGCCCGGCTCGCGCTCGCTTACCGCCTTCAGTCGAGCACGTTTGGCGGCACGCCGCATGCGGAACTCCTGGTGGAGCATGTGTCCTTGGCGTCGTAGGCCTCTGTTAAGATGCCGCCGCCATGGAATCCGCACCGACCCGCCGGCTTGATCGAGGACCTCACGGAGCGCCTGAAGGCGCTGAGGGGGTACCTTTGAATACGACACGAAGCGCGAGCGCCTCGAAGAGCTGAACCACGAGCTCGGCGACCCGGCGATCTGGAATGCGCCTGAGAAAGCGCAGTCGCTCGGGCGCGAGCGCGCGCGGCTCGAGGCCACGCTCACCGAGCTCGACCAGCTGGCAAGCGGCCTTTCCGACGCCGCGGAACTGCTGTCGATCGTGGAGTCCGAAGGGGACGAGGCAGGGTTCGCGGAGATCGTGAAGGACGCCGCGGCGCTGGACACGCGCGTGCGCAAGCTCGAGCTGTCGCGGATGTTCCCCGGCGAGATGGACCCGCGCGGCGCCTTCCTCGATATCCAGGCGGGCGCCGGCGGCACCGAGGCCCAGGACTGGGCCTCGATGCTGCTGCGCATGTACCTGCGTTGGTCCGACGCGCGCGGTTTCCGCGTCGAGGTTGTCGACCAGAGCCCCGGCGAGGTCGCGGGCATCAAGAGCGCCTCACTCGAGATCGACGGCGATTACGCGTACGGCTGGCTGCGCACCGAGACTGGCGTTCATCGGCTGGTGCGCAAGTCGCCGTTCGATTCCGGGAACCGTCGCCACACTTCATTTGCGTCAGTGTTCGTTTCGCCCGTGATCGATGACGAGATCAACATCGAGGTCAACCCCGCCGATATCGAGATGGACACTTACCGCGCGAGCGGGGCAGGCGGCCAGCACGTCAACAAGACTGACTCGGCCGTGCGCCTGAGGCACCTGCCGTCCGGAATCGTGGTCGCGTGCCAGGGCGAGCGCAGCCAGCACAAGAACCGGTCGACGGCAATGAAGATGCTGAAGGCGAAGCTCTATGAGCTCGAGGTCAACAAGAGGAATGCCGCTGCGCGCGTGCTTGAGGACCAGAAGACCGACGTCGGCTGGGGTCACCAGATCCGCTCCTACGTGCTGGATCAATCGCGCATCAAGGACCTCCGGACCGGCCACGAGACCGGCAACCCCAACGCGGTGCTGGATGGGGCGCTGGATCCCTTCATGGAAGCGAGCCTGAAGCAGGGCCTGTAAGCTGCCGCCATGGACCGCAGGGACGATCCGCCGCCCGCCGACGAGAACGCGCTGATCGCGGAGCGCCGCGCCAAGCTCGCGCGGCTGCGCGAGGCGGGGATCGCCTTCCCGAACGACTTCCGGCGCGATGCACTTGCGGCCGACCTGCATGCGATTTACGCGGAGCGCAGCGAAGAATGGCTTGCCTCACATCCGGTGCGGGTGCGGGTCGCGGGCCGCATGATGTTCAAGCGCGTCATGGGCAAGGCGTCGTTCGCGAAGCTGCAGGACGGGAGCGGCCAGATCCAGGTCTACCTGCAGTCGGAGGCGCTCGGCGCTGCCTACGAGTCGTTCAAGGCCTGGGACGTCGGCGACATCGTGGCGGCCGAGGGTCTCCTGATGCGGACGCGTGCCGGCGAGCTGTCGGTACGCGCGGCGTCGATCCGGTTGCTGGTCAAGTCGCTGCGGCCACTGCCCGACAAGTGGCACGGGCTTGCGGACACCGAGACACGCTATCGCCGGCGCTACGTGGACCTGATCGTCAACGAGGCCGCGCGCGAGACCTTCCGCACCCGCACGCGGATCGTTCGTTACCTGCGCGATTTCCTCGACGCCCAGGGCTTCCTCGAGGTCGAGACGCCGATGATGCAGCCCATTCCGGGCGGCGCCGTCGCGCGGCCGTTCGTGACGCACCACAACGCGCTCGGCCAGGATATGTACCTGCGCATCGCGCCGGAGCTGTACCTCAAGCGGCTCGTGGTCGGCGGATTCGAGCGCGTGTACGAGATCAACCGCAATTTCCGGAACGAGGGACTTTCCACGCAGCACAACCCCGAGTTCACGATGCTCGAGCTGTACCAGGCCTACGCCGACTGCGGCGACTTCATGGGGCTCGTGGAGCGCATGTTTCAGGGACTGGCGGACGCTGTAGCGGGTACCCGCGCCGTCAGCTATCAAGGCCGCTCCATCGACTTCACCGCTCCGTTCGCAAAGCGCTCGGTGGAGGAAGCGCTGGTCGCCGCAAACCCGGACCTCGACCCGGCGCGCCTGCGGGACGCGGCATACCTGCGCACTGCCTGCGCTCGGCTCGGACTCGAGCCCGGGAAGGACGACGGCGTCCGGGGCGCTGCAGATGCTGATCTTCGAGAGGACCGCCGAGCAGGGGTTCGCGCAGCCGACTTTCGTGCATTCTTACCCGACGGAAGTCTCGCCGCTCTCGCGGCGCCGCGACTCGGATCCCTTCGTGACGGACCGCTTCGAGCTGTTCATCGATGGTCGCGAGCTCGCGAACGGCTTCTCGGAGCTCAACGACGCGGAGGACCAGGCTGAGCGGTTCCGCGAGCAGGTCCGGCGGCGCTCGGCCGGGCGACGTGGAGGCGATGTACTACGACGCCGACTATGTCCGCGCACTCGAGTACGGCATGCCGCCGGCCGCGGGCCTCGGCGTCGGCGTGGACCGGCTCGTCATGCTGCTGACGGATTCGCCGAGCATCCGCGACGTGCTGCTGTTCCCCCAGCTGCGCCACGAAGCAGAAGAATAATAAGGAGCGAAGGGGGACGGCCCCCTGCTGTTCTCCTATTCCTCGTCGTCGTCTGGCGCGGGCGCAGGGATCGCGTAGGGAATGTCGGCGGGCACGAATTCGGAGCCGCCCGGCTTCGCACTGAGCAGGTCGCTGCAGTAGCGCAGCTCGACTACGGCGAGGCACTGCGTCGCCGCATCGTCGCGCGCGCTGACGACGACCTGGGCGGCCAGGGCTTCGCCGCTGAACAGCGCCTGAGCCGGCGAAAGCGCCGCATCCGGCGGCCCGACATAGCGCAGGGTGCGGCGCTTGAGGCGCCCGAGGTGCTGGGCGCGCGCCACGATCTCCTGGCCGACGTAGCAGCCCTTGCTGAAGCTGACGCCGCCGGTCAGGTCGAGGTTCAGCATCTGCGGCAGCCAGAGCGCGGCCGTCGCGGGCGTGATCCATGGCTCGCCGTCGGCGATGCACACGCGTTCCCAGTCGGCGGCTTCGGTAGCGCGGCACGGCGCCGAGCGCGGCATCGAGCGACGCGCGCGATCCCGCCAGCAGGATGCGGCGCGGGCTGGCGACCAGCATCGCCAGTCCCGCGGCGGCCGCGGCGGCCCGTGACCAACGGGCGTCGGGCTGCGCGTCGATCAGGCCGGCGACTTCCATCCGCGGGCCGCAGTCCGTGAAGTGCACGTCGGCGCGCAGCACGAACGTGGACAGTTGCGCAACCAGCGTGTGCGCCAGCTTGCGGTGCAGGACGAGCAGCACGCCGTCCCCGTCGGCGGCGAGGCGCATCGTCGCGAGCACACGGCCCTGGCGGTTGCAGGTGGCCGCCAGCATGCCCGGGTGCCGCTCGAGTCCCAGGATGTCGTTGGAAAGCTGGCCCTGCAGGAAACTGCGCGCGTCGCGGCCCGGTGACGGCGACGACGGCGAGGGCAGGCAACAAGGCTACAGCGCGTCAACGGCATCGCGACATCGTAACGCAGCGGAACTCCGCGAACGCGCAACGTATGGGCGTGGGAAGGCCGGACCCCTTCTGGCAGAATAGCTTAGCGATGCCACAACCCGCCGAACGGCCGCTTTCCCCGCACCTGCAGGTGTACCGGCCGATGTATACGATGGTGCTGTCGATCCTGCATCGCGCGAGCGGGCTTTGGCTCTCCGCATGTTCGTTGCTGTTCGTGGGCTGGATGCTCGCCGCTGCCCTGGGACCGGACGCCTATGCTTGTGCGACCGGAGCGCTGTCGAGCCTGCCGTTGCGGATCGTGCTGGGCCTCGCCCTCGCCACATTCTGGTATCACCTGTTTGCCGGCATCCGCCACCTCGCCTGGGACTCGGGATTCGGCTTCGAGAAGAGGACGGCGCGTCTCTCGGGCAAGGTCGTCGTCGCGCTGGCGGCAGCTGCATTCCTCGCGACCCTCGGCCTGACGCCGGCGGGCCGTTTCCTGGCGGGCCTGTCGTGAGTGGCCGGCCCGGCAGCGCAACGCGACACTGGCGCAACCAGCGACTCACTTCGATCGCGCTCATTCCCCTCGGGCTGTGGTTCCTGCTCGCGCTGTTGCGACAGCCCTCGCTCGAGCACGCGGTGGTCGCGGCACTGTTCGCGAAGCCATTGCAGGCCTTGCTCGCGGCGCTGTTCGGTGCCGCGCTCCTGTGGCATTCGATGCAGGGCGTGCAGGTCGTGCTCGAGGACTACGTCGGCGGCAGGCTGCATGACATCGCGATTGCGGTCGCGCGCGTCCTGCATCTCGCGGCGGCGGCTCGCGCTCGGGTACGCGATTGCCGTCCTCGCGGCGGGCGTTGCGTCATGACGGCTTACGCCCTCGTCGAGCACCGCTCGGACGTGCTGGTGGTCGGCGCCGGCGGCGCGGGCCTGCGCGCGACTCTCGGCCTCGCGGAAGCCGGTCTCGACACTGCCTGCATCACGAAGGTCTTTCCAACCCGGAGCCACACGGTCGCGGCCCAGGGTGGCATCAGCGCCGCGCTCGGCAACATGGGCGAAGACGACTGGCGCTATCACTTCTACGACACGGTGAAGGGTTCCGACTGGCTCGGCGACCAGGACGCGATCGCCTACATGTGCCGCGAGGCCCCGGCGGCCGTGATCGAGCTGGAGCACTATGGCCTGCCGTTCTCGCGCACCGAGGATGGGCGCATCTACCAGCGACCATTCGGCGGCATGACGACCCACTACGGGAAGGGAATCGCGCAGCGTACCTGCGCAGCGGCGGACCGCACGGGCCACGCCATGCTGCATACGCTCTATCAGCAGAGCCTCAGGCACCGGGCGAAGTTCTTCATCGAGTTCTTCGCGGTCGACCTCATCATGGAGGACGGGTCCTGCCGTGGCGTGCTGGCACTCGACATGGCCGGCGGCACGCTGCACCGCTTCCTTGCGCAGGCGACGATCCTCGCCACCGGCGGCTACGGTCGCGCGTATTTCTCGTGCACTTCGGCGCACACCTGCACCGGCGATGGCGGCGGCATGGTGCTGCGCGCCGGGCTGCCGCTCGCGGACATGGAATTCGTGCAGTTCCACCCGACCGGGATCTACGGCGCCGGCTGCCTCATCACGGAAGGCGTGCGCGGGGAGGGCGGGATCCTCAGGAACTCGGACGGCGAGCGTTTCATGGAGCGCTATGCGCCGAACGCCAAGGACCTCGCCTCACGCGACGTCGTAAGCCGTGCCATGACCATCGAGATCCGCGAGGGCCGCGGCGTCGGGCCTCAGAAAGACCACCTCAGCCTGCACCTCGAGCACCTCGGCGCCGACGTGATCGCCAAGCGCCTGCCCGGGATCGCCGAGACCGCGGCGATCTTTGCCAACGTCGACGTGACCCGGGCGCCGATTCCGGTGCAGCCCACGGTCCACTACAACATGGGCGGGATTCCCTGCAACGTCCATGGCCAGGCGTTGACGCGCATCGGCGGCCGTGAGGCGACGGTACCGGGGCTGATGGCGATCGGGGAGGCCGCCTGCGTCTCGGTGCACGGCGCCAACCGGCTGGGCTCGAATTCACTGCTCGACCTGGTCGTCTTCGGCCGCGCAGCGGCCGCACACTGCGCAAGTTCACTGCGTCCCGGGGCGGCACTGCCGGACCCGCCGCAACGGGCCCTCGAGCCGGTGCTCGACCGCTTCGACCGGATCCGCCAGGCCGACGGCAGCCGATCGACGGCGGTGCTGCGCGATGAAATGCAGCGCGCGATGCAGCGCGACGCAGCTGTGTTCCGGACCGGGGAAACGCTCGCCGAGGGCTGCGCGGCGCTCGGGCGCTGCCGCGAGGCGTTTGGCGACCTCCGGATCTCGGACCGCTCGCTGGTCTACAACACCGATCTCGCCGAGGCGCTCGAGCTCGACAACCTGCTCGCCCAATCGCTCGCGACCATCCACTCCGCGCGCAACCGGACCGAGAGCCGCGGCGCGCACGCGCGCGAAGACTATCCGGGGCGGGACGATGCGAACTGGATGAAGCACAGCCTGGCCTGGGTCGATGCCGCCGGCACCGTAAGATTCGACTACCGGCCGGTGCAGCTGGAAACGCTCGCCGCCGACGTCGAACGCATCCCGCCCCAGGTCCGGGTCTACTGACAGGAGCCGACCGAGCGATGGCACAGTTCCGATTGCCCGCGAACTCGCGCTACACGGATCTGCCCGGGCGCAATCACGCGGCGCCTCCGGGCGCTTCGCACCCGCGGCAATTCCGCGTCTACCGGTACGATCCGGATTCCCGCGAGCCGCCGCGCGTCGACAGCTACGACCTGGACCTCGACCATTGCGGGCCGATGGTCCTCGACGCGCTGATCAAGATCAAGAACGAGGTGGACTCGACGCTGACCTTCCGGCGCTCCTGCCGCGAGGGCATCTGCGGGTCCTGCGCGATGAACATCGACGGCGTCAACACACTCGCGTGTACCCAGCCGATCGCCGCGATCCGGGGCGCCGTCCGGATCTTCCCGCTGCCACACCTGCCGGTCGTCAAGGACCTGGTGCCCGACCTCGACGAGTTCTACCGGCAGTACGCGGCGGTCGAACCCTGGCTGCAGGCCGGGGATGCACAGCCCGCAACCGGCGAGCGCCGCCAGTCGCCGTCCGACCAGGAGAAAATCGACCGGCCGTCCGCCTGCATCCTCTGTGCCTGCTGCTCGACTGCCTGTCCGAGCTATTGGTGGAACTCGGACCGCTTCCTGGGGCCGGCGGCGCTGCTCGCGGCCTATCGCTGGATCGTGGACACGCGCGACGGCGCGCGCAGCGAACGCCTCGCGAAGCTCGACGAGGCGTTCCGGCTGTATCGCTGCCATACGATCATGAATTGCACCGAGGCCTGCCCGAAGGACCTGAACCCGGCGAGGGCAATTGCCGACATCAAGCGGCGACTTGCGGAAGGCGAGGGCTGAGCCGTGCGCGACGTCATCGAGGCAAGGCTTCGCTGGCGTTGCCGGCGCGGCATGAAGGAGCTTGACGTGCTGCTCGCAGGCTGGCTCGACCGCGGCTGGCCAGGGGCTGCCGAGGCGCGGCGGCGTGACTTCGCCTGGCTGCTCGAACAGCCGGATCCCGACCTCGCCGATTGGCTGCTCGGCGGGGCAAGGCCGGAAGGCGCGGAGCGCGCGGCGCTGGTCGATGAAATCGTTCGCCGTCAGGCTTGAGCCGGCGACGGAGCCGCGGCTTGCCGCGGCGGTCCTGCTGTTTCACCTCCTGTCGGCGGCTGCGCCGTGGATTGCGCGGGCGCCTGCGTTGCTCGGCGCGGTCCTGTCCGCGATCGCGCTCGCAGGGCTCGCGCTCACGCTCGCGCAGCTGCCCGGGCGGCATTGCCGGCTGGTCGAGGCCCGCCACGACGGGCATGGCTGGCGCATCCGGCTCGCCGGGTCGCCCAGCTGGCTGCCCGCCGAGCTTTGCCCCGCCTCGCGTGCCTACCCCACGCTGGTGCGCGTCGGGTTCAGGGCCGACCGCGGGCGGGTGGGCTGGTTGTTGCGCCCCGGGTCGGTCCCGGCGGAAGATTTCCGCCGTCTGAAGGCCCGCATCCGCCTGGCTTGCTAGAATCCGCGCATTGGCTCACGAAAGGAGGGGCTTTCGCCCACCCACCCGTCCCCGTGCGAACTAACCCGTCCAAAGCCGGTCATACCGGGCGTGCAAGTGCAGGGCGCAGCGCAGGTCGTGGAGCCCATGCGGGCTGAAGCGGGCGACATCGCGCTGGTGCGCCGCGTCCAGAACGGGGACAAGGCGGCGTTCGACGCGCTGGTGCTCAAGTACCAGCACAAGGTGCTGAAGCTCGTGCAGCGCTACGTACGCAACCCGGCCGAGGCCGAGGACATCGCCCAGGAAGCGTTCATCAAGGCCTACCGGGCGTTGCCGGCGTTCCGCGGCGAGAGCGCGTTCTACACCTGGCTGTACCGCATCGCGATCAACACGGCGAAGAATGCGCTGGTGGCGAGCCGCAGGCGGCCCGTGTCGTACGACCTCGACTTGCAGGACGGCTCGCAGGTGCAGGCGCATGCCCGGCTCGCGGATGGCGAGACGCCGGAAGCGCTCGCGCTCACGGACGAGATCCGGCGCACGGTGAACGAAGCCATCGAGGCGCTGCCGGACGACCTCCGGCTCGCGATCGTGCTGCGCGAGCTCGAGGGCCTCAGCTACGAGGACATTGCGAAGACGATGGAATGCCCGGTCGGTACGGTGCGCTCGCGGATCTTCCGTGCGCGCGAGGCGATCGACAGGAGCCTGCGCGAGGTGTTCGACGGCGGGCTCGGGCGAATTGGAGATCTCGAATGACGGATCGGATCAAGGAACAGCTTTCGGCGTTCCTGGACGGTGAGTTGCCGGACCCGGAGTCGGCGCTGCTGCTGAAGCGACTCGAGCGCGACGACGATTTGCGCGGCGCACTGTCGCGCTACTCGCTGATCGGCGCGGTGCTGCGCAGCGACGGCGACGTGCCGGCCGCCCGCCAGGTCGCGGCGCGCGTCAGCGCGGCCATCGCACGCGAGCCGTCCCGGAGCGGCCGGTTCGCGTGGCTGCCGCGGCGCGAGTCGTTCGGGCGCGCGGCTGCGGGCTTCGCACTCGCGGCCGGGACCGCCCTCGGCGCGGTGCTGCTGGTCCAGCAGCTTGAGACCGGCGACGCCGGTGCGCCGGAGGCGGTGCTAGCGCGCGCGGAGACGCCGCCCATCCAGTCGGTGGCCGACGATGCCGTGCTGCCCGATGTGCCCGCGGAGCCCTATGTCACGCCGCCTGCGGCGGACGCGCCTGCCGGGATCCCGCCGGCGCAGCTCGCCAACTACCTGGTCGCGCACTACGGCTATGCCTCGCCGCTGGTGCGCCGCAGCGTCGGCGCGGGCCTGATCAGCGATGACGACCGTGCCCTGGTCGAAGTCGCGCCTCCCGGGGATGCGGCCAAGCCGTGAGCCTGCGCGCCGGAATCGCGGTCTGGCTCGGGGTTGCGGCCTCGCCCGCGCTCGCCGAGAGCGGGCAGGAGTGGCTCGCGCGCATGGGCGCCGCGCTCAACAATTCGAGCTACGCCGGCGAATTCGTCTGCGAGTCCGCCGGCCGCAGCGAACGCCTCGCGATCACCCACCGCGTGCGCGACGGCGTGGTTTCGGAGCGGCTGGTTTCGCTGTCCGGCAATGGCCGCGAGCTGGTGCGCGAGAACGACGAGGTGGTCGTCTACCTGCCCGACCAGAAACTTGCGATCATCGAGCGCCGCTGGGGGCGCAGCGACCTGATGGGCGCATTGCCGAACTTCGAGGGTGGCGCGACGCCCTGGTACAGGATCGAATGGGTCGGCCGCGAAACGCTCGAGGACTTCGGCCCGGCGGCCGTGGTCGCCGTGCGTCCGCTCGACGGCTATCGCTTTGGCTACCGCCTGTGGATCGACCTCGATACCCACATGCCGGTGCGCAGCGACCTGTCGGACCACAACGGGCGCGTGGTCGAGCGCCTGCGCTTCACGAAACTCCGGTTCGATGACGGCATTCCCGATTCCGCCTTCGAGCCCGCCGTCAATCGCAACAAGCTCCGCTGGGTGAGGCAGGCGCCGCAGGACGACGATGCAGCGCCCTCCTGGCGCGCAGCCCAGGTGCCGCCCGGTTTCCGGCTGTCGATGAGCAGCCTGCAGTCGGTCGCGGGCACCGGCAGCCCGGTCAGCCACCTGGTCTATTCGGACGGTCTTGCGACGATCTCGGTCTTCATCCAGACGCCCGCGCCGGGCAGTGCACCGGCGCGCGGCACCACGCGCTCCGGCGTGGCCTCGGCGTTCTCGACCGTGGTGAACGGCCACCAGGTCACCGCGGTCGGCGAAGTGCCGCCGCAGACTCTCGAGTACATCGCGACCGGGCTGCGCCCGGCACCGATCACGCCCGGCCCGGCCGCCGCGCCCGCGCCCGACCAGCGGGACTGACGGCCGCGGATGCCGTCGGCCCGATTCCTCGTCTATACCCGCGACGATTGCCCGCTCTGCGACGAGTTCGTCGCGGAGCTCTCGCAGTTGCCAGTGCAATTCGAGCTGCGCGATGTCGACGACGACCCGACGACGCTGCGGCGATTCGGGCTCAAGGTACCCGTGCTGACCTGCGATGGCAGCGTCGTCTGCCACGGGCGCCTGGATCGCGCGGCTGCCCTGCGGCTCGCCGACGGCTGAGGGGCCGGCCCGCCCCGGCTGCTATAATCGCGCACTCCGGACGCGTCTGTCCGGCCAGGGATCCCGCCTTCCACGATGCAGCAGCAGATACGCAATTTTTCGATCATTGCGCACGTGGATCACGGCAAGTCGACGCTCGCGGACCGGCTGATCCAGACCTGCGGCGGCCTCGAGGCCCGCGAGATGCAGGAACAGGTGCTCGACTCGATGGACCTCGAGCGCGAGCGCGGCATCACGATCAAGGCGCAGTCGGTGACGCTGACCTATCGCGCGGCTGACGGGCGCGACTATCAGCTCAACTTCATCGACACGCCCGGGCACGTGGACTTCTCGTACGAGGTATCCCGGTCGCTCGCAGCCTGCGAGGGCGCTCTGCTGGTGGTCGATGCGGCGCAGGGCGTCGAGGCGCAGAGCGTCGCCAACTGTTACACGGCGCTCGAGCAGGGGCTCGAAGTGGTGCCGGTGATCAACAAGATCGACCTGCCGTCCGCAGAGCCCGAGCGCGTGATCGAGGAAATCGAGAACATCATCGGCATCGAGGCGACCGACGCGGTCCGTGTCAGCGCCAAGACCGGCGAAGGCGTGCCCCAGCTCCTCGAAGAGCTCGTGCGGCGCATACCGCCGCCTGGCGGGGACACGAAGCAGCCGCTGCAGGCCCTGATCATCGATTCCTGGTTCGACAACTACGTCGGCGTCGTTTCGCTCGTGCGCGTCATGAACGGAGCGCTGCGGCCGAATGACCGCATCCAGGTGATGTCGACCGGGCGCGGATGGCAGGTCGACCGGGTCGGCCGCTTCACGCCGAAGCGCATCGCTACGGACGCGCTGTCGACCGGCGAAGTGGGCTGGATGACGGCCGGAATCAAGGACATCGACGGCGCCCCGGTCGGTGACACGATCACCAGCGAGTCGCGGCCCTGCGAGAAGCCGCTGCCGGGCTTCAAGTCGGTGCAGCCGCGCGTCTTTGCGGGCCTCTTCCCGGTGCAATCCGACCAGTACGAGTCGTTCCGCGACGCGCTGCAGAAGCTCAAGCTGAACGACTCGGCACTGCACTACGAGCCGGAAGTGTCGACCGCGCTCGGCTTCGGCTTCCGCTGCGGTTTCCTCGGTCTCCTGCACATGGACATCGTGCAGGAGCGGCTCGAGCGCGAGTATGGCCTCGCGCTGGTGACGAGCGCCCCCACCGTCGTCTACGAAGTGGTGGGCAGCGACGGCGAACTCAGCCTGGTCGACAATCCCTCGAAGCTGCCGCCCAGCTACCGCGAGCTGCGGGAGCCGATCATCACCGCGAACATCCTGGTGCCGCCGGAGCACGTCGGCGGAGTGCTCGGGCTCTGCCAGGAGAAGCGGGGCGTGCAGAAGAAGATGCTGCAGCTCGGCACGCAGATGTCGCTGCAGTACCAGCTGCCGCTCGCGGAGGTGGTGCTCGATTTCTTCGACCGGCTGAAGTCGGTGAGCCGCGGCTACGCGTCGTTCGATTACGAGTTCAGCCATTTCCAGGCGGCGCCGCTCGCCCGGCTGGACGTGGTGATCAACGGCGACCGCGTCGACGCGCTGTCCATGATCGTGCACCGCGAGAGCGCCTACCAGCGCGGCCGCGAGCTGGTCGACAAGATGCAGGAACTGATCCCGCGGCAGATGTTTGAAGTTGCCATCCAGGCGGCGATCGGCGGCCAGGTCATTGCCCGGGCGACAGTCAAGGCGCTGCGCAAGAACGTGCTCGCGAAATGCTACGGCGGCGACGTGACGCGCAAGCGCAAGCTGCTGGAGAAGCAGAAAGAAGGCAAGAAGCGCATGAAGCAGCTCGGCACGGTCGAGATCCCGCAGGAAGCATTCCTCGCGGTCCTGAGCATGAGCAAGAAATGAACGGCGGGGGTTGCTGATGGTCTTCGATTTCTCGTTCGTGCTGGTCGCGCTGGCGGCGGTCACCGGAATCGTCTGGGCGCTCGACAACTGGCTGTTCGCGCCGCGGCGGCGCGCCAAGGGCGTCGCGAAGGACCCGGTCGTCGTCGACTACTCGCGATCGTTCTTCCCGGTGATCCTGCTCGTGCTGGTGCTGCGCTCGTTCCTCTACGAGCCATTCCGCATCCCGTCCGACTCCATGATGCCGACCCTGATCCAGGGCGATTTCATTTTCGTCAACAAGTGGCGGTACGGCCTGCGGCTGCCCGTGCTGAATACCCGGGTCGTGGATATCGGCGAGCCGCAGCGCGGTGACGTGGTGGTGTTCAGGAAGCCGTCCGAGCCGTCGATCGTCTTCATCAAGCGCCTCGTGGGGCTGCCCGGGGACACGATTCGCGTGACGGGGTCGCAGGTCCTGGTGAACGGAACGCCGTCTCAGATTGCGGCCCGCGAGTTGTATTCCGGCCCCAAGAACGAGCAGTATCCTTTCACGCGGGTGGGCGAGGAGCAGCTCGGCGAGAAGACCCATTCCGTCCTGCTGGACCCGACGCGGCCCGGGCTGGACGGCGAATGGCAGGTGCCGCCGGGTCACTTTTTCATGATGGGCGACAACCGCAACAACAGCCGCGACAGCCGCTTTCCCGAGGTCGGTTTCGTGCCCGAGGGCAACGTCATCGGCAAGGCGGAGGCGATCTGGCTTTCGTTCAACCCGGAGCCGGGCTCGCTCCTGCTCTGGGAGCGCATGGGCACCGGCATCCGTTAGGGAGACAGGTATGCAGCACAGACAACGTGGCATGACAATGCTCGGGATCCTGGTCATCGTCGTGGTGGTCGGCGCGTGGGTCTACGCCGGCATCCGCATGACGCCCAAGTACCTCGAGTTCATGCGCGTCGCGTCGACTCTCGAAAAGGTGCGCGACGAGTTCGACTCCAACCCGGGCACCACCGAGTTCATGCTGCGCAAGGCCATTGAACGCCAATTCGACATCGAGATGGTCGAGGTGGTCACCTCGAACGACATCGAGATCAACAAGGACGGCAGCATGTTCACGATGCGTGCGGCCTACGATGACACGGTGCCGCTGGTCGCCAACGTGTCGTTCCTCCTCGAGTTCGACAAGTCGGTCGAGGTCAATTCGCGCTGACCTTCAAGGGCAGGGTATGGATCACGCGGCCGGCTGGTTGGCGGAGCGGCTCGGCGTCGCGTTCTCGGACCCTGGCTTGCTCTCCCTCGCGCTCACGCACCGCAGCCATGGGTCCGCGAACAACGAGCGGCTCGAGTACCTGGGCGACGCAGTGCTCTCGTTCGTGGTCGCCGAGCTGCTGTTCCGGCGCTTTCCCGCCGCCAGCGAAGGTGAGCTGTCGCGCTACCGCGCGAGCCTCGTGAGTGGCGAGTCGCTGGCCGCAATCGCGGCCGGCCTCGGGCTCGGAGAGCAAATCCGGCTGGGCGAGGGCGAACTGAAATCAGGCGGCCAGCGGCGTGCCACCATCCTCGCGGACGCCCTCGAGGCCGTTTTCGGCGCCCTCTACCTCGACCAGGGCCTGGGAGCCGCCTGCGAGGTCGCCGGCCGGCTGTTCGGGGAAGCCCTGGCGGCGCTGCCGGAGGCCGACGCGCTCAAGGACCCCAAGACGCGGCTGCAGGAATGGCTCCAGGGCCGCGGCTTTGCGCGGCCGGCGTACTCGGTGCTGGAGGTCAGCGGCGAGCCGCACGAACAGCACTTCCGCGTGCGCTGCGACGTGGCGGAGCTCGGAATCGCCTCCGAGGCCGAGGGCAGCAGCCGCCGCCGGGCCGAGCAGGAGGCGGCGCAGAGAATCCTGGACCAGCAGGCGCTAAAATCCGCGCGGTGAGCGCAGAAAATGTCCAACGCTGGGGCACCGTCGTGCTGGCCGGCCGCCCGAATGTCGGCAAGTCGACGCTCCTGAATGCGCTCACCGGGCGCACGCTCAGCATCGTGACGCCGAAACCGCAGACCACCCGGCACCGGGTCGAAGGCCTCGTCGCGGGTGCCGGATTCCGGATGATCGTGACCGACACGCCGGGCGCGGGTGCGCCCGGCGGCAGCCGGCTCGGGCACGCAATGAACCGCGAGGGCGAAGCGGCACTTGGCGCCGCGGATGCCGTCATCCTGGTGGTCGCCGCTCCGCGCTGGACGGCGGGCGACGACGCGACGCTCGAGCGTGTCCGCCGCTCGGGCCTGCCGATCGTGCTCGCGGTGAACAAGATCGACCTGGTGCGCCCGCGCACCGCCTTGCTGCCGTTCCTGGAGCGCGCCTCCGGCAAGCACGAGTTCAGCGCCATCGTCCCGGTCTCCGCCGGCAAGCGCGACAACCTCGACGCGCTGGTGCGGGCGGCGGCGGCGCATCTGCCCGAGGGGGCGCTCGAGGAGGCTCCCGCGCCGCTGGAGCGCGGCGAGCAGTTCGCGGCGGCCGAGGCGCTGCGCGAGCAGCTGATGCTCGCGCTCAGCGACGAGCTGCCGTACGGGCTCGCTGTCGAGATCGAGCGCTTCGAGCCGACCCCGGACGGGCGCACGGAGATCGACGCCGTGATCTGGGTCGAGCGCGAGGGACAGCGCAAGATCGTCATCGGCGCGAAGGGCGAGCGGCTGAAGAGCGTCGGCCGCGCCGCCCGCCTTGCGCTCAACGAGCGCCTTGGCCGGCGTGTGCACCTCAACACCTGGGTCAAGGTGCGCGAAGGCTGGAGCGACGACGACCGCATGCTGCGCCAGCTCGGCCACGAGCCGCCATGACGGGAAGGCGCAAGCTCCTCGAGCCGGCCTACCTCCTGCACCATCGTCCCTGGAGTGACACGAGCCGGATCCTCGAGCTCATGACACGGGACCACGGCCGGGTGACGCTTTTCGCCCACGGCGCGCGGCGGCCGAAGTCGCCGCTCAGGTCGGTGCTGCGCCCGTTCGTGCCGCTGCTGGTTTCGTGGAGCGGGCGGAGCGACGGCGGCACGCTCACGAGCGCGGAAGCCGCCGCCGCGGCGCCGGCGCTTGCGCCGGACGCGTTGCTGCCGGGCTACTACCTCAACGAACTCCTGCTGAAGCTGCTGGCGCGGGAGGATCGCCACGAGGCAATCTACGATGCCTATGCCGGCGCGCTCGCGGAGCTTGCGGCCGGCGTGGAGATGGCGGCGTTGCGGCGATTCGAGCGCGCACTGCTCGACGAGCTCGGTTACGGCGTCGACTTGACCCGGGAAGCAGGCAACGGCCGGCCGCTCGATTCGGAACGGTACTATCATTTCCAGGCGGGGCGCGGCGTACTCGCCGTGCGGGACTCCGAGCCGGGGCCGGAATTGCATGCGGGACGTGACCTGCTCGCGATCGCGAGCGGGGACTACGGGTTGCCCGCGGCGCAGCGCGCGGCGCGCGGGATCTACGGGGCGGCGATCGCGCATTGTCTCGAGGGCCGCGGGCTCGCGAGCCGGGAAGTGATGCTGGCGATGCGCCGGCGGGGACGAGAGGGATGAACGGGTCTGAAATCCTGCTGGGCGTGAACATCGACCATGTCGCCACGTTGCGGCAGGCGCGGGGCGGACGGTCTCCGGACCCGCTGCTCGCCGCCCTGGTCGCGGAACAGTGGGGCGCCGACGGCATCACGCTGCACCTGCGCGAGGACCGTCGCCACATCCAGGACCGCGACGTGCGCGCGATGCGCACGGCGCTGCAGACGCGGATGAATCTCGAGATCGCGGCAACCCCGGAAATGATCGCGATTGCGCTCGAGGTGCAGCCGCCCGACGTCTGCCTGGTGCCGGAGAAGCGCACCGAGGTGACGACCGAGGGCGGCCTCGACGTGACCGCGCAGCTTCAGTTGGTCACTGATGCCTGCCGACGGCTCGCGGCGGGCGGCATCCGGGTGGCGATCTTCATCGACCCCGACGCGGCGCAGGTGGATGCCGCGGCACGGGCCGGGGCGCCGGTCGTCGAGCTGCACACCGGCGCCTACGCGGAAGCGCAGGGCCCGGAGCGTGCGCGCGAGCTTGCCCGCCTCGCCGAAGCGGCGCGACGCGCGACGGCCGCAGGCCTCAGCGCGAACGCGGGCCACGGCCTCGACTACCACAACGTGCAGCCGGTTGCGGCGATCCCGGAGCTTGCCGAGCTGAACATCGGGCATGCGATCGTCTCGCGCGCAGTGATGAGCGGTCTCGGACGGGCGGTCGCCGAGATGAAACGCCTCATGGTGAGTGCCCGCAAGGGCTCCTGAATGATCTTCGGCATCGGTACCGACCTCGTGCAGGTCGAGCGCATCGACGCGACGTACCGCCGGTTCGGCGAGCACTTCGTGGAGCGCCTGCTGATGCCCGCCGAGCGCGAGCTCTTCGACCCGGAAAGGCGCCCGGTACGTTTTCTCGCGATGCGCTTCGCTGCCAAGGAGGCGATTTCCAAGGCGCTGGGCACCGGATTCCGGCACGGCGTGTGGATCCGCGATTTCGGATTCAAGGCCAACGCCTGGGGCAAGCCCGAGGTGATCTTCTCGCCGCGCGGTCGTGCGCTCGCAGACCGGCTCGGCGCGGGCGAGGGTCACGTGAGCCTGACCGACGAGGCGGGACTCGTCATGGCAGTCGCCGTGCTGCTCAGGAAGCCATGAGCGCCACGGCCGATTGCCTGGTCTTCGACATCGAGACGGTGCCCGACGCCGAGCTTGGCCGACGCCTCGGTTTCGAGGGCGACGATCTCGCAGTCGCGGCGCAGATGCTTGCGGCACGCGAGGAGGAGTCGGGCTCGTCCTTCCTGCCGCTCGAGCAACACCGTGTGATCGCCATCTCGACGCTGCTGCGCAGCGGCGATCAGCTCCAGGTGTGGAGCCTCGGCACGGTGGACAGCTCCGAGGAAGACCTCGTGCGCCGCTTCTTCAGCGGCATCGACAAACTGCGGCCGACGCTGGTGTCCTGGAACGGTTCCGGCTTCGACCTGCCGGTTCTGCACTACCGGATGCTGCGCCACGGCATCGCCTCACCTACCTACTGGGAGACGGGTGACCACGACCGCGACTTCAAGTGGAACAATTACCTGAATCGCTTCCACATGCGGCACGTGGACCTCATGGACGTGCTGGCCGCCTACCAGGGCCGCGGCCGCGCCAGTCTCGAGCACGTGGCGCTCCTGCTCGGCCTGCCGGGCAAGCTCGGCATGAGCGGCGAGCAGGTGTTCGATTTCTGGAAAGCCGGTCGCCAGGCCGAAATTCGCGCCTATTGCGAGACCGACGTGCTGAACACCTACCTGGTGTGGCTGCGTTTCGAGCTTGCCCGCGGCCAGCTCTCCGCGACCGGGCATGCGGAGGAGGTCGCGCGGGTACGCGACTGGCTCGCCGGCAGGCCAGAGCCGCACTGGCGACAGTACGACGCTGCCTGGTCCCGCACTTGAAGGCGGCTACCGGACCCGAAACGGCTACCATCGAGTCGCTGGATCACGAAGGCCGCGGCGTCGCGCACGTGGACGGCAAGGCAGTCTTCGTGGACGGGGCATTGCCCGGCGAACAGGTGAGCTTTCGCCGCACGCGCCGCCAGCGGCGGCACGACGAGGCCGTGGTTGTCGAGGTGCTGCGCGCGGCTCCAGAGCGTGTGAGCCCCCGGTGCCGGCATTTCGGGATCTGCGGGGGCTGCTCGCTTCAGCACCTCGATCACTCTGCCCAGCTCGCGGCGAAGGGCCGCATCGTTGCCGATGCCCTCGCGCGTATCGGTGGTGTTACGCCCGCCGAGTGGCTGCCGCCGCTTGTCGGGCCGATCTTCGGCTACCGCCGCCGTGCGCGGCTCGGCTGCAAGTTCGTGGACAAGAAAGGCAGGGTCCTGGTGGGGTTCAGGGAGCGTGCCAGCCCGCTGCTCGCTGACCTCGCCTCCTGCGAGGTGCTGGCGGCGCCGGTCGGCGCGCTGATCGCCGAGCTCGCGGAGCTGGTCGGCAGCCTCGATCTCCGCCGCCGCGTCGCACAGATCGAGGTCGCGGTCGGCGACAATGCCACGGCGCTCGTGCTGCGGGTTCTCGAGGACCCGGCGCCCGCAGACCTGGAGCGGCTGCGCGCATTCGAGGCCGGGCACGGCGTCGCGCTCTATCTGCAACGCGGCGGGCTAGACACGGTGCAAGCCCTTTCGCCCCCCGCCGAGCCGCTGCGCTACGAGCTGCCGGGACTGCCCGCGGGCCTGGAATTTGCGCCCACCGACTTCATCCAGGTGAACGGAGCGCTGAACGGCCTGATGGTCACGCGGGCAATCGAGCTGCTCGATCCACGCCCGTCGGACCGCGCACTCGATCTCTTTTGCGGGCTCGGCAACTTCAGCCTGCCGCTCGCGCGCCGGACCGCGACCGTTGACGGCGTAGAGGGCGATTCCGCGCTGGTGGCCCGGGCGCGCGCGAACGCGGCGCGCAACGGCATCGGGAACGCGTCGTTCCACGCGGCGAACCTCGCGGCTGAATCGCAGGCGGCGGAGTGGGCGGGCGCCCGCTACGATCTCGTCCTGCTGGATCCGCCGCGGGCGGGCGCGCGCGAGATCCTGCCGGTCGCGACGTCTTCGCGGCCGCGGCGTCTGGTCTATGTCTCGTGCCATGCGGGCAGCTTCGCGCGCGACGCAGGCATACTGTCGGAGCAGCTGGGATACCGCCTCGCGGCGGCCGGGATCATGGACATGTTTCCGCAGACTTCGCACGTCGAGACGATCGCCCTGTTCGAGCCTGCGCCATGACCCTGGGACCGGTCATGGTCGACCTGGCGGGCATCGCGCTCGAGCCTGCGGAGCGCGAGATGCTGCGCCACCCGCAGGTCGGCAGCGTGATCCTCTTCACGCGCAACTACGAGAGCCCGGAGCAGGTGTCGCGCCTCGCCGCCGAGATTCACGCGATCCGCACGCCGCCCTTGCTCGTGGCCGTGGACCAGGAAGGCGGGCGCGTTCAGCGCTTCCAGGCGGGATTCACCCGGCTGCCGCCGCTGCGCGAAATCGGGCGCCGCTACGCGGCCAATCGCGCCGAAGGGCTTGCCTTCGCGCGCGACCTGGGCTGGCTGATGGCGGCGGAGCTCCGTGCCGTCGGCGTGGACATGTCGTTCGCGCCTTGCGTGGATGTCGACTACGGCGTCAGCCGCGCGATCGGCGACCGCGCGCTGCACCCGGACGCCGCCGCGGTGGCCGAGCTCGGCGTCGCCTACATGCTGGGCATGCGGGATGCCGGCATGGCGGCGACCGGCAAGCATTTTCCCGGGCATGGCGCGGTCGCCGCCGATTCACACATCGCGCTGCCCGTGGACCGGCGCGAATGGCCGGACATCGAGGCGGACCTGCAGCCTTACCGGCGCCTGATCGCAAACGGGCTGCCGTCCGTGATGGTGGCGCACGTGGTGTTCCCGCTCAGTGGACGAGAAACCGGCGAGCCTCTCGCGCGCCTGGATCAGCGGCGTGCTGCGCGGCGAGCTCGGCTTCCAGGGCGCGGTGTTCGCGGACGACCTGTCGATGGCGGGCGCAGCAGCCTTCGGCGACATCGTGGCGCGCGCGAAGCTGGCGCGGGAGGCGGGTTGCGACGTGCTGCCGGTCTGCAACGACCGCAAGGCGGTCGAGACACTGCTCGACGGGCTGCGCGGATGCGCCGGATCCCGTCAGCCTCATGCGCCTCGTGCGCCTGCACGGCCGCGACACCGGATCGCACGCGCTCGCTGTCGATCCGCGCTGGCAGACCGCGGTCGCATCGGCGCGCGAGCTCACCGAGCGCCCGGCCGCTGCGGGAACTCGAGGGAGATCGGCCGGTCTAGCCGCCGAGGTACTCGAGCAAGACTCGGCCGCGGCGATTCGGGCAGCGCGCATCGGCGGCGACGATTCGGATCCGCAGCCGGGTGGGCCCGTCCAGGCGGTAGCGGCCGCCAGGCTGCTGGACCAGACGGACGACGCGGTCGGGCTCGACTTGGTGCGCTGGGCCGAACTCCACGAGACCGGCCGCGGCGCCGAGCTCCAGCCTGCGGATGCCCAGCGCCGCCGCCCTCTGACGCAGTCCGTGCACGACGAGCAGCGTCTTTGCCGGCGGCGGCAGCGGACCGAAGCGATCGATGATCTCGGCGCCGAGGTCGTCGAGCCGCTCGCGGTCGTCGGTGCCTGCCAGCCGCTTGTAGAGCTGCAGGCGCAAGTGCACGTCGGGAATGTAGTCCTCGGGCAGGAGCGCCGGCAGCTGCAGGTCGACTTCGCAGCCCGCCGGCAGGGGCTCGTCGAGCAGGGGTTCCCGGCCCTCGCGCAGTGCCGCGACCGCGCGCTCGAGAAGTTCGAGGTAGAGGCCGATCCCGATCTCCTGGATCTGCCCGCTCTGTTCCTCGCCGAGCAGTTCTCCGGCTCCGCGGATCTCGAGGTCCTGGGTTGCGAGCGTGAAACCGGCGCCGAGGTCTTCCAGCGACTCGATCGCCTCGAGCCGCTTGCGCGCGTCGTCGGGCAGGCTCGCGACCGGCGGCGCGAGCAGGTAGGCAAAGGCGCGGTGGTGGGAGCGGCCCACGCGGCCGCGCAGCTGGTGCAGCTGTGCGAGCCCGAACCGGTCGGCGCGGTCGATCAGGATCGTGTTCGCGGTCGGCACGTCGATGCCGGACTCGATGATCGTCGTGCAGACGAGGACCTGGAAGCGGCGATGGTAGAAGTCGAGCATGAGCTGCTCGAGGTCGCGCTCGCGCATCTGGCCGTGGCCGACGCGGACCGTCGCCTCGGGCACCAGGCGGCGCAGCCGTGCGGCAAAGGCCTCGATGTCCTCGACCGCGTTGTGGACGAAATAGACCTGTCCTCCGCGGCGGATTTCGCGCAGGCAGGCCTCGCGCACCAGGCCGTCGCTCCACTCGGTGACGAAGGTCTCGATCGCGACGCGCTCCGCTGGCGCGGTGGTCATGAGCGAGAGGTCGCGGAGCCCGCCGAGCGACATGTTCAGCGTGCGCGGGATCGGCGTCGCCGTGAGGGTCAGCATGTCGACGTCCGCGCGCAGCTTCTTCAGCCGCTCCTTGTGCGTGACGCCGAAGCGGTGCTCCTCGTCGACGACCACCAGCCCGAGATCGCGGAAGGCGACGTCGCGCTGAAGCAGGCGATGGGTGCCGATCACGATGTCGACGGAGCCGGCCTTGAGTCCCTCGACGACGGCGCGCTGCTCGAGTCGTGGTCCGGAACCGCGACAGGTTTTCGACCCGCACGGGCCAGTCCGCGAACCGGTCGGCGAACGTCTGGGCATGCTGCTGCGCGAGCAGGGTCGTCGGCACGAGCACCGCGACCTGGCGCCCGCCCGGTGACGGCGGCGAACGCGGCGCGCAGCGCGACCTCGGTCTTGCCGAAGCCGACGTCGCCGCAAACCACGCGGTCCATCGGCCGGCCCGACCGCATGTCGGCGAGCACGGCCTCGATCGCCTCGTGCTGGTCGATCGGTTTCCTCGAAGGGAAAGGCGGCCTCGAAGGCGCGATAGGCGTTTTCGTCGAATGCCAGCGGGCGGCCGACGCGGGCGGCGCGCCGCGAGTAGAGGTCGAGGAGCTCGGCCGCCACGTCGCGTACGCGCTCGGCGGCGCGCCGCCGGGCGCGTGCCCACTGTTCGGTGCCGAGCCGGTGCCAGGGCGCGGAGTCCGGCGTGCCGCCGGTGTAGCGCGTGACGCGTTCCAGGGTGTGCACCGGCACGTAAAGCAGGTCGCCGCCCGCGTACTCGAGGACGAGGAACTCGGCCGGATTGCCCGCGACCTGCATGACCTTGAGGCCGCGGTAGCGGCCGACGCCATATTCCTCGTGAACCACCGGCGCGCCGGGCGACAGCGCAGCGAGGTCGCGCAGGATCGCCTCAGGGTCGCGTTCGGCGCGCCGTCGCCGCCGCTCCTGGCGCGCGCGCTCGCCGAAGAGCTGCTCTTCGGCGACCACGGCGAGCCCTGGGTCGGGAAGCACGAAGCCACGCACGTCGGGCGCGACCGCGATCCCGAGCCGGGCATCGCTCGGCGAGAAAGGCCGACCAGTCGGTGGCGATGCCGGCAGCGAGGCCCTGGCGCCGCATCATGTCGGCGAGCACTTCGCGGCCGGCCGGCGCGAATCGGCCGTCACGAGGACCCGGCCTGAAGCGGCGCGAGGAATACGCGGCGAGCTTGTCGAGCGGCTGCGGCGCGCGCGGCGTCGGCGCGGAACTGCGGCGGCGGGCCGGAGGCAAAGTTTGCGTAGGGCAGGGTGCTGCTGATCGGCTCGACCTTGACCGGCGTCAGGGCAATGCGCGGATGTGCGCGCGAGTGCTGCGAGCACCTCGTCTCGCCGGAACGAAGGCCTCGGCCGGCGGCAGCAGCGGCCGCTCGCGATCATGGCGCCGCTCTCGTAGCCGGAGCTCGATGTCGGCCCAATAGCCAGCCAGCGCTTCTCGAGACCAACGAGGTCGACGATCACGCTGCTGGCCGGCAGGTATTCCGCGAATCCCAGCCGTGTCGCCGAAGAAGAACGGCAACCAGGACTTCGATGCCGGCCGGCATCTGACCGGCCGTGACACGCGCGATAGACGCTGCTGGCCTGCGGATCGCCCTCGAATCGCTCGCGCCAGCGGCTGCGGAATGCCGCTATCGCCTCGGACGATGACGGAATCTCGCGCGCGGGCAGCAGCGGAACCGCGGCGCAAGGCGTTCGCCGGAGCGCTGGTCCGATGGGTCGAAGGCGCGCACGGACTCGATCAGGTCGTCGAACAGGTCGAGCCGGTAAGGCCGGGGCGCACCGGCCGGATAGAGGTCGACCACCGAGCCGCGCACGGCGAACTCACCTGGGCTCAGAACCTGCGTCACCTGCGCGTAGCCGGCATCGACCAGCCGCTTGCGCAGTGCCGGCAGGTCGATGCGCTCGCCGGCGGCAAGCGCGAAGGCATGGGCCGCGATGAACGCGCGTGGCGCAAGCGATCGAGGAGAGCCGCCTGCGTCGTGACGACGATTCCCTGCTCAAGCGCGGGCAGCGCCGCGAGCGTCGCGAGTCGCTCCGAGACGATGTCCGGGTGCGGCGAGAACGGGTCGTAGGGCAGCGTTTCGCGATCGGGGAACGACCGCAGCCGCAGATTCGCGCCTGCGAAGAATCGCAGTTCGGCCAGGTACTGCTCGGCCTCGCGGCCGCTGCCGGCCACTACGACGAGCGGCGCATCGGCGGCGGCTGCGGCCTTGGCAAGGAAATAGGCAGGACTGCTGCCGTACAGCTCGCCCCAGCGGAGTAATTCGCTTGCCGCTGGGGCAGCGAGACTTGTGTGGACCGCGTTCGCTCATCGGGCATCCTGCAGGCAAGACACCCCGTTCCGGGGCGAACCCGGCGGGGTCTTGCGGGCAGGATACCTGCGCCCGGGCGCCGCCGCTCAGCCGGCGGGCGTCGTCCTCACGAGCACCGAGTGAAGGACGCGGTCATGCTCGAAGTACACGGAGAACTGCGGGTAGTCCCAGCGGGTGATCGGCGGATTGCCGACCGTGGCGTGGCGCTGCGTCGGCTCGCCGAAACGGCCCTGGACCGCGGTCATCGTGCTGCCCCGGTTCGGCTGATCGCCGGCTGCGGCCGGATTCCCGGTATCGGTGCTTAGCGTTTCCGCCAGTGCGGGCGTGGCTGCGCTCAACGCAAGCAACAGCAAAATGCGTAGGATAGGCATCGCGATACCTCCGCTTTCGAGTGTAGCACCGGGTGGGAGCCTGTCGAGGTTGCCACGATAAATCCTTGATAGGCATTCCGAATCCTGTGAACCACTGCTCATGCTGACGCCGCTGCCCCTGGGGCTCGGATTGCGTTACGTCCGGGCCCGACAGCACCAGTACTTCGTCTCGTTCATCAGTTGGGTTTCCCTCGCCGGGATCTGCCTCGGGGTCGCATCGCTGATTGCCGTCCTGTCGGTGATGAACGGATTCGAGGGTGAGCTGCGCACACGCCTGCTCGCGCTCGCCGCGCACGCGACGTTGCCTGCGCCGGCCGATCCGGCGGCCCTGCGCGAACTCGCCGTCGCGCGCCCGCGGCGAGTCAGGCGTCGTGAGTGTCGAGCCGTTCGTCGAGGTCCAGGGGCTGCTGTCGTCACGGAACGACGCTCGCCGGCGTCGTGCTGCGCGGTATCGACCCCGCAGACCATGGCGAGGACTCGCCGCTCGCACGCGCGATGTTCACGGGAACCCTGGCGGAACTCGTGCCCGGCAGCCGGCACGTCGCACTCGGGCGTGCGCTCGCCTACCAGCTGCAGGCAGCTGCCGGCGAGCCGCTCACCATGCTGTTGCTGCAGACCGACGCCGACGGCGTGCTTGCACCCCGCATCAGCAACCTCGCCTTCACGGGGGAGTTCGAGGTCGGGCTCGCGGACCACGACGCGACGCTCGCGTTCGCTTCGCTCGAGGATGTCGCGGCGCTCGCGGGTCCCGCGGCGACTGCGGGCCTTCGCGTCTTCTATGCCGATCCGTTCGACGCGCCGCGCCTGACGCCCTCCCTCGCAGCGGCGCTCGGCACCGGCGAAGGCCGCGACTGGACCGTGGAACATGCCGCGTACTTCCGCGCGATCCGGCTCGAGAAGGCGATGATGACGGTAATCCTGCTGCTGATCGTCGCCGTGGCCGCGTTCAACATCATCGCGAGCCTGGTCATGGTGGTGTCGGAAAAGCGCAATGACATCGCCATCCTGCGCACCATGGGCTTCTCGCGCGGCGGGGTAGTGGCCACCTTCATCGTGCAGGGCACGCTGATCGGGTGGATCGGCGCGATCGCGGGTGTCGGCCTCGGGATCCTGCTCGCCGTCCATGCGGGCGACATCGCCGCGACGCTCGAACGCTGGTTCGGGTTCACGATCTTCGATCCGGCGGTCTACTACATCAGCCGGATCCCGTCGGAATTGCGCGCCAGCGACGTCATCCTGGTGTCGGTCACCGCATTTGCGCTCACGCTGCTGGCGACCATCTATCCCGCGCGGCGGGCGGCCGCCACCGAGCCTGCGGAGGCGCTGCGCTATGAATAGCGGCTCGGGAGCGGCCAGCGCCGCGGCGCCGGTCGTGCCGGCCCGCTGGTCGGTCTGGGTCGGCCTGCGGTACCTGCGCGCGCGCCGCGACAACCGATTCGTCGGATTCATATCCGGGATCGCGATGACCGGTATCGCCCTCGGGGTCGCGACTCTCATCGCGGTCCTGTCGGTCATGAACGGGTTCGAGCAGGAACTCGGGCGCCGCATCCTCGACATCGTTGCGCATGCGACGCTTGAAGGAGACGGCGGCCGGATGGACGCCTGGCGCGAGATCGCGGCCGAGACGGGCAGCCGAGCGGGCGTGCTGGCGGTGGCGCCGTTCGTCGAGGGCCGCGGCATGCTGGTCGCGGGCGAGCGTTCCTCGGCCGTGGACTTGCGGGCCGTGCTCCCCGAGGCGGAGCGTCGCGTGTCCGGGCTGGAGCGCCACCTGAGCGGCCGCGGCTTCGACGAACTCGAACCAGGGCGCTGGCGCGTCCTGCTCGGCAAGGGGCTTGCGGAAAAGCTGGGCGTCGGTCCCGGCGACCGCGTGCTGGCGGTAATCGCCCAGGGCGACGTGACGCCCGTAGGCGTCATGCCGCGCCGTCGCACGCTCACTGTCGCCGGCCTGATCGACGCCGGCATGTTCGAGTTCGACCAGGGGCTCGCGCTCCTGCACATCGAGGACGCCCGGCGGCTGTTCCGGCTGGGGGACGCAGTCACCGGGCTCCGCTACGCGTTCGACGACCCGTCTGCCGCCGGCCAGCGCATCCGCGCAATTGCGGAGGAGCTCGAGGGCCGCTACTACATCAGCGACTGGAGCCGCCGCCAGGGCAACTTCTTCCGCTCGATCCAGGTCACGAAGTCGATCATGTTCTTCGTGCTGATGCTGGTGGTGGCCGTCGCCGCCTTCAATATCATCTCGACGCTCGTGATGGTGGTGAAGGAAAAGCGCGCCGATATCGCGATCCTGCGCACGCTCGGCGCCTCGCCGCGGGACATGATCGGCATCTTCATGACTCAGGGTTCCATCATCGGGGTCGTCGGCACCGCAGCCGGCGTCGCCCTGGGCGTGCTGATCGCGGACAACGTGACCGCGATCGCTGGCGGCCTCCAGCGGCTGACCGGCGTGACGCTCGTGGACCCCCGCGTCTACTTCATCTCCGAACTGCCCGCCGACGTCCGCGGCGGCGAAGTCCTGCTGATCGCCGCTGTCGCGCTCGCGCTCGGCGTGCTTGCGACCCTGTACCCTGCCTGGCGCGCGTCGAAGACGCTGCCCGCCGAGGCGCTGCGCCACGAGGTGTGAGCCGAAGTCCATGAGCGATCCCGCCGTGCTGGCCTGCGAGGGCCTCGTCAAGGAATTCCACCAGGGCCCGGCACTGGTGCGGGTGCTGACCGGCGCGAACGCCGCGATCCGCCGCGGCGAGCGCGTGGCGGTGGTCGGCGCCTCCGGCTCCGGTAAGACGACGCTGCTGCAGCTCCTCGGCGGCCTCGACCTGCCGACTGCGGGCCGCGTGCTGATCGACGGGCGCGAGATGTCCGCGCTCGACGACACGGAGCGCGGCCGGTTGCGCAATGCGGCAATGGGCTTCGTCTACCAGTTTCACCACCTGCTGCCGGAGTTCAGCGCGCTCGAGAATGTCGCCATGCCGCTGCTGATCCGCCGCTTGCCCCGGGCGCAGGCGGAGCGTGAAGCCGCGGCGCTGCTCGCGCGTGTCGGGCTCGGCGAGCGCCTCTCGCATCGGCCCTCGCAACTCTCCGGCGGCGAGCGGCAGCGGGCGGCGGTCGCACGAGCCCTCGTGACGCGGCCACGCGTCGTGCTGGCGGACGAGCCAACCGGAAACCTGGATGGCCGCCACGCGGGACAGGTCTTCGACCTGATGATGGAGCTCAACCGCGAGCTCGGCACGAGCCTCGTGATCGTGACGCACGACCACGGGCTTGCGGCGCGCATGGACCGGGTACTGGTGCTCGAAGACGGAATTCTGCGCGAACACAGCGGTTGATCGGGCCGCGGCCGCCAGGCGGCCGCCGGCAGGCTGTCCGCGGGCTGATTGCGGGCGTGCTCGATGTTGCGGTGGGCGATTCCGTTCCTGGCAGGTGCCGCGGGTCTTCATGCATTGCCCGTCCTCGGGCCTCCCGGATTGGCCGCCCTGCCGGCGGCGGCCGCGCTGCTGGCGCTGCGGCGCCGGCCGGTCGTGGCGGCAGCCTGCGCGGGGCTCGCGGCGTCCCACGTGCTCGCGAACGGCCTGGCTCGCGACGAGCTGGCCCTGCAGCCGCGACCGCGAAATCGCAACGCTGGAGGGTCTTATCGCCGCGCCGCCGCTCGCGCGCGCGGGTCGCACCGACTTCGACTTCGAAGTGAGCCGGAGCGAGACGCCCGGCTCCTGGCCGCGGCGCGTCCGGGTGTCCTGGTACGAAGCGGACCAACTGCCCGCTGTCGGCGAGCGCTGGCGCTTCGAGCTGCGCCTGCGTTGCCGACGGGGCTTCCTGAACCCTGGCGCACCGGACCGCGAGCTTGCGCTGCTGCGCGAGCGCATCGATGCGACGGCCTACGTCGCCGGCAAGAGCCGGCCGGCACGCATCGGTGCGCCGGTCGCCAAGCCGATCGAGCGGCTGCGGGCGCGCATCGCCGGCGCGGTCGCTGGCTGCTCTGCCTCCGGGTCCCACGGTCGCCGTGCTGCAGGGCCTCGCGGTCGGCGTCCGCGGCGCCATTCCCGACCGGCTGTGGGAAGCGTTCTCGGTGACCGGAGTCGCGCACCTGATGGCGATCTCCGGGCTGCACGTCACGGGATGTGCGCTGTTCGCGCTGGCGGGACTCGGCAGGTCTGGCGCGCGTCCCGGCGCTGGCCCGCCTGCCCGCAAGGGTCATGGCCGAGGGCCTGATCGTGGTCGCGGTGTCCGGCGCATACGCGTTGCTGCCGGCGGCATCGCTGCCGGCGCTGCGCACGCTGGCGATGGTCGCGTTGTTTGCCGCGCTGCGAGTCATGCGTCGCGCATGGCCGCTCGACCGCGTCCTCGCGCTCGCCGCGGTCGTGCTCGTGGCGACCGACCCGCTTGCCATCACCTCGGCCGGTTTCTGGCTGTCCTTCGCGGCAACCGCTGCGCTTTTCGCCGCCGCGTTGCGTGGCAGCAGCCTGCGGGAGCGGATGCTCGACTTTGCGCGCGGTCAGCTTGCGGTGACGGCGCTGCTGACGCCGGTGCTGGCGATCGGCTTCGGCCGGCTGTCGCTGGTCGCGCCGCTCGTCAATGCGATCGCGATCCCGCTCTTCAGTGTCCTGCTGTTACCTGCCGTGTTGGCGGGCACGGTCGTTGCGGCGGCCTCGCCCGCACAGTCCTCGGTTCTCTGGCGTGCGCTGGCGCCGCTGCTGGACGGCGCCTGGCCGCTGCTCGAAGCGATCGCGTCCTGGCCAGGCGCAAGCTGGGCACCGGCCGCACAGCCGGCGGTGCTTGTCGCCGCAGTCGGCGTCGCGCTCCTTGTTGCGCTCCTCCTGCCGGTTACGGGCTTGCGCATGGCCGCGTCAGTGTTCGCCGCGGCGCTATGCCTTGGCCGGCCGGAAGCCGTTGCGGACGGCGCGTTCACCGTGACGGCGCTCGACGTGGGGCAGGGACTTGCGGTCGTCGTCGAAACCAGCCGCCACGCACTCGTCTTCGACACCGGGCCCGCGTGGCCGGGCGGCGGCGCGGCGGCGCAGGTTTCGCTGTTGCCGTACCTGCGTTCCCGCGGCATCCGCGCCGTCGATCTGCTCGTGGTGAGCCACGAGGACGCGGACCATTCGGGCGGAGCCGACCGGCTGCGCGCTTCGATGCCGGTGAGGCGCATGACAGTTGCGCCGGGGAGTCCCAGGCAGGACGGTGAGACCTGCCGCCGCGGCGACTCCTGGCGGTGGAACGGCGTTGCCTTCCGCATGCTGCATCCGCCCGCGGGATTTGCCGGCGACGACAACGACAGCTCCTGTGCGATGCTCGTGTCGGGCGCTGGCGGGCGCGCCCTGCTGCTCGCCGATCCGGAGACGGATGGCGAGGCGGAACTGCTGATGCAGGCGATCGCAGCCGACCTCGTGCTGCTGCCGCACCATGGGAGCCGCAGTTCGTCGCAGCCGGCACTGGTCTCGGCCGTGTCGGCGCGCTACGGCATCGCCTCGGCCGGGTTACGGCAATCGCTGGGGCATGCCCGACCCAGGCGTGGTTGCGCGCTGGCGCGCCGCGGGCACGACGGTTGTCGTCGACGGCCGAACAGGGCGCGGTGCGCGCGCGGTTCCCGCCGGGTCCTGGCACGATCGAGATTGAATCGGCGCGGCGCGCGGCCCGGCGCTGGTGGCGGCCCGGGCCCGCGGGCTGAGCCCGCGCAGGCAGCGGACGCGTCCGCACGGTATCATGCCGCGCCATGTGGGAAATCATCCTCGCGGGCGGCCCGGTCATGTGGCCGATCATCTTCTGCTCCGTGGTCGCCGCGGCCATCGTGCTGGAGCGTCTGTGGACGCTGCAGCGCAAGCGCGTCATCCCGCGCGAGCTGACCGACCGGATCTGGAAGCTGGTCGAATCGCGCAGCCTCAACGAGCGGCACATCGAGGCGCTGGCGCACAACTCGCCGCTCGGGCGCGTGCTCGCGGCGGGTCTCGCCAACTTCGACCAGGGCCGCGAGATGATGAAGGAGGCGATCGAGGACACGGGACGTCACGTGGTGCACGAGCTTGAGCGCTTTCTCGGCACGCTCGGCACGATCGCCGCCGTTTCGCCGCTGCTTGGGCTGCTCGGCACGGTGACGGGCATGATCCAGGCGTTCGAGGCGATCTCGAGCGAAGGCGTCGGCGACCCGAAAGTGCTGTCCGGCGGCATCGGCACCGCGCTCATCACCACGGCTGCCGGCCTGATCGTCGCGATCCCTTCGCTGTTCGCCTACCGCTACCTGCGCGGCGTCGTGGACCTCCTGGTCGTCGACATGGAAAAGGAGGCGATGAAGCTGGTGCGCGCCTTCGACCAGCTTGGCCGGCGCACGGAGCGCGGACAGCGCCGGCGCGACGCGGCTTCATGAAGCTCCGGGTCAAGCGTTCGGAGGAGATCGAGCTCAACCTGATCTCCCTGGTCGACGTCGTGCTGCTGCTGGTCATTTTCTTCATGCTGTCGACGACCTTCGCCCAGGACTCGCGCTTGCGCATCGTGCTGCCGGAAGCCGGATCGACCACCGTCCAGCGCGTGCCCGATGCAATCGTCGTTTCCATCTCTGCCCAGGGCAGCTACCGCGTCAACGACCGTGCGCTGGTCAACAACGAGCGCGCGACGCTTTCGCCGCGCTGCGCGCAGGTAGCCGGCGAGTCGCGGAAAGGCTCGGTCACGATCCGCGCGGACGCGCGCTCCTCGCACCAATCGGTGGTGACGGCGATGGACGTTGCCGCGCGCCTCGGCTTCACGCAGGTCGACATTGCGACCGTCAGCCAGTCTGCGCAAGAGTAAGGCCGAGCGCCCGCCGCTCGACGCCGGGGCGCTCAGGACCTACCTGCGGCTGCTCGGCTACGCCCGCCCGCACTGGCCCATGTTCCTGCTGGGCGTCCTCGGCATGGTGCTGTTCGCCTCGGTCGACACCGGCTTCGCGATCCTGGTGAAGAAATTCCTGGACGGCGCGTTCGTCGAGCGCGATCCGCGCATGCTGATGTACGTTCCGGGCGGGATCATCGCGCTGTTCCTGGTGCGCGGCGTCGGCGACTACCTTTCCGGTGTACGCACCCGGCTGGGTCGGGAGGCAGGTAATCAAGTCGATCCGGCACGACCTGTTCGCCCGCTACCTGCAGCTGCCGGTTTCGTTCTTTGACCGAAACGGCGTCGCACAGCTGCTCTCGCGCCTGACCTACAACATCGAGCAGGTCGCGGAGGCAGCCACCACGGCTCGGTCACCTTCATCATCCGCGACACGCTGACGGTGTTCGGCTCGCTCGCCTAGCTCTTCTACCTCAACTGGCGCCTGACGCTGATCGCGCTGACGATGGTCGCTGGTCGATCGTGGGCTGATCCCGATCACCAACCGCATGTTCCGCCGCTACAGCGGGCGCATCCAGGACTCGATGGGCGACGTCACGCGGGTCGCGAAGGAAACGCTCGACGCGCCGCGGATCGTCAAGGTCTACAACGCGCAGCGCTACCAGAACGCGCAGTTCGAGACGGTCAACGAGCACAACCGCGCGCTCGTACATGCGCCTGGTGCTCACGTCAAGGGCCTGTCCAATCCGGTGGTGCACTGGTGATGGCGCTCGGCTCTCGCCGTCGTGCTGTCGATCGCGATCGCCGACGTCGTCATCGGCGCAGGCACGATGGGCGAGCTGCTCGCGTTCCTCGGTGCGCTGGTCAACATCAGCCAGCCGCTGCGCAGCCTGGTGGCGTAGCCGGTCCGCTGCAGCAGGGGATCGCGGCCGGGCAGAGCATCTTCGAGCTGCTCGACGAGCCGCCGGAGCCGCGGGCGGCGACGCTCGTCGCGCAGCGCGTGCGCGGCGATATCGAGTTCGAGCACGTGTCGTTCTCCTATCCGGTCGGCAAGGGCGTCGCTTGCAGGCATCTGAGCCTGAAGGTGCGCGCCGGGCGAGACTGCTGGCGATCGTCGGCAAGACCGGCAGCGGCAAGTCGACGCTCGTGAACCTGCTGCCGCGGTTCTACGACGTCGAACGCGGGCTCGGTGCTGCATCGACGGCCACGACGTGCGCGAGTACGAGCTGGCGAGCCTGCGCGACCAGATCGCGCTGGTGAGCCAGGACGTCGTGCTGTTCAACGACACCATCCGCTCCAACATCGCCTTCGGGCGTGCCGGCGCCGGCGGCCGCGATCGAGGAGGCGGCGCGCGCCGCACACGTGCTGGAGTTCGCGCAAGCGCTGCCGGCCGGCCTCGATACCATGGTCGGCGACCGCGGCGTGCTGCTGTCCGGCGGTCAGCGGCAGCGCATTTCGATCGCGCGCGCGCTGCTGAAGAGACGCTCCGATCCTGATCCTCGACGAAGCCACGTCCGCGCTCGACACGGAGTCCGAGCGCATCATCCAGGCCGCGCTCGACGAGCTGATGCGCAACCGCACGACGCTGGTGATCGCGCATCGGCTCGTCGACGGTGGAGAGGGCCGACCGCATCGTCGTGATGGACGCGGGCCGCATCGTGGAAAGCGGCACGCATGCCGAGCTGCTGACGCACAACGGCCAGCTACGCTTCGCTGCACCGGATGCAGTTCGCCGCGTGAGCGCAGGCTCCGCCGAGCATGGGCGTTTCTGCAGCGAGTCTGGTTATCGACCTGGTACGGCGCACGTGGCGCGTCGTTCTGGCTGCTGCCGCTCGTCCTGGCTGTTCGGCGCGCTCGTCGCCTGCCGGCGCGCTGCCTATCGCGTCGGGCTTCTGCCGCGCGTCCGCGTCGCGCGGCCGGTCGTCGTGATCGGCAACGTCACCGTCGGCGGCACCGGCAAGACTCCGTTCACGATCTGGCTCGCCACGCAGCTGGCACGCCGCGGGCGTGCGCGTCGGCATCGTCGCTGCGCGGCTACGGCGGCAATTCCGCGCACTGGCCGCGCGACGTCGAGCCAGCGATTCGGTGCCGAGGAAGTGGGCGACGAAGCCGTCTGCTGATCCGCCGCGCACCGGCGCGATCGTCGTCGCGGGTCCGGACCGCGTGGCGGCGCCGCGCGCGTGCGATCGAGCGCGGACGCCGAGATCGTTCTGTCGGACGACGGTCTGCAGCACTATCGCCTCGCGCGCGACGCGAGATCGTCGTGATCGACGGCTGCGCGGCGTCGGCAATCGGCTGGCTGCTGCCGGCCGGCCCGCTGCGCGAGCCGGTCAGCCGGCTCGACGAGGCGGACTGCGGAGTGGTGATCGGGCGCGGGTCTCGCGCGCCCGCGGCGCCCTGCCACATGACCGCTCGAGCCGGCCGCGGTCGTGTCGCTCGCGGGACGGCTCGCGCCGCGCCGCTCTCGGAGCTTTCGCGGGCCGCGACGTGCATCGCGGTCGCCGCCATCGGCCATCCGCGAGCGGTTCTTCGCCAGCTGCGCGCAGCAGCTCGCCATCGAGGTTGCGCCTCACCTTGCCGGATCATGCTCGCCGTTCACCGCCGCGCTGGCCGGCACTGGCCTCGAGCAATGCCGGTGCTGATGACGGAGAAGGATGCCGTAAAATGCGGGGGCGCCGTCTGCGGCACGAGGCCGGCACTGGGTCGAGGTGCAGCGCGCAGGATGCGGCGGCGCTGCGGCGCTGCGTCGATTCAATCGTGCGGCGGACGGCCGGGAGACACGAAAGATGACTGAGCGCCTGCGACATTCTCGCCTGCCCGCTGTGCAAGGGCCCGCTCTGCAGTACGCGAAGGCGCAGCAGCTGCTGGTGTGCCGCGCGGATCGGCTCGCTTACCCGATCCGCGACGGCATCCCGGTGATGCTGCGAAGAGGAAGCGCGCGCTGCTCGAGCCGATGGATCCGCTGCTGCGGGACGTTGAGCGGCCGTGATTCAAGGTCGTCATTCCCGGCGCGCTATGCGCTCGACGCGCCTGCCGGCGCAAGCCGCTGCTTCGATCTCGGCGGCCGGCCGATGATCCAGTGGGTGCATCGACGCGCGTGCCGCAGCGCTGCCGACGAAGTGCTCGTCGCGACCGACGACGAGCGCATCTCGCTGCGACCTGATCCGCGCGCGCCGGGGCGGTCGCTCGCAATGATGACGCGACGCCGATCGCGTCGGGAACCGATCGCATCGCCGAGGTGGCGCAGCTGCGCGGCTGGGCCGGACGCACGACGTCGTGGTCAACGTGCAGGGCGACGAGCCGCAGCTGCCGCCCGCAGCTGATCGGACCAGGTCGGCCACGCTCCTGGTCGCGCGTCCTGCGCGCGTCCATCGCGACGCTGTGCACGCCGATCGACGATGCGTGCACGAGTACCTCGATCCGAACGTCGTCAAGGTCGTCACCGGCCGCGACGGCGTCGCGCTCTACTTCAGCCGCGCGCCGGTTCCCTGGCATCGCGACGGCTTTGCGGCGCACACCGCAGAGCCGGACGCCACCGCGGCGCGCGCCGCCACCTCGGTATCTACGCCTATCGCGTCGCGGCGCTCCACCGGCTCGCTGCCGCGCCGGCAGATGCACTCGAGCGGCGCGAGCGGCTCGAACAGCTGCGCGCGCTGGCGCTGGGGCTTGCCATCGTCGTCGCGGAGGCGGTGGAGACTCCCGGACCGGGCATCGACACGCCCGAAGACCTCGCGCGCGTGGGTGCGCTCCTCGGGGCGCGAGGCAGGACGTGAACCTCGCCGCGGGCCAGGTGGCGCCTTTCTACGCGGTCGAGATCAATCGCCTCGCGAACGCGCGAGAGCGCGCGGGGCTGCCGGTGATCCACATGGAGGTCGGGCAACCCTCCGCGGGTGCGCCGGCCGCGGCGATCGCAGCCGGCCATCGGGCGCTGGCCGAGTGCCCGCAGGGCTACTGGGAAAGCGGGGCACTCGCGGAGCGGATCGCCGCGCACTACCGCGCCGCCTACGCCGTGGCGCCGGATCCGTCGCGAATCGTGCTCACGATGGGCGCCTCCGCGGCGCTCGTACTGTCGATGTCGGTGCTGTTTTCCCCGGGCGCACGCGTGGCGCTGCCGCGGCCGGGCTACCCGGCTCACCGCAACGTGCTGTACGCGCTCGGCCTCGAGCCGGTGGAGCTGGATTGCGGCGCAGACACGCGCTTCCAGCCGACGGCTGCGATGGTGGCCGCGATCGATCCGGCGCCGGCCGGACTCATCCTCACGAGCCCGTCCAACCCGACCGGCACGATGATCCCGGACACGGAGCTCGCGGCGATCGCGGCCGTTTGCGCGGCGCGCGGCATCCGGATCCTGTCCGACGAAACCTACCACGGCATCACGTACGGCCTGCGCGCGCGCACCATTCTCGAACACGCCCCGGATGCGGTGGTCGTCAACACGTTCTCGAAATACTGGTGCATGACGGGCTGGCGGCTTGGCTGGGCGGTCGTGCCGGAACCACTGGTGGAAACCGTGCGCCGCTTCGCGGGCAACCTGTTCCTGGTGCCGCCGACGCTGGCCCAGCACGTGGCGCTCGCGGCGATGGACGAGCAGGCCGAGCTCGAGAGCCACGTCGCAACCTATGCGCGCAACCGGGAACTCCTGGCTCAGGCGCTGAGCGGCCTCGGCCTCGGGCGTTTCGCGCCGCCGGACGGCGCGTTCTACCTCTATGCCGACGTCGGCGGGCTGACTCGGGATTCGCTGGCGTTCTGCCGCGAGCTGCTCGATGCGACCGGCGTCGCCCTCAATACCGGGACGCGACTTCGACCGGGTGCACGGCGATCGGTACGTGCGCATCTCGTTCGCCGTATCGACGGCCGAGACCCTGCGCGCCATCGAGAGCCTCGACGGCTGGCTGAGAAAGCGGAAACGGGCATGACGCGCGTGCTGTTCGTGTGCATGGGCAACATCTGCCGCTCCCCGACGGCGGAAGCGGTGGTGCGCGAATTCGCGCGCGCGTGAGACCAAGCTCGCGGTCGAGGTCGACTCGGCGGGCACCCACGGCTACCACGCCGGCGATCCGCCCGACGAGCGCTCGATCGAGGCGGCACGTCGCCGCGGCATTCGACCTGAGCACGCTGCGCGCGCGGGTGGTCGAGGTCGGCGGACTTCGAGCGATTCGACCTCGTGCTTGCGATGGACGACCGTAGTCCTCGACCGCCTGCGCGGAATCGCGCCGGACCGCCATGCGGGGCGCCTGAAGCTGTTCCTGGACTTCGCGCCGGCGCTCGGCGTGCGTGACGTGCCGGACCCGTACTACGGCGGTGTTGCAGGATTCGAGGAAGTGCTCGACCTGGTGGAGGAGGGCGCGCGCGGCCTGCTGGCCGCGCTCGCCCGCGCAGCTGACTCACTCCTTCGGGTCGAAGTGTTGGCTCTCGCCCGGCGTCGACGACCAGACCGTGTAGTTGCCGCCCGACCGCGGCGCCGGCGGGGACTCCGGTGGCGGCGCGGCCGGCATCGGTTCACGCGCTGGTTCCGGCGCGGCTTCGAACGAGGTCGAGGCTGCCGGGGTCGCCGGAGCCTCATTGCCCTGCGAGCCCGCTCCCGCCGTTACCCTGCGCGATTGGCTGTGTGTCGTTTGGACGGTAGGAATCCTGGCGGTCCCGGCCGCCACGACCACCGCGCCCGCGACGACGCCGGCGGCGACGCTGTCCCTCACCCTCGGCTACAGCCTGCTCAGGCGGCGGGCTCTGCGCCGCCTGCGGCGGCCGCGGCGTTTCGGGGGCTCGATCCCGGTTACGAGACTCGTTGTCACGGTTCTCGCGCGGTTCACGCGGGCGATCCTGGCGCTCGCTCCGTTCGCTGCGCTCGCCGTCCCGAGGACGGTCGCGATCGCGATGACGGTTCCGATCCCGATCGCGGCGTGGCCCGCGATCGCCCCGGTCGCCTCGTTCCGGGCGCTCGTTCCGGTGCGGTCGGCGATGCCGCGGTCGTCGCGGGAAGGGCGCGGGGCCGGCCGGTCGCCAGTCCGCGGCGAGGCCGGGGCTGCCGACGGATTCAGGCGACGCAGCTACCGGTGAAGAGCCACTTGAGGCGCGACCAGAAACCCGGTCCCGGCAGACTCGCCTGCAACGCCGGCGCGGCCGGAATCGGGGCCGGCGGAGGCGGGCGCGATCGGCTGGACCGCGGCGGGCGCAGGGGCCGGCTGCTTGTCGGCCTGCGACTGGAAGTCGAGTTCCTTCGTGCCGGTACCCGCAATCTGGTGGCTCATCACCGCGTTCTCGGGCAGCGTCCGCCTCGTCGTCGCGCACGCGCCGGATCAAGTAGTTCGGCGTCTGCATGTTCGGGTCCGGAACCAGCACGATGTCGATCGCGCGCTGGCTCTCGAGCCGGTGCAGCCACTCGCGCTTCTCGTTGATCAGGAAGGTCGAGACGTCCACCGGGCAGCTGCGCGACGACGCGGTGGGTGCGCTCCTTGCGGACCTCCTCGCCGATCAGCCGCAGCACGGCGAGCGCCATGGACTCGACGCTCCTGATCGTGCCCATGCCGCTGCAGCGCGGGCAGGCCATGTGCGTCGACTCGCCGAGCGAGGGACGCAGGCGCTGGCGCGACATCTCCATGCAGTCCGAAGCGCGAGATGCGCCCGAGCTGGATGCGCGCGCGGTCCGAGCGCACGGCGTCGCGCAGCCGGTCCTCGACGCCCTGCTGGTTCTTCTTCGACTCCATGTCGATGAAGTCGATGACGATCAGGCCACCGAGGTCGCGGATACGGAGCTGGCGCGCGATCTCGTCCGCAGCCTCGAGATTCGTGTTGTAGGCGGTCGTCTCGATGTCGGAGCCGCGGGTCGCGCGCGCCGAGTTGATGTCGATCGAGACCAGGGCCTCGGTGTAGTCGATCACGATGCCGCCGCCCGACGGCAGGGTGACCGAGTGCGAGTAGGCCGACTCGATCTGGCTCTCGATCTGGTAGCGCGTGAACAGCGGCACTTCGTCGGTGTAGAGCTTGATCTGCCTTCGCGCCCTCGGCCGCCTGGAAGCGCTGCACGTACTCGATCGCGCGCTGGTGCGCGCCTGGCTCGTCAATCAGCACTTCGCCGATGTCGTCCGACAGGTAGTCGCGCAGCGCGCGCGTGACGGCGTCGCTCTCCTGGTAGACGAGGAAGGGCGCCGAGCGCTCGCCGGCGGCCGTGACGATGGCGTCCCAGTTCGCACGCAGGTTGTCGAGGTCCCACTGCAGTTCCTCGGGGCTCGCGGCCGACTCCGGCCGTGCGCACGATCGTGCCCATGCCGTCCGGCACGTGCAGCTGGTCGAGGGAGTCCTTGGTGACGTCGCGCTCCTCGCCCTCGATGCGGCGCGAGACGCCGCCGGCACGCGGGTTGTTCGGCATCAGGACCAGGAAGCGGCCGGCGAGGCTGATGAAGGTCGTGAGCGCCGCGCCCTTGTTGCCGCGCTCCTCCTTCTCGACCTGGACCAGCAGTTCCTGGCCTTCCTGGAGAATGTCGCGGATGTTGAAGCGGCGCGCCGGGCGCCGGCTGGAAGCGGTAGTACTCGCGGGCGACTTCCTTGAGCGGCAGGAAGCCCTGGCGCTGGGCGCCGTACTCGACGAACGCGGCCTCGAGGCTCGGTTCGACGCGCGTGACGCGCGCCTTGTAGACGTTGCCCTTCTTCTGCTCGCGGGACGGTAATCTCGATCGAAAGGTCGTACAGCTTCTGGCCGTCAACCAGAGCGACTCGCAACTCCTCTTGCTGAGTCGCGTTGATCAGCATTCTCTTCATGTGCCCCATCCAAGGTGCTTGGGGCCCGTTCGCGGGGATGCCACGTCTTGTCACGAGAATAACCCGTTGCCCTGCAGGCGCGGAGCCCGGGCGCGCAGGGGCGGGCCGCAGCACCTGGCTGCGGGTCGTATCGCTCCTGCACGACACCCTTGAGATCGACACGCGCGGGGAACATTACATCCGAACGAAGGGCCGGCGATGGTCCGGACGAACCGGACCAACTAACATGCGGCCTGCCCGCCACGGCACCACGATTGAACGGGACCGATTGGGAGGGACCGCGTACCGGTCAGCGGCCACGCTTCGCTTCGCGAAGCCTGCGCCGTAAGACCTGACTGTTGGCTAAGATATCAGATGTCCCCAGAAAATCAATACGTTAGAGTCGCTCCGTGACTGCCGATCGAATCCGTCCGGCGGCCGCTCGGCGGGTGCGCGTCGGGGAGGGCTCGGCCGGGCAGCGCCTCGACAACTTCCTGCTGCGGGAGCTCGCCGGCGTGCCTCGCAGCCGCATTTACCGCTTGCTGCGCCGTGGCGAGGTACGCGTCAACGGTGGGCGCAAGCAGGCGGATTACCGGCTTGCCGCCGAGGACGAGGTTCGCCTGCCGCCGCTGCGCGAGGCGCCCGAGCGTGGGGAATCGCCCCGCCGTGTGCCCGACGCCCTGCTTCAGACCGTGCGACAGGCGATCGTCCACGAAGACGCGCGCATGCTGGTGCTCAACAAGCCGGCAGGTCTCGCCGTCCACGGCGGGTCCGGGCTCGCATTCGGCGTGATCGAGGCGCTGCGTGCCCTGCGCCCCGAAGAGCCACTCGAACTCGTGCACCGGCTCGACCGAGATACCAGCGGCTGCCTGCTGGTCGCGCGCACGCGGGCGACGCTGCGTGCCGCGCATGCGCTCCTGCGCGAGGGATCGGTCGAGAAACGCTATGCGGCATTGCTTGCGGGGAGATGGCGTCTCGGCCACAAGACCATCGACGCGCCCGTCCTGACTCATGCGCGCCAGGGCGGCGAGCGCATGGTGCGCGTGCATCGCGCCGGCAAGATCGCCGTGTCCGCGTTCGCGCCGGTCGCCGCACTACCGCGAGTTCGCGACCCTCGTGGACGTCTCGATCCACACTGGCCGCACGCACCAGATCCGGGTACACGCGGCTTTCGCGGGCCATCCGGTCGCGGGGGACGAGAAGTACGGAGATCGCGAATGCAACGCGCGGCTGCGCGCGGTGGGTCTCAGGCGCATGTTCCTGCACGCATCGTCGATCGCTTTCCGATGGCCTGATACCGGCACGGAATTTCGCGCACAGGCACCCCTGCCCGTCGAGCTCGCGTCGGTGCTCGAGAAGCTCGGCGAGCGCAGCGCTCAGGACTGATCGGGCGCCAGCGGGTCGCAGGCCCGCGGCGCGCAGCGCGCCGGCGAGCCAGACGAGTGGCAGCCCGACCAGTGCCGTGGGGTCGCGCGTTTCGATCGACTCGAAGAGCGCGACTCCGAGTCCTTCGCTGCGAAAGCTTCCCGCACAGTCAAATGGCTGCTCGATCTCGACGTAACGCGAGATCTCCCGTTCGCTGAGCACGCGAAACCGGACCTGTGTGCGATCGACATGCGCCTGGGCCGGATTCGCTCCGGGTCCGCACACGACAACGGCGGTATGGAAAGCTACGCGCTTGCCGCTGGCCGCCTCGAGCTGTTCGCGGCAGCGGGCGGCATCGCCCGGCTTGCCGAGGATGCGGCGGCCGACCACCGCGACCTGGTCCGCGCCGATCACGCAAGCATCCGGATGTCGGGTCGCGACGGCCTCTGCCTTGGCGCGGGCCAGACGGAGTGCCCGCTCCGCCGGTCTCTCGCGAGGCGAGCCGCGCCTCGTCGACTTCCGGCGCCTGGACCCCAAAGGGCAATCCGAGCCGCTCCAGGAGGAGGGCGCGATAGCGCGAGGTGGAAGCGAGCAGGAGGCGTGGAGCCATGGCCGTTCAGTGCTTAAAAAACAAGGATTTGCGCAACGGGAATTTTGACACCCCCGGTCCCGCTCACTATCATACCGCCCCCATGTCGACGCCCCCCGAACGGCCACTCGATGCGGTCGGGCTGGCGCGCAGCGGGACGCGGATCGAGCGCGATTTTCCGGTCGCCGCCTTTGCCCGGTTGCTGGACCGGCTTGCCGAGCCGGCCGGGCAGGCGAAAGCCGTCGCGGCATTCCGCCAGGCCGGACAATGGCCCGCAGCGCGGCTGACGGTAAGCGCGGAGGTCGTGCTGACCTGCCAGCGCTGCCTCGGGCCCGTGCGCCGCGCGCTGGCGTCGGAGGCGGAGCTGGTGTTTGCGGCGGAAGGCACGCCGGGCTTGCCCGAGGGCAGTGAGGCGGTCGCTGGCGACCCGCACCGCATCGACTTCGCGGCGCTCGTCGAGGACGAGCTGCTGCTGGCGCTGCCGATCATTCCGCAGCATGACGCGGGCGAGGCCTGCACATTGCCGGCGGGCGAGGGCGACGACATCGATCCGTCGGACACCGCGGAGATGCGCCGGCCGTTCGCGGGACTGAAGGATTTGCTGAAACACTGAACCGGAGAGATTTCCATGCCCGTCCAGAAAAGCCGCAAGACGCCGTCCAAGCGCGGCATGCACCGTTCGCATGATCGCCTCACCAAGCCGGCACTTTCGAAGGACCCGACGACGGGCGAGACTCACCTGCGCCACCGCGTGAGCCGCGACGGCTTCTACCGCGGCAAGAAGGTGATCGACGTGCCGGTAGAGGACGCGGGACAGGAGTGAGTCCGGCGCGGACTGCCCGGCCCGCCGGTCCAACATGAACCGCTATTCGCGCATCGCCGGGACCGGCAGCTACCTGCCGGAAAAGATCGTCACCAACAAGGACCTCGAGAAGACGATCGACACGACCGACGAGTGGATCCGCAGCCGCACCGGAATCGAGCGGCGCCACATCGCCGCACCGGAGGAGTCGAGCTCGTCCCTCGCCGAGCATGCCGCACGCCGCGCGCTGAAGGCGGCCGGCGCGACGCCCGCGGACGTCGACTTCATCGTCGTCGGCACGACCACTCCCGACCTCATCTTCCCCAACACGGGCACGCTGCTGCAGCAGCGCCTCGACATCCACGGCTGTCCGGCGTTTTCGCTGGAGACCGCCTGCAGCGGCTTCGTCTACGCGCTGTCCGTCGCCGACAAGTACGTGCGCCTCGGCGAGTCGCAGTGCGCGCTGGTGGTCGGCGTCGAGTGCCTGTCGCGCTTCATCGACTGGACCGACCGCGCGACCGCCGTGCTGTTCGGCGACGGCGCGGGCGCGGTCGTGCTGACGCCAGCCGACGAGCCGGGGATCATCGGCACGCACCTGCACTCGGACGGCAAGTACCAGGATCTCCTGTACTTCCCGTACGGCGTGTCGAAGGGCTTCGAGACGCTGCGCAACAACTCGACGGACGGCCTCAAGATGCAGGGCAACGAGGTCTTCAAGGTCGCCGTGCGCACGCTGTCGCGGCTGGTCGACGAGACGCTAGCCAAGAACGGCGTCGAGCGGCACGAGATCGACTGGCTGGTGCCGCACCAGGCCAACCTGCGCATCATCCAGTCGGCCGCCGAGAAGCTCGGTCTGCCGATGGAGAAAGTCGTCGTCACGGTGCAGGATCACGGCAACACGTCGGCGGCGTCGATCCCGCTCGCGCTCGACACGGCCGTCCGCGACGGGCGCATCCACCGCGGCCAGCTGCTGCTGCTCGAGACCTTCGGCGGCGGGTTCACCTGGGGCTCGGCGCTGGTACGCTATTGAGGTCGAATCCCGCGGCGGGCAGGGCGGTCCATCCAGGCATGCGCGTCCTCATGCCGATCTTTGCGCTCGCAGCGGCGCTGCCGGTCGCGGCAGACGAGTTTCCACTGCCTGCCGAGGGCAGCGATGCGATCGGCGAGACGCTGACGGCCGAGGCCGCGGTGCGAGGACACGCTCCTCGACCTGGCGCGCCGCTACGGCCTCGGCTACGAGGAGATCACGAACGCGAACCCGGGCGTGGATCCCTGGCTGCCGGGCGCAGGCACAGTCGTCGTCGTGCCGAAGCAGCGGCTGCTGCCGCGCGCGCCGCGCTCGGGTATCGTGATCAATCTGCCCGAGCACCGGCTGTACTGGTTTCCGCCGACGCCCGCAGGCCAGCAGCCGGTGGTGTGGACCTTCCCGGTCAGCATCGGAAAGATGGACTGGAACACGCCGCTCGGGAAGACGACGATCGTCGCCAAGGTCAAGAACCCGACCTGGACGCCGCCGAAGTCGGTGCGCGAGGAACATGCGAAGCGCGGCGACATCCTGCCGCCTGTCGTGCCCGCCGGCCCCGACAATCCGCTGGGGCTGTACGCGATGCGGCTCGGCATCCCCGGCGGCGCCTACCTGATCCACGGCACGAACCGCCCCGCGGGCGTCGGCATGCAGGTCACGCACGGCTGCATGCGCCTCTACCCGGAGGACATCGAAGCGCTGTTCAACATGGTGCCGGTCAACACGCCGGTGATGATCGTGAACCAGCCCTACAAGTGGGGCTGGCACGACGGTGAGCTCCTGATCGAGGTGCACCCGCCGCTGCAGGAAGACACCGTCGCGCCGCCATCGCTCACGGATCTCACGCGACTCATCGTCGAGGCGACGCGCGCGAGCCCCATCGCAGTCGACTGGATCGGTGCCGAGCGGGCCTGGCGCGAGGCGCGCGGCGTGCCGACGCCGGTCTCGGTGGCCGGGGCGCGCGTCGCAATGTCCACGGCCGAGTAGCCGGCTCCCTGAAAAGCAAAAGCCCCGCGGTGTCGCCACCGCGGGGCCTTCTATCGGCGTACGGACGTCGATTACTTCGACATCGACTTTTCGAACATGCGATTCAGCTTTTCGCTGTTCGCATCGCAGCACTGCTGCGCCGCCTGCGCCGCAGACGCAGCCTGGTTGGCCGTGTTCTGCGCCGAGGTGGCAGCCTGCTGTGCGGCAGCGGCAGCACGGCTCGCGCCGTCCGCCGAGGTCTTCACGCCGTCGAGGTCACCCGACAGCTTGGCGACCTGCGACTTGAGCGAGTCGACTTCCGCCTGCAAGGGCTTCAGATCGGTGCAGCCGGCGCCCAGGGCGATGACGGCGGCAGCGACGCCCACCTTCAGGATGTTGGACATGAGATTTTTCTCCATAAGGTTGCATGGAACGTTACAAGCCGCTTCCGCGGATGCACGGCGCCGGCGGTCCTTCCTCCCCGCGCGGTGGCGATGCGGATCGTAACGTATCGGCGCGACAGGGGAAAGCTTCCCGCGCATTTGTCGCCCGGTGGCGACATCGCATCGCCTGCCTTTGGTCCGACATGTGCGTTTCGTGTGCTGCGCGTTTTGCGTGTGCACGTTGCGCGCATTGCGACCGGGATCGCGGCTCGCTCGCGCCGCCGGAACTTGCGCGCTCGCTCGCCGGATCCCGTCCGCTTGCGCCGCGGATGCCGACGAGGCGAGTCCCGGCGGCGACGCGAGCGCGCCGCGCACAGGGTTGAATCGAGGGGGTCGTGCGGGGTCGACAGGTGATCCTGCGACCAGTGCTTGCCAGACATGCCAGGGCTGTATATACTCACAGCAACTGGTTATCCATACAGGTGTGCCATGATGGACCTCACGCCCCGCCAACGCCAGATCCTCGAGTTCATCCAGGACGCCATCGCCGCGAACGGCCTGCCGCCCACGCGCGCGGAAATCGCGGAAGCGCTCGGCTTCCGCTCCGCCAACGCGGCCGAGGAGCACCTGCGTGCCTTGCAGCGCAAGGGAGTATTGACGCTGGTCGCGGGCAGCGCGCGCGGCATCGTGCTGAAGGACGCGCTGCGCGAGCAGTTCGGCCTGCCGCTCATCGGCCGCGTGGCCGCCGGCCGCCCGATCCTCGCCGAGGAGCACGTCGAGGGCCGCTTCCAGATCGACCCGGCGTTGTTCAGCCCGCGGCCGCACTACCTGCTGCGGGTCAACGGCATGAGCATGCGCGATGTCGGGATCCTGGACGGCGACCTCGTCGCCGTGCACCGCTCGGCCGACGTCCGCAACCGGCAGATCATCGTCGCGCGCCTCGAGAACGAGGTCACCGTGAAGCGTTACCGCCAGGAAGGCTCGGTCGTGTGGCTGCTGCCGGAGAACCCGGACTTCGAGCCGATCCGCGTCGACCTCCGCAAGCAGTCGATGACGATCGAGGGCGTGGTGGTCGGCGTGCTGCGGCGCGGACGCGCGGACGTCATGCAATGAACGACGCGCTCGCGGAGCTACTGCGTCATCCCGCGCTCTGGCGCGGCGGCGACGCGGGCGCACCCGAGACTGTCCCGACCGGTTTTCACGCCCTCGATGCCCGACTGCCGGGCGGCGGCTGGCCGCTCGCGACGCTGATCGAGCTCCTGGTGCCCGCTGCGGGCGTCGGCGAGATCCGCCTGCTGCTGCCCGCGTTGCGGCGCCTGACGACGGTGGAGGATGCAGAGCCGCGCTGGGTGGTTTGGCTCGCCCCGCCGCACCTGCCGTACGCGCCGGCCCTCGCCGATGCCGGGCTCGACCCCGCCCGTATGCTGGTGGTCCGCCCGCGCGCCGGGTCCGACCGGCTCTGGGCCATGGAGCAGGCCCTGCGATCCGGCGCCTGCGCCGCAGTGCTCGGCTGGACCGGCATCGCCGACGACACCGCGCTCCGCCGCCTGAAGCTTGCGGCGGAGGAGGGCCGCACGCCGGCTTTCCTGCTGCGGCCCGCCGCGCATCGCGGCGACGGCTCGCCGGCCGCGCTCAGGCTCGCGCTCGCTGCGCGGGACTTCGGCCTCGACGTCGAGATCCTGAAGAGCCGTGGCGGCGCGCCGGCGCGCGTCGAGCGGCTCCTCATCCACTGAGGGGGACGCATGCTGGAAGGACGCCCGGCCTCGATCGTGCCGGCAACGGCCAGCCGTCGGCGCGTGCTCGTGCCTCTGCCCGCGCCGCGCGCACCGGTTGTCCCGGGCAGGGGTGAACTCTGGCTTGCCGCGCACTTTCCACGCCTGCCGCTCGATGCCCTGCTGCCGGGGACCGGGCAGGCGCGCGCGGCCGTCGTCACGGCGCCCGATGATCCCCGCCGCACGGTGGTCGCCTGCAACGAGCGCGCTGCACGCCAGGGCATCGCGCCGGGCATGGGGCTCAATGCCGCGCTCGCGCGGGTGCCTGGCCTGCGGGTGGAAGAGCGCAGGCCAGCCGCGGAGGCCGCACTGCTCGACCGGCTGGGGCGCTGGGCATTGCAGTTCACGCCCGTCGTGAGCCTCGAGCCGCCCGGGGCGGTGCTCGCCGAAGTGCACGGCAGCCTCGATCTCTTCGGTGGCGCCATGGCGCTCGTGCGGCGTGCGCTCGCCGGGCTTTCGGCGAACGGCCTCGCGGCTTCGCTCGCGCTCGCGCCGACGCCGCGCGCGGCGCTCTGGCTCGCGCGCGCCGACCTCGCGGCGACCGTGACCCGCAGCGACGCGTTGCCGGGCCTCGCGTCGCGCCTGCCGCTTGCCTGCCTGCACTGGCCGGAAGACACGGTCACGACACTCGCCGGGCTCGGCATCGCGAGCGTCGCGGACCTGCTGCGGCTGCCGCGCACGGGATTCGCCGCGCGCTTCGGCCCGCGGCTGCTCGATGAGCTCGACGAGGGACTCGGCCGCCGCCCGGCGCCGCGCCGGCGACACGTCGTGCCGGAGCGTTTCGACGAGCGTCTCGAGCTTCCGGCGGCAGCCGAGTCCGTGGCGGTGCTCCAGCCCGCGCTCGAGCACGGGCTTGCCCGGCTGGAAGCCTTTCTGCGCGCCCGCGCTTCCGGCATCCGCGCGCTGCGCGTGGATCTTCTGCACCGCGGGCATGCGCCGACGCGCCTTACCCTCTCGCTGGCGCGCATGGCAGGGGACGCAGCCGAGCTGCGCACGCTCCTCAGGGAGCGCCTCGGGCGTTGCCGGCTCGGGGCGCCCGTCGTCGCGCTCCGGCTGCGCTCTGGAGTGCTGCTGCCGCTCGTCATCCGCGACGCCGGGCTCTTCGAGCGCGGCCACAGCGCGGACCCGGAGGCGACGGCGCGCCTGCTCGATCTCCTGCGCGCCCGGCTCGGGCACGACGCGGTGTTCAGCGTACAGGCGGTTCCTGAGCACCGTCCCGAGCGCGCTTTCCGGATCGCGGAGCCGGGTCACGCGGCCGGCCTGCCGCTGCCCTGGCCCGTCGCACGCCAGACACGTCCGCTGTGGATGCTCGCCGAGCCTCAGCCGCTCGACGGCTGGGAAGGGACGATCGTCACCGGGCCGGAGCGCATCGAGACCGGCTGGTGGGACGGGCATGACGTGCGGCGCGACTACTACGTCGCACTCAGTCGTGCGGGTGTCCGCCTGTGGATCTTCCGCGAACGCCCGCCGGGACAAGGCTGGTTTCTTCACGGGGTTTTCGGGTGAGCAGCACTCGCGTTGCCGACGCGCCGCGTCAGGCCCGCGCCGAGCGGGATCCGGCGGGGTTCCTCGCTCGCGAACGCCGCCGGAACTTTACGCGTTCGCTCGCGAGGACCCCGCCACCTCGCTCGGCACGGCCGGAGCGGCGACAGCGCGCGGCAAGCGCGCCGGGACCCCGCGAGTGAGCGACTAAAGTTCCGGCGGAGCGAACGAGCGGGAGTCCCGGCAGCGAAGCCCGCGCGGCGGGCGTGACTCGATCCAGCGATGTCGTATGCGGAGTTGCATTGCGTCAGCAATTTCACGTTCCTGCGTGGAGCTTCGCATCCGAGCTGAGCTCGTCGAGCGCGCGAAGCAGCTCGGGTACGCCGCGCTCGCGCTGACCGACGAGTGCTCGCTCGCGGGCGTCGTGCGGGCCCATGTCGCCGCGCGCGAGGCGGGCCTGCCACTCGTGGTCGGCAGCGAGCTGCGGCTCTCGGACGGCCCGCGCTTCGTCGTGCTCGCTGAAAACCGCCAGGGCTACGGGGCGCTCGCGCGCCTGGTCACGCGCGGACGCCGGGCGGCGCCCAAGGGGAAGTACCGGCTCGCACGTTCGGACCTCGATGCGGGGCTTCCCGGCTGCCTCGCCCTGTGGCTGCCGGCCGCCGAGCCCGTGGCCGAGGAGGGCGAGTGGCTCCGCGAGCGCTTCGAGGGCCGGCTCTGGGTCGCGGTCGAGCTCATCGCCTCGGGCGCTGACCGCGAGCGGCTCGAGCGCCTCACGGCCCTCGCGCAGAGGCTCGGGTTGCCGGCGGTCGCGAGCGGCGACGTGCACATGCACCAGCGCCGGCGCCGCGCCCTGCAGGACGTGCTGACCGCGGTGCGCCTCAGGACGACGGTCGCGCGCGCGGGGCATGCACTGTTCCCGAACGGCGAGCGGACCCTGCGGCCGGTCGCGCGGCTCGAGGCGCTGTACCCGCGCGCGCTCCTCGACGCGACGCGGGAGGTCGCGGAGCGCTGCCGCTTCTCGCTCGACGAGCTGCGCTACGAGTACCCGGAGGAAATCGTGCCCGCGGGCACGACGCCGGAAGCGCACCTGCGCCGGCTGGTGGAGGCGGGCGCCGTGCGGCGCTGGCCGGACGGCACGCCCCCGGCGGTGCAGGCCCTCATCGAGCGCGAGCTCGCGCTGATCGCCGAGCTCGGCTACGAGCCCTACTTCCTCACCGTGCACGACCTGGTCGAGTTCGCGCGCGGCCGCGGCATCCTCTGCCAGGGCCGCGGCTCGGCCGCGAACTCGGCCGCCTGCTACGCGCTCGGCATCACCGAGGTGGACCCTGCACGCATGTCCGTGCTGTTCGAGCGCTTCATCTCGCGGGAGCGCAACGAGCCGCCCGACATCGACGTCGACTTCGAGCACGAGCGGCGCGAGGAGGTGATCCAGTACCTCTACGCGAAGTACGGCCGCGATCGTGCCGCGCTCACGGCGACGGTGATCTGCTACCGGCCGAAGAGCGCGGTACGCGACGTCGGCAAGGCGCTCGGCCTGGACGCGGCCCAGGTGGAGCGCCTCGCGCATGCGATGCAGTGGTGGGACGGGCACGAATCCGAGGACTCGCGGATCGAGGATGCGGGCTTCGACACGGCAACCCGCTCATCGCGCGGGTGCTCGCGCTCACGCGCGAGCTGATCGGCTTTCCGCGCCACCTGTCGCAGCACACCGGCGGGTTCGTGATCTCGCGCGGGCCGCTCGAGGAGCTCGTGCCGGTCGAGAACGCGGCCATGCCGCGAGCGCACGGTGATCCAGTGGGACAAGGACGACCTCGACGAGCTCCGGCTCCTCAAGGTGGACGTCCTCGGCCTCGGCATGCTGACGGCGATCCGTCGCGCGCTCGCGCTCGTCTCGGCGCGGCGCGGGCGCGAGTTCCGCCTGTCCGACATCCCGGCCGAGGACCCGGCCGTCTACGAGATGATCTGCCGTGCCGACACGGTCGGCGTGTTCCAGATCGAGTCGCGCGCGCAGATGGCGATGCTGCCGCGCCTCCGGCCGCGCTGCTATTACGACCTCTGCATCGAGGTGGCGATCGTGCGGCCCGGGCCGATCCAGGGCCAGATGGTCCATCCCTACCTGCGCCGGCGCCGCGGCGAGGAGCCGGTGGCTTACCCGGGCCCGGAGGTCGAGGAGGTGCTCTCGCGCACGCTCGGCGTGCCGATCTTCCAGGAGCAGGTGATGCAGCTCGCGATCGCGGCCGCGGGCTTCACGCCGGGCGAGGCGGACGCCCTCCGGCGCGCGATGGCGGCCTGGAAGCGCCGCGGAGGGCTCGAGCCGTTCGAAGCGAAGCTGAAGGGCGGCCTGCGCGCGAACGGCTACAGCGAGGAATTCGCCGAACCGGATCTTCCAGCAGATCCTCGGCTTCGGCGAACTACGGCTTCCCGGAAAGCTCACGCCGCAAGCTTCGCGCTGCTGGTCTACGTTTCCGCCTGGCTCAAGCGGCACGAGCCGGCCGCGTTCTGCTGCGCGCTGCTCAACAGCCAGCCCATGGGCTTCTACGCGCCGGCGCAGCTCGTGCGCGACGCGCGGTCGCACGGCGTCGCGGTGCTGCCCGCCGACGTCAACGCGAGCGCGACGGAGTCGACGCTCGAGCCCGCGAATGGCGGCACCGTCGCGCTGCGCCTCGGCCTCGACCGCGTGCGCGGGCTCACGCGCGAGGCCGCCGAGCGCATCGTCGCGGCCCGGGCGGCGGGTGGCTTCGGCCGCGTGCCGGAGCTTGCGCGCCGCGCGGGGCTCGCCCGGCGCGATCTCGCCGCGCTCGCGGCCGCGGGAGCGCTCGCGGGGCTCGCGGGGAATCGCCACCGCGCCGGCTGGGACGTGCTGGGCGTCGAGCCCGCGCTGCCGCTGGTGCCGGTCGTGGAACGCGAGGAGGGACTGCCGCTCCTGCCGGCACCGACCGAGGGCGAGGACATCGTCGCGGACTACCGCGCGCTCGGGTTCACGCTGGCACGGCACCCGCTCGCGCTCCTGCGCGAGCGGCTCGGGAACGACGGCTGGCAGACGGCCGCGGAGGTGGCGGGGCTTCCGGACGGCGCCCCCGTGCGGACCGGCGGCATCGTCGTCACGCGCCAGCGCCCCGGCAGCGCCGGCGGCGTGATCTTCGTGACGCTGGAGGACGAGACGGGCTACGTGAACCTGGTCGTGTGGAGCCGGATCGCGGACCGGCACCGCAAGGCCATGCTGGGAGCCCGGCTGCTCGGGGTACGCGGCCGCCTGCAGCGGGAGGGCGAGGTGCGGCACGTCGTGGTCGACGGCCTGGAGGACTGTTCAGCGCTCCTGGGGAGCCTGGTCGCGAAGGCGCGAAGTTTCCGCTAGCGGCGGCGCGGGGCAGGGACACGGCGGGCCTTGCGCGCCGAACCCTCACCGGACTCGTCGATGTCGTAATCCTCGAAATCGGACAGGAGGCCGGCCGTGCGCTTCTCCTCGCGTATCCGCTCGAGCTTGCGCCAGGCAGGCTCGGCCGCCGCCGTGCGCGCGCCACGGCGCTTGCGGGTGTCGAAATCCCGCATCAGCTGATCGACGTCGAGGGACTCTTCGGGCTTCCTCGAGCTCGTCAGGCTCTTCGTCTTCGAATTCTTCCTTCGGTTTCTCGCTCATGCGACCGGTCCGGGGTCACTGCGCGCCGACTTATAAGACGCGCAGGCTTCCGCTGCAAGGGGTCTCACCCCACCAGCTGGTTGAGCTGGAAGATCGGCAGCAGAAGCGCGATGACGATCACAAAAACGAAGCCGCCCATCAGCAGGATCATCACCGGCCCCAGGATGCCGACGGCGGTATTGACCACGCCATCGAGCTCGCGTTCCTGGTTGTCGGCTGCCCGCTCCAGCATCGCCTCGAGTTCGCCGCTGGTTTCCCCGCTGGCGATGAGGTGCACGAGCATCGGCGGAAACAGCTTGCTGGCTCCCAGGGAGCGTGCGATCGGGGCGCCTTCGCGGACCCGCACCGCGGCGTCCTGTACCGCACGGCGCATGGTCGTGTTGGTGACCACCTCGGCCGCGATCCTGAGCGCCTCCAGGACCGGGACCGCGCTTGCAGCCAGGATCGAGAACGTGCGGGCGAAGCGGGCGGCATTGTTGCCGCGGGCGATGCGCCCGACGAGGGGCAGCCGGAGCTTGAAGGCGTCGTAGCGCAGCCGCGCGCCCGGGTCGCTGACCCAGCGGCGGAAGCCCCAGGCCGCCGCGATGACGACCAGCAGCATCAGCCACCACCAGGCGCGCAGGAAGTCCGAGGCAGCGATCAACATGCGGGTGAGGAAAGGCAGCTCCCGCTCGCCGGCCTCGAACACGCGCACTACCTCGGGCACGACGTAACCGAGCAGCAGGCCGACGATGCCGAGGCAGACGACCGTCAGCAGCACGGGATAGATCATCGCGTTGCGGATCTTCTGCTGCAGCACCTGCCGGTTCTCCGTGTAGTCCGCCATCCGCTCGAGGACTGCGTCGAGGTGGCCGGACTGCTCGCCGGCCGAGACCGTGGCGCGATAGATCTCGGGGAAGACCGTCGGGAATGCCGCAAAGCCCTCGGCCAGCGTGCGGCCTTCCATCACCCGCGCGCGCACGCCGGCGACCACGCTTCGCACCCGCGCCTTCTCGCTTTGCTGCGAGACCGCGAGCAGCGCTTCCTCGAGCGGGATGCCGGCACGCACCAGGGTCGCAAGCTGGCGGGTCAGGAGCGCGAGATCGGCGGTCCCGATGCGGTTGCCGAATGAAAACGAAAGCGCACGGGGCGCTTCCTTGTCGCTGACTTCGCCGACGGTGACCGGCAGCAGGGACTGGTCACGGAGCAGCTGGCGTATCTGGCGGGCGCTGTCGCCTTCCAGCACTCCCCGCAGTTCGCGGCCGGAGGCATCGAGGGCCGTGTACTCGTAGGCGGCCATCACTCCTCGCGGGCGACGCGGAACAGCTCCTCGAGCGACGTCTCGCCCGCGAGCACCTTCGCTCGGCCGTCGTCACGGATGCCAGTAGTGAGCTCGCGGGCGGCACGCTCGAGCTCGTGCTCGCCCGCGCCGTCGTGGATCATGACGCGCATCCGGTCGTTGACGATCATGAGCTCGTAGATGCCGGTGCGACCGCGGTAGCCGTTGCCTGCGTCGGCGCCCGGGCGATAGAGCGTGTTGCCGACTGGTACCCCGAGCAGCTTGGCCTCGTAGTCACCGGCTGGATAGCCGATGCGCGTTTCCGGGTTCAGCACGCGCACCAGCCGCTGGGCCACCACGCCGAGCAGGGTGGAGGCCAGCAGGAACTGCTCGACGCCCATGTCCCGGAGTCGCGTCACCGCGCCGACTGCGGTATTGGTGTGCAGCGTCGACAGCACGAGATGACCCGTGAGCGAGGCCTGGACCGCGATCTGCGCGGTCTCCGTGTCGCGGATCTCGCCGACCATCACTACGTCCGGGTCCTGGCGCAGGATCGCACGCAGGCCGCGCGCGAAGGTCATTTCGACCTTGGTGTTGACCTGGGTCTGGCCGATGCCGTCGATGTAGTACTCGATCGGGTCCTCGACCGTCATGATGTTGCGCGTGCGGTCGTTGATCCGCTCGAGCGCAGCGTAGAGGGTCGTGGTCTTGCCGGAGCCGGTCGGCCCGGTGACCAGGATGATGCCGTGCGGCTTGTGGATCAGGTCGTCGATCATCCCCTGCACGCGCGCTTCCATGCCGAGCGAGGAGAGGTCGAGCCGCCCGGCCTGCTTGTCGAGCAGGCGCAGCACGACCCGCTCGCCGTGGCCCGAGGGCAGCGTCGAGACACGCACGTCGACCGCACGACCCGCGATCCGCAGGCTGATGCGGCCGTCCTGCGGCAGGCGCTTCTCGGCGATGTCGAGCCGCGACATCACCTTGACGCGCGAGATGAGCAGCGGCGCGACCGCGCGCTTGGTCTGCAGCACCTCGCGCAGCACGCCGTCGACGCGGAAGCGGACCACGAGCCGGTTCTCGTAGGGCTCGATGTGGATGTCGGAAGCGTTTTCCTTGATCGCCTGCGTCAGCACGGCGTTGATCAGGCGGATGACGGGGGCGTCGTCCTCGCTCTCCATGAGGTCGGAGGGCTCCGGCAGGCCCTCGGCAAGCCCCGCGAGGTCGGTTTCGCCCTCGATGCCCTCGACGATCTGCCCGGCCTCGCCGCTGCCGCCTTCGTAGGCCTTGCGCAGCAGCTCGTCGAACGCCGGTTGCGGCGACGCGCTCGATCACCAGCGGAATGCCGAGGAACCGCCGGAGCTCGGCGACCGCGGAGGGCGTCGCTCCCTCGCGATAGACGACCTGCGCCTTGCCGTCGGCCACGCCGCGTACCAATACGCCGTGACGCTTGGCGAAGGCGAACGGCAGCCGGCCGACGGGCGCGATCGGCTTCGGCGGCGTCCCGGCGATCATCGCGTCTTACCGGTCACTGCGGCGGGGTGACTGGAGCCTGCTCGGCCTCGGGAGGCGGGGACGGCTCGGCCTGCGCGGGCGGCGGCTCCGCAGGAGGATCGTTCGACGGCGAGGTCGCCATCTCGAGCGGCGCCGGCGGCGGCGGCGTGGGCGTCGGCTGCGTCGGCCCCACGAGCGGCGGCAGGGTCGGCTGCTTCGCGCCGGGGATCATCCTCACCTTGCCGTCGTTGCGCTCCATCTGCAGGTCGCGCAGGTAGTTGTACTTCGAGTTGGTCTCGATCGCCGCCTGCTCCGCGGTGCGCAGCACACGCGGGCGGATGAAGACCATGAGGTTGGTCTTGGTCTTCTGCGTGCTCCGCACGCGGAACAGGGCTCCGATCACCGGGATCTTGCCCAGCAGCGGCACGCGGCTCTCGCTCTCGGTGAGGCGGTCCTCGATCAGGCCGCCGAGCACGATCATGCCGCCGTCGTCCACCAGCACGCGGGTCGAGATCGTGCGCTTGTTGGTGATGAGGTCGGTCGAGGAAGTCTGGTCGGCGGCCGCGGCGATGCCGGACGCCTCCTGCTCGATCTTGAGCAGGATGGTGTTCTCGTCGGTGATCTGCGGCGTGATCTTCAGGATGTTGCCGACTTCCTTGCGCTCGATGGTCTGGAAAGGATTCACCGCCCCGCCGGCGCCGCCCGTGTTGGTGAAGGTGCCGGTCAGGAACGGCACTTCCTGCGCGACCTTGATCTGGGCTTCCTCGTTGTCGAGCGTGATGACCGAGGGCATCGAGACGATGTTCGTGTCGCCGTTCGAGGCCAGCGCCCGCAGGATGGCGGCGAAGTTGGTGGCGTTGTCCTGACGGCGGCCGCCAGCGATCGTGAACCCACCCGGGGCGCTCGTGACCGACGAGGGGTCCTGGATCGCCCGCGCGACATCGCCGATGCTGACGCCCGCGACCGGCTGATTGAACAGGCCGACGAGGAAGTTGTCGCCCGAGCCGTCGACCACCCAGTTGACGCCGAGGTCACGCGAGGCGTCGGTCGAGACCTCGACCAGCATCGCCTCGATGACCACCTGCGCGCGGCGCACGTCGAGGCGGTCGACGACCGACATCAGCGAGCGCATGGTCTTCGGCGGCGCCGTGATCACGAGCGCGTTGGTTTCCGGCTCCGCCCAGATGGTGACCGACTTGTCGACGCCGCCCGGCGCAGCAGCGGCCTGCGCGGCGGCCGCGCCGCCTGCGGCGGCCACGGCCGCACCGGACTGTTCCTTGAGCTTGGCGGCAAGCTTCTCGGCGTCGGCGTAACGCAGGTACCGCACCTGCGTGTCGCCGCCGGCCTCGAGCGGCGTGTCGAGGTGGGTGATCAGCGTGCGGAAGCGCAGTCGCTGCGACTGCTCGCCGCTCACCAGGATGCTGTTCGTGCGCTCGTCGGCGACGATGCGCGCGGCGCCGGCCGCCTCCGCGCCCTGAGCGGCCGACAGCGAGTTGATCACCCGCACGATCTCGGTCGCCGAGGCGTGCTCGAGGCGGACCACGTCGAAGTCCCCGTCGCCGCTGCGGTCGATGCGCTGGATGATGCGCACGATGCGGCTCACGTTCGCGGCGCGGTCCGAGATGATCAGCATGTTGGCGCTCGGATAGGCCGCCAGGTGCGCCGACTGCGGCATCATCGGCCGCAGGATCGGCACCAGCTGGCCCGCCGAGACGTTCCGAACCTGGATCACCTGCGTCACGATCTCGTCGGAGGTCGAACTGACGCGGTCCGGCAAGTCGTTGGCGGGCACCTGCCGCGCCGTGGCGTCAGGCATGATCTTGATGACCTTGCCGGAGGGCACGGCGATGTAGCCGTGCACCTGGAGGATCGCCAGGAAGGCCTCGTAGAAAGCCTCCGGGCTCATCGGCTCGGTCGAGAGCATCGTGACTTGCGCGCGCACCCGCGGGTCCACGATGAAGCTCTTGCCGGTCACCTGGGCCACCGCCTCGATGACCTGGTTGAGGTCGGCATCCTTGTAGTTGGGCGTGATCTGCGCACCCTGCTGGGCGGCAGCCGCGAGCGGCAGAAGACAGGCGAGGACGACGGCCCGGCCAAGCAATCGCATCATGCGGTCATACCTCTGGGCTCGATCCTCATTCGGTCACTTCCTCGTCCTCCACGGTCTCGTCCGATTCATGGTCGACCGGCTTCCTCGACGTTCTTCCTCGACTTCCGGCTCGGCTCGGCGGGAGCCTGCAGCTCCTGGGCGACAGCCGCCGGGTCGACCGTGATCTGTTGCTGCTGCCCGCCGCGCTCGACGGTCAATGTGACTGCGGATCCCTGGCCGACGCCGCGCAGGATCTCGAGCCCGCGGTTGGGGTCATCGAGCGCCGCGCCGTTCACTGCCAGGACGAGATCCCCGGGCTGCAAGCCGAGGCTCGCGAACTGGGCGCGGTTGCGCCCCGGGTAGACGCGATAGCCGCGCAGCGAGCCGCCGGCGAACACCGGCTGCGGGCGCAGGAGCTCGGATCCGGCCGAAGGATTCTGGACCAGGAGCTGGCGCACACTGTCAGCGATCGATGCGTCCGGTGCGGTCGGCGGCAGCCCCGCAGTGCGCGGCGCAACGCGGCCACCGGCGCCGCTTGCCAAGCGCGGCATGAGCAGCGACTCGCGCGCGCCGTTGCGGTCGAGGATCACGCGGTCCGGATAGACGGCGAAGAGTTTGGAGCCACCCGGCAAAGATGCGCCGGTCGCATAGACCCTGGCTGTCTGGCCGCTCGCGCCGATGATGGCCCATCCGTGTTCAGGCTCGAGTCCCGCGAGCGTCCCCGCCAGTGCGAGGTTGGCAGTCGTTGCCGGAGCGTCGGAGGGATCGCCGGACTGCGGGGCCACGCCGAACAGGTGCGCATTGACGACCGCGGCGATGTCCACGTTGGGTAGCCGGCGCCTGGACGACCGGCGCAGCGTCGGTGGAATCGCCCTCGGAAGTGCCGAGTGCCCGCCACAGGAGCGACGCCAACTGGGCGGCGATCACGAGGACCAGGGCAAAGCTCACGAGCGCCGGGGCCGCGCCGGCCATACCTGCGGCCGCGCCGCCTGCCGGGCGGCGCAAGGGCGCGACGATACGGTCGACTAGCTGCATCTCGTGTCTCGTCCCCGGGCCCGGGAAACCGCGACATGATACGGGTTGCCGGCGCGCTGCCACAAGGCGAAAAGCGGGTGGAAATCGAAGGAATCGCGGGCACTTGTGCGACACTTCTCAAACTGAGCTAGCGAAAGTGTCGCCAATTGGCGAATGCCGGGCTCGTCACTTGTGCGCCCGGCGGGCGGCCCCTATAAATGAGCCGAAGGCGAAGGACGGACGAAAGCGGTGGCCGAGGGCAAGGAACGGGAGATTGGTCAGGGTGGGCTCGACCTGGTGGCCGAGGAGGCCCAGCCGAAGCTGCGCAAGCCTCCGCTGTACCAGGTGGTGCTGCTGAATGACGATTACACGCCGATGGAGTTCGTGGTCGACGTGCTCGAGCGGATCTTCAGCCTGGACCGCACGCGGGCGACACGGGTGATGCTCGAGGTGCACACGAAAGGCAAGGGAGTATGCGGCGTGTACACGTTCGAGATCGCCGAGACGAAGGTGGCCCAGGTGATGACCTACGCACGGCAGCACCAGCACCCGCTGCTCTGCACGATGGAGGAGACCTGATTGCTCTCGAGTGAACTCGAGTACTGCCTGAACGAGGCCTACCAGCGGGCCCGCGACGCGCGCCACGAGTACATGACCGTGGAGCACCTGCTGCTGTCGATCCTCGACGCCCCGCGCGTGCGCGAGATCCTGAAGGCCTGCGGCGCAGATCTTGCGCGCCTGTCGGGCGAGCTGCAGAAGTTCATCGACGAGACGACGCCCGCGCTCGCCGCCGACGACGACCGCGAGGTGCAGCCGACGCTCGGCTTCCAGCGCGTGCTGCAGCGCGCGGTGTTCAACGTGCAGTCGAGCGGCAAGAAGGAAGTCACGGTCGCCAACGTCCTGGTCGCGATCTTCAGCGAGAAGCAGTCGCATGCTGCCTACCTGCTCTCGCTCCAGGACGTCACCCGGCTCGACATCGTCAACTACATATCCCACGGCCTGCCGTCTTCCGGGGATGCCCGCGATGCGGCGCGCGAGGAGGGGGCGGCGGCCGAGCGCGAGGCGGCCGAAGAAAGCGCCGCCGGCGCGCTCGAGAAATACACCGTGAACCTCAACGCACAGGCCGCAGCCGGCCGCGTTGACCCGCTCATCGGCCGGCAGCTCGAGGTGCAGCGGACGATCGAGATCCTGTGCCGTCGGCGCAAGAACAACCCGCTGTACGTGGGCGAGGCCGGGGTCGGCAAGACCGCCATCGCAGAGGGCCTTGCACGCCTCGTGGTCGAGAAGAAGGTCCCGGACGTGCTGGCGGACTGCACGATCTACGCGCTCGACATGGGCGCCCTGATCGCGGGCACCAAATACCGCGGCGACTTCGAGAAGCGCCTGAAAGGCGTCGTCGCCGAGCTCAAGAAGAAGCCCGGCGCGATCCTGTTCATCGACGAGATCCACACCGTCATCGGTGCCGGCGCGGCCTCGGGCGGCGTCATGGACGCCTCCAACCTCATCAAGCCGGTGCTGGCGAACGGCGAGCTGCGCTGCATCGGCTCGACCACCTACCAGGAATACCGCGGCATCTTCGAGAAGGACCACGCGCTTGCGCGCCGCTTCCAGAAGATCGACGTGGTAGAGCCCTCGGTTGCCGAAACGATCGATATCCTGCGCGGCCTCAAGACCCGCTTCGAAGAGCACCATGGCATCACCTACACGGACGATTCCCTGGTCGCGGCCGCCGAGCTCGCGGAGCGCCACATCAACGATCGGCACCTTCCGGACAAGGCCATCGACGTCGTCGACGAGGCCGGCGCTTCGCTGCGCCTGAAGCCGGAGGCCGAGCGCGAAAAGACGGTCACGGTTGCGCACATCGAGGCGGTCGTCGCGCGCATCGCGCGCATCCCGGCCAAGAACCTGTCCACCACCGATCGCGAGGTGCTCGCGAACCTGCAGCGCAACCTGAAGCTCGTCATCTTCGGCCAGGACGCGGCCATCGACGCGCTCGCGGCGGCAATCAAGATGTCGCGCGCGGGACTCGGCGACGAGCGCCACCCGGTGGGCAGCTTCCTGTTCGCGGGGCCGACCGGCGTCGGCAAGACCGAGGTGACCCGGCAGCTCGCGATCGCGCTCGGGGTCGAGTTCCTGCGCTTCGACATGTCCGAGTACATGGAGCGCCACACGGTCTCGCGCCTGATCGGGGCGCCGCCCGGCTACGTCGGCTTCGACCAGGGCGGGCTGCTGACCGAGGCAATCGCCAAGCAGCCGCATTGCGTACTGCTGCTCGACGAGATCGAGAAGGCGCACCCGGACGTCTTCAACCTGCTGCTCCAGGTCATGGACCATGGAACGCTGACCGACAATAACGGGCGCAAGGCGGACTTCCGGCACGTCATCATCGTGATGACGACCAATGCCGGTGCCACCGAGATGGGCCGCTCGAGCATCGGTTTCACGCAGCAGGACCACGCCAGCGACGGCATGGAGGCGGTGCGACGGATCTTCTCGCCGGAGTTCAGGAACCGGCTGGACGCGATCATCCAGTTCGCGCCGCTCGACGCGCCGACCATCGAGCGCGTGGTGGACAAGCTCGTGATCGAGATCGAAGCCCAGCTCGAGCAGAAGGGCGTGACGATCTCGGTGGACGACGCGGCGCGGCGCTGGATCGCCGAACGCGGCTACGACCCGAAGATGGGCGCGCGCCCGATGGCGCGAGTGCTGCAGGAGCACGTCAAGCGGCCGCTCGCCGAGGAACTGCTGTTCGGCAGGCTTGCGAACGGGGGAAGCGTCCACATCACGCTGGCAGCGGAGGGCGGCAGCCTCGCGCTAGACATCCGGCCCTCAAAGGCGCCGGAGCTGCTTGGCCAGGATTGAACGAAGCGGCGCGCCCGCTTCGTCTTACCGCGCGCGGTAGATGATGCGGCCCTTCGACAGGTCGTAGGGCGTCAACTCCACGGTCACGGTGTCGCCAGTCAGGATGCGGATGTAGTGCTTGCGCATCTTGCCGGAGATGTGGGCGGTCACCACGTGGTCGTTCTGCAGGCGGACGCGAAACGTCGTGTTGGGCAGGGTCTCGATGACCTCACCCTCCATCTGGATTGCCTCTTCTTTCGCCATCGCGCCCCGTTCGTGTAGCGGAAACCGCGCGGATTGTGCCGTACGCAAGTGGCGGGCGCAATTACGCGTATCTTTCCCGCCACACGGGTACGCGGGAATCGACCAGCTCGGCGAGGCGGGCCTCGAAGTCCCAGCGCGGGATATTGCGGCTGCCGAGGCTTGCCAGATGCGGGCTCGGCATCTGGCAGTCGATCAGGGGGACGTTGCGGGCAGTGCACTCGGTGACCAGTCGGGCGAGCGCGACCTTGGAAGCGTCCGTTTCGCGTGTGAACATCGACTCCCCGAAAAACACCCGGCCGAGGCCCACGCCGTACAGACCGCCGACCAGCCGCCCTTCGTGCCAGGTCTCGAATGAATGCGCGAGCCCGCGCCGGTGCAGCAGCACGTAGGCCGCATGCATGTCGCGGGTGATCCAGGTGCCCGGCATGCCGCGGCGCGGCCCTGCGCAGGACTCGATGACTTCGCTGAAGGCGGTATCGATGCGCGTTTCGTAGCCGCGCTTGCCGATCGAACGGGCGAGGCTGCGCGAAATGCGAAACTCGGCCGGCAGCAGCACTGCACGCGGGTCAGGCGCCCACCAGAGGATCGGCTGCTCCGCGGAGAACCACGGAAAGACGCCGCGACGATAGGCGTGGATCAGCCACTCGGGAGTCAGCGCGCCGCCGACCGCCAGCAGGCCGTTCGGTTCGGTGAGGGCGCGCGAAGTCGGCGGCAGCGCCGTTGGCGGGTCAGTCCTCTGCAGCCAGGCGATTCCGGACATCGGGATCCAGCCTAGCCGGGATGTCTGCCCGCCGGAAGGGCAGGTGCAATGCCGCGGCGGCGAGCCATTTCGTGCGCTGGGCGCGCTCCCGCGCGAGCCATTCCCCGATTGCGGCCCCGAAGCGCGCGTCCTCCATTTCGTGCAGCGACCACACGGGCGTCGGCAGGAAGCCTCGCAGGAGCTTGTGCTCACCCTGGGTGCCAGGCTCGAAGCGCGCCAGGCCTTCGCGGATGCAGTACTCGATGCCGCGGTAGTAGCAGAGTTCGAAGTGCAGGCTGTGCAAATCGACGCTCGCGCCCCAGTAGCGGCCGTAGAGCGTTTCGGCGCCACGCAGCAGGATCGCACAGGCGACCGGCTCGTCACCGTGGCTCGCAAGCTCGATCACCAGGCTCGCAGGCATCCGGCGCGCGAGCTCCGAAAAGAATGCGCGGTTGAGGTACGGCGCATGGCCGTGACGGACGAAGGTCGTGGCATGCAGCCGGTAGATCACGTCGGTCATCGCCTCGTCGAGCTCGGCGCCCGTGATCGTGCGGCAGGTAATTCCGGCGTCCGCGACGCGGCGCCGCTCGCGGCGCAGCTTCTTGCGCTTCTCGGCCGTGAAGCCGGAGAGGAAATCGTCGAATGAACCGTAGCCCTCGTTCCGCCAGTGGAACTGGCAGTCGAGGCGCGGCATCAGTTGCGCCGCTTCGAGGAACCCCCGTTCCTGCGGCACCGGGAACAGGACGTGCAGCGACGAGGCACTGAATCGCGCGGCGCAGCGCGCGCGCGGCCTCGAGCAGCGCCATCCGCGGCTCGTCGCCGGCCGCAAGCAGGCGCGGGCCGGTTGCCGGGGTGAAGGGCACGGCCGAGACGAGGCGCGGGTAGTAGCGAAGGCCGGCGCGGTGGTAGGCCTCCGCCCAGGCGAAGTCGAAGACGAACTCGCCCCAGGAATGCGACTTGAGGTACAGCGGCATCGCGCCCACGAGCCGGCCATCGCGCGCGCGCAGCAGCACGTGGCGCGCATCCCAGCCGGTCTCGGCCGTGGCGCAGCCGCTGCTCTCGAGCGCATGCAGGAATTCGTGGCGCAGGAACGGGGCGTCGGCCCCGGGCAGCGCATTCCACTCTGCGGCATTGACCTCGGCGAGCGAGTGGACGATGCGCGCTTCCACGGGCACTCAGCCCGTGGCGAGCCGCTCGAGGTAGCGGTCGGCGTCGAGCGCAGCCATGCAGCCGGTACCTGCGGAAGTCACCGCCTGCCGGTACACGTGGTCGGCAACGTCGCCGGCGGCGAAAACGCCGGGCACGCTGGCCGCCGTTGCGTCTCCGGAAAGGCCCGACCTGACGGCGATGTAGCCGTCCTTCATGTCGAGCTGGCCGTGGAACAGCTCCGTGTTCGGCGTGTGGCCGATGGCGACGAAGAGGCCGGTCACGTCCAGGTCGCGGGTAGCGCCGTCCTTCACGCGAGCGGGCACGCACGCCGGTGACGCCGGCCTCGTTGCCGAGCACCTCGGCGACTTCGTGATCCCACAGAAACGAGACCTTGCCTTGTCCTGCGAGCGCACGGATGCGGTCCTGGAGGATGGCCTCGGCGCGCAGCCGGTCGCGGCGGTGCACGAGCGTGACGTGCGCGGCGATGTTGGTGAGGTAAATGGCTTCCTCGACCGCGGTGTTGCCGCCGCCGACCACGGCCACCTTGTGGTCGCGGTAGAAGAAACCGTCGCAGGTGGCGCAGGCGGAGACTCCGCGACCGCGGAACGCGGTTTCCGAGTCGAGCCCGAGATAGCGTGCCGATGCGCCGGTCGCGATGATGAGCGCGTCGCAGGTATATTCGCCACTCTCCCCAGTAAGATGGAACGGTCGCTTGCCAAGGTCGACGCGAGTGACCTGGTCGGAGACGATTTCGACGCCGAAGCGTTCTGCGTGCCGGCGCATGCGGTCCATGAGGTCGGGCCCGAGCAGGCCCTCGACGTCGCCCGGCCAGTTGTCGACCTCGGTCGTCGTCATGAGCTGGCCGCCGGGCTGAAGGCCCGCGATGAGCAAGGGCTTGCGATTTGCGCGTGCGGCGTACACGGCGGCGGAGTAACCGGCCGGACCCGTACCCAGGATGATCAGCCGCGAGTGGCGAGGAGTCGTCATGTATAGTGGTCCGGACATCGAGAGCGCCCCTCGCGCTCGCGGGCACACCGAGCATGGGTGCTTGCCGCTCGATTTGCAACGCTCTTATAATCAAACGCTTATGACATTTTCCTTACCGGGATTCTGATCCGTGGCCAAGACCGCCACTGAGGCCATCGGGCCGGACGCAAAACTCGATCCGGTGTTCGCGCGCGCGCTGCGCGAGGCGCTGTTCTGGCTGCTCGCAACGCTTGCCCTCGTGCTCATGATCGCGCTCGCAAGCTATGACCGCTCGGACCCGAGCTTCAGCTTCACTGGCGAACCGGGTCAGGTCGGGAATCTCATCGGCCCCCTCGGCGCCTGGCTGTCGGACGCGCTCTTCATGCTGTTCGGCTGGCCCGCCTTCCTGTTTCCCGTCGCGATCGCCTTCAGCGCCTGGTTCGGACTCAAGCGCGCGCCCGGCGAGGCGGGCCAGGGTCGCTCCACGGTCGCGCTCCGAGTGAGCGGACTCGTCGCCGCCCTCGCCACGAGCTGCGGCCTCGCAACGCTGCATTTTTCCGCGGGAGTTCTGCCGGCGGGTGCGGGCGGCATCCTCGGCAGCCTGGTCGGAAACGGGCTCGCCGCGATCGCCTCGCTGCTCGGCGCCACGCTCGTGCTGCTGGCGCTCTGGTTCGCGAGCGTGCAGCTCTACACGGGCGTCTCCTGGCTCAGGGTGATGGACTGGATCGGCCATGGCGTGCTCGAAGGCGCCGCGCGCTTGCGCACCCGGATGGCGGCCTCCCGCGACCAGGCGGTGGGGCGCGAGTCGCGCGAGGCGCGCGAGACGATCGTGCGCGAGGTGCAGAAGAAGGCCGAGAAGCGCACGCCGCCGCGCATCGAGATGCCGGCACCGCCGGCGCCTGCGGTGAGCAAGCGCGCGGAGAAGGAAAGGCAGGTACCGCTGTTCGCCAAGCCGCCGTCGCGCGACCTGCCGGAGCTGAAGCTCCTCGACGAGCCGCCGCCCCGAGCGAGCACTTACTCGCCGGAGGCTCTCGATGCGATTTCGCGACTGGTCGAGATCAAGCTGAAGGACTTCGGCATCGAGGTCGAGGTCGTCGCCGTGCAGCCGGGGCCGGTCGTCACGCGCTTCGAGCTGAAGCCCGCTCCCGGCGTGAAAGTAAGCCAGATCAGCGCACTCGCCAAGGACCTTGCCCGCGCGCTCTCCGCGATCAGCGTGCGCGTCGTGGAGGTCATTCCCGGCAAGGCGGTGGTAGGACTCGAAATCCCGAACGAGTCGCGCGAGCTGGTGACGCTCGGCGAGATCCTGCGCTCGCGCGCCTACGACGAGCTCAGCTCGCCGCTTGCGCTCGCGCTCGGCAAGGACATCGGCGGCAACCCGGTGGTCGCGGACCTCGGCAAGATGCCGCACCTCCTGATCGCCGGCACGACGGGCTCCGGCAAGTCGGTCGCTATCAACGCGATGGTGCTTTCGCTGCTTTACAAGAGCTCGGCGGAGCACGTACGCCTCATCCTGATCGACCCGAAGATGCTCGAGCTCTCGGTCTACGAGGGCATCCCGCACCTGCTCGCGCCGGTCGTGACCGACATGAAGCACGCCGCCAATGCGTTGCGCTGGTGCGTAGCCGAGATGGATCGGCGCTACCACCTGATGAAGGAACTCGGCGTCCGCAACCTCGCCGGCCTGAACCGCAAGGTGCGGGACGCGCAGGATGCCGGGCAGCCGATTCCCGACCCGCTCATCGCGCGGCTCAGGGCGACCGGCAAGTTCGACGGCGAAGTGCCGCCACTGCAGCCGCTGCCGTTCATCGTGGTCGTCATCGACGAGCTCGCGGATCTCATGCTGATCGTCGGCAAGAAGGTCGAGGAGCTGATTGCTCGCCTCGCCCAGAAAGCGCGCGCCTCGGGGATCCACCTCGTACTCGCGACGCAGCGGCCTTCGGTGGACGTCATCACCGGCCTCATCAAGGCGAACATCCCGGCGCGCATCGCGTTCCAGGTCTCGGCGAAAGTGGATTCGCGGACCATCCTCGACCAGAACGGCGCCGAGTCGCTGCTCGGCCACGGCGACATGCTCTACCAGCCGCCGGGCACGTCGACGCCCGATCGCGTCCACGGGGCGTTCGTCTCGGACCGCGAAGTGCATGCCGTCGTCGACTCCCTGAAGGGCGGCAATGCGCCGGTCTACGTCGAGGAAGTGCTGACCGGGCCGCCCGAGAGTATCCCGGGCCTTGCCGACGAGACGGGCGAGGGCGGCAGCGGCGAGGCCGGCACCGACGGCGAACAGGACCCGCTGTACGACGAGGCGGTGCGGATCGTCACCGAGTCGCGCCGCGCCTCGGTCTCGGGCGTGCAGCGCCGCCTCAAGATTGGCTACAACCGTGCCGCACGCCTCGTGGAATCCATGGAAGCCGCGGGACTCGTCGGTCCCCTCCAGTCAAACGGCAGTCGCGAGGTCCTCGCGCCCCCGCCGCCGGAATCCTGATGCGACGATCGCTGTGGGTCTTCCTCGCCGCCCTGCTGCCGGCGATCGCAGGCGCCGATGCGGCGGGCGATGCGCGCGCTGCCGCGCGCCTGGCGACAGCTGTCGGGAGCCTGACGGCTTTGCGCGCCGAGTTCCGTCAGACAGTCACCGATGCCAACGGTGAGCCGAAAGAACTAGCCGAGGGCCGCGTCTCGCTGGCGCGGCCCGGCCGCTTCCGCTGGGACTACCGCTCGCCGCCGCAGCTCATCGTCTCGGACGGCAACACCGTCTGGCTGTACGACGCGGACCTCGCCCAGGTCACCGTGCGGCCTGCCGCCGAGACGCTGTCCGGCACGCCGGCGCTTCTGCTCTCGGGCGAACGCGCTCTCGCAGATGACTTCGAGATCACCGACGGGGGCACCGAAGACGGGCTTGCCTGGAGCCGACTCAAGCCGAAGGACGCGGATGGCGATTTCAGCGAACTCGCGGTCGGCATCGCGGGTCAGGAACTCCGGCGCATGAGGCTCGTTGACCGGCTCGGGCAGACGACCCGGCTCGAATTCAGTCAAATCGAGCGCAATCCGAAGTTTGACGACAGTACGTTCACCTTCGTGGCGCCGCCGGGTGTCGACGTCGTCGGCCGTGCGGCTCCGGGCGACGTTTGAGCCCTGCGAGCCTCCGGCGGGCCTGGATCGCGGCGATCCTCGTCCTGGTCGTCGCGATCGTCGCGGCAAGCCTTTCCCCGCAGCCACCGATCGCGATCGAAACACTCACGGACAAGCTTTGGCATTTCCTCGCGTACCTGGCGCTTGCGCTGGCCGGTTCCGCCATCTCGGCGCCCGATCGGCTGCGATGGACTATGTTGCGCTGCTTCCTGCTCGGCGCTGCGCTCGAGGTCGCCCAAGGCGCGCTCACCGCGCATCGCAGTCCAGAATGGGCCGATCTTGCCGCCAACACCGCCGGCATCGCGACCGCCTGGTTGATCGCGGGCCAGGGCCGGGCCGGCTGGGGCCTGCGTGCCGGAGCATGGCTGGCACGCCGGCGAGAACGCTGAGCGCGAACGCAAGCGGCTAGAATCTTCTCAACGTGCGCCAGCAATCCGAGCTGCCGATCGACGCGCCGCAGGCGGGCTACCGTCCGCTCGCCGATCGCATGCGCCCGCGTACGCTCGCCGAGTTCACGGGCCAGTCCCATTTGCTGGCTCCCGGCCGGCCGCTTTACCGCCTGCTCAGCGATGGCGTCGCGCACTCGATGGTGCTCTGGGGCCCGCCGGGCAGCGGCAAGACGACCCTCGCACGGCTTGCCGCAAGCGCCTGCAAGGCCCGGTTCATCTCGCTCTCGGCGGTCGTCGCCGGGGTGAAGGACATTCGCGAGGCCGTCGAGGGGGCCAGGATTGCGCGCCGTGCCGGCGGCACGCCCACCGTGCTGTTCCTCGACGAGGTACACCGCTTCAACAAGGGCCAGCAGGACACGTTCCTGCCATTCGTGGAGGACGGCACGCTGCTGTTCATCGGCGCGACGACCGAGAACCCTTCCTTCGAGCTGAACTCCGCGCTCCTGTCGCGTGCCCGGGTGTACCTGCTGAGAGCGCTTGCTCGCGACGAGCTCGAGGGTCTGCTCGAGCGGGCGCTCGCGGACACCGAGCGCGGGCTGGGGTCGGCAGGCGTGCAGGCGGAGCCGGCCGCGCTGTCGCTGCTGTCCGATGCCGCGGACGGCGATGCGCGCCGCGCGCTGAACCTGCTCGAGGTTGCCGCGGACCTCGCCGGCGGCGGCGGGAAGATCACGCTGGACGTGGTGCGCGAGGCGACGGTCGGCGGGCACCGGCGCTTCGACAAGCGCGGCGAGCTTTTCTACGAGCAGATTTCGGCGCTGCACAAGTCGGTCCGGGACAGCGACCCGGACGCCTCGCTGTACTGGCTCTGCCGGATGCTGGACGGCGGCTGCGACCCGGGCTTCATCGCGCGGCGATTGGTGCGCATGGCGAGCGAGGATATCGGCAACGCCGACCCGCGCGGCCTCACGCTCGCGCTCGCCGCCTGGGAGAGCTACGAACGGCTCGGCAGCCCCGAGGGCGAGCTCGCGCTTGCCCAGGCATGCCTGTTCCTGGCGCTCGCGCCCAAGAGCAATGCGGTCTACACCGCCTTCGACGCGGCGATGGCGGACGCGAAGGAGCAAGGCACGCTCGACGTGCCGCTGCACCTGCGCAATGCGCCTACGCGACTCATGAAAGAACTCGGCTACGGTCAGGGCTACCGCTACGCGCACGATGAGCCCGGCGCATTGGCACCCGGGCAGACCCATTTCCCGGACAGCATGGCGCCGCGCAATTACTACCAGCCCGCACCACGCGGGCTGGAACTGAAGCTTCGCGAGACGCTCGAGCGCATCAGGCGGGAAGCGACCACACCCGTTGATGGTCCTGAGGAACGGAACGACGACCATGCTTGATATCCGCATGCTCCGCAGCGACCCGCAGGGCGTTGCCGCAAACCTGGCGCGGCGCGGGTTCACACTCGACCTCGCACAGTTCAGCGCCCTCGAGTCGCGCCGCAAGGAAGTTCAGGTCGCGGTCGATGCGCTGCGCAATGAGCGCAATACGCGATCCAAGGCAATCGGTCAGGCCAAGGCGCAGGGCCAGGACGTGGCGCCTCTGCTCGCCGAGGTCGAGTCGCTCGGTGCACGCCTGTCGCAAGTCGAGCAGGACCTCGCCGCATTGCAGACGGAACTCGACCGCCTGCTGCTTGACCTTCCGAACCTCATCCATGAAAGCGTGCCAGCAGGTCGCGACGCGGACGCCAATGTCGAGATCCGCCGCTACGGCGAGCCGCGGAAGCTCGATTTCGAGGCGGCGGATCATGTGGCAGTCGCCGAAGGGCTCGGCGGTCTGGATCCGCAGGCCGCGAGCCGGCTGTCCGGTGCGCGCTTCGCCGTGCTGACCGGGCCGGTCGCGGGCCTGCACCGCGCACTCGCGCAGTTCATGATTGACCTGCACCTGCGCGAGCACGGCTATCGGGAAGCCTGGGTGCCTTACCTCGTGACCCGCAAGGCGCTGACGGGAACGGGGCAGTTGCCGAAATTCGAGTCAGACCTTTTCAAGCTCGCGCGCGATCCCTCGGACAGCGAGCTGTTCCTGATCCCGACCGCCGAAGTGCCGCTGACGAACCTTGCCGGCGATCGCATCTTCGACCCGGACGAGTTGCCGTTGCGGCTCGTGGCCCACACGCCCTGCTTCCGGTCGGAAGCCGGCTCCTATGGCAAGGACACGCGCGGGCTCATCCGGCAGCACCAGTTCGACAAGGTCGAACTGGTCCAGGTCGTGCGTCCCCAGGATTCCTACGCCGCGCTCGAAGAACTGACCAGCCACGCCGCGAGGGTACTGGAGCGGCTCGAGCTTCCGTACCGGGTGGTCTCGCTGTGCGGGGGCGACATCGGCTTCGCGAGCGCCAAGACCTACGACCTCGAAGTCTGGCTGCCGGGGCAGGGGAGCTTTCGCGAGATCTCGTCCTGCAGCAATTGCGAGGCATTCCAGGCGCGGCGGATGCAGGCGCGTTGGCGGAACTCCGAGACCGGCAAGCCCGAACCGGTGCACACTTTGAACGGTTCGGGTGTTGCGGTGGGACGCGCGCTGGTCGCGGTGCTGGAAAACTGCCAGCAGGCGGACGGCAGCGTCGTCGTGCCGGGCGTGCTCCGCCCCTACCTCGGGGGCATCGATCGCCTCAAGCCCGCCTGATCAGTCGTCGGCGGCAACGCCGAGCAGGTGCAGCAGGCTCGTGAAGAGGTTGTAGATGCTCACGTAAAGCGTGACGGTAGCGTGGATATAGTTCGTCTCGCCGCCGTTCACGATTTCGCCCGTCTGGTAGAGGATCAGGCCCGACATCAGCATCACGAACAGGCCGGACACGGCAAGGGCGAGCCCCGGCATCGAGAACAAGAGCGCGACGATGCCGAGCACGAACGCCGTCAGGATGCCGACCGTCAGAAAGCCGGCCATGAAGGTGAAGCGCCGTCCGCTCCTGACCGCGTAGGCCGAAAGTGCGGTGAACGCGAGGGCCGTCACGCCAAAGGCGGTCATGACTATCGTGTGGCCATCGGGGATCGCCTTGACGTACAGGCTGATGATGGGACCGAGCGTGTAACCCATGAACCCGGTCAGGGCGAAGACCGACAGGAGCCCCCAGGCGCTGTCCGCCGTCTTCTGCACCGCGAACAGGAGCGCGAAATAGCCGATCAGCGTGATCCAGGGCCCGAAGTAGGGCAGCTCGAGCGCGTAGGAGACGGCGGCCACAAGCGCGCTGAAGGCGAGGGTGGCGGACAGCAACAAGTACGTGTTTCGTAATACTTTATTGCCTGCCAAGGCCGGTGCGCGGATCGCGGCCTCTCGCACGGTCACTGCGGATGGGCGCTCCATGGTGACGGTCTCCTACATCGCCTGCTGGCTGCGTGGAATTGTAACGAGTTCCCCTCGCCGGGACACTCTAAATGCGTCACCGACATTCAGTGGCAAACCCTGCCGGATTTACGTTGCGACCAGTGGCTGGTCTGCCAATCTCGGTGAACGCCAGCACGATTCCAGTGGCGAAAAAGCGACTCAAACCGGAGACAAGCATGGATGCTACATACAAGACGGTAATCGTGCTGGCGGCTCTCGCCGCTGTCAGTACCTCGGCGTGGGCTCAAAGCTCCAGCCGGGACACGGGTTGGGAATTCGGCGGCCACCTGATTTACGTGGGTTCGACGGACATTGACTTCAATGGCGGTACCACTGCCGACTTCGAAGATGACTTCGGAGTGAGGTTCGTCGCCGGTTACCGGTTCGACTCGCGCCTCGAACTCGAGTTCGCGCTCGATTACCAGTCAGTGGACTACGACGGGACGATCCAGTCGGCGGATACGCCCGGGCTTGCAGTCGACGTGCGCGGTGAATACGAAAGTTTCACGCCGCGTGCAAATGTCACCTACAACTTCATCGACGGCGATTTCACCCCCTACGTCACGGGTGGCATCGGCTGGGCGTTCATCGACACGAACATACCGGAAGGCCGCGTGGAAATCGGTTGCTGGTGGGATCCGTGGTACGGGGAAATCTGCGTTCCGGTCCAGGACACGCGTTCGACCGACGCGTTCGTCTACCAGTTCGGCGCCGGCGTCCGCTGGGACGCTGCGAGCAACTGGAGCGTGAAACTCGGCTACGAAAAACAATGGTTCGACCTGGATCACGCCTCGAGTACGCCGGATCTGGACCTGATCAATCTGGGCGTGGTGTTCCGCTACTGAATTCGGGACGACCGCCAGCACGACGCTGGCGGGGCGAGAGCTCATCCAAGCTGCGCATGGGATCCCGCATTCGATAAGATTCCGCAGGGCCGTCTGCATCGCCCTGCCCGCATCGTGACGTCAAGTCCGTGCGGGATAGGAGTCTCGACATGCTGTCGCTTCTGGATTCCACTGGATCGTCCTGCGGATTCATTCCGAGAGCAATGCTCATAGCAGTCCTCCTGTCAGCCGGCACGCCCCCGGCCCAAGGCGAGGAAGTGCCTCCTTCGCCTTCACCGCCCGGACTGCCTGAGGCGGTCGAATGGTCGCTTGATTTCGCGGCCACACTCGGGGCATTCGGATTTGGCAATTCCCTGTACACGGATCCGCGACCCGACCAGCCATCGGGAGACCTCAGCGACAACTGGTCTGAAGCCACCCTCACCGCAGGCTTGAGCGCGGCCTACACGACCGCCAGTTCGTCGCAGATCTACGGCAGGGTCAGTGCAGTCGGTGCGCGGACGTACAACGCGGCGCCGTCGCTAGTCGGTGGGGACGCCAATTCATTCAAGGAAGAAGATCTTTATTTCGGCTGGCGCTCAGGTAACAGCCTGCCCAGCCTCGGTGAGAACGCGCTCGATTTTACCGTGGGCCGCGCGCAGTACGAGCTCGGCCAGGGCATGCTGCTGTGGGACGGCGCGGCGGAAGGCGGTTCGCGAGGCGGCTACTGGACGAACGCGCGCAAGGCATTCGAATTCGCGGCAATCGGACGGTTCAGGCCCGGTGCGCATACGGTCGAAGCGTTTTACCTCGAGCAGGACGACTTGCCGGAGGGTGGATCCGATAGCGATGTCTGGGGCGTGAACTACGAGTATTCGATCGATGAAGACACGACCCTCGGCGCGACCTACATGAGCTGGTCGGCAGATCCCGGCGAGGCACCCCAGCGCGACGGCCTCGACGTTTACAACCTGCGGGCCGTCACGGCGCCTTTCCAGGGCCTGAAAGGGCTGTCCTTCGTCGTCGAGTATGCGCAGCAGGACAACGGCGCGGCACTGGACGCGGCGGCCTGGAATGCGCTCGTCGCCTACCAGCTGGAATCAGCGTGGCTACCCAAGCTGTCCTATCGCTACGCCTTCTTCGAGGGCGACGATCCCGACACCGCCGACAACGAGGCGTTCGACCCGCTGCTGACCGGATCCTCCGACTGGGGGTCGTGGTGGCAGGGCGAGATAGCCGGCGGCTATTTCCTTGCAAATTCAAACCTTGTTTCGCACCAATTGCGCGTGCACACGACGCCCAGCGAATCCATTTCGACGGGGCTCATCCTCTACGACTTCCGGCTGGACAATGCCGCATCGTTTGGCCCACTGGTGACTTCCAAGGAGGTCGGCCAGGAGCTCGACTGGTACATGGACTGGACTATCAACGACAACTTCGAGCTGAGTTTCGTTGCGGCGGTGGCGGAACCGGGTGGGGCGATCGAGCAGGCGGCGGACCGAAACGACAGCTTCGTTTATGGCATGATCTTCGCCGCCTACAGCTTTTGACATGTAGCGCAACTCGAAGGCTGGCGGGGACAGTGGTGAAACTGCAAATGATGAAGGCGACCGTTATCGGGGCAACTGTGATGGCAGTTGCCTCACTGTGCGCAGGTCCGGCCATGGCGGCCAGCGGCGAGTTCGCCGACAAGGCGGCCAGTGCTCTGGCAGTCTTCATCATCATCGTCGTGCCGATCGCAGGCATAGCGCTTTTCTGGATAGTGCACGTGCTGCCGGAGAAGATCGCCGAGAAGCGCCACCATCCGCAGAAAGACGCGATTCATGTCCTGTGCCTGCTCTCGCTCGTGTTCGGCGGACTTCTCTGGCCGATCGCCTGGCTGTGGGCGTATTCGAAGCCCGTCCTGCACAAGCTCGCCTACGGCCGCGACAAGCACGAAGATTATTACGCCGAACTCGAAGCCGAGGCCGGCCATAAGGCGAGCGAAATGTCGGTGCAGGAGGAGCTCGGCCGCGTTCGGCAAGAGCTGGAACAGCTCGAGAAGCGCGGCGACTTGCCCGAGGCCATGAAGGGTCTCCGTGAGCGCGTGGCGAGGCTCGAGAGCCGTGCGGCCGGTGCCGGCGCTGCCGGGGGAGTCGGCTGATGGAAGCCCTCCTACTGGCGATCTACTCGTTTTTCGTCTGGCTGATATTCATCAAGTTCAAGTGGCTGCCGTGGAACAAGGTGTCGCAGGTCACGGTCGTCATCATCCCGATCGTCGCCCTGACCGCACTCATCCTGTTGCTGAACGTCTATGCCCCTTCGTCGTCTGACGTGCGGGTCATCAAGTACGTCGTGCAGGTCGTGCCGCAGGTCCGCGGTCGCGTGATCGAGGTTCCCATTGAGCCGAACAGCAGGGTCAGGAAGGGCGACATCCTGTTTCGCATTGATCCGACTCCGTTCGAACTCCAGGTGAACACCCTGCAGGCCCAGCTCGCCGCGACGGAAGGCTCGGTCGGGCAATTGAACGAGGAATTGAGTTCGGCGGTAAGCCGCACGAGCGCAGAGCGCGCCAAGCTCGAGCTCGCGCGAATCAGGGTCAAGCAGCATCGCGAGCTCGCGGAAAGCGGAGCCGGGGACCGCTTTGCGCTCGAACAGGCCGAGGCCGACGTGAGGCAACTCGAAGGGACGGTCGCCGCAAACGTTGCAGCGGAAGCCCAGGTGCGCGCACGCCTCGGCGCCACGGTCGGGGACGACCAGGCGGAAGTCGCGCAGATCAAGGCCCAACTTGCCAATGCGCGCTGGGAGCTGTCACAGACGGTCTTCTATGCACCCGCCAATGGCACGGTGATCAACCTTCAGCTGCGCCCTGGCCAGATGGCGACGGCACTTGGTGCGTTGCCCGTAATGACTTTCGTCGAGGATGAGTTCCAGGTCATCGCCCTGTATCACCAGAACGAATTGCACAAGGTGCAGCCGGGAGACGAGGCGGAGATCGCGCTGCTGACCTATCCGGGCAGGATCATCAAGGCGAGCGTGGACTCGATCGTCTGGGCCCAGGGTCAGGGCCAGATCGCAATGAGTCCGACCGTGCCGCAGACCGGGCCGGCCCCGCTGCCACCGGGCCGCTTTGCCGTTCGTCTCGATATCGCCGAGAAGGACCGGGAAATTTTCCTGGCGGCCGGGGCGGTCGGCAACGGTGCCATCTATACGCAGCATGGCCACCACATTCACATCGTGCGCAAAGTCATCATGCGGGTCGGTTCGCTGACGAACTGGCTCGTCCTCAAACTGCATTGACATGACGGCCAGGCACCGGCACAGGCGCGCCGCGGGAGCCGTAAGGTCATCTCTAGCGATGCCCGTCCTGCTTGCCAGCCTTTCCGGCTGCATCATGTTGCCGCCGCCTTCAACCGACGAACTGAGGGATGAAGAACTCGCCCACTCGCCGCCGCCCGCCGAGTGGACGGCCGAGGGCGCCAATGCCGGGGAAGTCCAAGACAACTGGCTCTCGACCTTCTCGGATGTACAGCTTGAGGAACTCGTTGCCGAGGCGATCCAGTACAACGCGGATCTCCGGGTGGCGGCGGCAAGGGCCGAGCAGGCGGCGGCCTATGTGCGGGTGGCGGGTGGCCAACTCTGGCCGGCGGTCACCGGGTTGGGGCGTGGCGGCGGCGAGATGTCCGGCGACAACTCTGGCCTGGAGGGATGGCTGATCAGCGCATCCTGGGAACTCGATCTCTGGGGACGCGTCCGCTACAGCAAGCGCAGTGCAGAAGAACAATACGCATCGACCGAAGCGGACTTCAGGTTCGCCCGGCAGTCGCTGGCGGCGCTCGTGGCAAAGTCGTGGTTCCTCGCGACCGAGGCGAGCTTGCAGGAAGAGCTGCTCACGGCAGCGGTCAATGCCGGTGCCAAGCTTCTCGAGCTTGCGGAGCAGCGGCTTCGGGTCGGTATCGGCAACGAACTCGACGTTGCGTCGGCGCGCGTGACTCTGCAAACCTACCGCGACAGCTTGCGTCAGGTGCAGCTGGCCCGGGAACAGTCGCTGCGCGCCCTCGAGTTGCTCATTGGTCGGTATCCCAGTGCGGAGGTCGGTGTGCCGACTGTTTTCGGCAATCTCGCATCGGAAGTGCCTGCAGGACTGCCGTCTGAGTTGCTCGAGCGCCGACCGGACATCATCGCCGCCGAAAAGCGCGTCGCCGCCGCGTTCAGCCGGGTCAAGGAAGCCCAGGCCGCGCGCTTGCCGAGCATTTCCATCACCGGCGGAGTGTCCGACCTCACCAGCGAAATGTTCGTGCTCGAGGACCGCGAGAACCCGGTCTGGAGCGCGGGCGGGCAGATCCTGGCGCCCCTGTTCAGGGGCGGAGCGCTCAAGGCGCAAGTCGAGATCCGGACGGCCGAGCAACGGCAGGCGGTCGCGCAATACGTGCAGACCGCGCTGAAGGCATTCAGCGACGTAGAGAACGCCATGTCGAGCCAGCTCGCCCTGCGGCAGCGCGAAGAGATTCTGGCCGCCGCCGTGGCAGACGCCGGGCGCGCGCTCACGCTCGCGCAAACCCGGTATCGGGTCGGGATCGGCGACCTGCGGTCGGTGCAGCAGCAGCAGGTCGCGTACCTCAGCTCCAGGATGAACCTGCTTCGAGTGCAGAGCGAGCAGCGCGTGCAGCGCGTAAACCTGCACCTCGCGCTTGGTGGCAACTTCACCGCGGACGCCTGACAAGAACCATCCGGGGGGATGCCAATGCAATCGATCAAGTGGAAAGAGCACTGGATGCTCGTGTTCGTGCCCATCGCGATGTGGATCGGGCACCAGTCGGGCGTCAGCGATCCTCTCAAGTTCCTGATCGCGGCACTGGCGATCATCCCGGTCGCGAGGCTGATCGGGCACAGCACCGAGCATCTTTCCCACTACACCGGCGATTCCATCGGTGGCCTGCTCAATGCCACCTTCGGCAACCTCCCGGAACTGATCATCTGCGTCGTGGCGTTGAAGGCAGGCCTGTATTCCATGGTGGCGGCGTCCCTGGTCGGCGCGATCCTGTTCAACCTGTTGCTTGTCCTGGGGCTCAGCTTCCTGATCGGAGGGTTGCGGCACCACACGCTGGAATTCAATACCCGCGCGACGCGCGTTTACAGCACGATGATGTTCATTGCCGTGATCAGCCTGGCCTTGCCGAGCATCTATGAACAGGCGTTCGCGCCGGGCGCCGCCGCGCTGGCTCTGGAAAAGATCAACATCGGGCTCGCAGTCCTGCTGCTGGCGCTGTACGCCCTCTACCTGGTCTACATGATCCGCACGCACCCCGAGGAATTTGCCAGCGTCGCAAAGGTCGAGGAGGCGGAGCACGGACCACCCTGGAGCCTGGCGCTGTGCATCGGGATGCTGGTCGGCAGCTCCGTGCTCGCCGCGGTCCTGAGCGAAATTCTCGTGGGCGCTGTCGAGGGCACCGGAGAAGCGCTCGGACTGTCTGCGGCATTCCTCGGAATCGTGCTGCTGGCAAGCGTCGGCGGCGTCGCCGAGGGGATGTCGGCGGTCACCATGGCGAGAAAGGGTCGCTTCGACTTGTCGCTCGGCATCAGCCTCGGCAGCTGCATCCTGATCGCCCTGTTCGTTTCGCCGCTGCTCGTGTTCGCGAGCTATTTCGTGGGGCCGCATCCGTTTCAGCTGTCATTCAGCCTCGGCGGAGTAGGGCTGCTGTTTCTTTCCGTTCTGATCGGGGCAATCGTCGCGACCGGCGGAAGCGGCAACTGGTACAAGGGCGTGCAGCTGCTGGCGGTGTACCTGATGATCGCGCTGCTGCTCTATTACGTGCCGCTCTGAGTCCTTGAACGTAAGAAAATACTCGCCGCTGGATCAGCGCTATCTAGACCCGGCCTCGAGCCTTGCCGAGATATTGTTCGGGCTCATCATGACCCTCACGTTCACGCTGGGCGCCGGGATCATCATCGAGGACGAAGGCCGCGAAGGCGCGCGTCAACTGCTGATCGCGATCATCGGCTGCAACCTCGCGTGGGGTATCATCGATGCAGCGCTGTACCTGGTCGATTCACTGTTCGATCGCGGCCGGCTTCGGCGCCTCGGGCTTGCGGTGCAGCGGGCGCCGGATGACGGCTCGGCCATCGCCCTGGTCGGGGGCGAGCTGGACGAATTGCTGGAAGACCTGACCAGCGAATCGGAGCGCGAGGCGCTCTACCGGCGGATCGTGGACAACGTGCGCAAGAAGGCGGACCGCGCGCAGTCACTGACCAAGGACGACTGGATGGGCGCGCTGACCAGCTTCTGGCTGGTCGTGCTTACCAGCGCGCCCGCCGCAATTCCATTCCTGATATTCGACAACGCCCGTCTCGCGTTGCGGGTTTCGAACGCGATCCTGCTGGCAATCCTTTTCGTTACCGGATACTGGTGGGCACGCCACACGGTCAGCAAGCCGTGGCTCGTGGGACTGGCCCTGCTCCTGGGAGGGATTGCCCTGGTGGCCGTCGCGATCCTTCTGGGCGGCTGAGCAAGTCTTCTTCGGGCAGTCCGGAGGCAGGGCCACCTGCCGGCCACATCCCCGAGGTCAGTGACAGGCTGCGCCGTTGCGCCTCTCGGCCAGGTCTTCCGACGGGAATCGTCCGTACATCTGGTGATAGTGATGCGCAAACCTGCCGCAGTCCCAGATACCGAAATCGGCGCAGATCGTCGAAATCGTTTCCACGGGTTTCGCCCGCCGAATGGCGGCATGAACACGGCTTAACCGAGTCAGTGTCAGGTAAGCGTGTGGCGCCACTCCCAGGTGGTGGTGGAATACGTTGCGAAGCGTCCGCTCGGACACGCCGGTGGCTCGGCAAAGGTCGGCCATGTGAATCGGCTCTTCGCCCACCAACTGAATGACGGCGAGGGCGCGCTGTAGCGTCCGCGTTCCGATGAGGGTGCGGCCTCCAACATTCGAGTGGGCACCGGATTGCAGCTGCGTCTCCATCATCGCGTCCAGCAGCTCGAATCGCAGGGCCTGCTCCGCGTGTGGCGCATGAATGTCGTCAGAACACGACTCGTCGAGCTGAAAGCATCGACGACACAAGCGAACCAGCCGATCGAGCTCTTGGCCGGCAACATGCACTGAATTGCGATTGAGGGAGGCGAAATTGACTTCGGATTCGCGGACCGCCAGCCACGACAGCAACACTTCGCTGGATGCGGTGACCGACAACCAGTTTATGGGAGCGCGCGAGTTGACATAGTAGTCGCGTGCAGGGGCAAGCCACGCAACTGATTCTTGGTCGAGGCATTCGCCGCTCATGACGACAGCATCCTGCCGGGCCATCGGGACAAAGACGCTGAAGCAGTCGTTCAATCCGGCCCCGAGAACGATGCTCGCACCGCCCGAGCGCCCCATCATCAGGGTGACGCCGTTCAAATCGATGACTCGCAAACTCCAGTCGCGTTGGGGGCGTGATCGCAGGATACGTTCGTGATCGCTGACCCCACGCAAGGCCTGGTCGTATGCATCGAAGTCCGAAAAGACGAGATTGGTCACGACATTCAGGTGCCCAAGATGTTTGCCCTGACCTGTCTGTTCAGGTAAATCCTAACCCACAGGCGCGGGTCCGCGCTCGCGGCAGGGTGCCCAGAACGGCAGGATGATGGCGCATAATCGCACCCAAGCCCTTGAGTTGCTTACCACGGAGAGGTGGCAGAGCGGTTGAATGCACCGGTCTTGAAAACCGGCAACGTCGCAAGACTTTCGTGAGTTCGAATCTCACCCTCTCCGCCATCTATTCCCCCCTGGTGAGGAAACACAACCTGATTGCGGTCTGACGGCGCAGTACATGACGTGTAGGACATTGGGAGGGATCATTGTCGCAGCCGTTCAATGACTGACGGCCTGTGGCTCAATCTCGGAAAGGATCTGAATCGCACTCTCGAATAGGGCGTATACGAGACTCATGGATAGAGCAGCCAAAGGGTGAGAACCGAACTACACGCACGATTCAAGGAAAGGTCACGAACGCTCAAGAATTTGAATGCATGAATGTGGACTGCGGTAAAACATCGCCAGTGCGTGACGTTGAGTGGTATGACGGCAAGGAGGTCATCGAATGCCCGCATTGCTGGCAATGGCACGAACTTCGGCGTCTACAGTCGTTTCCGGGCACCCCACTGTCTTTCAAGGTTATGGGGTTGATTAAGAGTAAATAGGTCGGAACGTTGAAACGCGCGGCGAAGCTGTCCATTTATACTTCGGTTGACGCGATCTCTATTTGATTCTTGTTAATCGCGCGCCAGTTGAGACCAATGTGAATTCGTCCGGGCCAACGGCATTAAGCGACTCGCCGTCCCGAGTTTGGTACATCTTGAGGCCGACTACAGTCCAATCAGTACTGTGGCTCTCGGACGTGCTCGTGTTTCCATACTCGGTCAGTTCTTGAATCCAATGAACCAGTCCGTCCTCGGCCTTGGCGGCAAAGAGGTCTGTTGTCTTCATCGACGTTTGCGAATCAGAAGCCAAGGAATTACGCCCCTCGCACATACTGGTTGAGCCGATGTCGGCTTAACCGGATGGCTGAGTATGGCTCTTTCGGTCAGTAAGGTGTCGTACCACACGAAAAGCCCCGGTCGAGGGCACCGTGGCTACAGATCGCCTAAAGTATCTCGATGACCTCCGACGCCATCAGGATCAATCGGGCTCCCGTCTTGACGTTGTGGGCTGCGGTGGTTGCGGAGGCTCTCGGGTTCGACCCCGACGAGGCTCTAACGCTCGGCAAGGCCCTGGCAGGTATTACCGCGCAGTCGAAGGGCCAACGCCTCGGAATCTTTACACCCTCACCTGAAGCCGTGCGCAAGGAGCGAGCGAAGAAGGCAAAAGCGGCGGGAGTGTTGCGGGTCGCGCTTCTAGGTCGGGCGGTGCCCGTTGTGCGCACCGATTTCGGTTTGAGGGCGGTGGATAAAGAACAGAAGCCGATGGCACCAACGAGCGTTGCAAAGTACCTTCAGTCGAAGTTCGGCGAGAGACTGCCCGAAGTGCGCGGCGCTATGGAGAAGCTTGCACAGTCCCAAGGGCCTGAAGCCTTGGCGAATAAGGCGTTTCAACTCTACGAAGCATTTCGGCCTGAGATCCCAGAGGGAGAGCCGGGGTGGGGTGCAAAAGGAAAGTTGAGCCTCAAGAAGATCCAGGAATTGGTTGCTTCCTCATAGCGGGCACGGGTGTGAAGTGAGTGAAGTCAGCCTTTGGGATCTCTTCAGATTTGCTCGGGTTGCCCTGCGAAGGGTCTGAGAATCCGCGTGTCGGCTGGTTCGTTTGAGCCGCAGCTGCGTCTCCCTTTCGCTGGCAATGTTCGCGCGCACGCGAATCGTCACGTAGGACTGTTGAGTGTCAGATTTCTTAGGCGTACAAGGGTTATGGAGTACTGCACCGAGGACAGTTACAAAGATAGCTAGAGTACTACGATGTATCGAATACGACCCTTACAACCCCGCCTGCTAGCTGTCTCGCCACTAATCGCTGCCTTGGCTGTGTTTACCCCGCTTGCAGGCTATGCAGCGCCTTCAAAATATAAGTTCACTGATTTGGGCGCAGTCCCAGCCAATTTTATTGTCTTCACCGGAAAAGGATTAGACCTCAATTCCAATGGCCATATTGCCGGTGCCAGTTCGGATCCGACCCAAATAGCCCAGATTGGTATTCCCGGAGATGGAGTTATCGACACGAACGCGACGCTCGGTGGTACTTCGTCAATCGCCAATGCGATCAACAAATCTGATCACCTGACTGGAATATCCCAAACGGCAAGCGGAGAATTTCATGCCTTCCTTTGGGATGGCATCGACATGATTGACCTCGGCACGCTGGGTGGCGAAACCTCATACGGATTGGCGATCAACAATTCAGGTCAGGTCACTGGCGGTTCCGAGACAGAAACGGGCGCGGTCCATGCATTTTTTTGGGATGGGCAAATGATGCATGACATCGGTTCCTTGGGAGGCGGACTTACCGATGGTCGTGGTATTAGCAGAAATGGGCTCGTCACGGGCGTTGGAACAATCCGAAATACAACAGACGAACATCACGCTTTCATTTGGGATGGAACGTCGATCGAAGATATAGGCACGCTTGGAGGACCAAGGTCGTCGGGTGAGGCCATAAACGTCCAGGGCATGGTTGCAGGGCAATCCACTCTGGCGAACGGGACCGATCACGCAATGCTCTGGGATGGTGAGCAATTGATTGACTTAGGGACTCTAGAAGGACACCAAACGTCAATTGCCCACTCGATAAATTCGAACGGTATCGTAGTCGGCTCGTCGAGCAAACGATTGGGCGACGATCTTCGCGCGTTCGTGTGGCAAGACGGAGCAATGCGTCCACTGCCATCGCCATACGAGACTACAGAGGCTTGGTTCGTCAATGACAATGGCGTGATTTTCGGTCTCGCTCATTCGTCGGAGGAGCTCCGGATTGTTAGATGGGATCCTGAACCCAGAAAAGTCGCAATTGACATTAAGCCTGGTGACACAGCGAACACAGTCAATCCAAAGTCACGAGGCAACATTTGGGTTGCTATCTTGTCCGCAACGGACACTGCTTCACCGTTTGACCCTTTGTCAGCGGTGGATATTTCAACGGTGCAATTCGGCCCCAAGGGCGCAAAAGCCTCGCTGCACCGCGTAAAGGACCATAACCAGGATGGCCTCGAAGATTTGCTTCTACGCTTTGCCAAACCGAAAACGGGGATTTTGTGCGGTGCCGTTAAGGCGGAGTTAGTTGGAAAAACGTATAGCGGCAAGAAGTTTGTAGGGGTTGATTCGCTGCGAACGGTAGGTTGCAACAACGCGCCTTAGTTTTACGAAGTTGCCGTCGTAGCTCGGCCCTTGGAAGATAGAAATTGGGCGTCGGAACACTATTGAACGGGTGCAATCACGGCCATCGGTAGTTTGCGGCCGAGGGCGCATTGCTCGTTAACGTCCGGTTGCGAGAGCGGCGTAAATTACCACGCGACACTGTTTGACGCGTCGCGCCGCGCCTAGGCCGGAGGGGCCGAAAGCCGGGACCCTATCCGGTGGCGCGGCGACTAGAAGCACGCCCCGCTACCACATTCAAAGTCCCCGGCCTCGCGCCGGGGTTTTTCTTATTGCTACCTGTACTGCGTGAATCCGCCGAATTCAGGTATGGGCACGATTCCAGCATCAAGTCCGTTAATGCTGTGGTTGCCGCCTGATTTTGCGGACACGCACACAGCGCGCGCCGACAAACCGTCACGCTCGCGGGAGTTGGGTCTTGGAGAGCGTCGGGCGGGGGAGGAAACTCCCCTGATCCGATTATCTATCAATGCACCTTGAGACTGAACCAAGAGTGGTTGTCGCTTGCGATTCACTTCGGAAAGGCGCATTTTCCGCACATGTTGAATGGCGGGTCCCGACAGAGACCTGCCCCCTGATTCTCGACGAGGCGTCTTAGTTCAGACGCCTCGATTCTCCGCAAAGGAATGCACGTTCAGAACTTATCGCTGGTGCGGTAGGAACATGTTTGTGATTGAAGGTGCCATTGGAATCTGAAAACGAAACCGCGAAGGGGGGCTTTTCCATGGATTCACGCTCAACCCCGGCTAGCAGTGATCTGGCAAATGTCGCTCGGTGTTGTCAGCCTGTGAGTAAACCTGACAAGAGACCGAGTTTCATGAACATTGTTGCGGCGATAGTCGCTGCGCCGTTTCTTGTCGTTTCTAGCGTCGCGGCAGCGGCTGCGCCAACGGTTACACAAGTCTTTTTTGACCTGAACTCGAATCCCCAGAAAGTAAATATTGTTGGTACCAACTTGAAAGTTGGCGCGCTGGTTACTCTAGGAGGACGAATCTGACGGTGACCGCTGTGGGGCCGACGGTAGTAACGGCGAATCTCCCAACGATGCTTGCGTTTGGCGATTACTTGCTCACCGTCAAAACGCCAAATCCGCAAGGAGGCACGGTCACGTATCCGCTAACTTATGCAAGCGCAGGGCCCCGAAGGTCCTGTCGGACCTACTGGGCCTGCTGGATCACCAGGTCCGCAAGGTGTGCCAGGGGCTATTGGACTCACCGGGCCCATCGGACCGGCAGGGGCCTCTGGTGTCGCGGGGCCAGTTGGAGCCCAAGGGCCACAGGGTTTGCCGGGAACTAGCGGCGCGCCTGGTCCTCAGGGGCCAGTTGGTGCTGCAGGTGCTGATGGCGCGGTTGGGCCGATCGGACCTCAGGGCTTGCAAGGACCTCCGGGCAATGATGGTGCGCCGGGCGTGGCCGGCCCAGCTGGTCCGATGGGAGTTGCGGGACCTGCTGGACCGACGGGCCCAGCCGGCGTTCTGACGGACGCGAGTGCGAATACCAAAGCTGGCACAAGTGCTCTTGCGAACAATACGATAGGTAATAGCAATAGCGCCTATGGGCACTTTGCGTTGTTTTCCAATACTTCTGGATTGGACAACAGCGCTTACGGCGCTTCCGCACTCCTCCAAACCACCACCGGCAGTGGCAACAGTGCGTTTGGTAAGCAGTCCCTGGCTGCAAACACATTCGGCGGAAGTAACAGTGCCTTCGGGGCTCAAGCGCTGGAGGCAAGTACGAGTTTCTTCGACAGCGCCTTTGGTTACTGGGCCCTTCGCGCGAATACCACTGGTACGCGAAACACCGCAACTGGATACACTGCGCTTCGCTCAAATACGACTGGCAGTCAAAATACAGCCAGCGGTGCGAATGCACTCTTGTCGAACCTAACGGGCAGCAACAACACCGCTACCGGCGAGGCGGCGCTGCAGTCGAACACCACTGCCTCGTTCAACACGGCCAACGGCCAGGGAGCGCTTCAGTCGAATACAAATGGTGCCCAAAATACCGCCATTGGCGCATCGGCACTGCAGTCGAATACTGGCGGCACACTAAACACGGCCAGTGGCCAAGCGGCACTCAGGTTGAACACGACCGGCGGTCAAAACACCGCCAGCGGTGGGTTGTCACTCCAATCGAATACCACCGGCTCAAACAACACCGCCAGCGGCGCGGGGGCACTCGGGGCGAACACTACCGGTAGTACCAACACTGCCAGCGGCGCGACCGCGCTTTTCTCGAACACGATTGGCTTTGCCAACACTGCCAGCGGCCAGGCAGCGCTCCAGTCGAACACTACCGGCAATCACAACACCGCGAACGGCGCACAGGCGCTCATCGCAAACAATACGGGAAGCGCGAATACGGCATTTGGGGGTGCGGCGTTGGCCAATGCAACGGGTAACAATAATGTTGCTCTTGGATTCCAGGCGGGAATCTCGATTACAAGCGGTACGGACAATATTGCGATCGCAAATTCCGGCTTAGCTGGTGAATCAGCTACGACACGAATTGGAGACGTCCAAGCTCGCGCTTTCATCGCTGGGATTCGTGGGGTTACGACTGATTCGAACGACGCAGTAGCCGTGTTCATAGATGGAAACGGCCAATTGGGTACCGTGTCATCCTCACGCCGCTACAAAGAGGACATCCTGCCGATGGGTGACATGAGCAAGCGGCTGCTTGCACTCAGGCCAGTCACGTTCCGATACAAGAAGGTCTTCGACGATGTTCAGAAGCCGCTTCAGTTTGGCCTGATCGCAGAAGAGGTTGCTGAGGTATTTCCGGAGCTAGCAGTTTTCAACGCCAACGGAACACCGGAAACCGTCAGCTACCACTTGCTCGCGACGCTGCTCTTAAATGAGTTCCAGAAGGCACACGCCGAAATCGAAACGCAGGCAAATCAGATTGCCACGTTAACGGCGCAGTCTGCAGAGCTGGCGCAGCTCAAGCGGGAAGTGGCTGAAATGGCGCAAGTGATAGAGCGACTGGATCAATCAAGGTTGGTTGCAACCACGCAGTAGGTGACACTCGAAACTTACGGAAGACGTTCGATTCGAGACCCCGGCCTCGCGGCGGGGTTTTCCTTACTGCATCCACGTCGCCTCGCAGTCGGGGCGGCCTTATGTTCGCGCTGCCTTCCTAGGGCCCGCCTAGGGCGCTTGGCAGGAACCTATGGCGGGGTCTAGCACTTGCTCGCGCGCCGTTCGCGCTGCCTGTATTGGGCTCGCTTGGGGCGCTGGGCGAGGTATCAGGGGCGGCGGTAAGCGGTCGCCAAGCTGCCATTCAGTCAATGGCCTATATAGCCCACAGGAGGTATTTCAGAGTTGCACTTCAAGTTGCATTTTCAAGTTGCATTTGACGATTCGGCCGCTGAAAGCCGCCCCAGGGAGATACAGCAACCCGCTGAATCGTTAGTGTTTGTGCGCGTCTCTGTTGTACAGCCAAGTGCTACGCGAGACTTGAAAACCGGCAAAGCCCTTCGCGGGGCTTTCGTGAGTTCGAATCTCACCCTCTCCGCCACCAAGCCGAGCCCCTCTCGCTCCCGAGCGCATTGGCCGGACATTTCCAATCCTGATCCCTCGGAGTAACGTAAAGACAGGTGATCTCGCGGCACTTCAAGGGAGCAAACGAATGACCAGGAAACTTTGGCCGGCGCTAGTGACGGGCTTGCTGACCTCGGTTACTGCCTGGGCGGGAACGCAGCTCGATTCCACGCGGTCGGCTTGCACCGCGATCAACTGCGCCGGTCAGACGATTCGAGGGACCGTGCAGGGGAACGAACCCTTCGTGGCGCAGGTGTACGCGGCCGCAACAGACTGCCTGAGGCTCGACGTGAGCCAGCAATCGCAGGACCTGATCATGCACATGATTGGGCCATTTCGCTTTGCGCCAGGCACGATGGTCGACGACAGGGGAGGCGGGGATTTGCGACCCGTGATCGTTTACGATCAATTGGGTATGGCCGGCTGGTACACCGTCATCATCAGCCTGCGGGACCAAGCCAACCTGAATGCAAGATTCACGCTCGAGTACGGTCGCTATACTCCTGGCAATCCCAATTGCTTTACGTAGGTTGCGTTCCACCGCGCGCAGATTCTTGTTGACACCGCTTTGCCCACACGGGGCTTTGCGAGGTAGCGACATGACGCGGACATGAATCATCAAGAACGAGCGACTGCGCTCGTCATGTCCCCGGATGAAATGCTGCGCCTGGCGAATGCGGCTACCTCGGCGCTGATTGGGAGGCTCGAGCATTTACGCAGCGACGTGCCCTGGCGCGGTGCTACTCGCGCCGCGCTCGAACCGCTGCTGCGCGAACCGCCGCCAGAGAACGGACAAGACGCTCTTGCCGTGCTGGCGCGGGCGCTAAGCGACGTCATGCCAGTCGCAGCTCGCGTGGACCATCCGCGCTTTTTCGCGTTCGTGCCTTCGGCACCGACCTGGCCCGGCGTGATCGCGGACTACCTCGCGGCTGGCTACAACACGTTTCAGGGTACCTGGCTCGGCTCGGGCGGGCCGAGCCAGCTCGAGCTCGTGGTGATCGACTGGTTCCGACAGTGGGTTGGCTACCCGGCGGAGGCGGGCGGGCTGTTCACGTCCGGCGGCTCGGCGGCCATTCTTGACGCCCTCGTTGCGGCACGCGAACAAGCTGGTGCGCCGGATCGCCCCGCCGTCTTGCTCGGCGACCAGGCGCATTCTGCGGTCGAGCGTGCGGCACGCATCATCGGCGTGCGTCCGGCGGGCATCAGGAGAGTCGAGTCCGAGGCGTCTTTCCGGATGGACATGCCTGCGCTGGAACGCGCATTGGCCGACGCCCGTCGCAGCGGCTTCGCGCCGATCGCAATCTGTGCGAACGCTGGCACCACGAATACGGGCTCGATCGACCCGTTGCCGGCGATCGCCGATTTGTGCGCACGCGAGCGCATCTGGCTGCACGTGGATGCAGCCTACGGCGGGTTCGCGATCCTGGATCCCCGCTGCCGTCAATTGCTCGCCGGCATCGAGCGTGCGGATTCGATCAGCCTCGATGCGCACAAGTGGCTTTACCAGCCCTTCGAGGCCGGCTGCGTGCTGGTCCGCGACGTTCGGACTCTCCGGCGCGCGTTCAGCGTCAATCCGGAGTACCTGCAGGACACGAAGCTCGGCGAGGAGCAGGTCAATTTTGCGGATCTCGGCTATCAGCTCACTCGCACATTTCGTGCGCTCAAAGTCTGGATGTCGATTCAGACCTTCGGACTCGCCTGCTTTCGCGAGGCGATTGCGCGGACGATCGACCTTGCCGCGCGCGCCGGCCAGCTCGTGGCCGCAACGGACGGGTTCGAGCTGCTGAGTCCACCGTCCCTCGGCGTACTCTGTTTCCGTTACCGGCCTCGCGGCAAGCGCTGGACCGGTGAGCACATCGAACGGCTGAACGAGTCGATCCAGGCGCGCGTAATTGCATCAGGCGCGGCGATGATCTCCTCGACGCGCCTGCGCGGCACTTATTCGCTGCGCCTTTGCATCATGTCGCACCAGACGACGTGGGACGACGTGCGCGAAACGATCGAACGGATTGCGTCATTCGGCAAGGAACTCGAGATCGCCTGAGCGCGACCAGGTCCGCCGGCTGGTCGACGTCCGTGACGGCGCCTGGCATTGGCACGCCGACAGCCCGGTGGAGCGGGTCACGCAGCAGCTCGCGGGCGCCGCAGTCGCCGCGCAGACTTCTCACCGCAGGAAACAACGTGCGTGGCAGGACCGCCGGCGGACCAAGCCGACCGGCGGCGCATGCCGCAACCATGCGGCGCGGATTGCGCCTCCAGGCAGCTGCGAGCAGAGCCAGGTCCGCCGGCCCGATCGCCGCCTGGTCGGCCAGCAGAATAAGCGCGCCCCGCGCGTCTGCCGGCAAGGCGGCGACGCCCGCGGCCAGGGAACGGGAGAGTCCGTCGCGCCAACGGGCGTTCACGACGACGCGGACCGCCAGCCCAATGAGCTCGCGGCGCAGGCGCGCCGCATGCGCGCCCAGCACGACCACGCAGCCGGCAGGATGTCCCGCGAGCGCGACGAGTGCCATGTGGCGCAGCAGTGTTTCGCCGGTGATGCGTGCGAGCTGCTTGGGGCGGCCGAAGCGGCGCGAGGCGCCCGCCGCGAGCAGGACGACCCACGGCCGGGGTATCATCGGACTCATGCGCAAAGAATACGCGAGCCTGAGGCGACGCCCGTTGCTTGCGCCCGTCTGGCTCGCCGCGCTCGCCGGGGTCTTCGTCATCGCGCTCGCGTTCTGGCTCGTGAGCGCCGCCTCGACGACGACGGTGTTCGTCATGCGCCACGCGGAAAAGCTGACTTCGAATCCCCAGGACCCGGATCCGGCGCTCGCGCCGGCGGGCGAGGCGCGGGCGCTCGAGCTTGCGCAGTTGTTCGGCCGTGCGCCGAAGGGGCAGGGGCTGGACTCCGTGATCGTGAGCGAGTTTCGCCGCGCGCAGGACACGGTCCGCCCGCTCGCGAACCGGCTCGGCGTACCGGTCATCGTCGTGCCGGCTGAGGACACCCGCAAGACGGCCAAACGCGCGCTGGCCGATAACCGTGGCGGCCGCGTGCTCATCGTCGGTCACTCGGACACAGTGCCCGAGATCGTGAACGAGCTTTCCGGCGTCGATGTCGGGCCGATGTCAGAGGCTGAATATGGAATCGTCTACCTCGTGACGATTCCGCGCTTCAGCCGCGCCGCTGTCACTCGCCTGGACTTGCCTTAGCCGCGACAAGGCGTTCAACGAAAGCCTGGTGCCGGCCGATCCGAAAGTCGGCCAGGACGGCGTCGACGATCCGGCGCTGCCCGTCGATCAGGAAGGTGGCGCGTCGCACGCCGATGCCGAGCGGCCCGTCCACTCCGTAGGACTTGATTGTGGCCTTGTCCTCGTCCGAGAGCAGCATGAAGGGCAGGGTGTACTTGGTGCGGAAGCGCTGGTGACTCTCGGGAGATTGCGGGCTGATCCCCGCGACTCGCAAACCCGGACGCCAGGATCCGGGCGTGCAGGTCGCGCAGGTCACAGGCCTCCCGGGTGCAGCCGCGCGTAAAGTCCGCCGGATAGAAATAGAGGATCAGCGGCTTGCCGGCGAGCAGCGCGGACAACCGTTGCTCCCGCCCGTCCTGGTCGGCGAGCCTGAATTCAGGCGCCTCGTCACCCGCTTGTAGCAAGTTCAGGCCTTCTCCCGGGACTCCGGGCCGCGATAAACCGACTCCATTACGCCGTAGTTGGAGCGGTGCATGCCCAACCTGGAATACACCTCCTGGGCGCGAGCATTGCCGCGGTCGAAGTACAGTCGGATGCCACAGATCCGGTGATCGGTGCGGGCGAGCTCCGTCAGGTGGTCGAATAGCCCGCGAAACACACCCCCTCCGCGGTGCTTGGGCATGACGTACACGGACTGGATCCAAAGGAACCGCCCATTGCGCCAGTCGCTCCACTCAAGAGTGGTCATGAGCTGCCCGACGACCTGGCCGTCGATTTCCGCAAGGTAGTAGCGTCCGAGGCCCGGATCGTCGAGCACCGCCTGCACGCCCGGTCGGATGAGGGCGGGATCCAGCGTCTGGCCCTCGGTTTCGGTGGCGAGGGCGGAGTTCGCGGCGACGATGAAGGGAAGGTCCGCCGGGGTCGCGTTTCGGATCTTCATGCGCCGGCCAAGGTACCTGATCGGGCAGCCGGGCGCGCGTCGGGCCTGCGCGCTCATTGCTTGCTGCCTCGGCGGGGCCTCTTTACAATCCCGGCCCTCATTCGTGGGGCGGTAGCTCAGCTGGGAGAGCGTCGCGTTCGCAATGCGAAGGTCGAGGGTTCGATCCCCTTCCGCTCCACCAATTTTTCCCCTTTCCCGCGTTGACAGGCCGCCATGTGAAGCCTAGCGTGAGCGTCGGGCGTGGCAGATCGCGACGCCTCATCCGGCGCCGGCAAATTCTGGAGAAAACCATGGCAGCGAGAAAGAAGTCAGCGAAGTCCGCAAGGCGCTCGGCCAAGCGTAAGCGTCGCGTCGTGCAGCGGAAAGTGGCCCGCAAGACACGGGTCGCCAAGCGCAAGGTCCGGGGCCGCAAGATCGGTGCGCGCGCCAGGGCCCGGGTGGCCGCACGCAAAGCCCGCAGGAGCGTACGCAAGGTCGCCAGGAAGGCAAAGCGCAAGGTTCGCGTCGCGAAGCGCGGCGCACGCTCGGCGATCCGCGGCACGGCGAAGAACGTGCGCGTGGCGACCCGCAAGGCGGAGCAGGCTGCGAACCGGCTCATCGACGCGACCGCCGCAAAGGCCGAGCGGGCTGCGCTAGCGGTCAATCAGTCGTTCGCCGAGCCGAAGCCGATTCCGCCCGTCGATTCCGCACAGGCCGCCTGAGCCTCGAGGACTCCGCTGCTTGACGCCGAGACCGGCCCGGCCGGGCCGGTCTCGGGTAATATTCTGCGCCGCCAGCCCCGGTAGCTCAGTGGATAGAGCGGCCGCCTCCTAAGCGGCAGGTCGTCGGTTCAACTCCGGCCCGGGGCGCCAGAAATCAACGACTTACAACGCGGCAGCGGGCAGCTAAGGACGAGTCCGCGGCGCCCTCTTGAAATTCTGTCCGGGCGAGCTAAATTATTTCGCGCATTGCACGCAGTAAACCTCGCGAAAAGGAGGTGCTCAATGAATATGAGGACTGTGCGCGACGTGATTGGCGACCCAGAGCAATGGTCCAATTGCATTTCCGATGAGCCAGAGGCCATGCCGTACATCAACGGCGCCAAGATTCTTGATGTCTTCGCAAATTCACGGGAGCTGGCGATTCACTTGCGAGGCGAGGCGGGGACCGAGACCCTTTCGGTGTTCGAGGTCACTGACGCGGCCATCCGTGAGAGCCTGGTGAAGGTGTTGAAGCCGGGCGCAAAGATCCGCGAGGTTCTTGACATGCCGTTCTCGGGGGCGTGAACCGGCAAGTGAACCTGCGGAAGATCTACACCGCATTACTCACCGCGGACCTTGCAGCCGCCGAAGACTGGTATACCAAGCTGCTCGGTCGTGGACCGGACAACCGTCCAATGGACACGCTGGTACAGTGGGAGCTCTTCGACCAGGGCGGGTTAGCGCTTTCAACCGACGACGATATCGCCGGTTCGGGCGTGATGTTCCTTTACGTCGAAGATGTCGCGACCGAGCGCCATAGGCTGCAGAGCCTGGGGATCGTGCTCGGGGACGACATTATGGGCGACTACTCGACGCTGGCGCAGGTGCGTGATCCCGACGGCAACCTGCTCACGCTGGCGACGCCGCCCTCGCGGCCCTTTCCACCGGCATGACCGCGCCGCAACCAATTCGCAACCAACCGGCGCCAACTCGGGGCAACCGGGCCTAACCGGTGTTTCGGGCAGATCAGGGACTTGGAGCGGCCCGGGGCGCCAGAGATTAGCGAGCAGAAGGGCTCGAAATCGGGTAGAATGCGCCGGTCTGGTGATTCCTTAAGTTCTGTCTTGCCTGGCTCGTTGCGCCGCTTCGGCGCGCCTTCTGACCCGGTCCAGCCACCACGAAACGCATCGCCGCACCAGCAGGTGGATATCCGCTTGCTGCCATTTTCCTTAACGTGAGTAATTCAATTGACCAAGCTTTTTGTAGGCAACCTTCCCTTCTCCGCGACCGAGCAGTCGGTGCGTGCATTGTTCGAGCCGCACGGCACGATCGAGTCGCTCGCCCTCATCAATGACCGCGAGACCGGCCGTCCCCGCGGTTTCGGCTTCATCGAGATGTCGAATGCCGACGCCTCCAAGGCCATGCAGGCCCTGAACGGCAAGGACTTCGAAGGCCGCGCCCTCAAGGTGAACGAGGCCCAGTCGAAGGAGCGGAGTGGTGGCGGTGGCGGTGGCGGTGGCGGCTACCGCAACGGCGGCGGGAATCGTTACTGATTTCGGCCCCGGGTCGCCGCCAAGCCAGGACGAAAGCCGATGACTGTGGCAATCATCCTTGGCCTGGCGGCGGCCGTGCTTTATCTCGGCAAGCGCCTGTACGGCGCGCGGTCGGAGATCGCTGAACTGCTGGTGCAAAACGCCCGCCTCAGGCGGCGACTCGAGCGGGGCGCCCGCTAGAAGAATCCGAAGCTCGCGAGGAAGATCCTATGCGCATCGTGTCCCGCACCGCCCGTTCAGTCCGCGAACAGGAACGCGAAAAGTCGTTGCGCAAGCGTGAGGCCGCCGGCACCTTGGCGACCGCATTCCCTCGCAGCGAACAGGTCCGTATCCATCTCCAGTTCGTTTCGCAGGAAGGGCCCGCGCCCGCGGCCCGGATGCACGCACTCTATCCGTCGGCGCAGGCGTACTTCGAGTTCGCCTGCCCGCATGGAGACTGTGACGGCAGCATCGATCTGAATCCCATCGCACTCCCGTTGCTCCGAAATTCCGGTACCCAGGCCGACGGCACCCTGCATTGTCCCGGGACGCGCGCGAACGGGGGAGATACGCGGCCTCGCTGCAACCAGCGCGTGGACTACTGGATCGTCGTCCGCTATCTGTCGATTACCAGGGCCGCGAGCTAGCGGGCCGGTACAGGCTGCAAGCCAGATCCCCGCCCGGGGGAGATCTTCGGCTCGATTCCGGCCCGGGGCGCCAGGCACAAAGGCGTACCACCACGGTCCGGTATAATTGGTCAGGCCATGAGCCGATCCCTGCGCGAACTCTACGAGTCGAGTCCGTTCTCGAGCGCGCAGGCGCCGTACGTCGAAGAGCAGTACGAGCGCTTCCTGGCGGACGCAACCAGCGTCAGCGCCGAGTGGCGGGATTTCTTCGGCCAGTTCGGCGCAGGCAATGCCTCGGCGCCCAGCGTAGCGGCTGCGAAGCCGGCCCCGGCTGCGCCAGAGCCACAGGCCAGGTCGGCCGCTCCAGCGTCTTCCGACGGCGAAAAGCAATCGTCCGTCTCGCGGCTCATCCAGTTCTATGCCAACCGCGGCCACCTCATCGCGGACATCGATCCGCTTGGCCTGATGCAGCGGCCGGTGCCCAAGGTGCTCGACCCAGCCTACGTGGGGCTCACGGAGGCGGACCTCGACAAGGTGTTCTACACCGCGAGCCGCACAAGCGGCGTCGACCGGCAGATGAAGCTCTCGGAGATCCTGAAGCAGTTGCGACACATCTACACCGGCCGGATCGGCGCGGAGTTTGCGCACGTCTCCACGACTGAAGAGCGCCTGTGGCTACAGGACCGGTTCCAGGAAGGACGCCTGCACCACCGCTTCAGCAATGACGAGCGCCTGAGCCTCCTGTGGCAGCTGACCGCGGCCGAGGGCCTCGAGCGCTACCTGCACACGCGCTACGTGGGCCAGAAGCGCTTTTCCCTGGAGGGAGGCGACGCGCTGATCCCGCTGCTCGACGACGTCGTGCAGCGCAGCGGCGTCGCCGGCGTCGAGGAAATCGTGATTGGCATGGCGCACCGTGGCCGCCTCAACGTCCTGGTCAACGTGCTCGGCAAGTCGCCGTCGATGCTGTTCTCCGAGTTCGAGGGCAAGCAGGTTGAGGACAGCACGCGCGGCTCCGGTGACGTCAAGTACCACAAGGGCTTTTCGGCGGACCTGCGGACGACGCGGGGCAACGTCCACGTGGTGCTCGCCTTCAATCCTTCGCATCTCGAGGTGGTCAATCCGGTGGTCGAGGGATCCGTGCGCGCGCGTCAGGAGCAGCGCGGCGACGGGACCGGCGCCACGATCTTGCCACTCCTCATCCACGGCGACGCGGCATTCGCTGGGCAGGGCGTCGTCATGGAGACGCTCCAGTTCTCGCAGGCGCGCGGGTTCACGACCGGCGGGACGCTACACGTCGTGATCAACAACCAGGTCGGCTTCACGACCAGCGAGCCGGCGGATGCCCGCTCGACGCTTTACTGCAGCGACGTAGCGAAGATGATCGAGGCGCCGATCTTCCACGTGAATGCCGACGACCCGGAGGCGGTCGTCTTCGTCGCCCGGCTTGCGCTCGACTACCGCATGAAGTTCCGCAAGGACGTGGTGATCGACCTGCGTGTGTTACCGGCGCCACGGGCACAACGAGGCCGACGAGCCGGCCGCGACCCAGCCGCTCATGTACCAGGCGATCCGCAAGCACTCGACCGCGCGACAGCTCTACGGCGAGCGGCTGGAGAAGGACAGCCTGCTGGACGAGGGCCAGGCCGCGACGATGATGGAGGACTACCGCCGGGGACTGGAGGAGAACAGGCCCCAGGCGCGCGCTTTCGCCGGCACGACCGGCAACAAATTCACGGTGGACTGGAGCCGGCACCTCGATGCGGACGCGGCCGAGCAGGTCGTGACCGCGGTCGAGCGTCCTCGGCTCGATGCGCTCGCGAAGACGCTGACCAGGCCGCCCGCGGGCTTCACGCTGCACCCACGTGTCGCGCGGATCATCGACGACCGCGCCCGCATGTACGCCGACGAGTTGCCCCTGGACTGGGGCGCGGCCGAGACCATGGCCTATGCGACGCTGCTCAACGACGGCTGCGACATCCGGCTCACGGGGCAGGATTCGCAGCGCGGCACGTTCTTCCACCGCCATGCCGTGCTGCACGACCAGGCGAGCGGCCGCATGGACATCCCGTTGGCGCGAGTCGCCGGGGACAAGGTCCGCTTTCGCGTGACCGACTCGACGCTCTCGGAGGAGGCCGTGCTCGGCTTCGAGTACGGCTATTCGACGACGGACCCGTCCACCTTCGTCATCTGGGAAGGCCAGTTCGGCGATTTCGTGAACGGCGCGCAGATCATCATCGACCAGTTCATCACGTCGGGCGAGGCGAAGTGGGGCCGGCTCTCGGGCATCACGCTGTTCCTGCCGCACGGTTACGAAGGGCAGGGGCCCGAGCACAGCTCGGCCCGCCTCGAACGCTTCCTGCAACTCTCGGCGGAGATGAATCACCAGGTCTGCGTGCCGTCAACGCCGGCGCAGATGTTCCACCTGCTGCGCCGGCAGATGCTGCGCGCGCTCCGGAAACCGCTGGTCGTGATGACGCCCAAGAGCCTGCTGCGCCACAAGCTTTCGGTCTCCGCGATGTCGGACTTGAGCGGCGGCCGTTTTCAGCGCGTGATCGACGAGGTGGACGCGATTGATCCCGGCAAAGTCCGTCGTATCGTGTTCTGCAGCGGCAAGGTGTACTTCGACCTCCTCGAGCGGCGCCGCGCGGAGCAGGACGGAAGCATCGCACTGGTGCGGATCGAAGAGCTGTATCCTTTCCCCGCGGAGGACTACCAGGCCGTCCTTGACCGCTACCCCGGCGCCGAGGCAATCGTATGGTGCCAGGAGGAGCCGCAGAACCAGGGCGCCTGGTACCAGATCCGCCATCGCCTGCAGGCGCCACTCGATGCGCGGCGCATGCTTCACTATGCGGGCCGTGAAGGTGCCGCGGCGCCGGCTACGGGACTTTTCGCCATGCATCAGCGCGAGCAGGAAGTGCTCGTCGCCACAGCCCTCGGCAGGAAGCCTGAATGACCATGGAAGTCCGCGTTCCCCAGCTCCCAGAGTCCGTCGCCGACGCGACGCTGGTCGCCTGGCACAAGAAGGTCGGCGACGCCGTCGCACGCGACGAGAACCTCGCCGACCTCGAGACCGACAAGGTCGTGCTCGAAGTTCCGGCACCTGCCGCGGGCGTCATCAAGTCGCTGGACCGCGAGGCGGGCGCGAGCGTGACCAGCGGGCAACTGCTCGCCGTGATCGAGGAACAGGCGGGCGCAGGCGCTCCGGCGAAGCCCGGACCGCGGCCTGAGTCCCGCAAGCCCGGCGAAGCGAAGAAGGCGGAGGCCGCGGCAGCCCAGGCCAGCGCGCCGGCCGCCCAGCGCAAGGAAGAAGCAGCCGGCAAGCTCTCGCCGGCCGCGCGCCGCATGGTCGAAGAAAACCGGCTCGCGCCCGGGAGCATCGCTGGCAGCGGGCGCGACGGCCGCATCACCAAGAGCGACGTCGCGCATCATCTCGATGCCACGCCGGATGCCCGGGCAGGCGCGCCGGTTGCCGGGCGCGTTGACCAGCGCGTGCCGATGTCCCGGCTGCGGGCCCGTATCGCGCAGCGCCTGGTCGAGGCGCAGGCGACCGCCGCGCTGCTCACGACCTTCAACGAAGTCGATATGCAGGCCCTGATGGCTCTGCGCGCCCGCTACAAAGAGGCGTTCGAGAAGCGGCACGGCGTGCGCCTCGGATTCATGTCGTTCTTCGCCAAGGCCTGCATCGAGGCGCTGCGGCGCTTCCCCGTGGTCAACGCTTCGGTGGAAGGCAATGACATCGTCTACCACGAGTACTACGACATCGGGATGGCCGTCTCGACCGACCGCGGGCTGGTCGTTCCGGTGCTGCGCGATGCGGACCGCATGGACTTCGCGTCGATCGAGAAGGCGGTCACCGGCTTCGCGGAGCGCGCGCGCAGCGGCACGATCACGATCGAGGAGCTGACCGGCGGGACATTCTCGATCACCAACGGCGGCGTATTCGGCTCGCTGATGTCGACGCCGATACTGAACGCACCCCAGAGCGCGATCCTCGGCATGCACAAGATCCAGGAGCGTCCGGTGGTCGTGGACGGAGCGGTCGCGATCCGGCCGATGATGTACGTCGCGCTCACCTACGACCACCGCATCATCGACGGTCGCGAGGCCGTGCAGTTCCTGGTCGCAGTCAAGGAATCGATCGAGGATCCCGCGCGGCTGCTGCTGCAGGTCTGAGGAAGTTCCACCATGTCTGACAGTTTCGACGTCATCGTCATCGGCGGCGGCCCGGCTGGCTACCCGGCGGCAATCCGGGCGGCGCAGAACAAGCTCTCGGTCGCCTGCATCGACGACTGGAAGAACCGGGACGGCAGCACCGCCTTCGGCGGCACCTGCCTGAACGCGGGCTGCATACCGTCCAAGGCGCTGCTGGAGTCTTCCGAGCTCCTGTATCGCGCGCAACACGAGTTCGCGGCCCACGGCGTGAAGCTGGAAGGCATCGGCATCGACGTCGCGCAGATGCAGAAGCGCAAGGGCGCGATCGTGAAAGGCATGACGGGCGGCATCCTCTCGCTGTTCAAGGCCGCCGGCGTCACGCCGCTCACCGGCCATGGCCGGCTGCTGCCGGGCAGCAAGGTCGAGTTCACCGCGACGGACGGCGCCAGGCGCACGCTGCAGGCGAAGCACGTGGTGCTCGCCTCGGGCTCGGAGCCGATGCCACTGCGGGGCGTCGACTTCGACGGCAAGGCGGTCGTCGATTCCTGGGGCGCGCTCGAGTTCGAGGCAGTGCCGAAGCGCCTGTGCGTGATCGGCGCCGGCGTCATCGGGCTCGAGCTCGGCAGCGTCTGGCGACGTCTCGGCGCCGAAACCGTCGTCCTCGAGGCGCTCGAGCAGTTCCTGCCGATGGCCGATGGCGCCGTCGCGAAGGAAGCGCAGCGGCACCTCAAGAAGCAGGGGCTGGACATCCGCCTCGGCGCGAAGGTGTCCGGCGCCAAGGTCGGGAAGGACGGCGTGCACGTCAGCTACGCCGATGCGAAGGGCAACCAGGAGCTGGTGTTCGATCGCGTGATCGTCGCCATCGGCCGGCGGCCTTACACCAAGGACCTGCTCGCGGAAGGTACCGGCGTTGCGCTCGATGCGCGCGGCTTCATCACGGTCAACGATCACTGCCAAACCGCTGCGGAGAACGTCTGGGCAATCGGCGACTGCGTTCGCGGGCCCATGCTCGCGCACAAAGGCAAGGAAGAGGGCGTCGCGGTTGCCGACCTCATCGCCGGGCTATATGGCCACGTGAACTACAAGGTCATCCCGTCCGTGATCTACACGGCGCCCGAGATCGCCTGGGTCGGCCAGTCGGAGGAGCAGGCGAAGGCCGCGGGACGCACCGTGAAGACCGGCAGCTTTCCGTTCGCCGCCAGCGGCCGAGCCAAGGCGATGGAGGCGGGCGCCGGCTTCTGCAAGGTCGTCGCCGATGCCGGCAGCGACGAGATCCTCGGCATCCACGTCATCGGGCCAATGGCCGGCGAGCTGATCGCGGAGGCCGTGCTCGCCATGGAGTATTCAGCGAGCAGCGAGGACCTGCAGCGCACGATCCACGCGCACCCGACGCTCTCGGAAGCGCTGCACGAGGCCGCGCTCGCGGCAGACAAGCGGGCCATCGACATCCCGAATCGCTAAGCGGCGCTAAGAGGGGACAGTCCCCTCTAAAGGGGACAGTCCCCTTCAGGCGCGGCGGCGGGCGCTGATGATGCCGGGCATCGCCGCAAGGCGGGCGAGCAGGCGTGTCAGGTCCTCGATTCCGCCGACGGCCACGCGCAGGGAGAGGTCGGCGCTGCCTTGTGCGGGATCGCCGTACGAGGCCAAGCCGCTCGATGTCGATGTGCTCCTCGGCGACGACTGTCGTGATGTCCCGCAGCAGCCCGCGCCGGTCCATGGCGCGCACGACGATCTCGACCGGATAGCGCCGGCCGCCGGACTTGCCCCAGTCCACCTGGAGGAGCCGCTCGGGCGCGCGTGCCGCGAGCCGGCGCAGGTTGCGGCAGCCTGACCGGTGCAGGGTGATCCCGCGCCCGACGGTGACGTAGCCCGTCACGGGCTCCGGCGGCACCGGGTTGCAGCAGCGCGCGTGCGTCGAAAGGAGGTCGCCCACGCCCTCGACCGCTACCTGCGCGGTCGGGTCGCGACGCGTCGCGCCGATCGGCGGCAGGTCGCGGCCAGCCGGCGGCGCGGGCTTGCCGCGCAAGCGACGCTCGATGGCGCCCGACACTTGCGCAAGCCCGAGCTCGCCCGACCCGACGGCGAGGTATAGCGCATCCGCGCCGGTGAGCCCGAACTCCACGATCAGGTCTGACACCAGCGAGTGTTCGCCGCCGAGCCGCGCCAGCTCGCGCTCGAACATCTCTCGCCCTTCGGCGGCGGTTCTCGCCCTGGTCCTGGCGCTTGAACCAGGCGCGAACCTTCGACCGGCTGCGCGGCGAGGCCAGGAACCCTTCGCGCTCGATCAGCCAGTCTCGGCTCGGCTGGGCCCGCTTGCCGCCGATGATCTCGACCACCTCGCCGTTCGCGAGCCGGTGGTTGAGCGGTACGATTCGGCCGTTGACGCGCGCGCCGCGGCAGCGATGGCCGAGCTCCGTGTGCACGTGGTAGGCAAAGTCGATCGGCGTCGCGCCGCCCGGCAGGTCCACGACCTCGCCCTTGGGCGTCAGCGCATAGACCCGGTCGTCGAACAGGTCCGCGCGCACGCGGCTCAGGAAATCGCTGTCGCTCTCGGCGTCGGAGGCCGGTGCCAGCAGCTCGCGCAGCCATTCGATCTTGCGATCGTAGGCCGCGTCCCGCACGGCGCCTTCCTTGTAGCGCCAGTGCGCCGCGACTCCGAGCTCCGCATGCTCGTGCATCTCGCGAGTGCGGATCTGGATCTCCACCGGCACCGCGGAGGGGCCGAGTACGGCCGTGTGCAGGGACCGGTAGAGATTGTCCTTCGGCGTCGCGATGTAGTCGTCGAACTCGCCGGGGATGTAGTGCCAGCGCCCGTGCACGACCCCGAGCGCCGCGTAGCAGTCCTCGACGCTGGCGGTGATGATGCGCACCGCACGCACGTCGAATACCTGCTCGAAGGCGAGGCCCTTGCGGTGCATCTTTTTCCAGATGCTGTAGATGTGCTTCGGCCTCCCGAGGACTTCCGCGGCAATGCCGGCACCCGCCAGCTCGGCGGAAATCTCGGCGATCACCGTCTCAATGTAGCGCTCGCGGTCGATGCGCGACTCGTTGAGCCAGCCCGCGATGCGGCGGTATTCCAGAGGCTCGAGCCAGCGGAACGACAGGTCTTCGAGCTCCCACTTGAGTTGCCAGATGCCCAGCCGATTGGCGAGCGGCGCGTAGATCTCCCGCGTTTCCCAGGCGAGGTGCAGGCGCTCGGCCTCGTCGAGCTCGCGGGCACCGCGCATGCGGCGCAGCTGCTCCGCGAGCCGCACCAGCACCAGCCTCGGGTCGGTGACGACGGCGAGCAGCATGCGCCTGAGCGCGTCGGCCTGGTGCGCCGAGAGGCCGCGGCCAGGCGCCCACTGTGATCCGGCGCGGAATTCGCCGAGCCGCCCGAGCTCTTCCGCGAGGCGGACCGCGGACTCGCCCGCGATCGTGACTGCGTCGGCGCGCGGCAGCAGCGCGCGGCCGACGAGCGGCTGCAACTGCGCGCCGGCGACGATCTCGCGCTCGGCGTCGAGCGCGACCAGTATGGCTGCCGTATCGCCGCCCTGCCGGCGAGGCGGCCGTCCAGGCAGCGTCCGGCGCCCGCCCGGTATCGAGCGCGGCGCGCAGCTCGTCGAGCGCAGCCGCACCGGGAGCCGCTGCTGTGGTCGTCGTCTTCATGGCGAATGGCTATCATAACTCCCATGGTGCGCATCCTCGGCCTCGATCCCGGATCGCGGATCACGGGTTACGGCGTCGTGGATGTCGGCGCGCAGGGCGTGCGCTACGTCGCGAGCGGCTGTATTCGCGTCGGGCACGGCGAAATGGCGGTGCGGCTGCTCGAGATCCACCGCCACGTCAGCGAGATCGTCGCCACGTACTCGCCCGGGGAGATCGCAGTTGAGCGGGTTTTCATGGCCCGCAATCCCGACAGCGCCCTGAAGCTGGGGCAGGCGCGCGGCGCGGCGCTGTGCGGAGCCTGCCGGGCCGGCGCGCCGGTCTTCGAGTACGCGCCGCGCGCAGTCAAGCTGACCGTCACCGGCACCGGAAGCGCGGAGAAGTCGCAAGTCATGCACATGATCAAGTCGCTGCTGGTTCTCGAAGGCCGCCTGGGTGCCGACGCCGCCGACGCCCTTGCGATCGCGGTCTGCCACGCGCAGCACCGGAACGGCGTCACGCGCCGGCGCGCCCGGAGGGGGCGGTGATCGGCCACCTGCGCGGCCGGCTGGTCCGCAAGGCGCCGCCGGCCCTGATCGTGGACGTCAACGGCGTCGGTTACGAGCTCGAGGCCCCGATGTCGACGTTCTACCGGCTGCCGGAGCTCGGCAGCGAGGTGGAGCTGCACACGCACCTGGTCGTGCGCGAGGACGCCCAGCTGCTCTACGGTTTCGCGACGGAAGACGAGCGCCGCCTGTTCCGGGACCTGCTGAGGGTGACGGGCATCGGTCCCAAGATCGGCCTCGCGCTCCTGTCCGGCATCGACGTCGACACCTTCATGCGCTGCGTCGAGGCGCAGGATGCGGAGGCGCTGACGCGCATTCCCGGGATCGGCCGCAAGACCGCCGAGCGCCTGCTGATCGAGATGCGCGACCGCATCCGCGCGCTCGGCCAGCTGCCGTCAGCCGCCTCGCAGTCCGCGACGGCGGGCGGCGCGCGCGCCGAGGCCTACGCGGCGCTCGTCGCGCTCGGTTACCGGCCGGTCGAGGTGAACCGGCTGCTGCAGAGCGTGGAGCAGGATGGCGCCGGCACCGAGGAGCTGATTCGCCGGGCATTGCAGGCGGCGGCCCGGTAGGATGCCGGAAACCAGGGGCTCCGCATGATCGAGCAGGACCGGGTGACGGCGGCCACGGCGACGCGCGAGGACGAGGACATCGCGCGCAGCGTGCGGCCGCGCCGGCTCGCCGAGTACATCGGCCAGCCTGGCGTCAAGCAGCAGATGGGGATCTTCATCGAGGCGGCGCGGCGCCGGAACGAGGCGCTCGACCACGTGCTGATCTTCGGGCCGCCGGGTCTCGGCAAGACGACGCTCGCGCACATCGTCGCCCACGAACTCGGCGTGAACCTGCGCCAGACTTCGGGCCCGGTGCTCGAGCGGCCCGGCGACCTCGCCGCAATCCTCACCAACCTGCAGCCGCGCGACGTGTTGTTCGTGGACGAAATCCACCGCCTGAGCCCGATCGTCGAGGAGATCCTGTACCCGGCGCTGGAGGACTTCCAGCTCGACATCATGATCGGGGAGGGACCCGCAGCGCGCTCGATCAAGCTCGACCTGCCGCCCTTCACCCTGGTCGGCGCGACCACGCGTGCAGGGCTCCTGACGTCGCCGCTGCGCGACCGGTTCGGCATCGTGCAGAGGCTCGACTTCTACGCGCGCGACGAGCTCCGACAGATCGTGCTGCGCGCTGCCGGCATCCTGGACCTGCCCATCGAAGAGCAAGGCGCCATCGCGCTCGCCCAGCGCTCGCGCGGCACGCCGCGCATCGCCAACCGGTTGCTGCGTCGCGTGCGCGACTATGCCGAGGTGAAGGCCGCGGGCCGGATCGACGCCGCCGTCGCCGAGAGCGCGCTCGACCTCCTCGAAGTGGACCTCGAGGGCTTCGACCTGCTCGACCGCCGCTTGCTGCTCACCGTGATCGAGAAGTTTTCGGGCGGCCCGGTCGGCATCGACAGCCTCGCCGCCACGCTCGGCGAGGAGCGCGACACGCTCGAGGACGTGGTCGAGCCCTTCCTGATCCAGCAGGGCTTCCTGTTCCGCACCGCGCGGGGCCGCGTTGCGACGCCGGCAGCTTGGCGGCACTTCGGTTTCGAGCCTCCGCAAGCGGACGCGGGCGGCGGCAGCCTGCCGCTGTTCCGCGGCTAGACCCGCCATGGCGGACTTCAGCTTCCCGGTGAGGGTCTACTGGGAGGACACGGACGCCGGCGGCGTCGTGTACTACGCGAGTTATCTCAAGTTCCTCGAGCGCGCGCGCAGCGAATGGCTGCGTGCGCTCGGCGTCGACCAGGTACGGCTGCTGCGTGACGAACGCCTGCAGTTCGTCGTTGTCGAAGCGAACATCCGTTACCATCGCCCGGCGCGCTTCGACGACCAGCTCGTGGTGTCGGTGACGCTCGAGTCGCTGCGCGGCGCCTCGATCGTCATGGCCCAGGACATCCGGCGCGGCATGGACGGGGCGGAACTCCTCGTCACCGCGACCGTGCGCGCCGCCTGCCTCGACTCGGGGAGCCTGAAGCCGAGGCCGCTGCCGAAAGCGCTCGCGTCGCAAGCCTGAAGGAGCCGTCTTGAACCTGAACGACCCGCACTCCGTATTTTCCCTGATCCTGAACGCCGGGCCGGTCGTCAAGGCGATCATCGCGATGCTGCTCGTCGCCTCGCTCGTCTCCTGGTCCATCATCTTCCGCAAGCGGCGGCTGCGTGTCGCTCGCTGAAAGCGAGGCGAACCGCTTCGAAGGCACATTCTGGTCGGGCGGTGATCTCGGCAAGCTCTACCGCGAGATCGGCGCGCGCAACAAGCCGGTGGTCGGCATTGGAAAGCATCTTCGAGGCGGGCTTCGGTGAGTTCACCCGGCTGCGCGGCCAGTCGGTGCCTGCCGGGGAACTGCTCGAGGGCGTGCGCCGCGCCATGCGCGTCACGCAGCTGCGCGAGATCGACCGGCTGGAGGCGAGCCTCGCGACGCTTGCGACCGTCGGCTCGACCAGTCCCTACGTCGGCCTGTTCGGCACCGTGTGGGGGATCATGGGCGCTTTCCAGGGCCTCGGGAATGCCCAGCAGGCGACGCTCGCGATGGTCGCCCCGGGTATCGCCGAGGCGCTGATCGCGACCGCTGCGGGCCTGTTCGCCGCCATCCCGGCGGTGGTCGCCTACAACCGCTACGCGGACAAGATGAGCCGCCTCGAGTTGCGCTACGACGCATTCATGGACGAGTTCTCGACCCTGCTGCAGCGCCACGCGGCATCCCGGGGCTGATGATGCCGGCCAAGCCGCGTCGACGCAGGCTCATGGGCGAGATCAACGTCGTGCCTTACATCGACGTGATGCTGGTCCTGCTCATCATTTTCATGGTGACTGCGCCGCTGCTCACGCAGGGCGTGCAGGTCGAGCTGCCGGACGCGGACGCGAAGCCGATCGATCCCGAGTTGCTCAAGGATCGGGAGCCGCTCGTGCTGTCGGTGGATCGCGACGGCCGCTACTTCCTCAACGTCGGCGGCGACGAGGATAGTCCCGTCGGTGAAGCGGAAGTCGCGCGCCGCGCGGCCGCGGTGCTTGCGCGCGAACCGGAAACGCCCGTGCTGGTGAAGGCCGACGAACGCGTCCCGTACGGCAGTGTCGTGCGCGGCATGGTGCTCCTGCAACAGGCGGGCGCGAAGAAGCTGGGGTTTCTCACGGACCCGAAGGCCGTGCGCGCCCTCGAGGAACTCGAGCGCAGGCGATGAGTGGAACCGTGCGTGCTCCCTTCGCGCCCATCGGCTGGTCGATCGCGCTGCATGCCGTGCTCGCGGCGCTGCTCGTTTTCGGGCTCTCGCTGCCGAAGCGGGCCGACGAGCCCATGATCCTGCCGATCGACGCAGTCATCGTGGACGATGCGATCCTGCAGGCCGCGGGACGCAAGCGCGACGACCGCCAACGCCTCGAGGCCGAGCGACAGGAGCGTGCGGCGGCCGAGGCCGAGAAACGGCGCCGGGAGGAAGAGAGGCTGCAACAGGAGCAGGACCAGCAGAAGGCGGAGGAAGCGACACGCATCGAGGCTGAGCAGAAGGCGCGGGCGGAAGCGGACGCGACGGCGAAGGCGGAGGACGCCGCGAAGCGCAAGGCGGAGCAGGAAGCGAAAGCCAAGGCCGCGGCCGAGAACAAGCGTACCGCGCAGGAACAGCGCGAGCGCGAAGCCCGCGAGGCTGAACTCCGGGCCCGGCTCGCGGACGAGGAAACCCGGACCAGCGCCGGCTTCCAGAGCCTGAAGGCGAGCTACGTGCGCGCGATCCAGGCGCACGTCGAGCAGCGCTGGTACGAGCCGCCGGGCACGACCCAGGGGCTGAGTTGTACCATCTACGTTACGCAGATCCCGGGGGGCGAGGTGGTCGGCATGCGATTCGGTTCCTGCAACGGCGGCGCCGCCGTGCGACAGTCGATCGAGACCGCGGTCAAGAACGCCTCGCCCTTGCCCGCGCCGCCCGAGCCTGCGCTGTTCGAGCGCGAGGTCGAGCTTGTCTTCACGCCCAAGGAGGCCCGCCGTTGAAGTTCCGCCGCATACTCGCAGCCCTTGCGATTCTCGCCCTGCCGGCGACCCCGGCCATGGCCCAGTTGACCGTCCAGATCCTGAAGGGGATGGCGGAGTCCGTGCCCATCGCCATCGTCCCGCTCGCTTGGGACGGGCCGGGGGCCGCGCCCTACGACGTTGCCGCAACCGTGCAGGCGGATCTCGAGCGCAGCGGCCGCTTCCGCCCGCTGCCGCGCGCGCAGCTCGTCGAACAGCCGCATGCCGCTAGCGAAATCGATACGGCGGACTGGCGCATGCTGAAGGTGGACTACGTGCTGGTCGGGAGCCTGTCGGCGATGCCAGACGGGCGCTTCGAAGTCCGCTACGAGCTCGTTTCGGTCGCGAACGGCGAGCGCCTGCTCGGCACCGCCGTTCCGGTCGACCCCAAGGCGCTGAAGCGCGCGAGCCACCGCGTGTCGGACGCGGTCTACGAGAAGATCCTGGGGGTGCGCGGCGCGTTTGCGACCCGCATCGCCTACGTCGCGGTGGACGGCCCGATCAACAAACGCAGTTTCAGGCTCATCGTGTCCGACGCCGACGGCGCCAACGAGCGCGTCGTGTTCGGCTCGCCGGACCCGATCATGTCCCCGGCCTGGTCGCCCGACGGGCGCTCGCTCGCCTACGTGTCGTTCCACAGCGGCCTATCGGCCGTTTACGTCCAGACTCTCGCAACCGGCGCGCAGGTCCAGGTGTCCGCGAAATCAGGCATCAACGGGGCGCCCGCGTTCTCCCCCGACGGCACGCGCCTCGCACTCGCGCTCTCGCGCCGCGATGGCAACGTCGACGTGTACGTGCTGACGCTCGAGAGCCAGGCGCTGCAGCGCGTCACCGAGGATCCCGCCATCGACACCGAGCCCGCCTGGTCGCCGGACGGCCGCTCGCTCTATTTCACGTCGGACCGGGCCGGGGCGCCGCAGGTCTACAGCGTGGGCCTCGAGACCGGCGCGCGCGCGAGGCGCGTGACCTTCGACGGCAACTACAACGCGCGTCCGCGGGTTTCCCCGGACGGACGCCAGCTCGCGGTAGTGACGCTCGACCAGGGCGCCTACCGCATCGGCGCGGTGGACGCTCAGCGCGGCGGACTGCAGGTGCTGAGCGGCGGACGGCTCGACGAGTCGCCGTCGTTCGCGCCGAACGGCGCCGATATTCTCTACACGAGCCGCGTCGGCGGCCGCGACACGCTGGCGATCGTCTCGAGCGACGGGCGCGTCCAGCAGCAGATCGCGGCGAGCACCGGCGAACTGCGCGAGGCCGCATGGTCGCCGTTCCTCAACTAGGGCGCGTGACGCGACCGGCTCGCTGTGCTAGAAGGCGGCACGTGCACCGTAGATTCGTCGATTCAAGGAGTTCCCGAGATGCGATCGCTGTCCATCCTGTTGATCCTGGCTGGCGTCCTGATGCTGGCTGGCTGCGGCAAGAAGCCGACGACGGTGCCGGACGATGCGGGCGCGACCGCGACCGAAGGCAGCGGCACTGGAAGGCGCGCCGGGAGAAGGGCAGGTCGGCGAGGGCCGGGACCTCCCGGGAGCCTCGGGAAGCGCTACCGGCGGGCCCGGCCGGGATCGCAAACGTCATCTATTTCGACTTCGATCGCAGCGACATCCGCCCGGAGTACGCCTCGCTGATCAGCTCGCACGCCAAGTACCTGGCGGGCTCGAGCGGCGTCAGGATCCGGGTCGAGGGGCACACGGACGAGCGCGGGTCGCGCGAGTACAACATCGCGCTCGCCGAGCGCCGCTCCCAGGCCGTGCGCCGCGCACTGATGCTGCAGGGCGCGGGCGATGCGCAGCTCACGACGGTCAGCTACGGCGAGGAGCGACCGGCGGCGGCGGGCAGCGACGAGTCGGCCTACGAAAAGAATCGCAGGGTCGAGCTCGTCTACGGGCGCTGAGCCGGCGATGCGCGCGCTTGCTCGCGGTCGTTGTCGTGCTGTCGAGCGCCTGGGGCGTCGCGCCTGCCTTCGCGCAATCGAAGAACGAGCGCCTCGACGCGCTCGAAGCGCGCATGGACGGCGTGGAACGGCAGCTCGCGAACCAGGGCCTGATCGAGATGGCGCGGCAGATCGACGCCCTGACGGAGGAGCTGCGCAAGCTGCGCGGCGAGTTCGACCAGCTGCAGCACGAGCTCGAACGCGCGCGCACCCAGCAGCGCGACCAGTACATGGACCTGGACACCCGCGTGCGCGCGGCCGAAGCGGCGCTTACCGCGGCCCAGGCGGCGAGCGCGCCGGGCAGCCCCGAAGCCGAGTACCAGGCCGCCTTCAACCTGCTGAAGGACGGCAAGTACGACGAGGCCGCGACGGCCCTCCGGGAGTTCGTGGCGAGGAATCCGCAGCACGAGCTGGCGCCGAATGCGATGTACTGGCTCGGCGAGGCCCACTATGTGCGACGCGACTACCCGGCCGCGCTCGCGGCCTTTGAAAGCCTGCTCCGCGACTATCCCGGCACGCGCAAGTCCCCCGACGCGCTCCTGAAAGCGGGTTACTGCCAGTACGAGCTCAAGCGCTTCGGGCCGGCGCGTGCCCTGCTCACGCGCGTCACCGAGGAGTACCCGGACACTCAGGCCGCCGCCGATGCCCGGCAGCGGCTCGAGCGCCTGCCCACAGAGGGCGGCTGAGGAGAAGGCATGTCTGCCGAGATCTCGGCCGTTCCCGCGGCCGCGCGGCTGCGCATCACCGAGACCTTCCTGTCGCTCCAGGGTGAAGCGGGCGCCGTAGGCTGGCCCACGTTCTTCATCCGTCTCACCGGCTGCCCGCTGCGCTGCCGCTACTGCGATACCGCCTACGCATTCCACGGCGGGGAGTGGCGCACGGTCGCTCGCATCGTCAGCGAGGCGCGCGAGTCGCGCGCGCGCCATGCCTGCGTGACCGGCGGCGAGCCGCTCGCGCAACGGCAGTGCCTGACGCTGCTGACCGTGCTCTGCGAGGCGGGCTTCGAGGTCTCGCTCGAGACCAGCGGTGTCGATCGATGCGAGCGGCGTGGACGGCCGTGTCGCCCGCGTGATCGACGTGAAGACGCCGGGCTCCGGAGAATCGCACCGCAACCTGGACCTTGCGGTGCACGGCCTGCGGCGGACCGACCAGCTCAAGTTCGTGATCTGCGACCGGGCCGATTACGAGTGGAGCCGGGACCGGGTATGCGTCGAGCGGCTGGACGCGCGTTGCAGCGTGCTGTTCTCGCCGAGCTACCAGCAGCTCGCCGGCCGCCCAACTGGCGAACTGGATCCTGGCCGACCGGTTGCCGGTGCGTTTCCAGGTCCAGCTCCACAAGTTGCTTTGGGGTGACGTCCCTGGACGCTGAGCCGGAAGGATTCGCGGGCACCGCGGCGGTCGTGCTGCTGTCGGGCGGGCTCGATTCGGCGACCACGCTCGCGATCGCCCGCGAGCGCGGCCACCGCTGCCACGCGCTCTCCTTCGACTATGGGCAGCGCCACGCGGTGGAGCTCGAGGCCGCACACCGAGTCGCCGAGTCCCAGGGCGCCGTCGAGCACCGCGTGTTCGCGATGCCGATCGGCCAGTTCGGGAGTTCCGCGCTGACCGACGCGGCGATCCCGGTGCCGGAGACCACCGACTACCGGAATCCCGCTGACCTACGTGCCTGCACGCAACACGATCTTCCTGGCCTTCGCACTTGGCTTCGCCGAAGTGAGGGCTGCGCGGCACATCTACATCGGCGTCAATGCCGTGGACTACTCGGGCTATCCGGATTGCCGGCCCGGCATTCATCCGCGCCTTCGAGTATCTCGCGAACCTCGCGACACGCGCGGCGGTCGAGGGCGACACCGTGCACCTGCACGCGCCGCTCATCGAGCTGTCGAAGGCGGACATCATCCGCCGCGGCACGGCGCTCGGCGTCGATTACGCGTTGACCGTGTCCTGTTACCAGCCGGACGCGGAAGGCCGGGCCTGCGGACGCTGCGACAGCTGCCGGCTGCGACACGCCGGGTTCGAGGCAGCCGGAGTCAGCGACCCGACCCGCTACCGCTGACACGCTGGCGCCTGACCGGCGGTAGGGGCGTGAAGGCGGCCGTCCATTCGCGTATCATGCGCCGCCGCGAGAGGGCCGTTAGCTCAGTGGTAGAGCATCTGGCTTTTAACCAGTTGGTCGATGGTTCGATCCCATCACGGCCCACCATTCATTGCTTGCGACCGGAGGTCACGGATGACTGCACAACGTACCGTCATTGCCCAGTTCTGCGACGATGTTCGCCAGGAAATCGGCAACAAGTTCTCGCTGATGGGCTGCTACGGCACGGACCTCTACGTGCCCGCCTTTCCGATCACGCTGCCAAAACTCTGCGTCTTCGTCCACGTGCGCACGCCGCGCGAGCGTCCGTTCGAGCGGCTGACGCTGCGGCTGGTCCGCGGCGGCGAGCGGCTCTCGGAGCTGGTTGCCAACCCGGACAAGCTGAACGCCGGGGAAACGCCGGACTGGGCGCGATGGCTCTCCATGACGGGAATCCTCGCAGTTGCGCCCTTCAATGCAGCGGCGCCCTGCCGCCTGCAGGTTCTCGCGGAGACCGAATCCGAGACGCTCGAGAGCGGCCAGTTCCTGATCGAACGGATGCGGAGCTCCCGCGCGGACTAGCAGCAGCGGCTTGCCTGCCTGAATCGCCGGTCGAGCTCGGACTGGTAGAACGCGGCGCGGTCGAGCGCAGGTTCACCGGGGTGCTGCGCGCTGCGGTGCGCCAGATAGCGCTCGTAGGCGTCGTCGCCGGTCAGCGAGCGAAGTCCCGACCAGAACCGCCGCCAGCGCGTTGCGAGGGCGCTCATGCGAGCTGCGTCGCCACGTAGGGCGCCTCGGTACTGGGTGCCGTGCGGCGGCCGGAAAGATGGTTCCAGCAGCCGCGCGCCATGTCGATGACGATGGTCCAGACAATGAACAGCAGTACTACGGTCAACCAGCCGTCGAGCTGCTGGTTGAAGATCAGCTTGGACGCGACTGCCGCTCGCTCGGGCGGCAGGACGCCGGCTGCGAGCTTGTCCGCAAGGTCGCCGGCGGCCGCGAAGAAACCGATCCGGGCGTCTTCGCTGAAGATCTTCTGCCAGGCGGCGACCGAGGTCACGGTGACGAGCCAGGCGAGCGGCACGCCCGGCACCCACGCGTAACGCTGGCGGCCGGACTTGACGAATATCGCCGTCACCACGGCAAGCGCGATCGCCGCCAGCATCTGGTTCGCCATGCCGAACAGCGGCCACAGGATGTTGATGCCGCCATTCGGGTCGATGACCCCGATGTAGAGGAAGTACCCCCAGCCGGCGCAGACCAGGATGCTCGCGATCCACACCGACGGATACCAGGAGGTTCTACCAAGCGGCGCCCAGAGGCTCCCGAGCGCGTCCTGCATGATGAAGCGGCCGACGCGTGTCCCGGCGTCAAGCACGGTCAGGATGAAGACTGCCTCGAACATGATGGCGAAGTGGTACCAGATCGCGAACAGGCCCTCGCCGAAGGCCGAGCCGAAGATGTGCGCCATTCCGACCGCGAGCGAGGGCGCGCCGCCGGTCCGGCCGTAGAGCGTCGCCTCGCCCATGCTCGCGGCGAGCGCTTCCATCTGCGCCGGGTCCACCGGGAATCCCCAGGACGTGATGGTGGCGGTTGCAGTCACGGGATCGCTGCCGACGACCCCGGCGGCCGTATTGATGGCGAAGTACACGCCCGGGTCGAGCACACTGGCGGCAATCAGCGCCATGATCGCGACGAAGGACTCGAGTGCCATCGAGCCGTAGCCCACCATGCGCACGTCTGTTTCACGCGAGATCAGCTTCGGGGTAGTGCCGGAAGCGACCAGCGCGTGGAAGCCGGAAATTGCGCCGCAGGCCAGCGTGATGAACAGGAATGGAAACAACGTCGCCGCTGAAGATCGGGCCGGTGCCGTCGATGAAGCGGGTCAGTGCCGGCATCCGCACCTCCGGCTGCAGCACGCAGATGGCAATCGCGAGCAGGAACACGACGCCGAGCTTGATGAAGGTCGAGAGGTAATCGCGCGGTGCGAGCAGCAGCCAGACCGGAAGGATCGCCGCCACGAAGCCGTAGGCGATCACGAACCAGGCGAGCTCCTGTGCGTCGAGGTCGAACCACGCCCGGATCGCCGGGTGGCTGTCGACCCAGCCGCCGGCGGCGACAGCGGCGAGCAGCAGCACGACGCCGATGGCGGTCGCCTCGAGAACGCGACCTGGCCGGACCAGGCGCAGGTAGATACCGACCACGATCGCGATCGGGATGGTCGCGAACACCGTCGCGGTGGACCAGGGGCTGTGCGCCATGGCCTTGACGACGACCAGGGCGAGCACCGCCATCAGGATGATCATGATGAACAGCGTGCCCACCATCGCGGCGGAAGCGCCGAAGCGGCCGAGTTCGTCGCGCGCGAGGTGGGCAAGGCTCCTGCCGTCGCGGCGAGTGGAGCAGAAGAGCACGAGCATGTCCTGCACGCAGCCCGCCAGCACCGCGCCGGCCAGCAACCACAGGGTGCCTGGCAGGTAGCCGAACTGGACGGCGAGGGTCGGGCCGATCAGGGGCCCGGCTCCCGCGATCGCCGCGAAATGGTGGCCGAACACGATCGAGCGGTGCGTCGGCATGAAGTCACGGCCGTTGTCGAGCCGCTCCGCGGGTGTCGCCCGGGTCGGGTCGAGGCGGCAGACGCGCGCGGCGATCCAGCCGCTGTAGAAGCGATAGCCGATCAGGTAGGTGCAGACCGCGGCGACCACGAACCACAGCGCATTGATGCTCTCGCCCCGGTGCACCGCGATGCCGCCGAAGGCTGCCGCGCCGGCAACCGCGATCGCCGTCCAGGTCGCGGTACGAATCAGGAGTCCGTTCGACATCCGTGCCTGCCTTGCTCAGCCCGAGCCACGATAATCGGACCGCCCGCGACCGGACAAGTGCGGCTCAGAACCGGGACCGATGGTCCGGATCCTGCTGCGCGCGCACGAGGAATCGGCGGATGGCGGGCACGGCGTCGTCGGCCGGCATCAGCTTCTGCTGCTCCATGAGGCGCGCCATGTCTCGGATCGTGCGCTCGCCGTCGATCATGGCGAGCAGGAAGGCGTAGACGCGCGTTGACAGCGCCTGCGCGCGGAACTGCGGCAGGGCAGGCACCGGCAAGTCGGTGCGCCGGATCCATTCCGGGAGCTCGCGCCCTGACGCAGGCGACGGCACTTCGCGCTCCTTCCGTGCAGCCAGGGTCACGACGCTTTCGAGGCGAGCATGTCGGCTGGCCGGCGAGCCAAGATAGAGTTGGCGCGCCTCGCTGACGTGCACGGACTCGAACCCCTGCGCGGACAGCAACTCGACAAGTTCCTCGAGGCTCGGCGCCTCGGCTGGCGCGGCGTCCGGAAACGCGAGCGAGCCGTGGTGGATCCACAGCCCGCCAGGCACGAGTTGCGCATTGATGCGCGCGAGGAGCTTCGCGACCGGCTCGCTGGCGACGTCGATGAACCAGGGCGTCAGGACGGCGTCGAAGCGCCCCGGCAGGAAGGGTAGCGCGCTCGCGTCGGCCAGGACCAGCGCGAGTCCCGGGCCAGGCCGCTCCGGCGCTTGGTGACGGCGCAGCACCGCGTGGTCCGGGATGCCGCGCGGTGCGATCGGGAACTCGTAAAGCTCGAGTGCCTCGCCCGCGAGAATCCGAGCCGCCGCCAGCATGAACAGCGGATTGAAGTCGAGCGCGACCGTGAGGGCAGGGCGGATCGCCTGGTGCAGGTCGTAGGCGAGCCGGCCTGCACCCGCGCCGATGACCAGCATGCCGCTCGATGGCGAAGCCTTCGGGCAGGCTGGCCCGGACCGCGGCCAGGCTCGCCCGGTTCTCCTCATCGCCCCAGCACCAATCGCGGTGCAGGTTCGGGTAGTAGGTGGAGAGCCCCTGGTTGAGCGGCAACTCGGTGCCAAGCGCGACGTGCACGGCGTGCGCCTCGTTCCTGCGCTCGGCGCCGAGCGGCTGCATCAGCGCGCGGATGCGCTCCGCCTGGTCGTCGAGCGCGTTCGCTACCCGCTCGATGCGTTGCCGCGCGAGTCCTGTCGCCGCGAGTCCCCCGAGCGCCTCGCGCTGGCGCCGCGACTCGGCGGCATAGTGCGTCAGCAAATGGTGCAGTCTCCCGCGCCATTCGGCCAGCGCAAGCCGGGGCTCCGGCATCAGCCAGGGAATGCCGCCGAGTTCCGGATAGTCGACGCGGCAGGTAAGACAGCCATTGCCCGCGAGCGACGTACCACAGGTCGGGCAGGCCAGCAATTCCGCGAGCGCGACGGGAAAACCCATGCGCGCATCATGCCGCATTCGCGCCGCGGTGGTGACCGCGCCAGCCGCCGACTATCATCTGCAGATGCCGGAGAATGCCAGCCAGGATTTCGAGGTCGTCGAGCGTCCGGACCTGTACACGGAACTGCATCGGCCGTTCGCGCTCAGCCGCGGCGAGCGATGGGCCGCGCGCCTCCTGCTCGCGATGTTGAGGTTGCCAGGCGGGGCGGGCCTGCTGCGCCGCTGGCACGCGGGGCGGGCGGCATGAACCCGAACGACATCATTTTCCAGGTCACGGTCGGCGTGATGCTGCTCGGCCTGGTCGCGGTCGGCTGCGTCGCAGCCTGGCGCCGCTGGGACCGCTACCGCGCGCGTCGCCAGCTCGTCAGGTCCTTCGAATCGGTATCGGCCGCGGCGCTGCGCGACGTGCTGATACCTGACGGCAGCGGCGGGCAGCTGCACATCGATTTCCTGCTCCTGACCGGCCGCGGACTGCTGGTGGTCGACTATCGCGACGTGGAGGGGGTCGTGTTCGGCGGCGAGCACATGAAGGAATGGGCGGTCATGGACGGCAGCCGGCGCACGACCTTCCTCAATCCGCTGGAGGCACTCTACGACCGCATTGCAGCGGTGAAGCTGCTCGCCGGGGAGGCGCCCGTGGACGGGCGCGTCGTCTTTACCGGCCGGTCGAAATTTCCCAAGGGCCGGCCGCCGCGCGTGATGCGGCTTGACCTGCTCGAGGCGGAGTACCCGTCGGCTGTCCCGGGCAGCCCGCACCCTGCCGAGCGCTATCGCACGGCCTGGGAGCAACTCGCATCGCAGGCAGAACCGAGTCCTCTGTCGCGCAGCTAGTGGGGCGGCCTGCGGTGATGGTCGGCGATCACCTTCGCGACGCAGACGGTCAGTTTCTCCGCGCAGGCGAGGTGCAGGAACTCATTCGGCCCGTGCGCATTCGAGTGCGGGCCCAGCACGCCGGTCACCAGGAACTGGGTTGAAGGAAAGCGCTCGCCCAGCATGCCGATGAACGGGATGCTGCCCCCGGTGCCGAGGTACATCGCATCGCGGCCAAAAGTCGCGCGCGAGGCGTCGCGCATCGAGTCCTCCAGCCAGGGCGCGACCGGCGGCGCGTCCCAGCCCGGCAGCGAAGAGCCCACCTCGAATCGCACGCGCATGCCGTAGGGCGGATCGGCCTCGAGACGGCGCTTGATGGCGGCGGCCGCTGCCTCGGCGTCTGCCGACGGCGGCAGGCGGAACGACAGCTTGAACTCGACCCGCGGCAACAGGACGTTGCCGGCATTCGCCATCGCCGGCAGGCCCGCGGCGCCCGTTACGGCGAGCGTCGGCCGCCAGGTATTGTTGAGCACGAGCTCGACCGGCGAATCCGAGAGCGCGCGGGCACCCGGCACGAACGGCAGCTTGCCCGCGATCTGGTCGCCGAGCACGCCGGAAGCCGCGCGTGCCTGCTCGATGCGGGCCGCCGGTATCGGCACCGACAGCTCGTCGACCAGGATGTCGCCGGTAACATCGCTTTCGACGCGCGCGAGCAGCGTGCGCGCAATGCGGAACACGGAAGGTGCGATGCCGGTGCCGGCGCCGGAATGCACGCCCTCCGTGAGACCCTCGATAATGAGGTCACCCACCAGGTTCCCTCGCAGCGAGGTCGTGCACCAGAGCTGCTCATAGTTGCCGCATTCCGCGTCGAGACAGACGACGAGGCTGGGCGAGCCGATGCGTTGCGCAAGCTTCTCGACGTAGTGGGGCAGGTCGTAGCTCCCGCTCTCCTCGCAGGCTTCGATCAGCACGATGCAGCGCGCGTGCGGAATCCTCTGCTCCTGGAGCAGCCGGATCGCGGTCAGCGACGAGAAAACGGCATAGCCGTCATCCGCGCCGCCTCGGCCGTAGAGCCTCCCGTTGCGCACTACGGGTTCCCAGGGCGAGAGTCCTTCGGCCCAGCCGGTGAACTCCGGTTGCTTGTCCATGTGACCGTAAAGCAGGACAGTGTCCGGCCCGTCGCCCGGGATCTCGCAGAAGAGGACCGGCGTACGGCCGGGCTCGCGCAGGATCTCGACCGTGGCGCCCGCGATCGGCTGTTCGCGGCACCACGCCGCCATCAGTTCGGCAGCGCGCAACATGTGCCCCTGCGACTCCCACTCGGCGTCGAACAGGGGCGACTTGTTCGGGATCCGGATGTATTCCGAAAGCCGCGGCACGATCGAGTCGCGGAATGTCGAGGCCGTGGTTTGCGCCGCGTGCTTGAAGTCCATGATAAGAGCCTATTATCAGTAAGTTACTGTGTATATCTAAACCAGTTCCACGGTTCCTGCAGGCCCGCTTTTCGCGGCGGCAAGTGTAAGGCCAAAAAATCGGCAGGCGTTGGCGGTCGTGGCGGACGCCAGCGCCACGGGATCTTCGCCGCGACAACGCGCCGTTTCCGACAATACGACCGGCAGAAAGGCGGGCTCGTTCCGTCGATGGGGCGGCTTTGGCAGCAACGTACGCGGCACCAGGTACGGCGCGTCCGTCTCGATCATCAGTCGCTCGAGCGGCATCCGTGGCGCCGCGTCACGCAGCGCCCCGCCACGTCGCTCGTCGCAGATCCAGCCCGTGATGCCGACGGACAGGCCCAACGCCAGGCAGTCCTCGAGCTCCGCCGGCCCGCCCGTAAAGCAGTGCAGGACGCCGCGCGCCGCCGCACGCGGATGGTCGCGCAGCATGGCGAGAAAGTCCGCGTGCGCGTCGCGCTGGTGCAGGAAGACGGGCTTCCCGGCCGAATCCGCAAGGCCGAGCTGCAACTCGAAGGCGCGCCGCTGTTCCACGGGCGGCGAGAAATTCCGGAAGTAGTCAAGCCCGCATTCCCCCGCCGCAACCACCATCGGATCGCGGAGCAGGGCGGACAACCGGCTCGCGTCAGCCTCCAGAAAACCCGAAGCGCGATGCGGGTGCACACCGGCGGTCGCCCTGAGCGCCCCGGGATGGCGGCGGCAAAGGTCGATGGCCTTGTCCGAGTCGTCGAGTGTGCTGCCGGTGACGACCATCGCCGCGACGCCGGCTGAGCGCGCGCGCGCGAGCACGGCATCGCGGTCCGCGTCGAAGCTGTCGTGCGCGAGGTTGGCGCCGATATCGACCAGAGTGGGCACGCGTACCGCGCCGCGTCAGGCGGCGCGCAGGGCCGTCGTCACTGGCTGCCGCGCGGCGCGGAGCGCCGGCAGGAAGCCGCCGACCATCCCGATGACGACGGCGATGACGAGGCCATAGAAGACGAGCGCGGGCGTGACCGTGAATCGGAACAGGACCTGCGTGAAATTCGAGCCGAGGGTCGAGACCGCCATGTTGTTGAACAGAACGTAGGCCGCGAGCGCACCGAGCAGACCCCCGATCAGCGCGAGGATCAGCGACTCGAGCATGATCGAGACGACCACCGGCAGGCCGCGAAACCCAATGGCACGCAGAGTCGCGATCTCGCGGGCTCGGGCCCCGACTGCGGCGTACATCGTGTTTAGGGCCGCGAATGTAGCGCCCAGAGCCATGATGAAGGTCACGACGCCTGCAAGACTGCCGATAGTCCGGCGGAAATCCTTCGTCTGGCCGCTGAAATATTGTTCCTCGGTTTCCACGTCCACGTTGACGCGCGGATCGGCGGACAGGGCATCTTTGATGGCCTGAAGCCCGGTGGCGCGGTCGGCGAGCTGCAGGCGCACGGCGCTGTAACCCTGGCGGTTGAACGTGGACTGCGCGATTTCGACGTCCGACCACAGCTCGCTCTCATACGCGTCGCCCGACACGAATACGCCGACCACCGTCCAGTCCGAGCCCCGCATGCGCAGCGTTTGGCCGATACGCGCGCCCTCGAACTGCCGCGCCACGCCCTGGCCGACGATCAGTTCGCGCGTGCCCCGGGCGAAGCTGCGCCCTTCTGCGATCTTGAGTTGCGGTCGCAGGGCGAACGCTATTGGCTCGACGCCGCGCACCGTGATGTTGGAACCCGTCTTCTCGCCTGGCTTCATGAGTTCCGCGATCACGACGACTTCAGCGGAGGCGAGCGGCAGGCCGTCGGCACCCTGGGCCACGCCCTGCGTCTGCTTGATGATCGTGCCCTGTTCCCGGCTGATGCCCGAGTTCAGCTCCGCCCGCGAGCCGCCCCGCAGCACGAGGGCGACGTCCGCACGCCCGGCGGCTTCCAGCGTCGACTGGAAGCCGGCTGCCATCGCGAGCAGGGCCGTGAATACGGCCACGACGCCGGCCAGGCCAACTACGATGACTAGCGATGGTCCAAGACGCTCGGGAATGCTGCGAAGGCCAAGCATTGTTATGGACAGGATCTGCTTCAACATGCGCGCGTTCCGTTCAGCGCCCGGCCAGTGCATCGACGATGGTCAGGCGCTTCGCGCGCAACGCCGGGAGCAGGCCAACGGCGAAGCTCAATACGATGATCGCGATGGCGCCCATCATCCAGACTTTCGCATCGACGGCCACCGGGAGATAGCCGCCGGACGCCTTCGTGATGCCGACGCCGATGGGCGTCGCTACGGCGAGTCCCAGGAGCCCGCCGATGACGCACAGCGCGGCGGCTTCTGCGAGCACGAATGCGAAGACGGCACGGTCGCCGAAGCCGAGCGTCTTCAGGATCGCGAGCTCGGGAATTCGCTCGCGCACGCTCTGCGCGATCGTGTTGCCGACCACCAGCAGGAGCGTGAAGAACACTGCGAACAGGATCCAGCGGACGATCAGGCCGATGTCGCCGATCTGCTTGAAGAAGCCGATGTTGAAGTCTTTCTCGGTCTGGGTCTTCGTCTCGTCTGGGGAATTCTCGAACATGCGGTCGATAGTCGCCGCGACCTCGGACGCTCGGTCGGGGTCGGAGAGGCGGATGATGTAGACACCGGCGAGCCCTCGCGCGAACTGGTTCGCCTCGTCGAAGTAGGCGAAGTTGATCCAGCCACCGTTGGTGCTGCGCTGCCACTCCTCGTCCTTGCCGTCATAGATGCCGACGAGGTCGAAGGTCCAGTTCTTGCTGCCGTCCTTCTGCGGGAAAATGGTCGAGCCAATCGGGATTTTCTGGCCAATCTTCCAGCCGTACTGATTGGCGAGGTTGCGGCCGGCGACCATGCCGGTGCGCGTGTTCGCGAACGCTTCCCACTGGGCGTCGGGCATCACGATCTCCGGGTAGACGTCGCGCACCCGCGTGGGGTCCACCGCCTGGACGATGAGCTGGGTGTTCTCCTGCCACACGCCTCCGAACCACTGGCTCCACATCACGCGCTCTACGCCCGGAATCGACTCGATCTGCGGCAGGAGCCGCATCGGCAGCGACTGCGTGAACGACACCCGCGCCTGAGTCACGAGCCGGCTCGCGCCGATGAAATCCGCGCCGGCCGAGAACAGCACGTTGACTGCCTGCAGCAGGCCGAACAACAGGAAAGCCGTCACGATCGACAGCAATGTCAGAACCGTGCGGGTCTTTTTGCGCCACAGATTGGCGATGACGAAGCTGGTGCGCGTCATGGCGGACTCAGGCGGCGGCGGTTGCCTGCTCGAGGAGCTGGCCCTTCTCGAGGTGCAGGATGCGATTGGCGAACTCGGCGGCCTTCGGGTCGTGCGTCACCAACACGATGGTCTTGCCATGGTCGCGGTTCAGCACCTGCAGCAGCCCCAGTATCTCGTCGGCGGTCTTGCGGTCAAGGTCGCCGGTCGGCTCGTCGCAGATCAGGAGTGCGGGATCGGAAACCAGTGCGCGCGCGATCGCGACGCGCTGCTCCTGGCCGCCCGAAAGCTCCTTTGGCTTGTGGCGTGCGCGGTCCGCGAGGCCAACCACGTCGAGCGCCACGGCGACCGACTTGCGTCGCTGCGCGGCAGAGAGTTTCGTCAGCAGGAGGGGCAGCTCGACGTTGCGCTCGGCGGTCAGCACCGGCATCAGGTTGTAGAACTGGAACACGAATCCGACGTTCCGGGCGCGCCATTCGGCAAGCCTTCCGCCCGAGAGCCGGTCGATGCGCTCACCACCCACGTGGACCTCGCCCGAACTCGGGACGTCGAGCCCACCGATCAGGTTGAGCAGGGTCGTCTTGCCGGAGCCCGAGGGGCCCATGAGCGCGACGAAGTCGCCCTTCGGAATGTCGAGCGACAAGCCGTGCAGCACTTCGACCGTCTGCTTGCCGCGCACGTAGGACTTGTGGACATTTCGGACCGTGACCATCGCTTCACTCATCGCCTGACTCCCGTGCCTTCACCGCGTCTCCATCCTTGAGGGCCGCCGGCGCGTCCACAATCAGCGTGTCGCCTGCCGTCACGCCCGACTGGACCTGGCGGCTGTCACCGAGCGTCCCGGCGAGCGAAACCGCACGCCGTTCGGCGCGGCCGTCGCGCAGCAGGAATACCACGTCCTGCCCGCCATCCTGCCGGATGGCCGCGGCCGGAACCAGCGCGCCGCGCGGCGGGGCGGGCGCGCCGGACTCTGCAGGCTTCGACTCGAGAAACGCGACCCGGACGCCCATCTCCGGCACGATGCGCGCGTCTTTCGCGCCGAGCGCGATGCGCACTTTCACCGTGGCTTTGGAACGGTCCGCGGTCGGGACGATGGCGATCACGGAGGCCGGAATGCGCCAGTCGGGATAGGCGTTCAGGACCGCCTCGACCTTCTGGCCCGGCTGCACGCGGTTGATATAAGCCTCGCTGACGTCCACCTGGATCTCGAGCGAGTCCATGTCCACGATCGTGCCGATGCCGGTTCGGATCGAGCCGCCGCCCGCCGAGATGGGCGATATCATTTCTCCCGGCTGCGCTGCCTTGACGGTGACCACGCCCGCGAACGGCGCACGCACGACCGTGTTGTCGAGTTGCACTTGTGCGGCCTGCAAGAATTCTTCTGCCACCCGCACCGAGCTCGCCTGGCTGGACGTCCGCGCGCGCGACGCCTCGGCCTGGGTGCGCGCCGCATCGAGGGCGGAGGCGCTCGTCAACTTGAGCGCGGCGACTTCCTGCTGGCGCTGGTACTCGCGCTCCGCATTCGCGCCCCCGGCCTCGGCCTCGGTCAGCTGGGCTCGGGCAGCGGCGACCTGGGCGCGGCGCAGCTCGACCTCGACCCGCGCCTCAGCATCGTCGAGGGTCGCCAGGATGTCGCCGGCCTCGACCCGCTGTCCTTCCTCGATCCGGACCTCGCGCACCTTGCCGGTAATCTTTGCGGAGACCGTCGCCTGGCGGCGCGCCGTGACGTAGCCCGTGGCATCGAGCACGGACGTCCCTGCGCTGGTTGCCGGCATCGCGCGTGCGGTGGCGACCGACACTTCGATCGGACTTTCCCGGTTGAAGAACCACGCGAGCAGACCCGCCAGCAACAGCAAGCCTGCGCCGAGGGCGAGCCAGAGGAGCAGGCGGGATGACGATCCCTCCTCGGGCGCATCGCGGTCGATACGCAATTCTTTGAGCAGCTCGGACTTGTTCAAGTGTTGCTGGGTCGTGTTGCCCGGGCCGCGCAGTTTGCCACAGACTCGAGGCCGGCCGCGCGGCCGGCGGAATTCAGTCGGCGCGCCAGCGAAATCCGGCGGCCGCGATCCCGAGGAACAGCAGCGTCATGGCTGCGAGCCAGGCGAGATGCGGCAGGACCGCGGCCCAGCCCGCGCCGTCCAGCATGACCGCGCGGGCGGCATCGAGCATCTGCGTAAGCGGCAGCGCCTTTGCTGCGGCCTGAAGCCAGCCTGGCGCGCCTTCCAGCGAGAACCACACGCCCGACAACAGCATCATCGGCCAGGAAGCCAGGTTGATTGCGCCGTTGGCGAGCTCTTCGCTCGCGAAGCGGGCCGCCATCATGAAGCCGAAGGAAATCATGGCGAGCGCCCCCATGATCGCGATCAGCAACAGCAGGATGACGCTGCCCTCGTTGCGGAAGGACACGAAGATGGCGAGAGCGGCATACAGGAGAGAAGTGACGCTGACGGTCAGCAGCAGTCGCGACAGCACCTGCGCGGCCCCGAACTCCAGTGCCGTGACGGGGGTCGCCGACAGCCTGCGCAGGAAACCGCTCTTGCGGTAGCGGACCACGACGTAGCCGACGCCGAACAGGCAGCTGAACATCATGTTCATGCCGAGGATCCCGGGCAGCAGCCAGTCCACGTAGCGCACGGCCGTGCCGCTGACGGGCTGCCGCTCCGCCTGACCTGCCGCTGATTCGAGCAGCAGCCGCTCGACCAGGTAGCCCTTCGGGGAATCCTCGTTTATCCAGTAGCGCGGTGCGGAGCGCAGGTCGAGCAGGAGATCCACCTGGTGCCGCTCGACCTTGCGGACGGTCGCTTCGAGCGCAGTCGGCTCGACGCGCACGAAGTCCACGTAGCGCATTCCGAGAAATGGATGCAGCCGGACATCGAGCGTGGCGTCGGGCGGCGCGATCACGTCGACCTTGAACAGCGGCCGCGGCTGGCCGCCGAAGATGACCGCAAAGGCGATGACCAGCCCGAGCGGGAAGAGGAAGTTGAACACGAGCGTCGAGCGGTCGCGCAGGAACTCGAGGTTCCGGGCGTGCCAGATCGCGAACAGCCGCCGGAAGCTCACGTTCGCAGTTCCTTGCCCGTAAGCTCGAGGAACAGGTCCTCTAGGTTGCGGGGCCGGATCCTGAGATGCCGCAGCGGCACGCCGCGCTCGAGCAGGATGCGCAGGGCCGACTCCACGTCGCCGGTCGAGATCTCGACCCGGTCGCTGGTGACCAGCACGGGTAACGGGAAGCCAGCCGCCTCGCCGCGGAAATCCTCGCGCGGCAGTTCCAGCACGACGTCGTCGAAGTGCTCCTTCAGCAGCCGCGAAGGCGGTCCCTCGGCGATGATGCGACCGCGGTCCATGATCGCAATGACGTCGCAGAGGAAGTAAGCCTCCTCCATGTAGTGCGTCGTCAGCAGGACCGTGCGCCCTTCGGCCTTGATCGAACGGATCAGGTCCCAGAAATTGTGGCGCGCCTGCGGGTCGAGGCCGGTCGTCGGCTCGTCGAGGAACAGGACGCGCGGATCGTTGGCAAGCGCAATGGCGAGCAGCAGGCGCTGCATCTGGCCGCCCGAGAGCTTGCGATTGTCGCGGTCGGCCACTTGCTCCAGCGCGCAGGTCCGGATCAGGTCGTCCAGGTCGCGCCGGCGAGGGTAGAGCATGCTGAAGAGCGCAAGCGTCTCGCGCACGGTCAGGAAGTCCTGCAACGCGGTCTTCTGGAACTGGATGCCCGCTTCCTCGCGAAATCGAGCACCGAGCGTCTCGCCGCGGTAGAGCACCTGGCCTGAGGTCGGCTGCGTGACGCCCTCCATCATCTCGACGGTCGTGGTCTTGCCGGCGCCGTTCGGGCCGAGGAGGCCGAAGCATTGGCCTTCGGCAATGGCGAATGACACGCCGTCCACGGCGCGGACGCCGGGGTACTCCTTCACGAGATCGCGGACTTCGAGCACGGCGGACATCGCGAGCGCATGCTATATGATTGCGTGCGTGACGCCGAACCCGTTTCCGCACCTGCTGGCGCCGCTCGACCTCGGCTTCACGACACTCCCGAACCGCGTACTGATGGGCTCGATGCACACCGGCCTCGAGGACCGCGCAGAAGACTACCCGAAGCTCGCGGCCTTTTTCGCCGAGCGCGCGCGCGGCGGCGTCGGGCTCATGGTGACGGGCGGAATTGCGCCGAACGCAGCCGGCTGGACCAAGCCCTTTGCCGGAACGATGAGCGGCCGGCGACATGTCGCAAGGCACCGGCTCGTGACCGCGGCGGTGCACGCGGAGGGCGGCCGGATCTGCATGCAGATCCTCCATACCGGCCGATACGCCTACCATCCGCTGGCCGTCGCTCCGACGCGGCTCAAGGCGCCGATCTCGCCGTTCACCCCGCGCGAGCTGTCGAGCCGCGGCGTCGAACGCCAGATCTCGGCCTTCGTGCGCTGCGCTGTGCTCGCCCGCGAGGCAGGGTATGACGGCGTCGAGGTCATGGGCTCCGAGGGCTATTTCATCAACCAGTTCATCGCCGCGCGCACCAATCGCCGCGACGATCGCTGGGGAGGGCCCTACGAGAACCGCATGCGGCTGCCGGTCGAGATCGTGGCGGCGACTCGCGCCGCGGTCGGGCGCGATTTCATCCTGATCTACCGGTTGTCGATGCTCGACCTGGTCGAGGGAGGCAGCAGCTGGGACGAGGTCGTGGCGCTCGCGCGGGCAGTGAAAGAGGCGGGCGCGACCATCATCAACACCGGTATCGGATGGCACGAGGCGCGCATCCCGACCATCGCGACCATGGTGCCACGCGCGGCCTTCACCTGGGTTACACGGCGGCTCAGGGGCGAGGTCGCAATCCCGCTCGTCACCAGCAATCGCATCAACGATCCCGCCGTTGCCGAGCGCGTGCTGGCTGCCGGCGACGCCGACCTCGTGTCCATGGCTCGCCCGCTGCTCGCAGATCCCGAGTTCGTCGTCAAGGCCGCGTCGAACCGCGCAGACGAAATCAACACTTGTATCGCCTGCAACCAGGCCTGCCTCGACCTCGTGTTCGAGAACGAGGTCGCGACCTGCCTCGTCAACCCGCGCGCGGGACGCGAACTCGAGCTCACCTACCGGCCGGCGGCAAAGCCGAGGCGCGTCGCGGTCGTCGGGTCAGGGCCGGCAGGGCTCGCGTGCGCTTCGATCGCAGCGCGCCGTGGGCATCGCGTGACCCTCTTCGAGTCCGCCGACCGGATCGGCGGGCAATTCAACATGGCGAAGGTCATACCCGGCAAGGAAGAGTTCCACGAGACGCTGCGCTATTTCCTGCGTGAGCTCGAGCTCACCGGCGTGAACATCCGCCTCGGCCGCACTGCCACGGTGGCCGACTTCGCCGGCGGCGCCTTCGACGAGGTGGTACTGGCCTCCGGTGTCCTTCCGCGCATGCCCACGATTCCGGGCCTCGACCACCCGAAGGTCCTGAGCTACGTCGACGTCCTCCTGCACGGCCGGCCGGTCGGTGCATCAGTCGCGATCGTCGGCGCAGGCGGCATTGGATTCGACGTCGCCGAGTTCCTGAGTCACGATTCCGCCCATGCGTCCGCAAGCCTCGACATACCCGCGTTCATGTCCGAGTGGGGCATCGACATGCGGCTCGCCGCGCGCGGCGGCCTGGCGCCCGCGTCGGCCATGAACTCGCCGCGACAGATCTGGCTGCTGCAGCGCAAGTCCACGCCGCCGGGCCGCGATCTTGGCAAGACGACGGGCTGGGTCCATCGCCTGTCGCTGAAGCGGCGCGGCGTGCGCATGCTGGCCGGCGTCGCCTACCGGGCCATCGACGACCGGGGCCTGGCGATCGAGCAGGGAGGGGAGACGCGCACCCTGGAAGTCGATCACGTCGTCATTTGTGCCGGCCAGGAACCGCGGCGCGAACTGGTGGCGGGACTCGAGGCACAGGGCTTGCGCCCGCACTTGATCGGCGGGTCCCGCGTGGCCGCGGAACTCGACGCCCGCCGGGCCATCGAGGAGGGTGCGCGCCTCGCCGCGGCGCTGTGACCATGCACGAAGCAGCCATCCAACTCGGCCTGCTCGACGAGTCGGCTTCGACCGACGGCGCCTGGCGCGTGCGCGCGAGCGAGCGCGCACGGCGGCTCGCGGTCCGGGTATTGCCCGGCGGCCTGGTCGAGATCGTCGTCCCGCGCGGGACACGTCCGTGTGCCGTCGAGCAGTTCGTGAGCCGCCATCGCCGCTGGATCGAGCGCACAATCGATCTCTACCGCCCGACAGGGCCCGCCGCCGACGACAGGCTGCCTGGTCACGTGCACTTTGCCGCCACCGGCCAGGCATTTGGCCTCCGCCATGCCGGCGGCACGGGCGTACCGCGGCTTACGGTGAGCAATGGAATAATCCAGCTGACGGGCGCCTGCGACCGTCCAGTGCTGCTGCGTCACGCGCTGCAGCGGTTCACGATGCGCGCGGCGCATGCCGCGTTCGGTACCTGGCTCACGGAACTGTCTTCCGCAACCGGCCTGCACTACGGGCGGATGCAGATCCGACGCCAGCGCACCCGCTGGGGGAGTTGCTCAGCAAGCGCCACCATCAGCCTGAACGCCTGCCTGATGTTCCAGCCGGCCGCGGTCGTGAACTACCTGCTGATCCACGAGCTTGCGCATACGCGCCACATGAACCATTCCCGGCGCTTCTGGCGCCTGGTCGAGCGCTTCGAGCCGCGCTGGCGCGAGCTCGACGCCGCGCTGTCGCGCGGCTGGCGCGAGGTTCCGGCGTGGGCACTCGCCTGAACCGAGCCTGGCCGTTCCTGGTCCTCGGCATCGCGCTGCTCGCGGTGTCGAACGGCGCGATCTTCGCGCGGCTTGCCGTAGCGCCGCCACTCGCGATCGCCGCCTGGCGCGTCGGGCTCGCCCTGATCGTCGTGCTGCCGCTGGCGATCACGGCACCCCGCCACCCCGGCGCGAGTCGGCGAGCATTCGCTTGCGGCGTCGGCGCCGGCGTGATGCTGGCCCTGCATTTCGCGACCTGGATCGCTTCACTCGAACACACGACGATCGCCCGCAGCGTGCTGTTCGTAAGCACCTCGCCGATCTGGGTGGCGCTGCTGCAATTTCTCGGCGGGCGCGGCGCGCCGTCACGGCCGACGCTGGCGGCACTTGCCCTCGCGGTCGCCGGCGCCGCGGTCGTGAGCGGCAGCGGGCGCGGCGGCGGCGCCTGGCTCGGCGACCTGCTCGCCGTCGCAGGCGGGCTGGCGATGGCGGGTTATTTCCTGCTCTCGCGTGCCGCCCAGACGGAAATCGCTTTCCGCAACTACCTCGGGATCGCCTACGGCGTCGCGGCTGCGGTGCTATGGGTAGCGGTGCTCCTGACCGGCACGCAGGCCGCCGGCTTCGATCCCCGCACCTGGTGGGCGCTCGCTGGCATGGCGGCCGTCTCGCAGCTCATTGGACACAGCGGCTACAACTGGTCGCTGCGCCACCTCGACCCGCTGTTCGTGGCCGTTGTTTCGGTCGGAGAGCCTGTGCTCGCCGCGCTGCTCGGCTGGTGGCTGCTCGGCGAGTCGGTCGACGCGCGCACCGTCGCCGGCGGCCTCCTGATCCTCGCCGGGATCGCGCTCGCGACTCTCGCCGCGCGGCCGCGCGACTGAGCCCGCGCCAGGCGCCAGCCGAGCAGGACCGCCGCGATGGCGGCGTACACGACCGGTTCACGGATGTCCGCCTTCACCTGCCACCAGTAGTGCACGCAGCCGAGGATGACGGCGACATACACGAGGCGGTGCAGGCGCTGCCAGCGCCGGCCGAGCCGCCGCATGGCCCAGGCCGTCGAGGTGGCGGCGAGCGGCACGAGCAGGACGAGCGCCGTGAAACCGGCCGTGACGTACGGCCGCTTGACGACATCGGCGGCCAGCTGCGCCCAGTCGAAGGCCTGGTCCACGAACAGGTACCAGAGAAAGTGCAGCACGATGTAGAAGAAGGCGAACAGGCCGAGCATACGGCGGAAGAGGTGCAGCTTCGGCCAGCCGAGCAGCACGCGCAGCGGAGTGACGGCGAGCGTCGCGAGCAGCAGCCGCAAGCCCCAGATGCCGAGCGTGTCCTGGATCTTCTCGACCGGATTTGCGCCCAGCGACTGAGCGGCCGCGCTCGCGGCATCACCCGACTGCAGCGCGACGATCCCGGCGGCCAGCCAGGCGACCGGCAGCAGGCACAGCGCGAAGACGACCGGCTTCGCGTAGCGCCGAACCGCGTAATCGGTGTCCATGCCGATCAGAAGTAGCGCGCGAGGTCCATGCCGCGATAGAGCCCGGCGACCTCGTCGGCATAGCCGTTGAACTTGAGCGTCGGCTGGCGCACGAGGAAATTCGAGGAACCGATCCGCCGTTCGCTCTTCTGGCTCCAGCGCGGGTGGTCGACTTCCGGGTTCACGTTGGCGAAGAACCCGTACTCGCGCGGCGCCGAGAGCGCCCAGCTGGTCTGCGGCATGCGCTCGGTGAAGCGGATGCGCACGATCGACTTGATGCTCTTGAAGCCGTACTTCCACGGGACGACGAGCCGGAGCGGGGCGCCGTTCTGGTTGGGAAGCTCCTTGCCGTACAGACCGACGGCCAGGATCGCGAGCGGGTGCATTGCCTCGTCGATGCGCAGTCCCTCGACGTAAGGCCAGTCGAGCACGTCGTAGCGCTGGCCTGGCATCTGCTTCGGGTCGTGCAGCGTCGTGAACTCGACGTACTTTGCGCGCGAGGTCGGCTCGAAGCGCTTCACGACGTCACCGAGCGGGAATCCGATCCACGGGATCGACCATGGACCAGGCTTCGACGCAGCGCAGCCGGTAGATGCGTTCCTCGAGCGGGTGCGGCTTGAGCAGGTCCTCGAGCGCGAGGCGGCCCGGTTTCTTGCATTCGCCCTCGACGACCACCGACCAGGGGCGCGTGCGTAGTCGCTGCGCAGTTCTCCGCCGGGATCTTCCTTGCCGGTTCCGAACTCGTAGAAATTGTTGTAGCCCGTGACCTCGGCGAAGGAGTTCATCTTCTCCGCCGTCGAATAGCGCGGATTCCGCTTGAACTGCAGCGGCCGCGGCACGAGGTCGACCGTCACCACGTCCTGCGTGCGTGCCGCAGGCGCAAGCGTCGCCAGCCCCGCGCCCGCGAGCCCGGCGAGGAACTCGCGCCGCGAGCGGTACACGGCCTCGGGCGTGATGTCGGACGGTCGGATGGGCGTGCGCGTCTTCACGGTTATTGGACCGGAGGGACAGCCTGTTTGTTACGCCATTCCGCGGTCCGGAAGCCGCGTGACGCGGCCTTGCGGCGCAACACGGCGCCTGCATTGACGAGTACCGGTTCGTCAACCGCCTCGAAGTGGGGAAAATCCGATTCCGCGTTGCCGTAGGCGGCCAAGCGCGCTCCGGGGTATCGGGCGCGCAGCGCTTCGACGCAGCGGCGCTTTTCCTCGCCGCGGCGATTCGCGCTGACGAGAGCGCCGTCCAGGCGGTCGCCCTGCCAGGCGATCTCCGTGCAGATGGTCTCGTGGAAGCCGAAACGCCGCCCGATCTCAGGTACGTAGAGGTCGATGCTGGCCGACAGCAGCACCAGGCGATCGCCCGCCGCGGCGTGATGGCCGATCTGGAGCAGCGCGCCAGGGCAAAGCTCGGGGTCGCCGAGGGTTGCCACATAGTCGGCCGTCCACGCCGCCACGTCCGCCCGCGACGCACCACCCATGGCGGCGCGAACCAGCACCGACTTGAGCCGGCCGCGATCGCGGTCGAAGGGGTATCGCGCTGCAGCGACGAACGTGGCGGGCCAGAAGCCCGCACGCGGGTGGCGCCGCGCCCAGCCGCGCAGGTAGGGCCACAAACTGTCGTGCCGCGTCAGCGTGCCATCGAGGTCGAAGACCGCGATCCGCATCGCGGCGGGGCTCAGGCGGCGAGCTGGCGCAGGACGAAATGCAGGATTCCGCCGTGGTCCATGTATTCCCATTCCTTGGGCGTGTCGACGCGTACATTCACCGCGAAGCGAGTCTGCTTGCCGGAGCCCGCAGTCGCGGTGACGGTTGCCTCGCCGGCTGCCGGCCGTGAGCCCCTCGATGTCGAACACCTCGGTGCCGTCGAGGCCAAGCGAGCCCGCGATTCTGGCCCGAGCAAAAGGTGAGCGGGAACACGCCCATGCCGACCAGGTTCGCGCGATGGATACGCTCGAAGCTCTCGGCAATCACAGCCCTTACGCCGAGCAGGTTCGTGCCTTTGGCCGCCCAGTCGCGCGAGGAGCCGGTGCCGTATTCCTTGCCTGCGACGACTACGAGCGGCACGCCGGCCGCCTGGTACTTCATGGCGGCGTCGTAGATCGGCAGGCACTCGCCGCCCGGCTGGAAGGCGGTCACGCCGCCTTCGACGCCCGGCACCATCAGGTTCTTGATCCGGGTGTTGGCGAAGGTGCCGCGCATCATCACTTCGTGGTTGCCGCGGCGCGAGCCGTAGCTGTTGAAGTCCGCAGGCGCTACGCCGTGTTGCTGCAGGTACTGGCCGGCCGGCGCGTCCTTGCGGATGGCGCCCGCGGGCGAGATGTGGTCGGTCGTGATCGAATCGCCGAACAGCGCGAGGCAGCGCGCAGCCTGCACGGTCGGCAGGCCCGGTGGCCTGCGGTCCATGCCGTCGAAGTACGGCGGATTCTGGATGTAGGTACTGGCGTCCTCCCAGACGTAGGTCTTCGAGGCCGGCACGGCGATGCCACGCCAACGCTCGTCGCCGTGGAAGACGTCGGCGTAGGTCTTCGAGAACATCTCGGCGTTCACGCTCTTCGCGATGAACTGCTGGACCTCGTGCGCCGTCGGCCAGAGGTCGCGCAGGTACAGCGGCCTTTCCGGCCGCGTCGCGGCCGATCGGGTCGCGCGTCAGGTCGATGTCCACTGTGCCGGCGATCGCATAAGCGACGACGAGCGGGGGCGAGGCAAGGAAGTTCATGCGCACTTCCTGGTGCACGCGGCCCTCGAAGTTGCGGTTGCCGGACAGCACCGAGGCCACCGACAGCTTGTTGTCGCTGACCGCCTTCGAGATCGGCGCATTGAGCGGGCCGGAATTGCCGATGCAGGTCGTGCAGCCGTAGCCGACGACGTTGAAGCCGAGTGCCTCGAGGTCCACCAGCAGGCCGGAGCGCTCCAGGTACTCCGTCACGACCTTCGAGCCCGGCGCGAGCGAGGTCTTGACCCACGGCTGCACGGTAAGGCCGCGCTGGCGTGCGTTCCGGGCGACCAGGCCCGCCGCGAGCATGACTGCCGGGTTCGAGGTATTCGTGCAGGACGTGATGGCGGCGATGACGACCGCCCCGTCCTTCAGCTCGAAGCCGGCCTTGCCGTCCTGGACGTGCGCCGGCCCTGCCGATTTCCACTTGTCCTGGTCGCGCGCGAAAGCGTCGCGGAAAGCCTTCTGCATGTCGCCGAGCGCCACGCGGTCCTGGGGCCGCTTGGGGCCGGCGAGCGAGGGCTGCACGGAGCCGAGATCGAGGTGCAGGACGTCCGTGTAGCTGCGCGTCCGCGGCGCCGTCCTCGCGCCAAAGGCCCTGTTTCTTCGCGTACTCGCGCACCAGCGCGATCTGCGCCTCCGCGCGGCCGGTCAGCCGCAGGTAGTCGAGCGTCACGTCGTCGACCGGGAAGATGCCGCAGGTAGCGCCGTACTCGGGCGCCATGTTGGCGATCGTCGCGCGGTCGGCAAGCGGCAGCTGGGCGAGGCCGTCGCCGAAGAACTCGACGAACTTCTCGACCACGCCGCGCTTGCGCAGCATTTCGGTCACGGTGAGCACGAGGTCGGTCGCCGTGGCGCCCTCCGCGAGGCGGCCCGCGAGTTTCACGCCGATCGACTTCGGGAATCAGCATGGTCGAAGGCTGGCCCAGCATCGCCGCCTCGGCCTCGATGCCGCCCACGCCCCAGCCGAGCACGCCGACGCCGTTGATCATCGTGGTGTGCGAGTCGGTGCCGACCACGGTGTCCGGGTAGGCGAGGCCCGATTCGTCCGCGAACACGACGCGCGCCAGGTACTCGAGGTTGACCTGGTGGACGATTCCGGTGTCCGGCGGCACGACGGAAAAGTTGTCGAACGCGGACTGGCCCCAGCGCAGGAAGGTATAGCGCTCGCGGTTGCGCTGGAACTCGAGCAGGGAGTTCAGGTCGAGCGCATCGGCCGAGCCGTAGTGATCCACCATGACGGAATGGTCGATCACGAGCTCGGCCGGAATCAGCGGGTTGATGCGCGCCGGGTCGCCCCCGAGCTTGGCCATCGCGTCCCGCATCGCGGCGAGGTCGACGACCGCCGGCACGCCGGTGAAGTCCTGCATGATCACGCGCGCCGGCGTGAATGCGATCTCGCGCTGCGGCAGCTTGCGGGTATCGGCCTTGGCAAGCGCAAGGATGTCCTCGCGCGTGACGCTTCTGCCGTCCTCGTGGCGAAGCAGGTTCTCGAGCAGGATCTTCAGCGAGTAGGGGAGTCGTCCGACGTTGGGCTCGCCGATGGCGTCGAGCGCGAAGTACTCGTAGCGGCGGCCGCCGGCCTCGAGCTTGCGGCGGGCCTTGAAGCTGTCCTGCATGAGTCCTCCAGCGGGTGAACCGTCATTATAGCGGCCCCGCCCAGGCACTCCTCGCCGTCGTAGAAAACGAGGTACTGGCCTGGCGCCGCGCCGGCGATCGGCACCTCGAACCGCGCTTCGACCGCACCGGCTGCCAGCGTGACGCGGCACGCGACATCGGGCTGGCGGTAGCGCAGTTTCGCCGTGCACCGGAATTCCGCGGCAGGCGGCCCACCCGCGATCCAGTGCGGCGCAATCGCCGCGACGCCTGCGCAGTGTAGCGCCGGGTGCTCCGCGCCCTGTACCACGACCAGAACGTTGCGCGCGAGGACCTTGGCCGCCACGAACCACGGCGCGTCCGAAGCGCCCTTGCGGCCGCCGATGCCAAGTCCGCTGCGCTGGCCGGGCGTGTAGCGCTCGAGGCCGCGGTGACGGCCGACCACCACGCCCTCCGGCGTCTCGATGGGACCCGGCCGTCCCGGCAGCCAGCGGCCGACGAAGTCGCCGAACGGCCGCTCGCCGATGAAGCAGATGCCGGTGGAATCGCGCTTGTCCGCGACCGGCAGCCCGCGTTCGCGCGCGATGCGCCGGACTTCAGCCTTGTGCAGGCCGCCTACCGGAAACTCGCTGAGTTCCAGCTGGCCGGCGTCGAGCGCATGAAGGAAATAGCTCTGGTCCTTGTCGCGGTCGAGGCCGCGCAGCAGGCGGCGGCCGTCGCTCCGCGCGTAGTGGCCGGTGGCAAACCGTTCGGCGCCGAGGCGGCGTGCGTACTCGAGCCCGACGCCGAACTTGACCTCGCGGTTGCAGAGCACGTCCGGGTTCGGCGTGCGCCCGGCTTCGAGCTCGGCGAGGAAGCGCGCGAACACGCGATCGCGGTACTCGGGCGCGAAGCTTGCCTTGTGCAGCGCGATGCCGAGCTCGTCGCACACGCGCCTCGCGTCCTGGAAGTCGGCCGCGGACGTGCAATAACCGTCGTCGTCCTCCGCCCAGTTCGACATGAAAAGGGCCTCGACGCGATGACCGGCGTCCTGCAGGAGCGCGGCAGCGACCGCGGAGTCCACGCCGCCCGAGAGAGCGACGACGACGTGCGCCATCGTCTCAGCCTGCGGCCGCGTGCGGGCTGAGCCCGGCGAGCGGCACCGTCGCGAGCATCTCGAGCGGATAGCGCGCGCCGCGCAGGTAGTCCTCCACGCAGAGCTGAACCAGCGGGCTCCGGTGCTCGGTCGAGCGCGCGGCCAGCTCGCGCGGGTTCAGCCACAGCGTGCGCAGGATCGCGCGGTCGAGCGTCGACCCGGCGACGCGCTCACCGACCCGCCCTGCGAACGCAATGCGCAGGACGGTGCGGCCGGCGGGCGCCTGCCACAGGTAGAGCCCGATCAGCGACTGCGGACGGAAATCCCGCCCGGTTTCCTCGCGGGTCTCGCGCACTATGGCGTCGACGAGCGACTCGCCCGCCTCGACGTGGCCGGCCGGCTGGTTCAGCACGACGCGCCGCGCGGCGCGTTCCTGGACGAGCAGGAAGCGACCGCCTTCCTCGGCGATGGCCGCGACGGTGAGATCGAGCTTCAGGGACATGGGCCGATTATACGATTAAAGGGGACGCTCACCTTTTTCGGCGACCGCGCTTTCGACTTCGCGGATCGCGACGCAGAAGGTGAGCGTCCCCTTCAATCGCTTCAGAGATGCTGCTGGCGGGTCTCGGCTTCCGGTTCGCTGGCGATCCAGATCTCGTCGAAGTAGTTGAGGTAGCGGCGCGCGACGACCGGGTCGTTCATCTCGAGGATGCCTTCCCAGCGCGAGGCCTGCAGGCGGTACACGAGCGCACGATCGTCGGCGATCAGGAACGCCGACTGGTTGTCACGGTTCTGGGACTTCACGCGCCGGATCTCGATGTGACTGGTGATGCGGCGGGCGAGGTGGACGAACTTGCTGCCCTCGTAGACGACGCGCGAAGGATCGGCGAGCAGCACGCGCACTTTCGCGTAGCTCTTCGCAAGCACCAGCTTCTTCACCGTCTCCAGGAACTGCGGCTGGTCGTAGACGAAGGGCTCGAGGTCCTGCGTATACATCGTGAGCAGGCGCCGGGCGGCGAACGCCACCTGCTGGGTGGCGCTGCGCGCCTCGTCGAGCGTCGCAATGATCGAGCGCGTTCCGGTCACGCTCTGCCGCTGCGTCTGCACCGATGTCACTCCAGGACGAGCGACATCCTCACGTGCGGAATGCCGGCCTCGTCGAACTCTTCGCCCTTGCGCGAGAAGCCAAGCCTCTCGTAGAAGGGCACGGCCTGCACTTGCGCGTGCAGGTATGGTTCGCGGATGCCGAGGCGGCGCGCTTCCTGAAGCAGGCGGCGCAGGATCAAGGTGCCGATTCCCCGCCCGCGCAGCCCGGACTTAACCGCGATGCGGCCGATCTTACCGGCGCCGTTCATGCGGCCGGTGCCAACTGGGTCACGGTTCAGGGTGGCGAGGATGTGGACGCTGGTCGAATCCTCGCCGTCCCACTCGTCGGCTTCCGCAATACCCTGCTCGACGATGAAGACTTCGCGGCGTATCCGCTCGAGGAGCGGGCGCTCGGCGCCCCAGCTCGCGCTCACACATTCTATCTGCGGCTCGGCCACGGGCTGCGGCGTCAGAGATCCCGGGCGAGCGCCTCAGCGAGGCCCGTGTACGACGCGGGCGTTAGCCCCTCGAGGCGCCGCCGCACGTCCTCGGGCAGCCCGAGAGTCGCGACGAAGGCGCGCAGCTCCGGAGCGCCGATGTCGTGGCCGCGCGTGAATTCCTTGAGCTTCTCGTAGGCGTCCGCGACCCCGTGCGCGCGCAACGCGGTCTGGATCGCCTCCGCCAGCACCTCCCAGTGCTGATCGAGGTCGGCGGCGATGCGTGCGGCGTCTGGCGCGATGCGGCCGAGACCTGCGTGCGCCGACCGCCACGCGAGCAGCGAGTGGCCGAAGGCGGTGCCGAGATTGCGCATCACGGTCGAGTCCGTCAGGTCGCGCTGCCAGCGCGACACCGGCAGCTTGTCCGAGAAGTGGCGCAGCATCGCGTTCGCGAGGCCCGCGTTGCCTTCGGCGTTCTCGAATGCGATCGGGTTGACTTTGTGCGGCATGGTCGATGAACCCACCTCGCCGGCGACGGCTCTCTGCGCGAAGTAGCCGAGCGAGACATAGCCCCAGGCGTCGCGGCACAGGTCGACGAGGATCACGTTCGCGCGTGCGAGGGCGTCGCAGTACTCCGCGATCCAGTCGTGCGGCTCGATCTGCGTGGTGTGTTCGTTCGGCACGATTCCCAGCCCCCCGACGAGCGCGCGCGATTCCGCGCGCCAGTCGATCGCGGGAAAGGCCGCGAGGTGGGCGTTGAAGTTGCCGACCGCGCCGTTGAACTTGCCGAGGATCTCGACGCGCCGGAAGGCGGCTGCCGCGCGGCGCAGGCGGGCCGCAAAGTTTGCGGTCTCCTTGCCGAGCGTGGTCGGCGTGGCCGCCTGGCCGTGCGTGCGCGAAAGCATCGGCAGCGCCGCGTGCCGCGCGGCCAGGGTCGCGAGCTCGTCGGCGACCGCGCCGATCGCCGGCAGCAGGATCCGGTCACGCGCCTCCGCCAGCATCAGCGCGTAGGCGAGGTTGTTGATGTCCTCAGACGTGCACGCAAAGTGCACGAACTCGAGCTGGGCCGGCGTAGCGCCCGCCGCGGCGAGCTCGCTCGCGCAGGAAGTACTCGACCGCCTTCACGTCATGGTTGGTCCGCCGCTCGAATTCCTTGACGCGCGCGAGGCCCGCATCGTCCACAGCGCGCGCCAGTGAATCGAGGCACGTAGCGACGCCGTCCGGAAGGCGCTCAAGCGCCGGAAAGCGGCCGGACACGGCAAGCTGCCGGAACCATGCCACCTCGACACGCACGCGGCGGGCGATCAGTGCCGCTTCGCTGAACAGCGCCGCGAGGTCCGCGCACTTGTCGGCATAGCGTCCGTCGAGCGGCGAGAGCGCGTGCAGGCGGGAGTCGATCATGAGCCCGGGGCGCGAGTGATAGAATGCGTATGTTACCCGTGAGCGACCAGGACCGCATCGAAAAGGACAGCCTCGGCGAGGTCCGCGTCGCCGCGACCGCGCTTTGGGGCGCCCAGACGCAGCGCGCCGCGCGAGAACTTCCGCATCGGCCGAGACCGGATGCCGGCGGGCCTGGTGCGAGCCGTCGGCCTCGTCAAGTGGGCCGCAGCCGAGACCAACGGCGAGCTCGGCGAACTTCCCGCGCCGCTCGCTGCGGCGATCGCCGCCGCTGCGCTGGAGGTGGCACAGGGCGGTCACGCCGAGCAGTTCCCGCTGGGCGTGATGCAGACGGGTTCTGGCACCAGCACCAACATGAACGTCAACGAAGTCGTGGCGCGCCTTGCAGCCATGCGGCTCGGCGGAGACGTGCACCCGAACGATCACGTCAACCGCTGCCAGAGCAGCAACGACGTGATTCCCACGGCCATTCACGTCGCCGCCGCGCTCGCGGTGCGCGACCACCTGCTGCCGGCGCTCGCCCGACTCGCCGCCGCGATCGGCGCCAAGGCCGACGAGGTCGGCGAACAGGTCAAAGTAGGGCGCACCCACCTGATGGACGCGCTGCCGGTCACCGTTGGACAGGAAATGCGCGCGTGGCGCACGCAGGTGAACGATTCCGCCCTGCGCATCGAGGCCGCGCGAAACGGGTTGCTGCGGCTCGCGCTCGGTGGGACGGCGGTCGGCACCGGCGTCAATGCGCACCCCGAGTTCGCTCACCGCGCGATCGCCCGCATCGCCGCCCGCACCGGACTCGCCTTCACTGCTGCGCCTGACCGCTTCGCGGGCATGGCCGGGCAGGACGCTGCCGTTGCGTTGTCCGGCGCGCTGCGCGGCGCGGCCGTGGTCCTGCTCAAGGTTTCGAACGACCTGCGCTGGATGAACTCGGGGCCGCTCGCCGGCCTCGCCGAAATTTCGCTGCCGGCGCTCCAGCCGGGCTCTTCGATCATGCCGGCCAAGGTAAACCCGGTCATCCCGGAAGCGGTCGCCATGGCTTCGACCCAGGTCATGGCGAACGACGTCACGGTGGGCATGGCAGGCGCTTCCGCAAACTTCCAGCTCAACGTGATGCTGCCCCTGATCGCGCATGCGCTCGACGAGAGCGTCGCGCTCGTTGCCGACTCGGCGAATGCGCTCGCCGAGCGGGCGATTGCGGGCCTGGTCGTCCACGCGGCGCGGATCTCCGATTCGCTGGCGCGCAACCCCATGCTGCTCACCGCGCTGGCGCCGCGCATTGGCTACGACCGCGCGGCCCAGATCGCGAAACGGGCGGCCGCAGAATCGCGCCCGATCGTCGAGATCGCCGCGGAGGAGACCGGGCTGCCGCGGGACGAGCTCGCACGGCTCCTCGATCCGGCACGGCTCGCGCGCGGCGAAGACCCGGGCCCGTGAACTCCGTGGCTCCGCTCGAGTTGCACCGCCTGCCGACGGCGCTGCTGCGGACCGAGCTCCGCGCGCGGCTGGCGGCCTGTGCGCCGGCCGCTGCACCGCGCATCACGCACTACGCGGGCCTCGCGCCGCTCCGGCTCGAAGCGCTCATGGCGGCCGCTACGACGCGCGCCGCGGTGCTGGTGCCGATCGTGGATCGTGGCGAGGAATTGACCGTGCTTCTGACGCTGCGCGCCGCCGACCTGAAGCACCATGCCGGGCAGATCGCCTTTCCCGGCGGGCGCCTGGAGGCCGGCGATGCCGACGCCACAGCGGCGGCGCTGCGCGAGGCATGCGAGGAAATCGGGCTCGGCCGCGAGTTCGTGGAAGTGCTCGGCTGCCTGCCGGACCACGCGGTAATCACCGGCTACCGCGTCACGCCGGTCGTGGCCATGGTGCGGCCCGGCTTTTCGCTGGTGCTCGATCCCACGGAGGTGGCAGGCACCTTCGAGGCGCCGCTTCGTTACCTGCTCGACCCGGCAACCCGTACGCGGCGGCGGCGCAGTTTCGCCGGCGAGGAGATCGAGTTCCTCGACCTGCCCTGGGGGCAGTTCAACATCTGGGGCACGACGGCCGGCATGCTGTTCACGCTGCGCGAAGTCCTGGGCGGCCTGCCTCCCCATGGCGATTGAGCGGCTGCTCGAGATCATGGCGCGCCTGCGCGATCCCGCGCACGGGTGCCCCTGGGATCTCGAGCAGGACTTCCGCTCGATCGCGCCCCACACGATCGAGGAAGCCTACGAGGTCGTCGACGCCATCGAGCGCGCCGACCTGCCGGCGCTGCGCGACGAGTTGGGGGACCTGCTCTTCCAGGTGGCCTTTCACGCACGGCTGGCGGGTGAAAGGGGCGCGTTCGTGTTCGACGACGTCGTCGACGCGATCTGCGACAAGCTCGTGCGCCGTCATCCGCACGTATTCGGCAACTCGGTCGTCGCCGATGCGACTGAACAGACGCGGGCCTGGGAACGCTTGAAACAGGAAGAGCGCGCTGCGCGGGGGCAGGCCGGTGCGCTGGCGGACGTTCCGATCGGCCTCCCGGCGCTCACGCGGGCGCGCAAGCTCGGCGCTCGCGCGGCTGACGCCGGGTTCGACTGGCCGGACGCAGCGGGGCCGCGAGCGAAGGTGGACGAAGAACTCGCCGAACTCGACCGGGCTGCCACCATGGGCCAGCCCGCGGCGCGCGACGCCGAACTCGGCGATCTCCTGTTCTCGGTGGTGAACCTCGCCCGGCACCTGCAGGTCGATCCGGAAGGGGCGCTGCGCCGGGCTAATGAACGATTCGTCCGCCGTTACCGGCACGTGGAACTCGAGCTCGCGCGACTCGGGCAGTCGGCTACGGGCGCCTCCACGGAGTTGCTCGATCGCCTGTGGACGGCGGCAAAGGCCGAGAACCCCTGAATCCGCCGCCAGGCGGGACATTCAGGAGGCATTCATTTGGGCTTCCGTAGATTGGCCACTGTTCCTGTCGGAAGTGGCGCCACACGGTTCCTCTAGAATGTCCGCATGACGAAGCCCTGGATACCCTCGGTCCTTGCGCTGTTACTTGCGCTCGCGGCGGCCGCCATGGCCGCAATGCCTGCGGCGGCGTCGAACGGGCCCCGCGGCCGGGGCGGGGAGAGCAATCAGGCGGAGCGTGCGATCTCGCTGGACGAGGCCGTCGCCCAGGCGGAGCAGCGCTACAGGGCACGTGCGGTGCGCGCCGAAGAGAAGCGCCACGGCGATCGGATCGAGTACCGGATCCGGCTGCTTGCCGAGGAAGGGCGCGTGTTCGAGGTGCGCATCGACGCGGCGACCGGCCGCGAGAACTGAAGCCGGGGCAGCCAGCCATGCGCCTCCTGGTACTGGAAGACGATCCCGCCCTGCGCGAGACACTCGCGCAACAGCTCCGGGCCTCCGGCTTCGCGGTCGACCTGGCGGGGGATGGCGTCGAAGGCGAATTCGCCGGCCTCGAGTACCCGATCGACGTCGCAGTCGTGGACCTCGGTCTGCCGGGCCGATCCGGCCTCGACGCGATCCGCGCCTGGCGCAAGGCCGGCAAGACCTTCCCGGTGCTGATCCTGACGGCACGCGACAGCTGGCAGGAGAAAGTCACGGGCCTCGACGCCGGCGCGGATGATTACGTCACCAAGCCATTCCGCTTCGAGGAAGTGCTTGCGCGCGTTCAGGCGCTGCTGCGCCGGTCCGGCGGCTGGTCGCAGCCCCTCATCACCTGTGGCGCCGTCGAGCTCGACACCCGCGCGCAGCAGGTGCGCGTCGCAGGCTCGCCGGTGGATCTCACGGCGTTCGAGTACCGGCTGCTCGAGTACCTGATGTTGCGCGCCGGCCAGGTAGTGTCGAAGGCGGAGCTCACCGAGAAACTCTACGAACAGGACTTCGAGCGTGACAGCAACACCATCGAGGTCTTCATCGGCCGCCTGCGCCGCAAGCTCGACCCGGACAATCGCCTCCTGCCGATCGAGACGCTGCGCGGGCGCGGTTACCGGGTCGCCCGCGCCTGATCGTGGCGCCGGCCGCCCCATCGCTCCGCGCGCGGCTCCTGCTCACGCTGGCCGCCTTGTTGCTGGTCGCGGCAGCAGGCGCAGCTTTCGCGCTCGACTCGCTGTACCGGAACCTCGGCTTGCGCGCGCTCGAAGACGTGCTCGAGGCGCAGGTGATCGCGCTCATCTCGACCGCGGAAATCGACGGCGCGGGCCGGCTCGCGCCGCAGAACCTCGCCGAGCCGCGCCTCGCGACGCCCGGATCCGGCCTGTACGCGGAGATCCTCGGCGCCCGCGGCAGCTGGCGCTCGCCGTCGGCCGTCGGCAGCGGCCTCAACCTCGCGGCCGAGCCGCTACCGGGGGAACGGCGCCTCGAGCACGCGCGGCTCGCGGACGGTACGCCGGTCCTCGGGCTCTCGCTCGGCGTACGCTGGGAACTGGAAGACGGGCAGGCGCGCGACTTCGTGATCCGCGCGGCACAAAGCCTCGTGCCCTGGCACCAGGAACTGCTGCGCGTGCGCACGGGACTCGTCACCGGATTCCTGCTGCTCGCGCTGCTGCTGCTCGGAGGCCTCGCGATTGCGCTCGGGTTCGCGCTCGATCCGCTGCGTCGCCTCGAACGCGAGATCGTGGACATCGAGGCAGGCCGGCGCGAGTCGCTCGGCGTCGGCTGGCCGCGCGAGCTTGCTGGCGTCACCGGGAACCTCAACGCGCTGCTGGTCGGCGAGCGCAAGCGGCTCGAGCGTTACCGGACCACGCTGGGCAACCTCGCGCACAGCCTGAAGACGCCGCTGGCAGCGCTGCGCGGCCTCGTCGACCGTGGCGAGGCCGCTCCGGCAAACCTCGCCCCGCAGCTCGATCGCATGCAGGCCATCGTCCAGCACCAGCTCAAGCGCGCGGTATTCGGCGGCAGCAGCGCGACGCTCATCGACCAGCGGGTCGCCGAGCCGCTGGACCAGTTGCGCGCGGCGCTCGCGAAGGTCTATGCGGACAAGGGTCTCGCGATTGGCGTCGCGGTCGCGCCGGGCACGGCCTACCCGGTCGATGCGGGCGACCTGCTCGAGCTCGCGGGCAACCTCATGGACAACGCCTGCAAGTACGGCCGTCAGGCGGTAGCCGTGCGGGCAACGCCGTGGACGGCGGCGGAATGGCGCCGCCCAGGACTGGTGCTGGAAGTCGAGGACGACGGCAGCGGCATACCGCCGGCGGAGCGCGCGCGCGTGCTGGAGCGCGGCGCGCGCGCCGACGAGAGTGTCGCGGGGCAGGGCATCGGGCTCTCGGTCGCGCGGGAGATCGCGCTGGCCTACGGCGGAACGCTCGAGATCAGCGAAAGCCGGCTGGGCGGCGCGCTGGTCCGGGTGCGGCTCCCGGGGCGCTGACCGGCCCGCAGCCGGCCGCACACCGGGCCGGGGCGGCGCTCAACCGACGTCGAACTTGATGCCCTGCGCGAGCGGCAGGTCGCTCGAGTAGTTGATCGTGTTCGTCTGGCGGCGCATGTAGGCCTTCCAGGAATCGGAACCGGCCTCGCGACCGCCGCCGGTGTCCTTTTCGCCGCCGAATGCGCCGCCGATCTCGGCGCCCGAGGTACCGATGTTCACGTTCGCGATGCCGCAGTCGCTGCCGGATGCGGACAGGAAGCGCTCGGCGTGCTGCAGCCGGTCGGTGAAGATCGCCGACGACAGGCCGTAGTCCGTGTCGTTGTGCATGGCGATCGCCTCGTCGAGCGTCTTGAACGGAATCAGGTACAGGATCGGCGCAAAGGTCTCGTGCTTGACCACCGGCATGTCGTGGCGGGCGCGCACGATCGTCGGCTCGACGAAGAAGCCGGGCCCAGTCAGCGCGCGGCCGCCGCAGAGTGATCTCGCCGCCCTGCTTGCGGGCGTCGTCCAGCGCGGCTTCGTATTGGCGCACCGCCGAGGCACCGACCAGCGGGCCCATCAGCGTCTTCGGGTCGAGCGGATCGCCGATCCGGACCTGCTTGTAGCTCGCCACCAGGCGGCGCTGGATTTCGTCGATCCGGGTCTCGTGCACCAGCAGGCGACGCGTCGTGGTGCAGCGCTGGCCGGCGGTCCCAACCGCGCCGAACAGGACCGAGGGCACGACGAGATCGAGGTTTGCGGACTCGTCGACGATGATGGCGTTGTTGCCGCCGAGCTCGAGCAGGCTGCGGCCGAGGCGGGCGGCGACGCGCTCGCCGACGCGGCGGCCGACGCCGGTCGAGCCCGTGAAGCTCACGAGCGCCACGCGCCGGTCGTCCACGAAGCGGCTCGCCAGCGCATTGTCCGCCGGGATGAAGAGCTGGAAGATCGGCGGGAGTTTCTCTGCCTCGATGACCTCCTGGCAGATCTTCTGCACGGCGATCGAGCAGAGCGGCGTGTGGTGCGAGGGTTTCCAGACGCTGACGTCGCCGCAGACCGCGGCGATGAAGGCGTTCCAGGACCAGACCGCGACCGGGAAATTGAATGCCGAGATGATCCCGACCACGCCGAGCGGATGCCACTGCTCGTACATGCGGTGCCGCGGCCGCTCGGAATGCATCGCAAGGCCGTAGAGCATCCGCGACTGGCCGACGGCGAAATCGGCCATGTCGATCATTTCCTGCACTTCGCCGTCACCCTCGACCTTGATCTTGCCCATCTCGAGGCTGACCAGGCTGCCGAGCAGGTCCTTCTTCGCGCGCAGCGCGTCGCCCACCAGACGCACGGCCTCGCCGCGTCGCGGCGCCGGAACCTCGCGCCAGGCCGCGAATGCCGCGGCCGCACTGGTCATCACGCGCTCGTAGTCGGCCTGGCCGGCGGCGCGCACGCGCGCGATGACCTCGCCGGTCGCCGGGTTGACCGAGTCGATGAGCGGCGCGTCGGCGGCGGCGTGCCACTCCTTCCCGGAGCAGGCGCCGGGATTCACGGCCTCGAGGCCGAGGCCCGCGAGAATGCGGCCGGTGTCGCCCGCGACCTTGTGCTGCATGGACTTTCTTTCGGTGTTCATCGGAGCGCTCCTGCGCGGCTGCGTTGCCGCCCTGCCTGGCCCTCGACCACGATCCGGCCGGAGACCGACTTGTCGTTACCGTGGCTGTACCAGGCGCCGAAGCGGTTCGCGAGCACCTCCGGCAGCCGGAACTGCTCCTGGCGCACGAAGCCGCGGTAAGCGTCGGGCCGTGCCAGCACGAGATCCACGACCGCGGTGATGCCGGCGGCCGTCGTCACCTGGATCGCGGACCACAGCCGGCCGAGGATCTCCTGCGGATATATCTTGTTGACGTAGTTTTCCTCGCGCAGTTCCCCGTCCTGCCGCCCGCTGACGGCCACGTAGACGATCACGACGTCCTGGAGCGTCTGCGGCACCGCGTTCTCGAGGATGCGCTTCAGCGTGGAGCGGTCGTGGTTCAGCTTGAGGTCGTTCATGAGCAGGCGCATCTGCTCGCAGTGGCCCGGGTAGCGGATGGTCTTGTAGTTCATCTGCTCGCAGCGCTCGCCGTACGTTTCGCCGAGCGACCCGAGGCCGCCGGAGGTGTTGAAGGCCTCGTACAGCGTGCCGTCGATCGCGATTTCCTCGAGCCCCTCGAGCGGCGCCGCTTCAACCACGCGGCGGTCGGCGATCGCGTAGCAGGGATTGCCGTACTCGTTGATCAGGCCTTCGGTCGACCAGGTCAGCGAGTACTTGAGAACGTTGTTCGGGTGCTGGGGCAGGGCGCCGACGCGCATGCGGATGCTGCGCAGCTCGTCGAAGTGGCTGATGAGCTCGTTGGCGGCGATGGAAATGAAGCCGGGCGCGAGGCCGCACTGCGGGACGAAGGCCGTGCCCGCACCTTCCGCCGTCTCGCGCACCGCGCGCGTGACCTCGACATCCTCGGTCAGGTCGAAGTAGTGCAGGCCCGCGTCGCGCGCGACCTTTGCCACGCCCGGGTTGCAGTAGAAGGGCAGGGACGAAATGACGGCATCGCAGGGATGCCCGGCAACGTGCTGCGCGAGCGCTGCGGAATCCGTCGCGTCCACGCCATGAGCCGCGAGGTTGCGCTTGCCGTGGGCGCGGGCCACCGCGCGCGCAGCATCGGCGTTCATGTCGGCGAGCTGGACTTCGTAGCCGCCGGAATCCGCCAGCAGGCCGGAGATGAGCGCGCCGATCTTTCCGGCGCCGAGGACGAGTACACGATGCATCGGAAATTCACCTGAAAATGGGTGGCGCATTCTGCCCATTCCGGGCGTCATTAACCACCCCTCGGACGGCACTATTTTTGCAGTGCAATCAATCCGTGTACGATGCCCGAAGGATGAACGTCGCGGTCGAAACCGGAGTCTGGACACCCGACAGCTGGCAGCGGCTGCCGGCGCTGCAGCAGCCTGTCTACAGGGACCCGAAGCAGCTCGCGCGCGTGCTCGGCGAGCTCGCGCGCCTGCCGCCCATCGTCGTTTCCTGGGAGGTCGACCAGCTCAAGGAGGAGCTGGCCGCGGCGCAGCGCGGCGAGCGCTTCCTGCTGCAGGGCGGCGACTGCGCGGAGGGATTCGCGGACTGCGATTCGGACACGATCGCCCGCAAGCTCAAGATCCTGCTGCAGATGAGCGTCGTGCTGCTGCACGGCCTCAAGAAGCCGGTGATCCGCGTCGGGCGCATCGCCGGACAGTTCGCGAAGCCGCGCTCCGCCGATACGGAGACGCGGGACGGCGTGACGCTGCCTACCTACCGCGGCGACCTCGTCAACCGGGCGGCCTTCACGGCGGCGGATCGCGAGCCGGACCCCGAACTCCTGCTGCGCGGCTACGAGCGCGCGGCACTCACGCTCAACTTCGTGCGCGCGCTGGTCGACGGCGGCTTCGCGGACATGCACCACCCCGAGTACTGGGACCTCGGCTTCCTGCAGCACGCAAAGCTGCGCGACGCCTACCGCCGGATCATCGACTCGATCTCGGATTCGCTCGACTTCTACGCGGCGATCTCCGGCTCGCCGGTGCACGAGGCGACGCAGGCGCGCTTCTACGCGAGCCACGAAGGGCTGCACCTGCTGTACGAGCAGGCGCAGACGCGCTACCTCAAGCGTCGCCAGCGCTGGTACAACCTGTCGACGCACATGCCGTGGATCGGCATGCGCACCGCCCGTCCGGGCGGCGCGCACGTCGAGTACTTCCGCGGCATCGCCAACCCGATCGCCGTGAAGCTGGGCGAGGACATGGACGCCGAGACGCTGCGCGATCTGATCCGGATACTGAATCCGGACGACGAGCCCGGGCGCCTCACGCTGATCCACCGCTTTGGCGCACGCCGCATCGACGAGGCGCTGCCGGCGATGATCCGCGCCGTGCGGACAGCGGGCGGCGGGTGCTGTGGGTCTGCGACCCGATGCACGGCAATACCGAGACGACGCCCGCAGGGCGTCAAGACGCGGCGCTTCGAGAACATCCTGACCGAGGTCGAATCGGCGTTTCGCATCCACGAGGAGGCGGGCTCGATCCTGGGCGGCGTGCACTTCGAGCTGACCGGCGACGACGTCACCGAATGCACCGGCGGCGCCCGCGGCCTGACCGACAGCCGACCTTGCGCGCGCCTACCACACGACGGTCGACCCGCGGCTCAACTACGAACAGGCGCTGGAGCTCGCGATGCTCATCGGCCGCCAGCGTCGCGCCAATGATGGAGGGACCGAGGCACGGCGCGGCCGCGCCGCCGGAGTGGCGCGAGATCCTGACACCCGAGTGCGATCGACTTCGTCAACGGTCTCGCCGACCGGTTCTCGGAGGAACGGCTCTCGCTCCTCGCGCGGCGCGACGCGCGGCAACGGCGCTTCGACGCCGGCGAGCTGCCGGACTTTCCCCAGGAGACGCGCGCGCTGCGCGAGTCCGACTGGCGCGTCGGCGCCGATCCCGGCCGACCTGCTCGACCGGCGCGTGGAAATCACCGGACCGCCCGAGCGCAAGATGGTCATCAACGCGCTCAATTCCGGCGCCAACGTCTTCATGGCGGACTTCGAGGATTCGCTGTGCCCGACCTGGGGCAATCTCATCGAAGGGCAGGCGAACCTGGTGGGCGCGGTGCGACGCACGCTCACGCACGCGTCGCCGGAGGGGAAGCAGTACCGGCTCGAGGAAAAGACCGCAGTGCTCGTCGTGCGGCCGCGCGGCTGGCACCTGCCGGAAAAGCACTGGCTGCAGGGCGACGAGCCGATCGCCGGCGCCTTCATGGACTTCGGCCTGTACCTCCACCACAACGCCGCGGAGCTCGCTGCGGCGCGGCACCGGGCCGTACTTCTACCTGCCGAAGCTCGAGAGACCGACTCGAGGCGCGGCTCTGGGCGCGCGTCATCGAGCACGCCGAGGCGGCGCTCGGCCTGCCGCGCGGGACCGTCAAGGTCACGGTGCTGATCGAGACCATCACGGCGGCCTTCGAGATCGACGAGATCCTCTGGGAGCTGCGCGACTGGATCGTCGGCCTCAATTGCGGGCGCTGGGACTACATCTTCAGCTTCATCAAGAAGTTCGGTCACCGGCCGGAGTTCGTTCTGCCGGACCGCAGCTCGGTGACGATGACCTCGCATTTCCTGCGCTCGTACTCGCAGCTCGTCATCCAGCGCTGCCATCGGCGCGGCGCGTTCGCGATGGGCGGCATGGCGGCGCAGATCCCGATCAAGGGCGATCCCGACGCCAACGACCGCGCGCTCGCGCGCGTGCGCGCCGACAAGGAACGCGAAGCGGGCGACGGCCACGACGGCACCTGGGTCGCGCATCCCGGCCTGGTGCCCGTTGCGCGTGAGGTCTTCGACCGGCTGATGCCGGGTCCGAACAACCTGCAGCGCCTGCGCGAGGACGTCGCGGTGACCGCCGCGGATCTCCTGAAGCTGCCCGGAAGGGCGCATCACGCGGGCCGGCCTCGTCAACAACATCGACGTCGGCATCCGCTATCTCGCGGCCTGGCTCGGGCGGCAACGGCTGCGTGCCGATCCACCACCTGATGGAGGACGCGGCGACCGCGGAAATCTCGCGGGCGCAGCTCTGGCAGTGGGTGCGACATAACGCCGCGCTCGAGGATGGGACGAGCGTCACGCTCGCCAGGGTGCGGGAAGAGGCAAAGTCCGTGCTGGCCGAGATCCGGCGCGAGACCGGCGATGACGCCTACCAGAAGGGACACTACGAGCGCGCCGGCCCACCTCGACCGGCTGACGCCGCCGCGGAATTCGAGCCGTTCCTGACCCTCGATCGCCTATGAAGACATCGACTGAACCGGAGCTTTCATGAACACTGCAGACCGCCGCACAGATCGAGAGCAACTGGAAGGACAGCCCACGCTGGAAGGGCGTCATGCGCGGCTACGCGCGCCGCCGACGTCGTGCGCCTGCGCGGCAGCGTGCACGTCGAGCATTCGCTCGCGCGCCTCGGGGCGGAGAAGCTCTGGCGCTACCTGCACGAACTGCCGTTCGTGAACGCGCTCGGCGCGCTGACCGGCAACCAGGCGATGCAGCAGGTGCGCGCCGGCCTCAAGGCCATCTATCTCTCCGGCTGGCAGGTCGCCGGCGATGCCAACCTCGCGGGCGAGATGTACCCGGACCAGTCGCTGTACCCGGCGGATTCCGTGCCGTCGGTCGTGCGCAGGATCAACAACACGCTGCTGCGCGCCGACCAGATCTGCCACGCCGAAGGCAACGACAAGATCGACTGGCTGCAGCCGATCGTGGCCGACGCCGAGGCGGGCTTCGGCGGCGTGCTGAACGCCTTCGAGCTCATGAAGGCCATGATCGACGCCGGCGCCGCCGGCGTGCACTTCGAGGACCAGCTCTCGAGCGCCAAGAAGTGCGGGCACATGGGCGGCAAGGTGCTGGTGCCGACGCAGGAGGCGATCAACAAGCTGGTCGCGGCGCGGCTCGCGGCGGACGTCTGCGGCGTGCCGACGGTGCTCGTCGCGCGCACCGACGCCGAGTCGGCGACGCTGCTGACCGCCGACATCGACGAGCGCGACCACGCATTCATCGCCGCCAAGGAACGCACCAGCGAGGGATTCTTCCCGGTCAAGGCCGGCATTCCGCAGGCGATCGCGCGCGGCCTCGCCTACGCGCCGTACGCCGATCTCGTCTGGTGCGAGACCGGCACGCCGGACCTGCACGAAGCGAAGGAGTTCGCCGAGGGCATCCACCGCAAGTTCCCGGGCAAGCTGCTCGCCTACAACTGCTCGCCGTCCTTCAACTGGAAGAAGAAGCTCGACGACGCCACGATCGCGAAGTTCCAGCGCGAGCTCGGCGCGATGGGCTACAAGTTCCAGTTCATCACGCTCGCCGGCTTCCATGCGCTCAACTTCTCGATGTACGAGCTGGCGCGCGGCTACAAGGACGCGCAGATGAGCGCCTACGTCGCGCTGCAGCAGGCGGAGTTCGCGGCGGAAGCCACGGGCTACACCGCGACCAAGCACCAGCGCGAGGTCGGCGCCGGCTACTTCGACGACGTGACGCAGACGGTGAACGGCGGCAACTCGTCGATCACCGCCATGCGCGGGTCCACCGAAGAGGCGCAGTTCAAGGCGCGGTGAACGGGGCGGGCGCGTCGGAACGCCGTTCGAGCCGCGACTGCCGGCTCTGCCCGCGGCTCGCGCGCCACCTCGACGCCGTCCGTTCGGCGCATCCGGACTATCACTGCCGGCCGGTCGCGCCCTTCGGCAGCGCAGGCCACCGCCTGCTGGTCGTCGGGCTCGCGCCCGGCAAGCACGGCGCCAACCGCACCGGTCGCCCGTTCACGGGCGACCACGCCGGCATCCTCCTGTACCGCACCCTCCACGCCACCGGCTTTGCGAGCGCGGCCGAGTCGGTCGCGCGCAGCGACGGCCTGCGCCTGTTCGATTGCCGGATCACCAATGCGGTGAAGTGCCTGCCGCCGGGCAACAAGCCGCTGCCGGACGAGGTCCGGCGCTGCAATCGCTATCCTCGTGCGACGAACTCGACCGGCTGCCGCCCGGCGCTGTCGTGGTCGCGCTGGGCGCGATCGCCCATGCGGCGCGTGCTTGCGCGCCCGGGGCGAGCGGCCTTCGGCTTTCCGGTTCGCGCACGGCGCCGAGCACCGGCTCGCCGCGCGGCCTCCGGCTCCTCGATTCCTATCACTGCAGCCGCCTGAACACGAATACCGGCCGCCTGACGCCCGCGATGTTCAGGCGGGTCTTTGCCCGCGCACGCCACTTGATCGGAACCTGAGCGCCGCCACACCATGGCCGCCGTGAGCGACTTCGACGCCAGGGCCTTCGTCAAGCGGCTGCCCGACCGGCCGGGCGTGTACCGCATGCTCGATGCCGAGGGCAAGGTCGTCTACGTCGGCAAGGCACGGAGCCTGCGCTCGCGCGTCGGCAGCTATTTCCGCGCCGACCAGCTCCAGCCGAAGGTGCAGGCGCTGGTGCGGGCGATCGCCGGCATCGAGGTCACGGTCACGAACTCGGACACGGAGGCGCTGCTGCTCGAGCACAACCTGATCAAGAGCCACCGGCCGCGCTTCAACGTCATCCTGCGCGACGACAAGAGCTTTCCCTACGTGCACCTGTCGGCCCACGAGTTTCCGCGACTCGTCGTTCTACCGCGGCTCGCGCAAGCTGCCCGGGCGCCTGTTCGGGCCGTATCCGTCCGCGAGCGCGGTGCACGAGGCGCTCAACCAGCTGCACAAGCTGTTCCGACTGCGCAGCTGCAAGGACAGCTTCTTCGCCAACCGCTCGCGCCCCTGCCTCGAGTACCAGATCGGCCGCTGCTCCGCGCCCTGCACCGGCCTCATCGACGGGGCGCCTATGCGCGCGACGTCGAATCCGCCGTCGATGGTGCTCGACGGGCGGGCGAAAGACGTGACCGCGCGGCTCGGCGCGGACATGGAACGGGCTGCGGAGCGGCTCGACTTCGAGCGCGCGGCCATGCTGCGCGACCAGCTCGCGGCGCTGACCGACATCCAGTCGCGCCAGGTCGTGACCCGGGCGCGCGCGGGCGCCGACACCGACGTGATCGCGGTCGCGGAGGAGGGCGGCGAGTTCTGCGTCGCGCTGATGTTCGTGCGCGGCGGCCAGGTGCTCGGCACGTCGACCTTTCACCCGCGCGCGCCGATCAGCGAGGCGCCGGAGGTGCTCGCGGCCTTCGTCGCGCAGCACTACCTCGAGCGCGACCCGCCGCCCCGGATCTACCTGTCGCATGCGATCGAGGACGCGGAGACGCTCGCGGCATCGCTTCGCGAGCGCGCCGGCCGCAAGGTCGCGCATCAGGCGCGGCGCGGCGCGGCTATCCGCAGCGCTGGGTCGAGCTCGCGCGGCAGAACGCCGCCAATGCGCTGCGCATGCGCGAGGCCTCCCAGGCGGGCCTCGCCGAGCAGTTCGCGGAGCTGGGCCAATTCCTCGGCCTCGCCGCGCCGATCCGCGCGCATCGAGTGCTTCGACGTGAGCCACACGCAGGGCGAGGCGACCAACGCCTCCTGCGTCGTGTTCGGCCCGGACGGCCCGCTCAAGGCGGAATACCGGCGCTACAACATCGAGGGCGTGGAGCGCGGCGACGACTACGGCGCCCTGCGGCAGGCGCTCGAGCGGCGCTACCGCCGTCGCAAGCAGGAAGGCGGCGCCGCTGCCGGACGTGCTGCTGATCGACGGCGGCGCGGCCCAGCTCGCGGAGGCGGTGCGCGTGCTCGCGGGACTCGCGATCGAGATCCCGGCGGTCGCCGGCGTCGCGAAAGGCGCGGACCGGCGCGCGGGACAGGAACGCATTTTCTTGGCCGGCCGCGAGGCGGCCTCTATACTGCCGCCGGACTCGAAGGCACTGCACCTGATCCAGCGCGTGCGCGACGAAGCGCACCGGTTCGCGATCAGCGGTCATCGCACGCAGGCGCGCGCGGTCGCGCCAGACCTCGATGCTGGAAGCGATCGGCGGCCTCGGCCCGGCGCGCCGGCGCGCGCTGCTGCGGCATTTCGGCGGCCTGCAGGGCGTGCTGCGCGCCGGAGTCGAGGACCTCGCGCGCGCGCCCGGCATCGGGCCGGCGCTCGCGCAGGCGATCTACGAGCATCTGCATCCGGGAGCGGGATGAGCGGCCCGTACACGATTCCGAACCTGCTGACGGCGCTCCGGATCGCCTTGATCCCGGTCATCGTCGTGCTGTTCTACCTGCCGTATCACTGGTCCGACATGGCGAGCGGCCTCCTGTTCGCGCTGGTCGGGATCACCGATGCGTTCGACGGCTACCTGGCGCGCAAGCTCGGCCAGGTGTCGCCGCTCGGGGCATTCCTCGATCCGGTCGCCGACAAGCTGATCGTCGCGACGGCGCTGGTGCTGATCGTCAGCAAGGACCCGGTCTGGTACGTGACCCTGACGGCGGCGGTGATCATCGGCCGCGAGATCGCGATTTCGGCCCTGCGCGAATGGATGGCCGCAGATCGGCGCCCACCACAAGATGCAGGTCTCCGGCGTCGCCAAGTTCAAGACCATCGTGCAGATCGTCGGCCTGTCGATGATGCTGTTCCGCGAGGACCTGTTCGGCCTGCCGATCTACGAGTTGGGGCTCGCGCTGACGGTCGCTGGCGGCCGTCCTGACCCTGTGGTCGATGATCACCTACCTGATCGCGGCAGGCCCGGAATTGCGCGGCGACCGGCGAAACTTGACAGCCCCGGGGTGCCGTTCCTAAAATGTCGCGTTCAGTGACGCGCACCCGCGGGAATAGCTCAGTTGGTAGAGCGCAACCTTGCCAAGGTTGAGGTCGCGAGTTCGAGCCTCGTTTCCCGCTCCAGATTCCACCGAAACCCCGGGATCCAGATCCGGGGTTTCGTGTCTAATGCCCCCGAAGGCTAGGTGGCAGAGTGGTCATGCAGCGGCCTGCAAAGCCGTGTACGCCGGTTCGATTCCGACCCTAGCCTCCAGATGATCTGCGCCCAGCCCCGGTGGCGGAACGGGTAGACGCTACGGACTTAAAATCCGTTGGCCGCAAGGCCATGCTGGTTCGAGTCCAGCCCGGGGCACATGCAGGTCGGAGCAAGACGTTCGGCGCCAAGGCGTCGATCGCTGGTCGCTCGGCGGTGGATAGCGCGTCGCGGCGGTTTGGCACGCGCGACGGCGCTGCCTATGGCATCCATCCCTCGATGCCTGACGTGCAGTCACTGTTCGAGACAGGCCGATGCGCAGTGATCGCCAACGTCGGCCCGCTGATCGAGGCCGTAACCCTCGAGCAGTATCAGCGAGGGCAGCGTGTCGTTGCCGCCACAGCTCTTTTCACACAATGACCAGCAGGACCAATGGCACACGTTGCGAGGTCGCCAGTCCTTGAGATCGGGCTGGGCGGGCCGCATCGCGGACGTGCTCGCGGACCAAACGGCAAGTCAGCAACTGGCCCTCAACATCTCGCTGAGTGGAACCACGCTGTTCCAGGCCGGCGAACTTGCAGCGCCGTACGTGATGGGTGCCACTGGCACCGTCTTCTCGGCCCTCGGCAATACAGCCAGTACTCTCGCCAGGCGGGCCGCGTTCGAGCGAATCGTCTACGCGAACCATCCTGACGTGTACGGACGGGCGTTTGCCGACGTTCAGGATCGTGCCTTACGGTATTCGACGCTCGTAAACAGCGCGCTGACTGCAGCGCCGGCATTGACCACGGCTTTTCCGGCGTCTTCCCTCGCTACGCAGCTGAAGACAGTGGCCAGGATGATCGCAGTGCGCGACCGGCTCGGCATGTCGAGGCAGATCTACTTCGTCGCGGCGGGCGGTTTCGATGCGCACGACGCTCAGCTGCTCAATCAGCCGACACTTCTGAGCGATGTGAGCGCTTCACTTGCCGCGTTCTATAATGCGACCGTCGAGCTCGGTGTCTCCTCGAACGTCACGACATTCACGCATTCGGACTTCGGCCGAACGCTGACGTCAAACGGCGATGGCAGCGATCACGCGTGGGGTGGCGTGCAGATCGTGATTGGCGACGCAGTCAAGGGCCGAACCTTCTATGGCCGCTATCCTGTGCTGGAAATCGGCGGCCATGTCGACGTCGGTGGAGGCAGGATGATTCCCGCGATTTCGACGGATCAATACGCTGCGACGCTGACGAAGTGGTTCGGTGTGGATGCAGGACACCTGCCGCTGATAACCCCAAACATCGGCAATTTTGCCCAGCAGGATCTCGCCTTCATGCTCTAGGCGGCGGCGTGGGACTCTACTTGCTTCAGTGAGCGATCGCAGGTCCAACCTGCTCGGGGCACCACGACAATCCGAGGAGAATCCGATGGCGACGGTCAGTGCCACTGCGGGGCAATCCGCTACGAAGTCCATGGCGAGCCCAACTGGAGCGCGCTCTGCCATTGCAGCGACTGCCGCCGCCATGCTGGCGCGCCGGTCGTCGGCTGGAGCGCATTCCCCGAGAGCGCTGTCCGAGTGCTCAAAGGTACGCCGAAGGTCTACCGGTCATCCACGAACGGCCGCCGGCACTTCTGCGCCGACTGCGGTACCGGGCTCTTCTACTTCAACGCCGTCAACTTGCCGGGCATTGCCGATGTGCAGATCGCGACGCTCGACGACCCGAACTCAGTCGCGCCGCAAATTCACGTGCAGTCGGCGGAACGAATCGGCTGGATGGAGCGCGCGCACGAGCTGCCCGCGTTCCCGCGCTATCCCTCGAGAGGGTGAGCGCGCCTCAAAGCGGATAGATGCCGATCGGCTCGACCAGCTGCCAGCCCTGGCCCTGGTCGACGTATTCGGCGCGCGCCTCGAATTTCTGCGGCTCGCCGGCCTTGGTCGGACCCTGCCAGCTCCAGGACACGTCGCTGCTGAAAGTGACGACGCCTTCGAACTCGACGACCGCGGACCGCATCTTGTCGCCGAGTGGCTGCGTGGCGACGGATTTCTGGCGGAATTCGACCAGCGTCGCCTTGCCCCCGACGCTTGGATTGGCATTGATCTTCGCAAGCACGAAGGCGCCCATGTCGGCGGTATCCGGGGCATCGCTACTCGCGGCGACTTCTGCGGCGGCCGGTGCGGCACTCGGCGCGGCGGCACCATCGCTCGGCAGCCTTGTCGCCGCCGCAGGCGCTTGCCAGCAGCAAGATGGTGCCAACGATGCGCAAGGAGTCGCGAGCGCGATGGCCCCAAGGCGCGATCATCCATGCGCGGAAGTATACGAGCCCTTCACGCTGTGACCTCGTCAGGGGCCCGTCCCGGGGGAGTCTGGTATAGTCCGCGCCACCTGAGAGGCCGGTGAATATTCCCATTGCAACCGTTTAATTTTTCAGGACTTTCTGCACACGGTATCGAGTTCTGGCGCGGCGACCGGCGGGTGCTGGCGGCATTTCGCTTGAAGTCGCGGCGGGGAATGCGTTCACGTGCTGGGTCCGAACGGCGCGGGCAAGACAACGCTGCTGCGCGTGATTGCGGGTCTGCTGACGCCGGAGCAGGGCACGGTGAAGTGGGGCGGGCGGGAAACGCGCTCGGACCGCGACGCCTGGTGCGCGAGCTTCAGCTATCTCGCGCACAGCGACGGCCTCAAGCCCGAACTGACGGCGGGCGAGAACCTGACGTTCGACGTCGGGCTTGCGACGGCGGCTCGACGACTCGGAAATCGACGCTGCGCTTGACGCAGGTCGGACTCGCAGGTGCGAAGGCGCAAGCCGCGGGCACGCTCTCCGCCGGCCAGCGTCGGCGCCTTGCCATCGCGCGCGTAATGCTCGCCGCAGCGCCTCTGTGGATCCTCGACGAGCCGTACACGAATCTCGATTCGAACGGATCGGACACTGGTATCTGCCGTGATCGGCCGTCATCTCGACGCCGGCGGTGCCGCGCTGATCGCGGCTCACCAGCCGCCGGCGATCCGGAATCATGTGCCGCGGCGACTGGAGCTCGCATGACGGCGCAAACCGGCATCCTCGGTGCTGCTGTGCTCGCCTACCGGCGCGATCTCCTGCTGGCTCTGCGCCACTGGGGCCAGGTCGCGCAACCGCTCGTCTTCTTCATCATGGTCACGACACTCTTTCCGCTGGCGCTCGGCCCGGAGCTCGGCGAGCTGCGCGAGATCGCCGGCGGCACGCTCTGGGTCGCGGCGCTGCTCGCCTCGCTGCTCGGGCTCGAACTCCTGTTCCGCGCCGACCACGCCGACGGCACGCTCGAGCAGATGCTGCTGTCGGGGCAGCCGCTCGCCGTGCTCGCGCTCGCGAAAGGGCTTGCGCACTGGACCGTCTGCGGCCTGCCGCTCGTGCTGCTGTCGCCGCTCGTAGCGGCGAGCCTCGGCGTGCCGCCGGAGGCGAATTGCACGCTCGATGCTTTCGCTCGCCCTCGGCACGGGCATCCTGAGCGCGCTCGGCGCGATCGGCTCGGCGCTGACGCTGGGATTGCGCCGGGGCAGCCTGCTGCTCGGGCTGCTCGTCCTGCCGCTCGCGATGCCGGCGCTGATCTTCGGCGCGCGGGCGATCGACCTGGCGATCCACGGCGACAGCGCCCGCGGGCCGCTGCTGCTGCTTTCTGCGATGCTTGTGCTGTCGGTGACGCTGGCGCCGCCCGCGGTCGCGGCGGCGCTTCGGATCAGCGCAGAGTGATGCGATGAACTGGACCTGGTTTCACAAGCTCGCCTCGCCGCCGCATGCCTATCGGCATTGCCGGCACGGCTCACGCCCTGGTTCGGCTGGCCGGCTGCGGCACTGATCGTCGTCGGGCCTCTACGGCGGCCTCGTGCTGGCGCCGCCGGACTACCAGCAGGGCGACGCCTTCCGCATCGTCTACGTGCATGCGCCGAGCGCCTGGCTGTCGATGCTCGTGTACGGGACGATGGCGGTCGCCGCGGCCATCGGCCTCGTCTGGCGCATCAAGCTCGCGCACGCGGTGGCGGCGGCCTCGGCGCCGGTCGGCGCCTCGTTCACCTTCCTCGCGCTCGCGACGGGCGCGATCTGGGGCAAGCCGATGTGGGGCACCTGGTGGGTGTGGGATGCGCGCCTGACGTCGGAGCTGATCCTGCTGTTTCTCTATGCCGGGGTCATGGCGCTGCGCGCGTCGATCGACGACCGCGACCGCGCCGACCGCGCCGCGGCGGTGCTCGCGATCGTCGGCGTCGTGAACCTTCCGATCATCCACTACTCGGTGTACTGGTGGAACACGCTGCACCAGCCTGCGACGCTCACCAAGATCGGCAAGCCCTCGATGGCGGGCGACATGCTGTGGCCGCTGCTGGCGATGCTGCTCGGCTTCACGCTGTACTTCGGCGCCGTCCTGCTGATGCGGCTGCGTGCCGAGATCCTGCGGCGCGAGCGCGATGCCGCCTGGCTGAAGACGGAGCTCGCACGATGAGCGAATTCCTCGCACATGGGCGGCTACGGCGCCTTCGTCTGGCCGTGCTTCGCGCTGGCCGCGGTCGTGCTCGCCTGGAACGTCGTCGCGGCGCGGCGCCTGCATGCGCTGCACGCGCGAGCAGCGCGCTTGCGACGCTCGACGGCGCGAGGCGCGCCGTGACGCCGCGCCGCAAGCGGCTGCTCGCGGTGGTCGCGATCGTCGCCGGCGTCGGCGCGGCGACCGCACTCGCGATGTTCGCGTTCCGCGACAACCTGCTCTATTTCTACAACCCGATCGCAGGTGCTGGCCGGCGACGCGCCGAGCGGCCGCACGTTCCGCATCGGCGGCATGGTGACGGAGGGCAGCGTCGAGCGCACGTCCGGCACGCTCGAGGTCCGCTTCGTCGTCACCGACTACCGCCACTCGGTCCCGGTGCACTACGAGGGTCTGCTGCCGGACCTGTTCCGGGAAGGGCAGGGCGTGATCGCGCACGGCCGCATGGACGCCGCCGGCGAGTTCGTCGCGGACGAGGTGCTCGCCAAGCACGACGAGAACTACATGCCGCCGGAAGTCGCGGAGTCCCTGCACAGCCGACGCCGGCGCGGGTATCCGAATGATCCCGGAACTCGGCCATTTCGCGCTGATCCTCGCGCTGCTCCTGTCGATCGCGCAGGCCGTGTTCGGACTCGGCGGCGCGGCGCGCGCGCAATGCGCGCCTGGCTGGCCGCGGCGCGCTCGGCGGTCGTCGGACAGTTCGTGTTCGTCGCGCTCGCATTCGGGGCGCTCACCTGGGCCTTCGTGCAGCGCGACTTCTCGGTGCTCTACGTCGCCACGAACTCGCATTCGCGAGCTGCCGCTCTTCTTCCGCGTCGCCGCCGTCTGGGGCGCGCACGAGGGCTCCTTGCTGCTGTGGTCGCTGTGCCTCGCGGGCTGGACGCTTGCCGTGGCGGCGGCGAGCCGCTCGCTGGAGGCGCCGTTTCGCGGCCGCGTGCTCGGCGTGCTCGGGCTCATCAGCATCGGCTTCCAGCTGTTCATGCTGGCGACCTCGAATCCGTTCGAGCGGCTGGTGCCGGCGGCGCCCGAAGGACTGCGACCTCAACCCGTTGCTGCAGGATTTCGCGCTCGCGGTGCATCCGCCGATCCTCTACCTCGGCTACGTCGGCTTCTCGGTCGCCTTCGCATTCGCGTGCGCGACGCTGATCGAGGGCCGCCTCGACGCCGCCTGGGCGCGCTGGACGCGGCCCTGGACGCTCGCGGCCTGGCTGTTCCTCACGATCGGCATCGCGCTCGGCAGCTGGTGGGCGTACTACGAGCTCGGCTGGGGCGGCTGGTGGTTCTGGGACCCGGTCGAGAATGCGTCCTTCATGCCCTGGCTCGCCGGCACGGCGCTCATCCACTCGCTGGCCGTCACCGAGAAGCGCGGGCTGTTCAAGAGCTGGACGCTGCTGCTCGCGGTCGCGGCGTTCTCGCTGTCGCTGCTCGGCACCTTCCTGGTGCGCTCGGGCGTGCTCATCTCGGTGCACGCCTTTGCGACCGATCCCGCGCGCGGAGCCTTCATCCTCGCATTCCTGCACGTTCGTCATCGGCGGTGCGCTGCTGCTGTATGCCTGGCGCGCGCCGCGACTCAAGTCGTCCGCCGCGTTCGAGGTCGACGTCGCGCGAGAGCTTCCTGCTGCTGAACAACGCGCTGCTGGTCGCGGCGCTCAGCCTGATCCTGCTCGGCACGCTGTATCCGCTGTTCATGGACGCGCTCGAGCTCGGCAAGGTCACCGTGGGCGCGCCCTGGTTCAACCTGATGTTCCTGGTGCCGATGCTGCCGCTGCGTCGCGCTGCTCGGCGTCGGCATGCATGCCGCCTGGAAGCGCGGGCTACCTCGCGGCGATGAAGAACAGGCTGTGGGCTGGCCGCAGCCTGCGCGCTCGCGGTCGCGGTCCTGATCGGGGCGGCGGCGTATGCGGACCTCCGGCCGATGACGACGCTCGGATTTCTCGCTCGCGCTCTGGGTGATGCTGTCCGCGCTCCTGATCCCGGCCGCGCGCCTGCGCGCGCGGCAGTCGCTGCCCGCGGCCGTGCTCGGCATGGTGATCGCGCACTTCGGCGTCGGGCTTGCGACGCTTCGGCATCACCGGCGTGCAGTCCTTCAAGGTCGAGAAGGACTTCGCGCTCGCGGTCGGTGACGCCGCGAGCATCGGCGGCTACGACTTCCGTCTCACGGCGCTGCGTGACGTGCAGGGGCCCAATTTCACCGGCGTCGAGGCCGAGGTCGTCGTCGCGAGCGGACGGCGAAGAAGTCACCGTGCTCCGTCCGCAGAAGCGGCTCTACAACTCGGGCGGCAACCCGATGACGGAGGCGGGCATCGAAGTCGGTCCCGCGCGCGACCTGTTTGCCGCGCTCGGCGACGATCTCGGCCAGGGCCGCTGGAGCGTGCGCCTGCAGTACAAGCCGCTCATCCGCTACATCTGGCTGGGCGCGATCCTGATTGCGCTCGGCGGCGGCGATCGCCGCATTCGACCGACGCTATCGCGTGCGCGCGCCGGCGCACGCCGCCGAGCGCAGTGGCTACGGCCGCGCCATGAAGCTGCCGCTGCGATTCCTGGTGCCGGCACTCGCCTTCGCCGTGCTCGTCGGCTTCTTCGTCGTCGGCCTGAACCGCGACCCCGGGCCAGATCCCGTCGCCGCTGATCGGCAAGCCGGCGCCGGCTTTCTCCCTGGAGTCGCTGGGCGATCCCGCCTGGAAGGTGGGCCCGGCGGACTTCGCAGGGGCGTCCGTGGCTGCTGAACGTCTGGGCGACCTGGTGCGTCGGCTGCCGCCAGGAGCACGAGGCGCTGCTCGCGATTGCACGCGAAAATCGCGTGCCGATCATGGGACTCAACTGGCGGGACGACCGCGCGCTCGCGCTGCGTTGGCTCACGCAGCTCGGCAATCCCGTACGTCTCAGTCGCCTTCGACCCGGAGGGGCGCGCGGCCATCGACTGGGGCGTGTACGGCGCGCCCGAGACGTTCCTCATCGATGGGTCCGGCCGCGTGGTGAAGAAGCACATCGGGCCGATCACGCTGGAGGTCTGGGAGCGCGAGTTCCTGCCGCTGCTGGCGCCGGGGTGGCCAGCCCGTGATGCGCGTCATTGCGGCACTGGTCGCTTGCCTGCTGCTGGCCCCGCTCGCCGGCGCCGTCGACTCCGGCCAGCGCTTCGACGACCCGCCGAGCAGGCGCGCTACGAGCGGCTGATCCGCGACCTGCGCTGCCTCGTCTGCCGCAGCGAGAGCATCGCCGACTCCAATGCGCCGCTCGCCGCGGACCTGCGCCGCGAGGTCGAGACGCTGATTCGCGCCGGCAAGAGCGACGCGGAGATCTACGCCTTCATGACGGAGCGCTACGGCGACTTCGTCCTGCTGCAAGCCGCCCGTCGCGCCGCGCACCTGGCTGCTGTGGGCGGCGCCCGCCCTGTTCCTGGCCGGCGGCCTCGTCGACCGTGCTGGTCGTCGTGCGTCGCCGCGCGCGCATCGCGCGCAGCGATCCCGCCGCGCTCGACGAGGAGCCGGACCGCCCGTGACCGCATTCGCCGCGCTCGCAGCGCTGTTCCTCGCAGCAGCCATCGGCCTGCTTGCCTGGCCGCTGCTCGGCCTCGGACGGAAGGGTCCGCGGAATGCCTCGCGCCCGCGCCACAGCAGCCGCCGTTGCGATTGCGCTGCCCGCCGCGGCGATCCTCATCTACCTGCAGGCGAGCAACTGGGACTGGGACGCACCGCCGCCGGCGCCAGCGATCACGGCGCCGGACCTGCAGCGCATCGTCGCGCAACTGCAGGAGAAGTGTCGCAGGCAGCCGGAAGACGTGGAGGGCTGGAAGCTGCTCGGCCGCTCGGCCACGGTGCTGGGCGACTACGCGCTCGCGCGGGACGCCTTCGGCGAGGCCTATACGCGAACGCGAGGGTCGCGACGCCGAGGCGGTCGTCGGCTACGCGGAGTCGCTCGTGCTGGTCGACGAGCAGGCGATCGACGGCGCAGGCAGCCGAGCTCTTCGAGCAGGCGCTCGCGCTCGCGCCGGACAATCCGCGCGCGCTCTGGTACGGCGGAATCACCGCCTACCGGCGCGGCGATTTCGCGCTGGCCCGGCAACGCTGGGTCGAGCTGCAGCAGCACGACCTGCCGCCGGACCTGCGCCAGGTGCTGGCGGAGCGGCTCGCGGAGCTCGAGCAAGCCGCAGGGACGACCCGCGACGCCGACGGTCGCCGGAGCCGTGCCGACGCAGCCGCCATCGAGATCTCGATTGCGCTTGATGCCTGCGCTCGCCGCGCGCGTGCCGCCGAATGCGACGCTCTTCGTCATCGCCCGGCGCGGCGAGGGCGGACCGCCGCTCGCGGTGCAGCGACGCCCGGTCGGCGCCTGGCCGGTCGTCGGTCCGACTGAGCGACGCCGACGCCATGCTGCCCGGGCATCACGCTCGCGGGCGGCGGCCCGCTCACGCTCATTGCGCGGATCTCCGCGAGCGGGCAGCCGATCGCTGCGAGCGGCGACCTGTTCGGAGAGGTCGGTTATGATTTCGCCTCGGCCCGTCCGGCGAGCATCACGATAGACCGGATCGTTCCGTAATCCAGCGGCCGGAGGAGTGCCATGGGGCCGGCCGTCGTCAGTTACCGCTTCGAGCACCTGCCATCGGCCTTCCGGTACTTCCCGCGCGCCGTGTTCGGGCGGCGCCACGCGCTCGTGCCGGAAGGGCAGCGGCGTGCCGCGGCTCGAAGGCAGCGTCGAACGAGTGCGCGCGAGCCTCGCGGCGCACTTGCGCGCTATCGCAGGACTCTGCGGCTTCGCGACGACGGCTGCCTGCCCGTCACCTATCCGCACGTGCTCGCGATGCCGCTGCAGTTCGCGATCCTGACGCATCCGCGCTTCGTCGTGCGCATCATGGGACTCATCCACGTCGCGAACGAGATCCGCCAGGCGCGGCCACTGCCGGCGGACGCGACTACGGGCTCCAGAGCTGGATCGAGGGTTACCGCGAAGCGGATCGCGGGCACGAGTTCGACCTCTTCACGTCGGTAGAGGACGGGGAGGGCATCGCCTGGCTCGAGAAGTCGACGCTGCTGGCGCGCCGGCATCGGTCGGCGGGAAGTCGCCGCCCGCGCAGCGCGCGCCAGACATTGCGCTACGAGAAGCCCGGCGAGGGCGATGCAGCGGTGGCCGCCGACATCGACGTGCCCCGCGCGGTCGGGCGTCGTTACGGCTGGCTGTCAGGCGATCTCAACCCGATTCATCTCGCCGACCGCGGCGCGAAGCTGTTCGGCTTCGATCGCGCCGTCGCTCACGGCATGTGGTCGATGGCGCGCACGCTTGCCGCGCTCGGCGCGGACGCGCTCGCGCCGCCGGTGCAGGCGCCGGTCGAGTTCAAGTTCCCGCTCTTCATGCCGTCGGTCGCACGGCTCGAGCACTGGCAGCGAGAGAAGACCGACGGGTGTTCGTGCTGAAGGACACGCACAGCGACCGTCCGCACCTCGCCGGCTCGACGCACCGCGGCTGATTCGATGTGCTGCCGCTGATCCGGAAGGTACTTCGCGCGCAGGCCGGCGAGGAAGCGGGCAGTCGCGCTCGCCTTCGGCTACTTCTTCATGCTGATGTGCTCGTACTACCTGCTGCGCCCGCTTCGCGACGCGATGGCGATCGAGGCGGGCCTCAAAAACCTGCCCTGGCTCTACGTCGGCACGCTTGCGGCAACGCTGGTGCTTTCGCCGGGCTTCGGCGCGCTGGTCGCGCGCGTGCGCAAGGCGCTGCTGCTGCCGCTCACCTACGCGTTTTTCGCGTCGAACCTGCTCGTGTTCTACCTGCTATTCAAGCTCGTGCCGGATGCCAAGTGGCTCGCCGTCTCGTTCTTCATCTGGGTGTCGACGTTCAACATGTTCGTCGTCTCGGTGTTCTGGAGTTTCATGGTCGACGTGTTCCGGGACGAGGAGGCGAAGCGCCTGTTCGGCCCGATCGCGGCCGGCGGAGGTACCGGAGCGATCCTGGGGCCGCTTCTGATGCAGTACCTGACGCCGCGCATCGGCGTCGACGCCGTCGTCGGGCTGCTCGATGCTGTTCCTGCTTGGCACGCTGCCCTGCATCCGCGGGCTCGCCTGCTGGGCGGAGCGCCGGCACGGCCGCTTCGTGCTGCCGCCGGACGATCCGGACGCGCGCATCGGCGGCCGCGTGCTGTCGGGCTTGCTGCTGGTCGCGCGCTCGCCCTACCTGATCGGCATCACGGCCATCATCCTGATCGGCTCGACCGCAGCGGCATTCATGTACAACGAGCTCCTGCGCTTCGTCGAGGCGAGCTACCCGGACCTCGCGAGCCGCGGGCAGTTCCTGGGCCGCGATCGAGTTCGCGGTCAGCCTGACGTCGTGGCTGTTCCAGGGCGTCGTCGTGGGCTGGCTGATTCGGCGCTTCGAGCTGCGCGGCGCGCTGGTCGCCATGCCGATCGTCGCGCTCGGGTCCTTTCTCGCGCTCGCGGCGGCGCCCAGTGCTGCTGGTGCTTGCCGCAGGCCAGGTGCTGCGGCGGGCGGGGGAGTACGGCATCGCAAAGCCGAGCCGCGAGGTGCTCTTCACCGTCGTCGACGCCGAGACGAAGTACAAGGCCAAGAACTTCATCGATACGGTCCTGCAGCGCGCCAGCGACCTGGTCGGCGTCTGGCTGTTCGCAATCTTTCACGCGGCCGGCGTCGGACTCGTCGGTCATGCGTGGATCTGCGCTGCCATGATGCTGCCCGCCATCGCGATCTCCGCGGGGCTCGGCCGATGCCTTCGAGCGCCGCCGGGCGGGCACTTCCGCGGTCGGGCGCCGGTCCAAGCCCGGGCACATGAAGGGAGGTGCCCATGAAGCAGTCCGAACGATGTCGCGCCCCGGCTCACGCGACGCACGGCCCTCGGCACTGCTCGCAGCGCTCGCTGCGCCGCGGCTTCGCGGCGGCCGCGGCTGAGCCGATCCTGCGCGCCATTCCACGAACTGGCGAACAGCTGCCCGCGCTCGGACTCGGCACCTGGCAGGTGCTTGACGTGCCGCCGCGCGGGCCCGAGTTCGACGCGGCGCTTGCCGCAATGCGGAGCTTTCTCGCCGCGGGCGGACGCGTGATCGACAGCTCGCCGATGTACGGACGCTCGGAAGAGCGCATCGGCGACATCCTCGCGGCCCTCAAGCCGGCGACACGCCCGTTTCTGGCCACCAAGATCTGGACGACCGGCCGTGAGGCCGGGCAAGCAGCAGCTCGCGGACTCGCACCGCTTCCTGCGTGCCAAGACGCTCGATCTGGTGCAGGTGCACAACCTGCAGGACCTCGACACGCATCTGGCGACGCTCCGGACCGCGCGGGACGGCGGCACCGTCCGCTACATCGGCGTCACGCATTACGTCGCGAGCGCGCACGCGGAACTCGAGCGCGTGACCAGGCGCGAGAAACCCGACTTCCTGCAGGTCAACTACTCGCTCGCGGAGCCGGACGCCGGCGAACGCCTTCTGCCGGCGGCGCGCGATCTGGGCGTGGCGGTGCTGGTCAACCGGCCTTTCACGAAGGGCGCGATGATCGACCGCGCAGCCGGGCAGGCGCTACCGCCGGTCGCCGCGGAGCTTGGCTGCCGAAGCGCGGCGCAGCTCTTCATCAAGTGGGTGCTGGGCGATCCTGCGGTCACGGTGGTTCTGGCTGCGACGCGCAATCCCCGCCACGCGGCCGAGAATCTCGAGGCCGCTTCGGGCGCGCGTGCCAGATGCCGCGCAGCGCAAGGCAATCGCGGACTGGTTTTCGCGGCTCTGAAGGAAATCCTTGGCTTACGACGCGCCGGATGCCCACGCGGCACGCCGGTTTGTGACCCCGGTCTTGGCAATGCGAATGAGAATGACTATTATTTGCATCGAGTCGACTGGAACTCGGCCTCGGGAGACGTCCTGTGAACCGGATCGGAATGGCATGCCTGGGTACTGCGCTGGCCTATTGGCAGGCCGCAAGCGCCGATCTCCCGGAGGGCGCGAGTACGTCTGGGAAGCCACTCGAAACCGTCGTCGTGACCGCGACGCGCGGTCCGCGGCCGGTCCGGGACGTCGCGGCCACGGTGACGGTCAAGCAGGCGGCCGACATGCGCGCCGAGCTGTCCCGCGACATCAAGGACCTGATCCGGTACGAACCGGGCATCTCGGTGGCGAACTCGGCAGGGCGGTTCGGGCTTTCAGGCTTCAACGTCCGCGGGATCGACGGTGACCGGGTACTGATCGAAGTGGACGGCGTCCCCGTGTCGGATGCCTATTCGATCGGCAGTTTCGCGAGCGCCGGGCGGGATTTTGTCGACCTCGAGTCCCTCAAGCAGGTCGAGATCCTGCGTGGCGCGGCGTCTTCCCTCTACGGTTCCGATGCCATCGGCGGCGTCGTCGCCTTCATCACCAAAGACCCGGAGGACTATGTCGATGCTGACGGCGGGCCGACAGGTGCCGAAGCGCGTGCCGCCTGGTACGACGCGGACGACAGCTTTGCCGCGACCGCGACCGGCGCATGGCGCGGTGAGGCGATGTCGGCGCTGCTCCAGTACACGCGGCGCGAAGGCCAGGAGCTCGACAACCAGGGTGAGGTCTTCTCGCAGGACTCGACGCGGACCGCACCCGATCCGCAGGACTACGAATCGAACAACGTACTCGGCAAGCTGGCCTGGGAGTTTGCCGACGGTCAGCGCCTGAAGCTCACCGCTGAGGCGCTGCGTGACGACACGTTCACCGATGCCATTTCGGGCCGGCGCACCCAGGCGCTAGGTCCGACCACGGTGCAGACGCTCGACCTGACCGGAGACGACAGCCGTGACCGGAATCGCGTCGCCCTCGACCATACCTTCTCGCTGGATGCGGCAATCGCGGACGAGGGCAGCTGGCAGGCCTACTGGCAGGACAGCGAGACGGTCCAGCACACCGAGGAACTTAGGCTCAACAGCGGTGCCGGACCCGCCTTCGAGACGCTGCGCCGGCGCCGCGCCAGCTTCGAGCAGGAGGTGCTGGGCGGCGAGCTGACCCTGCGCAAGCGTTTCGAGTCCGGCGCGGTCGCACAAACGCTCACGTACGGGATCGAGTTCACGAGCACCGACACCGAGCAGATGCGTGACGGCAGTCAGACGAACCTTGCAACCGGCGAGGTCACGAACGTGGTGCTGCCCGATACGTTTCCTGTGCGCGATTTTCCGCTGACCGAGACGATTGAGGCGGCGGCGTTCGTCCAGGACGAGATCGAGCTCGGCCAGGGCCGCTGGATGCTGGTTCCCGGGCTACGGGCCGACTACTACGACCTCGATCCGACGGCGGACGAGATCTTCACCGAAGACAACCCGTTGTCCGACCCGGTCGGGATCGATCACACCAACGTCTCGCCTAAGCTCGGCATCATCCGGCGCTTCGGGGACAACGCATCCGCCTACCTGCAGTACTCGGAGGGGTTCCGGGCGCCGCCGTATGACGACGTCAACATCGGCTTCACCAACATCGCGTTCGGCTATACCGCGATCCCGAACCCGGACCTGAAGCCCGAGGAGAGCCGCGGCTTCGAGGTCGGCATTCGGGGCGGGCAGGGCGGCAACTACTATTCGCTCGCTGCCTTCCACAACGACTACGAGGACTTCATCGAGTCGCTGGTCGTGATCGGCGTGGACCCGCAGTCGGGATTGCTGGTATTCCAGTCCCAGAATATCGCTGAAGCTCGCATCTACGGCGTCGAGTTCCGCGGCGGACTGGACATTCGGCGCCTTCAACGAATCGCTGGCTGGCTGGAGGCTGCGCTCGAGCATCGCCTGGGCGCGCGGCGACGACCAGACCGACGACGTCCCGCTCAACAGCGTGGACCCGCTCAAGGGCGTGCTCGGCATCGGCTACGCGAGTCCCGGCGATCGCTGGGGCACGGAGCTGGTCCTGACGGCGGTCGACCGCAAGGACCGCATCGACGAGTCCGCCGGCCCGCAGTTTGCGGCGCCGGGCTACGAGGTGCTCGACCTGCTCGCGCACCTCGGGCTCGGTGAGCGCACGACGCTGCGCCTCGGCCTCGGCAACCTTACCGATGAGAAGTACTGGGAATGGTCCGACGTCCGCGGCCGGCCGGCGGACGATCCCGTCATCGACCGCTACTCCCGTCCCGGCCGCACGGTGAGTGCGAGCATCGACTTCCAGTTCTGAGGCACACCATGAACCCCGAAACACCTTCCGGCATGCGCACGCTCTTCAACGCCTTCGCGGCTTCCGCGACGCTCGGCATCGGTTTCCTCGCGACGATGCCCGTCGTCGCCTATGACGAGAAGATAACCGCCGAGACGCCTGCGCCGACACGGCAGTACACGTTTGCGTGGCAGTTCAAGGATGGCGACACCATGGCGCCACGCGGCGGCACGACCAAGGGCCCGGCCGTCACGCTGGTCACCGAGGCGAGCGAGGCCTGGACACGACTGCGCGAGCCGGGCCTGTCTCCCAAGGAGCGCGACCGGCGGGCGATCCTGGCGATGGCGGGGGAGTACCGCACGAGCTTCGACTTCATCGAGGTGGCCGGATTCGACGGCGCCTGGCAGCCGCAGAAGCCGTACCAGAGCTGGGGCACCGAAAAGGTCTACGTCATCGAGGATCGCGGGGATTTCATCTCCCTGCAGCACCTGCTCGTCTCGAGGATGGTCCAGGAAGACGGCACGGTCGTCGGCCCGATGGTCACCAAGCACTGGCGGCAGGACTGGCAGTATGAACCGGAGGGACAGTTTGCCTACCGTGGCAACAATACCTGGCAGTCGATCCCGGTTTCCCCGCAAGCGCGGGCCGGCGCCTGGAGCCAGAGCGTCTTTCAGGTCGACGATTCGCCGCGCTATTCGGGCGTCGGACACTGGGAGCATTTCGGCAACTATTCCACCTGGATCGGAGGCGAAGGCTGGCGGCCGTTGCCGCGTCGCGAGTACAGCGTCAGGGACGACTACCAAGTGCTGCTCGGCTCGAATCGCCACACGATCACGCCGACCGGATGGGTCCACGAACAGCAGAACAACAAGGTCGCGCTCGATGCCAGCGGCGCACCACGCGCGGATCGCCCGGTGGTCGGGCGCGAGTTCGGCTTCAATCGTTACGAGCTGATCCGCGACTTCGACTTCACCGCCGGCGACCGCTACCTCGCAGCGACCGAAGCGATGTGGCGGGCCGTGCGCGCGGAGTGGACCGGTCTCCTGACCGGCACGGCGACCGTGCATCTCAAAGGCGCGCCGGATCGCGACAAGATGTTCATGCCGTTGTTCGAGATGGCAGAGACGCTCGAGAAGGCGCCGCCGGCGGATGCTGCTGCCAAGGCAAAGCTCGAGTCAGATGCGCGCGCCCAGGTGCGCTCGTATCTCGCGCCACCCGAGTCGGTAGCCGCCAACCGCTGACGCCCAATGAAGCGGCTCGCCGGACGCCTGACATCAGTCCTGTCGGACGGCGAGCCGACCTTCTACTGCGCGACGAGCACCGTGGAGGAGGGCGCAGCGCGAGCCCGCCTCCGGGCACTGGCTGCCTGGACTTCGATCGACGCGGCGTTCGACCTGGTCTGCGAGTCCCTGCGCTATCGGCGCAACAGGTCGGAAAGTCTCTCGCCTGGGCTCAGGCCGGAGACCGACCGGGATCCTGGCGGTCCTTCGCCAAGGCGATGAATTCCGGATCGTCGTGCAACCCGTAGAGATCCGGGTCGTTCATCATCCACTGGAAGTTCGTGACCCCGGCAGCGATCGCATCCCGTAGCGTCGATATCGCCCGCTTCTTTTCGCCGAGCTGAGCGTACAGGCAGGCGCCGTTGTAGAGCATGAGTGAGTCGCCGGGCGCAAGTTCAAGCGCGGCGGCACCCTCGGCAATCGCCTGTTCCTTGCGTCCCACCTCGGCGAGCGTCACCGCGTACAGCATCTTGGCGCGGGCGTCGTCCGGATTCTGGAGCAGGTAGTTGGGCATGATCTCGAGCGCCTTCTCAGTCGCGACCTTCGCCTCCGCGGTGCGGCCGAGGGCGTCGTAAGCCTGCTTCACGTCGAGGTGCGCGGCATAGAAGCCGGGCTTGATGTCGATGGCTTTCTGGAAGAGCTCGAGCGCCTCCGCAAACTTTCCGGTGGTGAAGTTGATGCGGCCGAGTGTCCAATACGCGATGAAGTTGTCCGGGTCGAGTTCGATGGCCTTGCGGCCCGACGCGGCTGCCTCCTCGAGCTTTCCCCATATGAAATACGACAAACCCATCGCGGCGTATGCCTCCGGGAGGTTGCTGTCGTACATCAGCGCCTTGAAGCTGAACTCCTGCGCCTTGTCGCGGTACTGCTCATGGCGCGAGAAATACTGGTACATCTGGCCATACGCGCTGGAACAAGCGGCGTAGGCCGCCGCATATCGCGGATCGAGCTCGATGGCCTTCTCGAACAGCTGGATCGCGTACTCGACGCTGCGCTTGGTCAGGCGATACAGGTATTCCTGGCCGCGCAGGTAGAAGTCGTAGGCCTGGACATTCACCGTCTGGCGCTTGGTCAGGGACAGCTTCTCGGTGAAGCTGAGCTTGAGCTTCAAGGCTTCCACGATCTGCTTCGCGACCTGTTCCTGGATCTCGAAAATATCGTCCAGCTTGCCCTTGTAGGTGTCGCCCCAGATCTGGCGGTTCGTCACGACGTCGACGAGCTGCACGGTAATGCGGACGGACTCCATTGCCCGGCGAACGCTGCCGCCGATGATGTAGCGGGCGCCGAGCTCGAGCCCTACGGCCTTGATGTCTTTGCGCGAGCCCTTGTATTGCATCGAGGCCCAGCGCGACACGAGCTCGATTTCGCTGACCAGCGACAGCCGCGCGATCAGCTCCTCCGTCAGTCCGTCACTGAAGTAATCGGCGTCCGGATCGGGGCTGATGTTGTCGAAGGGAAGGACGGCGAGGGCGCCGGAGCGTATCAGCCTGTCAGCGTCGATGGCGGACGGTGCCGCATCGGTCGGCGCTCGCGGCTCTACAACCGAAGCGGAGGAGGGCGGCGTCGCAGGCACGACCCCTACTCCGACTCCCAGGCGCTCGAGCGAGCGCAGATACGGCCTTCAACTGCGCATCAGGGTCACCGCGAAAAAACTCGATGTGCTGAATGCCCGCGAGGGCGTACTTGAGGCTGCCGGGAATTTCGGTCGGCTCGAGGTGGACCGGCAGGATATGTCCCTTGCGCTCGCTGGCCAGCAGGACCTCCTTGAGGACATTCTGGGACGCGACGGCGGTCTTCGACACCAGCAGCAGCAACACCTTGGACTTCGCCACGGCGTTGACGATTTCTTCGCCCCACATGGCCGCGCCGTCGATGTTGCGCACGTCCATCCACAGCCGGACGCCGGCGGCGCGGAGCTGGCCGGTCAGCTCCAGGACCCTGTCGTTGTCCTGGCGCGAATAACTGACAAAGACGTCCTCGGTTTCGTGCATTCAGATCCACCGTGCGAAAGGGCCAGTAGTCTAGCGTCCCGTGAGCGCGAAGAGGCGCTGTGCGTACGCACGCCATACGAAGTGGCTGCGCAGCAATTCATGAAGAGGCGACTCGCTTAGAAGAGAGCAGAGCGCGCAATGCCCTGGACCGGCGTTATTCGGCCTTCCTGCTCGCCGGTAGATATCTGGTATTTACCATAATATACATTATGCGAACTAGTGAGTTTGGCCGCGCTGGGGCCTTGGGGACGTGTTCTAGCTCACCAGCACACGTCGCCAGCTAGCCCTCTGTCGCGTCTGCGGCCTCACGTGAGTCCTTGGTCACCCAGCCAGCGACGCGCGCCCCACATCCACTGACGCTTTGTCCTTCGCACCGGTAGAAGTATTCAACGAGCTGACCAGCATTCGGATTGCCCAAATCTCTTGACCTCATCAGCTTGCAGCCAGAGATGCATCGAACGTGAGTTTCGCCGGCTGGCGCGTCGATGGACAGGATGAAATCGGGGTTGGAAGTTTGTGCGTGACCAGCGACAAACCCGAAGGCAACTAGAGCGAGAGAACATAAGGCTCGTTTGGCAAATGACACGGGGACCTCCTCCCCGTGAAAGCCCATTGCTTCCCCTTGCTATACATGATGCGAACCGAAGTGTTAGGCCTCACTTGCCCGTCCCCTCCTGGCTTAGATTACGGCTTCAAGGATTTGAGTGGCGCTACTGTCAGGTTGGAATAGTGACCATCAGCTGAATCGACGAAGAGTCCGACAGCGCGCTGGGCGCCGCCGCTCGACAGTCGACGGGTTACCAGACTGGGTTCCTTCGCGTGATTCACGAAGACCCTCACTTGGCTGTCTGTGACCTCAATCTGGGCATGAAACCAGTTGTCCGGATCAGGCACCGGACTCACTGAGTTCTCGAACTGACCAGGCGCAGTCTTTCTGAGGTGTTCCCAAGTATTTGTTGGCCATGCGATGTACTGCACTGCGCGGTTGCGCATGGGTTCTTCGGCCTTGAAGTTGAACGGGCGAAAATAGACTGCCTCGAAGGTCTTTTCATCGACAACGTTGAAAGCCACCCCAAGGAAGCTTTGCTGTCTAACGTTTTTTCCCTTCAAGTCAATCTCAATCGTCCCGGTGGAAAAGTCAGAGTCGCGCAGCAGGGCCAAACCGACAATTCCATTGGCCGAGTCACCTTCAGCGATCAGTCGCACGACACGCCTCCCGTCTACTTCCTCGCTTTCGGCATCAGCGTGAATTACCTCCCATGACTTGCCTTCCGCGACCGTTAAGAGATCAGGAGATATCGTTTCCCCCTGACCGCTGACCTGAGACAAGCCAAGACATGCGAGCGAAAAAATGGGCACGCTGACGTTCATAGGAATGACCTCTTTGTTGAAGGGAAAAGCCCACCGTGAGCCTGGCTTCGGAAGGGCGCGGGATAGGAGAATTTGGCAACTAGTGGCGCTGTTCCGCGAAAGCGAGGACATATCCATCACAATCACGAATCCTAAATTCAACAGTGCCGTAATCCATCGTCTCCAGTGGCCAGACCAGATCGACCTTGTCCTTTACCGACATGCAGTTTTCGCCACCGCCATCACCTTGCTTGCGCCAACAGAGTTCGAAACCAAGGCGATCCGTGTACCACTCAATGGCCTTCTGCATGTCGCCTACTCGCAGTGCCGGCATGATCGCGCTTGCTCGCAGCATCGTTTGTCTCCCTAGCCAATCTGGCCCGCGCCGTGGCAGTCATTCATCCACAACTTCAACCACGAACGAGAGTATCTGTTCAACTGTGAACGGCGTTATCTTGGCTGCCACAGGTCGCCTATAGGTAACAGTTAGGTGCCAACAACCGGCAGCTGGAAATTCCAGCCCGATAAGCATTCGGCTCCACCCTGGCCCGAAGGCGTTGGTCGCCCTGTCGATGCGCAAGTGCTGCAAGGGACCCATCAACGTCACGCCCTCAAGTACGAGGTCCGGCCGGGTCTCGGACATCGCGTCATACCCTCGCCGCCACAACCAGAACTTGTCCCCATAGCTTTCGGTCGGCCCCATGCCTTTCCAGCGGCCATCAACAGGCAGGCTTACGGCAAGTGCATCGCTTCCGTACCAGCGCGCATCCTCCCCCGTCGATACATCAACTGGTGCAGATGATGGGAATGTCACAGGACAATCGGATGAGATCGCAATCGAAGAGATTGGCGCTCTTGCCCCACCCGGACCATCAAGCGCACCGACTGCTGCCTGAATCGCGGCGACGAATTCCGTCGCCTGCGCTGCCGGAAACTCGAAAACGTTTCGTGGCGTAGAAATGGAGATTCCCACCTCGCCGTCGCTGGACTTGTAGAGGGACGGACAAAAGGCCTGGACCACACCTTGCGAAGGCCTGCAGCGGGCAACCCCAAACACACAGGCAGATGTGCCGGCATCTGCACAAAAGTCCTTGGTCCACATTTCGTATCGGGCAAGTTCTTTTCGAAGTTGCAATGCCTGAGCACTGTCGAGGTAGAGAATTTCCGAGTGACCCTGGCTGCTGAGAGCCATCCGCACACCACGCTCGCGTTCGCCACCGACGGTCACCTCGAACGTCGCGAACTCGGCTACCGCTTTTTCACTTTCCATGCGGCTTGGATTGCCGATTGTGACGATCTTCGCGGCGTGATTCGAAAAAACAGCTTGTAGACGAGTCGGGTCAGGAATTGAGTTCTCGTTTGAACTTTGAGCCGCTACCAATTCAGACATCGCCAAGAGTGGAAGAGCGACAAATATCGTCCGTTTCCAGTACATGACTGCTCCTCCTGGACCAAGGCTCAAGCCGCGATCAGCCTCGCCGCGGAATAGACGGGAAACTGCAGCGCATATGCCCAATAGAACAGGCCACGAACGCGCGGCACTGCGATGCCGAAACGCCAGACCAACATTGCGACGGGTAGCGCGACGAGCGCGAAATGATTGCCGTTCGGGATCGCTAGCGCCGTCAGCAACGCCAGAACCGCGGCCCACGCCGCGGCCGGGGGATCCTGAGCCCGGCACAGCGCGACGGCGCCTGACACGAAGGCAACTCCGATTATTCCGAATTCGCACCAGATCGCGACCGCAGCGGCTGCGACGAGAGCGACTGCCCGAAAGAATGGCGATCGGACGCGGTCGAAGATGTCGACGATCGCCAACCCGAGGCCAAACGTGAACAGGACGTTCAACTGGCCTTCCGGGGCATCTACGAGCTGCATGCCGGCCTGTGCGACCAGCGCCCAGATGAAAGCACGTAATGTTGTCGCTCGCAGCTGGGACCGGGCCTTCCCGGCCAAACCCAGCGCCAGGGCGAACGCGAACAGCGGGAAGGCCATCCGTCCACACAGGTAAAGCCACGACGGCAGCTCGCCGACGACAAAGCGCATCCAGTGTTCGGCAATCATGGCAATCAGCCCGAGCCACTTGAGCGATTCAATGGTGCCGCTGTCCACGCCAGCAATCCGGAATCCTTCGCGCCTCGCCGCCGGCCAGGTGATCGGTTCCATCGGATTACTGCGCTTCTGGTGACCGCCCGTGTAGGATGGCGATGAGCTCCGTCAGTGCCGGTGCCGTGTCGTGCTGCAGCCCATCGCTGCGCGGCTGGTCCCACTCGAGTTTCGAAGCCAGGAAAAGCTGCGCGGCGATCTCCAGCGTTCCGGCGTCATCGAGCGCGCCTGCGGGAACCCAGATGTAACCGGTGTCGCGCAATGGATTCGGCGCTGTCGAGCCGCAGCGTCCGCAGAAATGGGAGCGGAAACCGGTCGAGCGTTGCCACTTTGCCACGTCGACCTCTCCGGCCAGCCAACGAAACTTGTCGGTGGCCACGATGAGCCCCGTGTTCGATACCGAGCCACCTTGCTTGCGACACAAGGAACAGTGGCATTGGTAGAGCTTCGGATACGGCGCCAGGACCTCAAAGCGCACGCGTCCGCAGAGACAGCTGCCGCGCAGCGTATCCGCGATTGGCAGTTCGTCAGTCGGGTCCTTGTCCTGCACGATATCGTTCCTTGAGCCGCTCGCGCGCTTCGGCACGCATCTTCTCCCACTCCGCTTCCTGCTCGTCGGTCAGGATCGCGCGCACCTTCTCCTGATAGTCGTCCATCACCGGCCGCGCCTCGTTATACATGGCGCGCTTCGCGCGCCGCGAGTCGTCGCCGGCATGCTTGTCGCGGATTGCTTTCAGCTTGGCCGTACGCTCCTCTATCAGCGGCTTGAGTTCCGCTTCCTGCTCCGGCGTCAGTTTGAGCCGAGCCTTCGCTTCCGTGATCGCTGCCTGGATGACCGCAGGGTCGACTTGTGAAGTCTCGGACCCGGTCGCGGTCGTGGATAAGGCCAGGCCCAGGACGACCAGACCGATTAGTTTTGACTTCATAATGTGGCTAGCCTAACGCAAAGAGCCCCGAATGCGTCTTTCGCCCTCCGCCGGACTCTATGTCCTTGTCGTCGCCATACTGGCGACCGAGTTGCTCCTGCCCGCTGAGCTGTTCGAGTATCGCCGCGCACTTCTGGCACGCGAACCCTGGCGGCTGCTGACCGGCCACTTCGTGCACTTGTCGTTCCTGCACGCGCTGCTCAATTGCGTCGCGCTGCTGTTGATCGACCGGCTGTTCGCGGACCGGTTGAGGTCCCGCGAGCTGTTCGGGATCCTGGGGATCGCGCCGCTCTTGATTTCCATCGTTTTCTGGCTGGTGCTTCCGGACCTGCAATGGTATCGCGGCTTGTCCGGGGTGCTGCACGCCCTCTATTTCGCCGGCTGCGTCCTGTGGATTGCGCAGACAGCCGGACGGGCGCGTTGGCTGCCCATCGCCGCGCTCATCGGCGGAACGCTGAAAGTCCTGATCGAGCAGCCCTGGGATTCGAGCTTCCCGGTGCACGAAGTGCTGCGCGTCGCGGTGGTTCCCCAGTCACACCTGATTGGCGCGATCGTGGGCGCGGCGGCGGGGCTTTTGCTGCGCCATCGACGCCAGAAGCCACAGCCCGAGCAGCAGCAGGAGCTCGGGCGCTAGAGCGCCACCGCCGCCCCCTCCTCCGCCGCCGGGCGGCGGTGTGGACTGCTCCGTCGTTGTCCTGAATGTCGATGTCGAACTCCGCAGCGCCCTCGATCGTCGCTCCGCCGGCCGCATTCGCGAGCGTGAGCGCGGAACGATTCGGCGTCTTCGTCAGTGCGTGTCGTTGGTGACGGACACTGTGATCGTGCGATCGCTCATGTCGCCCGCTGCCCAGTCGAGCGTACCCGTGGCCGCCACGTAGTCGCTGCCCGCCTCCGCGGACAGGTCGCTGGTTGCGTAGTCCACGCTGACCGCGCCCGCGGTCCCGCGATTGCGCCGCACGGTCAGCTCCACGGTACCGGCGTCTTCCGGGATCGAGTCCGCCGCACCGAAGTAGCCGATGGCACCCGCGTTCTGCGCCAGCGTCGCAGCCACATCACGCAGCACGAAAAGGCCGTTGCTGATGTCGCTGATGACGACCGTGCCCGAAGGGAAGAACGGATAGACGCCCCAGGCGCCGTCGGTGCCGGCGACGTTCGAGTCGGGCGCAAGAAACGTGTCGAGGTTCGCCACTTCGCGCAGCTGCGTCGGGTCGCTGGCGTCGAACACCGACGAGACCCCGCCGATAGTGCGACACGTAGAGGATAGCCGTTCTTCACGTAGCCGTTGTGGTCGGTCGTCGTGTCGGGGCCCTGGTAGCTCGCGACGATGAACGGGTTGCGCAGGTCATCCACGTTCATGGTGTAGATCTGCGTGAACAGCCCGCCGAACAATTCCTCCGTCTCGTCGTGCACGAAGATGTGCCGCTGGTCGGCGGTCGGCCAGCCGGAATGCGTGTAACTCGCGTCGGAATAGGTGGTCGACGACAGCCGGATCGGCGCCGCCTTGTCGGTCACGTCCCAGAGGTCGACAGTGTTCTCGTTGAAGTCGACATAGACCTCGCAGGGATTGTGTCCGGCCCCGCATTGAGCCGTGCGGGCGTCCGTGATCAGGAGGCTGGTCGCATCGTGCACGTATTGCGTGCCCGCGGGAGCCGCCCGGATGAGCTGCGGGCTGCGCCGGATTCGCGAGGCTGTATACGCGCCACGCGCCCCCCGCGACATCGCTGCCCGCGACGTAGAGGAAGGCCTCCGCACCCGGCAGCACCATGTTCGTCGCGTAGTCGATGTTCGACACGTAGACCGTGTGCTGCGAGCCGGTGTCGGAGAGGGTCGTCGCCAGTGACGCATTGGCCGGCAGGCCGCTGAGATCGATGACCTGCAGGCCGGAATTCGGCGCCTCGGTCGTGATGTAGGCATAGGCCCGGTAGCGATTGCTGCCGGCGTCGAAGTACTGGTAGATCTTGACCTCGCGCCACGGACGACCTGTTGCCGGGAATCGTGACGACCTGGCGCGGGCTCGACGGATCTGGTGACTTCGACGACGGCCGTGCCGTCGTTCAGGCCGACGACCGCGTATTCGCGATCATTGTCGTTCAGGTCCACGAAGCCCCAGACGTTGGCCGCCGACGACGGCTGGCTCGTGAACTCGTTGAGCGGGATCTGCGCGAGGAAATCGACGTTGCGGCACGGGAACTGGCCGGCCGACCCCTGGACGCAGTCTTCGGCCGCGACGGGCGGTTGCCTGCAACGCATCGGCCGGGCTGTCGTCGACGATTCCGAGCTGCGCCGATGCGAGGTCGGCCGCCCACTTGAAGCCGAGGTGCATCATCTGCAGGCGATACTTCCGGTCGACGCCGACCAGGATCGTGGGATACGCGTCGGGATCCCATTCCTCGAAGTGCCCGCCGGGCTCGTAGCCTCCCTGCGCGTGGTTTGCGCCGAACAGGAAGCGCTCCGGATCGAGGCCGGTGACGTCGTAGACGCCTGCCGCCACCTTGATCGTGTTGCCCGGTCCCGCCTGCTCGAGCGCGTACTGGATGCTGAGGCAGGGATCATGGTGCTCGAGGCAGTCGGTCGCATTCGCGCCTTCCGGACCGACGTAGCGCGCGCCACGCGTGTCGTCGTGCGAGCCGGCCGGCAGCGCGAGTACGACGAGTCCGGCAAGTGCTGCCAGCGTTCCCGAGGCACGGCGCGCGCTCACGGCGTGCCCTCCACCAGTATCAGGCTGCCGGTCGAGGCGCTCTGCCGGATCGCCATCGCCACGCGGTAACCCTCGGAGTCGTACCAGCCCTTCGCCTGCTCGTAGCTCGGGAATTCGAGTATCGACGATGCGGTTTGCCGCCGTCTCACCCTCGAGCTTCTCCGACCGCCCTCCCCGCGCGATGAAGCGACCGCCGAACGGCGCGATCGTCCCCGGCGTCAGCTTGACGTAGTCCGCGTAGCGTGTCGGGTTCTGCACGTCGATGTTGGCGATGACGTATGCCTTCACGAAGTCTCCTTACTGCAGGCCAGTCCGACACCGGAACCAGTGAAATCGCCTGCGCTGGGTGCGGCAAGGCGCGTGGGCCCGGCGCGTGCAGGCAGAACTCCGGCGTCGGCCCGAGTGTCATGCGTCGTCCCCAGAGGGCGCAACCCGTCGGCGACCAGCGGCGCCATGGACGCCTCGAACTTCGCATAGCTCATGCCGTCCGGCTTCGACAGCCAGTAGGCGATTGCCGGAACGATCGGCTCTCCTGACCGCAGGCCGTAGAGGCCGGCGGTACCGTGCCAGCCATCGCGGCAATGGCGTCGTGCGGCCGCTGGCGCGCCTCGTTGACCGCGGTGCTGTTCAGGACATCGAGTGCCGCGGAGCCCGACAGCAGGTGCCAGTCCTCGTAACCCGCCTGGCCATCGAGCCACGGAATCGACTCCAGCCTGAAAACCCGGACGCCGAGCAGTCCTGCTACGCCGGCCGCACGCAGGACGTCATGAAATTCTCCGTGCGCAGACTCGTACGCCCGCGCCACGGTACCCGTGCGCGGCACGTGCCAGAAGACGTAGGCCAGCAACTACATCAGGCCTTTCTGGCGCTTCTTCTCGCGCTTGAGCGCCCGCTTCTCCGCGAGCGTGTGCTGCGGCTTCTTCTTGTCCTCGCGCTTCTTGTCCATGCCCTTGCTCATCGACGCGCTCCTCCACTGCACGATCGTCGAGCTTCTATTCTGCCACCGGACTCAGGGCAGGCGCAGCGATTGCCAGGCGCGCAGCCGCCAGTCGCCGTCGATGCAGGCCATAGACGGCCAGGTAGCGGGCCGGAAACTCGAGCGACTGGTTCCCGGCCCGGGCCTTGATGTGCGCGATCCCCTGCACGATCGCCGCCTCCGGGCCCTGAAAAACGACGCGCCGATCGGAAGGCTCGACGGCGAGGTATCTGCAGCTTTCCGCTCAGAATGGAGGCGATGAGCTGCTCGCGGTCTTCGACGCTGCCGGTCGAATGCACGTAGGCAAGGTCGTCCGCGAACCAGCGGCGCATGGCCTCCGGATCGGCCGCGACCATCGCCGCGAAGCGCGCGTCCTCGGCAGCGAGCACGGCGTCGGCGCTCGCGGCCGGGACCTGCGTCCGGGTGAAATTCAGCGTGAAACCCTTGTCCGCCCCGTCGCTCACGCGGACGACCAGCCGGTCTTCGCCCTGCCGCACATAGTCCAGCCGCTTCGGGAAGTCGTGCGTCGGGTTGACGAACGCGAATCGCCCGTCCGCGCACTCGCTCAGGCGAAATGCGACCGGTAACTCGTTGTGCGTGACCTTGGCGATGTAGAAGACGCCGTCGGCCATCTCGACCAGTCGCAGTTCCTCGGCGCTCGTACTTCGTCGGGATCGGCCTTGGAAGTCTCGACGCCCCTGCCCTCCCAGGTCCGCGGTCCATGCGCCGCCCAGGATTCGCGAAACGTGGATTTCGCGCCGTCGGCGACCCATTCGCCGAGCAGCCATTCGAGCGACTGCAGCGTGCGGCATTCGCCTGCGAGGACCGGCAGGGAGTACAGCGCGAGAGCGGCCGCGGTCAGGTTCATGGCGACTTTGCGCATGGTCAACTCGTGGGTAAACCGGGTCTGCGGGACGCCCATGTATCATAGCCGGATGACCGAGACTTCCCCGGGCCGGCGCCTTCGCGACGCCGTCGAAGCCGAGCGGCCGCTGCAGGTCGCGGGCACCGTCAATGCCTACAGCGCGCTGCTCGCGGAGCGTGCCGGTTTCCGCGCGCTCTACCTGTCGGGCGCCGGCGTCGCGAACGCCTCTTTCGGCCTGCCGGACCTCGGCATCACGAGCCTCAACGACGTCTGCGAGGACGCGCGCCGCATCTGCGGCGCCACCGGGCTGCCGTTGCTGGTGGACGCGGATACCGGCTTCGGCGCCGCATTCTCGATCGCGCGCACGACCCGCGACCTGATCCGCGCCGGTGCCGCCGGCATGCATCTCGAGGACCAGGTGCAGGCCAAGCGCTGCGGGCATCGGCCCGGCAAGGAACTGGTGGCGGCCGCCGGAGATGGCGGACCGCATCCGGGCCGCCGTCGATGCGCGCGTCGACGCCGGCTTCGTGGTGATGGCGCGCACCGATGCGCACGCGGTCGAGGGACAGCGCGCCGCGATCGAGCGGGCCTCCGCCTACGTCGAGGCGGGCGCCGACATGATTTTTGCCGAGGCATTGACGACGCTCGACGAGTACCGCGAGTTCACGCGCGCGCTGCAGGTGCCGGTCCTCGCCAACATCACCGAGTTCGGCCGCACGCCGCTGTTCACGACCGCGGAGCTCGGCGAGGCGGGCGTGCGGCTCGTGCTCTACCCGCTGTCGGCCTTTCGCGCCATGAGCCGCGCGGCCGAGCAGGTCTATGACGCGATCCGCAAGGACGGCACACAGCGCGCCGCGGTCGAGCGGCATGCAGACGCGCGAGGAACTGTACGCGGTGCTCGGCTACCACGACTACGAGCGCAAGCTCGACGAGCTCTTCAGCCGCGGCCAGGAGCGCAAGTGCATGAACGAGGCGCCGCGACCTCCGCGGGCGGGTTCAAGCCCAAGAAATCCGTCGCCCTCTCCGGCGTCGATCGGCCGGGCAACACCGCGATCTGCACCGTGGGCCGCAGCGGCAACGACCTGCAGTATCGCGGCTACGACATCCTCGACATTGCCGAGTCCTGCGAGTTCGAGGAGATCGCCTACCTGCTGATCCACGAGAAGCTGCCGAATCCCGCGGAGCTCGCCGCCTACAAGCAGCGGCTGAAGGGCCTGCGCGGCCTCAGCCCGCGCCTGCGCGACGTGCTCGAGCAGCTTCCGGCCACGGCACATCCGATGGACGTCCTGCGCACGGGCGTTTCCGCACTCGGCTGCGAGTCGCCCGAGGACCCTGCGCCATGCGCCGGAGGGCGCGCGCCTCGTGGCGGACCGGCTGGTGGCCTGCGCGGGCTCGATGCTCTGCTACTGGCACCATTTCGCGCAACGGCGGCCGGCGCATCGAGGTCGAGACGGACGACGATTCGGCCGGCGGTCATTTCCTGCACATGCTGCACGGCAAGCCGCCGTCGCGCGAGCTGGGTGCGCGCGATGCACACCTCGCTGATCCTGTACGCCGAGCACGAGTTCAACGCGTCCACCTTCACCGCGCGGGTGATCGCCGGCACCGGCTCCGACATGCACTCCGCGATCACCGGCGCGATCGGCGCGCTGCGCGGGCCGAAGCACGGCGGCGCAAACGAGGTCGCGCTCGAAATCCAGCAGCGCTACGCGGAGCCGGACGATGCCGAGGCGGACATTCGCCGCCGCGTCGCGGCGAAGGAAGTGATCATCGGCTTCGGCCACCCGGTCTACACCGTCGCCGATCCGCGCAACGACGTCATCAAGCGCGTGGCCGAAAGGCTCTCGGCGGAGTCCGGGGACTTCCGCATGTATCGCATCGCGGAGCGCATCGAGTCGGTCATGTGGGACGCGAAGCGCATGTTCCCGAACCTCGACTGGTTCAGCGCGGTCGCCTACCACCGCATGGGCGTGCCGACTGCGATGTTCACGCCGCTGTTCGTGATCTCGCGCACCACCGGCTGGGCCGCGCACGTCATCGAGCAGCGCGCCGACGGCAAGATCATCCGCCCCAGCGCCAACTACACCGGGCCGGAGCCGCGCAAGGTTCCGCCGGCCGACCAGAGGTAGAGACCGGAATGAGCCACCACGACATCCGCTCGGCCGAGCGGCCGGCGCCCGATCGCGTGCTCGTCGACATCGCGGCCTATGCGCGCGACGGCAAGATCGCGAGCGACGTCGCCTACGAGACCGCGCGCTACTGCCTGATGGACACGCTCGCCTGCGGCTTCCAGGCACTCTCGTTCCCCGCCTGCACGCGCATGCTCGGGCCGGTCGTGCCCGGCGCGACGATGGCCGGCGGCGCGCGCGTGCCCGGCACGAGCTACGAACTCGATCCGGTGCAGGCCGCCTTCAACATCGGCGCGATGGTCCGCTGGCTCGATTTCAACGACACCTGGCTGGCCGCGGAATGGGGCCACCCGTCCGACAATCTCGGCGGCATCCTCGCGGTGGCCGACTGGCAGGCGCGCAAGGCAGCCGCCGAGGGCCGCACGCCGCCGCGCGTGCGCGACCTGCTCACCGCGATGATCAAGGCCCACGAAATCCAGGGCGTCACGGCGCTCGAGAATGGCTACAACCGCGTGGGCCTCGACCACGTGATCCTGGTGCGCGTCGCGACCACCGCCGTCGTCGCCGCCATGCTGGGCGGCAGCCAGGAGCAGGTCGTGAATGCCGTGTCGAATGCCTGGATCGACGGCGGTGCGCTGCGCACCTACCGCCATGCGCCTAACACCGGCTCGCGCAAGAGCTGGGCGGCGGGCGATGCGACCAGCCGCGGCGTGCGGCACGCGCTCATCGCGCTGCGCGGCGAGATGGGTTATCCGTCGGCGCTCACGGCGCCGAAATGGGGCTTCTACGACGTGCTGTTCCGCGGCAATCCCTTCGTCTACAAGCAGGGCTTCGGCAGCTACGTGATGGAGAACGTGCTGTTCAAGATCAGCTATCCCGCCGAGTTCCACGCGCAGACGGCGGTCGAGTGCGCGATGCGCCTGCATCCCGAGGTGAAGAGCCGCCTGGACGCCATCGAGCGCATCGTCATCGAGACCCAGGAGCCGGGCGTGCGCATCATCGACAAGACCGGCCCGCTCGGCGAATCCCGCCGACCGCGACCATTGCATCCAGTACATGGTCGCGATCCCGCTGATCCACGGGCGCCTGACCGCGGCGGACTACGAGGACGACGGTCGCGCGCGATCCGCGCGTCGACGCCCTGCGCGCGCGCATGGAGGTGCGCGAGAACCCGCAGTTCACCGACGGACTACTACGCGCCGGACAAGCGCTTCATCGGCAATGCGATCCAGGTCTTCTTCAGGGATGGCACGCGCACCGAGCGCGTCCAGGTGGACACGCCCATCGGGCACCGGCGCCGGCGGGCAGAAGGCTACCCGGTGCTGGTCGAGAAGTTCCGGGCTTCGCTGCCGCCGGTCTTTCCGGAGAAGCAGTGCGCACGGATCGAGGCGCTGTTCGCCGACCCGGCGCGGCTCGATGCCATGGCGGTGGACGACTTCGTTGCGCACCTCGTGCGCAACTGAAGCAGCTCCGCCGCGGCTCTCAGTCCCCGAAGATCGTGAGCTGGCTGGCGTCTACCGGCCGTCCCGCGGCGGCCGGCGCGCCCGCCGGCTGCCCTTGCGCCCCCGGCCGGGGGTCGGGCTCCGGCCAGCCCCGCGATATAGACCGCCAGCGCCTTCAGCGCCGGCCGGCGCAGCGAATACCGGATGAACCGGCCGTCCGGGCGCGCTTCCAGCACTCCGGTGCGGCTCAACTCCTTGAGATGGAAGGACAAGGTCGAGGCCGGGCAGCGGATGGCGCGGGCGATGGTCGCCCGCGGCCACCCCCTCGGGGCCCGCGTCGGCCACCCGGTCGAGGATTTGCAGCCGCGTCGGCTGGGCCAATGCCGCCAGTATCGATACCTGTCGCTGGGCTTGGGGATCGGCCATGGCACTGCCTTAGGGCGTCAATCCGGGAACAATAGAACCGAAATTCTTGACATAGCGCAAGAAATCGGCTCGCCTCGCACCCTTCGCGGCCCTAGAAATCGCGCTATATTCGCCGCGTATCGATTTGATGTTACGGGGAACTTCGAATCGATGCGCGGTGTTCTCAATTCGGGGCCAATGACTTTTCGATTGGAATAGAACCAAACAGTATCTGTCAGGGAGCCGAGAAACACCGTGAGCGAAGCCGCCTGGGAGAGTCTGCACAAGGCCACGCTGGAGCTGGCCAAGTCCACTGCGCTCAAGCAGCGCCTCACCGACGCGTTTACGCGCCATCTGCTCGACCTGCCGACGCAGGAGATGCCGGGCGAGCTGCGCCAGGACTTCGAGGCGCTGCGCCAGTCCATGACGCGCGTCCGGCCGCATCACGGCGAATGCCCGGTGGCCGCCACCGTGCGCAAGATGTCGATCGGCGAGGCGGACGCCTGCGCTGCGCGCATCGTCGCGCTGCTCGATACCCTGCACCGCACCAGCCAGGTCGCGAGCCCGCGGGCGAACGGTCAGGCTCAGACGCGGTCGGCCGGCGACACCGGCTCGTCGCGCGTTCCGACGCTCATCAGCGTCAATCGAGCTTGAATTCGATCACGTCCCAGCGCGTCGTATCTTCGTGACGCGCCTGGCGACGGATCGCATCGGCCATCTCCCGCCCGTTCCAGGGCACGACTTCGTCCGCCATCTCGCGCAGCTTCGCCGGCACCGGTCTCGGTCGAGCCGAAAGGCTCGAGGACCACCAGCGGCTTGTCGCAGGACTGGGCGTAGAGGCACTGGTACTCGATCGACGTCGGGTCGCGCAGGTACAGCGACGACAGGACGACGACCACCTCCGCGTCCGTCATCTGGCGCCGCAGGTCCTCGCGGATCGCCTCCTTTTCCTTGCTGCGCGGCGGCTTGTCCGGCGTCGCAAGGTTCTTGTAGAAGAAGTTCGGCTGGCTCTCGAGGTACTCGAAGACGCGGAAGTAGGACTCGTCCGGCGCGTACAGGTGCGTGACGAACAAGCCGGATCGGATTGTTTTCCGCGGTCAAGTTCGCCGTACTCCTTCGCCGTGCAGTCGCCTAGAATACGCCTTTGGGCAGGCCCCGGGTATCGGCGCATCTGATGCGACTGCTCGTCTACAACATCCGCTACGCGACCGGCACCGGTCCGGCCTTCCACCTGCCGGTGCCCGGCGCCGGCTACCTGCGCAGCAGCCGCCAGATCCTCGAGCGCATCACCGACTTCATCGCCGAGCGCGACCCGGACATCGTCGGCCTGATCGAGGTCGACACCGGCTCGATCCGCAGCGGCATGATCAACCAGGCCGAGTTCATCGCGAGCCACCTGTCGCACTTCTCGACCTACCAGTGCAAGTACGGCGAGGACTCGCTGAACCAGTTCATGCCGATCGTGCGCAAGCAGGCGAACGCCTTCCTCGCCGCGCCGCGCGTGCACGGCGAGCGCTTCCATTACTTCGAGACCGGCATCAAGAAGCTGATCATCGAGCTCGAGCTCGAGAACGTCGCCGTCTTCCTGGTCCACCTGTCGCTCAAGTTCCGCCATCGCCACTACCAGCTTCGGCACCTGCACCAGCTCGTGCGCCGGCAGACCAAGCCGGTCATCGTCGCCGGTGACTTCAACACGTTCTGGGGCGAGCACGAGATCTACCTGTTCATGCAGGCCGCGGGCCTGCGCAGCGCCAACATCGCAGGCCTGCCCTCCTACCCGAGCCGCTGGCCGCGCAAGGAGCTCGACTTCATCCTCTATGGCCAGGGCATCGTGCCGAAGGGCTTCGACATCCCGACCGTGCCGCTCTCCGATCACCTGCCGCTCGTGTTCGACTTCGAGGTCGATCCCGACTTCGTGCGCGCACCCGACGCGGAGGCCGCCGCAAAGGCGTGAGCGGCGCGGCGAGCGCATAATCGGCCATCGTTCCGACGCAGGTTCCGAACGATGCCGAGCCCCCCGCAGCACTGGCGCCTCGAGACCGATGCCGACGGCATCGCCTGGCTGACGCTTCGACCTCGCAGGGCAGCAGCACCAACACGCTCGGCAGCGGCGCGATGCGCGAGCTCGACGGCTGCATCCGGCGAGTCGAGGCGGCGCAGCCGCGTGCGCTCGATGATCCGCTCGGGCAAGGACGGCGGCTTCATCGCCGGGGCCGACATCACCGAGTTCACCGGCCTCAAGGACCTCGAGCAGGCCTATCGCCTCGTGCGGCAGGGCCAGCAGGTCTTCGACCGACTCGAGGCGCTGCCGATGCCGACGGTCGCTGCGATCCACGGCTTTGCGCTCGGCGGCGGACTCGAGCTCGCGCTGGCCTGCGACTATCGCGTCGGCGCCGACGACGGCAAGCTCGAACCTCGGCCTGCCGGAGGTCATGCTCGGCAGTCCATCCGGGCTTCGGCGGCACGGTGCGCGCGCCGCGGCTCATCGGCGCGCGCGCGGCGCTCGACCTGATGCTGACCGGCAAGACGCTGCGGGCGAGGAAGCGCTGAAGCTCGGACTCGTCGACCGGCTCGTGCCCGCGCGAAGCAGCTGACGGCGGCCGCGCGCGAGATCGTCCTCGCAGCCGCCGCCGCGCCGGCGCCCGCCGCTCGCGGAGCGCGCTGCTGTCCTGGCCGCTCGTGCGCGGCTTCGTCGCCGCGCAGGCGCGCAAGCAGGTCGCGCGGCGCGCGCGGCCCGAGCACTATCCGGCGCCCTACGCGATCATCGACCTGTTCGAGCGCCACGGCGCCGCGCGGCAGCGAGGCCTACGAGGCCGAGGCGCGCTCGATCGCGCGCCTGTTCCTCTCCGACCAGTCGCGCAACCTCGTGCGCGTCTTCTTCCTGCAGAACCGCATGAAGGCGCTGGGCGGCAAGTCGGCGCGCAAGGTCGCCCACGTCCACGTCGTCGGCGCGGGCGTCATGGGCGGCGACATCGCCGCCTGGTGCGCGTCGCGCGGCCTCACGGTCACGCTGCAGGACCGCGAGCTGAAGTACGTCGAGCCCGCGCTCGCCCGCGCGCGCGAGTTCTTCGCCAAGCGCGCCCGCGACCCGGCCAAGGCCGCCGAGATGGCGGCGCGCCTGGCCGCGGACGTCGAGGCCGCCGGCGTCCCGCGCGCCGACATCGTCATCGAGGCGATCTTCGAGAACGCCGACGCCAAGCGCGAGCTCTACGCGAAGCTCGAGCCGCGCATGAAGCCGGACGCCATTCTCGCGACCAACACCTCGAGCATCGTCCTCGAGGAGCTCGCGCGCGGCCTCGCCGATCCCGGACGCCTGGTCGGCCTGCACTTCTTCAACCCGGTCGCCAAGATGATGCTGGTCGAGATCATCCGCTCGGCCCAGACGCGCGACGCGATCGTCGAGGACGCGCTCGCCTTCACGCAGGCGGCTCGACAAGCTGCCCCTGCCCTGCCGCAGCTCACCGGGCTTCGTGGTCAACCGCGTGCTGATGCCCTACATGACCGAGGCGATGCTGGCAGCGGACGAAGGCGTGCCGCTCGCGCTGATCGACCGCGCCGCGGTCGAGTTCGGCATGCCGATGGGGCCGATCGAGCTCGCCGACACGGTGGGCCTCGACGTCGCTTCGCACGTCGGCAAGATCCTCGCCGAGGCGTTCGGCCTGCCGGTGCCGCGCGGTACCGCGGAACTCCTCGCCGCCGGCCACGTCGGCCGCAAGTCCGGGCGCGGCTACTACACCTGGCAGGACGGGAAGCCGGTCAAGCCCCCGGCCGAAGGACGCGCTCCGGAGGACCTCACCGACCGGCTCGTGCTGCAGTACCTCAACGAAGCGGTCGCATGCCTGCGCGAGCGCGTCGTCGAGGATGCGGACCTGCTCGACGCGGGCATGATCTTCGGCACCGGCTTCGCGCCGTTCCGCGGCGGGCCGCTGCACTACGCGCGCGCGCGCGGCGTGCCCGCGATCGTCGCGCGGCTCGAAGAACTCGCGGCGAAGCACGGGCCGCGCTTCAAGCCCGACGAGGGCTGGAGCAGCGCTCGGGGACGCCGCGCTGAGGCTATGATAGGATTCGCGCGCGCGTGGGGGCCGGTGGCTCCCGCGGATCGCGCATTGAAATGACGCACAGAGAAGCCGGTCGAACTCGATGTCCTGCGCAGCTTCAGCCCGCTCGACGGCCTGAAGCGCGAGAACCTGCACGCGCTTGCCCGCAAGACGCGCCTGCAGGAGCTCGACTCCGGGCGCGTCCTGTTCAAGGAAGGCGAGTCGGACAAGCGCACGATCTACCTGGTCGGCGGCGAACTCGAGCTGCGCGTCGGCGACCGCACGGTATCCATGCTGCGCGCCGGCACGCCGGACGCCCGCATCGCGATCGCGCCGGGCCAGCCGCGCCGCTTCACCGCGCGCGCGCTCTCGGACATCACCTACGTCGCGATCGATTCCGACCTGCTCGACGTGATGATCACCTGGGACCAGACCGGCTCCTACGAGGTCAGCGAGATCTCCGGCGGTACCGGCGCCGACGCCGACGACTGGATGACGGTGCTGCTGCAGACCAAGGCGTTTCACCGGATCCCGCCCGCAAACCTGCAGGCGCTGTTCATGCGCATGCAGCACGTCGCCTGCCGCGCCGGCGAGGTGGTCATCAAGCAGGGCGACGACGGCGACTATTTCTACGTCATCACCAAGGGCTCGGCCGTGGTGACGCGCGAGACGCCGATGAACCGCGACGGCCTCAAGCTGGCCGAGCTCGGCGTCGGCGAGTCGTTCGGCGAGGAAGCGCTGATCTCGGACGCCAAGCGCAACGCGACCATCACGATGCAGACCGACGGCGCGCTGGTGCGCCTCGGCAAGGACGACTTCAAGGAGCTGCTGAACGAGCCCCTGCTGCACTGGGTGGACCTCGCCCATGCGCGCGAGCTGGTCGGGTCGCGGCGCCAAGTGGCTCGACGTGCGGCTGCCGTCGGAGTTCGAGACCTTCCACCTCGACGACGCGCTGAACGTGCCGCTCTACTTCATCCGGCTGAAGGTGAAGACACTCGACCCGAAGACGCCGTACATCGCGGTCTGCGACACCGGTCGCCGCAGTTCTGCGGCTGCCTTCCTGCTCTCCGAACGGGGATTCGACGCCTACTGCCTGCAGAACGGGATGTCGCGGCAACAAGCTCGGGCCGGAATAGAGAAAAAGGGGACGCTCACCTTTTCCGTCTAAGCTCGTGGCAAGCTGCGCCGTCGAACCAGTTAGCGACAAAGGTGAGCGTCCCCTTTTCTCTACATCGTGTGCGTCGCCTTGTCGCCGCCGAGCGCGCCGGCGAGGTAGGACTCGATCTTTTTCTGCGTCGCGCCGCGGTCCTGTTCGCTGAACTGCACGCCGATGCCGGCCGTGCGCTTGCCCTGGGCGCCCTTCGGCGTCAGCCAGATGACGCGGCCCGCGACCGGCAGCTTCTCTTCCTCGCCCATCAGGTTGAGCAGCATGAAGACTTCGTCGCCGAGCCGGTAGCTGCTGTTCGTCGGGATGAAGAGTCCGCCGTTCTTCACGAACGGCATGTACGCGAGGTAGAGCGCGCTCTTGTCCTTGATCGTCAGGGTCAGCAGCCCCGGCTTGGTGGATGGCGCACGCATTTTCAACCCGATGACTCCCTCGCTTGTCGCGCCGGCCCGCCGACCAGGGCCGCCAGCGAGATCGCCAGCCCCTCGAAGAGAAGCTGTGCGTTGAGTGGACCGCCTACCTGCCGCCGCGCTTCGCGCAACTGGTCCAGAAGGCCATAAGCCGCCCGTATCTTGGTTTCGACGCCGGGCGGCCGCAACCATGGTAAGCGATTATTGTTAACCAGATCACTCCCCGCCGCAGCCTCCTTCAAGCTGCGTGTCAGCCAGCTTTCGAGCCAGGCGAGCCTGGCTGCCGGCGAATTCCTGGCGCAGGCGTCGGCAAATGCGACGAAATCGAGCCGGCCTTCGACCGCCGCATCGATGGCACCGCGCATTTCGCCCTCGAGACTTCCGAGTCCCGCTTCCGCATGTTCTTCCGCCAGGAATGGCGCGCCCCCCGCCAGCGCAAGGAGCGGCGGCCAGTCATCCCCCGGGCGCTTGCGCTCCAGCCACTCGATCGCATCGCGCTCCGCCGGCAGTGGCAACCGCAGGCGCATGCAGCGGCTCAACACGGTCTTCGGCATGCGATCGATGCGGCTCGCGGCCAGCACGAGGTAGGTGTCGGCCGGCGGCTCCTCGAGGGTCTTCAGCAGGGCATTGTAGGCCTTGGCATTCATGGCCTCCGCCGGCGTGATGACGGCCACCTTGGCGCCACCACGGTAACTTCGCATCGAGATGGCCTGCGACAGCTGGCGCATCTGGTCGATGCTGATGTCCTTCTTGTCAGGCATCACGCCGATCCAGCGAAGGTCCGGGTGGTTGCCGGCAAGGAACAGCAGGCAATCGGCACACCGCCCACAGGCATCCGCGGCTGGCGCGCGACACAGGAGGCGCGCGGCCAACCAGGCGCCGAGCTCCGCCTGTCCCGCGCCCGGGCTGCCGGCGAACAGCAGCCCATGGGTCAGCCTGCCCTGGTCCTGCTGCGCCGCCAGCCGCTCACGCAGCGGCGAAAGCCAGCTTGCCCCGGCGCGCTCGAGCAGCGGCCGAACCGGCGGCGCGAGTGCGACTTCCTCCTCCAGCTCGGTTTCGGCCATGGCTATCGGTCCCGTCCCGCAAGTACCGCGTCGAGCAACTCAGCGACGTTTGCAGCGATCTCGGCCTCCGGCCGCGTCGCGTCCACGACCCGCACGCGCTGCGGATCGCGGGCTGCGATGGCGAGGTAGGCCGCGCGCACGCGCTCAAAAAAAGCAGCGTCTTCGGCCTCGATGCGGTCCTGCCCGGCGCCGCGCCCGGCGAGGCGCGCATTCGCGATCGTCGCCGGGGCATCGAACACGACGGTCAGGTCCGGCGTGAGGCCGGGGTGCGCGATCCCGGCAAGCGTCCGGATCCAGCCCCGATCCACGCCACGACCACCGCCCTGGTAGGCCTCGCTCGCGTCGGTGAAGCGGTCGCAAAGTACGCAGCGCCCCGCCGCGAGCGCTGGGCGTACCAACTCCGCGACATGGCTCGCGCGCGCCGCAAACATCAGGAGGAGTTCCGCGGTCGCGTCGACCGTTCCCTGGCCGGGATCGAGCACCAGGGCACGCAGCTTCTCCGCCAGCGGCGTACCGCCTGGCTCGCGGGTCACGAGCGGCTCGACGCCGCGCGCCCGCAAGTGAGCGGTTGCGCGGGCGATCTGGGTGGTCTTGCCGACGCCTTCCGCACCTTCGAACGTGATGAAGAGGCCCTGCACGGGTTCAGCGTACCCGAACGTTCCGGCCGGCGCGCAGGTTGGCGAGGTGGCGCGAGACGTTCTTGTTGTGCTCCTCGAGTGTCCCGGCGAAATAGTGCCGACCGTCGCCGAGCCCGGTCGCGACGAAGTACAGCGCCCGGGTCGTCGCGGGCCGGGTGGCGGCGTCGAGCGCCTGGCGTCCCACAAGCGCAATCGGCGTCGGCGGCAGGCCGGCACGCGTATAGCTGTTGTACGGCGTGTCTTCGACGAGGTCGCGACGCCTCAGGTTGCCGTCGAACCGCTTGCCGAGGCCGTATATCACGGAAGGGTCCGTCTGCAGGCGCATGCCCTTGCGCAGGCGATTGACGAACACGCCGGCAATCAGCGGTCGCTCATCGGCCGCCGCGGTTTCTTTTTCGACCAGCGAGGCCAGGATGAGCGCGTCGCGCGCGGTCTCCAGCGGCAGATTCGGCGCGCGCCTCGCCCACGCTTCTTGCAGCTCGCGCTCGAGACGCGTGTGGGCCTGCAGCAGGAGCGCCCGGTCGCTCGTGCCACGCGGGAAACGATAGGTGTCCGGAAAGAACAGTCCTTCCGGGTGCACGCTCCACGATCCCGAGACGCTCCAGCAACTCGGCATCCGGCACGCCCTCGAGCTCGACGCGGACCAGCGGGTGCGACTGTACGACTTCGAGCGCCTGCCGAAAGGTCCAGCCTTCGGGCACCGTCAGCGTGTGCAGGATCACGTCGCCGGCGACGAACTGGTCAAGCAGCGTCGCGGGCGACGTACCCGGCAACAGGCGGTACTCGCCAGCCTGAATCCGCGTTGCAAGGCCGGATCGGACCCCGTGCCGCCGCCAGATCAGAGGCCGATCGAGAATTCCGCGCGCTTCGAGCTCGCGCGCAACCGTGCCGAACGACGCGCCTGCCCGTACCTCGAAGGTCACCGGCGCAGTGAGGTCGCGCAGAGGCTCGTTCAGCCAGTGACGTTCGTATTGCCGCCAGCCGAGCCAGACCCCGATCCCCACGAGTGCGAGGATCGCCAGCGCCGGAAGCAGGCGACTTACGCCCGCGCGAGCCACGCGTTGAACTCGGCGCTCGCCGCGTCGATGGCGACCGCCTGGCCATCCAGCTCGCGGACCGGCCAGGCCCCCTTCAGGGCGTTCGTCAGCAAGAGTGCCGAAGCGGATTCGACATCGGCGCGCGCTATTGTCCGCTCCTCGACGGGCGCACCCTGCTCCGCCTGCCAGGCACAGAAGGCGCGCCGCATGACGCCCGCGACGCCACACTCGTCGAGTCGCGGCGTCACCCAGTGCCCGTCGATCCTCGCGAACAGGTTGGCCTGCGTCGCGGCGATCACGCGATCGCGGTCATCGCACATGAGGCCTTCGTCCATGACGCCATCATCCCATTCCGCCCGTGCGAGGACCTGCTCCAGGCGATTGAGATGCTTGAGCCCGGCGAGCGCGGGGTTCCGCCCAAGCCGCGTGCGGCACCAGCCGACCCGCGCGCCCGATACTGCCGACGCGGGCGGTGCCGGCCAGTCCCATGCGGCGACGATGCGTCTCGGCAGCGCCGGCTGCGGCGGGCGATATCCCCGCGCCCCGCTGCCCCGCGTGACGATCAGCTTGACGATAGTGCGTGCGCCCAGGCTGACCATGCCAATCTCGCGGCGCAGCAGCTCGCGCTTCCGGTGCCGGGAAGCCGAGCCGGCGAGCACCGTCTTCCAGCCGCTCCAGGTGCCAGTCGAGGAAACGCGGCCGGCCTTCGAGGACGGCAATCGTTTCGAATAGACCGTCCCCGTACTGCAGCCCGCGATCGAGGGGATCGACGCGCTCGCCCTCGTGTCCGTCGACGAAGATGCGCATCAACCCTCGCTCCCCAGCGCACGCAGCAGGCCGCGAGCCTTGGCTCGCGTCTCGTCGAGCTCGCGTTCGGGAACCGAGTCGGCGACGATGCCAGCACCCGCGCGCAATTCCAGGCGCCCGTCCTGGATCGTCATCGTGCGGATGAGGATGTTGAGGTCGAGGCTGCCGTCCAGCGTCAGGTAGCCCATCGCCCCCGTGTATGCGCCCCGCCCCCTGCCTTCGAGCTGTCCGATCAGTTGCATGCAACGCACCTTCGGGCAGCCGGTGATGGTGCCGCCGGGAAACAGAGCACGAATGACGTCGCCCGGTTCGACGTCCGGGCGTAGCCGCCCGCAGACGTTCGAAACGATATGGTGCACGTGTGCGTAGCTCTCGACGACCATGAACTCGTCTACCTGCACCGAACCTGCCTCGCACAGCCTGCCGAGGTCGTTGCGCTCGAGGTCGATCAGCATCACGTGTTCGGCCTGCTCCTTGGCGCTGCCGGTCAGTTCGGCGATGGCACTGGCATCGCCTCCCTGGCGCGGGCGCGTGCCGGCGATCGGCCGGGTGTCGATCCGCCGGCCCTGGACCCGTACCAGGCGTTCCGGCGAACTCGATAGCAACCTGAAACCGGGCAGCTCGGCGACACCCGCGAACGCGCCGGGATTGGCCGCGCGCAGGCGGCCGTAGAGACCCGCGACGCTCGCGCCCTCGGGCATCTGGACCCGCCAGCTGCGGGCCAGGTTGGCCTGGTAGACGTCGCCGGCCGCAATATGGGCGAGCGCGCGCCGGCAGGCGTCCAGGTAGAGACTCGGCTCGTCCTCCTCGACGACCAACGTGGCCGGGCGTTGGCTTTTATCCAGCAGCGGAGCGGGTCTCGCGAAATCGGCCGCGAGCCTCGTGACTTCATGTTCCGCGCCCGGCTCGCCGATGGCGACGCTCGTGCCGGTCGCGTGGTCGTGCAGGATGGCCGCGGAGACGCGAACGGCGGTTGCCACCAGCTCCAGGGGCGATTCCGGCAGCTCGAGCGTCGGTTCCACCTCGGCGGCCAGTTCGTAACCGAGATACAGGAACCACCCCCCCGCGAAAGGCCACGGCGAAGGCGGCGGCGGCCCGCCCTGCTCGCGCCACCACGCATTGAGGCGGGCGCAGAACCGCTCGCCAACGCCAGGTCCCGTGAGCCGGCCGCAGCGGTCCAGCGCAAGGCGCGCGCCGGGTGCGGCGAGCAGCAGGCTGAAGCGGCCGAGGTTGCCGGTGGTCGCGGCGCTGTCGAGGAAGGCGGGATAGAAGCCTGGGTCGCGGTCGTGCAGGGCCAGCAGTCGCTCGGCCACGTCAGGGGCGTCCGGGAGTTCGCGCAGCAAGGGATTCCGCGGCGGCATGCCGGCGGGCGGTCAGCGCAGCGCGCGGAAGATCAGCGTCCCGTTGGTGCCGCCGAAGCCGAATGAGTTGCTGACGCACCGTGTCGATCTTCATGTTCCGGGCGGTGTGCGGCACGTAGTCGAGGTCGCAGCCCTCGCCCGGGTTGTCCAGGTTGATGGTCGGCGGGGCGACCTGGTCGCGGATCGCGAGCACGCTGAAGATCGCCTCGACCACCCCCGCGGCGCCCAGCAGGTGCCCGGTCATGGACTTGGTCGAGCTGATCGCGAGCTTCGCCGCATGCGCACCGAAGGCATTCTTGATCGCGATCGTCTCCGCGACGTCGCCGAGCGGCGTCGAGGTCGCGTGAGCATTCACGTACTGCACTTCGTCGGCATTGATCCCGGCGTCGCGCAGGCTGTTCTCCATCGAGAGCCTGGCGCCCGCGCCGTCCTCAGGCGGCGCCGTGATGTGGAACGCGTCGCCGCTCATGCCGAAACCGACGAGCTCCGCATAGACGCGCGCCCCGCGCGCCTTCGCGTGCCCGTATTCCTCGAGCACCATGCCGCCGGCACCGTCGCCCATGACGAATCCGTCCCGGTCACGATCCCAGGGCCGGCTTGCCTTGGCGGGCTCGTCGTTTCGCGTCGACAGCGCGCGCGCCTGGGAAAAGCCGCCGAGCGCGGTCGGCGTCTGCGCCATCTCGGACCCGCCGGCGACGACCACGTCCGCGTCGCCGTACTGGATCGTTCGCATGCCGACCCCGACCGCGTGCGTCGACGTCGTACAGGCGGAAATGACCGCGAGGTTCGGGCCCGTGATCCCGTACATGATCGACAAGTGCCCAGAAATCATGTTGACGATCGAGGCCGGGATGTAGAACGGCGAGATCTTCTTCGGCGTCATCGTCTCGAGGTACTTGGCGTAGTTATCCTCGATGGTGGCGAGACCGCCGATGCCGGCGCCGAACACGAGACCGATCCGGGCGCGGTTCGCATCGGTGACTTCGAGGCCGCTGTCCGCGATCGCCTGCACGCCGGCGGCAACCCCGAACTGCATGAATAGATCCATGCGCCGCGCTTCCTTGGCGGGCAGGTATTTGGTGACGTCGAAATCGGGGATGCTGCCCGCGATCGTGCAGGGAAACGCACTCGCGTCGAATCGCGTGATCTGCCCGATACCGCTCTTGCCCGCGAGCGCGCCTGCCCAACTCTCGGCCACCGAGTTGCCGAGCGGCGAGACCATGCCGAGACCCGTGACGACGATGCGTCGCTTGCTCAAGGCATCAACCTCTGGCTGGAAGGGGGCGGCCATGACGCAGCGAGCCCCGGCCATGCGGCCGGGGCTCGCGCGCGAGAGGCCTCAGGTCTTGGACTGGTGTTGGGCGATGTAGTCGATCGCCTGCTGCACCGTAGTGATCTTCTCGGCATCCTCGTCTGGAATCTCGGTCTCGAATTCCTCTTCGAGCGCCATCACGAGCTCGACGGTGTCCAGTGAGTCGGCACCCAGATCGTCCACGAAGGACGCGTCGCTGGTGACCTCCTCGTCCTTCACGCCGAGCTGCTCGGCGACGATCTTCTTGACTCGTTCTTCGACTGTGCTCATCGGTTTGATGTCCCTCACCTTGTAATGCCCGATACCGCACGAGCCGGCCGGGGGCCGCCATTCTATGCCACGGACCCCCCACTGGCTACCAGAAACCATTGTTACGGTGCTGTTTCGCATGGCCTTTTTCAGGCCATATGCATGCCGCCGTTGACGTTCAGCGTCTCGCCGGTGATCCAGGCCGCGCCGGGTCCGGCCAGGAAGCAGACTGCCTCGGCAATGTCCCGGGGCGCGCCCAGCCGGCCCAACGGGATCTGCGCGGCCAGGGCCTCACGCTGCGCGTCCGGCAAGGCTTTGGTCATGTCCGTGTCGATGAAGCCCGGCGCGACCACGTTGACCGTGATGCCCCGCGACGCGACTTCCTTCGCGAGCGAGCGAGTGAAGCCGCCGATGCCGGCCTTGGCGGCGCAGTAATTGGCCTGGCCCGGGTTGCCGATGAGCCCGACGACCGATGAGATGTTGATGATCCGTCCCTTGCGCGCCTTCATCATGCCGCGCAGCACGGCCTTGCTGAGGCGGAATACCGACCCGAGATTGGTGGAAATGACGGCATCCCAGTCCTCAGGCTTCATCCGCAGGAGCAGCGTGTCACGCGTGATACCTGCGTTGTTCACGAGGATCGTCACGGCACCTTCACGTGCCTCGATGTCGGCGATCGCCGCTTCGCACGCGGCGCCGTCGCCGACGTCGAGCGAAATCCCGCGCCCTGCGGCGCCCGCGGCTGCGAGCGCAGCGTCGATGCCCGCGACTCCGGCCGCGCCCGTCGCGGTACCGACCACCGTCGCGCCCTGGCCCGCCAGCGCGAGCGCGATGGCGTGCCCGATGCCGCGCGATGCGCCCGTGACCAAGCGCGACTTCACCCTGCAATGTCCCCGTCGTCATGTAGCCTGGCTCCCTGCGGCGGTGAGCGCAGCCGCGAGCGACTCCGGTGATTCGATGGCATGCAACAGGAGATCGCGCCCGCCGGGGCGCGCCGCGCGAGGCCCATCAGCACCTTGCCGGGCCCGCACTCGTACAGCGCCGTTACGTCGTCCCCGATCATCGCGGCCACGATAGCCGACCAGCGCACGGGATTGAACAACTGGCGGAACAGGCCGTCCCGGATCGAATCCGCGTCGGTATAGATGCCAGCGTCAAAGGAATGCACGCGCAGCGCGGGCTTGCGAACGTCGAGGCCGCGCAGGCGTTCCCTGAGGGCCTCCGCAGCCGGCTTCATGAGCGCGCTGTGCGAGGGCACCGAGACTGGCAGCAGGACCGCGCGCTTCGCCCCGCGCGCCTTGCAGGCCTCGATGGCACGCGCCACCGCCTGCGCCTCGCCGGCAATGACGAGTTGGCCCTGCGAGTTGTAGTTGACCGGCTGCACGACTGCGCCCTGAGCGGCCTCAGCGCAGGCTGCCTCGATCGTCCGCGTCGTCAAGCCCGAGGATAGCCGCCATGGCCCCGGTTCCCGCGGGCACGGCGCGCTGCATGGCTTCGCCGCGGAAGCGCACGAGCGCGACGGCGGCGTCGAAGTCGATCGACCCCGGCGGCCACCAGGGCGCTGTACTCCCCGAGGCTGTGCCCCGCGAGCACTGCCGCCCTGGCCCCTCCGTGACGCTGCCACGCGCGCCATACGGCGATGCCGGCAGCCAGCATCGCTGGCTGGGTGCGCTCGGTTTCCGACAGGCGGTGTTCAGGACCGTGCTGGCAGAGCGCCCAAAGGTCATAGCCCAGTACCGCCGAAGCCTCGTCGAAGGTCTCCTGCACCACGGGCTCAGACGCCGCAAGCGCGGCCAGCATGCCCACCGACTGCGAGCCCTGACCCGGAAACATCATCGCCAGCTTCAAAGGGTCCTCCCTTGCCCGCTTCTGCAAGGATTATAGGTTGAGCGCGGCATCACACTGCCTGGCCGCCAGGACGGTCCCCGGGAAACGACCTGTTATCATCGTGGCCCGGGCAGGAGAGCCGCATGCTGCTGATTTCACGACGCGAATCGGGCTTCACGCTGATCGAGATCATGGTCGTCCTGGTGATCATCGCGATCCTGGGCGCCCTGATCGCGCCCCAGATCCTCGGCCGCGTGGACGAGGCGCGGGTCACGGCCGCCAAGCAGGACATCCGCACACTTGGCACGGCACTCGATTTCTACAAGATGGACAACTTCCGCTACCCCACCACGGACCAGGGCCTCGTCGCACTCGTGCAGAAACCGGACGACCCGTCGGTGCGCAACTGGCGGGCGGGCGGCTATCTCAAGTCCACGACCATTCCCAAGGACCCGTGGGGCAACGAGTACCGCTACCTGCAACCGGGCAGCAAGGGCGGCGACTATGACCTCTACTCCTTCGGCGCCGACGGCGAACTCGGCGGCGAAGATGCCGACGCCGACATCGGCAGCTGGAACCTCGAGTGACCGACTGAGGCCCTGTGGCGATGCACGTCGCCCGTTCGCGCCGCTTGATGCGCGGCTTGACGCTGATTGAAATCCTCGTTGTCGTACTCATCATCGGCATCCTCGCGGCGCTCGCGACGCTTTCCATCGGCCTGCTCGGCGAGGATCGCGAGATCGAGGGCGAAAGCACGCGACTCGCCGACGCCATCGCGCTGCTCCAGGAACAGGCGCAGCTCGAAGGGCGCGACTACGGCATCCTGCTCGAAACCGCGCGCTACGAGTTCCAGCGCTTCGACGCCTTCGAGCAACGCTGGGTCGCCGTGGAAGGCGACCCGGCGCTGCGCGCGCGCGAGCTGCCGGCGGGCCTCGCATTCGAACTGTTCATCGAGGGGCGCGCCGTGCTCCTGCGGCACGAGCCGCAGCCTGACGCGCGCCTGCCGCAGCTCGTTGCCTGGGGCAGCGGCGACATGACCCCGTACCGGCTGGCGATCATCCGCCAGGGCGGCAGCCGGATCACCCTGGTCGGCGCGGCCGACGGCAGCATCGAAATCGAGCGCGGCGATGACGAGACCTGAAGAGCGCGGCTTCACGCTGGTCGAAGTCGTGGTCGCCCTGGCGATCGTCGCGATCGGCATGCTGGCCGTGTTCAAGACGATTGGCGACACCACGCACAACGTCACCCACCTGCGCGACCGCAGTTTCGCCGCCTGGATTGCCGACAACCTCATCACCGAGATCCGCATCTCCGGCGAGATGCCGTCGGTCGAGGAGACGGCGGGCGAGGTCGAGTTCGCGGGGCGCCGCTGGCACTGGGTGACGAAGGTTTCGCAGACCCAGGTCCAGGGGCTGCGCCGCATCGACGTCAGCGTGCGCCGTGACGAGGACCCGGAAAACGCCTCGCTCGTGAGCCTGGCTGGATTCGTCGGCGCGACGGCGACTGCGTCGCCCTCCAGCAATCGCGACTGGAAGGGCACGGGAGGTCCGGGCGGCCCGGGCGGCGAGGACGATGGCGCGGATGAGGACGAGGAAGGCGGCGACGAGGACGGTGGCGACGAGGAAGGCGAAGACGACCACGGAGACGGATCATGAATGCGCGCCGCCGCGCGCGCGGCTTTACGCTGCTGGAAATCCTGGTCGCGATGGTCATCCTCGCCGTCATGGGCCTCATGGCCTACCGCGGGCGTGAGCGAGGCGCGGGTCGCGGTCGAGAATGCAGAAGGCCATCTCGGAGCGGCTGCGGGCCGTGCAGCGCAGCGTGCAGCTGATCGTCACGGATTTCCGCACGTTGACGCGTCGGCCGGTGCGGGAGCCGATCGGCGACGGCCTGCGTGCGACGCTCATGCGCGACCCGAACGGGGTCGCGCTGGTCGAGCTTTCGCACGGCGGGTGGCCGAACGGCGCGGGGACACCGCGCGGCACCGTGCAGCGCGTCGTCTATCGGCTCGAGGAAGGCAAGCTCATCCGTGAGCACTGGACTGTGCTAGACGCCACGCTCGCCACGCCGCCCGTGAAGCGCGAGCTGCTGGACCGGGTCGAGCGCGTGGACATCCGCTACCTGACCAACGGGCGCGAATGGATCGCCGAATGGCCGCCGTTCAACAACACGGCCGACCTCGGCTTCTACATGCGTCCGCTCGCGGTCGAGGTGACGCTCGTGCTCTCCGACTTCGGCGAGATCCGCCGCGTCATCGAGGTGCCGGGATGAGCCGGCAGCAGGGCGTCGCGCTGATAACGGCGATCGTGCTGGTTGCGATCGCCACCATGCTTGCGGTCCACATCGGCACGCGCGCCGCGCTCGACCTGCGGCGCACCGCTGGCCTCGCCGCGCTCGACCAGGGCTGGCACGTGGCGCTGGGCGCCGAGGCCTGGGCCGCCGAAGTGCTGGGCGACGACCTCGATGATTCCGAGACCGATCACCTCGGCGAGGCCTGGGCCCAGCCGCTGCCGGGCCTGCCGATCGACGGCGGCGAAGTGCGCGGCGCGCTGGAGGACATGCAGGGCCGCTTCAACCTCAACAACCTGCTGGATGCCGATGGCGAGCCCGACGAGACATCGATCGCGCGCTTCGAGCGGCTGCTCCTGCTGGTCGGCGCGCAGCCGCGCTGGGCGCGGATCATGGTCGACTGGCTCGACGAGGATACGGTTCCGGGTATCCCGGAGGGCGCGGAGGACGGCACGTATCTTTCGCAGAACCCGCCCTATCGCGCCGCCAACGGGATCGTGGCGACGACCACGGAAATGATGGCGCTGCCCGGCATGACGCGCGACGAATTCGAGCGGATACGGCCCTACGTCGCCGCGTTGCCGGTCGGGACCACGATCAATCTCTGCACGGCGAAGGCGCCGGTGCTCGCGGCGCTCGTCGAGGGCGGCACGGATTTCGGCGATGCGGAGCTGCTCGCAGCGAATCGTCGCGACGGCTGCTTCCCGACGAAGTACGGACCTGCAGGCAACACTCGATGACCGCCGTCTGGCAGGCGATCGACGAGACTCAGTCTCCGAAAACAGTGACTGGTTCCGCGCTGTGACGGCTGTGCGTATTGGCACCTCGGAATTCACGCTGTACAGTCTGATCGAGCGCAACGGGCCACTTCCATCCGGACCGTGCTGCGCTCGACCGGCACCGAGTAGCCCTTCATGAACCAATTCCTCGTCCTTCGGCTTGCGAATCCGATCAGCTGGCTGATCGTCGGCAGCGACGGCGGCCGTCTCGGGCCGGTTGCGACCGGCGATTTCGCCGATGCTGCGCCGGTCGCCAACGAGCGCCAGGTGGTCGTGATCGCGCCCGGCGCGAGCGTCACGCTGGCCCGGCCGGAATTACCCGCCAAGGCAGGCGCAAGGCTCGCGCAGGTCGTGCCTTACGCGATGGAGGAATCGCTCGCCGGCGAGGTCGAGCAGTTCCACTTCGCGATCGGCACGACCGACGAGGACGGCAGCACGCAGGTCGCGGCTGTCCGGCGCGAGGAATTGCGCGGCTGGCTCGAGGCACTGGCCGCTGCCGGCATCGATGCCATGACCATCGTGCCCGATACGCTCTGCGTCCCGGAGAACCCGGGCAAGATCGTCGCCGTGATCGACTGCCGGTCAGCTGCTGGTGCGCGCGCCCGGGGGCCTGCCGGTCGCGCTCGACGCCGAGCCGCTGACCGAGGCGTTCGCGCTCGCGGGACTCGAGGGCGAGGATCGCCACGTCCAGCTCTACGTGTCGCAGCAGGACTGGCACTACTCGCGCGAGATGATCGAGGCGCTGCGCGAAGTCACCGGCAGCCTCGACCTGCAGATAATGCCCGACGGCGCGCTGCCGTTGCTCGCCGCCGGCGCGGTCCGCCCGGCAGCCCTCTCGCTGCTGCAGGGCGAGTTCGCGCGCCGCACTGGCTGGCGCGCCGAGTGGCAGCGCTGGCGAGTCGCGGCTTTCCTCGCGATCGCCGCCTTCGCACTCTTTGTCGGCGTGCGGGGCTACGACCTCGTCCGGCTCCATGCCGAGCAGCGCCGCCTCGACACCGCCATCGAGCAGGCGGCGCGCGTCGCCATGCCCGACGTGGAGCGCATCGAGGACGCCCGCACCCAGGTCGAGCAGCGGCTGAACGGCGCCGGCGCCAACGACCCGCACGGCCTGCTCGCCCAGCTCGCCGCGGTGGGCGGGGCGCTCGCAGGCGCACCGGGACCGAAACTCGAGTCGCTCGCCTGGCGCGACCGCGCGCTCGACCTCAACCTGGTCGCGCCCAACACCGACTCGATCACGCGCTTTGCCCAGGGCGTCAACGAGCGCGGTCTCGCGGCCGATGTCACGTCCACCACCAGCGGCGAACAGGGCATCCAGGCCAAGGTTCGAATCGCCGCCGAGGACCGTCAATGACGCTTCGCGACTGGTATGCCGGCTTGGCGGAACGCGAACGGCGTATGGCGCTGTGGGGCGGCGCGGCCGCGGCGGCCCTGCTGCTCGTGGCACTCGTCTGGCAGCTCGGCGCCTCGGTTGCGTCCGCACAGGAGCGCGTCGAACGCCGCCGACAGGACCTTGCCTTCATCGAGGCGGCCACACCGCTCCTGCAGACGATGCCGGCGGCGCGCCCCGGCGAATCGCTGACCATCGCGGTCGACCGGATGGCCCGTGAAGGCGGGCTGTCCGAGCAGCTCGCCGGCGTCGAGCCTGCCGCCAACGGGGCGCTCCGCGCGCGCTTCACGGCCGCATCCTTCGACTCGCTGATGCTGCTGCTTGCGCGCCTCCAGAAGGAGCGCGGCGCGCAGGCGGAAACGGCGAGCGTCGCGGCAAGCGGCGCGCCGGGGCTGGTCGACGCGACGATCGTCATCCGCGGCCCCTGACGCGATGGCGAAGCGCAGCGTGTACGTCGCGGCAGGCGTTGCCGCATTCCTCGTTTTCCTGGTCGCGATGGTGCCGGCAGGCCAGATCGCACGGCGGCTGCCGCCGGGCGTCGTCCTCGACGGCGCCTCCGGAACGATCTGGTCCGGGCAGCGCCGCGGTCGATCGCCGTCCAGGGCCGCCCGCTCGGCGCGCTGAATTGGTCCTGCCGTCCGTGGCGCCTGATCCTGTTCGAGTGGTCATGCGGCGTCGGGCTGCAACCACCCGGCGGCGAGCGTGACGGGCGATTTCTCCGGCGACTTCGACGGTGACCTGGTTGGCCGCAGCATCCGCGGAACGGTGCCGATCAGCCTGTTCGAGGGTATCGCGACGCCACGCGGCTGGACCGGCGGCCTCGAGCTCGACCTCGAGGAGCTCGTGATCGAGTCACGCCGCCCGCAGTCCGTCGCTGGCCGGTTGTACTTGCGTGGCCTGCGCTCGCCGGGGACGAACGGGCGAGCGACTTGGCGACTTCGAGCTGGTCGTCGGTGAAGGATCGGTCGGCGGCGCCACGCTCAACGGCCGCCTGCGCGACCTCGGCGGACCGCTGCACGTGCGCGGGGCCATCGAGCTCTTCGAGGATGGCCGCTACCTGCTGCAGGGCGATGCGGCGCCTGGGCCAGGCGCGGGCCCGGCGATCTTCGACACGCTCGGCTTCCTCGGCCCGCCGGACAGCCAGGGCCGGCGCCCGTTCACGATCGAAGGCACGCTCTAGATTTCCCGCCAGGCGTCCATCATCGGGAAGTAGAGCCCGATTTTCAGCGGCCGGTCCGGTTCCAGGATGCGCATCGCCTGCGCATAGCGCTCGAGCTGGCCGCGGTAGCGCTCGAGTTCGCGATCCAGGAACGCCTCGCGGTCACCGCCTTCGTGCCGGCTCGTCTTCCAGTCGACGATCCAGCGCACGCCCGCCTCGTCGACGAAAGTGCGATCGATGCGAAGGCCCTGGATCGCCCCGTCGATCAGGACCGTCAACGCGAGCTCCGAGCGCGCTTCGCGCGCTTTCGGGTCGAGCAACCGGCCGCGCGCTCGCTGGCCGCAGACGCTGGTCATGACCCGGCGTACGCGTTCAGAGCGCCTCGGCAGGTGTGCCTCGTCGACGCCGAGCGCTCGCGCAGCCCACGGCTCCAACGCGCCAGTGGACCGGTCAGTCGCAACCGCGGCCGCACCCGTGCTCCGCGATGCGCTGCATCTCGCCGTGCACGACCTCGCCGACCGCCTGCGCCGTGGCGCCCGCCCAGTCGAACTCGGGACGAATCGCGTCGTCCGACTCGCCCGCGATGCGCAGCACCGGCGCAATGGCGGGCGCGCGCGGCTGCGGCGGCTGGAATCCCGCAGCGATGCGGCGCGCAGGCGGCGCCGCCAGGCGTCGGCGTCCGCGCGGCGCCTCCCGGCGCGCCGGGTACGCGCTCTGCGAGCTTCCGCTCGAAGTGCGGCGACAGCACCGGCCAGAGGAAGCCGAGCAGGCTGGCGGATTGAGGGCGTACCAGCACGGTCCCTGCATCCCCTTCCTTTACCTGCGCGCTGCCGACCAGGTGCAGCGCGTCGGCGCGCGCGGTCACGGCGACATAGGCGAGCCGCCCAAGCTCGAGCGCCTCGCGCTCGGCCTCGAGCTTGCGCATCCAGCGCTCGAGCGCGTCGGCCGCGCCCTCGCCCTCCGCGCTGTCTGCGCGGCCCGAGCACGATGCCGCGCTCGCCGGGTCCGGTCGCGATCGTGGTCCAGTACAGCAAGCGGCGGTCGCCGCAGGCGCGGGTTGCGCTGCAGGTCGGGCACGATCACGACGTCGAACTCGAGGCCCTTGGCCTCGTGGATCGTCATGATCTGCACGCGGCGCATCGTCGCGGCCGATCGGCGACGCCATGACGCCCTCGACCGCCGCCTCGATGTCGGACACCTGCGGACGGCAGCCGCACACCGCTCGAGCCGGTCGAGCGCGCCGAACAGCAGTTCCGCATTCGCGAGGTCGGAGGCATCGTCAACTGTCGCGGGACCATCGAGCGCGAGCCAGGCCGACTTCAGCCAGCTGCCGAGCGAGCATGACTGGCGCGATGCGAGCGCCGATTCGAGCACGGCGCCGAGGCGCGCGGCGCGCGTCGCGCCGATCCGCCCTGCAGCGCCGCGAATCCCGCAGGCGCTCGCGGACAGTCGCCCGCTCGCTCGCCGCCCGCCAGCGACAGCAGGTCGGCGAGCGTGAGGCCACACCAGGGCGCGCGCAGGATCGCGAGCCAGGCGGTCCGGTCGCCGTCGTGCAGCAGTGCGCGCAGCAGCGCCACCAGGTCGCGGATGGCGGGACGGTCGAGCGAGCGACTCGAGTTCGATGCCGCGATAGTCGATGCCGGCCCGCCTGAGCGCCGACAGGATCGCCGGCAGCGACGGTACGACCGCGCACGAGGATGGCGATGCTCGGCCGCGCAGGATCCGGACGCGCAGCCTCGAGCGCGCCGGCCGCGATCGTGCGACCGCCTCGCCCATCGCGCGCTCGTCCGCGTCTCGAGCAGCGCGTGCACGGGGACGCCGTCGCCCGCCTCGCCTCGTGACGGGCTTCCGCCGGCGAGTAGCGCACCGCGCCGCGCTCGAAGTCGTCGACAGCCGGCAGCAGCGACGCGAAGCGTCGTGTTGACCCAGTCGACGATCGCACGGCTCGAGCGGAAGTTGCGCCGCAGGCGTCCGCGGCCAGCGGCACGCCGCCGATGCCCTGTGCGGCTGCCTGCAGGAACAGCGTCACGTCCGCCTCGCGGAACGCGTAGATGGACTGCATCGGGTCGCCGACGCAGAAGAGCGTTCGGCCGTCGCCGCGTTGCCAGCCGGCGAGCAGGAGTGCGAGCAGGCGCTCCTGCGCGGGCGACGTGTCCTGGTATTCGTCCACGAGCAGGTGATGGATACGGTAGTCGAGGGCGAGCGCGAGATCCGTCGGCGCGGCATCGTCGCGCAGCGCGTCACGGGCCGCCGCGGCGACGGCAGGATGGTCGAGGCTGTCGCGCTCGGCGAATAGCGCGAGCAGCTCGGCGACCGCGTGCGGCAGCACCGCGACCAGCGCATCGATCCGTTCCCACTGCCCGTCGGTCAAGTGCCGCCGGCGGCAGCAGCCGAAGTCGCGCAGCGATCCGGCGAGCGATTCGTGCTGGCGGCAAGCGACTCGAGCACCACCTTCATCCGCCGCTTGAGCGGCGGCCAGGCGTGACCCTCGGCGCCGCAGGGAGGAACCCTGCTTGGCGCCGACTGACTTGCGGAGTGCCGGTTCCCTTTCCGCCGTCAGCAGGAGTTCCGCGAGCGCCTGCCATGCCCCCGGCTGATGCCGCCGTGGCCGGCGGCAACCCGTCTTGCGTCGCCAGCACGCGGGCCGGACTCGCGGCGCCGCCTGCGTCGGCGACCGCCCGGCACACGGCGAACACGGGCCGCCAGTCGATGTGCGCGAGCGACGCGGCCACCGCGACGAGCTCGGCTTCCAGCGCCTGCGCGCAGCAGGCGATCGATCTCCGCCCGCAGCGATCGGCCGATGCCGGCCCGCGAGCAGCTTCGGCAGCCAGACCTCGCGAGTCCCCAGCATGTCCGCGACGAGGTTCGCAAGCTGGCGCGGCTCGTGATTCGAGCGGCGCGGGCGAGTCGCTCGAGCGCCGGCGGCTACCGCGCCCTCCTCGTCCAGCCGCGCCACGGCCGCCGCGCCGCCTCGCGATACAGCGGCCGCGCGTCGTCGACGACCGTGGACGAGCCGCCAATCCGCGCCGCCAGCGGCAGCCGCTGCGCGAGCCAGTGATTGAGACCGTCGATCGTCTGCACGTGCAGGCGCGCAGGGTTCTCGTCGAGATCCCAGCCGCGCTCGCGGCTGCGCGCGAGCGCGGCACGCCGCAAGGCGGTGCAGTTCCTGAAGGCGCGCGTCCACGCCCGCGGGCAAGGGCAGGCGCGCCAGCGTCGCAGCGCCGCGCACGATGCGGTGGCGCATCTCGGACGCGGCCTTGCGCGTGAACGTGATCGCGACGATCTCCTCCGGGCCGTTCGACGTCGGCGAGCAGGCGAAGGTAGCGCAGCGTCAGGAGGCGTCGTCTTGCCCGAGCCAGCCGGCGCCTGGACGATGAAGGAGTCGGCCGGGTCGACCGCGCGCGCGCGCGCCTCGCGGTCGCGGAACGGCGTCACTCGTCATCGTCGCTCCTCCGGCCCGAGCGTCGTCGGGGGCGGCCGCTTCCACGCGGCAGAGCGTCGCCGAGGTGACAGCTGCCTGCAGGTGGCGGCCGCCGAGCTTCGGGTCGACGTCGGCGCGGCCCGCGGAGAAGTCGCCCGCGAGCTTCTCGAGCCAGGCCCGCCAGTGCTCCGTGATCGCCGGCCAGTCAAAGCCCTTCAACCGATCTTCAGTCAGCTCGAACTTCTCCGCCGCCTTCATCCCTGCAAACGCCGCCTCGTCGCGCCCGACGCCGCTGAATTTCGCTCCCGCCGCGCCGACCCGCGCGATCGCGATGCCCGTCGGCCGGTCGGGATGCAGGACCGCGTACAGCGGCAACTGCGGTGCGCCCATGCGCGCGCCGCGCCAGGCGGTGCTGGCGGCCTTGCCGGTCTTGTAATCGATGACGACGCACTCGTCGCCGACGCGATCGACGCGGTCGACGCGCAGGCGAAGCTCGAGGCCGCCGACGGCAAGCGAGAGCGGCCGCTCGGTCTCTATCACCGCAAATTCCGGCCGCGCGAGGTCGAGCGCAACCAGCTGACCGATCGAGAGGCACTGCCACTCGCGCTCGAGCCCGATCGCGGCCGCGGGTGTCTCCGGCGGAATGACCGCGGCGAGCGCCGCATCGACGACGGCATGGATCCTCGCGCGTTGCGCGTCTTCGTCGAGCCTCGCCAGCGCCGAGCGGGTGCCGAGTCCGCTCCAGAGTTCCTGCAGTGCGCGATGCAAGCGTGATCCCGCGCAGGCGACGGTCGATGCCCGCCTGCAGGTTCCTCCAGCGGGGCGGCGCCGAGCCGCAGTTCGGCGAGGGCGCGGAACGGGCACAGGGCCTGGAGTTCGAGGACCCGCGCACCACCACGCGGATGGGCGTTCGCCAGCGGCGGCAACGCCGTTTCCGGCAGGGCTTCGAAGCGCCGCGCATCGAAAGCAAGGCGCTCGCGGCTCGGCATTGAGGTCCCCGCAGCGAGTGCCACGGCATCCGCCGGCATGAGTGGTGTCGCATCCGCCTCGGTGTCGTTCTCGAACTGCGGAGCGGAAAGTACCAGCACGCCGGCGCCCGAGCGCCAATCGGCGACGATGGCCCGCGCTTCTGCGACGCAGTCCTCCGCCGTGACGCCGGGCATGCCGAGCGAGCGCTGGCCATCGATCGGCAGCAGTGGGTCGACGGCAGCCGGGCGAGGCCACGCCGTGGCGGTCAGCCCGGCGACCCAGAGACTGTCGAGTTGGACACCGAGCACCTCGCGCGCATCCAGCACGAAGACCACCGGTTCTCCGCTCTCCGGCTGGAACGGCGCGGCAGCCAATCGCCGGAGCTCTGCGAGCGCCACCGCAGCCTCGATCTCGCCCGCAACCGAGCCAAGCAACGCCAGCTCACGCAGCAGTTCCCCGAACCGCCGCGCGGCCTGAAAATCGTGGCTGCCGGGCGCTGCTCCACCCGCCCAACCCCAGGCTGCGAGGCCGGTGCCAAAAGCCTCTGCCCAGGCACCCGCACTGCGCCGGCGGGGGCCATCGATCGCAGCCAGGGCGGCACGGATCGCCGCGGAAAACTGCGTGGCTCCGCCGCGTGCCGCCAGCGCTGCAAGCTGCGACCCGCGCAGCTGCAGCGAACCCTGCGGCTCGCGCAGGAGCAGCTCCGTGGCGATGCGGGCGCTGCGCTCCACGTCGCTGCCTGCCAGGTACTCGCTGCGCAGCAGGCGGCTTGCAGTCTTCCAGTCCACCGTTTCGACTGCGCAAGCCAGCGCTGCGAGCGCCGCATCCACGACCGGTTGCGCAGCGAGCGCGTTCCCGCCGGCGAGATCGAACACTCGCTCGATACGCTCGCTGCCTGGAAGTTCCGTCGCCGGCTGCAGGCTCGCCGCGAGCGCTCGTTCCAGCGCGCCGCGGTTCACGTCCAGATCCGGGACGATCAGCGCGTGCAAGCCCTCGGGCGCCGTCGCGACGCGATCCGAGAGCCAGGCGAGCATTTCAGTTCGTTCCGACGCCGGATCGAGCGACCGGTGCCGGAAGCAGACACCCGTTGCGGCACCAGAAGGCAGGCGTTCGATCGTGTGCCCCGCGGCAGCGAGCGCCGCGAACAGCGCCGCCTGGACCGGGATCAGGCGGCGAAATCCTGCGAGCAGGATCGGTGGTCCTTGGCCAGGCAGCGCTGAACTCTCGACCAGGAGCCGCGCGAGGTCGCCACCATCCCAGGATGCCAGCTCGTGCAGCCGCGATTCCACGCGACCCGACCAGGCGAGAAATGCATGCTGGTCACGCGTCAGCGGCCAACGCGCGACCGAGGCGAGGTCGCCGCCGTGCGCGCGGAGCTTCAGCCAGCTCGCCCGTGCCCGGGCGCCCAGGTCCGACGAGTCGAGCAGGCCCGGCGCGTCGCGCTGCACCTCGAGCGACCACAGCCACTGCAAAGCGACCGGCGGCAATGGGGTCGGCAGTTCCGGCCGCTCATTGGCGGCCCGCTGCCACAGTTGCAGGAGCCAGGCTTCCAGCGGCAGCACCTGGGCGGTCGGCCAAGCCTTGCGCCCGGCGGCCACCTGCGCCCGATCGTGCAACCGCCGCAGGATGCGCGCCTGGCGCAGGTCCGGGGTCAGCACCAGGCCGCCGGACTGCAGGTGGGCGATGCAACGGGCGTTCGAATTCAAGCGGCGACGGCTCCTCGGGCGTGCAGCGAGCATAGGCCGTCGCCAGGCTCACCGGATGAGCCTGCCTCAGGCCGGATTCGCGGGAGCAAGTCCGGCTGGCCACTCGTCGGCGCGATGGCAGGCAACCTGCCGACCTGCCTGCAAGGTGCGCAGCGGCGGCGGCTCGGCGCGGCAGCGAGGCAGCACATACGGGCAGCGCGCGGCAAACTGGCACCCCGCGTCCGGCCGTGGGCTGACCGCGGGTGCCCGCGGCAGTGCCGCACGCGCGAGAGCCGTCGTCGCGCACCCGGGTCGATTGCCGGTACGGCGTCGACCAGCACGCGCGTGTAGGGATGCAGGGGCGCGCTGATGATATTCGCGCGCGCGCCGGACTCGACGATGCGGCCGCGGTACATGACCAGCACGCGAGCGCAGAGCCGCGCGACCACCGCCAGGTTGTGACTGATGAACAGGCTTGCCAGCCCGCGCTCGCTCCGGATGCGGTCGAGCAGGCTCACGATTTGGCCCTGCACCGTCACGTCGAGCGCGCTCACCGGCTCGTCGCAGACGACGAAGCTCGGGTCCACGACCAGGGCGCGCGCGATGACGGCACGCTGGAGCTGGCCGCCGCTCAGCTGGTGCGGATAGCGCGCCGCAAGCTCGGGGCCGAGGCCCACTTCGCCGAGCCGCTGCAGCGCCCGCTCGGCTCGCGCCGTGCGCGGCATGCCTCGGCTCGAGTGCGAGCAGCGGTTCAGCGACACTCTCGGCCAGCGTCATGCGCGGGTCGAGGCAGGCATGGGGATCCTGGAACACGCACTGCAGCTCCCGTCGCAACGGGCGGAAGTCGCGCGCGCCGAGCTTGTCGATACGCCGGCCGCGCCATTCGATCCCGCCCGCGGCGAGCGGCACGAGCCCGAGGATTGCGCGGCCGAGCGTGGTCTTGCCGCAGCCCGACTCGCCCGACGAGGCCGAGCATCTCGTGGGCAGCTACCCCGAGATCCACTCCGTCCACGGCGGCGAAGCCGCGCGCTCCTGCGCCATCCTGCCGGAAGCGCACCGCAACGCCCCGCAACTCGAGCAGGTTCACGCCGGCCCCGCCAGGGTCGGCACCGCCGCCAGCAACGCGCGGCTGTAGGCATCGCGCGGCCCTTGCAGGAAGCTGGCAGCCGGCGAAGTCTCGACCAGCCGCCCCTCCTTCATGACCGCGATGCGATCCGCGAGCGCGGCGACGACGCCGAGGTCGTGAGTCACGAGCAGGAGCGCCATGCCGAGGTCGTCGCAGAGCGCGGCAAGCAGCGCCATGATCTCGGCCTGGACCGTGACGTCGAGCGCGGTCGTCGGCTCGTCCGCGAACAGGAGGCGCGGCCGCGCCACGAGCGCGAGCGCGAGCGCGACGCGCTGGCGCATGCCGCCGGAGAGTTCGTGCGGGTACTGTGCGAGCCGCGCGGCAGGGTCCGGCAGCCGCACACGCGCCAGGATGTCGGTCGCCTCCTCGAGCGCGCGGCGGGCGGTGAGGCCGAGCGTCGCCGCCGCGACCTCGGCGAGCTGGTCGCCGATGCGCCGGTGCGGCGTGAGGCTTCCGCCCGCGTCCTGGAACACGAAGCCGATGCCGCGGCCGCGAACGCCGCGGCCGCACCGCCCGGCCCCAGAAGCTCTGCGCCGTCGAAGCGCACGGAGCCCGACGCGCGCCCGTTCGCCGCGAGCAGTCCCGTGCACGCCAGCAGAAGCTGGCTCTTGCCGGAGCCGGACTCGCCGACGATGGCGACGCCGCTCGCGCGCCGCGACCGCAAGGTCGATGCCGTCGACGGCGCGCACGGTACGCGTACCGCTGAAGTCCACCGTGAGCCCGCGAATCTCCAGCAGAGTGCTCACCGGTCCCTCGGGTCGAGTGCGTCGCGCAGGCTGTCGCCCAGGAAGTTGAAGCAGAAGACGACGGCCATCAGGCAGCCCGCGGGTACGACCAGCATCCAGGGCGCGGACTCCATTTCGGCCGCGCCGTCCGCGATCAGGTTGCCGAGGCTCGCGAGCGGCTCCTGGATGCCGATGCCGAGAAAGCTCAGGAAGCTTTCGACGAGAATCACCTGCGGCAGCGTCAGCGTCGCGTAGACGATCACCGGTCCCATGAGGTTCGGGATGATGTGCCGAACCACGATGCGCGCCGTACCCGAGCCGCCGACGATGGCGGCATCCACGAACTCGCGCTCCCGCAGCGCCAGCGCCTGGCCGCGCACGATCCTCGCCATCGTGAGCCAGCCGAAAGCGCCGATGGCGAGCAGTATCGTGAGCGGGCCGCGGCCGAACACGACGGTCAGGATGATCACGAAGAAGACCTGGGGCAGCGAGTAGAGCACGTCGACGAAGCGCATCATCAGCGCATCCGCGCGGCCGCGCCGATAACCCGCGTACGCGCCCCAGGCGACCCCGATCAGCAGCGCGACCAGCGTGGCCGCGACCGCGATTGCGAGCGAGACGCGCAGCCCGTGGAGCGTGCGCACGAGCAGGTCGCGGCCGAGCCGGTCGGTGCCGAGCCAGTGGCCCGGGGACTCGAATGGCGGAACCGCCATGTGCGCCCAGTCGATCTCCTCCTCGCCGTAGTCGCAGCAGCGGCGGGCCCGCGATCGCCGCGAGCGCAAGGACAGCGAGCACTGCGGCGCAGGCGAGTGCCAGCCGGTCGCGGCGCAGCGCCGCAAGCGCGTCGCTCCACAGGCCGGCGCTCACCGCAGCCGCTCCCGGCGGATCCGCGGGTCGATCCAGGCATAGACGAGGTCGGCCACGAGGTTCAGCGCGATCATGAGCGTCGCGTAGACGATGACCATGCCCATCACCAGCGTGTAGTCGCGATTCAGCGCGCCCTGCACCAGGTGGCGGCCCATTCCCGGCAGGCCGAACAGCGTTTCCACCACGAGCGAACCTGCGAGCACGGCGGCCGCGGCAGGACCCGCGTAACTGATGACCGGCAGCAGCGCGGCGGGCAGCGCATGCCGCAGGATGACGGTCCGCTCCGGCAGGCCGCGCGCACGCGCCGCGCGAATCCAGGGCAGTCGCAGGACTTCGAGAAGGCTGCCGCGCATCAGGCGCGCAACGTAGGCGATGACCGGCAGCGCGAGCGCGACCACCGGCAGGACGAGATCGGTCGGCCGGCCCGGCACCCAGCCACCGACCGGCAGCCAGCGCAGCCAGATGCCAAACACCAGCGCGAGCAGCGGCGCCACCACGAACACCGGGATCGATATGCCGGCGACCGCGAGCGCCATGACGAGGCGATCGGCGGCGCCTCCGCGCGCACGCGCCGCCCAGAGGCCGGCCGGAATGCCGATCGCAAGCGCCAGCAGCATCGCGGCGCCGCCGAGCGCGAGGCTGACGGGGAGACCATCGGCGATCAACTCCCCGACGGTGAAGTCGCGGAACTTGAACGACGGCCCGAAGTCGCCCTGCAGGAGTCCGCGCACATAGCGCCCGAACTGCACCCAGGCGGGCTGGTCGAGCCCATAGCTCGCTTCCAGGTTGGCGCGTATCTCCGGCGGCAGCGCCTGCTCCTCGTCGAAACGGTCCGCCGGGCGCCAGGCGCGTCAGCAGGAAGGACAGCGCGACGACCAGCGCAAGCGTCGGTATCGCGCCGAGCAGGCGCCGCGAGACGAAGGCGAACATGTCCATCCTGTGCTTGAGATAATACACCTAACTTATTGAATATAAGAATGATGTGAGGCACCGAGGATTCGAATCCGATACCATGCGCGCGGGTAAGGGAGCGGCAGGCATGCGGAGAATCCTGGTCGGCATCAAGCGCGTCATCGACTTCAACGTGCGCGTGCGCGTGCGTCCTGACGGCGCGGGAGTCGTGACCGACGGCGTCAAGATGAGCGCAAACCCCTTCGACTCGATCGCGCTCGAGGAGGCGCTGCGCCTCAAGGAGCGTGGCGAGGCCGACGAAGTCCTCGCGGTGAGCGTCGGGCCGACCGAGGCGCAGCAGCAACTGCGCGATGCGCTCGCGATGGGCGCCGACCGCGCAATCCTCGTCAAGGCCGACGCCGTGCTCGAGCCCCCTTCGGTCGCCCGCGCACTGTTCGAGGTCGTCAAGCGCGAGAGCCCGCGGCTCGTCATCCTCGGCAAGCAGGCAATCGACGACGACTGCAACCAGACCGGGCAGATGCTGGCGGCGCTCTGGGAGCGGCCGCAGGCGACGTTCGCGTCGAAGCTCGAGATCCAGGGCGAGGCGGCGCGCGTCACGCGCGAGGTCGACGCCGGCCTCGAGACCATCGAGGTCGACCTGCCGGCCGTCGTCACGACCGACCTCCGGCTGAACGAGCCGCGCTACATCAAGCTGCCGGACATCATGAAGGCGAAGAAGAAGCCGCTCGACGTGATCGAGCTCGCTTCGCTCGGCGTCGACGCGACCCCGGTTCTCAGGATCGTCAAGCACGAGGCGCCTCCGCTGCGCCAGAAAGGAATCATGGTCAAGGACGCCGCCGAGCTGGTCGCGGCGCTCAAGCAGCGGGGGCTCGCGTGATGAACCGCGTTCTCGTCGTCGCCGAGCACGCGGCGGCAAGCTCAACGCTTCGGTCGCCAAGTGCGTGACCTGCGCCGCGTCGATTCCCGGCGCGGAGATCAGCGTCGCCGTGCTTGCAGCGGACGGCGCCGCGGTCGCCGCCGAAGCCGCCGCGATCCAGGGTGTCGCGCGCGTGCTGCCTGGTGAAGAATCCTGCCAACGAGCCTGCGCTTGCCGCAGTGCTGGCGCCCCAGCTCGCCAAGCTCGCCGAGGGCTTCGGCCTCATCCTCGGGCCGTCGACCACCTTCGGCAAGGACCTGATGCCGCGCCTCGCCGCGCTGCTCGGGGCACCGCAGGTCAGCGACGTGATGGCGATGGAGTCCGGCGACGCGCTTTCGTCGCCCGGTCTATGCCGGCAACGCGATCGCGACCGTCGAGGCCCCGCCCGGCCGCCAGGTCGTCGCCACGGTGCGGGTCGCCTCGTTCGCCGCAGCGCCGGCAGGCGGACCGGCGCCGGTCGAGCCGGTCGCGATCGACGTGCCGCTGCCGCAGTCCACGCGGTTCGTGTCGGTCACCGCGGCGCGCAGCGACCGCCCGGACCTGCAGAGCGCGGCCCGCGTGGTGTCGGGCGGCCGCGCGCTCGGCAGCGCCGAGAACTTCAAGCTGATCCAGGGACTCGCGGACAAGCTGGGTGCGGCGGTCGGCGCCTCGCGCGCGGCCGTGGATGCCGGGCTACGCGCCGAACGAGTTGCAGGTCGGCCAGACCGGCAAGATCATCGCGCCGGAGCTCTACGTCGCCATCGGCATCAGCGGCGCGATCCAGCACCTGACCGGGATCAAGGATGCCCGCACGATCGTCGCGATCAACAAGGACGCGGAAGCGCCGATCTTCGAGGTCGCCGACTACGGGCTGGTCGGCGACCTCTTCACCCTGGTGCCGGAGATCGAGAAGCTGCTGTAGTCGCGTACAGGAGCCACAGCGAAAGCGCGACGATCGTGAGCCAGGTGCCAGCCGTCCCGTAGAGGCGGCCAAAGCTGCGGCCGGGGCTCCGCGACAGGCCGGCCGCGTGCAGGAGCCGGCTCACGACCAGCAGGGCGCCCGCGCCGTGCACGGCCGACCCCGGAAGTCCCGAGATCTTCCGCGAGCACCAGCAGCAGCACGGCGAAAGGGACGTACTCCACGAAGTTCGCCTGAACGCGCACCGCCTGCTGCATGCCCTCCTCCGTTCCCGTGCCGAGCCGCACGCGAAAGTGGCGGCGCGCCAGCACGACCTGCGTAGAGAGCGCGATCAGCAGGAGTCCCAGGAGACCCGCGTACAGGAAGAGACCGGCCCGGTGACCACGGGGGCGACCTAGAGCGACGCGAGCACGTGCTCGGCGCTCGACACCTTGAACTCGCCCGGCGCCTCGACATGGACCTGCTTGACGACTGCCGTCCTCGATCACGAGCGCGAAGCGCTGGCCGCGCATGCCCATGCCGAAGCCCCTGGCATCGAGCTCGAGTCCCAGCGCGCGCGCGTAGTCGCCGTTGCCGTCCGCGGCCATGACGATCGCGTCTCCGACGCCGGCCGACTTGCCCCAGGCGTTCATCACGAACACGTCGTTGACCGCCAGGCAGACGATCTTCGCAACGCCCTTGCCCTGGAGCGCGGTCGCTTTCTCGACGAAGCCGGGCAGGTGCTTCGCGCTGCAGGTCGGCGTGAAGGCGCCCGGGACCGAAAAAAGGACCACGCGGCCCTTGCCGAGGAGCTCGGCGGCCGTCACGTTCAGCGGGCCGTCCGCGCCCATGATCTTGAGCTTTCCCTCCGGGATCCGGTCGCCTGCCTTGATGGTCATGGTCGTGTTCCTTCCGTTAGTGGTCTCAGTTTGCCGCCCGCGGTGCCCCGGGAAACGGGCCGGCCTTGACCAGCAAGCCCGGCACCGGGTGGCCCACGTGCTGCTCGACCCAGCGCGCCGTGTCGATCGCGCGCGCCAGGTCGATGCCGGTCTCGATGCCCATCCGGCCCAGCATGTAGACGAGGTCCTCGGTGGGGATGTTGCCCGTGGCCGCGGGCGCAAACGGGCAGCCTCCGAGCCCGCCGAGGCTGGCGTCCAGCACCTGGGCGCCCGCCATGGCGGCGGCGTAGGCGTTCGCGATGCCGGTGTTGCGCGTATTGTGAAAGTGCCCGCGCAGCGTCACGCCGGGCAGCGCCTCGGCCACGCGAGCGAAGATCTCGCTCACCTGCCCGGGTACGCCGACCCCGATGGTGTCCGCGATCGCGATCTCGAAGGGCGCGGCTTCCGCGACCTCGCGCGCGATCCCGACCACACGCTGAACCGGCACCTCGCCCTCGAACGGGCAGCCGAAAGCCGCTGAAATGGTGATCTGCGCCCGGATGCCGGCGGCGTGGGCGGCGGCGGCGATCTCCCGCCAGATGCGGATCGACTCCGTGCTCGTCACGCCCTGGTTGCGCCGGTTGAACTCGTCGGTCGTGAACACGACCATGCCGATTTCGCGGCAACCCGCGGCGGCGGCGCGGTCGAATCCCGCGCGGTTCAGCACCAGGCCGACGTAGCTCACGTCGTCGCGGCGCGGCAGCGCGGCGAAGATGGCCTCGGCATCGGCCATCTGCGGCACGCGGCGGGGATTCACGAAGCTCGCGACCTCGATCCTCCGGATGCCCGCGTCCAGCGCCCGGCGGATGAACTCGAGCTTGACAGGCGTCGGGACCGAGGCGGCCTCGTTCTGCAGGCCGTCGCGCGGCCCGACCTCGACGATCCCGATGCTGCGCGCCACCGTCATTGACGGGAATTGTATACGCAAAGGCCGCGGCGATTTCGCGCCGCGGCCCGTGCTTCGACGCTACTGTCCGGGGATCAGCCGGCGATGCTGGACCAGAGGCCCGCCACGTCCTTCGACTTGGCATTCGCGGCCGCCGCAGCGGTGAACGCCTTCTTCGCGTCCGCCGACTTCTTCTGGTTGGCGAGCGCGATGCCGAGCACCATGTTGACGTCGTCCGCGCGCTTCAGGTTGCCCTTGCTCACCGCGCGCTGCGCGGCCTCGGTCGCCTTGGCGTAGTTCTTGAGCGTGAAGTGCGCCGTCGCGAGCTTGGCCTCCGGCTCGCCGGTCTTGGTCGCCATGGCCTCCTTCTCCTGCTGAGCCAGGGTCGCCTTGAGCCGATCGACCTGGCCCTTCGCGTCGGCCAGCAGGCGGTTGGTGCGGTCATCCTTCTTGATGGCGCCCGCCGCCATGCCTTTCTCGAGCGCCGTGACCGCCTCACCGGGGCTCGACAGGTCGAGTGCCGCCTCTGAGTACTTCGCGTACTGCTCGCCGGACAACAGCCCCTTGGCGGCGCCGAGACGATAGAGGTTGATCATGACCACGGGATCCCTGGCGTATTCCTTCTCGTACACGCCCACGAGCTGGTCGAAGACCTTGGCTTTAGGGGCGACCGCCATGAGACGGTGCAGCGTCTCCTTGCGCTTGGCGTCCTGCTTGGTCTCGAAGTACGCGGAATTGAGCATCTCGAGCAGCGCGCCGTTCTTCGCAGTTCGGCCGGCCTTGGTGTTGGCGGCGATTGCCCGTTCGAGCGTCGTCGTCGCTTTGCCGAAGTCGCGCAGCTGCATCTGGCTGGTCGCAAGCAGCGTCAGGTCGTCCGCAGTCAACGCCCCCTGGGCGGAAAGCTTTTCGAAAGTTGCGGCAGCGTTGCGGTAGTCCCGCAACGCATAGTGCGTGGTCCCCTTCAGGCGCAACTTGCGAGTCAGGTCGGCGCCGGTGACCCGGCCCGTCGCCAGGCGCTCGTCCACGGTCGCCAGCACCAGCTTGTGATCCTTGGCGCCGCTCGCGGCCCAGATCATGAGCTCGTTGATGCCCTGCTCCTCCTGCGGCGAAAGCGGCGCCTTGGCCTTCGCTTCCTTGAGCAGGCGGATCGCCTCGCTGTAGTTGCCCTTCTGGCCTGCGGCCTGCGCCTGCGCCGCCTTGTCCGCCAGCTCCTTGCGCCAGCCGCCCTGCGTTTGCGCCACTGACTCGCCAGGCAGCGCCGCGAGAGTGAGCCCCACGACCGAAAGCGCAAGGTGCGTTGCCAGCGCGCCGGCGCGGAAGATACGACTTCTTTGAGATCATCAGCGTCACTCTCCTGCAGAACCGGCCGCCGGGGCCGTACCATCGCGCGCAATGCGCGCCAGCCACAAGTCCGCGATGCGCCCGAGGTAGCCACCCGCCGGAGCCGCCGCTTTCGCGGCCTCGAACGCCGCGCGCGCCTCGTCCTTCTTGCCAAGCTCGACCAACGCAGCACCGAGCAGAAGGTTCGCGTCGTCGAGGCGCGCGACCCCTCCCTTCGCGATGCCGCGGCGGATCACTTCGACGGCCTGCGCGTAGTCACCCGTGCTGAAGAAGCCGAGGCCAACCTTGACGTCCACTTCGCCCTTCGGATTCTTGGCGGCGGTCGCTGACTCGCCGGGCAGCGTTTTCTTGTCGGAGGCAACGGCCGTCTTGGCCTGGTTCACGAGCTGCTGGTTGGCAGCCGCGTTCGGGACCACGCCGTCCTTGATGCCGCGCTCGAGACCGCGCTGCGCCTCGCCCGGACTGCCCGCAACGAGCGCGGTGTCCGCGTAGCCCAGGTAGGCGCCGACCGTGGCGAGCCCGCCCGCCGGGTCGCTGACCGCGACGCGATAGGCATTCAACATGGTCAAGCGATCGTCGTTGGTCTCCTTCTGGTAGAGCGCGACGATTCGGCCGTAGTACTCCTTGTCCGGGTACTCGCCGACCAGGGCCTCGAGATTGGCGAGGCGCGACGCATCGTCCTTGGCCTCAATGAAGCAACGGTCGCGGAGCTGGTACCACATTTCCTTCGGCTTCTCGCTCTTGCTCTTGGCGAGGTCGATCGCCTTGCCGAGGCTCTGGCAGGCTTCCACATACTGGTTCGCCTGCAGGTAGAGGCGGCCGAGCGTCTCGAACTCGTCAGGCTGCACGTCGGGCGCGGTGTCCACGAATTTCTGGAAGTGCTCGAGCGTCTTGGCGGTGTCTTTCTTCTCGCTGTAGTGCGCGGCGAGCTGGCGATGCATCGCGCCGACGTTCTGGGGCTCGGCGTAGCCTTTCGCCAGGAACTCCTCGATCGCGGCCGCGAAGGCGTCCTGGTCACCGACGCCCTGGGTCGCCTGCAGGCGCCAGGTGGCGATGGCCTTGAGATCGTCGCGGGTCGGCGCCGGGAGATTCTCCACCGATGGGAGCGCGGCCATCACCTCGGCCCATTTCTTCTCGTTCACCAGCGCCTGGACCGGAGCTCCCAGCTTGCGGAACTCCTTGCTGTAGTCGGCCTGCGGGCCCTGGGCCTGGGCTTGATCGGCCTGATCCTTGCCTGACTTGGCATCTTCCTGGGCCAGTGCCATGGGCTGAACCGCGATCGCCACGGCCAGTGCCGCACCCGGCAGCGCAAGACCCTTCAACCACGTTTTCCAAGCTGTCATTGGGCTCATCCTCACCTGCGGCTTGCCGCCGCCATTCAAGCGTGGGGCGGGGTTATAACCCAAAACCCGTGCGGCTGTCTCTCGCGAGCCTGTAGCGATGGACTGTCGCTCGGCCCGCTGGTTCCTGCGCCGGAAATATGTCCGCTCGGTTCAGGCTGTGTTCAGCCAGTCTCCCCAAGAAAAAGGCCCGCCAGTGGCGGGCCCGTGTTCGGTCATTCCGGACCCCGCCGCAACTAACCGTCGCGGGGCGGCGGTTCGCCGATGAAGCCGACCTTGCGCATGCCTCCCCGCTGCAGTACGGCGAGCGTGTCCGCCAGTGCCTCGTAGCGCGCGCGCTTGTCCATCCGGATGTGCACTTCCGGCTGCGGATCCTTGACGGCCTCCGCCAGCACGTAGTTGAGCAGCTGCGCACGGTCAATGCTGTTCTCGTTCCAGTAGATCGGAGCCGTCGAAATCGATCGAGAGATTGATGTTCTCGGGCTTCGTGTCGGTCGGCCGGTTGATTTCCTTGGGCAGGTCGATCTTCACCGCGTGGGTCATCACCGGCACGGTGATGATCATGATGATGAGCAGCACCAGCATGATGTCCACGAGAGGAATGACGTTGGGCTCGACCATCGGGTCGCCTTCGTCATGACCGACCTGGATCGCCATGGCTTACTTTGCCGGAACGCGCGAGCCGGCGATCAGGGCCGCCTCGACGTCGTGGGCGAAGTAGTTGGCCCGCTCCATCAGCGACTTGTTGCCGCGCAGCAGGCCGTTGAAGCCGAGCACCGCCGGCACCGCGACCGCGAGGCCCATCGCCGTCATGATCAACGCCTCGCCAATCGGGCCCGCGACCTTGTCGAGGGACGCCTGGCCGGCGATCGAGATGCTGATCAGCGCGTGGTAGATGCCCCACACCGTGCCGAACAACCCCACGAACGGTGACGTCGCGCCGACCGAGGCCAGCACGACCATGCCGCTCTGCAGGCTGGACTGCAGCATGCGAGGTGCGCTTGTCGATGTGCGAGCGCACCCAGTCGGCGAGCTCGATCGTTGCTCGTGACGTCGCGCGCAGTGCCTGCGCGGTGGTGTTCGACCGCCTGCAGGCCGTCCTGGGCAATGTCGCGGAACGGATTCACCTTGCCTTTCAGCTTGGTGACGCCTTCCTGGATCGAGCCGGCCGACCAGAAGCTCTTCTCGGCCTCGGCGGCGACCTTGCGGAGCATGCGCTGGTCGAGCCACTTGTTGATCATGACGAGCCATGACCAAAGCGACATCACGATCAGGATGACGAAAACGCCCTTGCCGACATAGTCGCTCTGTGTCCAAAGCGCCTCGATGCCGTACGGGTTGTCGGTAGTACAATGGTTTCACCAGCCATTCTGCAATCCCTCTGACAGTAAATACGCTCCGGACTGCCCGCCGCCAGATTGCGGCCTCGCCCGTCCGGTCCCTCACTATTCCCGCCGCATCACTCCAGCTTGAAGACGATCGGCACCGAAACCTGCGAATCGACCGGCTGGCCGTCGCGCTTGCCCGGCTCGAACGGCAGCCGGCGCACGACGCACTCCACCGCCGCGTCGAGGCGCGGGAAACCGCTGCTCTGCGTGACCGTCACTGCGCCGGCCTTGCCGTCCGCGCCGACCGTGATCGTCGCCACGACGCGGCCTTCCTCGCTGAGGCGGCGCGATGCCGACGGATAGCAGGCGGAAATCGCTGCCGCGATGCGGTCGCTGCGCGACTTGAAGCGCGCGGGCGTGATCTGCACCTGGCGTGCCGGCGTCTGCGGCTGGGCGCGCGGCGTCTCCTGCACCTTGGCCGTGATCGCGGAGGACGGGCCCTCGAAGGCCGGCAGGTCGATCAGCGGCGGCGGCACGACGGGCGGCGGCACGTCCACCGGCGGCGGCGGCGGCGGCTCGTCGAGATCTTCGGGCGGCGGCGGCGGCGGCGGAAGGTCCATGATCGCGAAGTCCTGGACCAGGTTCAGGCCGGCGCGCACGAGGCCCTGCTTCAGCGCCCAGAAAAACCCGAAGTGCAGGATGATGATGGCGACGAAAACGGCCGTCGTTCGGGAACCGCCAGCGGAATAGGTATTCGCCATACCGGACCTGTCTCACCCCTCGTCCGTACTAGCCGGTCGCATGCCCAAAATCCGGGCCGCGGCCCCTGCCATTTCTTCTCGCGGCACCCGACGAGGCGCCCCGTTTCCCGGCTACGGCCACCTTAGCGGTTGGCCGAATCGACTGCAAGCGCCGCCCCGGGACGGCTTTGACGGTCGCGACCGAAGCATAGCAAACGCCTGCCGTGGCACCCCGATCTAGTTCAGCCGGAAGACGATCGGCAGCTGCGACCTCGGCGACCACGGCGCGCCCGTCGCGCCGTCCGGGCTGAAATTGCAAGCGGCGAACGACGCATTCCAGGGCCGCGTCGAGTCGCGAAGAGCCCGTGCCTTGCGCCTGTGCCCAGGCCGCCGCACGGCCGTCGGCATCGATGACGATATTGACCACTGCGCGCCCCTCCTCTGCCCAGTCGACGCGCGGCGGACGGGTAGCAGGCGTCGATCAGGGACGCCAGCCGGCTGTCGCGCATGGCAAGCGCGGGCGGCCGGTAGTCGCTCGGCGGCAATCCGGACGCCGCGGCTCCCGGGGCTGGATCTGAGCCGCTCGCGACTGACGGGATTTCGTCTGGGATCGCGGAATTGCGATGTCTGGCAATGCCGCCAGTATCGGGCAGGTACTCGGCCCGGCTCCGGGACGACCGGGCTCGGGCGCGGTCGCCGGTTTCGGCGGAGGCACTGACGACGATGTCGATCGGTTGCGTCGCGGGCACCTCGATCAGTCTCGGAAGCATGCCTGCCGCCACGAGGATGAAGGCCCCGACGTGCAGTGCGGCGACCGCCGCCAGGATCGCCGACTGTCGCGGGGCACGCGCCAAGATGGCTGCCGTCATATGTCACCTCCATGACTCCGGTGGATACCCTTTAAACGCGGGTGCCGACCGGCAGGGGTTGAGGCGGTTCGCGCGGATCGGTCGCTCAGGTGCGCGCGGCCGCTCCGCGCCGCTCGCGGGCAAGGATCACGGTGACCCCGGCGAGCGTCAGCAGGCCGCCGACGACCATGCGCGCAGTCCAGGACGTCGCCGAGGAAGAGCACCGAGAACAGGACGCTGAACAGCGGCGTCAGCACGGTCACCGGTGCGACGCTCGAGACCGGATAGCGGCGGATCAACGCGAAGTAGGCCGTGTGCGCGACCAGGCTCGCGAGCACGGCCGAGTAGAGCAGCGCGCTCCAGCCCGTCACGTCGGCGGACCTGAGGCTCGCGAGCTGGCCGTCTTCCAGCAGCAGCGATAGCGGCAGCAGGATCGGCACGCTGCCCCAGGCGAGCCAGGCCTGCAGCTCGAGCGGCTCGAGCTCGCGCACGCGCTTGATCGCAACCAGGCCCGACCGCGCCGACGAAGGCGGCAATGACGATCAGCAGAAACCCGGACCAGGCGCTGAATACCCCCGGGCTGTAGCCGACGATCACGACGCCGGCAAAGGCCATGCCGATGCCAACCCATCGCCGCCAGTGGATGCGCTCGCCGAGCAGCAGCACAGACAGCAGGGTCGCAAAGGGCACGCCGAGCTGGCCCGCCGATGGCGACCGACGACATGCTGTCCGAGAGCGCGACACCCGAGTACATGAGCGCGAACTGCAGCCCGCCGCTGCAGGTCGCCGCGGTCAGCAGCCAGCGCATCTCGCCGCGCCGGACCCGGAGCCATGGCCACACGGCGAGCGCCACGATCAGGAAGCGCAGGAAGGTCGAGGAAGACGGGCGGGAAACGGTCTGCGCTCAGCTTGACCGCGACGATGTTGAAGCCCCAGATCGCGTTGATCGCAGCGAGCTGCCAAAGGTGCGCGCGGTGCACCTCGGTCACTCAGGCATTACCAGCTCTGGCGCGGGCGGCCGCAGGTTGTAGTGCGATGCCATCGCATGACCGTAGGCCCCGGTATTGGCAATCAGCAGCACGTCGCCCTCGGCGCAGCGCGGCAGGCGGCAGTCGCGAGCGAGTTCGTCGCCGCTCTCGCAGATGGGACCGACGACCGTGTAAACGACCGTGGCGGCTTCTTCGAGGCGCGTCAGGTTTCTGACCTCGTGGTGCGCGCCGTACAGCGCCGGCCGGATCAGCGAGTTCATGCCGGTCGCGACGCCTACGTAGCGGCGGTCGCCCTTGCCCTTGGTCTGCGTCACGCGGGCGAGCAGCACGCCCGCCTCGGCGACCAGGAAGCGACCGGGCTCGAGCCAGAGTTCGAGCGCCGGGTGCATCGCCTTGAACTGCAGGAGCGCGGCATCGAGCCCCTCCAGGTCGAAAGCCGCGCGACCCGACCGGTCGGGCACACCGAGGCCGCCGCCAAGATTCAGGATGCGCGCCTCGCGAAAGCTGGCCGCTTGCGAAGCGAGCACCGCCGCCGGCTCGAGCCAGCTTTGGATTTCGAAGCTACCGCTGCCCCCATGTGCGTGCAGACCGACGACGCGGGCGCGGGCGGATGCTACCGCCGCCGGAAGCTCGGCGAACTCCTGCGGCGGCACGCCGAATTTGCAATGACGTCCGCCGGTGCGCACTTTCTCGTGATGGCCATGGCCGGAGGTGGCGTCGAATCGCAGGAAGATGTCGCGGTCGTGAAACTGCGAAGCCCAGTCGCGCAGCACCTGGAGGTTATCCACGGTTACCCGGAAGCCTTGCTCCAGCGCCGCGCGATATTCCGACTGCGGGGCGAAATTCGGCGTGAAGAGCACCCGGTCCCGCGCGAGCCCCGGCAGCGCGTCGCAGACGCGCTCGAGCTCGGCGAGCGACACGCATTCGAACCCGAATTCCGCGGCAGCAAGAGTACGCAGGACCTCGGGATGCGGGTTCGCCTTCAGGGCATAGAGCACGCGCCCCAGCGAACGCATGCGCAAGAGCTTTTCCGCTTGCTCCCGGACCGTCGCGAGGTCGTAGACGTAGGCACAATCGCGATCGCCGAGCAGGGCCAGCAGCGCCGCCCGGCGCGCGTGCCACCAGGGCACAGCGTCCGTTACCTTCATGGGTGGATTCTCGTCGCGCGAGGCGCCAAAACGAAAGGCCGCAGTCCTTGCGGCTAGCGGCCCTTCATCGACCACGCCCGATGCGACGCGGCGCGCTCAAGCCTCGTCGACGTCGTGAAACTCCTGCAGCTCCCGCAACAGGCGCTTTTCGGCGAGGACGTCTTCCACGCGGCTCCAGGCCGATTGCTGTACAGGACGTTTGGGACCCTTTGGCCTGCGCTCGACGACAATCAGCCGGTCGAGGTCGCCGTCCTGTTCTGCGGATCCCCCGAGGAACTCGTCCTCAAGGTCGAAGGAATCGTCATTGCGCTCTTTCATTCCGTAGAATTCCTAGAGAAAACAATGAGTTTCGCAACAAACCCCACTCGCGTAGGGCTGCGCAATATATACGAAAAGCCGCATTAATCAACTCGAGGCGGCGAGGACCGCCGCCCCGGCTTCAACGAAGGTCGTTCAACCGCCCTCGCAAGCCTGCAAGCATTCGCTGTATTTCTCGTCGCAGGCCTGGACCTTGCCCGAATCCCCTTCGGCGTCCTGCATGCACTTGTCTGACTCGATGTCGCACTGCTCGATGCACTTCTCGTCCGCGAGCGTCTGTGCACCCGAAAGCGTACGGGCCTCGGGGCGAATGTCGTCCGCGATCACGGGGAAAGCCGTGAACGATCCCAGGAGTACGAAAGCGAGCCAGCGAGTCTTGCCGCATATACATGACCCTCGATCCTTCCGGCGGACCCTATCTATACGGCACGACGCGCCGACCTGCAATCCGCCGCCCCTACCCTGCTACCGGGCTCCTGAACGCCGACTGAACGGGCTCACCGGGCGGCTCAGGCCAGCCAGCCCCCGTCGGCGGTGAGACAGCTGCCGGTCGTGTATGACGCGGCATCAGACACCAGGTAGACGACGGCGCCCGCCATCTCCTCCGGTTGCGCGATCCGTCCGAGGGGCACCAGCCGCTCGAGCGCGGCGCGATGCTTAGGGTCCTGATGGAGCGCGGCCGCGAAGCGCGTCTCGACGATGCCAGGCACGAGCGCGTTGACGCGGATTCCATGGCGAGCCCACTCCCGGGCAAGCCCCTGCGTCATGTTGACGATGGCCGCCTTGGTCAGCGAGTAACAGGCCTGGCCGTCCATCGGCCGGAACGCGTTGACCGACGCCACGTTGACGATCGCTCCCTTGCCCTGGCGCAGCATGCGGCGCGCCGCCTCGACCGAGGTCCAGAAGTAGCCGCGGATGTTCACGTCCACGGTCTTCTGCCAGGCGGCGAGGTCCATCTCGAGCGCCGGGCCGTAGTAAGGGTTGGTTGCCGCGTTGTTGACGAGGATGTCGATGCGCCCATGGCGATCGTCAATTGCCGCCAGCGTCGCGGCGATCGCGTCCGGCTCGCCGATGTGGCAGGCGTGGGCACTCGCCTGCCCGCCAGCGGAGCGGATTTCAGACGCGACCTGCTCGCAGTCGTCGAGCTTGCGGCTCGCCACGGCGACCATCGCGCCGTGACGTGCCAAGGCGAGCGCGACGGCGCGGCCGATGCCGCGGCTGCCGCCGGTGACGAGCGCGACGCGCCCGCCGAGATCGAATTCGTCGCCTGCCAAGTTGCGTCGCCTTCCGCCGCGTGACGCCGGCTTGGGCATCGTAGCACCCCGGTTCGGCGTGAACGGCCGCTACAATCGAGGCGATGATCACGCGCCGCAGCCGGGCACACGCATGTTGATACCGCGCCGCGACCTCGACTTCCAGTTGTACGAGGTGCTCGACTGCGCCGCGCTGAGCCGTTTCGCGCGCTATGCCGCTCACGACCGCGACGTGTTCGACGGCGTGCTGGATGCGGCCTACCGCATCGCGGCCGAGCGCTTCGCGCCCTTCGCCGCAGCCTGCGACCGCGAGGAGCCGCGCATCGAGGGCGGGCGAGCCTGGACGATCCCGGAAACGCGTGCGGCGCTTTCGGCCTACAACGAGGCGTCGTTCACGGCCTCCACATTCGACATCGAGGATGGCGGCCTGCAACTGCCGATCGCAATCGCCAAGGCCTGCACGGCCGTGTTCTCGAGCGCGAACGTCGCATTTCATTCCGTACGCCGCGCTCACGGCGGGCGCAGCGGACCTGCTGGTCGGCTTCGGCAGCGACGACCAGCGCCGGCGATTCGTGCGCCCGATGCTCACCGGGCGCTTCACGGGCACGATGTGCCTGTCCGAGCCGCACGCCGGCTCGTCACTCGCCGACATCCGTTGCCAGGCGCGCCCGCACGACGACGGCCACTATCGCCTCACGGGCACCAAGATGTGGATCTCGGGCGGAGATCACGAGCTCGCGGAGACGATCGTGCATCTCGTGCTGGCAAAGCTCCCGGGAGCGCCATCCGGGACGCGCGGCATCTCGCTGTTCGCCGTGCCGCGCGACCGAGTCCGCGACGACGCGTCGGTCGGCGAGCAAAACGACGTCCGGCTCGTGGGTCTGAACCACAAGATGGGCTGGCGCGGCACGACCAATGCCGTGCTCTCCTTCGGCGAGCGCGGGGCCTGCCGCGCAGAGCTGGTCGGCGAGGCGCATCGCGGGCTCGAGTACATGTTCCGGATGATGAACGCCGCGCGTATCGGCGTCGGCATGAATGCCGTCGCGCTCGGCTATGCCGCCTACGGCGAGGCCCTCGCCTACGCACGCGAGCGGATGCAAGGCCGGGCGCCTGCCCGACCAAGGATCCTGCATCGCCACCGGTATCGATCCTGCGGCATGCCGACGTGCGGCGAATGCTGCTTGCGCAGAAGTGCTGGGTCGAGGGCGGGCTCGCGCTCGTGCTGTATTGCGCCCGGCTCGCGGACGAGGAACGCTGCGCGCCAGATGCGGCGACGCATGCGCGGATCCACGGGTTGCTCGAGCTGCTGACGCCGATCGCGAAGTCCTGGCCGAGCGAGTACTGCCTCGAGGCCAACAAGCTCGCGATCCAGGTGCACAGGCGGCTACGGCTATACGCGCGACTTCCCGGTCGAGCGCCTGTATCGCGACAACCGGCTCAACCACATCCACGAAGGCACGCACGGCATCCACGGACTCGACCTGCTCGGCCGCAAGGTCCCGATGCAGGACGGCGCCGCATTGAAGGATCTCTTCGCCCGGATGCGAAGTGACGATCGGAGCTCGACGCGCCGCCTCGAAGCGCTCGCGGAGCACGCCGAGGCGCTCGAGGCCGCCATCGCGGACCTTGGCGCCACGACGCTGTCGCTCATGCAGGCCCTGAGGCAGAACCCCGAGCTGGCGCTCGCGAATGCGACTCTCTATCTCGACAGCCTGGGTCACGTGGTCGTGGCCTGGCGCTGGCTCGTCCAGGCGCAGGCGGCGCAATCAGCGCTTGCAGGCGCGTCGGGAGCCGAGCGTGACTTCTACGCGGGCAAGCTTTCGGCCTGCCGGTACTTCTTCCGTTACGAGCTGCCGCGCATCGGGCCGGCGCTGCGCCTGCTGCGCTCGCTCGACGACACCGCTCTCGCCATCCCCGACGGCGGGTTCTAGCCGCAGTAAAAGGGGACAGTCACCTTTTCCGTTCGGTCCTCCGGGGAAAAGGTGACCGTCCCCTTTTATTGCGGCTAAGCGCGAGCGGCTTGTAGTCCATGCCGAGGTCGCGCGCGACGGCCTCGTGCGTGATGGCGCCTTCGTGCACGTTGAGGCCGGCCGCAAACCCTGGATCGCGCGCCAGCGCCTTGCGCCAGCCGAGGTCGGCGAGCGAGCGCACGTAAGGCAGTGTCGCGTTGGTCAGCGCGAAGGTCGAGGTGCGCGGCACCGCGCCCGGCATGTTGGTGACGCAGTAGTGGACCACGCCGTCCACCAGGTAGGTCGGGTCCGCGTGCGTCGTCGGCTTGCTGGTCTCGAAGCAGCCGCCCTGGTCGATCGAGATGTCGACCAGCACCGCGCCCTTCTCCATGCGGCCCACCATCGCGCGCGTGACGAGCTTCGGCGCCGCCGCGCCCGTCACCAGCACCGCGCCGATCACGAGGTCCGCCTGGATCACCAGCCGCTCGACCGCCTCGGTCGTCGAGTACGCGGTCTCGATCTGGCTGCCGAACTGCGCGTCGAGCTCGCGCAGGCGCCTCAGCGAGCGGTCGACGACCGTCACCTGCGCGCCGAGGCCGACCGCCATCTGCGTGGCGTTCGTTCCGGCGACGCCGCCGCCCAGGATCACGACACGCGCGGGCGCGACGCCCGGCACGCCGCCGAGCAGCACGCCGAACCCGCCGTTCGCCTTCTGCAGCGCGGTCGCACCGACCTGGATCGACATGCGGCCCGCGACTTCGCTCATCGGCGTCAGGAGCGGCAGCGAGCGGTCGGTCGCCGTCACGGTCTCGTAGGCGATCGCCGTGACGCCGGACTTCGCGAGGGCCTGGGCCTGCTCCTTGTCCGCAGCGAGGTGCAGGTAGGTGAACAGCACCTGGCCCTGCCGCAGCTGCGCGCACTCCGCGAGCTGCGGCTCCTTCACCTTCACGACCATCTCCGCGCTCGGCGAAGACGGTTTTCGCGTCCGGGACGACGGTCGCGCCGGCGGCGCGGTAGGCAGTCGTCGCCGATGCCGATGCCGCTGCCTGCGCCGGCCTGCACGATCACCTGGTGACCGGCGGCAGCCAGCTCGCGCACGCCCGCCGGCACGAGGCCGACGCGATACTCGTGGACCTTGATTTCCTTCGGACAACCGATCTTCACCTGGACCCCCTGCAGCCACGCGCGTGGCATTCGACCCTTGCCGCGGCCGCGGGCAGGAAGCGCAATTATCCGCTTAGAATACCCGCGATGGCCACGGCACACGATTCGGCCCGCCTCGTGACCCATCCCGCGCAGCTCGCGCAGGCCCTCGACGCTCCAGCGGCAGGCCTTCGCCGCGGATCCATTGCCCGGGCCTCGCCGCGCGGCGCGATCGCCTCGCGCGACTCGCGCGCATGCTGCGCGGAGCACGCGGCCGGGATCCGCGACGCGATCTCCGCGGACTTCGGCCTGCGCGCCAGCGAGGAGACCGAGCTGCTCGAGGTGTTCACGAGCCTCGAGGGCATTGCGCACGCGCGCCGCCACCTGCGGCGCTGGATGCGCGTCGAGCGCCGGTCGGTCGCCTGGTGGAGCCGGCCCGGGCGTGCGCGAGCTCCTGCGCCAGCCGCTCGGCGTGGTCGGGCATCATCGTGCCCTGGAACTACCCCCTCTACCTCGCGGTCTCGCCGCTCACCGCCGCGCTCGCCGCGGGCAACCGCGCGATGCTGAAGCTTTCGGAGCACACGCCGCGCTTCGGAGCGCTGTTCGAGTCCATCCTTGCGCGCAGCTTCGCCGCCGACGAGGTAATCGCCGTGCAACGGCGACGCCGCGGTCGCGCAAGGCGTTCGCCGCCCTGCCCTTCGACCACCTGCTGTTCACCGGTTCGACCGCGGTCGGCCGCGAGGTGATGAAGGCCGCGAGCGCGAACCTCACGCCGGTGACGCTGGAGCTCGGCGGCAAGTCGCCGGCGATCGTGACCGACGGCTTCGACCTCGCGGAGAGCGCGCGCCGCATCATGTACGGCAAGCTGATCAACGCCGGCCAGACCTGCGTCGCGCCGGACTACGCGCTGGTGCCGAGGCCGCTCGTGAACCCGTTCATCGAGGCCTGCCGCGCGGCGACGCGCGCCTACTTTCCCGACGCTCGCGACCAACCCGCAGTACACGTCGATCGCGAGCGACCGGCAGTTCCGCCGGCTCGCCGGCTACGTCGACGATGCCCGCGACCAGGGCGCGTCGATCCACCCGCTGCACGAGGAAGCGACCGACGCGGAGCGGCGCCGGCTCTCGCCGGTCGCGCTGACCGACGTCAGCGGACTCGATGCGGGTCATGCAGGAGGAAATCTTCGGCCCGATCCTGCCCGTGGTCGGCTACGACACGATCGACGAGGCGATCGCGTTACGTCAATGCGCGTCCGCGGCCGCTCGCGCTCTACTACTTCGGCGCCCGCGACGGCGACCTCGACGCGGTGCTCGAACGCACCGTGTCGGGCGGCGTCACGGTCAACAACACGGCGCTGCACGTCGTCCAGGAGGACCTGCCGTTCGGCGGCGTCGGCCCGAGCGGCATGGGCGAATACCACGGGCGCGCAGGCTTCGACCGATTCTCGAAGCTGAAGCCCGTGTTCATCGACGGGAGGTTCAGCGCCGCCTCGCTGCTCGCGCCGCCCTACGGCCGGAAATTCCGCGCGATCCTGGGCCTGCTGAGGCGCTGAATCGTCAGCCGAGCAAGGCCCGCGCGTGGTGGCGCAGGTGGTCTTCCATGAACGTCGAGATGAAATAGTAGCCGTGGTCGTAGCCCGGCTGGCGCCGCAGCGTCAGCGGGTAGCTGGCGTCCTTGCAGGCCTGCTCGAGCCGCTCCGGCATCAGCTGCTGTTCCAGAAACTGGTCCGCGAGCCCCTGGTCGACGAGCAACGGCGGGCGCCCGGAGACGCTCGGCAGCGCACGAATCAGCTCGCAGCTGTCGTATTGCCGCCAGCGCTCGCGGTCGGCCCCGAGATAGCCCGTGAAGGCCTTCTGCCCCCAGCCGCAGTGCATCGGCGCGGAGATGGGGGCGAAAGCGGAGATGGACCGGTAGCGCTCCGGGTGCTTGAGCCCGATCGTGAGCGCGCCATGGCCGCCCATTGAATGTCCGAAGATTCCCTGCCGCTTCGGGTCGACGGGAAAGTTCGCCTCGACGAGCGGTCCGAGCTCCTTCGTGAGGTAGGAGTACATGCGGTAGTGGCGCGACCATGGCTCTTCGGTCGCATCGAGATAGAAGCCCGCCGCGACGCCGAAGTCCCAGGAATCGCTGTCGCCGGGCAGGGGAACGCCGCGCGGGCTCGTGTCGGGAGCGACCAGCGCGAGGCCGAGCTCGGCGGCGACGCGCTGGGCGCCCGCCTTGATCATGAAGGTCTCTTCAGTGCAGGTGAGACCCGCGAGGTACCAGAGCACGGGCACCCGGCGCCGCTCTGCCTGCGGCGGCAGGTACACGGCGAAGCGCATCGCGCAGGCGGTCTCGGCGGCGGCGTGGCGGTGAAAGCTCACCGTCCCGCCGAACGCCGCGTGCCGTGACAGCGTCTCGAGCGCCGCGGTCATCGCGTCACGCACTCCCGTTGCCGCCGCCGGCACCTCAGGCTTTCAGCGACGCCCTTCGCCTTCGCGGTGTGCGTCGCGATCGCGTCCATCAGCGCCGGGCTCAGGCAATCGTAGGGCTCGAGTCCGAGCTCCTTGAGGCGCGCGCGCACGGCGCCCATTTCTTCCGGCTTGGCGGCGCCGGTCTCGATGATCGACGAGACGAAGGCCGCGAACTCCGGCGCCGCCCAGCCCTTGTCCTTGGACAGCTCGACGTGGACGAAGTCGAAGCCGTAGAACGGGTGGTCCTTGTTCTCGATGCGGCCGTACATGTGCACGCCGCAGGCGGTGCAGGCATGGCGCTGGATCGCGGCGCTCGGGTCGACGATCTTCAGCTTGTTGCCGTTGGCGGTGACCGAGAGCTTGTCGCGGCCGACGACCGCGACGACCGAGAAGGCCGCGCCGTCGGGCTTCCAGCACTTGCTGCAGCCGCAGGCGTGGTTGAAGGCGACGTCGCTCGCGAGCGTCACCGTGACCGGGTTGCTCGCGCACTTGCAGGTGAGCGTGCCGCCCTTGAAGCCCTTGGTGCCCGGCTTGACGCCGTTGTCGACGGACGGATGAATCTTGACTGCCATGATGTGTTCCCCTTCTCCGGTTTCAGAACGTCACGACGCTGCGGATCGACTCGCCCTTGTGCATCAGGTCGAAGGCGTCGTTGATCTTCGCGAGCGGCATGACATGCGTGATCAGGTCGTCGATGTTGATCTTGCCTTCCATGTACCAGTCGACGATCTTCGGTACGTCGGTGCGGCCGCGCGCGCCGCCGAATGCCGTGCCCTTCCAGACGCGGCCGGTCACGAGCTGGAACGGCCGGGTCTTGATCTCCTGGCCCGCGCCCGCGACGCCGATGATCACCGACACGCCCCAGCCGCGGTGACAGCACTCGAGCGCCTGGCGCATCAGGTCGACGTTGACCGACGCATTCGAAGCTGTAGTCGGCACCGCCGTCCGTCAGCGCGACGAGGTGGGCGACGAGGTCCTCCTCGACCTCCTTCGGGTTCACGAAGTGCGTCATGCCGAACTTCTCGCCGAGCGCCTTGCGCTTCGGGTTGATGTCCACGCCGACGATCTTGTTCGCGCCCACCATGCTGCGCGCCCTGGATCACGTTGAGGCCGATGCCGCCGAGCCCGAACACCACGACGTTGGCGCCCGGCTCCACCTTCGCGGTGTTGATCACGGCGCCGATGCCCGTCGTCACGCCGCAGCCGATGTAGCAGACCTTCTCGAAGGGCGCGTCTTCGCGGATCTTCGCGAGCGCGATCTCCGGGCAGCACGGTGTAGTTCGAGAAGGTCGAGCAGCCCATGTAGTGATGGACCGGCTTGCCGCCGATCGAGAAGCGGCTGGTGCCGTCCGGCATCACGCCCTTGCCCTGGGTCGCACGGATGGCCGTGCAGAGGTTCGTCTTGCGCGAGGTGCATGACTTGCACTCGCGGCATTCCGGCGTGTAGAGCGGAATCACGTGGTCGCCCTTCTTGAGCGACTTCACGCCCGGGCCGACGTCGACGACGACGCCCGCGCCCTCGTGCCCGAAGATCACCGGAAAGAGCCCTTCCGGGTCCGCGCCGGAGCGCGTGAACTCGTCCGTGTGGCAGACGCCGGTGGCGCGGATCTCGACCAGGACCTCGCCGGCCTTCGGTCCGTCCAGGTCCACCTCGACGACTTCGAGCGGCTTGCCGGCCGCATATGCGATCGCTGCGCGAGTCTTCATGGTCTGCTGCGCCCCCGTTCAGGACATGTGCAGGCCGCCGTTGAGCGAGAAATCCGCGCCGGTCGCAAAGGCGGCGTCGTCCGACGCCAGCCAGGCCACCATGGACGCGATCTCCTCCGGCGTGCCGAGCCTGCCGACCGGAATCGTGGCGACGATCGTCGCCAGCACTTCGGGCTTGATCGCACGCACCATGTCGGTGCCGATGTAGCCCGGCGAAATCGTGTTGACCGTGACGCCCTTGTTCGCGACTTCCTGGGCCAGGGCCATCGTGAAACCGCGGATGCCGGCCTTGGCGGTCGAGTAGTTGGTCTGGCCGAACTGCCCCTTCTGACCGTTCACCGAGGAGATGTTGATGATGCGACCCCAGCCTCGATCGAGCATCCCGTCGATCACCTGCTTGGTGACGTGGAACAGGCTGTTGAGGTTCGTGTCGATGACCTTGTGCCAGCGCTCGAAGCTCATCTTGCGGAAGGTGCCGTCGGCGGTCACGCCGGCGTTGTTGACGAGGATGTCCACCGGGCCCAGCTCGTTGCGGACCCTTTCGAAGGCTGCGCGCGTCGACTCCCAGTCGGCGACGTTGCCCTCCGAGGCGTGGACTTCGAATCCTTGCGCCTTCATGTCGGCGAGCCAGCGATCCTTGCGCTGCGACCCCGGCCCGCAGCCCGCGACGACCGTGAAGCCTTCCTGGCAGAGGCGTCTGGAGATCGCCGTGCCAATGCCGCCCATCCCGCCCGTAACGTAAGCGAGTCTTGCCGCCATGTTTTTCTCCCGGATAGCGCAGTCTACAATTTCCCTCGTGCGGTTGCTGCAAGTCCAGCGCGGGGACGCCGGGGCAGGCATATACTCCGCGCGCTGCCACCGGACCAGCCAATGCCCGGTTACAGGGGGATGATTAATGAAGACGAAGCGAATCGGAGCCCTTGTGCTCCCGGCCTGCGCCTGCATGCTCGCCTGTGCGGCGGCATCGGCGGAGGACCAGCCAGCCGAGCGATATATCTACGCGACCTACAGCAATTGTGATTTCTCGAAGCAGGATCGAGCCGACGAGATTTTCGAGCAGGTGCAGAAGCCGGTGCTTGACGCGGCGATCAAGGATGGAACGATCACCAACTACGGATACCTGGCGCACCAGACCGGTGGCCAGTGGCGCCGCCTCAGCACGCACGGTGCCGGGAGCGTCCAGGCCCTGCTCGACGCGCAGAAGAAGATCGGCGACCAAGCTGACTCAACCGACAAGAACAAGAAGCTGGGCAACGAGTCGAGCGCGATCTGCCCGTCGCACGACGACTACATCTGGCGCGCCGTGGCCGGCAACGTCGGGACGGTGAGCCGTGGCGGAGCCGCGTTCTCCACCTACTACGTCTGCGACCAGACCCGCGAAACTCAGGCCGATGCCCTCGTGAAAGGCATGCTTGCCCCGGTGTTCGACAAGATGGTTGCCGACGGCAAGTTGAAGTCGTGGGGTTGGCTGGAGCACATCGTCGGCGGCAAGTATCGCCGCGTCGAAACGATCAGTGCCGACGACGTCAAGTCGTTGATGGCAGCACGGGCCGCAATCGTCGAGGCGATGGAAGACAATCCGGGCGGCGACCTGCTGACCTCTATCTGCGGCGAACATACGGATTACATCTGGGAGATCAGGCACCAGGCTCCGTAAAGGCGGCGCAGGGGATTCCCGCGGGATCCGCCGCGCGCCCGCCGCGCCCGGATCCCGCGCACTTTCTCTATGGTGCGCGTGCGCTGCGCGACTTCGGCGATGGTTTCGTCGCGGTCCTGATCGCCGTTTACCTGACCGAGCTCGGATACTCGCCATTCGCTGTCGGCCTGGTCGCAACTGCGGCTCTCCTCGGTTCCTCAGTGACGACCCTCGCGATCGGCCTCTTGGGCCGCCCCGGCGCGCAGCGGTCGCTGCTGCTCGCCGCGTCTGCACTGATGGTCCTCACGGGCGTCGCATTCGCCGTGGCGACGGACTTCGCCTGGCTGCTCGTCGTCGCCTTCGTCGGGACGATCAATCCCTCGGCCGGCAACGTGAGCATCTTCGTGCCGATGGAGCACGCCCTGCTCGCGGGCAGCGCGGCCGCGGCGCGGCGCACGAGACTGTTCGCCGTCTACGGACTGACCGGTGCGATTGCGGCTTCGCTGGGGTCGCTCGCTGCGGGAACACCGGAACTCTTGACGTCGTCGGCTGGTCGCGTCTCGATGCACTGCGCGCCATGTTCGTTCTCTACGCGGTGCTCGGCATCGCCGGCGGACTCTGCTATCGCATGATCCCGGCGACGATGGAATCTGCGCCCGAGAAAACATCGTTCGCGCTGGGACCGTCAAAGCGGATCGTCATTCGCCTTGCCGCCCTGTTCAGCATCGACGCTTTTGCCGGTGGCTTCGCCGTGCAGTCGCTACTCGCCCTGTGGCTGTTCCAGAAGTTCGACATGTCGCTCGCCGTCGGCGGCCGCTTTCTTCTTCGCCTCGGGCCTGCTGGCGGCGTTCTCGTACCCGGCCGCGGCGTGGCTTGCAGGCCGCATCGGGCTTCTCAATACGATGGTCTTCACCCACATTCCCGTCGAGTCTCTGCCTCATCGGCGCCGCGCTCGTGCCGGATCTGCAGTTCGCGCTAGCGCTGCTGCTCGCCCGCGCCGCGCTTTCGCAAATGGACGTGCCGACGCGATCGTCATATGTCATGGCGGTCGTCACACCCGCCGAACGCGCCGCGGCCGCGAGCGTGACGTCCGTGCCACGCGGCCTCGCGTCGTCGGCAAGTCCGGCACTTGCCGGGGCCTTGCTCGCAGCGGGATACTCTGCCTGGCCGCTCGTCATCTGCGGCCTGCTGAAGATCGTCTATGACCTGCTGCTGCTCTGGACGTTTCGCGGCGTGAAGCCGCCGGAGGAGCTCGCGCAAACATGAATGCCGACCATGCCACAGTCGACGATAACGACATCGTCGTCGAGGCCTGGAACACCGTCCTGTTCGACAAGTTCCTGCGCTTCAAGCACCTGCTCATCGCCGGGCTCGCCGGTCACAGCGACGAGTTGCTGTCGCGCGGGCAGTTCCGGCCCGGCGAGCGCGTGCTCGACGTCGGCTGCGGTTTCGGCGACAGCACGATCAAGATTGCGGGACTCGTGGGCGCATCGGGCGAGGCGGTCGGCGTCGATTGCGCCCAGCGTTTCATCGAGTCCGGCGAGCATGACGCCGCGGCAGCCGGCGTGAAAAATGCGAAATTCTTCGTCGCAGACGTACAGGACGACGAGCTGGGCGGGCCTTATGACCAGGCCTTCGCGCGCTTCGGCACGATGTTCTTCATGTCACCGGTTCCTGCGCTGCGCAACATCCGCAGGGCGCTGCGGCCGGGCGGGCGGTTCTCTCAGATCGTCTGGCGGAAGCGCGAGGACAATCCATGGCTGCACGACGCCGAACTGCGCGTGCGGGAAATCGTGCCGGTCGTGTCGCACGATGAGACGAACCAGGTGCATTGCGGTCCGGGCCCGTTCTCGATGGCCGGGCCCGACATGGTCAGCGCGATGATGAAGGCCGCGGGATTCGCAAGGATCGCCTTCGAGCGCTTCGATGCCGACATCTGCATCGGTCGCGACCTTGCGGAAGCCGTCGAGTTCGCGATCGCGCTTGGGCCTGCCGGCGAGATCATCCGCCTCGCCGGCACCGAGGGTGAACGCCTGACGCCGAAGGTCGTGGAGGCGCTGCGCGAAACGCTTGCGCGCTACGCGCGCAAGGACGGCGTCTGGGCGCCGTCGAGCACCTGGTTCATCACGGCAAGTAATCCGGGCTGATTGGTCGGAGCGGCGAGATTTGAACTCGCGACCCCTTGCACCCCATGCAAGTGCGCTACCAGGCTGCGCCACGCTCCGACGTTGAGATGATAGCCGATCCGGCGGCCGCCGGACTCAGCGGCGCAGGATCCTGAGCAGTTCCTCGAGCTCGGCACGCACCTGGCGGATCACCTGGCGGGCCTGCGTGTTGTCCTCGCGCGCCTCGTCGCCGTCGAGGCGGTTGCGCGCCCCGCCGATCGTGAAGCCCTCGTCATAGAGGAGGCTGCGGATCTGGCGGATCGTGATCACGTCCTGGCGCTGGTAGTAGCGGCGGTTGCCGCGGCGCTTGACGGGCTTCAGCTGCGGAAATTCCTGCTCCCAGTAGCGGAGCACGTGCGGCTTCACGCCGCACAGGTCGCTCACTTCACCGATCGTGAAGTAGCGCTTTGCCGGGATCGCCGGCAGGTCCTTGTTGTTACTTGCTTCCAGCATAGGCTTCGACGCGCGCCTTCAGCTTCTGTCCCGGACGAAACGTCACGACGCGACGCGCGGAAATCGGTATCTCCTCGCCGGTCTTGGGATTCCTTCCCGGACGCTGGTTCTTGTCGCGCAGGTCGAAGTTGCCGAAGCCCGACAGCTTCACCTGCCCCCCGGTTGCGAGCGCCGCACGAATCTCCTCGAAGAAGAGATCGACGAGCTCGCGCGCTTCGCGCTTGTTCAGCCCGAGCTGGTTGAACAAGGCTTCGGCGATTTCCGCCTTGGTGAGTGCCATTCGGACTATTCCCGGATCCCCGCCTTCAGGTCACCCTTGACACGCTCGATGACCGCAGCGACCACGGCATCAGCTTCCCCGTCAGTAAGGGTGCGAGAAGTTTCCTGTAAAATCAAGCCTAAAGCGATGCTTTTTCGACCGGGTTCTACCCCCTTTCCCCGGTAGACGTCGAACACGGCCAGTTCGCGAAGCAGGCCTTTTGCGGCCAAATTAACACTTTCCCGCAGTTCGTCCAGCGTGACCGACTCGCTCACCACGACCGCCAGATCGCGGCGGATCGCAGGGAACTTGGAAATATCCGAAAATACAGGCACTTCGGACCTGAAGCTCGGGTCAATTGCAACCTCGAACAACCACGGCGCCTCGCGCAGCTCGAGCTTTCGAGCGAGCTCCGGTTGCAGCTGCCCGACCCAGCCGACGCGAAGATTGCGGTCGAAAATTGCGGCGCTCCGTCCCGGGTGCAGGCAGTCGCGCGCCGCCGCGACATAACTTATTGCCGCCTGGCGACCGGTGAGCGCGAACAGCGCCTCCACGTCCGACTTGATGTCGTAGAAGTCCGCGTCGCGCGCAGGCTCGCCCCATTGCTCCGGAAGCGCCGGCCCGGTGATGAGCCCGGCGATCGCCTGGCTTTCGACCAGGCGGCCGTCTTCGATCTCGAAGCGCGTGCCCACTTCGAAGAGCCGGACGCGGTCCTGCTGCCTGCGCAGGTTGAAGCGCAGCGCCTCGACAAGACCCGGCCACAGCGACATGCGCATCTCGCTGAGCTCGGCCGAGAGCGGATTCTCGAGTGCGAGCGCCGGCTGCCCGGGGAACAGCAGGCGCTGCAGGCGCGGGTCCACGAAGCTGTAGGTGATCGCCTCCTGGTAGCCGCGGTCGACGAGCATGAGCCTCAGGCGCTCACGCGTCACGGCCCGTTCCGTCACCGGCTGCGGGCGTTGCGGCATGCTGGCGTCGCTGCACGGGATGTTGTCGTAGCCGAAGATGCGGCCCACTTCCTCGATCAGGTCCTGCTCGATCGTGACGTCGAACCGGTGGCTCGGCGGGATCACGCCGAGCACATCTCCGGCGCCTGCCACCTGCATGCCGAGGCGCCGCAGGATGTCCTCGATCTCGTGGCGCGGGATCTGCACGCCGAGAAGGCTCGCGATGCGCTCCGGGCGCAGCGTGACGCCCGGCCGCTTCGGCTGGTGGGCATCATCGTGCGTCAGCACGGCAGGCCCCGGGCGGCCGCCGGCGATTTCGATCAGCAACTGCGTCGCGCGCTCGATTGCCCGCTCCTGCCCGCGCGGGTCCACGCCGCGCTCGAAACGCTGTGCCGCGTCGGTGACCAGGCCGAAGCGACGGGCAACGCCGGCGACGGTATCCGGCGGGAAGAAGGCGCCCTCGAGGAACACGTCGGCAGTATCCGCCGCGATGCCGCTCGCCTCCCCGCCCATGACACCTGCCAGGCCGACCGGACCTCGGCCGTCGGCAATGACGATTGTCGCCGCGTCGAGCGCGAGCTCGCGGCCGTCGAGCAGCTTCAGCTTCTCGCCAGCGCGCGCGTTGCGAACCTCGATGTGCGAGTGCAGGCGCCGGAGGTCGTAGGCGTGAAGCGGTTGACCCAGCTCGAGCATCACGTAGTTCGTCACGTCCACGACCGGCCGGATCGGCCGCAGTCCCGCACGCCGCAGCCGCTCGCGCATCCACAGCGGCGTGCGGGTCGCCGGGTTGATGCCCTGGATGACGCGGCCCGCAAACCGCGGGCAGTGCGCGGGCGCCTCGAGCCGCACTGCGAACTTCTCGCGCGTCGCCGGAGGCACTGGTTCGAGCGCGGGCGGGGTCAGCTTGCGCGCGGCAATCGCCGCGACCTCACGCGCGACGCCGAGCACCGACAGCACGTCGCCCCGGTTCGGCGTGACGTTGAGCGTCAGGATCGTGTCGTCGAGACGGAGCGCCTCGCGCAGCGGCGAGCCGGTCACCAGCTCGTCCGGCAGCTCGAGGATTCCTTCGTGCTCGTCGGAGAGCCCGAGCTCGCGCGCGGAACACAGCATGCCGGCCGACTCGACGCCGCGCAGCTTCGTCCGGCGGATCACGTCTCCGGCGGCGAGGCGAGCGCCTTCGAGCGCAAGCGGCGCCTTCATGCCGGCGCGCACGTTCGATGCGCCGCAGACCACCTGCAGGAGCGCCGTGCCGCCGCCCGCGACCTGGCAGACCGTCAGCTTGTCGGCGTCCGGGTGGCGGTCCACCGACAGTACCTCGCCGACCAGCACGCCCTGGAAGTCGCCCGCCGCTGGCTCCACCGACTCGACCTCGATGCCGCTCATGGTCAGCCGCGCGGCGAGCGTCGCCGCGTCCATGCCGGGATCCACCCATTCGCCGAGCCAGGCGAGGCTGATGCGCATGCTCAGCCCCGGTTGAACTGCGCGAGGAAGCGCAGGTCGTTCTCGAAGAACAGCCGCAGGTCGTTGACGGCGTAGCGCAGCATGGCGAGGCGCTCGATGCCCATGCCGAAGGCGTAGCCCTGCCAGCGCGTCGCGTCGACGCCGCAGGCGGTCAGCACGTTCGGGTGCACCATCCCGCAGCCCAGGATCTCGAGCCAGCCGGTCTGCTTGCAGATCCGGCAGCCTGCGCCGTCGCACAGCACGCACTGGATGTCGACCTCGGCCGACGGCTCGGTGAACGGGAAGTACGACGGCCGGAATCGCAGGCCGCGCGGCTTCTCGAAGAACTGCTCCGCGAAGCCCGTGAGCACGCCCTTGAGGTTGGCCAGGCTGACGTGCTCGTCGAGCACGAGGCCCTCCACCTGGTGGAACATCGGCGAGTGCGTGACGTCCGAGTCACGCCGGTACACGGGCCCGGGCGCGATCACGCGGATCGGCACGCCCTGGAGCTTCATGGCGCGGATCTGCACCGGCGACGTGTGGGTGCGCAGCAGCCGGCCGTCGCCGAAATAGAACGTGTCGTGCATGGCCCGCGCCGGGTGGTTGGCGGGGATGTTGAGCGCCTCGAAGTTGTGGAAATCGTCCTCGACTTCGGGGCCTTCGGCGATGCTGAAGCCAGCGCGGCGGAAGATCGCCTCGATGCGAAGCCGGGTGCGGGTCACCGGGTGCAGGCCGCCGACCGACTGCCCGCGTCCCGGCAACGTCACGTCGATCGCGGCGCTCTTGAGCTCGCGCTCCAGCGCGGCCGACTCCAGTTCCGCCTTGCGGGCCTCGATCGCTGCGCCGATCCGGTCCTTGGCCCGGTTGATGTCGGCGCCGGCGCCCTTGCGCTCGGCCGCCGGCAGGCTGCCGAGGCCTTTCAGGAGCTCGGTCACGCTGCCCTTCTTGCCAAGCACCGCGACGCGCACGGCGTCGAGTGCGGCGAGACTTCCGCTCGACGCGACGTCCGCGAGCGTGCGCGTGACCAGCGACTCCAGGTCCTTCACCCGACCCCCTGCGCTTCGGGGCTACTTCGCGGCCAGTGCCGCCTTCGCCTTCTCCGCGATTGCGCCGAATGCGGCGATGTCGTGCACCGCGAGGTCGGCAAGTGCCTTGCGATCGATCTCGATGCCGGCGGCCTGGACTCCCGCGATGAAACGGCTGTATGAGAGGCCGAAGCCGCGCGCCGCCGCGTTGATGCGCTGGATCCACAGCGCGCGATAGTCGCGCTTCTTGAGGCGCCGCCCCACATACGCGTACTGGCCGGCCTTGATGACCGCCTGCTTGGCGACGCGGAAGACCTTGCGCCGGGCGTTGTAGTAACCCTTCGCCTTTTTCAGCACTTTCTTGTGGCGGCGTCCTGCGACGACGCCACGCTTCACTCTTGCCATGTCTCTTCACCCATATTCAATAAGAAATGAGAATCAGGCGTGCGGCAGCAGCCGCACGAGCCGGCCGACATCGGTCTCGTGGACCATCGTCGTGCCACGCAGCTGGCGCTTACGCTTCTTCGTCATCTTGGTGAGGATGTGGCGGCGGTTCGCCTGGCCGCGCTTGAAGCCCTTCGCAGTCTTGCGAAAACGCTTCGCCGCAGCCCTGTTGGTCTTCAACTTGGGCATCGTTCGTCTCCTGTTATGACCTCTTCACACCGCTTGCGCGGGCTGGAGGCGTATCGGCGGTTGCCCGCCGGTCACTTCTTCTTCGGAGATATGACCATCGTGATCTGGCGCCCTTCCATCGCAGCATGCTGTTCGATCGCGCCGTAATCGGCGAGGTCGATCACCAGTCTGTCGAGGAGCCTGCGCCCGACCTCGGTGTGGGCCATCTCCCGGCCGCGGAACCGCATGGTTACCTTGGCCTTGTCTCCTGCCGTCAGGAACTTGATCAGATTACGCAGCTTGACCTGGTAATCCGCCGTCTCCGTGCCCGGCCGGAATTTCACTTCCTTGAGCTGGATCTGCTTCTGCTTGCGCTTCGCCGAATGAGCTTTCTTGCTCTGCTCGAACAGGTACTTTCCGAAGTCCATGATCCGGCAGACAGGGGGCTCGGCGGTCGGCGAAACCTCCACGAGATCCAGTTCCTCAGCGGCGGCCTTGGCAAGGGCCTCGCTGCGGCTCAGGACGCCGACCTGACCTCCGTCGGCGCCTATCACGCGTAATTGCGGCGCAAGGATCTCCTCGTTGCGCCTTACGCGTTTGCTTGTCGAAATACTCAGTCCTCCAAACAATTAAGGCCGCGGCTCGCCACATCCCGGGCGATCCGAGCGGCCACCTGTTCCAGCGGCATGGCACCCAGATCTTTCCCGGAGCGCGTGCGCACGGCCAATGACCTGGACTCGACTTCCCGATCGCCTGCGACCAGCAGATACGGGACACGCTTTAGCGTGTGCTCGCGGATTTTATAGCCCACTTTTTCGTTCCGCAAGTCAATTTCGACCCGAAGCCCCTGATTTTTAAGGAATTCGCTGGCCTCGAGCGCAAAATTGCCCTGCTTTTCACTGATATTCATGACCACTGCCTGCACCGGCGCGAGCCAGGCCGGCAGTCGTCCTGCATGGTGCTCGAGCAGGATGCCGAAGAAGCGCTCGAGCGAGCCGAAAATCGCGCGGTGCAGCATGACCGGCGTGCGGCGCTGGCTGTGCTCGTCCACGTAGGTCGCGCCGAGCCGTCCCGGCAAGTTGAGGTCCACCTGCCAGGTGCCGCATTGCCAGTCGCGGCCGATGGCGTCCTTCAGCACGAACTCCAGCTTTGGGCCGTAGAACGCACCCTCGCCCGGATTGAATTCGTACTCGATGCCGGCAGCGCGGGTCGCGGACTTCAGGGCCTCTTCAGCACGCGTCCAGGTGGCATCGTCGCCGACCCGGCGCTCCGGCCGGTCCGCAAACTTGACGCGCACACTCTCAAAGCCGAAGTCGCGGTAGATCGACATCATGAGTTCGATGCCGCGCACCGTTTCCGCGCCGATCTGGTCCTCGGTCACGAACACGTGCGCGTCATCCTGGGTGAACGCACGCACGCGCAGGAGGCCGTGCAGTGCGCCCGAGGGCTCGTAGCGGTGAACTTTGCCGAATTCCGCGTATCGCAGCGGCAACTCCTTGTAGCTGTGCAGTCCCTGCCTGAACACCTGCACGTGTCCGGGGCAGTTCATGGGCTTGATGGCATACACGCGCTCGTCCGGCGTCTTGGTCAGGAACATGTTTTCGCCGAACTTCTCCACGTGCCCCGATTGCACCCACAGCTCGCGATCCATGATTTCCGGGCTGCTGATCTCCTGGTAGCCGGCCGCGGTCTGTCGCTCGCGCATGTAGCCGATGAGCTGCTGGAAGATCGTCCATCCGTGCGGGTGCCAGAAAACAGCGCCCGGCGCCTCTTCCTGGAAGTGGAACAGGTCGAGCTCGCGGCCAATACGGCGGTGGTCCCGCTTCTCCGCTTCCTCGAGCCGCTGCAGGTAGTCCTTGAGCTGCTTCTCGTCAGGCCACGCCGTACCGTAGATGCGCTGGAGCATTGCGTTGCGGGAGTCGCCGCGCCAGTAGGCGCCCGCGACCTTGGTCAGCTTGAACGCGCCGAGCTTACCGGTCGAAGGCGCGTGCGGCCCGCGGCAGAGGTCTTCCCATTCGCCCTGCCCGTAAAGCGATATCTCCTCGCCCGCCGGGATCGCGGCGATGATCTCTGCCTTGTAGTGCTCGCCGATCGACTTGAAGTGCGCGACAGCCGCGTCGCGGGACAGCACGCGTCGACGCACCGGCTGGTCTGCCTTCACGATTTCGCGCATCTTCGCCTCGAACTTCTCGAGATCTTCCGGCGTGAAGGGACGTTCGAAGGCGAAGTCGTAGTAGAAGCCGTCTTCGATGACCGGGCCGATGGTGACCTGTGCCTTCGGATAAACGGACTGAACTGCCTGCGCCAGCAGGTGCGCCGTCGAATGGCGGAGTATCTCCAGTCCCTCGCGATCCTTCGACGTGACGATGCGCAGCCGCACATCGCGATCCAGGACCTGCGAGGTGTCCACCAGTTTCCCGTCGACTTCGCCCGCAAGCGCGGCCTTCGCGAGGCCCTTGCCGATGGACGCGGCAACCTCGGCGACCGTGACCGGACGATCGAAGCTCTTTTGGCTGCCGTCAGGCAGGGTGATTACGGGCATGGCGGTCCAAGCGCATTCAAGCGCGTCATGTTAGTGGATTCGTAGGGCAATCGCCCGCTCCGGCGCTTTCCTAGAGCCGGCGCAGAACCGCCCAGCGAGCGAGCAGGCCGCAGGCGACGAGCACGAGGCCGCAGCCGAGACTCAGCAGCAACTCGCCGGTGCCCTGCCCGACTGCCGCGCGGTACGGCACGGCATAGAAGGTCACCATCAACACAGCGAGCAGGATTCCGCCGGCGATCAGGAGCGTCGGCCAGCGCAAGGTACGCGCTATTTCGACGGGATCGAGCTCCCGGGCCGGCACTTCGTGCAGGCGCAGCCGGTAGCGCTGCTCCGCGTCGGTAACGGTGCCGTATCGCGAAACGATGAGCGTCACGACGGCGCCGATGAGCGCGCCGAGGATGATCGGGTCCGCCCAGACGGGGAGCGTGATCACGTGCAGCAGCGCGAGCGCTTTCGGCACCACGTTGCCGGCAAAGCCGGCGACGATGCCCCAGAAGGCGCCGGCTTCCGTGATGCGGCGGCTCCAGACGCTCATGAAAGCTACCGGGCCCCAGGACGAGGCGAATACCGTGCCGGCGAAATAGGTGATCCAGAAGATGTTGGGCGGCACGACGGTCGCCAGCGCGAATGCGGCAAGCCCGACCACGAGCATCGTCCAGCGGCTGACACGGAGTTTGGCGGCGTCGCTCATCGCAGCCTGCGGGACGACGTCGTGGCTCGCGCTGAAGGCGACAAGCGACAGGAACGTGGTCGCGGACGACAGGCCGGCCGCGACGATGCCGGCGAGCACCACGACGCCGGCAAAGGTCGGCATCAGGTTCTCCGCGGCCCAGATCATCGCGCCCTCGGCGGGCTCGATGGCCGGGTTGCCGAGGTTGATGGCCGCGCCGCAGAACATCAGCGCCGGGTACAGCACCAGCAATGCGAGTCCCGCACCGCAGCCCGCGCGGATCACCACGTGTTCGTTCTTCGCCATCAGGTATCGACTCGCCTGCCAGGGGCTCACGGCGACGACCACCGACCAGGCAAGCCCGAGGATGATGGCCCAGGTCAGCGCATCACCCGGCGTCTGCCAGTTGGCGCCGGGTCCCGTCATGCCGTGCCAGGAGATCAGGCCCGGCTTGACTTCAAAGGCGGCGAGCGACTCCGATGCGCGGCGAACCAGCCCCCGGATGCGCCGACCACGCATCCGAGCGCGACGAATCCCGCGACCATGAAGAGCAGGAACATCATCGTGTCGTTGATCACGACGCCGCGCGAGCCGGAGTACATCGTGAAGGCCGTGTAGCCCGCCCAGACGACGAGCAGCGCAAGTCGGTAGGGTATGTCCGACACCGCCGTCACGACGAGCGCCGTGCCCTGTGTCACGGCCATCAGGTAGGCACCGAGACCGACGACGATCATGATGCCCGCCACCGACTGCACGCGCCGGCTCGCGAAGCGCTGGCCGAAAAACTCTGCCACGGTCAGCGCGCGACTGCGCCGCAGGTGCCGGCCGAAGAAAAGCGCGCCAACGATGTAGCCTACGACGTTGATGGCGACCAGCGTAAGGACCAGCGCCCCGTAACCGGAGTACGCCATGCCGACCTCGCCGAGAAAGGCAGTCGTGCTGAGCAGGCTTGCGACCAGGGTGCCGAGGATGAGCAGCGTCGGCGCCTGCCGGCCCGCGACGAAATAGTCGTCGAGGTGCTTGACGCGGCGTCCCGCCCAGGTGCCGATGACGAGGTAGACGGCGAGGCTGACCAGGATCCCGCAGACGTAGGCATTCATGCGGCGCTGGAGCGTCACATGCCGAAGTAGCGGCCGCCGCCGCGGCGCGTCAGCCGCGCGCAGCCGGCTGGCCGGACCGACGACGGCGAGGTACCACTCGCGGAAGCCGTCGAGGTCGCGTTCGAGCAGCGACGAGGGTCCGCGGCTCGTAGCGACTCGAGCGGATGCCGGCCGCGTTCGCCTCGATGATCGACTTGTCCTGTTCGGTCGTCACCGTCCAGAGCCAGGTCAGTCGTGCGCGATCGTAGTCCTCGCCTTCGCGGGCCGTCCCGCTGCACCAGCCAGGTGACGACGATCTCGCTGCGACTCGGTCTCGCGCGGCACGAACTGGAAGAACGTCGCGTGGTCGTTGTACGCGAGCATGTACGTGAATGGGCCGAGGCCGAGCGCAGTCTCGCCGCCGTCGTAGTCCCTGAACTCACCCATCAGCGGAGCGGCCGGCCTGCCGTCCTCGGTGCGCGGTCAGAGTGCGATTCACGCAGCGGCGCGCGGTAGCCGGCGCCGAACTGCGCCGTACGGCAGACGCTCATCGAGCGGGAGCTCCGTGCCGAACTCCGGCAAGCGTCGTCCCCAGCCGCGCGGCGCGCGCCTGCCACTCGCGATGACGCGCGTCGTAGCGGGCCATGCGCCGCGGGCGAGCCGTCGCCGATGTTGTCCGCCTTGATCTCGACGCCGCAGTACTGCGGGATGCGCCGGCTTGCAGTGATAGCACTCGAGGTAGTTCTCGACCGTCGAGCTTCCAGTTCGCCTGCACCGGAACGACGTCGCGATGTGCGACGCGCGCGTTTGCGATGCCGTGCAGGCGCAGATAGCGGCCGCAAGTGCCCGGCGACCGACGTCGCCAGGTCGGGCGCGGGACCCTCCGCCAGACAGACGAAAATGAGTCCCTCGACGATGCGCAGCGCGCAGGGCTTGAGCCCGTGGATGCGGCGGGCGCGAAATCCTCCGGCATGCGCGGCGCCGACCTGCAGGCGACCATCGCGCGCATAGGTCCAGCCGTGATAGCGGCACGTGATCGAGGCGGCATTGCCAGCCGGCTCGAGCAGGACGCGGCTGCCGCGATGCCGGCACACGTTGTAGTGGGCGCGAATCGCCGCCCTCGGCGTCGCGAACGAGGATGATCGATTCGCCGGCCACATCGAAGAGCCGGTAGTCGCCAGCCTCCGGAATCTGCGAGACATGGCCGGCCATGATCCAGTGATTGCGGAAGATTCGTTCGCGATCGCGCTCGAAGATTGCCGGGTGCGTGAAGAACGCCTGGTCGAGCGAGTAGCGCGAGCCGCTGCGCCTCGATCAACGCGTCGATCCAGCCATCGCCCGAAGACCTTGGAGCGGGGTCAATCACGAAGCGTCTTCCAGTCCTTCAGGATCTCGCGCGCCGCATTGTGCCCCGGAATGCCCGACACGCCGCCGCCGGGGTGCGTCGACGAGCCGCACTGGTACAGGCCACGAACTGGCGAGCGGTAGTCGGCATAGTGTGGCGCCGGCCGCTGGAAGAAGAGCTGCTCGAGCGAGAGCTCGCCGTGGAAGATGTGGCCCTGCGGCGTGTTGATGATCCGCTCGATATCCGGCGGCAGCAGCACCTGCTCGGCGATGACGCCGTCGCTGAAGCCGGGCGCCAGCTCGTCGATGGTGTCGTAGACGTTCTTCAGGAAGGCGGAGCGCTCGGTGTCCCAGCTCGCGCCCTTGCAGCTCGTAGGGCGCATGGCCACCGAACAGGTTGACGACATGCTTGCCCGGGAGCGAGCGTGTCGTCGACAGTCGTCGGCACGACGGCCGTGACGAATGGGCGCCGTGAGTACCGGCCGTGGCAGGCGTCCTCGTAGGCTGCCTGCAGGTATTCGATGTCGGGCCCGATGTGCACGTAGTTCGGCGCGGCGAAGCCGCAGGCTGCGGCGTCGAACGCGGCGAAGCGCGGCGGCGCTTCGGCGGCGACGTTGATCTTGAAGGCGGTCGAGAACGTGCGATAGCCGCGAATGTGCTTCAGGAACTCCGGCGGCAGCTCGCCGGGATCGAGCAGCCGGTCGAACAGGACTTTGCAGCTCGCGTTGCAGGCGACGGCGCGGGCCTCGAACGCTTCGCCGGACGCGGTGACGACTCTCGCCGCGCGGCCCCCGGCCACCTCGACCTTCGTCACTTCGGCGTTGGTGCGAATTTCCATGCCGTGGCGCCGACCGGATTCCGCAATCGCTCCGCTGATGGAACCCATGCCGCCGCGAATGAATCCCCAGCCGCCGGCGCCCTCGTGCTCGCCCATGAGGTGATGCATGACCACGTACGCCGAACCCGGCGTCTTCGGGCCGGCAAAGGTCCCGATCGAGCAGTAGTAGCCGAGCACGGCCCGCGTCACGCCGTGCTCGAACCAGCGCGACAGGTAGTCGTCTGCGCTCATCGTCAGGAGATCGACGACCCGGTAGAAGTTCTTGCCGATGCGCCGGTACTTCCAGGCGAGCTTCCACAGCGCGCGCAGGCCCTTGAGGTCGCGCCGCGAGGGATCGACCGGCGTGTCGAACAGGAGCTTACGGACGATGCCGCCGCCTCATTGAGGTAGGCGTCGAACTCGGCATAGACCGCGCCGTCGTGCTTCGAGAACCGGCTGAACTCGCGCGCCGTGCGGCCGACGTCGCCGCTCAGGATGATGTGGTTGTCCCTGCCGATCGGGCAGAAAAGGTCGGTTGCCGGCAACACCGTCAGCCCGAGATCGCGCAGGCCGAGATCGCGGATGACCTTCGGGTGGAGCAGGCTCATCAGGTACGAAAAGGTCGAGGTCCGAAAACCGGGCGTGAACTCCTCGGTGACCGCGGCCCCGCCGATGACGTCCCGCCGTTCCAGCACGAGCGTCTTCAAGCCCGCGCGCGCGAGGTAGGCGCCGCAGGTCAGGCCGTTGTGGCCGGCGCCGATGATGACGACGTCGTGGCGGCTTGTCGTCATTTCTGGATTCCGGGTAGATTGCTCGACGCTTCAACTGCGCAAGCAATGTAATTGGCCTTCGGACCTGCGCGCAAGGCGAGCAGCGTCGACGGGAGATTGCGATGGCCGGTGCGACAATTCGCTCCCTTCTCCGGCATGCCAGCCTACTCGCACTTGCCGAGGTGGCGCTAATCGCCTGCGCCTGGTCGGAGGAAAGCCTGCCGCGCGCCGACGCAGAACGGCTCGAGCGACGCATCCTGGAGCTCGGGCGATATGGCGCGAATCCCGAAGGCGGCGTAAGCCGGGTCGCCTTCGGCGGAGACGACATCGCCGGGCGCGAATTCGTCAGGGCGCTGATGCGGGACGCCGGGCTCGAGGTTCACACGGATCCGGCCGGAAACATCATTGGCAGGCGACCGGGCACCGATCCGGCGTTGCCGGTCATCATGACAGGCTCACATATCGATTCCGTGCCTCGGGGCGGCAACTACGACGGCGACGCGGGGGTACTGGGCGCCATCGAGGTTGCGGAGATGCTGCGCGCTGGCAAGATCGCGACCCGTCATCCTTTCGAGTTCGTGGTCTTCACCGACGAAGAAGGGGGAACGGTCGGCAGCCAGGCCATGGCGGGTCGCCTGGGAGCCGGTACGCTGGACGTCGTCAGTCACAGCGGGCTGGCGACTCGCGAAGGCATCCGCGCGGTTGGCGGGAACCCTGAACGCATCGCGGAGGCGCGCCGCGCGCCCGGGACGGTCGCGGCATTCGTCGAGCTGCATATCGAGCAAGGCGCCATCCTCGATGAAACTGACGTCGACATCGGTGTCGTCGAAGGCATCGTCGGTATCCGCTGGTGGGACGTCACGGTCGAGGGCGTGGCGAACCACGCGGGCACCACGCCGATGAACCGCAGGCGTGACGCCCTCCTCCCGGCCGCCGAGTTCGTTCTCGCGGTGAACCGTCTCGCGTCCTCGACACCAGGCACCCAGGTCGCGACGGTCGGCCGCATCAGCGCCGAGCCGGGCGCACCCAACGTCATCCCTGGCCGCGTCGCGATGAGCCTCGAGGTCCGGGATCTCGCTGCGGACAAGATCGAATCGGTATATCGCGCGGTCGAGGCCGAGGCCAAGCGGATCGCCGATGCGCGGGGGACGCCGATCCGCTTTGACGAAGTCGACGTGGCACTCGAGCCTGCGCCCACCGACGAGCGATTGCGCAGGCTCGTCGAGCATGCCGCGAGTGCACTCGGGCTCTCGCACCGCCGCATGCCAAGCGGCGCGGGCCACGATGCCCAGGAGATCGCGCACATCGCGCCGATCGCCATGATCTTCGTGCCCAGTCGTGATGGCATCAGTCACGCGCCGAAGGAGTACACGGCGCCCGCCGACCTTGCGAACGGCGCTGACGTGCTGCTCAGGACGCTGCTGGCGATCGACCGGGGTGCGCTTGCCGATTGAAGCCGGCCGCAGAAACGGGGTAAGTTGGAAGGGTATTCGGGAGCGGGAGATGACGATGGGTGCATTCAAGGAGCCGCACGGCGACGTACTGAAACAGCTCTACCTGGCGGAAAGCGCCGCCGAGCAGGAGAAGCTGCGCGCGCGCGACTCCCGCTCATGGGACCTGACGATGCGGCAGCTGTGCGACATCGAGCTGATCCTGAATGGCGCGTTCTCGCCGCTCGAGGGATTTCTGACGGAGGCGGAATACAAGCGGGTCGTGCGCGACATGCGCCTGCCCTCGGGCGTGCTTTGGCCGATACCGGTGACGCTGGATGTCTCCGTCGAGTTCGCACGCAAAACTTCCAAGGGAGAGCATATTGCGCTGCGCGATCCGGAAGGCGTGTTGATCGCGACGATGGAGGTGTCGGATATCTGGGAGCCGGACAAGGCCGAAGAATCAAGCGGCGTATTCGGCACTCAAGATGAGCAGCACCCGGGCGTGTACTACCTGATGCATCGTGCCGGCAAGATGTATCTGGGTGGAAAGCTGCGCGGCGTGGAGCCACCGACGTGTTACGACTTCAAGCTGCTGCGCGACTCGCCGGCGGAGTTGCGAGGCCGCTTCCGCAAATTGGGGTGGCGCAAGGTGGTGGCGTTCCAGACGCGCAATCCGATGCATCGCGCACACCACGAAATGACGCTGCGCGCCGCGCGCGAGGCGGAGGCGAATCTGCTCATTCATCCGGTGATCGGCATGACGCGCCCCGGCGACGTGGACCACTACACGCGCGTGCGCTGCTACGAGCACATGCTGAAGCATTATCCGGAGCAGACGACGGCGCTCAGCCTGCTGAACCTGGCGATGCGAATGGCGGGGCCGCGCGAGGCACTCTGGCACGCGATCATCCGCAAGAACTACGGCTGCACGCACTTCATCGTCGGCCGCGACCATGCCGGGCCGGGCAACGCCTCCGACGGCAAGCCGTTCTATGAGCCTTATGCCGCGCAGGAATTGCTGAAGGAATACGAGAAGGAAATCGACGTCACGATGGTGCCGTTCAGGGAGATGGTGTACGTGCCGGACAAGGCGCAGTTCGTGCCTGTCGACGAGGTGCAGCCCGGCATGCAGGCGCTCAAGATCTCCGGCACGGAACTACGGCGCCGCCTGCACGAAGGACTCGAAGTTCCGGAGTGGTTCTCGTACCCGGAAATCGTCGAAGAGTTGCGCAAGACACATCCGCCGCGCCACAAGCAGGGGTTTACGGTGTTCTTCACGGGCCTTTCCGGCTCGGGCAAGTCGACGATTGCGAATGCGCTGTTCGCCAAGCTCCTTGAGCTCGGCGGGCGGCGCGTGACGCTGCTCGACGGCGATCTGGTTCGCAAGCATCTTTCGAGCGAGCTCGGGTTCTCGCGCGAGCATCGCGACATCAACATACTGCGCATCGGCTACGTCGCCTCGGAGATCACGCGCAACGGCGGCGTCGCGATCTGCGCGCCGATCGCGCCGTATGCAGCGACCCGGCGACGCGTGCGCGAGATGGTCGAAGAGGGCGGTGCCTTCATCGAGATCTTCGTCGCCACGCCGCTTGAAGTCTGCGAGCAACGCGACCGCAAGGGACTCTACGCCAAGGCGCGTGCAGGAATCATCAAGGAGTTCACCGGTATCAGCGATCCGTACGAGGTACCGGAAAATCCGGAGATGCTCATCGACACGCGCGAGATAGCGGCGGACCTCGCAGCGCATCGCATCCTGGTAAAGCTCGAGAGCCTCGGCTACATCCGCTAGCAACGTTGCGCAGCCGCTTTCCGCTCGACCCCTCTAGTGGCAGGGCTCGAAGTCCGTGTTGCCGCGGCCCGGGAAGGCGGCCAGCCGGTCCAGGTCGTAGACCGGCACGAGCGACTCGGTCGCCGGATGACAGGCCCAGTAGTTGCTGCGACGGAAGCTGAACTCCCACATCGACTTGCGGCGCTGCACGTACGGTATCATGTAGATCATCTGCAGGTCTTCGATGGACCGCGCCATGCGCAGCGGCCCGAAATCCACGGGGTCGAGTCCCAGTGCGTCGGCAATGGCGGCCACCTTTAGCTTGGCATCCGGGTGGTCCGAGGCGATCGGGACCGAGATGACTCCGCCGGCGGCGAGCGGGTCGTCGATGATCCCCGATCCCTGGGTCGCGAATGCCTTAACGACCCGGGCGCCCGGGTTCCAGGACTGGATCATCTCGGCGCTCGAAGTCTCGAGCATGCGTTGCGGGTAGCCGTCCTTGCCCTGCTCGAACGGCATGGACACGTCGACGACAACCTTGCCGGTGAGGTCGCCGAGCTGCTGCGCAACCGCGGACATCGCCGGCCAGGTCACCAGCAGGAACACGATGCCGCCCGCCTTCGCAGCCTCGGCCTGCGTCGCGGCCGTCGCGCCGTGACCGGTACTCACGACCAGCGCCTGCACGCGTTCGCTCGCCGGATCGCGGGATCCGTAAGTGACGCGGTAGCCCAAGGCCGCGAGTCGCGGACCGAGCGAATCGGCCATGTCGCCGGTACCAATGAGCGCGACTGGCTCGCGGGCCTGCGCATGGACCGCAAGCGAGACGAACACCGACGCAACCAGTGCGGCGGCTCGGGTGACGAGATTCATTGCGATGCCCTCCGGTAACCGCTCTGAATTCTACGCGGTCGTGGTGGGCGCGACAGGGATCGAACCTGTGACCCCTACAATGACAAGGAGCGTATACGGAATACCGACAGGTCGCGGCAGCGACCCGCACCGCGGAAATTGATCGCTCCTGACTCCAGGCGTAGAGTGATTTGATTCAGACTATGGATCGATAGATCGCAGGTGCCCATCTAATAACTTTCGCACTGGGAGACCCAATCATGTCGTCAATCAGGAATGCGCGCCTTGCCGTCGCGACAGGCTTTGTCATCGCCGGCCTTGCCTCCCCTCCTGTTGTCCACGCGGGAGTAGAGCCGTTTATCGGCGAGATCATGTGGGTCGGATTCAATTTCTGCCCGCGCGGATTCGCGGAGCTGGACGGCCAACTCCTGAGCATCAGCCAGAACACGGCGCTGTTCTCACTCCTCGGGACCATGTACGGCGGTGACGGGGCAACGACTTTCGCGCTGCCGGACCTGCGCGGCCGCACGATGGTTCACGTTGGGCTGGGGCTCGGCCTGTCGATCATCAACCAGGGCGAGGTGAGCGGCGCCGAGGATCAGACTTTAACGTTCGCCCAAATGCCAGCGCACTCGCATACCGCCACGACGACGATATCCGATCTGAAGATCACCTCGACACTGCGCGGCAGCAGTCAGACGAACCAAGCGCGTTTTCCTACGGGCAAAGCGCTTGGCGCCGGCAAGGCGAACTCTCCCGAATACGTGGCCTCCGCTCCGAGCGTGAACATGGCTGCGGGCTCAGTGCGGAGTTCCGTCACGGGCGGCACGGCGACGACGACCGTCGATTCGACGAATAGCGGCGGCACGCCGGTGCCGGTGCGCGACCCCTTCGTCGGGTTGAAGGCCTGCATGGCGGTCGAAGGAATCTACCCCTCCCGGCCGTGAAGCGAGTTCGATGAATGCGGCAAGGCGAGCGGCGCGAAGACGCTCGCCAGCCAGTTCCTGGCAGCATTGGAAGGTCTTGGAAAGGTGCGGGCCGTGGCCGGCTCAGCGAGTTCGCGCAACTCGTTGAGTGGCCATGGTGGGCGCGACAGGGATCGAACCTGTGACCCCTACCATGTCAATGAGCCAGATGCTGAGGCACTAGAACCCACCAACGGCCAATCAAAGACTTGAGGGAAACGTCGGGGCCGATTGATGCTGCTAGATGCCCCTCGATCGGGATCAATTGGAAAGGTCGTGGAAAGGTTTGCGCGCCAGTTTGTAGGGTGGCGCCATGACACAGCTTGGCCCACGCAACACGCTCTTGCCGCACCTGCCCGAGCCGGACGTCATAGCAGCGCTCGGCGAGGTCTCGGTTAGTGAACGGGAAGGACATTGACGCCATCGCAAGATCGTAAGGATGAATCGCGGGAGCTGAAAGTGGGAGGCGCTGGACCGACTAACAATGGAGAAGGACTGGTCGTTCAATGAAGTCGCCGTGAGGGGCGTTAGCAGAGCGTAAGATGCCTTTCGCATTTGGGACGCGAGAGACCGACGATCGCTCAGGGGGATCGAGGCCGTGGATAAGAGTGATCAAGATGTAGAACAGCAAGCACGCGATTTCTCACGTGCGTACATGGCGCTTTTCGCGAACATGGCTAAGCTCGTTCCAATGGCAGCACTTGCGGGGCGACAAAGGACCATCAGACGTGTCGTAGTCTCAATAGTCGCCGCTGTCATTCTGCTTCTTGTTGGAAGTCTGGTGGTTGCCTATCTCGCGCACGCAGTTCCCTTTATTCACTATTTCAGCATCGCGGTGTTCGGTGGCGCTGCGACATTCGCTGTAGCGTTCGATCTATATCGGGATTAAGACGCTGTATCGACGCTGGTTTTCGCTGGGGGCCGTTCTGGCTGCGACCATCCTTGGGTATCTGGCGTATCGCTCCGAAGACTTCGCACGACACTTGCTGATTGAACTTTCGGCAGCGTTCTTGCTGTTCCTGCTTCTCGATCTCGGCGTCAATACCGTGATGGAGCGAATGAAAGCTAAACGGGAGGAACTCAAGAAAGAAGCACTGGCGTGGTGGAAACTGGACATGTCGCCGGTTGTCCACGCAATTTATGATGGCAAGCCGATCGAGGAAATCCGGGCAACCTTGGCAAATGTGATGAAAGAATCGCCAAAGAAAGATTCCGCCACTTCGGCGTAGCCTGACGTTTTACTTGCGGGCCAACTACTCCTTGGCGGGAGTATTGCGCGGATCGCGCTGCGGACTGCGGTCGTGACCGAGCTTGGGGCGCTTCCGTGCTGGCGGGGCGGGCGTGAGGCGTTTCTTCTCGCGCACTAAAGGCGATGCTCGCTTGCGCTTAGGTCGCTTGGCCACGACTCGCGGTCCTCCCCGTCGCAGAGTCTACCGCGAACGGATCGGGACGACGTTGGCCTTCCTGGAGATGCTTGCGAGCCGCCTGTCTCCTGCACTCGCCCGCCAAGGTCCAGACCGTCAGGCGCAGCGCCGCGCACCTGCCACTGCCCTTCCGACCAGCATAGCCGGCACCGCGGCCGGCAGCGGTCGATCTCGCGATCGCCGAGGCCTAATCAACGGGGACTGCCACCCCTGGAGGGAAGGCCGATCGACGCTCACAATCGGTCAAGCGAATCTGGAAGCCTGCCCTGCGCCGCGCCGCGCCGGCCTCCCCTATCGGAAGTTTCACGCGCTGCGCCATTCGTGCGCATCGCTGCTCCTGGCGGCCGGCGAGCCGGTCCCGAGCGTGGCGAAGCAACTCGGCCACGCGTCGATCCGAATGACGCTCGACGTCTACGCGCACTTCGTACCGAGCGGCCAGGCGAGCGGCGCGAAGGTGCTCGCCAGCCAACTTTCCGCAGAGTGGAAAGGTTTTGGAAAGGTGTCGGCAGTGACCGAGTCAGGAAGTGCGCGTAACTCTCTGATCGGTCGTGGTGGGCGCGACAGGGATCGAACCTGTGACCCCTACCATGTCAAGGTAGTGCTCTACCGCTGAGCTACGCGCCCGAAAGGGGGCGGAATGTTAAAGGATTCCGCCCCTTCCGGTCCACCCAATCCGCCGCCCCTCAGAATGAGTAGGTCGTCCTGAGGTAGTAGAACGCGCCGTTGAACGTGATCGGCTGGAGCACGTCGTACGGCAGGTTGCCGAAGAAGCTGATGTCGAAAATCGACAGGTCGGGGTACTCGTCGAGCAAGTTGTTCGCGCCGATCGCCACGCGGAAAGACTCGGTCGCGGCGTACTCGACGTCCAGGTCGACGCCCCACTCCGCGCCGTAGGTCTGCCTGATCAGTGGCCTGAAACCGAAGTTGAACACGCGCGTCGCCTCGCCCCAGCGCGTGCCGCGCGCGAGCACCGACCAGCGGTCCGTCGTCCAGTGCGCGGTGAGGATCAGCTTGTCGTCCGGCGACGACGTCTGAATCGTGTTGCTCTCCTCCGGGCCGAATACCACGTTGCCGACGCCGAGGTCGTCGAGCTCGGGCGGGTTCGGATCTACGTGCGTCACCTCGGTGTTGCTGTCGTTGTATGCCGCCGAAAGCAGCAGGCTCCCCGGCCCGAGGTCGAGCGTGTAATCGGCGACGATGTCGATGCCATCTGTCCGCGTATCGATCGCGTTCGTGAAATAGCGCACGCCGAGCACGCCCTCGATCCCGAGTTGGTCCTCGATGTACTGCGTGACGTCATCGCCGCCGATGCGCTCGGAAAGCGTGATGCGATCATCGATGTCCACGCGGTAGAAATCGACCGTCAGCCGGAAGCGGTCGCCCGGCGTGAAGACGAAGCCGAGGTTGTAGCTGACCGACTCCTCGGCATCGAGGTCGCTCGCGCCGAGCAGCACGGCGATCGGGTCGTCGGTCGGCAGGTTCAGCACGTTCTCGAGCTGGCCGAGCTCGCCGAAGCTCGTGGTCGAGCCGCGGAAGAAGGCCTGGGTCAGCGATGGCGCGCGGAAACCGGTGCCCACCGTGCCACGCACAGCCAGCGAATCGGTCAGCTCAAAGCGGCCGGACAGCTTGCCGTCAATGGAGCTGCCGAAGTCGCTGTAGTCCTCGACGCGTGCCGCGAAGCCGGCCTGGAATTGGTCGGTGATGTCTGATTCGAGGTCGATGTACGCGCCAACTGCGTCGCGGTCGACGTCCACGGTCTCCTCAGGCTTGAGGCCGGAACCCGCCTGGGTACCGATCGGCGCGCCGATCACGGGGCCGACCTCGTAAGACTCCGGGTCGCCCGCGCGGGTCTTGTAGCCGTCCTCGCGGTACTCGAGTCCCCAGGCAAGGTTCACCGGGTTTGCGATGCCGACGACTCGAATGGCCGCGTCATGTCGAACCGGGCGGTCAGCTGCGAAAACTCGTACTCGCCAACGTTGAAGCGCGTGGGGCTCGCCGTGCCGAGCGACACGTTGAGCGAGTTCGAGATGTCATGATCGAAGTCGTTCTCGCCGTAGACGACCGAAAGGTCCCAGTTCCAGTCGGAGGCGAGCGTGCCGCGCCAGCCGAGCGCCAGCGACAAGTCCGTGTTGTCCGCCTCCAGCACCGGGATGTAGCCGTCCGGGAAGATCTCCGGAACGTTGGTGGGCGAATCCGGGTAACGGAAGAAGTTCGCGCCCTCGCCTTCGCGCTGCGAATAGCCGCCGAACGAGTAGACCTCGAGCGCGTCGCCGAGCGGGATCGCCGCGTTGAACATGAATGACAGGTCTTCCATCGTGCCGTCGCCCGCCTTGTGGGTCTGGGTGCCGGCGAGCGCCAGGTTGGGCGGTGTCTGGGGCACGCCAATGAAATCAGGGGGAATCTGGTCAGGTCCGGAGCGCAGCGTCGAGTCGCGGTCGCGGTACTCGGCGGTCAGGTTCACGAACCCGTCACCGGGCCCGAACCCTCCGTTCAGCGACGCAAACAGCGTGTCGCCGTCGTCGACGCTGCGATCGGTGGGCTTGAAGTCGGTGCGGTTCTGGCCCCAGCTCGCCTGCACCTCGCCGCCCTCGTCTGCGTCCTTCAGCACGACGTTGATGACGCCCGCGATGGCGTCCGAGCCGTATTGCGCGCCGGCGCCGTCGCGCAGCACCTCGATCCGCTCGATCGCGCCGACCGGAATGCTGTTGAAGTCCACCGGGCTCGTGCCCTTGCCGAGCTTGGACTCGGTCGTGAGCGTCGCCGTCGTGTGGCGCCGCTTGCCGTTCACGAGCACCAGCACCTGGTCGGGACTAAGGTTCCGGAGCTGCGCGGGACGCACGACGTCCGCGAAGTTGGAGTTCGACTGGCGTGGCAGGTTGAAGGAAGGCACCAGCGACTGGATCGCGGCGCCGATCTCGCCCGGGATGGCAGCAGACTGGCGGAGCGCCTCGTTAGTCACCAGGTCGATCGGCGCGAGGCTCTCGTATACGTCGTGGCCCGCCGTGCGCGTGCCGACGACGACGACCTCCTCCAGCTCGGGACGCTCGTCCTGGCTCCATGCCGCCTGGCTTGCAACCATCGTGGCTCCCGCGGCACTCGCGCTCAGCACCGCCCTCACCGCGAGCCTCAAGTCCTTGCGCATGACACTGACTCCCGCGCCGAGATAGCGCGAATCGAGTGTATGGGGCGGCAAAACGGGCGGTCAACGCCGGATTTGGATGCTCCACTCGGGACCGGACCCGACGCCGTATTCCTTGGCGAAGCTCGCCTGATTGTATTGCCAGCGAGACGCTGTCGAGACTATTGAGGTAAAGCAAGGGCTTGCCGACTGCAACGGCGCCGAAGGTCGTCACCAACGGAACGTCGAGATTTAGAACCTCTTCACCGCCCTTCAGGATTTTTATCCGGACCGTCTCGCCTTGCGCCGCTCCAAGCCGGCCGAAAGTCGCCCGATCGATGTTGGTCCAGATGTTCCCGTAGTTGCCGTCGTCGGTCTGGATGTTGCCGTAGACAACGCCATCCTCGTAGCGCGCTGCCTGGTGCGGAATGGTGACCACTTCCGCCGGCAGCTCGCGGCCGACCTGCTCGAACGTGATGACGCCGGCAGCGAGCCGCGCCGCCGTGTACGCGTAGACGTCGCGCCCGTGGAAGGTGAACGACTTCTCGGAGTTCTTGCGCCGGTTGACAGCCTCGTCGATCTCCCGCACGGCGTCGATGCCGAGCCGCGGCGCGACGAAGGTCAGCGTGCCGTTATCCGGAGTGACGAAATAGTGGCCGGACTTGCTCCGCAGCACGATGGACTTGCGGTCCGTGCCGACGCCCGGGTCCACGACCGAGACGAACACCGTACCGGCCGGCCAGTACTCGGCCGTCTGCGCGAGTCGTAATGCGCCCTGCCAGATGTTGTACGGCTCGATCTGGTGCGTCAGGTCGTAGATGTGGATATCGGGTGAAACGCCGACCGCGACGCCCTTCATGGAAGCGACCGCGCCGTCGAGCAGCCCGAAGTCGGACTGCAGGACGAGTATCGGCTGGGCTGCGCCGGCCGGATTGGACAATACTGCGCACAGAACGAGGCTCCCCAGGCTCGCAAGTCGCATCGATGACGTCTCCTGATCGAATCTAGCCGGCCAGGCGGTCGGCATCCGCGCCGAGCACGCTGCGGCGAATGTCGGCAATCTCGTCGCGCAGCTGCGCCGCCTTCTCGAACTCGAGGTTGCGCGCCAGGCGGAACATCTCGGACTCGAGCTTGCGGATCTGCTGCATCGCCTGGTCTGGCGACAATTGCACCGCCCTGCGGCGGCCGCCCGACCCCGGCGCAACGCCACGGGCGCCTTCCATGATGTCCCTGACGGCCTTGCGAATCGACTTCGGCACGATGCCGTGCTCGGCGTTGTAGGTGATCTGCTTCGCGCGCCGCCGGCTCATTTCGGCCATCGCGCGCTCCATGGAGCCGGTGATCCTGTCGGCGTAGAGGATCGCCCTGCCCTGCTCGTTGCGGGCCGCGCGTCCGACCGTCTGGATCAGCGAGCCTTCCGAGCGCAGGAACCCTTCCTTGTCAGCATCGAGAATCGCGACCAGGGAGACCTCGGGCAGGTCGAGTCCTTCGCGCAGCAGGTTGATGCCGACGAGCACGTCGAACTTCGCGAGCCTGAGGTCGCGGAGGATCTCGACGCGCTCGACGGTCTCGATGTCCGAGTGCAGATAGCGAACCTTGACGCCGTGCTCGCCGAGATAGTCCGTGAGGTCTTCCGCCATCCGTTTCGTGAGCGTCGTCACGAGCACGCGCTCGTGACGCTCAGCCCGCAGCCGGATCTCGGACAGCAGGTCGTCCACCTGCGTCGCCACCGGGCGTACCTCGACCGAAGGATCGACGAGGCCGGTCGGGCGCACGACCTGTTCCACCACCTGACCGGACTTTGCGAGCTCGCGCTCGGCTGGTGTTGCGGACACGTAGATCGTCTGCGGCTGGATGCGCTCGAACTCGTCGAATCGCAGCGGCCGGTTGTCGAGCGCCGACGGCAGCCGGAAGCCGTACTCGACCAGCGTCTCCTTGCGCGAGCGATCGCCGCGGTACATCGCCTGCAGCTGGGGCAGCGTGACGTGGCTCTCGTCGATCACCAGCATCGAGTTTCTCGGCAGATAGTCGAACAGGCAGGGCGGCGGCTCGCCGGGCTGTCGTCCCGACAGGTAGCGCGAGTAGTTCTCGATGCCCGCGCAGTAGCCAAGCTCGGCGATCATTTCGAGGTCGAAGAGCGTGCGCTGCTCGAGCCGCTGGGCCTCGACGAGCTTGTTCGCGGCGCGCAGCTCGGCCAGCCTGCCACGAAGCTCGACCTTGATCTCGTCGACCGCCTTCAACAGCCGCTCGCGTGGAGTCACGTAATGGGTTGACGGAAACACGGTGAGGCGCGGCACTTTCCGCAGAACCTCGCCCGTCAGCGGGTCGAAGAACGCCAGGAGTCTCGATCTCCTCGTCGAAGAACTGCACGCGCACGGCTTCGCGTTCCGACTCCGCGGGAAAGATGTCGACGACATCCCCGCGCACGCGAAAGCTGCCCTGGCGCAAGTCGAGTTCGTTCCGCGTGTACTGCATGTCCGCGAGGCGCCGCAGGAGCTGACGCTGGTCCATGCGGTCGCCGCGCACCAGGTGCAGCACCATCTTGAGGTAGGTCTCCGGGTCACCGAGGCCGTAGATGGCGGACACCGTCGCGACGATGATCGAGTCCGGCCGCTCGAGCAGCGCCTTGGTGGCCGAGAGGCGCATCTGCTCGATGTGCTCGTTGATCGAGGCGTCCTTCTCGATGTAGGTGTCGGAAGACGGCACGTAGGCTTCCGGCTGGTAGTAGTCGTAGTACGAAACGAAGTACTCGACCGAGTTGCGCGGGAAGTACCCCCTGAACTCGCCGTACAACTGTGCCGCGAGTGTCTTGTTGTGCGCGAGCACGAGCGTCGGGCGCTGCAGGGCCTGGATCACATTCGCGATGGTGAAAGTGTTGTGAACAAACAGGCCGCCATGGCCGGCGAGAAACGTCTCCGGACCTGGCACCGAGAGGTCATACACATAGGGATGCTCGTACGTGATTTGTTCGGTGTGCGCGACTCGTGTCCATCGCACGTCGCAGAGTCTGCGCATTGCAAGCCAGCGGCTCCACCAGGAGATATCGACGACTTTCGATTCCCGGACTTGCCCTGCAAGGCTGTCGAGCACGCGACGTAGCAGCCCACGGCTCGGCATCCGGCGGCCGTGCTCGAGAGAGCGGATCATTTGGGGCGAGCAACGGGCCAAAGCGCCCAATTGCTTCTGCGTAAGGCAAAGCAAAACGCGCAGCGACCTAAGCTTGTCGGGGGCCATTTGGACAACATCGACGTTGGTATCGGACTTGCGCTCCCTGAACTTCATGAGACGCGCACGCTTTTCCGCGTGCTCGAAACCAATTGTCCAAGCGTATCGCTCCAGATCCCTCGCGCCGGAAATCACGACGTGGAGGTAAATGGCGCCGGCATGCGAGGAATTCGTTGCCCGCTTCCACACACGCCGCATACGAGCGTGAATGCCGAATCGCTTCAGCGCGTATGCGAGATCGGATGCGAGGCTCTCACTCGCGGTTGCAGCAATAATCTCTCCCCCATGGCCAACCGTGCCGTCGCCGTCGAAGTACGCGCGCAGCAGTATTCCGAGTGAACGATCCGAAAGCCGCGCCCAGAAATCCGGAAGATGCTTGTTTGCGGCCACCGAACCGCACGAATTGGCCAGCAATGACGCCAAGGCCGTGGAAGAGATCTGGTAGTCAGTGCTGCGACGAACGAAATACGGCAAGGCGAGTTCACCCAACGCTGCCTCGATGCGAGCCCGAATTGCAGGGTGGCGATTGGCAAGCACGATGCAACGATCTTGAGCGTTACCCTCCGCAATGTAGTACCCGAAGAGTTCGAGCACCTCGTCCGTCAGCCGCAGTCGGGCTGGCAGGCGGCAGGCGCGCTTCTTCCCGCCGACGGAAATCCCGTCCGACTCGGCCTCGCCACCGAGGCCGGCCGTTTCTGAGATCAAATTCAGGTAGTCGCGGACTTTGATGCCAGACCCGCGAATCGTGTGTCTGATGGCGTAAAGCTTGGCGTAAGGATTAAGACCACGCGCGCGTAAACTCGCCACGATCCGCGAATGGCCTCCCGCCTGTACGTACCGCTGAACTGCCACCTCGGCGAACACGGACAGTTCCGTATCCGCCAGATAAGGGATGACGTCGATTTCTTCCAGGCACTCGGTAGCGCTAATCGCATCCGGGCTCGGGAGATAATCGGAGGCACGTACATCCTCGGTCCTCACCAGGGTTGGACTGCCGTCGCGAAGGACCCAGAGATTGTGGTCTGCTGTCAGCGAAACCGCGCGACCGCAGCTCGTCGTCAGCCGATACATCTTCGAAGGTGCGCGATGGCGAAGGAATGCCGCGACGGGTCGGAGCACGCTTCGACTGTCAGTCGGATCGTAGGACTCTGTGTAATACGCCTCATCAACACACGCGAATCGTTCCGTTTCCGAGCCGCAGGCAAGACCGGGGACTGATTCCATGAGTTGATCGATGAACGGGCCGGCGCGGACGACTCGCGCACGCATTTGACCTCCGACCCGCGTAACGACGTAGAGCGGATCGTCGTAGCCGATGCTCTTCCCCGACCCGGTGACGCCGAGCAACGTCTGGTGCGCCAGGCCCGAACCGATCCCGTCGATCATGGCTGCGATCGCGGCCGGCTGATCGCCGGCCGGCCCGTACTCCGACTGCAGCTCAAAGGGTCTCGGTTCGCTCAACGTCGCCTCGAATTGCAACGCAAAATGCCTTCCCGTACCTTAGCCGGGTTCCCGGTCAATCGGTACTCCCCGTGACGCTCCGCCTTGCCAAGCGCGTCCAGCGCATCAAGCCCTCGCCCACGCTCGCCGTCACCGCGCGGGCGGCGCGCCTGAAAGCCGAGGGCAAGGACATCATCGGCCTCGGTGCGGGCGAGCCCGACTTCGACACGCCCCTGCACATCCAGGATGCCGGCGTCGCCGCCATCCGCACCGGCCAGACGCGTTACACGGCTGTCGAGGGTACCAACGAGCTCAAGGACGCCATCATCGCCAAGTTCCGGCGCGACAACGGCCTCGAGTACAAGCGCCCGCAAGTCCTGGTCTCGAGCGGGGCCAAGCAAACCGTATTCAACCTCTGCTGTGCCCTGCTCGATCCCGGCGACGAAGCGATCATCCCGGCGCCCTACTGGGTGTCGTATCCGGACATGGTCCTGGTAGCAGACGGGACGCCGGTTTTCGTGGCTGCGGGCATCGACCGGGGGTTCAAGATCACGCCGGCTGAACTCGAGGCGGCGATCAGCTCCCGCACTCGCCTCTTCATCCTGAACAGCCCCAGCAACCCGACCGGCGCCGCTTATTCGAAGGCCGAGCTGCAGGCGTTCGGCGAAGTGCTCGTGCGCCATCCCCAGGTCGTCATCGCCACCGATGACATGTACGAGCACATCTGGTGGGGACCTGAGCCGTTCACCAGCTTCGTCACCGCGAACCCGGAGCTCTATGACCGCACGGTGACCATCAATGGCTGCTCGAAGAGCTACGCCATGACGGGTTGGCGCATCGGCTATTGCGGCGGACCGGTCGAAATCATCGCGGCCATGGCGACGATCCAGGGACAGAGCACATCGAACGCCTCTTCGATCTCGCAGCGCGCCGCCGCGGTTGCACTCAACTCGTCGCAGGAATGCGTCGCGGAGATGAACCGCGCCTTCAAGGCCCGCCACGACCTGGTCGTCGCAGGGCTCGATGCGCTGCCCGGCGTGCACTGCATTGCGGGCTGGGGCACGTTCTACGCATTTGCACACGTCCAGGAGGCGATGCACTCCGTCGGCGCCGCCGACGACAACGCCTTCGCCGAATTCCTGATCAACGAGGCAGGCGTCGCGGTCGTGCCCGGATCCGCGTTCGGCGCGCCCGGCTACGTCCGACTTTCGTTCGCAGCCGCGACGGACACACTGAAGGACGCGCTTGGCCGCATGCAGCGCGTGCTCTCGGGCCGTCGGGCCGAGAAGCGCGCCTGAACGCAGTTCTGCGCGGAAAATCCCTGACATTTTGTTGACTTGGACGCGGGCTTGGCCGACAATCCCGCGCCCTGAAATACCGCTTCCCCGATAGCTCAGTCGGTAGAGCAACGGACTGTTAATCCGTGGGTCGTTGGTTCGAGTCCAACTCGGGGAGCCACCTTTCCAGCCCGTTCCGCTCAGCGACGCGCAATGCGCGTGCCGCCGAGCGCCAGCGCATTGCCGGCGACCAGCACCACAAGCCCGACGGCGGCCGGCAGGCTCCAGCGATAGTTCTCGAACAGCGTCGAAACCGCGAGCGCAACGACCGGAAACAGGACGCTCGAGTACGCCGCGCGCGAGGCGCCGATGCGCTTGATCAGCACGAGATACAGGCTGAAAGCCAGCGACGTGCCGGCGAGCGAGAGGTAAAGCAACGAGACTACATAGGGCCAGCGCGGGTCGAAGTCGACTGGCGTCCCCCGCAGGATCGCGATTGCGGCGAGCCCGATTGCGCCGTAAGCCATGCCGTAGGCATTGACCGTCACGACCGGCAGGCCCGCCTGCGTATTGCGTGAGGCGGCCATGTTGCCCAGCGAGGCGACGTAGGTCGCTGCGAGCGCAAGCCCGGCGCCGTGCAGGATGCGCGGGTCGTGCAGCGCGGCCTGGATCTCCGGCAGGAACAGCAGGGCGACGCCCAGCACGCCGGCCGCGGCAGCAACCACCACGCGTCGCTCGACCGGCGTACCAAGGATGAGCCGCCCGTTCACGATGTTGAAGAAGATGATCGACGTGAACAGCACCGCGACGAGGCCACTCGTCAGGTATTGCGTCGAAAGGTAGGTCATCCAGTAGTTCAGGCAGAAGAGCGTAGCCCCCTGGAGCGCTACAAGGCGGTGGTCGCGCCAGGAAAGCCGCAGCGGGCTTCCGGTCAGGCGCGCGAAGGCGAAGACGCAGACGGCCGCGAGAGCGAACCGGTAGACCAGCGAGATTTCCGGAGCGACTACGCCGAGCTGGAACCTGATGACGAACCAGGTCGTGCCCCAGATGAGCACGACGACGGCGTAAATGAGGCTGGTAGGCACCGGCGGACGCTAGAAGCTTTCATACGGTCGATCAATCACTAAAGCTAAAAGGCTCATCAGTTACCGCAGGTGAGGGCCGCCCGGAAAGCCGCTATGATGGATGACGGCCGATGGGCCCGCCGCCGACTCGGCGGGCCGGGGGTGGCCAGGCCTGCAATCAACCGCGGCAGTACGAAGGGGATCGCCGCATGGGTTTGTCGGTCGCGCTGTTCGCGACAATCGCGCTCGCTGCGTCGGCGGTAGCCCCGCAGGACGCGACGGGCTGGCGTGAACAGGCCGAAACGCTCTTCGCCCAGGGTAACTTCCGCGGCTCGCTCGATGCGGCCGAGCGCGCCCGCGTGCTTGACCCTTCCGACCCCTGGGCCCAATACGCCTGGATTCGCGCGCTCGCAGCGGTCGATGCCGAAGCAGCGCGGCTCGCCTTGCCTGGCCTGCAGGACCCGGAGGCGCTCAAGGCGTTTCCCGAGGAAGACCGGGCGCAGCTGCAGACGGCGTTCGGATATCTCTGCCTCGATCTCGGCATCGAGCCGCTCGCCGCACTCTACTTCGGCGACGTTCCGGCGACGACTCCGAGCTACCCCCAGGCGCAGGCAGGCCTGGCAATCCTCGCCGTCCGGCGCGGCAATTCGCGGCAGGCACTGGTGCACTTCGTGGCGGCGCGCGCCACGATTCGCCAGGATCCCTCGCTTGCAGAGCTCGAGCGCGACGCGCGCTACGAGGTCGTATTACGGGAGTTCGTGACGGCACGTGACCTGCGTGACGCGAATGCCGCGGGTCGCGCTTATTCGGTGCTGGACGAGTTGCGGCCGAACCATCCCTCGACCTTGCAGGCGCGCGCGGACCTCGCGGCGCTGCGCGACGACCAGCCGGCCCGTGAACGGGCGCTGCTCGAACTTCTGGCCGTGGACCCGAATGCGCCCGGCGCTGCGAACCAGCTTACCGATACCCTGCTCGCGCTAAACCGGCCGTATGACGCCTACGTCGTGGCTCGAGACATGGCGCCGGACCGCCTTGCGGCTGACGCGACGCTGCAGTCCGTCGAGCGCGACTCGGTATCGCATGTGGAGGCGGCCATCGACTGGACCGGACGGAGGGGTCAGACCGATCACGACCGCCTCGAGATGCCGCGCGCGCAGGTCGCCTGGCAATCCAGCAATGCCCGTTGGGGCCGTATGCGGCTGGTTGGCGAAGCATCCTCCCCGGAGTCCGATCGCGTACCTGCCGGCGAGCCATTTGGCTCGTTGGTCGCGCTTCCCGCGCAGTCAGCGACGCAGTCCGACCAGGGAATCGGTGCGCTGGCTCAATGGTCGCCGCGCAGCGGCATCGCGCTCGAACTGGGCACCACGCCGACCGCCTTCGCCGTCAGCAACTACCTCGGCGCGATTCGCTACCGGAACGATGCCGATGAGGGGACCTGGGTTTTCGGCATCGACCGCACGGCGGTCGAGGAGTCGCTGCTTTCGTACGCCGGCACCCGCGACCCGGCAGACGGCCAGGACTGGGGCGGGGTCGTACGCAATCGAGCCTATGTCGGGGGTAGTGTCGGCGACGATGCGTTCGAGCTGTTCGGCCTGATTGCCGGTGCAAGCGTCAACGGCCGACGCGTGGACACCAACACCGAGTGGCGCGCCGACGCGGGCTTTCTTCAACGCGCCGCGTCCGGCGACGGCTGGGTGGCGCGGATAGGCGGCGTGGTGGGGGCCACCCGCTTCGCCGCGAACCGCTCGCATTTCACCGTCGGGCATGGCGGTTACTTCAGCCCCAACCGGTTCCTGACAGTCGGGCCGGTCTTCGAGTTGTTGGCCCGGCGCGGCGACCGGAGCGTGTTCGTGGAAGGCGCGGTCGAATGGCAGGAAGTGCACGAATCCGCGAGCGACTTCTTCCCGGAGGATCCGGCCTTGCAGAATGCGAGTGGCGACCCGCGCTACCCGTCCGACGAGCGCGACGGTCTTGGCTTGCGGCTCGCGGCATCCTTCGAGTGGCGCATCACCGAACGGGCGGTGGCGGGACTGCGCGTCGAGGGCGTACGCGGCGAGAACGCCGACCAGGTCAGGCTGCAGGTCTACACGAGGCGCTGGAGCCAGGCCATCTCCGACCCCGTGCAGCAGCCGCCCGTGCACCTGCGCATGGGCGAGGCGCGCCTCCTCAACTGATCCCGACTCAGCTACTCGCCTTGCGGGCCGCGGCCAGGCCTTCGATGTACTCCGCGAACTTCTTGCCGAGCTCGGGGTGGCGCAGGCCGTATTCCACTGTCGCCTCCAGGTAGCCGAGCTTGTTGCCGCAGTCGTAGCGCTTGCCCCTGAACCGGTAGGCATGCACGGGCTCGTCGTCGAGCAGCGCGGCAATGCCGTCTGTGAGCTGGATCTCGCCACCGGCGCCGCGCCCGACGTTCCGCAGTCGCTCGAAAATCGAGCCGGACAGCAGGTATCGCCCGACCACGGCGAGCTCGGAAGGCGCATCCGCCGGCTTCGGTTTCTCCACGATGCGCCGGATCCGGGAGAATTCGCCGTCCGGGTCTTCGGTCGCGACGATGCCGTAGCTTCCGGTCTGGCTGCGCGGGACCTGCTGCACACCGATCACGCTGCCGCCGGACTCCAGGTAGCGGTCACGCATCTGCGCGAGCACCGGTTCTTCGGCGTCGATCAGGTCGTCCGCAAGGTGCACGAAAAATGGTTCGTTGCCGACCACAGCCTGGGCGCAGAGCACCGCGTGGCCGAGTCCGAGCGGAGCTGGCTGGCGGATGTAGATGCAGGTGGCGTCGGCAGGCAGGATGCCACGCAGCGTGTCCAGAAGGTCCTTCTTGCCTTGTTCCGCGAGCGCCGACTCGAGCTCGGGATCCGAGTCGAAGTGGTCCTCGATCGCGCGCTTGGAGCTCCCGGTGATGAATACCAGGAGCCGCGCACCCGCTGCGAGCGCCTCCTCGGCCGCGTACTGGATGAGCGGCTTGTCGACGATCGGCAGCATCTCCTTGGGGCTCGCCTTGGTGGCGGGCAGGAAGCGCGTGCCACGCCCCGCGACGGGAAAAACGGCGAAGCGGATCGGTGCGGGTCGGCTCACGGGTCATCCTTCCGTTCCGGGATCCTGACACGGTCATGATACCGGAGCGGCCGTGAGCCGGCCCGCGCCGCGGGCCGCCGTGCCTCAGCTACCGGGTTTTGCGGCCTCGAACTTGAAGTTCGACTTGTTCTGGTCGATGAGCGTCTTGCCGAGGCCCTTCACCTTGGCAAGATCTTCGGCACTCTTGAACGGCCCGTTCTTCTCGCGGTAACTCACGATCGCTTCGGCCTTCGCCTTCCCGACGCCGTCGAGCTCGCGCGCGAGGGTCTTGGCGTCGGCGGTATTGACGTTGACGGGCCCGGCGATGGCGGACGGCGCGAGCAGCGTCGCGGCCACGAGGGCCGCACTCAGTCCCTTGATCAGCATGGCTACACTCCCTTTCGTTCTCGCACGGCGACCATCGCCGCGCCCGGGAGCGAGACTACGCAGGGAGCGCTGGGCACGCCGCTCACGAAACAGCTGCATACCTCGAGAATGACGCCGGGGACCGCCCGCGCTGGCGGCAATCGCTACTTCTTTGCCCCTTCGAGCCCCGCCACGAGGTCGAATCTGAGCAGCGGCCGCTGGCTGTCCCAGGCCTTGCAGCCCGGACATTGCCAGAAGTGGTCGATACTCGAGAAACCGCAATTCGCGCAGCGATAGCGTGGCGTGCGCGCGGCGAGCCGGCGCAGCACGCCCGCAATGTCGGCGACCGCGCGCACATCGAGCGCAGCCGGGTCACGGCCGATCGCGCGCACGAGTCCGGCGATCGCGTCGTCCTGCGCGAGGCAAGTCCGCACGCGCTCCTCGAGCGGCGCAAAGTCGAGCGCGTCCGCCATGATCGAGGCGATTGCGACCTCGTTGATCGCGTCCGGGCGGCCGGCGACCACGCGCGCGACGGCCGGCGCGCCGCCCTCGCCGGCGGCCCGCGCAAGCCGCACCAGCCTGGGAATCACCTCGATCGCGAGCGCCGCGTCCTGCGCCAGCACGGCGCCGAGCAGCCGCTCGGCAAGCGTGAAATCGCCCTGCTCGATGGCGATGTCCGAGCGCACCAGCGCCCCGCGCGGGAAGCGGCGCACTTCCTTGCGCGCCGCACGCAGGTGCTCGCGCGCCTCGTCGAGCGCGCCGCGCGTGCGGGCCGCCTCGGCCAGCTCGCAGTAATAGTGCGCGATCGCGCTCTCCTGCGGCGCGCGCCCGGCCTTCTGCAGCTCGCGGAACACCGCGATTGCGCGACTCCACTCCTGTTCCTGCTCGTAAATCCGCATCAGCTTGCGCATCGCCGCCATGCGATGGGCGCCCGCCGCCGCCAGCGGCTCGAGGATCTTCTCGGCACGGTCGAGCAGCCCGGCCTTCAGGTAGTCCTGGGCCAGTGCGAAGCCGGCCTGCTCCCGCTGCGCAGGCTCGAGCGACTCTCGTGTGGCGATGTTCTGGTGGATCTTGATCGCGCGGTCGACTTCGCCGCGCCGCCGGTACAGGCTGCCGAGCGCGAAGTGCGTCTCGATCGTATCGTCGTCGAGCTCCGCCGCGCGCAGGAATGCCTCGAGCGCGCGGTCCGGCTGTTCGTTGACCAGGAAGTTCACGCCGGCGAGGTAATTGCCGCGCAGCCGCTCCTCGCCGATCGCGCTCGGCCTGGGCTTGCGCGACGCGTAGAAACCGATGGCCCCGCCCAGGAACAAGACTCCGAGGAGGATCCAGATCGATTCCGGATTCATGGGCTAGCGGCCGCGACCGGCTGCGGCGACCTGCCGCCTAGTCGCGGATCGGGTGCGACTGCCCGGCATTGACGCGCTCGCGCAGGTCCTTGCCGGGCTTGAAGTGCGGCACGTACTTGCCGGCAAGCGCGACGGCCTCGCCGGTTTTCGGATTGCGGCCCTGGCGCGGCGGGCGGAAATGCAGCGAGAAGCTGCCGAAGCCGCGGATCTCGATGCGCTCCCCGCCAGCCAGTGCGTCGCTCATGATCTCGAGCATCTGCTTGACGGCGAGCTCGATGTCCTTGGCGGGCAAGTGCTTCTGCTTGGCGGAGATGATCTCGATCAATTCTGATTTTGTCATGACTCCCGTCCCTCAAACGCGGAGCGTCGCCCATCCCCGGCGGCGCACCGGACCGGTTCACTGTCCGGAGATCTGCTCCTTCAGCAGGTCGCCGAGCGTGGTGCCGGTCGCCGAGTCGGTGCCGCGATATTGCTGCACGGCCTCGGCCTCTTCCTCGGCCTCGATTGCCCTGATCGACAGCACGATCGCGCGACTCTTGCGGTCCACGCCCGTGAACCGGGCCTCGACCGGGTCGCCGACCTTGAGCACGGTGCGGGCGTCCTCGACGCGCTCGCGCGCGAGCTCGGAAGCGCGCAGGCTCCCTTCGATACCGTCGCCAAGGTCGATGATCGCGCCGCGCGCGTCAACTTCCTTGACGGTGCCTTTGACGATGCTGCCCTTCGGGTGATCGGCGAGGTAGGCCGAGATCGGATCCTTCGCCATCTGCTTGATGCCGAGCGAGATGCGCTCGCGCTCGGGATCGATGGAGAGCACCATGGCCTCGACGGTCTGGCTCTTCTGGTAGTCGCGCACTGCCTCCTCGCCCGGTCGGTCCCAGGAGATGTCGGAGAGGTGCACAAGCCCGTCGATACCGCCGGTCAGGCCGATGAAGATGCCGAAGTCCGTGATTGACTTGATCTGGCCGCTGACGCGGTCGCCGCGGGCGTAGCTGTCCGCGAACTCGCGCCACGGGTTCGGCTTGCACTGCTTGAGGCCGAGCGAGATGCGGCGGCGCTCTTCGTCGATGTCGAGGACCATCACTTCGACTTCTTCGCCGACGTGCACCACCTTCGCCGGGTTCACGTTCTTGTTGGTCCAGTCCATCTCGGAGACGTGGACGAGGCCTTCGACGCCCTCCTCGATCTCCACGAAGCAGCCGTAGTCGGCGATGTTCGTGACCTTGCCGAACAGGCGGGTATTCGGCGGGTAGCGCCGGGCAATGTTCTGCCAGGGATCCGCGCCGAGCTGCTTGATGCCGAGCGAAACGCGCTGCCGCTCGCGGTCGAACTTCAATATGCGCACGTCGATCTCGTCGCCGACCTTCACGATCTCGGACGGGTGCTTGACGCGCTTCCACGCCATGTCGGTGATGTGCAGCAGGCCGTCGATGCCGCCGAGGTCCACGAACGCGCCGTAGTCGGTCAGATTCTTGACCGTGCCCTTCACCACGTCGCCTTCCTTCAGGTTGTCGAGGAGCTGCGAGCGCTCTGCGCTGTACTCCTGCTCGACGACCGCGCGGCGCGAGACGACGACATTGTTGCGACGCTGGTCGAGCTTGATGACCTTGAACTCAAGTTCCTTGCCCTCGAGGTAGCTCGGGTCGCGCACCGGGCGCACGTCCACCAGCGAGCCGGGCAGGAAGGCGCGCACGTTGTCGAGTTCGACCGTGAAGCCGCCCTTGACGCGGCCGTTGATCACGCCCTTTACGATCTCGCCCTTCGTGAACGCCTCTTCGAGGCGGGTCCAGGTGCGCGCGCGCTTGGCCTTCTCGCGCGACAGGCGCGTCTCGCCAGAGCCGTCCTCGACGGCATCCAGCGCCACCTCGACCTCCTGGCCGATGGCGACGTCCACTTCTCCATGTTCATTGCGGAACTGTTCCGCGGGGATGACGGCCTCGGACTTGAGGCCGACGCTGACGATCACGACGTCGGCGTTCATGTCGACGATAGTGCCGGTCAGGATCTGGCCAGGCCTGATCTGCTGGCTCGCAAGGCTCTGCTCGAAAAGTTGCTCGAAGGATTCGGTCATTGGGTCATCCGGGCCAAGGGGCCCACTGGGGTTTACCTGCCGAACGGCATCCTGCCGGTCCGGGTCCTGCTCAACGCGGCCGGGCATCCTGCCCCGCCGACCTTGCCGGCATCTGCCGGCTCTTCAACGCTCGCGCGCCGCCTCCGGAAACCGCTCGCGCGCGAGTTCAATCACCCGCCCGACGACCTCTTCGATGGCCAACGCAGTCGAATCCACGATGACAGCTTCCGGAACCGCGACCAGCGGGGCCACGGCACGCGTGGTATCCCGCCTGTCCCGCTCGGCGATCTCCGCGGAAAGGGCGGCAAGGCTACCACTCAACCCCTTTTCTTTCAACTGGTTATAGCGCCTCCGGGCCCTTTCATCCGGACTCGCCGTCAGGAAGATCTTGAGCCCGGCGTCGCGGAAAACGATCGAGCCCATGTCCCGTCCGTCGGCGACCAGGCCGGGTAGCCGCGCAAAGGCGCGCTGCCGGCCCAACAGGGCAGATCGCACGTCTTGCCACGCGGCAACCCGGGACGCTGCCTTCCCGGTCTCCTCCGCGCGTAATTCGCGCGTCACGTCCTCACCGCGCAGCAGCACACGTTCCTCGCCGTCCGCGTCCATGCCGAACCGGACGTCGAGCTGGGTGGCAAGCCGCGCGTGTCCGGCTGCGTCATCCGGATCAAGGCCAGCCCGGAGGCCTGCAAGTGCTACCAGCCGGTACAAGGCGCCGCTGTCCAGGAGGTGCCACCCGAAATGCCGCGCTAGCCGGCGGGCGATGGTGCCCTTGCCGGATCCGCCTGGGCCGTCGATCGCGATAATCGGCACCTGGGTCACGAAGTCTCCGCCAGTCCGAGCCCGACGCTTCGCGCGAGCGCCGCAAATCCGGGGAACGAAGTCGCTACATTCTGCACGTCGCGGATCATCACCGGTGCCCGCGCCCTGGCACCCAATACGGCGAAGGCCATGGCGACTCGGTGGTCACCTTGGCTCTCGACCTGGCCCCCGTCCACGCTTCCGCCCAGGATGCGCAGGCCATCCCGCCGCGTCTCGACCTCCACGCCAAGTGCCGCGAGTCCCTGCGCCATTGCGGTCAAACGGTCACTTTCCTTGACCCGCAACTCGCCCGCCCCGGTCACGACCGTTTCCCCCTCCGCGATTGCAGCCGCTGCGAACAGCGCGGGCAACTCGTCCATGGCCATCGGCACCAACGGCTCGGGAACCACAATGCCCCGCAAGATTCCCGGACGCACTTCGATGTCGGCCCGCGGCTCGCCGGCCAATTCCGCGCTTGGTTGCAACCGGATGTCCGCACCCATCAGGCGCAGGATCTCGATGAGGGCCGTGCGCGTCGGGTTGACGCCGACGTCGCGGATTTCGAGCGGCTCCCGGCCCGCGATCAATGCGGCCACGATGAAGAACGCCGCCGAGGAGAAATCGCCGGGCACGTCGATGCGCGCCGCACCGAGCCGTGCGCGTCCTTCGACGGTCGCAGAACGGTCGGCACGTACGACGGGCACGCCGAAAGCGCCCAGCATGCGCTCGGTATGGTCCCGCGAAACCGCCGGCTCGAGCACACGGGTCCGGCCCTCCGCCTGCAGGCCGGCGAGCAACAAGGCCGACTTGACCTGTGCGCTCGGCACTTCGAGGCGGTGCTCCGCGCCTTGCAGCGCGCGGCCGCCGCGAATGGCGACCGGAGGCTTGCCCTCGTTGGTGCGCACGTCCGCACCCATGCGCCGCAGCGGCGCCGCGACACGCTCCATCGGCCGCGACATCAGGGATGCATCGCCGATCAGGATCGTGTCGAAGCCTTGACCGGCCAGCAGCCCGGTCAGGAGCCGCATGGAGGTACCTGAATTGCCGAGGTCCAGCGCCGAGGTCGGCGCCCTGAGGCCGCGTAACCCGGCGCCTCGAATGCGCACGATGTCAGGGCCCGGCCGCTCGGCGGCGATGCCCATTGCTGCAAGCGCCGCGAGCGTCGCGAGGCAGTCCTCGCCTTCCAGGAATCCGCGAATTTCGCTCGTTCCTTCCGCTATCGCGCCGAGAATTGCGGCGCGATGCGATATCGACTTGTCGCCCGGGACGCGAATTGCGCCACCGACCTGGACACTCGGGCTGGTGACGAAGCGCATTTTCCGCGCGCTCACGCGGCCGCGGCGATTGCGGCCTTCATCGCCGCAAGCAGTCGCTCGTTCTGCTCCGCTGTGCCGGTCGAGATCCGCAGGTGGTCCGGCAGCCCATAGTTGCCAACAGGCCGCACAATCACGCCTTGACGCAGCAGGGTGTCGTTGATGGCCAGCGCGGGACGACCGAGGTCGGCGAGCAGGAAGTTTGCCGCGGATGGGGGCGCGTCGATCCCGAGGCTCGCTAGACCCTCGCGCAGCCGCTCGATACCGGCACGGTTCAGCGCGAGCGTGGCCTCGAGATGTTCGTGATCGTCAAGCGCGGCAGCGGCCGCCGCGAGCGCGGGCACTGAGACATTGAACGGCTGCCGCACACGATTGAGGAGATCGGCGAGTTCCGGGTGGGACAGGGCATAGCCGACGCGAAGGCCGGCGAGCCCGTAGGCCTTTGAGAACGTTCGCGTGACGACCAGATTCGGGTGGCGCTCGAGCCATCGAGTGCCGTCAGGTACGCCGTGGGCGGCGGAGTACTCGTGATATGCCTCATCGAGAACCACGATGACGTCGGGCGGGACCGCGCGCAGCAGCGAATCGAGCGCCGCCTCGTCCAGCCAGGTGCCGGTCGGATTGTTGGGATTTGCGAGGAACAGGAGCCGTGTCTTCGGACCGACAGCGGCCAGGAGCGCCGCCGGGTCGTGCCCAAGTGGCTGTGCCCCGCCCGCCGGCCTTGCCGGCGCGATCCGTGCCGTCGCGCCGGATGCCTGCACGGCAATGGGGTACACGGCGAAGGCGTACCGCGAATAGGCTGCCTCGATGCCGGCCGTGAGGAACACCTCGGCCAGCAGCACCAGTACGTCGTTCGAGCCGTTGCCCAGCGTGACCTGATCGAGGCCGACGCCGTGCCGTTGCGCGAGCCGCGAGCGCAAGTCGTGTCCGCCGCCGTCGGGATACAGGCCGACCTTCGCGGCGGCGGCCGCAAGCGCCGCCCGAGCGCACGGCCCCGGGCCGAGCGGATTTTCGTTCGACGCGAGCTTGATGCTGTCCTTGACGCCAAGCTCGCGCTCGAGCACCTCGGCCGGCTTGCCGGGCACGTAGGGCGTCAGCCCGCGCACGCCAGGTGCCGCCAGCGCTTCGAACCGGTTCACAGCGCTCACTTATACCGCCCGCGCGCCCAGGACGCCGTGGATCGAGGCGATCCGCTCGACCAGCCCCGCGGGCACCCTGCCATCGATGTCGATCAGCGTGTAGGCGACCTCCCCTTTCGACTTGTTGAGGAGGTCAGCGATGTTGAGCCCGGCCTCGGCGAGCCGTGTCGAAATCTGTCCGACCATGTTCGGGACGTTGCTGTTTGCGATCGCGATTCGCGAGGTAGATGGAACTCGCGGCAGGGCGGCTTCCGGGAAATTCACCGAGTGGCGGATGTTTCCGTGCTCGAGGAAGTCACGCAGCGTGTCGGCGACCATCATCGCGCAGTTCTCCTCCGCCTCGCTGGTGGACGCGCCTAGATGCGGCAAGGCGACGACGCCGGCGACGCCCCGCGTCGCCGGCTGACGGGAAGTCGCAGACGTAAGCCCCGAGCCGTCCGGCGCGAAGCGCGGCAACGACCGCCGGCTCGTCGGCGATCGCCGCGCGCGCGAAGTTCAGCACGGTGCCGCCCTCCGGCATGAGGGCGAGGCGCTTTGCGCTGACCAGCCCGCGCGTCTCGTCGGTCAGCGGGACGTGGACCGTGATCGCGTGCGAGCGCGCGAACAGGTCGTCGAGGCTGAGTGCCTGCTCGACGCCGGACGAGAGCTGCCAGGCGCGCTGCACCGTGATCTGCGGGTCGTATCCGAGCACGTGCATGCCGAGCAGGTGGGCGGCGTTCGCCACCTCGACGCCGATCGCGCCGAGGCCAACCACGCCGAGCGTGCGACCTGGCAGCTCGTGGCCGACGAAGCGTTTCTTGCCGGCCTCGACCGCGGCATCGAGCGCTTCGCCCGTCAGGTCGAGCGAGCGCACGAAGTCGAGCGCCGGGCCGATGTGCCGTGCACCGAGAAAGAGTCCGGCGAGCACGAGCTCCTTGACGGCATTGGCATTGGCGCCCGGGGCCGTGAAAACCGGCACGCCGCGCTGCGTGAGCAACGAGACCGGGATGTTGTTCGTCCCGGCCCCGGCCCGGCCAACGGCGATCACGCTCGCGGGAATCTCGAGCGCGTGCATGTCCGCCGAACGGACCAGGATCGCGTCGGGCCGGCCGATCGCGTCACCGAGCTCATAGCGGTCGCGCGGCAGGCGCTCGAGGCCTTTTGGAGAGATGGCATTGAGCGTGCGGATCCGGAATCGCATCAGCCGTACCGCCGCTCGAAACCGTGCATGAACTCGATGAGCGCGCGCACACCCTCCATTGGCATGGCGTTGTAGAGGCTCGCGCGCATCCCGCCGACCGAGCGGTGGCCTGCCAGGTTCGCGAGGCCGGCGCCCTCGGCCTCCGCTAGAAAGGTCTTCTCCAGCTCAGGTTTCGCCAGCCGAAACGGGACGTTCATCCACGATCTGCACGGCCTGGCGACGGGGTTGGAGTAGAAACGCGAACCGTCGATCGCCGCGTACAGCGCCTCGGCCTTGGCGCGATTCCGGCGCCCCATCTCCGCAACGCCGCCCTCGCGCTTGAGCCACTGGAACACGAGCCCGGCGAAATACCAGGCAAACGTCGGCGGCGTATTCAGCATGGAGCCCGCCTCCGCCACGGCACGGTAGTCGAGCACCGCAGGCGTTCCCGGGCGCGAGCCGCGCACGAGGTCGTCGCGCACGATCACGACCGTGATGCCGGAAGGACCGATGTTCTTCTGGGCGCCCGCATAGATCAGACCGAATCGCGATACGTCCAGCGGGCGCGACAGGATCGTCGACGACATGTCCGCAACCAGCGGCACGTCGCCGGTATCCGGCACGTAAGGGAACTCCACGCCGCCGATCGTCTCGTTCGGCGTGTAGTGCAGGTAGGCCGAGCCCGGCCGCGCCCGGATCGCGGCGGCGTCGGGAACCGTCGTATAGGCGGACGCAGCCTCGTCCGCGACGACGCCCAGGTCGACGAAGCGGCGCGCCTCCTTGACTGCGCGCTCGGACCAATGGCCGGTGTGGACATAGTCGGCCGCGCTGCCCGTCGCCGACAGATTCATCGGCACGGCTGCGAACTGCAGGGTTGCCCCGCCCTGCATGAAGAGCACGCGGTAGTTCGCCGGGATGGCGAGCAGCTCGCGCAGGTCCGACTCGGCACGCTCGGCGACCGCCATGAAGGCGCGGCCGCGGTGGCTCACCTCCATGACCGAGGCGCCGCCCTGCCATTCGACCAACTCGTCGCGCGCCTGCTCGAGCACGGGCAGCGGCAGGGCCGCGGGACCCGCGGAAAAATTGTAGACGCGCACGCGCGGCTCCCGTCTCAGCCGGACCCTTCGCCGCCCTGCGAGTCATCGCCCGCAATGCGCTCCAGGCCGACGAGTTTCTCGCCCTCCTCGAGGCGCATGATCCGCACGCCCTGCGTGTTCCTGCCGAGCACGGGAATGTCGCTAACGGGTACGCGCACCAGCGTGCCGCTCGAGTTGATCAGCATGACTTCGTCGTCGGCGCGCACTTGCCGTGCGCCCACCAGCGAGCCGTTGCGCTCGCTGGTCTGCAGCGCGATGACTCCCTGGCCGGCACGGCCGTGTCGCGGGAAATCGTCGACTTCCGTCCGCTTTCCGTAGCCACGCTCGGAAACGGTGAGGACCTCGCCCTCGCCCAGCACCATCAGCGACGTCACGCGCTGGTGCTCGGCCATCTTGATGCCCCGTACGCCCGCGGCCTCGCGGCCCATCGGGCGCACCTGGTCTTCGCCGAACCGGATTGCCTTGCCGTCGGTGGTCGTGAGCAGGATATCGCGCTGGCCGTCGGTCAACGCCACGCCCACGAGGCAGTCCGCGGGTTCCAGAGATGCCGCGATGATGCCGTTCGCGCGCGGGCGGGAAAACGCCGACAGCGGCGTCTTCTTGACCGTGCCGAGCGCGGTCGCCATGAACACGAAGTGCGACTCGTCGAACTCTCGAATCGCCAGCACCGCGGTGATCCTTTCACCCTCGGCGAGCTGCAGCAGGTTGACGATCGGCTTGCCGCGCGAACCGCGGCTCGCGAGCGGCAGCTGGTACACCTTCAGCCAGTAACACTGGCCACCGTCCGAGAAGCACAGCAGCGTGTCGTGCGAGTGCGCGATGAAGAGCTTGTCTACGAAGTCTTCGTCCTTGACGGTCGTCGCCATCTTGCCCTTGCCGCCGCGACGCTGGGCCTCGTAGTCGGTTACCGGCTGGGTCTTCGCGTAGCCCGCATGCGAAAGCGTCACGACCAGGTCCTGGCGCTCGATCAGGTCCTCGATCGTCACGTCCGACTGGTCGGCCGCGATCTGGGTGCGGCGCTCGTCACCGTAGGCTTCCTTGATCGCCATCAGCTCGTCGCGTATCACGGCGAGCAGTCGCTCCGGCCGCGCAAGGATTTCGCCGAGGTCGCGAATCAGCTCGAGAAGTTCGTTGAACTCGGTAACGATCTTGTCCTGCTCGAGTCCGGTCAGGCGATGCAGCCGCAGGTCGAGGATGGCCTGGGCCTGGGCCTCCGAAAGGCGGTACGCGTTGCCGTGCAGGCCGAGATCGTCCGCAATGCCGTCCGGGCGCGTGGGCACGTTGCCGGCGCGCGCCAGCATCGCGGGAACCGCTCCCGGGCCCCAGGTCCGCGCCTGCAGCGCGACGCGCGCCTCGGCAGGCGACGGCGAGGCCTTGATGAGCGCGATGACCTCGTCGATGTTCGCGAGCGCGACCGCGAGGCCCTCGAGGATGTGCGCACGCTCGCGCGCCTTGCGCAGGTCGTGGATGGTCCGGCGCGTCACGACCTCGCGGCGGTGGCGCAGGAACGCATCCAGCATCTCCTTGAGCGAGAGCAGTTTCGGCTGGCCGTCGAGCAGCGCGACCATGTTTACGCCGAACACGGACTCCATCGGCGTCAGCTTGAAGAGCTGGTTCAGCACCAGCTCGCTGTTTTCGCCGCGTTTCAGCTCGACGACGACCCGCAGCCCGTCCTTGTCGGACTCGTCTCGCAGTTCCGAAATGCCCTCGATTTCCTTGCTGCGGACGAGGTCGGCGATCCGCTCGAGCAGGCGCGCCTTGTTGACCTGGTACGGGAGCTCCGTGACGACGATCGCTTCGCGGCCCCGCGCGTCGATGGTCTCGACGCTGGTGCGGGCGCGCACCGAAAGACGGCCACGTCCGGTCTTGTAGGCCGCGACGATCTCCGCGGCGCCGTTGATGATGCCGGCGGTCGGGAAATCCGGGCCGGGCACGAGCCGCATCAGTTCGGCGAGACCCAGGTTCGGGTCGTCGATCAGCGCGATGCAGGCGTCCACGATCTCGCCCAGGTTGTGCGGCGGGATGTTGGTCGCCATGCCGACGGCGATGCCGGCCGAGCCGTTGACGAGCAGGTTCGGGAAGCGGGCCGGCAGCACCGCCGGCTCGTGCTCGCTATTGTCGTAGTTCGGCGTGAAGTCGACCGTTTCCTTGTCGATGTCGGCGAGCAGCTCGTGCGCGATGCGCGACATGCGCACCTCGGTGTAGCGCATCGCCGCCGCCGCGTCGCCGTCCACGGAACCGAAGTTGCCCTGTCCGTCCACCAGCAGGTAGCGCATCGAGAAGGGCTGCGCCATGCGCACGATCGTGTCGTATACCGCCGCGTCGCCGTGCGGATGGTACTTGCCGATGACGTCGCCCACGACGCGGGCGGACTTCTTGTAGGGCTTGTTCCAGTCGTTGCCGAGCTCGCGCATCGCGTACAGGACACGACGGTGCACCGGCTTCAGCCCGTCGCGGACGTCGGGGAGTGCGCGGCCCACGATCACGCTCATGGCGTAATCGAGGTAGGACTTGCGCATCTCGTCTTCGAGGTTGACGTGCAGGACTTCGCGCGCGATCTCGCTCATGCGGATTTCGTCGTCTTTTCAGGGGTCGAGGAAAGCGCGAATTTTACCACAGCGGGTATACTTTCCGGATGCAAAACGGCCCGAATGTCGACCCCGGCGAAATCGCGAAATTCGACATGGCCGCGCCTCGGTGGTGGGACCCGGACGGCGACTTTCGGCCCCTGCACGACCTGAATCCTGCCCGCCTCGACTACATCGAGGCGCGCGCGGGACTCGCGGGGCGTGAGGTGCTGGACGTCGGCTGCGGCGGCGGCCTGCTGTCCGAAGGAATGGCTCGTCGCGGCGCCCGGGTCATCGGCATCGACCTCGCGCCGGAGGCCCTCGCGGTCGCGCGCCTGCACGCGCTCGAATCGGGCGTAGCCGTGGACTACCGGCAAGAGACGGTCGAATCACTGGCCGTGGCGAGGCCGGCGAGCTTCGACCTCGTAACCTGCCTCGAGATGCTCGAGCATGTCCCGGATCCCGCCGCCATCTTGCAATCGCTGGCCCGGCTTGTGCGCCCGGGCGGGCACGTCGTCTGTTCGACGATCAATCGCAACGCCAAGTCCTTCGCCCTCGCCATCGTGGGCGCTGAGTACCTGCTGCGGCTGCTGCCGATGGGCACACATCACTACGGCAGGCTCATCCGGCCCTCCGAGCTCTCGCGCTGGGCCCGGGAAGCAGGTCTCGAACTCAAGGATCTTGCCGGCCTCGCCTACGATCCTTTCAGCCGCAAGGCGCGAGTGACCGACGACGTGTCAGTCAACTACCTCGCGGCATTCCGGCGCCCAATGCCGGCTCCTGCATGAGCTGCCGCCGCGGCTTCCGCGGCGTCCTGTTCGACCTCGATGGCACGCTGCTCGACACCGCTCGCGACATGGCGAACGCCCTCAATCGGCTGCGCATTGCCGAGGGACTGGAGCGACTGCCATTCGCGCACATCCGCCCCCTGGTCTCGCACGGCGCGCCGCGGCTCATCCGGTTCGCCTTCGGCGAGCCCGAGGGCGAGCGCTACGAATCGCTGCGGGCGCGATTTCTCGAGTTCTACTCCGGGGCGCTCGCGGTCCACACGCGGCTGTTCGACGGCTTCGAGCGCGTGCTCGATGCCGTCGAAAGCGCCGGCATGCGCTGGGGCATCGTCACCAACAAGCCGGGCTGGCTGACCGATCCCTTGCTGGCGCAACTCGGCCTCGCGCCACGCTGCGGCTGCGTGGTCTCCGGCGACACGCTCGCCGAGCGAAAGCCACATCCGCTGCCCTTGCTGCACGCCGCCGGCCTGCTGGGCCTGGCGCCGGGCGACTGCGTCTACCTGGGCGACGCGGAACGCGACGTGCAGGCCGCGCGGAACGCGGGCATGATTCCGCTGGTGGCCGGATTCGGCTACCTGGGCAAGGGTGAAAATCCTGAGGCCTGGCAGCCCGAGGCCATCTTTGCGCGGCCCGAAGACCTGATCGACTGGCTGGAAATCGCATGACGCTCGACCTCCTGACGCTGCTCGTGGTTTTTGCCGCCATCGCGGCCGCGCTCGGCGCCGGCTGGTGGATGGGACGGCGCCGCGCGGCGGCGATCGAATCAGAACGCACGCTGGCGCTCGACCGCGCCATGGAACAGCTCGACCGGCGTTTCGACGACATGGCCGGACGGCAGTTGCGCGAGAACATCGACAACTTCCTGCGTCTCGCGCGCGAAAACCTCGGCGGCCACCAGCAGAGCGCCCAGGCCTCGCTCAAGGAACGCGAGCAGGCCATCGAGGCGCTCGTCAAGCCCATCCAGGAGTCGCTGACCCGGACCTCGGACGCGCTGCGCGAGATCGAGGCCGAGCGGCAGCGCGACTTCGGAAGCCTGCGCCAGCACCTCACCGACATGCGCGAGTCCCATTCGGCCCTGCAGCGGGAAACCCGGAACCTCGTGCAGGCGCTCAGTAAGCCGCAGGTGCGCGGGCAATGGGGCGAGATCGCGCTGCGTCGCCTGGTGGAGCTGGCTGGCATGACGGCGCATTGCGATTTCGAGGAGCAGGTGCACGTGGTCGCCGAAGACGGCGCACTGCGGCCAGACATGGTGGTCCATCTGCCGGAAGGTCATGACGTGGTCGTCGACGTCAAGACGCCCCTTGATGCCTACCTGCTGGCAGTCGAAGCGTCGACCGATGAGGCACGCACCGCAGCGCTGCGCCGGCACGCCCAGCACGTCGCCGACCGCGTGCGTGTCCTGTCGACGAAGAGCTACTACGCCCAGTTCAAGCAGGCGCCGCAGTTCGTCGTGCTGTTCCTGCCGGGCGACCAGTTCCTCGCAGCCGCGCTCGACCAGCAACCGGACCTGCTCGACCGCGCTATGAGCAACAACATCATCCTGACCACACCCTCGACGCTGCTGGCGTTGCTCAAGACCGTCTACAACGGCTGGCAGAACGTAAAGCTCGCGGAAAGCGCGGAGCGCATCCGTGGGCTCGCGGAAGATCTCTATGGTCGGCTCACGACTTTCCGCAACCACATGGGCAAGATTGGCAGCTCCCTCGAGTTGAGCATCAAGGCCTTCAACATGGCGGTCGGATCGCTCGAGCGCAATGTGCTGCCGGGCGCGCGCAAGTTCGTGGAGCTCGGAGTGCGGGGCGACAAGCCGATCGAGGAGCTGGTCGAGATCGAGGTGAGTCCACGTCTCTCCGACGCACCGTCGCCACGGCTCGCCCCTCCCGAGGAACATTGAGCGCAGACGCCGGCTCGCGCGGCGCGCAGGATGCGGCGCGAGCCTACAACCCCGCGCCCGGTTCCCATGCGGGGCGCATCATCCTCGTCACGGGGGCTTCCGATGGCATCGGCCGGGCGCTCTCGCTCGGCCTCGCGCGGCAGGGAGCGACCGTAGCCCTGCTCGGTCGAACCCAGCGCAAGCTCGCGCGTACCTACGACCTCATCGTCGAAGCCGGCGGCCCAAAGCCGGCGCTGCTGCCGTTCGACCTGGAAAACGCGGCGGCACCTGACTACGACGCCCTCGCGGAAGCGCTGGAACGCGAGTTTGGCCGTCTCGACGGGCTCGCGCACGTAGCCGGCATCCTCGGTGACCTCAGCCCGATCGACCAGTACGACGTGCCCACGTGGTGCAAGGTGCTGCACGTCAACCTCACCGCGGTTTTCATCGTGACGCGCACGCTGTTGCCGTTGCTGCGCCGCTCGGAGGACGCCTCGGTCGTGTTCACCTCGAGCACGGTCGGACGCAGCGGGCGCGCCTACTGGGGCGCTTACGCCGCCTCGAAGTTCGGCGTCGAGGGGCTGATGCAGGTGCTCGCCCATGAACTGGCCGGCACGACCCGAATCCGCGCCAACAGCGTCAATCCGGGCCCTACCCGCACGGCCATGCGCCGCCAGGCCTACCCGGCTGAGGACGCAGCCGCCCTGCCCGAGCCCGCTGCCGTGCTCGCGCCCTTTCTCTACCTGCTCAGTCCCGCCAGCGCCGGCGTCAACGGACAGGCGATCGACTGCCGGTAAGCCGTACCTGCGCGACATCCCGCAGTGAATTCAGTTCGCCTTCGGTGAGTTGCCGGCTGCGCCCTCGGGCGAGGATGCGGTCCATTGCGATCGGCCCGTAGCGTGTGCGCAGGATGCGGTTAGCCTCCAGGCCGCAGGCCTCGAGTGCGAGGCGCAGGTCGTGCGGCCGCAACCCCACGGCGACTACCTGCAACCAGCGGTTGCTTCCCTCCCCGCCCGCCGGCGTCACAGACTCGATGACGCCCTTCGCGGCCACGGACTCGACCGCTGCCCGGAGCCGCGACTGGATGTCCTGTTCGTCGAACGCACCGCGCACACGGACGCCGTACTCGCTCGACATCGCGAATCCGCGCTTCGTCAATGCCGCGGCGAGCGCGCCATCGGTCACGAACAGTTCGAGACCACCGTCCCGCGCGGGCAGTGGGCTCACTGGAATCCAGCGGTGGCCGCCGGCCTTCGGCAGCTTCTCGATCGCGCCAGGGGCGGGATCCTCTGCACGTGCGCGAAGCCCCTCCTGTGACGGCCGGTGATAGGCCATGCCGCGATGCGGCGTATCGGCGCCGCGATCGAGCCGCAGGCGTCGGCCGTCGAGGCGAATGTCGTCGCGCTCGCCCACGGCCTGCCCGGGCGTGGCGGGCTTGCCATTGACGGTGATCCGTCCCTCGGCGATCCAGGACTCGACCTGGCGCCGCGAGCCGATTCCGCGGGCTGCAAGGATCTTCTGGATTCGTTCGCGCATGACGGCGCGGTGGGCGGCGGCGTCGCGCCGCATCAGCCGGTCGCGTCGGCGTCGTTGGCCGCCGGCAGACCCGCGGGTGCAGCCTGGACGGTCACGGGTCCGTCGAACTCGAGCTGGATTCCGACGTCATCCATGTCCTTGAGGGCTGCGAGCGAAGGCAGTTCGTCGAGGCTCTTGAGGCTGAAGTAGTCGAGGAACTCGCGCGTCGTGCCGAGCAGTTCCGGATGGCCCGGGACCTCGCGATGCCCCACCACACGGATCCAGCCGCGCTCGGTCAGGGTACGAACGATATTGGGATTGACGGTCACACCGCGAATGTTCTCGATCTCGCCGCGCGTGATCGGCTGTCTATATGCAATCAGGGCAAGCGTTTCCAGCAGCGCCCGGGAATAGCGGCGTCGGGCGTTCCTGCCAGAGCTTCGAAAGGCGCGTGGAAAACTGGCGGCGCACCTGGAGTCGCCAGCCGCTTGCGACTTCGACCAACTCGACCGGCCGGTCCTCGCAATCGGCCGCAAGCTCAGCGAGCGCCTTGCGGACCGTCGCGGCATCCGGCCGCTCGAACTCGTCGAACAGCTCACGCAGCTGCTCGACGCTCAGCGGCTGGCCGTATGCCAGAAGCGCCGCCTCAATGTTGCCCTTCAGTTGTCCGGTTTCCATGGCTCGCCCCGTCAGGCGCTGGTGATCTCGATGGATTCGATGGTGGCCGAATTTGCGTCGGCCTCCGCGCGCCGCACGTGGAGCGGCTGGTAGGGCTCCGCCTGAACGATCTCGACGAGCTGCTCACGCAACAGCTCGAGAATCGCCACGAAAGTCACGGTGACTCCCAGGCGTCCTTCCTCCGGGCGGAAAAGGCGCACGAACTCGACGAGACCGACGCCCTCGAGGATCGCGAGGACGTCGGACATGCGCTGCCGCACCGAGAGCGTCTCGCGCTGGACGTGCAGGTGCGCGAACATCGTCGCGCGCTGCACCACGTCCTTGAACGCGACCAGCATTTCCTGCAGCGCCACCTCCGGCAGGATGCGCTCGACCTGGCGATGCGTGAGCTCGGCGACTGCCGCGTGCACGTCGCGCTCGAGTCGCGGCAGGCCGTCGATGTCCTCGGCAGCGCGCTTGAAGCGTTCGTATTCCTGGAGTCGCCGCACCAGTTCGGCACGCGGGTCGTCCTCGTCCTCGCCGCTTTCCGACATGCGCGGCAGCAACATGCGCGACTTGATCTCGGCCAGCATCGCGGCCATCAGCAGGTACTCGCCGGCAAGCTCCAGGTCCAGCTCCTGCATGAGCTGGATGTATTCCATGTACTGGCGCGTGATGTCCGCTATCGGGATATCCAGGATGTTGAGATTCTGGCGCCGGATCAGGTACAGGAGCAGGTCGAGCGGTCCCTCGAATGCCTCGAGAAACACCTCGAGTGCCTGCGGCGGGATGTACAGGTCGCGCGGGACCTCGGTGACCGGTTCGCCATCGACGATCGCGAACGGCATCTCGCCCTGCTGCGGCGGCAACTCGCTGGCCACAGTATCGGCGCCACTTCTTGACTCGATTTCGCCGGACGCGCTCAACGGTACTCCAGCCCAATGGCCTCGCGGACTTCGGACATTGTCGCACGCGCGGCCTCGCGTGCCCGCTCGCAGCCGTCCGCAACGATGCCGCGCACGAGCTCCGGATTGTCCTCGAATTCGCGAGCTCGCTCGCGGAACCCCTGCAGCTGCTTCAGGACCGCCTCGATCACGGGCTTCTTGCAGTCGAGGCAGCCGATTCCGGCCGAGCGACAGCCGGCCTGGACCCAGGCCTGGGTGCTGCTCGTCCGAGTAGATCTTGTGCAAGTCCCACACCGGACACTTGTCCGGGTCGCCTGGGTCGGTGCGCCGCACGCGCGCCGGATCGGTCTGCATGGCCTTGAGCTTCTTCTCGACGCTCGCCGGCTCCTCGCGCATGCCGACCGTGTTGCCGTAGGACTTCGACATCTTGCGGCCGTCGAGCCCGGGTACCTTGGGCGTCCTGGTGAGGAGCACCGCAGGCTCTGGAAGGACCACGCGGCCGCCACCCTCGAGGTAACCGAGAAGCCGCTCGCGGTCCGCGACCGTCAGGCTCTTGCCAGACTCGATCAGCGCCCGTGCCCGGGACAGCGCCTCGGCGTCGCCGTGCTCCTGGTACTTTCGGCGCAGCTCGTCGTACTGGCCGCCGTTCCGGGCCCCAAGCCGCTTGACCGCGCTCGCGACCCGGGCTTCGAAGTCCGGCTCGCGTCCGAAGATGTTGTTGAAGCGGCGCGCGATCTCCCGGGTGATTTCAACGTGCGCAACCTGGTCTTCGCCGACCGGTACGTACGCGCTCCGGTACATCAGGATGTCCGCCCCCTGGAGCAATGGATAGCCGAGGAAGCCGTAGGTGCTAAGGTCCTTGTCCTTCAACTGCTCGATCTGATCCTTGTACGTCGGCACGCGCTCGAGCCAGGACACGGGCGTGACCATCGACAGAATGAGGTGCAGCTCGGCGTGCTCAGGCACGCGCGATTGCACGAAGAAGGTGCAGGCGCTCGGGTTGAGGCCCGCCGCCAGCCAGTCGATTATGACTTCGGTGGTGTTCGCCTTCAGGTCCTCGGTGTTCTCGTACGCGGTCGTCAGCGCGTGCCAGTCCGCGACGAAGAAATAGCACTCGTACTTGTACTGGAGCTCGACCCAATTCGCGAGCGCGCCATGATAGTTCCCGAGGTGCAGCCGCCCCGTCGGGCGCATGCCTGAAACGACGCGGCGATTTTGGCTGGAAGATACCGGCATCGTTCGACTTTAGCCGAGGCGCAGGCCGAAAACGTCAGCGATCAGTCGAATGACTACCGTGATCGGTGGGCCGATCAGCTTCGAGAGAATCCCGGTCGCGAGCAGCCCGAGGACAATGAAAAGCCCGTAGGGCGCGATGCGCTCCATGAAATTACTTGCCGGTCCCGGCGGCAGGAGGTTAGTCAGCACCTGGCCGCCGTCCAGCGGCGGAATTGGCAGCATGTTGAATACCGCGAGCATCACGTTGATGAGAATCCCGATCCGCGCCATGTGCCGGATCCATTCCCCGACCGTTCCCAGTTCGAGGTTTTGCGCCAACATCATCAGGAAGGCCCAGATGACGGCCATGACGACGTTTGCCGCCGGTCCGGCCGCGGTCACCCAGACCATGTTGCTGCGCGGGTTGCGCATGTTGCGCGAGTCGACGGGAACCGGCTTCGCCCAGCCGAACAGGAAGCCACCGAGCCAGAGCAACAAGGCCGGCACCAGCACCGTTCCGATCGGGTCGATGTGGCGGATTGGGTTCAGGCTCAACCGGCCCTGCATTTCGGCCGTGCGGTCGCCGAATTGCTTGGCCACCAGTCCGTGGGCGACCTCATGGACCGTTATTGCGAAAACGACGGGGATCGCGGCAATCGAGATGGTCGTCAGGAAAGTAACCAGGTCCATGAACCGTCCAGCGGCCGAGAGAGGCCGTTCGTCGCCGAAACTGCGTGGATTATACGATGGGCCGCGCCGCAGCCATCATTGAAACGGCCGCGGGTCGCCCTTGCCGGCGCGCAACAGCCGTGCCGCATCACCGGACAGGTCGACGATCGTGCTGGGCTCGACGCCGCAATTACCTGCATCGAGCACGAGGTCGACGGCATGCCCGATGCGCGCCTCGATCTCCTGGCCGTCCGTCATCGGAGCTTCGTCCCCAGGCAGCTGCAATGTCGTGCTCATGATCGGTTCCGGGTAGTCCCGAAGCAGGGCCCGCACGACTTCATGGTCGGGCACGCGAATTCCGACGGTCTTGCGCCGCGCATCCAGCAGCCTCCGCGGAACCTGCCGAGTAGCCCGCAGCACAAAGACATAGGGGCCGGGCGTGAAGCTCCTGAGCAGCCGGTACTGCCAGTTCTCCACGACCGCAAAGCGCGCGATCTCCGAAAGATCACGACAGACGACCGTGAAAAAATGCCCTTTCCTGGCCTGCCGCAGGACCTGGATGCGCTCCATCGCCTCTTTCGCCCCGAGCGCACAACCAAGCGCGTAGCACGAGTCTGTCGGATACGCGATGACGCCGCCGCCTCGCAGGCAGTCTGACGCAGCGCGCAACAACCGGGGCTGCGGGGTCTGCGGATGCAATTCGAGCCTGCGAGCCATGCATCGATTATGGACCGGGCGCAAGTCGGTACCGCTTCCGCTATGATTGGCGCCCCTTTTTCCCGGTTTCAGGCATGCAGCTCCTGTTCGATTTCCTGCCGGTTGTCGCGTTCTTCGTCGCCTACAAGCTGGCCGACATCTATGTCGCAACGGGCGTGATCATCGTGGCGTCGCTTCTACAGGTGACGATCCACTGGCTCTGGAAGCGCCGCGTGAACCCGATGCACCTGGTCACGGCGGGCATGGTGCTCGTATTCGGCGGCTTGACGCTGCTAGTCCACGAAAGGTCATTCATCATGTGGAAACCCACCGTGGTCAACTGGCTGTTCGCCGCGGCGTTCCTGGCAAGCCTCTGGCGCCGCGTCAGCGACCGGCCATTGATCCAGCGCATGTTCGGCGCGTCCGGCGAGCTGCCGGAACTCGGCGAGCCACTGTGGCGCCGCCTGAACTGGATGTGGATCGTATTCTTCCTGCTGATGGGCGCCATCAACCTGGTTGTGTTTCGCAACTTCGATGAAGCCACCTGGGTGAGCTTCAAGCTCTGGGGAATGCTCGGGCTCACGCTCGCCTTCATCCTGGCACAGAGCTTCTGGATCGCAACGCGGACGAAAACACATGACGAGCCCGCGGGCTGAGCGCATCAAGGCCATGCTCGAACAGAGATTTACCGCAGCCCGCGTCAGCGTGCACGACGACAGCGCGCGACATGAAGGCCATGCCGGCAGCCGTGACGGCGCCGGGCACTTTATCGTGAGTATCGAGTCTGAGGACTTCAGCGGACGGAGCCGCCTTGAGCGGCATCGTCTAGTCTATGAGGCGCTCGCCCAAATGCTGCCGCGCGAGATACACGCCCTGAATATCGTGGCAGTATCACCGGACGACGAAATCCCATCGAGGAAACAATGAAATCGACGCAGATTCTCGCTATCTCCGCGCTCGGCATGCTGCTGGCCGTCGGCTGCACCAAGGCTGAAACTCCGGAGGCCGCCGCCGACAAGCCGGTCGCGGTCGTGAACGGCACGCCTATAACGCGTGACGTCTGGAACCTGTACATCAAGACGCGTCACGCCGGCAAGTCGCCCGGCGACCTCACCGTCGATGAACAGAACGCAGCGCTGGACGAGCTGATCGGCATGTACGCGGGCGCCCAGGAAGCAGACAAGCAGAAGCTCGGCGCCGGCGAGCCCAATGCGCGGCTCGAGCTGGTCGGCAAGAGCGCCAAGGCCGAACTGCTCTTCAAGAAGTACAGCGAAGGCGCGCAGCCGACTGACGAAGAGCTGAAGGCTGAGTACGATGCACGCATCGCCGAAGCCCCGAAGGAGGAGTACCACGCGCGGCACATCCTCGTGGACGACGAGGCGAAGGCCAAGGAGCTGATCACCAAGCTCGACGGCGGCGCGAACTTCGAGCAGCTGGCCAAGGACAACTCGAAGGACAGCTCCGCTGCCGAGGGTGGCGACTTCGAACTGGTTCTCCCCGAACCAGATGGTCAAGCCCTTCTCCGACGCGCTCCAGCAGCTCGAGGTCGGCAAGTACACCGCGACTCCGGTCAAGTCGGAGTACGGCTGGCACGTGATCAAGCTCGAGGAAAAGCGCGCGACGACGCCGCCGCCGTTCGACGCGGTGAAGGCGCAGCTCGGCCCGCTCGTGAACCAGAAGAAGTTCGAAACCTACCTCAAGGAACTCGTAAAGACGGCCAAGGTCGAGCGCTCGCTCTGACCTAGGCCGCCGGGCGGAAATACCGCGAGTAGGTCCGGTTCATCGGATTGATGGCTGGCGCCGCGATTCGCGGCGCGACCAGCCGCCGCGAGACGTAGAAGTACACGGGCAGCAGGGGGTAGTCGTTGAGCATCAACGACTCCGCCTGCTGCAGCGTGTCGCGCCGGCGCGCGGGGTCCGCTTCGCCTGCAGCCACACCCAGCAGACGTGCGTACTCTTCGTTTAGCCAGCGACCAAAGTTCTGCGGGCTGTCGCGAGTCATCGTGTCCAGGAAAGTCGTCGCGTCATTGAAGTCCGCCGTCCAGCCGACACGCACCACGTCCCATTGCGCGGGATCCGCGCGCGCCGCCAGGTAGGCCTTGAATTCCATCTGCACCAGCTCGGTTTCGACGCCGAGCGCTTCCTTCCACATCGCGGCAACCGCCAGGCAAACGCGTTGCACGAGCTCGTTTTCGTTGTACAGAAGTCGCAGGCGCAGGGGCTTCGCAGCAGAGTAGCCCGCCTCGGCATAGAGCTTGCGGGCGCGTTTCAGGCGTTCGCCATCGGCTCAGGTCACGCCAGCTGTAGTAGGCGGGCTGGTAGTTCCAGGCACCATCGGGAACGAACGAATAGGCAGGAACCTGCCCGGCCCGCGTGACCGAATCGGTGATCAGGCCGCGATCGACGGCGAGCGACAGAGCTTCCCGCAGGCCGGGCTTCCCGCTCAGCGGACCGCGATCGGTGTTGAGCGTCAGGTAGATGGTCGCCAGCGTGGCACGGTACTGGAGGCCAGAATCCGGCTGTGCACGCAGCTCCTGGAAGCGTTGCTCCGGCACCGAGTACGTCACGTCGAGCTCGCCGGCCCGGAAGCGCATGTGTTCTGAGTTCTCGTCCGGCACGAAGTAGTAGCGGATCTCGTCGAAGGCAACCGACGGCCGAATCCCAGTACTTGCGGATTGCGTCGTAACGTGACGCTCGAACCGGGCTTGAACTCGGCCAGCATGTAGGGACCGTTCGACACCGTCGCACCCGGCTTCGAAAATCCGCCCGCGCCGGCAAGCGATGACGAGTGCACCGGCGAAGAAACGGTGTTGGTCAGAATGTCGGGAAAATACGGGACCGGACGGGACAGCCGGATCTCCAGGGTGTGGTCGTCGGCCGCACGTACGCCAAGCTGGCTCGCGGGTAACTGACCCTGAAGTATTGCCGGTGCGTTCTCGATCGAGCGCAAAAGATCGGCGGCGCCCGAAGCCGTTGCAGGATCAACCGCACGGCGAAATGCGGTCACGAAGTCCGACGCTGTTACGGGGTCCCCGTTGGACCAGCGAGCTTCGCGGCGCAACTGGAAAATGTACCGCTTCCCGTGGTCTTCGACGCTCCACGAGGTTGCTGCGGCCGGCACGACCTCGCCTTCGGGAGTGCTGATGGTGAGGCCTTCGTAGAGGTCGCGAAGGACGTCAAACGAGAAAACATCTTCCGCCCGTTGTGGATCAAGCGAGCCTGGTTGGCCACTCAAGCCGCGAACCAAGACTTGATTTCGAGTATCTGCAACTAAGTTACTTGCGCGATCCTCGCTGCACGCAGCAACTATCAGTAAAGGTGCCAAGCGACCAAGTGATGCGGCACCATCGCGCAACCTTGACCACATCGAGGTAGTGGGTCCGTGCATGTGCTAAGACGTTCGCGTCATGTAACGCGACAAAGCTTACGTCATAGCGGGAATCTGATTCTCATCGGAGTTAGCGAGCCGGATCTAGACCAAAAAGAAAACGCCTTGAACTCGCGTCCAAGGCGTTGTCGCAATGTTGGTCGGGTTATCTAGAAGCCGACCGAACTCGAATTTATTTGGTTCGCCGTGTCCCCTTCGTGCCCTTGGGACGGCCGGTGCCCATCGAACCATCGGGACGACCCGTCCCCATCGATCCCCTGGGACGACCGGTGCCCATCGAGCCATCGGGACGACCCGTGCCCATCGAGCCACCTGGGCGGCCGGTGCCCATCGAGCCATCGGGACGGCCCGTGCCCATTGAGCCACCTGGCTTGCCGGTGCCCATCGAGCCATCGGGACGGCCCGTGCCCATTGAACCATCTGTCTTGCCAGTGCCCATCGAGCCATCGGGACGACCCGTGCCCATCGAGCCACCTGGCTTGCCGGTGCCCATCGAGCCATCGGGACGGCCGGTGCCCATCGAGCCACCGGCTTGCCGGTGCCCATCGAACCTTCAGGACGACCCGTGCCCATTGAGCCACCTGGCTTGCCGGTGCCCATCGAGCCATCGGGACGGCCGGTGCCCATCGAGCCACCTGGCTTGCCGGTGCCCATCGAACCATCAGGACGGCCGGTGCCCATCGAGCCACCTGGCTTGCCGGTGCCCATCGAACCATCAGGACGGCCGGTGCCCATCGAGCCACCTGTCTTGCCGGTGCCCATCGAACCATCAGGACGGCCGGTGCCCATCGAGCCATCCGGCTTGCCGGTGCCCATCGAGCCATCGGGACGACCAGTGCCCATCGGAGACCATCGCCTGGCGGCCGGTGCCCATCGAGCCATCTGGCTTGCCGGTACCCATCGAACCATCAGGGCGACTTACTTTCGCTGCGAAGGAAGCTTCAAGTGCGGCGATTTCAGATCGCAATTGGCGCGCATTCAGTGCGTGAAAATCGCCGCGCAAGCACTACTAGTGGCGCCAACTGCGAGCAATGCCGCAACACTTGCAGCCACCACGTGTGAATATGTCCCTTCATTAATTTATCCCCAATTCGTTTCAAGCCAACAGTTCAGGGCCCTTTTTCGCCTTCCATCAACTCGCGAGCATTTCCTGAAACTTCTTGTCGTCCGCCAAATCGTCCTTGTACAAATACAGCCCGACTCCCACGCTTAACGATCTGATCGGTACCCGCTCTCGGTCGTCGAAACAACGCAAACTGCGTTTCAAGATCCTCAATGACGTCCTGAAGTCGATCCCTAACCATGTCGCTAAACGGAACCCAATCCTCTTCTCGAATTCCGTAGTCCGGGAAAACCCATCGTCTCGAATCGACGCTTTACGCATCCTTTTCTCCAAGGTTGTGGTCAACCGTTTCTACGAATCGCCTAACTCCTCGAGCAAAAATCTCAATTAGCTCTGGCGCCATTTGTTCAGGAATGAAAGTGCGTTTCTCTACATGAATCATTCCGCTCTCTTCAACGATCCTTGCAGCTCCAAAACGCATCAACTCTTCGAGCATCAATTGCGGATCGACACCCGGCGCATAACGCTCGACTAGATCTTCAAATGACAGACCCCCCACCTGACTCTCGCGAAAATACGAGATCCCGCGGAAATCCATACGGACCCATGTACTCGGGATCGTTGTGCCAACCCTGAAGCACATTCGCGATTCGACTTGCATTGCTCTCGAGAGCTCGTCGAAGACGGTCTTCTTCGCCGAGCACGCGATCAAAGTCGCGTCGAGCAATGCCGGTTGTAATTGAAAGTCGCGAATACGACATCGGGCGACCAGGCACCGCGAAGTCAGTGGTTGCAACTCTTGCGTAAGCCCCCTTCAGATACTTCCGAAATCTCGTTAAACGAAATTCCGTTCCTCAACAGAATTCGAACCAGCGGTACCAACAAGAAACGAAACGCAGCGAGTAGCCGTAACTTGACCGAGTACCCCGCCGACATGACTTAATGTATCTCTTAACTTATTGAGAGTAAACATAACTCTTGGAAGCGCGCCCGCGCGCAACCGATCCCACCGCTCTCGTAGCGAGATCGGCGTGCGATTAATAGAGCTTCACAGGGAAGGCTAGTTAGTTTTTATAAATCAAAGCGTTAGTTACGCTGACTAAAGCGCGTTGCTCAAACATTGGCTCAACGGTCTGGATCTATTGAGCCTGGCAGGGCTAGTCGGATTTCTTTCTAGCTTGACGTTCCCCAAAGTCGACGAAGTAGGCGCCTGCTCCGAGCTCAACATATCGCCCAGTCGGGCTCGCTAGATCGTGCATTGCGCTCCAGCCACTCATCAATTGAGTCAATGAATTCCTGGCCCCTGCGACGCACCAATTGATCAAAGATTGGCTCGAGCTCTGTCGCAACCGTAACAGTGCACGCACGTTCGAATCTCGGTTTGCCATCTCCAGAAACACTACGAACATTGCGGTGCACGCAATGTAGAAAACCTTCCAAGTGCTTCAGAAGTGCATCGGTTGCCAGTCGTCCACCCCTGCTCGGATGTCCAAGAATGAAAGTCGGAGTCTCGGATCGAATCATGCCATCGCCACCAATCGAGACCGCCCCAAATTCCAGTAGCGCCGCAAGATCTCAGTTGCGGGTTGTCTACAATTGGCTTTCTTGCACAGAGCCTCAAAGCACTGATCACGCGCAGTCACCCTAAGTGGCATTGGCGCACCTTCGGCATCTGCAAATTCAACATCGCGACTCCAAGCACACATTACCTCCATGCAGTCACGCAGCAGTGAGCCGAGGACGGTGAACTTCGTTGAATCGTAGTCGTTTGAACTACTCTCGACTGACTTGTCCATGGCAGTCCGAATCATCGGGACGGTCGCACCACTTGCTACGAGTAGATCTGCAAAGAGCTGAACTACTTCTTCAAGAAGTGTCTGACCATGATCATTGCTTTCGTGGATACTGGAAATTGCAGCGACCATTGAACCTCCCCTTCTTGAAATGCTTACGTCTATTTGTGCTTGTTTGCTGAATCGCAGTGATAAGGCTACAAACTTCCAACGCCACGCAAGTGCCCGAAAAGTCGCGTAACCGCAATCACTTGGTGGCCGACGTTTGCCTCCGCCTCCTGCGTCCCCTCGCCCGGATCATGCTGCGCCACGGCCTGTCGTCCTATGATTTCTCGCGTATTGCCAATATTGCCTTTGTTCGGGCAGCCGGGGATATCCTACGCGAGCAGGGGAAACCGATGAGTTTCTCGCGCGTTTCGGCAATTACTGGCCTGCACCGCCATGTGGTCAGCGATATTGTTAACTCGCCGCGGGCTCTGGCGGATCCGAAGCTCGACCGACAAGGACTATCGCCGCAATCGACTGGCCCGGGTCCTGACCGGCTGGTTCGAAAGTCCGCACTACACGGACAGCGACGGCCGTCCGCTGGTCCTGGCGCCGGACGGCCCGAGCCGTCATTTGCGTCACTGGTTCGCGCGTTCAGCGGCGACATCTACCCGCGAATCATCCTCGACGAGTTGCGTGGAGGTCGGCGCGGTCACGCTCCTGAAGGACGGCAGCGTTCGCGCGCTCACCCGTCGCTACTCCGGGGCGGTGCGGAGCCCGCAGCGATCCAGCATCTCGGCAACGTCGCGCGCGACGTCTTCAGCACGCTCGAGCACAACCTGGCGAGGCCGCCGGAAGCAGCGGCACTACGACGACACGGTCGTCTCGGTCCGGCTCGATCGCGCGGCACTGCCGCTGTTCCGGCGACTACTGCGCCAGCGCGGCGCCGCGTTCCTCGAGGACGTCGAGGGCTGGGTGTCGGAGCACGAAAGGCCGACTCGCCGGACGCGGTTCGCGCCGGCGTCATCGTGCAGATGTTCGTGGATGAGGACGCGGAGGAAGCCGAGGAGCCTGTCGGCTCGGACATCCGATGATCAGCGCTTCCGGCCCGACCAGCTTCAGGAACTCGTCCTCGTCGAGGATCTTGACGCCCAGTTCGGTCGCCTTCTTGAGCTTGGAGCCGGCGTCTTCGCCGACGACGACGAAATCGGTCTTCTTCGAGACGCTGCCTGAAACTGTTCCGCCCATCTCGCGAATGATGTCCCCGGCTTCGTCGCGTGACAGCGACGAGAGCCTGCCGGTCAGTACGAATGTCTTCCCTCGAGACTCCCGCATGTGCTCGAGTCGCGCCCGGCACTTCGGCCACTGCACGCCAAGCTGCGATCAGCTCGTCGATGACCCGGGCATTCCGCGGTTCGGCCAGGAACGCGTGTACGTGCGCCGCCGTGATCGGGCCGACATCCGGCACTTCTTCGATCTCCGCGGTCGTCGCGCCGCGCAGTCGCTCAAGCGTACCGGAAGTGCCGCGCCAGCGCATCTGCCGTCGCCTCGCCGACGTCGCGGATCCCGAGTGCGAACAGGAATCGTGGCAGCGTCGTCGACTTGCTGCGCTCGAGCGCCTCGCACGAGCTTGGCCGCCGACTTCTCGCCCATGCGGTCGAGCTCGGCGAGGCTTCGGACGCCGAGGCGGTAGAGATCGGCGGCGTCCTTCACGAGGCCTGGTCGACGAGCTGGTCGACGAGCTTGCTGCCAAGCCCTTCGATGTCCATCGCGCGCCGCGATGCGAAATGGCGAAGTGACTCCTTGAGCTGCGCCGGGCATACGAGTGCGCCCGTGCATCGCGCGATCGCCTCGCCCTCCTCCCGCTCGACGTCGGATCCGCAGACCGGGCACCGCTCCGGCAGGTCGCTACCGGCAATGCGTCGGGCGGGCGTTTCTCGACGATGACCGCACGACTTCCGGGATGACGTCGCCCGCCCTGCGCAGCACGACGGTGTCGCCGACGCGAACGTCCTTGCGCTGCAGCTCGTCGATGTTGTGCAGCGTCGCGTTCGAGACGTCGCGCCGCCGACGAACACCGGCTCGAGCCGCGCGACCGGGGTCAGCGCACCGGTGCGCCCGACCTGCCACTCGATCGCGCGCACCCGCGTCATCTCCTCCTCCGCCGGAAACTTGTGCGCGATCGCCCAGCGCGGCGCGCGCGCGACGAAGTCCGAGCTCGCGCTGCTGGTCGAGCGAGTCGACCTTGTAGACGACGCCGTCGATCTGGTAGCGAAGCGGCTTCGGCGTCGGCCGATCTCGTCGTAGTAGGCAAGCAGCCCGTCGACGCCCTCGACGACGCGGGACTCCGGCGAAGTGCGCAGGCCCCAGTCGCGCAGCATCGCGAGCACTTCGCTGTGACGCCCGGGCAGCTTCGCGCCCTCGACCACGCCGCGCCGTAGAAGAAGATCTCGAGTGGACGCGATGCCGCGAGCCTCGGATCGAGCTGGCGCAGGCTGCCGGCGGCCGCATTCCGCGGATTCACGAAGATCTTTTCGCCCTTCTCCGCGGCGATCGCGGTTCATCTCCCGGAAACCGGGAATCGACATGAAGACTTCGCCGCGAACCTCCAGCAGCTCGGGCGGATGGTCTTCCCCGTCAGTCGCAGCGGCACGGTCTGGATCGTGCGGATGTTGTGCGTGACGTCCTCGCCGACGGTGCCGTCGCCGCGCGTCGCCGCAATTTCGAGCGAGCCGCGCGCGGTAGGTCAGGCTGACGGCGAGCCCGTCCAGCTTCGGCTCGCAGGCGTACGGCGATCTCGCGCTCGTCTCGAGTCGTTCGCGAACCCGCCGGTCGAAAGCCGACGACGTCCTCGCGCGAGAATGCGTTGTCGAGCGAAAGCATCGGCATGCGATGCCGGACCTGCGCGAACGCGCAATCGGCGACGCCGCCGACCCGCTGCGTCGGCGACTCGGGGGCGACGAGGGCGGGATGCTCTTCTTCGAGCGTCGCGCAGCTCCGCCAATGAGCCGGTCGTACTGCGCATCCGGGATCTCCGGATCGTCGAGGACGTGATAGCGGTGGTTGTGCCGGTCGATCTCGGCCCGCAGCCGCGCGACGCGCTGCTGCACGCTTGCCGGCACCGGCCTTCATCAGCTTCGCCGCAGGCGCCGGTTGCGATGCTCGAAGTGGACCAGCTCTTCGCGCAGGTTGAGGATGCGCTGTGACGTCAGCGTGCTGCCCTGCTCGTCCTGGAGCTGGCCCTTCAGGCGGCTCGGCGAGACCGCGTCCGACGGACAGCACGAGATCGAACGTCGATGGCGCGTCGAGCGGTCCCGGGACGACGCCGAACAGCGAGATGCCGGAGAACTCCTGCTCGTCCATGCGCGCGAGGTCGAATGATCCCGGCTCCATCATGCTGGCGACGTAGAAGAGCGACTTGCCGTCCTCGCGCTCGCGGTGAAAGATCGAATACGGGCCAAACTCGCAGGTCCTCCGCCTCGAAGGCGGCGCGCAAGTCGCGCCGCCCCAGCTCCTCGCCGGACGCGATCAGCCGCAGGGCCACGATGCGTTGCTGCGATGCCTCCGCCGTGCGGCGCTCGATGGCGTCGGCCGGCGGCTCGGGCGGCTCTTCCTCGCGCTTGGGAGCGACTTCGTCCCGTTCGAGAGGCTGGGTGCTGACCCACGGCGCGCGGTGGTGGTCGTCCTGCTCGTCGGCTTCGTCCGCGAAGCTGCCTCTTCAGTTCGCGCGGCTCGCGCAAGTTCGCTTTCGACCGCCAGGTTCCGGCTCGAGCGTAGAACTCCGGCTCGGCGCGGACGGCGCCGGTCGATGCCGACGAAATCGGACACGTCGACTTCGATGTCCTCCGGAATTTCGATGAGCGGCGGACGCCGCGGCGACGCGCACGCGCTCGATGGTCGGAGCGTACGTGGGCATGGTATCCGTGTCGGCTCGACGAAGTCACCTGCCGGCAACGCTTCACTGTCGTTCGTCGCCGGCGAACTCGCCCGCCGGCGCCCACGGCTCCGCGCTGCCAGCAACCTTCGACTCGCGCGACCTGCGCGTTTCCCACCACCACAGGCCGAGGATCAGCGCGACGCCGGCTCCGAGCAGAATCCAACGCAGCTCCGGCCACGGCGTCGCGCCCCGCCTAGCCGACCGCGGCCATCCGCACGGCCTCGTCGACATCGACCGCGACGAGCCGCGACACGCCGGGCTCGCCCATCGTCACGCCGATCAGGTGGCTCGCGAGCTCCATCGTGTTCTTGTTGTGCGTGATGAAGACGAACTGCACGCGCTCGGACATGTCGCGCACGATGTCACAGAAGCGGCCCGACATTGTGCTCGTCGAGCGGCGCATCGACCTCGTCGAGCAGGCAGAACGGCGCCGGGTTCAGCTCGAAGATCGAGAACACGAGCGCGACCGCGGTCAGCGCCTTCTCGCCGCCGGAGAGCTGGTGAATGGTGCTGTTGCGCTTGCCGGGCGGCCGCGCCATGACCGCGACGCCGGCCGACAGCAGGTCGTCCCCGACCAGCTCCAGGTACGCGGCGCCGCCGCCGAACAGGCGCGGAAACTTGTCCTTCAGCCCGCTGTTGATGCGGTCGAAGGTGTCCTGGAAGCGCGCGCGCGTCTCGCGGTCGATCTTGCGGATCGCCTGCTCGAGCGTGTTCAGCGCATCCGACAGGTCGGCGAACTGGCGATCGAGGTATTCCTTGCGCTCGGACTGCTCCTTCAGCTCGTCGATCGACGCCAGGTTGACCGCGCCGAGTCGCTCGATCCGCTCGGTGACTTCCACGAGCTGCTGGTCCCAGCGCGATGACGGTCGCGTCCTCGGCAGCGCGGTCGTCACCTGCTCGAGGTCGAACTGCGTCGCCGCGAACTGCTCGACGAGCGATTCGCGGCGCACGCGCGTTTCCTGCATGCCGAGACTGATCTCGGCGAGCGCCGCGCGCGCGGATTCGGCGACGGCTTCCGCCTTCTGCCGCACCACATCCAGCTCCCGCACGCTGGCGTCCGCTTCCTCGACCGTGCGCCGCGCGTCGCCGAGCTCGCGCTCGACCGCCAGACGCTGTTCGAGGAAGGCCTGCAGCTGACGCTCGAGCTCCGCAAACGGCGCTTCGCCTTCGGCGAGCTGGCGCTCGAGGTCAGCGCGACGCTCCTCCAGCTGGCGCGACAGATCGCTCGCGCGCTCGAGGCTCGTGCGCAGAGCGTCGCGAGCGTCGAGCGCTGCGACTCGACCCGGATGGCCACTTGCTGGGCCGCGCCGTTGTCCGCGGCATGCCGTTCGCGCGCCGACGACCAGCGCCGTCCTTCAGCGCATCGCGCTCGCGCTCGAGCACCGGCGCCGCGCTCTGGCCAGTGCGCGCTTGCCGCTCGAGCGCCGCCTGCGAGGCGCGCACGGCAGCTCGCCGGCATCCGCCTCGTCGCGCGCCACGTCGCGCATCGATCTGCGCCAACTCCTCGATGCAGGCGCGCAATCCGCTCGGCGATCTGCTGCGTCTTCGACCGGATCGCCTCGTGCGCACCGCGCACGTTGACGAGGTCGTGGTGCAGGCTGGTTGACCTTTGCGTGCAGCTCGTCGCGGCTGGCGTCGAGTGCCGCGAGACGCGTGCGCGTCTCGCAGCGAGCCCTGCGTCGAGTTCCGCGACCGGGACTTCCTGGCCGGAGACCCTGTCCTGTGCAGCGCCTTCAGCTCCTGTTCGCGCGCGATGACGCCCGCATGCCCGGCTTCGCTGCGCGCGACGCGCACCCAGTCACGACCCAGCCAGATCCCGTTCCGGGTGATTACGGACTGCCCGGCCTGCAGCGACTTGCGCCGCGCGATCGCATCCGCCAGCGATTCGACGGCGACGATGCCGGCGAGCAGCTCCGCGACGACCGCGGGCCCCGCGACGCGCGCAGCGAGCGATTCGCGCTCCGGCTTGCGCCGGCGTGGCAGCGCTCGCGACTCCGGCAATCGTGAGCTGTCCCGCGCCCAGGCTGTCCAGCGACTCCGCGACCGCGTCGATGCCGTCGACGCAGACCGCTTCGAGGTAGCTGCCGAGCGCCGTCTCGACCGCGCGCTCCCAGCCCTTGTCGACCTCGAGCTGCTGCGCGAGCCGCGGCCGTCGCTTCGAGCTTGTGTTCTGCGAGCCATTCCGACGATCCGGCCCGGCCCTTGCCGAGCGCAGCTTTCTGCACGGCATCGACGGTCAGGAATTCGCTCTGGGCCGCCTGCAGCTCCGCCTTCGCGGCATCGAGCGCCGCCGCGCCCTGGCGCTCCGCGTCGCGCAGCGCCTGCAGCGACGCCAGCGCCGCTTCGAGCTCGGCCTGGGCTTCGCGGCCGCGGTCGCGCGCCTGCTGCTCCGCCGCCGCGAATTCGTCCGGCTTGGCGCCGGAAACGCTGCCCTCGAGCTGGGCGCGCTCCTGGCCAGCCGCTCGCGCTGCGCCTTGAGGCGCTGCAGGCCGGCGTCGATCTGCTCGATGCGCGCCTGCTCGACTTGCGCAAGTCGCGTCGCTTCCGCCGATTCCCGGCTGAATGCCTCCCAGCGCTGCTGCCACGCCGACATCGCGGCTTCGGCATCGGCGAGCGCCGCGCGCGCGGCCGTCTCCTTCGCCTGCGCCGCGTCCAGTTCCGGTTCCGCCTGCGCGAGGAAGCGCGTCAGCTCGCCGAGCTGCTCGCTGGTCGCGGCCGACCAGCAGGCTCGACGATCCGCGTGCTCGGCCTTGACGCGCTCGAGGTCCGTTCGCTGGCGCTGGCGCAGCTCGCGCGCATGCTGCAGCGCCTGCTCGGTGCGCGTCGCGTCGGCGCCCGCCTGGTAGTAGCGACCCTGCACGGCGGCGAGCGCATCGGAGCACTCCATGTGCTCGACCGCGCGCGCTCGACGGCCGCCTCGGCCGCGCGCAGTTCGGCAATCGCGGCCTGGGTCTCGGTCTCGCGCTGGCTCGCGAGCGAATGCCGGCCCGCGATGTCGCTGTCGAGGTCGCGGATCCTGAGCGCCAGCAGCTCGGCCTGCAGCTGGCGCTTGCGCTCCATGCTCTCCTGGTAGCGGCGCGCGATGCCGGCCTGGCGCTGCAGGTGGCGGATCTGCTTGTCGACTTCCTCGCGCAGGTCGTTCAGCCGCTCGAGGTTCTCGCGCGTGTGCGAGATGCGGTTTTCGGTCTCGCGGCGGCGGTCCTTGTAGCGCGAGATGCCCGCGGCCTCCTCGACGAACGCGCGCATGTCCTCGGCGCGCGCCTCGATCAGGCGCGAGATCATGCCCTGCTCGATGATCGCGTAGCTGCGCGAACCGAGGCCGGTGCCGAGGAACAGGTGCGTGATGTCCTTGCGCCGGCACTTGGAGCCATTGATGAAGTAGGTCGAGTTGCCGTCCCGCGACACGAGGCGTTTCAGCGACACTTCCGCGTAGCCGGCGTAGGGCCCGGCGAGCTTGCCGTCGCTGTTGTCGAACACGAGCTCGACCGAGCCGCTGCCGATCGGCTTGCGGCTGCGCGAGCCGTTGAAGATGACGTCGGTCATCGAGTCGCCGCGCAGGTGCTTCGCGGAGATCTCGCCCATGACCCAGCGAACCGCGTCGATGATGTTCGACTTGCCGCAGCCGTTCGGGCCGACGACGCCGGTCAGGTTGGAGGGAAAGGAGACGGTGGTGGGATCGACGAAAGACTTGAAACCGGCGAGCTTTATCCTGGCAAGGCGCATTTCGGCTAGTGTAGATTAACCGCCCGCAATTGACGACGACCGAATCCGATCCGCATGAGCCCGACAGCACCATCCCGCGAGATCGAATTGTTTCCGAATCCGCAGCCGGGTCGCGACTACACGATCCGCATGCGGATCCCGGAATTCACCTGCCTGTGCCCGCGCACGGGCCAGCCGGATTTCGCGACGCTCGAACTCGAGTACGTGCCCGACCAGCTCTGCGTCGAGCTCAAGTCGCTCAAGCTCTACGTCTGGTCGTTCCGCGACCGCGGCGCCTTCCACGAGGCGGTCACCAACGAGATTGCGGACCTCCTGGCGGCTTCGCTCGAAGCCGCGGTTCCTCCGCCTCACGGCGCACTTCAACGTGCGCGGCGGCATCTACACGACGGTTGTCGCCGAACACCGACAAGCGGGCTGGAGCCGCGCCGCCCCCGTCAGCCTGCCCTGAGGAATTCCGCGCCCGAAGGCCGCACATTTCGCGGCACTGGACCCCGCGACAACGAGGGCTATAATCCGGCGCTCGATTTAACAGGCTGCGGAGAACTTGATGCCTGCCAAGAAGGCTGCCCGACCCAAGAAACCTGCTGCGAAAGCCGCGCCGCGCAAGGCGCCCGCGCCCCGCAAGGCCGCGAAACCCGCGGCGCGCAAGGCAAAGCCGGCGGCCGCCCGCGCCAAGGCCGCCAAGCCGATCAAGGCCAAGTCTCGCGCCGCGTCGCCGCCGCGCGCCCGGCACGTCCGGCCAAGTCCGTGAACCACGCGCCGGCCGCCCGCGATCCGGCGATCGTCAAGCCGAAGCCGGCGATCCCGGCCGCCCAGGTCGCGGAGGCGCGCGCCAGTCTTGCGTCGCCTCCAGGCGCGCGCCTGCGCGCCGGCGTGCCCAGCGACGATGACGAGGACGGCACGGCCTCGCACAACCTGCTGCTCGGTCCGCGCAATGTCCGCCCCTACCGCGAGCGCAAGGGCGAGATGTACATGGGCCGGGAGCAGCTGGACCACTTCCGCGGGATCCTCAGCAGCTGGAAGCGCGACCTCATGGAAGAGGTCGACCGCACGATGTCGCACATGAAGGACGAGGCGGCCAACCCGCCCGACCCGAACGACCGCGCCACGCTCGAGTCGGAGTTCGCGCTCGAGCTGCGCACGCGCGACCGCGAGCGCAAGCTGATCCGCAAGATCGAGGAAGCGCTCAGCCGGATCGAGGACGGCAGCTACGGCTACTGCGTCGAGACTGGCGAGCCGATCGGCGTCAAGCGCCTCGAGGCACGCCCGGTCGCGACGCTCTGCATCGAGGCGCAGGAGCGGCGCGAGCGCCGCGAGAAGCAGTACGGCGACCGCGACGACTGGTACCGCTAGCGCGCGGCCGCGCCCTGCGGCCGCTTCGCACCGACTCCCTCCGGACCCCTGCACCTGGGCTCGCTGCTGGCTGCCGCCGGCAGCTACCTGAGCGCACGCCAGCCAGGGCGGCCGCTGGCTGCTGCGGATCGACGACCTCGATCGCGACCGTTGCCTCCCGGGCCTGGCCGAGTCGATTCCAGGCAACGCTGGAGACGTTTGGTTTCGAATGGGATGGAAATGTTCATTTCCAGTCCAATCGAACCGATGATTATCGCCAGGCCTTGCGCGAACTGCCAGGCCGCCGGTCGCTGCTATCCCTGCCGCTGCAGCCGCTCGACGCTGGCCGCAGCACAGGCCGCGGATCCCGGTTCGGAACCGGTCTACCCGGGCACCTGCCGCGACGACTCCTGAGGCCGGCAGCGGCCCGCATGCGCTTCGCTTCGCGATCGAGGCAAGCGAGTCGCCGGTCGAGTTCGAAGACGCCTTCCAGGGCGCCTGCAGCCAGGACTGCCGCCGCGAGGCCGGCGACTTCGTCGTCAGGCGCCGGGACGGCTTCGTTGCTTATCACCTGGCCGTGGTCGTGGACGACGCCGCGACAGGGCGTCACCGAGGTCGTGCGGGGCGCGGACCTCCTCTCCTCGACGCCGCGGCAGATCCTGCTGCAGCGGGCGCTCGGCCTGCCGCACGCCGCGCTACGGGCACCTGCCGGTGCTCACGGAGCCCGACGGCCGCAAGCTCGCGAAGTCGCGGCGCGCCGTGCCGCTCGACGCGGACGAGGCGCCGCGGCAGCTCTGGCAGGTCCTGGCGTGGCTGGAACAGGAGCCGCCGCCGGAACTGGCGGCGGCACCGGTGCACGAGATCTGGGCGTGGGCGATCCCGAACTGGCGGCCCGAACGCACTCGCGGGCCGCCGCGAGCGGCGCCTGCCGGCGCCGCGGTCCGGCCTAGAGCCTCAGGCGACGCCGCGCATCGAGAGCCGCACGCGGCCCTGGCGGTCCACCTCGAGCACCTTCACCTTCACGACGTCGCCTTCCTTCAGCTTGTCGCTGACGCGCTCGACGCGCTCGTCGGAGATCTGCGAGATGTGCACGAGGCCGTCGCGGCCCGGCAGGATCGCGACGAAGGCGCCGAAGTCCATCAGCCGGACGACCTTGCCCTCGTAGACGCGGCCCACTTCGACGTCCGCCGTGATCATCTCGATGCGGCGCAGCGCCTCGCGGCCGGATGCGCCGTCGACCGATGCGATCTTGACCGTGCCGTCGTTCTCGATGTCGATCGTCGCGCCGGTTTCCTCGGTGATCTGGCGGATCACCGAACCGCCCTTGCCGATCACGTCGCGGATCTTCTCGGGGTCGATCTTGATGGTGACGATCGTCGGCGCCCACGCGGACATCTCCGCGCGCGGCTTGTCGAGCACCTTGTTCATCTCGCCGAGGATGTGCAGCCGGCCGGCCTTCGCCTGCTCCAGCGCGACCTTCATGATCTCGGGCGTGATGCCGTTGATCTTGATGTCCATCTGCAGCGCCGTGACGCCCGTCGCCGTGCCCGCGACCTTGAAGTCCATGTCGCCGAGGTGGTCCTCGTCGCCCAGGATGTCGGTCAGGACGGCGAACTTGTCGCCTTCCTTGACGAGGCCCATCGCGACGCCCGCGACCGGCGCCTTGATCGGCACGCCCGCGTCCATCAGCGAGAGGCTGGTGCCGCAGACCGACGCCATCGAGCTCGAGCCGTTCGACTCGAGCACCTCGGAGACGACGCGCAGCACGTACGGGAAGCTCTCGAGGTCCGGCATGACGGCCATGATGCCGCGCCGCGCGAGGTTGCCGTGGCCGATCTCGCGGCGCTTCGGCGAGCCCATGAAGCCCGTCTCGCCGACCGAGAACGGCGGGAAGTTGTAGTGCAGCATGAACGGCTCGCGGCGCTCGCCGGCGAGCGCGTCGATGATCTGCGCGTCGCGGCCGGTGCCGAGGGTCGTCGTGACGAGCGCCTGCGTCTCGCCGCGCGTGAAGATCGCCGAACCGTGGGTGCGCGGCAGCGCGCCGACTTCGACGCTGATCGGGCGGACCGTCTTGAGGTCGCGGCCGTCGATGCGCGGCTTGCCCGCGAGGATCATGTCGCGAACCAGGCGGTACTCGAGATCGTGCAGCGCGGTCGTGACCTGGTCCTTGGTGAACTGCGGATTCTCGCCGCCGGACAGGGCGGCCTGGGCCGCCTGGCGGATCTCGGCGAGGCGCGCCACGCGAGCCTGCTTGACCACGAGGCCGTAGGCCTTGGCGTAGTCGGCCTCGGTCAGCTTGGCGACTGCCTGCTTGAGCGCGACGTTCTCGTCGGCCGGCTTCCAGTCCCAGCGCGGCTTGCCCGCCTCGGCGGCGAGCTTGTTGATCGCCGCGATCGCGGCCTGCATCTCCTGGTGGCCGAAGAGCACGGCGCCGAGCATGACTTCCTCGGACAGGCCCTTCGCTTCCGATTCGACCATCAGCACGGCGTCCTGCGTGCCCGCGACCACGAGGTCGAGGTCGGACTCGGTCTTGACCTGGCGTGGCGGTCGGATTGAGGAGGTACTTGCCGTCCTTGTAGCCGACCCGCGCCGCGCCGATCGGCGATGTGAACGGGATGCCCGACAGCGCGACCGCGGCCGATGCGCCGATCAGCGAGGGAATGTCGGAGTCGATCTCGGGGTCGAGCGACAGGACCGTCGCGACGATCTGGACTTCGTTGTAGAAGCCCTCGGGAAACAGCGGCCGCAGCGGCCGGTCGATCAGGCGGGAAGTCAGCGTCTCCTTTTCGGAGGGCCGGCCTTCGCGCTTGAAGAAGCCGCCCGGGATCTTGCCCGCGGCGTAGGTCTTCTCGACGTAGTTGACGGTCAGCGGGAAGAAGTCCCGGCCGGCGACTGCCTCGCGACGGCCGACCGCGGTGACGAGCACCACCGTGTCGCCCATCGTGACGACGACCGAGCCGTCGGCCTGGCGGGCGAGGCGCCCGGTCTCGATGGTGACCGCATGGGCACCATAAGTAAAAGTCTGCGTGGAAACGCTCAAGCGGGTCCCCTTTGATTACTGGAACGGAAAACGGGCGCCACGCGCCCGCTGCGCCTTAACGGCGCAGGCCAAGTTCGTTGACGACCTTGGTGTACCGCTCGGGGGCCTTGTCCTTGAGGTAGTCCAGGAGCCGCCGGCGTTGTGCCACCATCTTGAGCAGGCCGCGCCGCGAGGCGTGGTCGCTCTTGTGCGTGGTGAAGTGCGCGGTCAGCCCGTTGATTCGTTCGGACAGCAATGCGATCTGGACTTCCGGGGATCCCGTGTCCGTCGCGGCGCGCCGGAACTTGCCGACGACCTCCGCCTTGCGTTCATTCGTGACTGGCATCTCGTTCACTTAACCCCTTAAAAGGGCGCGCATTGTACCCGCCGGGCAGGGTCGCCTCAAGCACGCGAAATCGGAGCTCTCCGGCAGCTCGACCATGATCCTTTCCGGGCGACAGCCGCGACCCCTCCGCGCTCATGCGGCCGACGCCCAGAAAGCGGCCTCCGACCCCGTACATGCGCACCTGCGAGGCCCCGGGACCCAGCCGCTGGGACGGCTCCGTCCCTGCAGGATCGACGCCTGCTCCGCGACCCCGAGCTGGACTGCCGGCAGGCCCGGCAGGGCCTCATCCACCGCCAGCAGCATCGCCTCGAGGCCCGTGTCGGCCTGCGCAGCCTGCTCGATCTCCTCGAGCGTGTGCATCCGCTGCTCGGTGAACGGGCCGAGCCCGATCCGCCGCAAGGCTGGCGACGTGACCAACCGTTCCGAGGGCGCGCGCGAGGTCTTCGGCAAGGCTGCGGACATAAGTGCCCTTGCTGCAGGCGACCTCGAAATCGAGCCAGTCGGGGCCGGCGGCGAGCAGTTCCAGGCGATCGATCCGCACGCGGCGCGGCGCGCGTTCGACCTCGACGCCGGCACGCGCCAGCCGATAGAGCCGCTGGCCTTCGTGCTTCAGGGCCGAATACATCGGCGGAACCTGCATCGATTCGCCGAGGAAAGCCGCGGCCTGATCGCGCGGATCGGCTGCTTCGTCGACTGCGGCGACCGGCGCCGTCTCGACGATTTCGCCCTCGCGGTCGCCGGTCGCGCGTGCTGGCGGCCGAGCGCCAGGCGGAACCGATAGGTCTTGTCGGCATCCAGCAGGAGCGCCGCTCGCCTTGGTGGCCTGCCCCAGGCAGATCGGCAGCAGGCCGCTCGCGAGCGGGTCGAGGCTCCCGGTGTGGCCCGGCCTTGCGCGCCTGGAAGGCACGGCGCACGCGCTGCAAGGCCGCGTTCGAAGCTGATGCCTTCGGGCTTGTCGAGCAGGACGATGCCGTCGACGTCGCGCCGCGGGCCGCGAGCGCCGGCGCTGCGCTCATTCCGGGTCCGGATCGGTCTCGACGTGGCGCCGGCGGTCGCTTTCGACGGCGTCGTGGATCAGCGCCGAAAGGCGCGCACCGCGCTCGATCGAGTCGTCGATGTGGAACAGGAGCTCCGGCGCGACGCGCAGGCGCATCTGGTTGCGCACCTGGTGGCGCAGGAAACCGGCCGCGTGCTGCAGCGCCTCGAGCGCCGCCTCGGCGTCGCCCACGCCCGCGAACGGCGTGAAGTAGACGTTCGCGTGCGTCAGGTCACTCGAGACCTCCGCCGACGTGATCGTGATCAGTCCGACGCGCGGGTCCTTGACCTCGCGGCGCACGAGCTCGGAGAGCAGCCGCTTGAGCTGCTCCTCGACGCGCCGGGCCCTCGGATACTCGCGCGGCATCGGGACTCAGTCTCAGGTGCCGAGCTGGCGGGCCACCTCGACGCGCTCGAAGCACTCGATCTGGTCCTTCACCTTGATGTCGTTGTAGCCCTTGACGCCGATGCCGCACTCGGTGCCGGCGCGCACTTCGCCGGCGTCGTCCTTGAAGCGCTTCAGCGACTCGAGCTCGCCCTGGAAGATCACGACGTTGTCGCGCAGCACGCGGATCGGGTTGTTGCGGCGCACGTAGCCGTCCACCACGAGGCAGCCCGCCACGGTGCCGAACTTGCTCGAGCGGAACACCTCGCGCACCTCGGCGAGGCCCGACGATCTGCTCCTTGACCTCGGGCGCGAGCATGCCGGTGAGCGCCGCGCGGATGTCGTCGATCGCCTCGTAGATCACGCTGTAGTAGCGCACTTCGACGTTCTGGTCGCGCATGGCCTCGCGCGCCGCGGCGTCCGCGCGGATGTTGAAGGCGATGATCCGCGCCCTGGAGGCGGCGGCGAGCATCACGTCCGATTCGGTCAGGCCGCCGACGCCGCTCGAGATGACCTTGACCGACACCTCGCCGGTCGAGAGCTTGATCGAGCGCCTCGCGCAGCGCCTCGGCCGAGCCCTGCACGTCCGCCTTGATCAGCAGGTTGACCGTGCCCTTGGCGTCCTCGCCGAGCTGGGCAAATGCGTCGTCCGACTTCTGCCCGGCCTGGCGCGCCAGGCGCACGTCGCGGAACTTGCCCTGGCGGTACAGCGCGACTTCGCGCGCCTTGCGCTCGCTGTCGACGACGAGCAGCTCGTCGCCGGCATTCGGCGGGCTCGAGAGGCCCAGCATCTGCGCCGGGATGGACGGGCCCGCGGAGTCGATTTCCTTGCCGCGCTCGTCGAACAGCGCGCGCACGCGGCCGAACTGCTCGCCGGCGACCACCGAGTCGCCGATCTTGAGCGTGCCGCGCTTGACGAGCACGGTCGCGACCGCGCCGCGCCCGCGCTCGACGCTCGCCTCGAGCACGACGCCGATCGCCGGCGCGTCCTGCACGGCCTTGAGCTCGAGCACCTCGGCCTGCAGCAGGATCGACTCGAGCAGCTTGTCGATGCCGTCGCCGGTCTTCGCGGAAACCGGGACGAAGATGTTCTCGCCGCCCCACTCTTCCGCGATCACGCCTTCCTGCGACAGCTCGTTGCGGACCTTTTCCGGGTCGGCATCGTGCTTGTCGATCTTGTTGACCGCGACGACGATCGGCACGTTCGGCCGCCTTGGCGTGCTGGATCGCTTCCTTGGTCTGCGGCATGACGCCGTCGTCCGCCGCGACCACCAGGACGACGATGTCGGTGACCTGGGCGCCGCGCGCGCGCATCGCCGTGAATGCGGCGTGGCCCGGCGTGTCGAGGAAGGTGATGACGCCGCGCGGCGTCTCGACGTGGTAGGCGCCGATGTGCTGCGTGATGCCGCCCGCCTCGCCCGCCGCGACCTTGGTGCGGCGGATGTAGTCGAGCAGCGAAGTCTTGCCGTGGTCGACGTGGCCCATGATCGTGACGACCGGCGGCCGCGGCAGCGCCTCGTCGGAGGCCTCCATGCCGGCCTGCAGCGCTTCCTCGACCTGGTCGGCCTTCAGCACCTTGGCGACGTGGCCCATCTCTTCGACCACGAGCACCGCCGTGTCCTGGTCCACGGGCTGGTTGATCGTCGCCATGACGCCCATGTTGAGCATCGTCTTCATGACTTCGCTCGACTTGACGGCCATGCGCTGGGCCAGCTCGGCGACCGTGATGGTCTCGCCGATCGCGACCTCGCGCTGCACCGGCTCGGTCGGCAGCTCGAAGCCGTGCTTGCGGTCGGTGCCGACGCTGGCGGCGCGCCGCCGCGGCTCCGGCCGCGAGCGGCCCTTCTTGTGCCGTGCCGACAGGCCGCCGGCGATGTGCAGTTCCTGGCGCCCGTAGCGGGTGCTCTTGTCGTCCTCGGCCGGCTTGCGCGCCTTTTCCTCGCGCGCGCGGCGCTCCTTCTCCGCCTGCTCGCGCGCCTTCTGCTCGGCCTCGCGGCGCGCCTGTTCCTCGGCCTGGCGCTTGCGTCGCCTCCTCGGCCGTGCGGCGCTCGCTCTCCTCGCGCTCGCGGCGCTGCTGCTCGCGCTGCTTCCACTTCGCGGCGCACCAGCGCTTCGGCGGCTACGCGTTCCGCGTCTACTCTGCTTCGCGCTGCTGGTCGAGCGACTTCCTGTGCGACGCGCGCCTGCTCCTCGAGCACGTCGCGCTTGATGTAGGTGCGCTTGCGGCGCACTTCGACGCTGACCGTGCGCGCCTTGCCGAGCGGCGCGGCGACCTTGATCTCGCTCTGCGCCTTGCGGCGCAGCGTGATCTTGCGCGGCGCGCCGCCGTCCTCGGCCTTGCCGTGCGCCTTGCGCAGGTGCGTCAGGAGCTCGTGCTTCGCGTCCTCGCTGATGCGGTCCTTGGGACCGAGCGACTTGATGCCGGCCTTCTCGAGCTGCGCCAGCAGCTTGTCGACCGGGACCTTCAGGACCTCGGCGAACTGCTCGACCGTGACGTCGGACATCTTTCGCTACCTCCGCCCGGCCTCAGGCCTGACCCGCGTTCTCGAACAAGTGCGCGCGCGCAGCCATGATGAGCTGCCCGGCGCGCTCCGGGTCGAGGCCCGGCACCGACTCGAGCTCGTCGAGCGACTGGTCCGCCAGCTCCTCGCGCGTGCGGATGCCGCGCGACGCGAGTTCGTAGGCGAGTTCCTTGTCCATGCCCTCGACGGCCAGCAGGTCCTCGGCGGGCCCGGACTCGTCGATCTTCTCCTCGCTCGCGATCGCCTGCGTCAGCAGCATGTCGCGCGCGCGGTTGCGCAGCTCCTCGACCATCTCCTCGTCGAACTCCTCGATGCCGAGCAGCTCGCTGGTCGGCACGTAGGCGACTTCCTCGATCGTCGAGAAGCCTTCCTGCACCAGCACGCTGGCGATGTCCTCGTCCACGTCGAGCTGGGTCTTGAACATTTCGCGCAGCTTGCCGGCCTCCTCGTCGCTGCGCTCGGTCGCCTGCTGCTCGGACATGACGTTGAGCCGCCAGCCGGTCAGCTCGCTCGCGAGCCGCACGTTCTGGCCGCCGCGGCCGATCGCCTGCGACAGGCGGTCCTCGGTCACGGCGATGTCCATCGAGTGCGCGTCCTCGTCCATGACGATCGAGGTCACTTCGGCCGGCTGCATCGCGTTGATGACGAACTGGGCCGGGTTCTCCACCCACGGAATGATGTCGACGCGCTCGCCGGCGATCTCGTTCGAGACCGCCTGCACGCGCGAGCCGCGCATGCCGACGCAGGCGCCGACCGGGTCGATGCGCGGGTCGAGGCTCTTGACCGCGATCTTCGCGCGCGCGCCCGGATCGCGGGCCGCGCCGAGGATCTGGATCAGGCCCTGGCCGACCTCGGGCACCTCGAGCTTGAACAGCTCGATCAGGAAGTCGGGCGAGGTCCGCGACAGGAACAGCTGCGGGCCGCGCGCCTCGGAGCGCACCTCGCGCAGCAGCGCCTTCAGGCGGTCCTGCGGGCGCACCAGTCTCGCGCGGGATCATGTGCTCGCGCGGCACGAAGCCTTCGGCGTTGCCGCCGAGGTCCACGTAGACGCCATGGCGGTCGACGCGCTTCACGATGCCGGACACGAGCGTGCTGACGCGGTCCTTGTATTCGTCCACGACCTGGGCGCGCTCGGCTTCGCGCACCTTCTGCACGATGACCTGCTTGGCGGTCTGCGCGGCGATGCGGCCGAAGGCGACCGATTCCATCGGCACTTCGACGAACCCGCCGATCTCGGCCTTCGCTTCGACGTCGATGGCATCGTCGAGGCGCAGTTCGCGCTCCGGAAACTCGAGCTCGGTGGAATCGTCGGCGAAGACCTTCCAGCGACGAAACGTCTTGTACTCGCCGGACTTGCGGTCGATCTCGACGCGCACGTCGATGTCGTCGCCGTGCTTGCGCCGCGTCGCCGATGCGAGCGCCGCCTCGAGCGCCTCGAAGATGATCTCGCGTGCGACGCCCTTCTCGTTGGAGACGGCCTCGACGACTTCCAGGATCTGCTTGTTCATGGTCAACCCACCAATCGCGCCTTGCTGATTCCGGCGAGCGGCAACTTCCACTCCTTCCGGTCCACCTCGATCGTCACCCTTCCATCTTCGACCGGCCCGAGCCGGCCGCGAAACCGTGCGCCGACCCTCGATCGGCGCCGCCAGCTCGATCCGCGCCTCGCTGCCCGCGAACCGCGCGAAGTGCTCCGCGGTCCGCAGCGGCCGGTCGAAGCCGGGCGAGGAGACCTCGAGCCGGTACTCGTGCCCGATCGGGTCCTCGGCATCGAGCACCGCCCCGATCGAGCGGCTCGCCCGCTCGCAGTCGTCGAGCCCGACTCCGGCGCCGTCGATGCGGTCGATGTAGACGCGCACCAGCGACTGACGCCCGGCCGAACTCCACTCGATCTCGAGGAGCTCGTAGCCGAGCCCGCCGACCACCGGCTCCAGCAGGCCGAACAGCTTGTCCTTCATCCGGCCTCCATCCGCCCCGGAAACAAAAAATGGGCACGAGGCCCATTTCCGGCGACCCGATCGCAACAAAAAGGCCCCGCGAGGGGGCCTTCCGATCGACCATTCGGTTCCGGGGGACCACGACCGGGCCTCGCTGCCCGAACCGCGGTGGCTCAGCCCGAGCCCCCGACCGGCGCGCATGATACCGCAGCGCACCGGACGCGCTCAACCCGGGTTTGGCTTGCAAATCCGGCGCGCGCCTGCGCAGACTCGCCCGAACGTCTGGAGCACTCCGTGAGGTCACGCTTCTGTCTTGTTGCGCTGCTATTTGCCGTCGCACAGGGGTCCTTGGCGGCAGTAACCGACTCCGAACTCGAAGCCGCTGCAAACCGCGAAACCCGCACGTCCGCGAAGGTCGCCGAGCACTTGCGCTCGCTGCACGTTGCAGTCGACTACCTGCAGGGCGAATCGAAACCGTAAGCCCGGCAAATAGAATTCGAGTTAACAGCCACGTCAGGGTGGCTCCGGGCGCCCGGAGCCACCCAGCAGGTAGACGGCGAAGCTTCCGAGCCAGTGCCCGCCTTCGTAGTGCTCGCCGGTGACGGCGGGCAATGCGGCATCGGCATGACGCGTCGGCCGCAGATGTCGAGCGCGGCACGCCGCGGCTCGTCTCCGGCAAGGCTGACGCCATGCCCAGCGCAGCATCCAGGCGCGACTCAGGTTGAGCCCGTCGATGTGAGCGAGTTTCGGATCCGTGCGGTCCGTCACGATGCCGGGCTCGAGCCAGTCTCGTCTGCCGTCCGCAGGGATGCCCGGCAGGAAGCGGCCGAGCCAGCTCGAGTAGTCGCTAGGTGCCAGGACCCGCCGCATCAGGTCCGCTTCGGCGAGGCAAGGCGACAGGAAGTCCTCGCCGGATGGCTCGTATGCCAGCGGGCAGTCGACGTCGGCGAGATAGTAGCTTCGGCTGCGTTCGTCGATGAGCGCGCGCATCGCATTCGTCGCCCGCAACCACCGACCAGTCGCGAATCGAGCCCGAATGCAAATGCGGTCTGCGAGTGCTCGCCGACCCGCATCGGGTAGCGCAGCTTCGGCAGCCATGCGCGGATGTGCGCTCGCGCCTCGGCCTCGAGCGGCGCGCAGGACGGCGGCCCAGCGACGCGCGTCGGCATCGTCCCAGCTGCGCAGTTCCGCGGTCAGCTGCAGCAGCCAGGCGAGCCCATAGGGACGCTCGAAGGCGTGCGTCCCGGCTCCCTGCAGGTAGGCCAGCTCCTCGGCGACATTCTCCTCGGTGAAACTTGCTGCGAGCGCCGCGCGCGCCGGCGCTGCAAACGCGGCATCGGGAAACTCGCGCACCAGCCGCGCCAGCAGCCAGTGGCCGTGCACGGACGAATGCCAGTCGAAGCACCCGTAGAAAACGGGCGTCAGGCGCGCGGCGGCCGCACGTCCGACGTCCGCACCCAGCACGTGCGAGATCTTGTTCGGGTATTCCGATGAATGCAGGCGAGCGCGAGCTGCGCGAAGCGGCCGCGGCCGCTTCGTCCATGAGTCGCTTCGGTCGCGTGCACTGGCGAAGCTGAATGCGAGCGCGCGCCAGGACAGCCATCGTCGCGACGTTCGAGGCATGCCTACTCTAGCCCAGCCGGACCCCGTCAGCGGTACGGCGTGTCCGTAGTCCGACGTCGCCGATGCGCGACGCGCGCCGGCTAACGTCTCTTCGCAGCTGCCGGCTATTTCTGGTAGCAGTGCGGCAGTGAAGGGCCGCTCAAGGAGGCCAAAATGAACAATACAGATACTGGCAGGGATCATCGTGGGCGGCGTCGTAGCTCGCAGGCGGCCGGTTCCATCGCGGCAAACAGCGGCTACAACCCGCTGCAGAAGTATGCGACGGTCGTTTCCGTCGAACCGGCGTTCGACACGACTCGCACGCCGCGGCAGGTGTGCGGCGACGAGGCGACCCTCGCGCAGGCCGCCAGGCCGCGGCGGCTGCTGCAGGTTCAGCGGCGAGCCTGGCGCCGGACAGCAAGCTCCGCGCCGCACGCTCGGAAACGCCGGCCGAGACGCCGGCCGCCGCGAAAGACGGAAAGGATGCCAGTCCCGGAATGCGTCGATCGTCTTCGACACGAGCTCGGTGCAGGCGGGATTCGACGTCACCTATGAACTCGATGGCATCCAGAAGGTCGTCCGCATGGACCGCGACCCGGGCAAGCGCATCCCGGTCGAGGATGGCGAACTCGTCCTGACGCCAGTCGCTGATCGAGACCGTCGCCAACTGGCGCCCGCCGCGCGGATCGCCGCCGGCGGGCGCCAATTCGTCACTCCGCGATCCGCGCCGAGGCCAGGGCGACCTTGAACTGATTGCGCGTTCTGGAACGGGCCGAGCCCGGTCGCGACCTGGGCTTGCTGCCCGGCAGCCAGCGTACCGTCGATAGTTGCGGCGCATTTCGCGCATCCGACCCTGCGCATCCACGTACTGGATCGCGAACGCGATGCCCGTGACTGGCACGCGCGTCGGATTGCCGATCGGCGACGACGAGCATGCCGCGTGCGATCGAGCGCCGGCCTGGGCGCGGATGTACTTGCCCGGATTCTGCGGCAGCTCGAGCCGCATCAGCTCGAGGCCGGCGGCCTGTCCGATCTCGCCCTCCGAGCCCGCGGCCGCCGCGTAGTACTGCCGGGCGGCGTCGAGATTCCGCGCGCGCGAGGCGATATTGCCGAGCGCGTAGTAGGCGGCGCCGGTCGGCAGGAGCTTCACGCTCGTCTCGAGGTCCTGCCGCGCATGCGCCGTCCTGCCGTTCGTGTTCTCGGCGATGAGGCCACGCTGCAGGTAGTAGTAGAAGAATCCGTCGTTGCGCGCAATCGCATCGGTGTAGGCCTGCGTCGCCGCTGGCAGCTGTCTTCTGCACCAGGTAGGCGTCGCCCCGCAGCGCATGGAAATGCGCCTCGCCCGGCAACAGCTTGATCGCCTCGTCCGCCTTCGCGAGCGCGACGTCGGCGTGCTTGTCCTTGAGCGCCTTGCGGCCGTCGTCGTAGGCGTCGTAGGCCGGCTTCGCCTTCATGGTCTGCGCCATCGCGGCGGCAAACGATTCCGTGCCCATCTCGCCGCCGGGCGGCAACTTCGCCGCCAGTGCGACGATTCGCGTCGAGCCGCTCCTGCGACGGCGGGTGGCTCGCAAACAGGCCCTGCGAACCAGCTGCTGTCCTTGTTGCCGCTCATGCGCACGAAGGTTTCCTGCAGCGTCACGGCGCCCTGCGCGTCGTAGCCCGCGCGCTTCATGTACTCGATGCCGTAGCGGTCGGCCTCGAGCTCGGCGTCGCGGCCGTATTTCTGCATCGTGAGCTGCGCCGCGAGGCCCGCGCCCGCCATGTAGAGGTTGCCGTAGTCGCTGTCGCTGGCTGCCACCTGCGCCGCGAGCAGGCCGCCCTGCGCCAGCATGCCCCGGCTCATCTGCTGCGCCGAATGGCGTGCCGCGGCATGCACGATCTCGTGACCGAGCACTGCCGCGAGCTCGGATTCCGACTTCAGCTGCATGAGCAGGCCGCGATTGACCGCGATCTTGCCGCCGGGCAGCGCCCAGGCATTCGGAATCGTGTTGTTGAGCACGACGAATTCGTACGGCAGCTTGCGGTCGCTCACGGCGGCCAGCCGGTTGCCGACACGCTGCACGTAGCTCGTCAGCGCCGGGTCCATGACGTAGTCGCCGCCTTCGGACTGGCGCATCGGCGCGTACTGCTTCTGGCCGATCGAGAGTTCCGTGCCCTCGCCGACCAGCATGAGGTCCTTCTTGCCGGTGACCGGATTGGTCGAGCAGGCCGCGAGCGACATCGCGAGCGCGACCGCTGCCGCGCAGCGTCGCAGTGCGGCATCGAATCATGTCAGTACCTCCAGCTGTCGACGTCCGCGCCCGGCGGCGCCGTATCGAGGATGCGCTCGACGACCCAGGGCAGGACCATCTGCGGATAGCGCAGGCGCGAGTAGGCGTTCGCCCGCGTGTGGTCGCCATTCCAGCAATGCTCGGCGCGGTCGCCGTACTCGACGACGGCTTCGGCGGGCGGATCGGCGGTCTTCAGGAACTCCTCGACACCGTAGACCGCGTTGTTCAGGTAATAGTTGTCCATGTCACCGACATAGATCCGGAGCTTCCCGCGGAGTTTCGGGCCGAGCGTCGCCCAGTCGCGGCGCAGGATGTGGGCGAGGTCGTAGTGTTCGCGCCAGTACGCCGCGGTGACCGGATCGACCTCGCCGGTCTCGCGGTCCCAGATGCGGCGCGGATAGCCGTCCGGCCCGACCGGCGAGAAGACGGATTCCCACGCGTCCCACTGGTCGCCCGAGCGGCCGTGCGTGCCGAGCATGGTCTCGTAGCGGTTCTGCTCCTCGACCGTCGCGTCGACCTGCCCGAGCCAGTTGCGGTGCGCCGGGCCGCGGCGTGCGCTTGTACGGGATTCGCCGTGACGTAGGCGTTCCTGTCCTTGTAGATGTCGACCAGCACGTAGTGCCGGAAGTCGATCGGGTCCGGGCAGGCAATCCAGGCGCCGTTGTAGTCGTCCGGGTAGAACATCTGCACGGCCATCGCTTCCCAGCCGCCGGTCGAGCCGCCGTAGACGAAGCGCGACCAGCCGGTGCCGAGCGCGCGGTATTCCTTTTCGATGCGCCGGAATCAGTTCGTACTGGATCGCATCGCCGTAGGGCCCGTTGTTCGCCGAGTTCACCGCGTAGGAGTCGTCGTAGATACGGCGTCGGGTGCTGGATCTCGACCAGCAGCACCCGCGGGAAGCCCGGCGTGATCCAGTCCTGGTGCGCCTGCCAGGCGTATTCCTGCTGGATGCGGTTGTAGCCCTCGAGCTGGAATCGCTTGCTGTAGTCCGGCTTGAGATCCGGATCCGGCGGCGTTTCCCGGAATCCATCGGGCTCCGCCGGGAAAGTGGCCGTGCGCGATCACGAGCGGATAGCGGGCATCCGGATGCTCGTCGATAGCCCCAGGGCAGCCGGACCCAGGCGGCGAGGAAGACGTCGCGTCCCCAGAACTTCGAGAGCCGCTCGCTGCGGATGCGGAAATAACGCACGTACTTCGTCTGCTTGCTCTCGAAATCGCGCGACCGGCGGAATCACCTGGTCGAGCACGAGTCGATACGCGGCCGCGACGCTTCGGTTCGACGCGGACCGTCTGGGCTTCGAATAGAGGTTGCCGGGCTTGCGGTGCCAGACCTGCCCTTCGCCCTGGTCGGGCGGCAGCAACAGCGTCCAGCCGTCGCTGCGCGTGAATTTCTCATAGCGATTGAGCACGGCCTGGACGCGGTACTCGCCGGCCGGCAGGTCGTCGAGCGAGCGCAGCGGGAAAGCCGGCGACCTTGGCGTCGAAGCACTTCGGCTTGCCCGGCTTCCAGTTCTCGACATCGATGCCGAAGAACGGGATCGCATCGTCGTCCCAGGTCACTTGTCTCGCGCGGCTCGCCCTCTGCCTCCGGCGAGACAGATGAGCAGCAGGCGGCCGGACAACGGCTCCTCGGCTCTGTCGAGCGGGAAGGTAACGCTGAACGCGCGGCGCGGCGATGCGCGGCCGTGGCTACGCAATGCCAGAACGACCAGTGCCAGCGTAGCGCCAGTTAGCCAATCAGCCGCATGCCTGCCATTCCGTTCACGCGACGCAGCCGCCGCCCGTCGATGCTAACGCATGCGACCGTCGTCACGCAGTGCTGGCTCACTGCCCAGCAGGCTCGCCGAAGCCGGTCCGAGGTCGATGTTGCCGCCCGAGACGATGCAGACGATCTTGCCGCCGCCCGCACGGCCCGACGAGCGCGGCGGCGACGCCGCAGGCGCCGGCGCCCTCGGCGATGACGCGGGCGCGCTCGGCGAGCAGCCGCATCGCCGCGGCAATTTCCGTCGAGCGTCGAAACGAGCGAGCCGTCGACGAGCGTCTGTGCGCGTTCGAGCATCTGCGGAAATACCGAGCGGCTGCCGATGCCGTCGACGAACGACGGGCGGTAGTCGACGGTCCGCGGCGCACCGGCAGCGAGCGCCGCCGCCAGCGGCGCGCCCGTTTCCGCTTCTGCCGCAAAGACGCGACAGCTCGGCGCCAGTGCGCGTACGGCCGCGCCGATCCCGCTGGCGAGGCCGCCGCCGCCCCACGGAATCACGACCGCATCGACGTCCGGCAGGTCCTCGAGGATCTCGAGCCCGATCGTTCCGTTGCCCGCCATGACGTGCGGATCGTCGAACGCGTGGATGAACGTGGCATCGACGCCCGGGTAACCGCGGTCCTGGAATGTCTGCCACCAGCGCTCGAAGGGCGCCTGGATGACGCGCGCCGCCGAGGCGCTCGATCGCCGACAAGCTTCGCGACCGGCGCCGTGTCCGGCGCGATGACCGTGCAGGGAATGCCACGCGCTGCGCGCGCACCAGGCGACGCCCTGCGCCATGTTGCCGGCCGATGCGGTCAGCGACGCCGCGCGCGAGTTCCGCGGGCGGGATGTGCGCCATCGCATTGGCGGCGCCGCGGATCTTGAAGGAACCGATGGGCTGCAGGTTTTCGAGCTTGAGCCAGATTTCCGCCGGCGCGGCGGGAACGTCGAGGCGCACGAGCGGCGTCCGGAGGGCAATGCCGGCGAGGCGCTTGGCAGCTTCGCGAATTGCCTCCATTGCCGGAAGGCCTGGCGTCATTGGCCCCGCCAATTGGTAAGTCAAGTCAAATATGTGAACTGCCTCACGAATACGATTCACTCGGATATGTCTAGTCGTACTCCCAGAATCTCGCAACGCTACAATATATATAGCTAGGGGTAACACAACAGGGACCATCATGACGCCTCATTTCCGGCACGTCCGCGCAGTGACTTGGCTTGCCAAACTGGTTGCCAAGCCTGCCCGCGCTGTACTGATCTTATTCATTGGCATTGCGCCGGCTTGGGCCGACGTCGAGGTGCGTGTCGAGGCACGGCCAGTGAGCGACCCGGTCCAGATTTTCGTCAAGGTGACGGACGCGAATGGCGATCCGGTTCCCGGGCTCACGGCCAGTGACTTTACGATCCGCGAGGACGGCACCACGCTCATTGCCGCCGACCTGGACCTGACGCTTCCGCCGTCGCTCGACCCGAACCAGCACGTTTCAGTCGTGTTTGCCATGGACTACAGCGCGAGCGTGGTAAGGGTTGCGCGCGCTGATATGGAAGCGGCTCGTCATCAACTTCATCAATGAAATGGAGGACGGAGACTTCGCGGCGGTCATCAAGTTCAACACGACGAACCCCGCCGGCGCGTCCGTCGTCGTGCCCTTCACGGAGATCGATAGCGGCGCGGGCAATCCGGAGCTCATTGCCGGCGTTCAGTCCGACTATCCCGGCAACGGCACCAACACGCTCGATGCGCTGATGGTGGCGCTGAATCACATCATCTCGCCGCCTGCGACGCTGCCGGATGGCCCGAAGGCGGTCATTCTGGTCGGCGACGGGGGCGACAACGACTCTACCGCCTCCGAGGAAGATATTGTTGCGCTTGCGAACGAGAACAGCGTCCCTATCTTCACGATCGGCGTCGGTGATTTTGCGCTCCCGGGTCGCACCGATCTCCTGGACGAGTATCGCCGCCGAGTCCGGCGGCGCAGTTCTTTCCGGCGCCGGATGCCGCAGACATCGATCGAGGCCTACACCTTCGTGGCCGACCTGCTCAACAACGAATACCTGATCGCCGTATGTCTCGGCCATCACGGATTGCGGCGAGCACGAGATCGAGGTCGAAGTTCCGTCAACCGCGGAACCTGCGGTAAGCGTCGCCTTCACACGCCGCGTCTGCGACACCGAACCCGATCCGTTCAGCTTCACCTCCCGGACTGGCCTTGCACCGTCGACGGGGGCGACCTCGGAAACCGTGACGATCACTGGCATTGAAGTTCCGGCGCACATCAGCGTCATCGGTGGCACCTACTCGATCGGCTGCACGGACACGTTTACCAACGACCCGGATATGATCGAATCCGGCGATACGGTTTGCGTGCGTCACCAAACCTCAGCCGCGTTCTCCACCGACAAGACCACGACGCTGACGGTCGGCGGCTTCGCCGCGACGTTTACGACGACAACTGGCGCCCAAGGTGGGGGTGGGGGTAATGGCGGCGGCGGCGGCGGCGGGGCAACGGGGCTGTTCGAGCTCATGCTCGGGTTCGCGGCCCTGCTCTTCGGGCGTCGCCGCATGGCCTGAGGTCAGCTGTTGAAGTTGAGAAACTGACAGGCCCCGGCGCGACGCGCCGGGGCCTTTTCTTTGCGCGGTGCGCGCTCGACAACTCGCTCCCGGCTGCCAAAAGAAAACCCCGCTTCGCAGCGGGGCTTTCCAGACTTGCGGCTAGTTGCCCAGCGCCCTGTCGCCAGGGCAAGTCTTGCAGCTCAGTTGCTCTCGAAAGCCCCCTGGTCTGCAGCGCCCTCCTTGGGTCGCGTTTTGTCGTCAAAATCCTTGCTCGGATAGTCATTGGTGCCTTCGTTTCGCGCAGGGCTGCTGCTGCGCAAGTGGAAGTCATTATGAGCGGAGTCAACGAACTCCATCTGCGAGACCGATCCGACTCGATTGTTTATCAGTTCGACGGAGTCGGGAGCGTGATGATTACCGGATTGCTTCCAGTCCCCGCAACGATATTGTCGCGCACGAATCCCCCGTCGATATTGTTGTTCGACGTTAATCCCGCCCTGACGCGAGTTGACAATCGTATTGTTATAGATATTCGGAATGGGCTTCTCGCAGCCGTCCTGGGCGCCAACGTTGATGCCGTAGCTTTTCGACATGAACGACTTCCACAAGCCGCCTGCGTCAACGATGACGTTGTTCCAGATGTTGCACTTCGAATGGGCCGCGACCCTCGGAGACCTTCGGGCCTTCCTCCGTCCACACTTGAATTCCGTGCTTGCCGGTGGTTTCGATCCAGTTGTTGTAGATCTTCATTTTTCCTGAGAGGTTCGTGATTCCGGAGTACTGCGAGCCCTTGTTCGAGTCTGCCGAGTTCTTGCCCGCTCTCCGGATTTCGTTGTGGTGGATCGAATTGTCACCCTCCCACACCGATTTCGTATTGATGCCTTCATAGCCGATGTCTTCGACCCGGTTGTTCCGGATCTCGATGTTGCGCACCGGCAAGCCGCCAGTCTTGTAGTTATGGCCGATGTACATTCCCTCAAGGGCGACATCGTGGACAAAGTTGTCTTCGATCAGGATGCCTTCGCGCCACAGTGAAGGATACTGGCTGCGCTTGACCGACTCGTCGTTTATACGGATTCCGCTTCCGTAATTTGAAATCGCTGGCCATGCTCCGTCAACTTCGACGTTGCGTATCGTTACAAAGCGAGATAGCCCGCCGAACCTCAGAAATGCGGACGGCGCCTTGCCTCCGGTCATGGTCATCTTGATGCCATAGGTCTTGCCCGACGGCGCGCCCCGCCACTTGTAGCTGCCGTCCATTTTGACGCCGACACAGTGGAAGCAGTTGAATACGAAGCCTCCAGCAGACCCGGAACTACGACGAATGACCGTCGGCCCGCTGCCGTTCGGATCGTTGCGGATGATGATTGGATTGCTTGAAGTACCGTTGCAATTCTTGACTGCCAACGGACCGCGCGTACCTGATGCGAGGGTGAGCGTGTCGCCCGGCTTCAATGAGGAGCAGTCGAAGTACGCCGTTTCGCTCGAAACCTTGTGCTCGGCCGCCAGCGCCATTTCGCTCGCGCCAAGGCTTACGACGCTCAAGAGCGCCAGCATTACTCCGGAACCTCCGACTCGTCCGACTGCTCGAAATTGCGGCATGCCTTCCCCCTCCACAGCTTTAGGCGGATAAAAAATTGCTTACTAGAACCAGTGGCAGCGCAGGAGCTACGGAAAGCCTCAGGACTTAACCGACGAGGACGTTCCTTGTCCACGCTGCCGCCGGAATCCTGATGGCTAAGCGTCAATAGGAGAATTCTTACTTGTCGCCATGCAGCGACATTCCACACGTGTAGGAATCCGAATGTCAGCGACTTCGATGACATGGTGACTGAGGCAGTAGCGACGCTGCTGCGTGATTTTGTGCCGGGCTTATAGAAAAACACCCCGGCGCGCAGCCGGGGGTGTCGATTGAAGAAAGCGCGAACTATCCGGGCATGAACTATCGCGTGGACGCCATCTGCCTTTCGAGATCCAACCTTTCGATAATTTCCGCCATGCGCGCCACTTCGCTCTTGAGCTGCGCCAATTCCGCCTGGGTCGCACTGCGCTCTTTTTGGAACTCGTTCAAGAGCATGGTCACGATCAGGTCATACCTAACCGTATCAGGTTTTCCGTTTTCGTCGTAAACCACCAGCTCGGGGAAAACCTCGGCTACTTCTTCAGCCACCAAGCCGAACTGCATGGGCCTGTTGCCGTCTTCATCCGGGTCCTTGTAGCGGAAAGTTACAGGGTGAAGTGCCAGCAGGTTTTCGCTGATGCTTCCCATCGGTTGAATGTCTCTCTTGAATTCGCGCGACGACTTGATCGTGCCCAATTGGCCATTTGCATCAATGTAGACGGGAAGCGCGTCTGACAGACCAGTCTTTACGCCGCGAATCCCGGCGATGAATGCTCTTTTCTGGTGGATTTTCGAGCCAATCCGGGTGACTCCATTGACCGCCGCGCCGCCAACGTTTTCGGCGCCAATGAAGATGTTGTCACTGCCGGTAACCAAATTCTTGCCGGCAGCAGCGCCGATTGCCGTATTTCTGACGCCGGTCGTGACACTCCCGAGCGCGTTGACGCCGCTAGCTGTGTTGCGAAAACCGTCAGTATTGTCCCCCAGCGCATTCACTCCGATCGCGGTATTGCTGCTACCTGTGTCCACCCGTTCGAGTGCGTGCGCACCGGTTGCAGTGTTGAACGAACCCGAGTTCCTATGCTCATCCTCGATCACATTAAATAGAGAACCCGTGAAGAGCATAGGCGCCGATTGCTGTGTTCTGGTCGCCTTCGCCTAGCCCACTGAGCGCTACGTACCCGTTGGCGGTATTGTCATTTCCGCCGAATCCCAGCATTGCCTCGCTTCCCGTGGCTGTGTTCCACTGCCCGGTGAAAACACCACCGAGCGCGCGTGAGCCAAGTGCAGTGTTGTCGAATCCCGTGGAGTTGAAGGCCGCTTGGCTGCCGACCGCGGTGTTGCCAACGCCTGATTCGTTCCGAAATAACGCAGCACGACCTATCGCGGTATTTCCCTGGCCCGAGATGTGAGAACGGAGTGCCTCCATGCCGATGGCGGTATTTGAGTGACCAGTAGTATTACTGTTGAGCGCTGAGTTCCAAAGGCGCTATTGAAGCTTCCTGTGGTGTTCTGAAATAGCGCAAAACTGCCGGAAGCGGTATTTTCGCGGCCCGAAATATTAGACCGAAGCGCCGCCGAGCCGGTGGCCGAGTTTGCGTCGCCAACGGTGTTGCTGGTGAGAGCCTCATGTCCAAAGGCGCTGTTGCCAAATCCAGTTGTGTTTGATTGAAGTGCGCCTAGGCCGAAGCAGGTGTTCGTGTCCGTGCACTCCGCACTCGCGGTCGAATTCACGGCAAGACCCGCGACCGACGTGCAGGCAAGAATCGTCAGCTTAAGAAGTAATGAGTCCTTAATTTCAACCATGTTCGTCCCCTTAGTTGTAATGCGCATGTCCCGGTCCCGGAACAATGGCGCTGGTAATGACTTGCGAAAGATCGAGGCGTCAGGTTTGACTGACTCTCGGCCGAGAGTCGTGGCAGGCTTCTCTTGGGAGGCCCGCAGCTTCTGATGGTTGGTTTACGATGCGCCAGTCACGGCCAAAGTCAATACGTACCCGCGCTGGGGCGCGAATCGCGTAGTCCGGACCTTTCTCCAGATCCTCAAGCATTATGTCCGCACTCACTCTGATCCTTGCCGGGCTCGCTCAATCTCGCTTTCGCCAATCCCATCGACAATGGAGGCGGGACTCCCGTCGCCGTCGATAAACTGCCTGCAGAACATCTCCAAAGTGATCGCAGTCCAGATTGCTTCGTAATTGCGGTCGGCGTCCCCTGCCCGAATTGCCGCGACATTCACTACGCCGCGGGATGCCATTCGCTCGTCGGACAGCACGCGTCTCCAGGAACTGAGCGGGCCCTGGAGCCAACGCGATGTCGGGGTTGGGAACCCCTGATTTTGCCGATACATCCATTCCTTGGGAAAAAACCGCGACGCGAGCGTCTTCAATACCGGCTTGGCTATGTGACCGTCGGACTTCAGCCTCGACGGCAGCTTCTCGGCAATGTCGACGATTTCGGGGGCAAGGAAAGGCGTCGTCACGTGAATGCCAAATGGGGCGCCAAGTCGGTCGTATACCTGCGTGTGCGACTGGTTGAACGTGTAGAGGTCGAAGCGCTGAAACCGCTCGGTAGCGCTTTCCAGCGGGTCATAGAATCGCTCGACTGACCGGCGACTCGGGCCAGATGGGGCAAGTTGGCGTCGCAGAAAAAAGTCACCCTGGTCACGGTAATGAATCTTGAAGTAGCTCTTGGTGAATTCATGCTCGTCGATATCCAGGCATTTCTTCAGGTGGGCAATGCGCGGTCTCTCGGAATCTCCCAGCAGTTCGGCCAGGTACAGTTTCAGTCGTCTCGGAATGTATTCCAACTGCGATAGCCTGCGCCGGAATACGCCAAGGTCGATGATTCCGGGCGGTCCGAAAAGCACATCGGCCGCATGGCCACTGAGCAACGTGTCGAATTGTCCGCTGGCAGCGCCAAACAGTTTCGCCAGGACGAACGAATTGTAATGCCTTGGCGGTTCCTCGAGCCGCCAGGTGATCCAGGGAAACGATTTCTCGATATACGATTCTTCGATGTCGATGATCCGATGTTCGATTCCAACGTGGCGCGCGACGGACATAGCCGCTTCAAGTTCAGGATTGTCGCCGGGCCACCTTGCCGTGAGCGCAACGCAGGTCCGGAAGCCGCTCCTTGCTGCCTTCGCAGCGAGCAGGGAGGAGTCGACACCGCCGCTGAGCAGGATTGCGATATCGCGGTACTGGTCGCGAAGGCGCGCGAAGCAGGCATCAAGGCCGGCATCCACCCGATCGGCCCACGCCTCCAGGCTGCTGCTTGCCTGCGAGGGCCGAAACTCCAGCTTCCAGTACTGCGTTTCGACTGGACTCCTGCCGGCTGCAAGGCGGACAAAGCAGGCCGGCATCACTTGACTGACGCCGACTATCAATGTGTCGCCGAGTACGTAGCGATAGTGGATCGCCTGCCGGAGTCCTTCCGAATCCAATGCGACACGGTCGAGCAAGGGGCAGAGACTCTTGATCTCCGAGGCCCAGGCCCATCCGGCGCGGGTCACACCGTAGAAAAGCGGCCTGTCTCCGAAGCGGTCCCTGGCCAGCACGACTTCGCCGGTTTCGCGCGTGACAATTGCAAGGGAAAAGCTGCCGGTAAACCCTGCAAAGATTGCCTCACCATTGCGAGCGAAGAGACCAGCTATCAGCTCGGCGTCGTGCGCCGTGTCGAGATCGTCGAAACCACCAGTCGAAATCGCCAGTGCGCGCAGGTTGTCGATGAACCCGTCGAGCATGACCGTATGTCGATCGTCTTCGAAGAAACCGCGGTCGTCGCCGCGGTACGCGATCAAGCAGTGGTGACCGAATCGACTGCCGCGCGGCTTCAGAAGTACGTGAACCAGTACGCGAAAGGCATGTGCGCCATCGATCGGATGCGCCAACGATTGCGCATTGCGCGTCGGTCAAGCCAACGAACGACGCATGACTGGCGCCGGTCGGCAGGCAACACGGTGTTTCGAAGCTGGGTTCACAATCACATTCCAGCTAGAGAATGTGCAGGACGTTGCAACTGCAGCGCCAATGATGCCCCAGATTGGCTGCGCAAGTCCTTCAACCGCCGCGGGCAGTCGTCCTGAATGCGGCAATGTCCTACATGGTGAGTAGTTCGGTTGGGTGCTACTCGGTGACGTGACGAAAAGTTCGTCTGCGCACCCGACGCGCCGCTGGCAAGGTTGCCACCAAGTACCAGTCTCTCGTCGGCTGGACATTGCGCTGGCACCTGAGGTCGACGCGGCTCAGTGTTTCTTGCTAGGCTGCGCGCCAGCGGCCGGCAGAGTAGGCGTGCTGTCGGTCGTGTGCGAGTCGACGGAGTCGTCACTGGACTGCAGCAGGTGCTGGAGCGGGAGGCGTCGGTTCGGGTACGCAGGAGATGCGTTGCAGCCTGTCGAGGTCGTGTGCGGTTGGTGGTCGGGGGAGTCTGCGGCCTCCTCAGGAGTTCCGAGACGTCGTACGCCGCACTCATCGCAACTACGTTCGCCCGCCCCGGGCTAGCCTTTGGGGGCGATTGGAGGCACGGGTATCTTTTGATTCATGATGGCGATTGCTCGCTCTGACGTCTTCTGACCGACGAACGCCCAGCGTCGCCAATCATGTTGAACGTCTGCGAACGATGATCCTTCGCCGATATCGCAATTGTTCCAGATCGGCCGCCCTTGAGATGTTGATGGCTGCCAATAGCAGCGTACGGGGCGCGATACACGGTCTTGTACTTCTTCTCCGTGAGCAGCCACTGCAAGAATACCAGGGAACTCTCCGTAAGAACGAAGACCCCCTGCCTATAGTCATCGCTAGCCGCAAGACCGTATTGGTCTGGCAGCCACTCGGCGGGAGACGAGAACAGAATGCTCCCGTCCTCAGGGGGCGTTGCATCTCTCACCAATGACTGAAAGTTCTCCGAGTTGGTTGGGCCTGTAGCTGCGCAGCCGACAATAAGTAGCCCAAGCGCCAGCGCAACCACTACCCGTGTGCTCATCGGATACTTCCCTCTGGGCAAAGAAAAGGCCCGCACGCGACGGGCCTTTCTATTCGCCTCAGGACATCACGATTTGACAGGCTACTCCTGCTTGCGTTCCGAGCCCGTCCTAACGTTCGGTGACGTACACGTCGCCCCGGCCTGGACCCAAGCGATCGGACGTGTAGTAGAGCCTGGTCCCACCGCCTGCCAGCGAGGGGCCCCTTTCGTTGGCCTCGGTGTTGACCACCGGACCAAGATTGACTGGCGGGTCCCACTCACCCCTACGCGACCCACGGGTGGAGCTCCACAAATCGATACCGCCAACTGAGCCTTCGCGATTGGACGCGAAAATGATCTCGAGACCATTCTTCTTGAGCGTGATCTGGATTTCGCGTTGCGGAGTGCTCAGCACGGATTCCAGCACCCGCGGTTGCCATGGACTTCCTTGCTCACCCGTGCTGGAAAAGATGTCCCAGTCGCCAAGTCCACTGGGATCCCCGCGAACTGCGAAATACAACGTCCTCTGAGCCGTGTTCGGATCTTCCACGAGGTAGGGGTCGCATTCGTCGAACTCGGAATTAATGATGGGTCCCAGGTTTCGGGCCGGTCCCCAGCCGAAGTTGTCTGTCGGGTCCGCTCGATAGCTGCGGAAAATGTCGAAGCCGCCGTAGCCCGGATGGATATCGCTGCACCAGTACATCCAGTGGCCATCGCGGGAAAAAGTTGGGGCGCTTTCAAAGCCCTGCGTGTTGATTGCCCAACCGAGGTTCGCGCGACGCGCAAACCGGGTCTTTGTGTCGGGACGCTTGGAGACCCAAATGTCGGCACTCTCCTCCCCGCCAATATTGAGGCTACGGAACGTCGAAACGAACAGGCTGAGATTGTCGGGGGAAATCGATGTTCCAATCTCGTGCCCCTCGGTGCCGATCGAAATGATTCGCTCGGGCGGCGACCACTCTTGTGCGCCGGCACTGACGGGCAATACGCAACCGATCGCGGTTACAAGCCCTAACTCAGATAGAAATTTTCTATTGCTCATTGGGTGAACTCTCCGAGTAAGTGCGTCTAAGCAGGCAGGTCGGGTCCATGATCGTTGCGGACGCGAGTGCCGTTTCTGCGCAATGGCGATCCTCTGTCAATTGCACCGCGTAAGATTTTCCACCTTGGTCGTCGGCGCAACCGACAGAAACGGTATACACCCAGGTAATTTAGTTTGCCAATGAAATCACCCATGCACGCCACCGAACGAATAGATGCATGGAGAGCTTGGCCACGTTAGGAGGCACGTGGCCTTCTTATGTGAAACGAAATCAGCGGCTCTGGTCCCGCCAATGAATGCATCGGCGTAGGTCCGCCGTTGCTTTTGCTGGGCTATAGGGAGCGATGATCGTCTTACAAAGGACGTCGGCGGCTGTCTTACAGAAACAATCGATGGCGGTGGAACTCGGTCCACCGAGCGTGCCGAGGTCGGTAAGCCGATAGAGTTGCTGGGCCGATGCCCACGCCGAGGTGAGTGCCAGTCCAACGCCCAACGCTCGCGAAAGGAACGTGCAGCCTGAATATCGAGCCGCCAGTCATCTCCTCTTTGCGTGCTTGAGATCGACCGGCCTTTGGAGAGGCGTTTTGATCGAACAAGGACTTGCCAATGTGAGCAATTGGCTCAGGCAGCGCCCTGAAACAGAAACCCCGGCGCAAGGCCGGAGTTCTAGAAAGTAGTAGCGCGGGCAGGACTACAGATTGCTTGCGGTGGGACCGAATGCCTACAACGCGCTGACATCAATTCGCTGCCGACACGCGCAAGATGCCCCCGTTTAAAAAGCGCGGGGACGCTGTGGACTCGCGTCGCAATTACAATTTCTTGCCGCAGCCACAACGTGTGAAGGGAGATTTCAATGAACAATAGACGACACGCTTCACTGTCTGCGATGGGGATCGTCGCGCTGTTTTGCGTCGGCTTCGCAGCCATGGCATCAGCCGAAGGCAACGGCTCTCAGAATGACCCTGGTCAGCTTGGAGTGCAATGGTGGCAACAAGTGCTGTCCATCCCTGGGGTACAAAACCCATTTCTCGATGAAACGGGCGCGAGTTGCGGCATTGGCCAGCGTGGACACACCTGGATGCTGTACTCCTCAAGCACCGGCCCGCTCGTAGATCTCAAGTGCACGATTCCAGCTGGCAAGCCGATCTTCCTGGCGGTGAGCGTCGTGATCTGTATTCCGTCCCTCGGTGAGACCATCGAGCACAATGTCCAACTCTGCAAAGACATCACTGATTCTACCAACTTCATGCGTCTCAAGATCGACGGCAAGTTCCGAAACGACCTCATCAAGCGCCGCGCATTCTCTCGCGCGTTCACATTGGCGGTACCCGACGACAATGTCTTCGGTTTCCCGACGGGTTTTTTCGATTCTGTGCATGACGGGTACTACGCGCTACTACCGCCGCTCAAGCCGGGCGTCCATTGGGTTCGCGTCAAAGCAACAGACACAACCGGCTTCGCCACCGACACAAGGTATCGCCTCGAGATCGTGGAATCGGCTAAGACCCTTCCGTTCTAGTCGTAGAACGCGACACATTGAGTCGGTAAGGTCCAGCGCATTCTGCAAACGCTTCGTCTGATCGTTGGCCCGGTGCTCGTGACCGGGCCGTTTCCTTTCACCGACAATAGTTCTCCAGGCTCACCCTCTGGGTTTCGTGGCGCATCGTGCCCCGTCCATGCACAAGCCAAGCACGCTCGCCGGGTGCCCCAGTACCGTCAGCAAACTTTTATTCCGCTTGAGACTTGATACGCAACGCTTGCGGAAATTGAGGGCGTAAGGCGCTGTTGAGAATAAGTGCGATGGCGGCTGATTTAATTGAAGATGGATCGATCTGAGTGGTCATGGTTAAGGTGCCGAGATCTCGAGTGAGCTCGGACTGATGCGCCACTCATGCCCCTGAGTCTGGATCTATCACGGCCCAATGAGCGTAGTATCGATTTGAAATGGATCTTCGCAGTCAAGCGTCGGATTGGCGGGGGCTCAAAACGATCACGCAAATCTGAAGCAAATTAATTGCCTTCCTCAGGATAAGGACAAAGATGAAAACCATTAAATCAAAAACCAAACTTATGCTCGCACTGTTCTTTTGTGGAGCGAGCGCTCTGACCATCACGGCCGACGCCGCCCGAACCGTTGAACGCCTGGCAACGGGCACAATCGAATTCGTGCCAGAATTTAACGGCCCGGCAAATGTCTTCCTCGACAAGTTTACGACAGAGCCTGGCGACGTTATCTTTTATCACACCCACCCTGGTGACTCAGTCAATGTCGTAACACAGGGTACAGTAACGCTGAAAAATCGGTGTAGCTCCCCGAAACATTACTCGGTAGGCGAAACGTTTATCGAAGCGGCGGAAGTGGTCCACTCCCTGAGTAACGAGGGCAGTGAGCCGGCTGTTTTCTTCGCCGAAGTCGTCGGTCCCGGGGGCGTTGGGGGCTTTACCCAAGGGGAGCCAGATTGTTCCATTCAAGGTTCGCTCAAACCATCGAGTTTGGGCTTTGGCCCGCGAGCCGTGAACACGAGTCAAACGCAGAGCTTCAGGCTGCGCAATACAGGCACTGCGGCGCTGCCGCTCCGCAGCCTGGAGCTCACGGGTCGCAACGCCGGAGCTTTCCAGTTGGCGTATACCTGCGGCGAGTCGCTCAAAGTGGGGAACAGCTGCCTTATCAACATTGCCTTTAGACCCACGTCCGTAGGAGCCAAGTCGGCCAAGCTGCGGGTTGTGGCCGCCGACAATCTTGACGATCTTGTTTTCACAAGAGACCTGACAGGCACGGCCGTGAAGGCGCCCTAAAGAGAGACTCCTTTACGACAATCTAAGGCGTTTGGAATTTCGCCCCGGCGCCCTCGGCCGGGGCTATTCGCTGTGCGGCAAGTTCACGAGGCCTTTGCTGCACCACACGCCAATCGAAATCACGACGGGGGAAAATGTAGCTGGCCGCGAACCTCTCCGGCTGGGAACGTTGTTGAGTGCACGTTGACGTATGCCACGCCTGAACGTATCGCGCGCACTAACTCGTTGAATTGGCCAGGCGCGATGCCCTGAGCGACGATCGGACCTTCGATCATGTTTGCAGATTGGAGGATGCCAGTGACTTTTCCCGACCGCGGACAGCGCGGCGCCAAGCCGGTTGGATCAGGACTGGCTTCGGTCTGGCAAAGAAACACACTGACCGCCCCATGGACCGAGTGTTGGCCGACATGGATGTGCGCCTGTTGTACGCTTCCGGTCAAACCCGCATATGTGAGTTCATAGCTGATAGTTCCAGCTCTGGGATCAATGACCGCCCGAAAATTGCCAAACGCCCGAGACGAGATGACAGGAACTTCCTTGAATCCGGTAAGCCATGCAACCACGGTTACCGGAGATGCTGTTTCCGCAGTTGCAGTTTCCGTAGATGCGATCGGCGACATGACCAGTAGCCCACCGAGCAATGCGACGCACGACAAGTGCTTCATAGGATTCATCTTGGCTGCCTCTTCCCATAAGTCGATGTTTATCCGTTTAGGCTTCTAGCTGTTCGGAAAGATGTTTGCCGCCGCCGCTATTTTGCGCACGAGGCGCGCATTGGTCGCTTGCGTGGCCGCCTGCAATGTGTCGACCCAGACATGGAGCCAGACGAGATTCAGGCTGCCGTTGATGCTGCTGAAGCCAAGTGCGAGCAAATGCGGGCGTGGCGCCTCAGCAAATCGTGCCCTAATCTAAGTGAAGTCGCCGTCACGGCATTTGGTTACATGGACAATGCCGATCATCAGGGGTATAGATTGCGATTCGACAATGAGCTGTCGGACGTGAATGCTCGCGCGACAGACGCTTGGCCAGTTTGTTGTTTCCGTAGTAACAATGGGGGAGGCTCCGATGACTCGTAAACCTTTCGGCGCATTAATTGCTGCAGCTCTCGCGGTTGGTCTTGCCGCGCCTGCGGTCGCAGCGGAATCGCGATATGAGTTCGGCAACGTCTGGTACGTGTCCGATATCGACGTGTTGGACGGGCAATTCGAGAACTACATGACCTGGCTCGCTGACGAATGGGTAAAATTCCGCAAGCTGAATGCCGAGTACGGTAATGAGGTCGGCTATTACGTCCTTGCCAATACCCAAGCGAGGGACGGAGAACCGGACCTGTACCTCGTGACTATTAACAAGGACTTCCAGACTATCGCTGAAGGTCTCGCCACTGAAAAGAAGATCAACGAGGCCGTGGCGAAGGACCGCAGGCAGTTTGAAAAGGAAGGTGCCGAGCGTGCCCCGATGCGCAAGACGATGGGCAGCATCGAGTTGATTGAGCTTAGATTGAAATAGACTGCAGGGAGGTCCGGGCGGCGCCCGGACCTCCCTTGGTCGCCCGGCCGCCTGAGAGCGTCGCCGGCGTGACCCCGGGGCGTCGTCGCGCCTAAGGCATCGGCACGTTCTTGTTCGGCTTCACAATGTGCAGGCGATAGAGCACATCGAACCCGAAGCCGTCTACGGAGCGGCCGCCGACCGCGCGAACGATGTGCGTGCCCCGTGCAAGCGGAGGTATTAACGCGAAGTGCCCGTCATGCACGGAGTCGAAGACGCCAGCCGGATATCCGAACAAGTTCTCCTCGGGAGTCGTGATGGGGAACGGCACTCGCCGGGCGCGCCGCTGGATCAGGTCATTGCGCAGCTTTCCGTCAATTCGGAGGCGAAGAATGTCAGTCTTGTCGGCCTCTTCCTTGCAGATCTGCACATTGTCCTGAATCGTTTCCCCAGGGTACGGGTTGCAAAGCACGATATAGAGCGGGACGAGGATGGGCACCCCCTCGGGAATCGTGCACGTGGTATGGGCCGGGTCGTTCAGCGGGCCCGCCGCGGTCATGAGTAGCCACGTCTTGCCGTGCTGTCCGAACATGCAGCGCTCCCCGGCTGCGTCGAAGAACGGATGAACCGCCGTTGGAATCGACATGGCGAGTTGCCACCAGCGGACGCCCAGCGAATCGGGATCTCTCGGCAGTGATTGAGCAGCCGCCGGCTGAATAAAAGCGAGGCAGATGATGGCCGCCAGTCCAAGCAGCGACTGGCGGACGCGCGAGTGCACGTTCATGGGTATCTCCCTTCTGATCTAAACTGCGGGAGTTTCTTGATTAATCGCAGCGTTCGTCCGCAGCAACCGGGACACTGCGCCGAAAGGACGTTACACCCCGAGCAGGTGCATTGAAATGCACTCCTACGCGCTCCTACGTTGGTCCTACAGGAGTGAGCTCGAGATCACCTCGAGCCGCTGCGGCCGGATGCTGAGCGTCCCCAGGTCCGATTGCACAGTCTCCTGCGTTGAGTATCTAATCCATCGGCGCATTGGCCATCGAGTGCCTGGCCGAAATTGCCGCACAATTCAGCAAACAAAGGGGATATCTATGAAAAGGACATGGCTCTGGTTTTTGCTCGCCTCACTCACGCTAGGGAGCGCTTCCTTGTCTCACGCTCAACAGGCGAATGAGGTGAGCGAGAAAGCTGTCTTGGTGCTGGAAAAACAGTGGTTGCAATCACAGAAGGCAAACAATCCAGACCTCCTCGCTCCGCTATTGGCCGACAAGTTCGTATATACAAGTACTGATGGAAAAGTCCGCAATAAGGCCGAGATATTGGCCGGTGAGAAAGCCACCAACTATTCGAGCGCCGAGTATCCGGAGTTGAAGGTGACGGTATTTGGTGACACGGCCATCGCAACGATCGTCTCGAAGACTCAATACACCGATGAGTCGGGGAAGCCTGCTAGTTCCCATTCACGCTGGACGGATACATGGGTCAAAATGCCTGACGGCAAGTGGCAATGCGTTGCCTCTCATGGCTCGGACATCGAGAAGTAAACAACACACTATGGAAAGACATCGTAGGAAAAATAATCCCAGTACGATCGAGTCATCCCGTTTGCATGACCGTCGCCATATGTCAGGACATCGCTGCCACCGCCGGTCCAGGTCAGGGTGTGGTTGATTTTCAGTTCGCCATCCACGTAAACGCGAACACTCCGACCCCTCGATTCGATCCGATAGACGTGGAAGGCATTCGTCGTATCCATCGAAAAGCGCGCATTGTCTGGATACGCGATGCAGACCTCCTCGGTAGTGAAGCCAAAGATCACCAGGTTGGTATGGTCGTGCGCCCAGATCTTGAGGGAAGTGCCGGGGGTATCGTTGCACTCTTCTGCTGGGTTCGTTGCATCCACTTTCAGGCTCGTTTCAATGACCCAACCTCTGCTGTTGCTTACATGCTTGTGCCATTTTCCGTTCGGATGAAAAAGTAGGAATTCATAGCACGATGCGGCGTCAATAGTAAGAATGCCGTGGGAAACACGCGCCTTGCCAACACCATCGCCGCAGTCCCACGCATCCCAATCAGGCCCAGGCCGGTGATCAAAAGTCTGGATCACAGGACGCTTCGATCGGGTAGTAACCCGGGCGCTTGACGCTTCAGTGTCATCGGGGGCCGCGTTCAGCTGTGGAGTAAGCGCGTGACTGAGTGAGCCTGAGTCAACAAAGAGAAGACCATCCGCCGTGATTCGGTCTTGAGCCCACAGACTACTTGTAAAAGCGCCGGAAACAAGCATGACGAACAAGCAGCTAGCAAACTTGAACTTCATGAGATTTACCCTGTTCTAAGGCGCATCTCCGGAACAAACGGGGCCGGTGCCGGGAGGCCCCCGGCGTTCATGCTGGACTCAGACTTTCGCGTCGAGGGCTGTGTACAAGTCTCTCCCCGGCCACATAGCGGCGACTATGCCAGCGCTCAGGTCTGCATCCGCGACGCCAAAGGTCGTGAAGGTTATCCCGCTTATGCGCCCTTCGGTTTGGATCGCGAGGCGACCGCCCGAAGCAAAGGCCGCCGATACCTTCGCACCGAACATGTCCGGCGTTACCGTCAAATCGCTGCACAAGTCATTCGGCCAGGATTCAGGCGCACCAAGCACATCGCGCACAGTTCTGGATTTCATTGTCCGACCCTTCCGGACGCTCAGTCCGGGAATGGCACCCGTCGCCACTCACGGTGCGCCTTAATCGACGGGATAGCGAGAGATGTTAAAGCGGACCGCCTTAGTGGCTGAGTAGGCGGTCCAAGGACGGAACCGGCGATCCGCCTCGACAGCTTCCGCGCCCTGCTGTTCCTGCAATGACGATCTGAATCCAATTGAGGCAGGTTTCAGCGGCGGCTGGAATCGACCGTCTAAAGGCCAGTACGAGGGTTCGAATACCTCTCGAGCGCCATTTCACTCAAGTAGTGTTGCTACGATCTAACTGCCGGTTCCACTCAAGGAAACGGTCTTGGCCGAGACGCCATCGCCCGGTTTAATTATCAGGCTCGCTGACCTGTCCCCTGGTGCAGTTGGTTTGAACCTTAACCTCACGTTGCAACTGCCACCCACCGGCACGGCCGCAGGACAATCATTGGTCTGAACAAACTTGTGCGGATTGGCGCCCCCGATCGCTATTGAGTCAATAGTCATCCAGACGGCTCCAGTGTTGCTGATCTCCACGCGCTTGACGGTGCTCGTCGTGTCGCGAGGCACATTGCCAAATTCAAGGGTCATCGGGGAAACCGAAACTTCTGGCTGCGCGCCAGTTCCAGAAAGCGACACGTCCTTGATTCCCGCTTCGCCTCCTGTGGCTATCCTTAGGCTCGCTGTCTTCGATCCCACTTTGGTCGGTGAGAACGTCACGCTGACGACGCAGCTTCCGGCCACTGGTACTATTGACCCGCAATTGTTGGACTGCGCGAACTGCCAGGGATTGGTGCCAGCAATTGCAATCGACGTGATCGGCAACGCTCCTCCTCCGGTATTCACAACCACAATGTCCTTGGCGGCGGAAGTGACGCCCAGCCGCCGAGTGCCAAACTTCAGCGAGTTTCTTGACAACGTGTAAGACAGATTACCGCCAGCAAATGCGACTTGAATCGTCGCTGTGTCCGCCGAGTGACTTAGCTGCTTTACTGTCAGACCCATTTCATCGACAAATATGGTGCCGTCCTCGAGCGAAGTGATCAGGTACGAATTTCCGAGGCTATCTGCGCGGTGTACTTGTGACTTGTCCAGGTATGCCGTGTTATTTGCCAGCTCGGCGTCATAGCCGATCGCTGCACGGAAACTCACCCAATATGGCTCACCCGAAGGGGAAACTACTTTCACCACCTGCGGGTATGGCGGGTCGGTCATCTCGAGGGCTGAAATCTGGAAGGTGCCACCGACGGAACCATCGATGAGTCTCGACCCGGTAAGCCATCCCATCAGTTCCTTGTGGGGCGCATTGAACGTCCGCCAGTAGTTGGTTCCGAAGCCCATCACGTCGGACGTGTCGCAGTACTCACAGTCGGACACGCCGTCGTTATCTGAATCTGTTCGCGCATGCATGAGCCCTACGTTGTGACCCAGTTCATGTGCAATGAGGTCTGGGTAACCGCAGGGAAGAAAGAAATTCGCCCGCACCCATGCTTTACATTCGTCACCGCATTGCAGTTCCGCCAAGCCGTCCCAAGGGCATTGCGTCTCTTCGGGCAACAGATACATGCGATGCTGGTACTGGCCTAATTTGACCCCTAACGCAACTGCCGCATTGTCTGCTTTGGTAGCCCAGATAGTCTCGTTGCAGATGCCGTCGAGCGACGAGGAACGCTCTGGCACCCTCACCCGTACGACATCCGTTGCCGTTCCCGGATAGCTGCGTCCACCGAATCCGAGCACGCCAAACGAACCATCCTGGAAGCATCCATCGACGTTTAGACGCGCCGTCTGACTTCCGAATAGATGGTCGGCAAGCAGCTGAGTTGCACCGTCGCAGACGTCACTAACAGCGTGGAGGCGACCGCTCCCGTCAACTATGTCAACGATCAGTACGATGACGCGACGCGCAGCTAGAGAAACGGCATTCGGGACGGATTCGCCGAGCACGGTAACAGCGCCTGGGTCGCTGTCGGCAGAAAGCAGCTTGCCGTTGCGCCGGCCCCGAACGCGCAGTGTCTGCCCTGGACGAATGCGCTTTGCTTGCTCCTCGGTGAGCGTTAGTTCAACCAAGTGACCAGAGCGCTCGTCACGTAGGAAATAACGAGTTCTTGCACGTCGGTGCTTAAAGTCGTCCGCGATCTGGATTACAGCCGTCCCTTCATTTACGACAGGCGGGCGCGGATTCTCAGCGGGCGCACTCAACGCCGAGAACCAATTGCAGCGAAGCACAAGACAAACGAAATCTGTGTGAATAGCCAATTTCGACAACTGCTACGGCTTACGCTAAGTATTCTAATCACGATGGACCACCCCTCACTGCGCCGTTTTAGACCCTCTAGCGAGGTCCTGAGCGCAACCGGCCTGCTCTCTATACGCCCAAGCAACTGGGCTTACAACGAATGCAGGCAACCGGGTCGGCCGCCGATGCAATAACTGAAACTACGGCGCGCGCCAGCGCTGCTTCATGCAATTTGCGGGAGAGCGCGTTCGGCGCGCACGAACGAATTCGAAGCAAAAACCAAGGGGGACGCGCCCCTGCAGGAGTATGCAGGGGTGCGTCCCTTTCGATGTTAGCCGACGACTATGCTGAGGGTCGGCGACCGCCGGCTCTCGAGGCCGCGGTCGTTTACCGAAGTTATCGCAAAGTACCACCTAGCCGGCGTCAGGTCGTGGACGACGAATCGGGTGAGTCCCGCGTTGTTCAGGACGATGACGCGATTCAGCGCGCCGGCCGCCTGGCCCAAATAGATCCTGTAGCCCGCCAGGTTGGTGAGATTGGACCCGTCGGCGTTCGACCTCGGCGGCAGCCAGGACATCGTCACGGATTCCGGCGCGGACTGGGTCACGGTAATTCCGAAATTCGGTAGCGACGCCGTCGTGTGACTGTCGGAAACCGAAATCTTTATGTTCTGATATGTGCCCACATCGGCCGGGCGAGGTGTTCCGGACAAGCGCCCCGTTCGCGTGTTGAAGGCCGCCCAGTTGGGTTTCCGCGTGATCGAAAATGTCAGCGTGTCGCCGTCCGCATCGGAGGCTACTGGCTTGAAAACGTACCACGTGTTCTGTAGGACCATGTGCGCGGGTGATCCGGATATCTGCGGTTTCGCTGCAATTGCGTCGTGAACGACGCCCAATGCGAAAATTCCCGCCACCATCGAAGTGACAGCCGTCGTCCATGACAATGCGTCGCGCTGTTCCATGTGCGCTCCCCCCAATTTGCTGTAGGAAAAATGCACTCTAGTGGCACATCGCGAACGGCTCAGGTCGTGTTGTCGGCGCAAGGCGACGTTGTGTCTGCGATCAGCGACGTCGGACTCTCGACGCGACAGCGCGCGACGGCATTGATTACGGAAGTACGGATCGGTCGGCGCATGGCAGCTGCGTGCGCCGATGTTTGAGTGCGCCCGAATCAATCGGTACGGAATGCAGCAAGAGAACTTTAGCGCGAAGGCGTGTTCTTGAAAGTAGTGGCGGAGGCCTGATTACGGGCCTTATGCCTGGCCTAGACAAAAACTACTACGAGTCGTGGTAATTTGAGGCCCGGAGAATGCCTTCCGGGCCTTTCAATTTAGCCGGTACAAATGGCTATGCGTAGTTCACGGAAAACAGAGAATCAGAATGGCCCAAGTGGCCAACGCGATTGGTACGAGAAGCCAACCGGTAAAGTCGTGATTGGACTCATTACTGGACTTATTACTGGCTTGCTTCTTTGGTTCATTACGGACCGCGTATTTAGCGAACGGAATGACTCTCCTCCGATCGTCGTTGAGGTACCGGTCAAGGCAGAACCGACACCGGGCCCCCAGCCTTCACGTCCCAGGTCGCACAAAGGGCAGCGGACGGGCGAACCCAAGCCAAAAGAAGAACCCAAGCCCGACCGCTAGGCGAACGGGACTTTTTGTTTCTACCCGTTCCCGAAACGAACTCTGCGTCCCCAGCCCGTTAGCGTGGGCGTGCTTTTCCCCCTATCTGCGGGGTGTGCTGAAGTAGTTCCGCCAAAGGAAACCCCGGCGCGTGGCCGGGGCTTGCGGATCAGGGAAAGAAAAACCTGGATGGCTCGGACCTATACGAGGGTTCGGAATATCCCCCTCTCGCGGCGCGATCAAAGCGGTTTCGGACCAGCAGCCGCAACCTCTCCGGGACGACTCCCGATTTAGGGTCCGCCGTCAACTTAAGGTTATTGGAATTCCGTAGCAGCTCGAGGTAGCGCATCGGCGTCCCCTGAATGCGGGCGAGCCTAAATTGCGCCGTGGCTAGTTCATGTCGGTTAAGTACCAATGCCGCCGTAGGAAATTCCTGAGAAGGCCCTAGTGCCCTCGACCGGGCCTTTTCATCTCCGCGTTTTAAGCGTGCGGCGTAACATGTCGGGCCATGAAACTTCCCTCCCTACAGACCGTGACGGGTCACCCGGATGGTCCGCCTTGGCAAGCTGCCATCGGGCGAGTCGTTGTCAATTTTGGCACCCTGGAAAGGGTGCTTCTGACTTGGGCGGACACTTTTGCGCCCGACATGAAGTTAATGCAAAAGCACCACAAGTCAGGAATGAAGCAAATCGGCCCGGCACTTAGGCGGCTCATCGAGTCGAAGAGCAGCCGCATACGCAAAGCCGTTTTTGATGAGGCGATGGCCGCAATTGCGGAGGCCATCTCACTCACCGCCGAGCGCAACGATGCTGCCCATGGCTGGCTGGAAATTGCGGATGGTCATTTTAGATTTTTCCAACCGAAGACCGATGATCGTCCCACGTTGGTCCACGGAGCCCGAGACATTGAGTGGCTAACCGGGGTTGCGAAACGCATACGTGAAGCAACCACCCGGAGCCACGAGGCAATGGAAGTCATTGCGAAGCTCCACGTGTTTTGATTCGACTCACCATCTCGGCCAAAGGCAAGTGGCACATAGAAGTTGACGGTCTTCAATTGCTCTCGGCCGGTATTCCGAATCTCGTGCGTTTCGCCGTGCTCGATCAGCAGGAGGGTTCCTGCCGCCGGCGCGAGGCCGGGGCTCATCACTGTGCAGCCAACTCCTGGATCTTCTTGAGGCTCAATTTCCCTTTCGCACCCCACCCCGACTCTCCCTCCGGGATCTCGGGCCGAAACGCTTCGTAGAGTTGAAACGCCTTGTTCGCCAAGGCTTCAGGCCCTTGGGACTGTGCAAGCTTCTCCATCGCGCCCCGCACTTCGGGCAGTCTTTCGCCGAACTTCGACTGAAGGTATTTTGCAACGCTAGTTGGTGCCATCGGCTTCTGTTCTTTATCCACCGCCCTCAAGCCGAAATCGGTGCGCAGAACGGGCACCGCCCGACCTAGAAGCGCGACCCGCAATACTCCCGCCGCTTTTGCCTTCTTCGCTCGCTCCTTGCGCACGGCTTCAGGTGAGGGTGTAAAGATTCCGAGGCGTTGGCCCTTCGACTGCGCGGTGAGGCCTGCCACGGCTTTGCCGAGCGTTAGAGCCTCGTCGGGGTCGAACCCGAGGGACTCCGCAACCACTGCAGCCCACAGCGTTAAGACGGGTGCCCGATTGATCGTAATGGCGTCGGAGGTCATTCCGGGTACTTTAGGCGAACTGTAGGCCCGGCGCCCTCGGCCGGGGCTTTCCATTTCTGCGAGTTTTCGGCTAGGTGCGGCACCCCCCTTGACGGGTGCTGTAACTAAGCTTATATAAGCCCACATGGGGAAAACGACGCGACCTGGAATACTTACCAATCTAGATCAAGGCAAGCTCGATAACTTGAACGAGCTTGCGACACGGACGCGGATACCGCGCTCCGTTTTGATGCGTGAAGCTGTGGACGACTTGCTTGTGAAACATGAACCGAAAAAAGCTAGAAAACGGAGGTCCAAATCATGAGTGACGTAGCCTTGCATCCGACCGAAGCCAACTCTTCTACCGATCATGTGCAACCGCGCGAGGCGCTATGCCAATTTGTTGCCGAAGTGCGTCGTGACCTGGAGCTTGGCCATAACCAGCTTACGTCCTCGGAATCGGTTGAGCAGTTGATTTCGGCAGCAACCCACACTCACAGGACGCTCGTAGATCACGGGCAGACGCTGGGCGAATACGTCCAAATGGTGCAAAACTGGCGGCAACCCGCCGGCGCGTAAACGCCCAAAACCGACGCCCCGGTGCCCTCGACCGGGGCTTTTACTTTTTCGGCAGCTTGATCAGTCCAATATGCAACGAACCGCCGAATACCGGTCCGCTTGGTCTGCGAGGCTCGCGAGACGCTCAACGATTGGGTGGGCGAGGTGCGCATCGAGCCGACTGCGGACGGCCCGATGGGTTTCTGGCGTCTAAACGACGAGGGCCTGCTTTTTACGGCAGGCCCTCGCGTGGCCAAAATGGTAGCGGGGGCAGGATTTGAACCTGCGACCTTCGGGTTATGAGCCCGACGAGCTGCCAGACTGCTCCACCCCGCAATAGGGGCGCGAATTATAGACAGCGGACCGTGTATTTACAAACTATCCCGCAGGCTCGAGCTAGGCTTGTCGCGACCCTACCGATAATGGATTTTCTGGCCGCCGAGCTTCGTCCACTCGTCCCGAATGGCTTCGGCATCCTGATCGGATTTCGGTGCGACCATGACCAGGATCGCGCCCTTGCGGATCCCGGCCTGGTACTCCTCCAAGCGCTCTTTGGGAACGCCCCAGTCGCCCAGCGCGCCGATCAGCCCGCCGGCCAAGCCAGCAGCGCCTGCTGCCGCCAGCGCAACCGCGACCGGACCGGCCAGGAAGCCCACGGTCGGAATCGCGATTGCGGCTCCCACGGCGGCGAAAATCGTCACCAGGATCCCAACCCTGCCGCCGGTCGGGCCACCCAGCTCCCCGCCTTCCGCCTTGGGGCTCGCCAGTTCCGCTTTCGCCTCGTCGTCCTCTCCGAGGATCTTGCTGCGCGTGCCTTCTGATACCACCACGTTGATGTCGCCCGTGGCGTAGCCGCGATTCACGCAGGCTTCGTACGCGCTCTCTGCGGCGTCACTGTTGGTAAAGAGCGCGGTCAACAGCGGTTTTCGCTCAGACGACAACGCCAGTTCCTCCGAAGGCCATGCCTCTGCCGTGATGCTGGCGTGACCCGTGACGGAGGTCTGTCGGCCGATGACTACAGTAATGGCCGGTCAGGCAGCCAGCCGACAGCGCAGGGTTCGGCTACTGGAGTACCTGCTCGCAGAGCCGGAGCAGAAGGCCGGGGAACAGTCCCAGAGCGAGGATTGCGAGACCGTTCAGACTCAGGACTACCCGGACTGCGAACCGCGATTCGACCGGGCCGGACGCTGCCGGCTCGTCGAAGTACATGAGTTTCACGACCCGCAGGTAGTAATACGCACCGATGACCGACATCAGGACCGCGAACGCGGCAAGCCAGGTGAGCCTGACGTCGAGGACCGCGGCGATCACCTGCAGCTTGGCCCAGAAGCCGACCGTCGGCGGAACGCCCGCGAGGCCGAACATCACGATCAGCATGACGAAGGCAAACCAGGGGTGGCGGCGGTTGAGACCCTTGTAGTCGTCGAGCGCGTCGGCCTCGAACCCCTTGCGCGACAGCCAGAGCACCACGCCGAAAGCGGCCGTCGTCATGATCACGTAGGTGAGCGTGTAGAACATCGCCGCGCGGTAGCCCGACGCGTTGCCCGCCAGCACGCCGAGCAGGATGAAGCCCACGTGCGAGATCGTCGAATACGCGAGCAGGCGCTTGATGTTGGTCTGGGCGATCGCGACCACGTTGCCGACCGCCATCGAGAGCGCCGCCAGCACGACCAGCATGTCCTGCCAGGCATCCACGGCCCCACCGAGGCCTTCTGCAAGCACGCGCATCGCGAGCGCGAACGAGGCGATCTTCGGCGCCGAGCCGACGAACAGGGTCACCGGTGTCGGCGCGCCGTGGTACACGTCCGGCAGCCACATGTGGAACGGGACGGCGCCGAACTTGAACGCGACGCCGACGACGATGAACGCGATGCCGAGCAGCAGCCCGATGGCCGGGACTTCATCGCGCGCCACTGCGAGAGCGACGCCGTCGATCAGGAAGGTTCCGGTCACCCCATAGAGGATCGAGATGCCGTACAGCAGCGCGCCCGAAGCGATCGCGCCCAGCACGAAGTACTTCATGGCGGACTCGGCCGCCACGCCGTCTTCGCGATCGAAGGCGACCATCGCGTACAGCGACAGCGACATGATCTCGATGCCGAGGTAGAGCGTCAGGAAGCTCGCCGCCGACACGATGACCTGGATGCCGAGCACAGCGAACAGCGCGAGCACCAGGTATTCGCCCTTCAGGAGGTCGCGGCGCTCGAGGTAGTCGCGCGAGTACAGCAGCGTCACGGCGGCGGCGCCGTAGGCGAACAGCTTCAGCACCGTGCCCATCGGGTCCGCAACGAAATGCCCGCTGAGGATCACCATCCGCCCGTCGGTGCCGACCGCTGAGCTGACCCATGCGGCGCCGGCGAGCGCGGCGATGGCGAGGAAGAACGACAAGCCGCGCGCGCGCGTCCCGGCGAGGGCGTCCACGAGCAGCAGGACGCAAGCCGCCGCTGCCACGAAGATCTCCGCCGCGGCCGGCATCAGGTCGGCGATCGAGAGGACCATGGGTGTGCCTTCCATGCCGCGGGCCTCAGAGCTTGCTGACCATGAGCTGCTCGACGAGCAGCTCGATCGTCGGGCGCATGACGTCGAGCAGCGGTGCCGGCCAGACGCCGAGCGCGAGGACGGCTGCGGCGAGCGAGGCCAGCACGATGAATTCGCGGGCGTTCAGGTCCTTGAGCGACGCCACGCCGTCATTCGCGACCTCGCCCCAGATGACGCGCTTCACGAGCCACAGCGTGTAGGCCGCGCCAAGGATCAGCGTCAATGCAGCCACGAATGCGTACCAGAAGTTGGCCTTGAAGCTGGCAATGATCACCAGGAACTCGCCGACGAAGCCCGACGTGCCCGGCAGTCCCGCGTTGGCCATGGCGAACAGCACGGCGAAGAACCCGAACACCGGCATGGTGTTCACGACGCCGCCGTAGGCAGTGATGTCCCGCGTGTGCAGCCGGTCGTAGAGCACGCCGACGCAGAAGAACAGCGCGCCCGACACCAGGCCGTGCGACACCATCTGGACCATCGCGCCATCGAGGCCCATCCCCGCCCCGTTGACGGTCCCGGTCGTTCGCAGGATGTCCCAGGCGACGAAGGCGCCGAGGGTCACGAAGCCCATGTGCGCGATCGACGAGTAGGCGATCAGCTTCTTCATGTCGCGCTGCGCGAGCGCGACGAAACCGATGTAGGCGATCGCGACCAGCGAGAGCGTGATGACCAGCCAGTCGAGCTCCCGGCTCGCATCCGGCACGATTGGCAGGCTGAAACGCAGGAAGCCGTAGCCACCCATCTTCAGCATGATCGCGGCGAGGATCACCGACCCGCCGGTCGGCGCCTCGACGTGCGCGTCCGGCAGCCAGGTGTGCACCGGCCACATCGGCACCTTCACTGCGAATGCGGCAAAGAACGCGAGGAAGATGAGCACCTGCGCGGTCATGCCGATCGGCATGCGGTGCATGTCGGCGATCTCGTAGCTGCCGCCCTGGAGATACAGCCAGACGAGCGCTACCAGCATCAGCACCGAGCCGAGGAAGGTGTACAGGAAGAACTTGATGGTCGCGTACACGCGACGCGTGCCGCCCCAGATGCCGATGATCAGGAACATCGGAATCAGCATCGCCTCCCAGAACACGTAGAACAGGAGCGCATCGGCCGCGGCGAACACGCCGATCATCAGTCCTTCCATGACGAGGAACGCGGCAAAGTACTGCGCGGGCCGCTTCTCGATGTTCGACCAGGCCGCGATCACCACGAGCGGCGTGGTGAAGGTTGTCAGAACCACGAGCGGCAGCGAGATGCCGTCCAGCCCCAGGTGGTACCAGGCATTCAGGACGCCGATCCAGGGCTGGCGCTCGACGAACTGAAGCGCGGGCGTCGTCGTGTCGAACACGCACCAGAGCGGTACGCACAGCGCGAGCGCTGCCAGTGACGCCGCGAGGGCGACCCAGCGGCCGATCGCGATGCGCCGGTCGCCGAGCAGGAGCACCGCGAGGCCCGCCGTGATCGGCAGCCAGACGAGCCAGCTGAGGATGTTTGCGGGCGCTGTCACGTCAAGACCTCAGCAGCATCCAGCCGAGCAGCAGCGAGAGGCCGATGATCATGGCGAAGGCATAGTGGTAAAGGTAGCCGGACTGCGCTTGCCGCACGACCGCGGAGAGCGCCGCGACCGCGCGCGCGCTTCCGTTCACGACCCAGCCGTCGATGACCGTCTCGTCGCCGCGTTTCCAGAGGCTGCCGCCGAAGTTGCGCACGCTGGCCGCGACGACGTTTTCGTAGAACCAGTCGACGTAGTACTTGTTGACCAGCAGCCGGTGCAGCCGCGAGAAGCGCGACGCGATCAGGTCCGGGAGCTCCGGCCGTCGCAGGTACAGGTACCAGGCGGTCACGACTCCGGCAAGCGCGAGGTAGACCGCGGGCGATCCGAATGCGTGCAGCACGAACGCCGCCGGCCCGTGGAACTCCTCGCCGAGCACGGCAATCGGCCCGTCCGCAGCCTGCGCGATCGCACCCGCGAAAAAGTCGCCGAACACCACCGGCCCGACGGTCAGCCAGCCGATCGCGATCGAGGGGATGGCGAGCGCGACCAGCGGCAGCGTCACGACCCAGGGGCTCTCGTGCAGGTGCTCCCGGGTGTGTTCGTCCATTCGCTCCCGGCCGTGGAAAGTCATGAACACCAGCCGGAAGCTGTAGAGCGCCGTCACGAACACGCCGATCAGGGCACACCAGTAGGCGTACCCTGCCCCTTCGGTATTGCTGTGATGCAACGCCTCGATGATGATGTCCTTCGAGAAGAAACCGGACAGCCCCGGGAAGCCGATCAGCGCCAGCGCACCGATCAGGCAGGTCCAGTACGTGACCGGCAGGTACTTCTTCAGGCCGCCCATGCGGCGCATGTCCTGCTCATGGTGCATGGCGATGATTACCGAGCCGGCCGCGAGGAACAGCAGCGCCTTGAAGAAGGCATGCGTCATCAGGTGGAAGATGCCGGCGCCGTATGCGCCCGCCCCGAGCGCCGCGGTCATGTAGCCGAGCTGGGACAGCGTGGAATAGGCGACGACCCGCTTGATGTCGTTGTTCACGAGGCCGAGCAGGCCCATGAACAGCGCAGTCGTCGCGCCGATCACGACGATGAAATGCAATGCATCCGGCGACATTTCGAACAGCGGCGAGAGGCGTGCCACCATGAAGATGCCGGCAGTCACCATGGTCGCCGCGTGGATCAGCGCCGAGATCGGCGTCGGGCCTTCCATCGAGTCGGGCAGCCAGACGTGCAGCGGCACTTGCGCCGACTTGCCCATCGCGCCGATGAACAGGCCCACGCAGATTACGGTGATCACCTTCGAGGGCTCGCCGGGCGTCAGGAACAGGTCGTGGCCGATCGCGCGGGGTATGCGCCGGAACACTTCCGCGTAGTCGAGGCTGCCCATGTACGCGACGATGATCGCGATCGCGACGATGAAGGCGAAGTCGCCGATGCGGTTGACGATGAAGGCCTTGTAGTTCGCGAAGATCGCGGTCGGGCGCTGGTACCAGAAGCCGATCAGCAGATAGGACACCAGTCCGACCGCCTCCCAGCCGAAGAACAGCTGCAGGAAGTTGTTCGACATCACGAGCATCAGCATCGAGAACGTGAACAGCGAGATATAGGCAAAGAAGCGCGTGTACCCCGGATCGTCGCGCATGTAGCCGACCGTGTAGACGTGCACGGCAAGCGACACGAACGTGACGACCGTCATCATCAGCGCGCTCAGGTTGTCGACCAGGAACCCGATCTGCATCGCGAGCCCGTCGCTGACCCCCCAGGTGTAGACGTTCTGGTTGAAGACCGGGGCGCCGTCGAGCATTTGCGCGAGGACCCAAACCGAGCCGGCGAACGCAAGCGCAACGCCCGCGATGCAGATCGTGTGCGCCCCGGCCCGGCCGAGATAGCGGCCGCCGAGGCCCGCGACGGTTGCAGCCGCGAGCGGCGCGAGGACGATGGCCAGGCAGACGGCGGCGAAGTCCACGGTCAACCTTTCATGGCGTCGAGTTCCTCGACGTTGATGCTGCGGCGCTTGCGGAACAGCACGACCAGGATCGCGAGACCGATTGCCGCCTCGGCCGCCGCCACCGTGAGAATGAAGAACACGAAGATCTGGCCGTCGAGGATCCCGAGGAAGCGCGAGAACGCGACGAAGTTGAAGTTGACCGCGAGCAGCATGAGCTCGATGCACATCAGCAGCAGGATGACGTTCTTGCGGTTGATGAAGATTCCCGCCACGGCGATCGCGAACAGCACGCCGGCGAGCAGCAGGTAATGGGCCAGACCGATCACGGCTCGCGCTCCGGCGGCATGCTGACCAGGCGCACGCGGTCGGCGGCGCGGACCGACACCTGGCGAGACACGTCCTGCACCTTGTGGCCCGGGCGTCGGCGCATGGTCAGCGAGATGGCCGCGACGATCGCGATCAACAGCACGATCGCAGCGAGCTGGAAGGGGTATGCGTACTGGGTGTAGAGCACTGCGCCGATCTCGGCCGTGTTGCTCGCCCCTTCCGCGATCGGCGCCGGCTCGCCCGGCAGGTCGATACCGAGCCGTCGCACCCAGAGCACGTAGGCAAGTTCGACCACGACGATGAGCGCGATCAGCGCGCCGAGCGGCGCGTTACGCGCGAAGCCCTCGCGCAGCGCCTCGATGTCGATGTCGAGCATCATCACGACGAACAGGAACAGGACCATCACCGCGCCGACGTAGACCAGGACCAGGACGATCGCGAGGAACTCGGCCTCGATCAGCAGCCACAGCTCGGCCGCGTTGAAGAAGCAGAGCACGAGGAACAGCACCGAGTGCACGGGATTGCGCGACAGGATCACGCCGAACGCGGCGCCGACCAGCACCGCGGAAAAGGACCAGAAGAGGATCTCGACGAGCATGGGCCTACCGGTAACGTGAGTCGGCCGCTTTGTCGGCGGCGATCATCGCCTCGTACTTCTCGCCGATGGCGAGGAGCTTGTCCTTGGTCATGATGTTCTCGCCGCGATTCTCCATGTGGTACTCGTGGATCCGCGTCTCGACGATCGCGTCCACCGGGCAGGCTTCCTCGCAGAAGCCGCAGTAGATGCACTTGAACAGGTCGATGTCGTAGCGCGTGGTGCGGCGGGTCCCGTCCGGCGCGACGTCGGACTCGATCGTGATGGCGAGCGCGGGGCACACCGCCTCGCACAGCTTGCAGGCGATGCAGCGCTCCTGCCCGTTCGGGTAGCGGCGCAGCGCGTGCAATCCCCGGAAGCGGGACGACTGCGGCGCCTTCTCCTCGGGGTAGTTCAGCGTCACCTTGGGCCGGAAGAAGTTCTTGCCCGTGACCCACAGGCCGCGCAGCGAGCTCGGAAGGAACAGCGTCTGGAACAGGGAGCGCATGGTCTTCATGGCCGCCTCATGCCGCCCAGGGCCCGATCCCGCGCCAGGCGAGCACGCCCTCGACGGCGATCCAGACCAGCGTGATCGGGATCAGCACTTTCCAGCCCAGGCGCATGATCTGGTCGTAGCGGTAGCGCGGGAAAGTCGCTCGCACCCACAGGAACACGAACAGGAAGAAGCCGATCTTCAGGAACAGCCAGAAGAAGCTACGGCTCCGCCAGCCAGGCGTCTGCGGCGTAGCCCTGGAACGGGCGACAGCCAGCCGCCGAAGAACAGCAGGGCTGTCAGCGCCGATATCAGGATCATGTTCGCGTACTCGGGCAGCGCGAACAGCGTCGCGAAGGCGGCGCCCGAGTACTCGACGTGAAAGCCCGCGACGATTTCCGACTCGCCCTCCGCGACGTCGAACGGCGCGCGGTTGGTCTCGGCAAAACCGGAGATGAGATAGACGAGGAACAGCGGGAACAGCCACCACACGTGCCAGCTGCGCGAAGCCGCCTTCCTGCGCACGCACGATCGCGCCGAGGTTGAGGCTACCCGCCGCCATCAGGACGCCAACGAGCGCGAAGCCCATGGCGATCTCGTAGGCGACCATCTGCGCGGCCGAGCGCATGGCGCCGAGGAAGGCGTATTTCGAGTTGCTCGCCCAGCCGGCGAGGATCACGCCGTAGACGCCGAGCGAAGTCAGCGCGAGTACGAACAGGAGCCCGGCGTCGATGTCCGCAAGCACGAACTCGGGAGAGAACGGGATCACGGCCCAGACCGCCAGCGCCGGCACCAGCACGATCAGCGGTGCGAGCAGGAACAGGAACCGCGAGGAGCGGCTCGGCACGATGATTTCCTTCAGCAGCAGCTTGATGACGTCGGCAAACGGCTGCGCGACGCCGTGCAGGAATGGCAGCCCGAAGAAGCTGACGCGGTTCGGCCCGCGGCGCAGCTGCATGTAGCCGATCACCTTGCGCTCCATCAGGGTCAGCATCGCGACCGCGACCACGATCGCGACGAGCACTGCGACGATCTGGACGGTGATCAGCAGGACGGACTGCAGTTGCGGCCCGAGCGCGGCCCAGCGTTCGGCGAGGAATGCGGGCACCGCTCAGCCCCCCTGCCCTGCGCTGCCGGCGGCGCGCGTGCGCTGCAGTGCCTGCGCGCGGCGCACGATGGGGTCCACGCCGTAGATCGCCAGCTGCGACGTCGTGCCGCGCCGCTCCGTCTTGACGCCGCGAGCGGTCGCGAACCTGCCGTCGTAAGTCGCGTCGCCCGACGAGTTCCCGCAGCTCGGCGAGGATTTCCGCGCTGCTCTCGTAGCCGAAGCCATCGAGGCCGAGCAGGTTTGCGAGCACGCGCAGGATCTTCCAGGCTGGCCGGGCCTCTCCGACCGGCTGCGCGCAGCCGCGGAATTCCTGCCAGCGCCCTTCCACACTGACGTAGCTGCCTGAGGTTTCGGCAAACGTGCCCATCGGCAGCAATACCTGCGCGTGCGCCATCGCCGACGGGTCCGCGTAGGGCGTGATCGCAATCAAGCGCTTGCATGCGGCGAGCGACCGCTCGGCGCCCGGCAGGCCGATGTCATGCGCCGGCTCGATGCCGCCCATCAGCACGCAGGCGGAGAGCGGGGACTCGAGCATGCGCGCGAGGTCGAGCCCGGGCTGCAGGTCGGGCCGCCCGCCGGGCAGGCGGTGTGGTAAGGCGCCCGCCAGCGAAGTGCCGACGGCGTTGCCGCCCTCCGGCAGGAAGCCGAGTGTGGCGCCTGTCTTTGCCGCGAGGGCGGCGGCGGCAGCGCGGATATCGGCAAAATTCGTGTGCCGCATCGCGACCGCGCCGAGCACGATGGCGCCGCGCCCGCCCGAAAGCGATTCGACCACCGCGCGACGCGCATCCGTCATGTTTCCGTTGCCGGCGAGCGCCGCAATCTCGCTCGCAAGGTCGGAAGCCGTCGCGACCGTCTGGCACAGGACCGGGAAGTGACTAGCCTGGGGCTGAGTCGAAAGGAAGCTTACCTGGCATCCCGCAAGCGCCGCCTTGCGCACGCGATGCGCAACGATCGGTGCCTCGTCACGCACCTGGCAACCCACGAGCAGGAGGCCCGACAGCGAGTCGATGCCGGCGAGCGGCATGCCAAGTCCGGGATAGGCGGGGTCGCTTGCCTGGTCCGAGAAATCGGCTTGACGCAGTCGAGAGTCGACGTTGTGCGAACCGAGTCCGCGCGCGAGTCGCGCCAGCAGGTAGGCCTCCTCGTTGGTCGAGCCCGGCGCAGCGAGGAAGCCGAGACGGCCGGCACCGCCCTCCGTGACCGCCTCGCGCAGCAGCGCGGCCGCTGCCTCGAGCGCGGCCTCCCAGGTCGCCGGCTGCCAGCGGCCCTCCACGCGCAGCATCGGCTCGCGCAGGCGGTCGGCCGCGTAGATGCCCTCGTAGGAGAAGCGGTCACGGTCCGCGATCCAGGTCTCGTTGATGTCCTCGTTTGCGCGCGGCACCACCCGCATCAGGCGGCCGCGCAGCACGTGCCCGTAGAGGTTCGTGCCTGCGCCGTCGTGCGGGGAGACGAGCGCATGCTCGGTCATCTCCCAGGAACGCGCCCGGTGCCTGAAGGGCTTGGAATTGAGGGCGCCGACCGGGCACAGGTCGATGACGTTGCCCGACAGTTCGTGGTCGACGCTCTTCTCGATGAAGGTGCCGATCTCCATGTCCTCGCCGCGGCCGGTCGCGCCCAGCTCCTGGACGCCCGCGATCTCGGCGGTGAAGCGCACACAGCGCGTGCAGTGGATGCAGCGCGTCATGTCGGTCGAGATGAGCGGCCCGAGGTTCTTGTCCTTGACGACGCGCTTTCGCTCGTCGAAGCGCGAGGCGGCGGAGCCAAAGCCGAGCGCGAGGTCCTGCAGCTCGCACTCGCCGCCCTGGTCGCAGATCGGGCAGTCGAGCGGGTGGTTGATCAGCAGGAATTCCATCGTCGCCTTCTGAGCCGCGACGGCCCGCGCCGAGCGCGTGAAGACCTTCATGCCCTCGACGACCGGCGTCGCGCAGGCCGGCATGGGCTTCGGCGCCTTCTCGACCTCGACCAGGCACATGCGGCAGTTGGCGGCGATCGTCAGCTTCTCGTGGTAGCAGAAGCGCGGCACGTAGACGCCGGCCTGGTCGGTGAGCTGGATGATCATCTGGCCCTTGCGCGCCTTGAGCGGCCGGCCGTCGACCTCGACGTTGACGATGTCGTCGCTCATGCCACCGCCTGCGCGGGCGCGTCGACGATGCTCCTGCCGCCGTGCTCGACCATGTAGGCGAACTCGTGGCGGAAGTGCTTGAGGAAGCTCTGCACCGGCCAGGCCGCGGCGTCGCCGAGGGCGCAGATGGTGTGGCCCTCGATCTGGTTTGCGACCTGCACCAGCAGGTCGAGGTCCGACATCTTGCCCTGCCCCGCCAGGATCCGCCGCAGCATGCGCGTGAGCCAGCCCGTGCCCTCGCGGCAGGGCGTGCACTGGCCACAGGATTCCGCCATGTAGAACCGCGAGATGCGCTCGAGTACGCGCACCATGCAGGTCGTCTCGTCCATCACGATCATCGCGCCGGTGCCGACGCTGCTGCCCGCCTTGCGCAGCGAGTCGTAGTCCATCGTGCAGTCGATGATGTTCGCGGCCGGCATCACGGGCACTGAGGAGCCGCCGGGAATGACGGCTTTGAGCTTGCGGCCCTTGCGCATGCCGCCGCAGATCTCGAGCAGCTCGCGGAACGGGATGCCCATCGGCAGCTCGAAGTTGCCGGGCTTCTCCACGTGGCCGGACACGGAAAAGATCACGGTGCCGCCCGCATTCGGAACGCCCATCTCCGCGAACCACTTCGCGCCCTTGCGCAGGATCGCGGGCACGGAAGCGAACGAAAGCGTGTTGTTGATCGTCGTCGGCTTGCCGTACAGCCCGAAGTTCGCCGGGAACGGCGGCTTGAAGCGCGGCTTGCCGGGCTTGCCCTCGAGCGATTCGAGCAGCGCCGTCTCCTCACCGCAGATATAGGCGCCCGCGCCCGCGACGCCGTGCAGCTCGAAGTCGATGCCCGAGCCCTTGATGTCCTTGCCGAGCAGGCCCGCCGCATAGGCTTCCTGTAGCGCCGCCTCGAAGCGCGGAAAGGGCTCTGCGAGAAACTCGCCGCGGATGTAGTTGTAGCCGACGGTGGCGCCCATGGCATAGCCGCCGATCGCCATGCCCTCGATCACCGAATGCGGGTTATAGCGCAGGATGTCGCGGTCGTGGCAGGTGCCCGGCTCGCTCTCGTCCGAGTTGCAAACGACGTACTTCTGTCCGGGGGCGGTGCGCGGCATGAAGCTCCACTTCACGCCGGTCGGAAAGCCGGCGCCGCCGCGGCCGCGAAGGCCCGAGGCCTTCACCTCCTCGATGATCGCCTCGCGCGGCGTCTTTTCCGCCAGGATCTTGCGCCAGGCCTGGTAGCCGCCGAACTTCTCGTATACCGGCAGCGTCCAGCTCTCGGCGTGCGCGAGCGGCTCGAACACGACGTGGTTCATGGCGCGCGCCACGGTCACTTCACCCCGTCCAGGACCCGGATCGCCGACTCCGGCGTCAGGTTCTCGTGGTACACGTGATCCACCATCATCATCGGCGCGTTGTTGCAGGCGGCCAGGCACTCTTCCTCGCGCTTGAGGTAAATCCGCCCGTCCGGAGTGCTCTCGCCGGTCCTGATACCGAGGTGCTTCTCGACCGCGGCTACGATCTCGTCGGCGCCGCACAGCATGCAGCTGATGTTGGTGCAGACCGAGACGTGCACTCGCCCGCAGGGCTTGGTCTCGAACATCGAGTAGAAGCTCGCGACCTCGTAGACCTGGATCGGCTCGAGGCCGATGTACTCGGCGACTGCGTCCATCAGCGGCACCGTCAGGAAGCCGTCATTCTGGTGTTGCGCCTCGCGCAGGGCCGCGATTACCGCCGAGCGGCGCCGGTCCGATGGGAACTTCGCCAGCCAGCGGTCGATCTCCAGCCGCGTATGCTCGTTGAGAGCCGCGGCGCCCGTGGCCTGGCTGCTCACCGGTCGATCTCCCCGAATACGATGTCCATGGTGCCGATCATTGCGACGACGTCCGCGAGCATGTGGCCGCGGGTCAGCTCGTCCATCGCCGCCAGGTGCGCAAAACCCGGTGCGCGGCACTTGACGCGGTATGGCTTGTTGGCGCCGTCCGACACCAGCCAGATGCCGAATTCGCCCTTCGGCGCTTCCACCGCCGCGTAGGTCTCGCCCTCCGGAACGCAGTAGCCCTCGGTAAAGAGCTTGAAGTGGTGGATCAGCGATTCCATGTCGTCCTTCATCTCGCCGCGGCGCGGTGGCGTCACCTTGTGGTCGTCGAGCATGACCGGCCCGCGGTTGGCCCGCAGCCATTCCACGCACTGGCGAATGATGCGGTTGGACTGGCGCATCTCCGCGACCCGGCAGAGGTAGCGGTCGTAGCAGTCTCCGTTGACGCCCACCGGCAAGTCGAAGTCGACGCGGTCGTAGGCGGCATACGGCTGCTTCTTGCGCAGGTCCCAGGCAATCCCCGAGCCACGCAGCATCGGGCCCGTGAACCCGAGCTGCAGCGCCCGCTCCGGCGTGACGACGCCGATGTTGACCGTGCGCTGCTTCCAGATCCGGTTGTCGGTCAGCAGGGTCTCGTACTCGTCGACGCAGGCGGGAAAGCGGTCGGTGAAGTCGGCGATGAAGTCGAGCATCGATCCGGAGCGCGCGGCATTCCGCCGCTTCAGGTCCCCGGCGCTCCTGCCCTTCGCGTCCTTGTACTGCGGCATCGTGTCCGGCAGGTCCCGGTACACGCCGCCGGGGCGGTAGTAGGTCGCGTGCATGCGCGTCCCTGAAACCGCCTCGTAGCAGTCCATCAGGTCCTCGCGTTCGCGGAACGCATAGAGGAACACCGTCATCGCGCCGATGTCGAGGGCGTGCGATCCGATCCACATCAGGTGGTTCAGGATGCGCGTCATCTCGTCGAACATCGTGCGGATGTACTGCGCGCGCTCGGGAGCCTCGATGCCGAGCAGCTTCTCGATCGCGCGCACGTAGGCGTGCTCGTTGCACATCATGGACACGTAGTCGAGCCGGTCCATGTAGCCGATCGAATGGTTGAACGGCTTCGACTCGGCAAGCTTCTCGGTCGCGCGATGCAGGAGCCCGATGTGCGGGTCCGCCTTCTGGATCACCTCGCCGTCCATCTCGAGCACCAGGCGCAGCACGCCGTGGGCCGCCGGATGCTGTGGCCCGAAGTTCAGCGTGAAGTTCTGGAACTCAGGCATCGCCGTCAGTCCCCGGCGCGCCGGAGTCGTCACCCTTGCGGATCACCTTGGGCACGGTGACCCGCGGCTCGATGCTGACCGGCTCGTTCACTACCCGGCCGCGCGACGGGTCGTAGCGCACCTCGACATACCCGGACAGCGGGAAGTCCTTGCGAAACGGATGGCCGATGAAGCCGTAGTCGGTGAGGATCCTGCGCAGGTCGGGGTGGCCGCGGAACAGGATTCCGTAGAGATCGAACGCCTCGCGCTCGTACCAGTCCGCAGAGGCCCACACGGCCGTCACCGAATCCATCAGCGGCGGATCGCCGGCCGCACATCGGCAACGGAGCCGGAGGCGCGTGTTTCTCGACACCGAGAGCAGATGGTAGACCACGGCAAAGCGGCCCTCGGTCGCGGGCGCCTCGGCGCGCGCGGCGCGCTCGACACCGCGGCTGAAGCCGGTCGACGTCGCCTGCGCGGTTGCCCACTCGGCGCGGCCGTAATCCAGGTAGTCGATTCCCGAGAGATCGACGAGCTGCTCGAAGGCCAGACCGGGCGCGTCGCGCAGTTCCTTGCAGGCAGCGAGGAGGTTCGCCGGCGCCACTTCGATCGCAATCTCGCCGGGCAGTGACGCGAGCCGAACGGCTCGCTCGCCGATCCGGGACGCGAGCGCCTCTGCGGTCGCCTCGATGCGGCTCATGCGGAACCGCGTGCGATGGTGCTGGTGCGGCGGATCTTGTCCTGCAGCTGCAGGATGCCGTAGACGAGCGCTTCCGCGGTAGGCGGGCAGCCTGGCACGTAGACATCGACCGGCACGATGCGGTCGCAGCCGCGCACCACCGCGTATGAATAATGGTAGTACCCGCCGCCGTTGGCGCAGGATCCCATCGAGATCACCCAGCGCGGCTCCGGCATCTGGTCGTAGACCTTGCGCAGCGCAGGGGCCATCTTGTTGACCAGCGTGCCGGCCACGATCATCACGTCCGACTGGCGCGGGCTGCCGCGGAACACGACGCCGAAACGGTCGAGGTCGTAGCGCGCGGCACCCGCATGCATCATCTCGACCGCGCAACAGGCGAGACCGAATGTCATCGGCCAGAGCGAGCCGGTCCGGGCCCAGTTCATCAGGTTGTCGATGCTGGTCGTGACGAACCCGCGGCCCTGGACGACCGGCGCAAGCTCGGGGGCGGCCTCGGTCAATCCCATTCGAGCGCCCCTTTCTTCCATTCGTAGATGAATCCGACCACCAGGACGGCGAGGAACACGCCCATCGAGACCAGGCCGAAGCCGCCGATCGCGTCGAGCGACACCGCCCAGGGGAAGAGGAATGCGATCTCGAGGTCGAAAATGATGAACAGGATCGCGACCAGGTAATAGCGCACGTCGAACTTGGTGCGCGAGTCCTCGAAGGCCTCGAACCCGCACTCGTAGGGTGAAACTTTTGCGGCATCCGGGCGGCGCGGACCGAGCAGCCAGCCTGCCGCAAGCAGCACCACGCCGAAGCCGCCGGCGACCGCCAGAAAGATCAGGACAGGCAGGTAGTTATGAAGCAATGGCGGCCGCTCTCGCGCGCGGGACAGGATCCCGCAAACCGGCCGCATTGTAACCGCCCGTGAGTACGCTTGGGACCCCCGGGCGGGCTCAGGATCGAATCAGGAATGGTGCCGACGGTCGGACTCGAACCGACACGAGTTTCCCCACTAACCCCTCAAGCTAGCGCGTCTACCAATTCCGCCACGTCGGCACTGAAATCGATGAAGTTTCCGCTTACTGGCTGCCCGGCTCAGACGGCGTCTCGGGCTTCGTTTCCGGCAATGACGGTACCGCGCCGCCGTCGACTCCCGAGGCAGGCGCCGGATCGGTGACGACGGTGTCCACGATGCTCTTCGGCGCTTCGGTGCGCGGCCGCGTCGCGAACCAGGCCAGCGACATGCTGGTCACGAAAAACAGCGTTGCCAGCACGGCCGTCAGCTTGGAGAAGAAGGTCGCCGAGCCGCGCGCCCCGAACACGGTGCCGGAGGCGCCCGCGCCGAAGCCGGCGCCCGCGTCCGCGCCCTTGCCACGCTGCAGGAGCACGAGTGCGACGATTGAGAAGCACAGCAAGCCGTGCAGGAATGTGATCAGGTTTTGAAGCATGTCGGTTTCGCCAGGTCCCAGTTCGTCAGCGGTCGGCGGCGGCGCAGATACTCGCGAACTCCTCCGCCTTGAGCGAAGCGCCGCCGATCAGGCCGCCGTCCACGTCGGGCATCGCGAACAGCTCCGCGGCATTCGCCGCCTTGACGCTGCCCCCGTACAGGACCCGAAGGGAAGCGGCGATTGTAGCATCTTTTTCAGCGATCCGGCCGCGGATCAGGGCATGTACTTCCTGCGCCTGCCCGGGCGTCGCGGTAAGGCCGGTTCCGATTGCCCAGACCGGTTCGTAGGCCACGACGGCGCGGCCGAAGGCCGGGGTATCCGCCGCGTCGAGCACGGCGTCGAGCTGGCGCAAGATGACCGCACGGGTGGCGTCTTGCTCGCGCTCCGCGAGCAACTCGCCGACGCAGAGAATCGGCACGAGCGCATGCCGTTGCGCGGCGAGGAACTTGCGCGCGACGAGCTCGTCGCTCTCGCCGTAGATCGCGCGACGTTCCGAATGCCCCACGATCACGTAGCGGCAACCGGCGTCCGCCAGCATCCGCGCGGAAACCTCGCCGGTGTAGGCGCCCTGCTCGTCCGCGCAAACGTCCTGGGCGCCAAGCCCGATGGGGCTGCCTTCCAGCCGTCGACGCGCCTCCTCGAGGTGAACGTACGGCGGGCAAACGATCGCCTCGGAGACGCCGCCTCCCGCGCCGTGGGCGATGATCTCGCCGACCAGCCGGCTCGCGTCCGCACGATTGCCGTGCATCTTCCAGTTGCCTGCGACGAGTGGGCGGCGGCTGGCAGGATTCATGCGGGAGGCGCCGCGGCACGCACGGCCTCGGCGAGTTCCTCGGCGTGCCGAGCGACCTCCTGGGCATCCTCGCCCTCGACCATGACGCGGATCAGGGGCTCGGTGCCCGAGGCGCGCAACACTACCCGCCCCCGCTCGCCGAGCGAGTGCTCGACGCGTGCGATCGCCGCGGCGACGCCGGGCTCCCGGGCAGCGTCGAAACGCTGCGCGACGCGCACGTTGACGAGCTGCTGCGGAAAGCGCCGCATGCCGGCCGCCAGTTCGGCCAGCGACTTGCCAGTCGCCTTCATCACCGCGAGAACCTGCAATCCGACGACCAGCCCGTCGCCGGTGGTCGCCTTGTCGAGGACCAGCAGGTGGCCGGAGGCCTCCCCGCCCAGCACCCCGGAATGCGAGCGCAGCAGCTGCAGTACGTGCCGGTCGCCCACCGCCGCGCGCAGGAAGGGAACGCCGAGCTCCTTGAGCGCGAGCTCGAGGCCGAGATTGGACATGACGGTGCCGACCACGGGCCCCTTGAGGTCTCCGGCCGCCAGGCGGGCGCGGGCCAGCACGTACAGGAGCTGGTCGCCGTCCACCGTGCGGCCCAGGTGGTCGGCCATCACCAGGCGGTCGCCGTCGCCGTCGAGCGCGATGCCGGCGTCCGCCCGGACGCCCGAAACCGTGAGCTTGAGCAGGCCCGGGTCCGTCGATCCGCAGCCATCGTTGATGTTGCGGCCGTTCGGCGAGCAGCCGATCGGCACGATCTCGGCGCCGAGGTCGGCGAGTACGCGCGGCGCCACCTTGTAGGCCGCGCCGTTCGCGCAGTCGACCACGACCTTGAATCCCGCGAGGCTCATGCCTTGCGGCAGCGTCGACGCGCAGAACGACTGGTACAGCGCGCGTTCGCTGTCGACGCGCGTGGCCCGGCCAAGACTGCTCGACTCGCGGGTCGGCGCGGGTTCTTCGAGGTGCGACTCGATCGCTTCCTCGAGCTCGTCCGCGAGCTTGGCGCCATTGCGGTCGAAGAACTTGATCCCGTTGTCGTCGAAACGGTTGTGCGAGCCGCTGATGACCGCGCCGAAGTCCGCCCCGAGCCGCTGGACCAGGTAGGCGATTCCCGGCGTCGGCAGCGGACCTGCGAGCTGCACGTCGACGCCGGCGGCGACGAAGCCCGCCTCGAGCGCCGCCTCGAACATGTATCCGGAGAGCCGGGTGTCCTTGCCGACCAGCACGCGGCCACCGTCCGGCGCCAGCACTCGCGCGGCAGCGCCCGCGAGCCGCAGGGCGAACTCCACCGTCATCGGGTGGGTCCCCACTCGCCCGCGCACACCGTCGGTCCCGAAGTAACGCATGTTCAGGCGCGATTGTCCCGCAATGCGCCGCTCGCCGCCAAGAGTGCGAGCGCATCCGCTGTCTCGCGCACGTCATGCGCCCGGATGATTCTCGCCCCGTTGATCGCCGCAACGATGGCTGCCGCCAGGCTGCCGGCCAGACGCTCGCCCTCGGCACGGCCGGTCAGCGCGCCGATCATGCGCTTGCGCGACAGGCCCGCGAGCACGGGCAAACCGTCGGCCGCGATCGAGGGCAGCCCCGCGAGCAGCGCGAGGTTGTGCTCGAGCGACTTGCCGAAGCCGAATCCCGGGTCGACGACCAGCCGGGCGCGAGAGATTCCGGCCTCGGCGCAGGCGGCGACGCGGTCACGGAGGAATTCCCGCACTTCGGCGACCACGTCGTTGTAATGAGGTGCAGCCTGCATCGTGCCCGGCTCGCCCTGCATGTGCATGAGGCAGACGGCGGCCTCGCTGGCTGCGACCGCCTCGAGGGCCCCGGGCGCTGCAAGGGCCGAAACGTCGTTGACCATCGTCGCGCCGGCGGCCAGGGCCTCCCGCATGACTTCCGGCTTGCGCGTGTCCACCGAGAGAGGAACGGCTAGCGTTCCCGCCAGGCGCTCCACGACCGGGATCACGCGGCGCAGTTCCTCGCCGGCGTCGACCGGCGCCGCTCCGGGGCGCGTCGATTCGCCGCCCACGTCCACGATCGCCGCGCCCTCCTCGACGAGCTGCGCTGCGCGATCGAGCGCCGCGGCCGGTTCGAGGTAGAGCCCGCCGTCCGAGAAGGAATCCGGCGTCACGTTCAGCACGCCCATGACCACGGGGCGTTCGAGATCGATCCGGTGGCGGCCGCACTGCAAGTGCATCGGCGCGGGCGCTGGCAATCGGCTTGATTGGTGCGGCGTGCGCCGCGCGAGACTCAGGTCTGGCTGGCCGGCGGGCCGATGACCGGCTCGGGCTTCGGGCCGCTCTGGCCGCCGCTCGGGCGCACCCGACTCCTCCCAGTCCTTGGGAGCCCGCGGGGTGCGGCCGGCCATGATGTCTTTGAGCTGCTCTTCGTCGATGGTCTCGTACTTCATGAGCGCCGCGGCCATGAGGTCGAGCTTCTCGCGGTTGTCGGTGAGGATCTTGCGCGCCTGGCCGAAGGCCTTGTCGATCACCAGCCGGATCTCTTCGTCGATCACGTGTGCCGTGACGTCGGAGACCTGCTTGTGCTGGGTCATCTGGCGACCGAGGAAGACTTCGCCGGCATCCTCCATGTAGGAAAGCGGCCCCAATCGATCGGACAGCCCCCACTTCGTGACCATGTTGCGCGCGAGATTGGTCGCGCGCTCGATGTCGTTCGAGGCGCCGGTCGTCACGGCTTCCGGGCCGAAGCGCAGTTCTTCCGCGATGCGACCGCCGAACAGGCTCGTGATCTGGCCCTCGATGCGGCGCTTGCTGTAGCTGTAGCGGTCCTCCTCGGGGAGGAACATGGTGACGCCTAGCGCCCTGCCGCGCGGGATGATCGTCACCTTGTAGACCGGGTCGTGCTCCGGAAGGCACATGCCGACGATCGCGTGCCCCGCCTCGTGGTAGGCGGTGTTGAGCTTTTCCTGCTCGCTCATGACCATCGAGCGCCGCTCGGCGCCCATCATGATCTTGTCCTTGGCGCGTTCGAACTCGTCCATCGTCACGAGCCGCTTGTTCGAGCGCGCGGCGAAGAGAGCCGCCTCGTTGACGAGGTTCATGAGGTCGGCGCCCGAGAAACCCGGCGTGCCGCGCGCGATCAGCGACGGCTTGACGTCGTCCGATATCGGCACCTTGCGCATGTGGACCTTCAGGATCTGCTCGCGGCCGCGGACGTCCGGCAGCGGCACCACGACCTGGCGGTCGAAGCGGCCCGGGCGCAGGAGCGCCGGGTCGAGCACGTCGGGCCGGTTGGTCGCCGCGATGACGATGACGCCTTCGTTGCCCTCGAAGCCGTCCATCTCGACCAGCAGCTGGTTGAGCGTCTGCTCGCGCTCGTCGTGGCCGCCGCCGAGGCCTGCGCCGCGATGGCGCCCGACCGCGTCGATCTCGTCGATGAAGACGATGCAGGGCGCGTGCTTCTTCGCCTGCTCGAACATGTCGCGCACGCGGCTCGCGCCGACGCCGACGAACATCTCGACGAAATCGGAGCCGGAAATCGTGAAGAAGGGCACCTTGGCCTCGCCCGCGATCGCGCGCGCGAGCAGCGTCTTGCCGGTTCCGGGGCTGCCGACCATCAGCACGCCCTTCGGGATCTTGCCGCCGAGCTTCTGGAACTTGGCCGGGTCCTTCAGGAAGTCGACGATCTCGGCGACCTCTTCCTTCGCCTCGTCCACGCCCGCGACGTCGGCAAAGGTCACGCTGACCTGGTCCTCGGAAAGGAGGCGCGCGCGGCTCTTGCCGAACGACATCGCCCCGCGCCCGCCGGCCCCGCCCTGCATCTGGCGCATGAAGTAGATCCACACGCCGATCAGCAGCAGGATCGGGAACGAGGAGACGAACAACTGCAGCAGGAAATTCTGCTTCTCGGGCGGCGCCGCGCTGAACTTCACCTTCTGCTTGTCGAGCAGCCCGATCAGGACCGAGTTGTCGGTCTCCGGGTTGAAGGTGACGAAAGGCTGGCCGCCAGAGCGCTTGCCGACGATCGTGTCACCCTTGAAGGTGGCGGTTTCGATGGCGCCGCTGCGGACCTCCGCCAGGAACTGCGAGTACTCGATCTGGTCCGGCGCGCCGGGACGCTGGCCGAAGTTGGCGAACACCGCGAGCAGCACGATCGCGATGACCACCCAAAGGACGATATTTCTGGTCAGATCGTTCAAACCCGGGCTCCTGGCAGGGCATCAATTTCCGTCGGTTCAAGGGCTTGGACCGTGCCCTGGCGTGCCGGTTTCACCTTACACCGGACGGGGTTCCCTAGCCACCAAATACGTCTCGGAACTGCGCTGCCGCGATGCCTTGGGCTTGCGCATCCGGACCTGCCGGAATGCCTTGCGGGCCCGAGCCAGCAGCTCCTGGAATCCGGCGCCCTGGAAGACCTTCATGACCAGGATGCCTCGCGGCGCCAGCGTGCCGAGCGCGAATTCCAGCGCCAGCGACTCGAGGTCCGCAGCGCGCGCCTGGTCCACCACGTCCACCCCGCTGATGTTGGGGGCCATGTCGGACAACACAAGGTCGGCGCGCGCGCCGCCGAGCTCGGCAAGCAGCCGGTCGAGGGCCGCCTGCTCGCGAAAGTCGCCCTGCAGGAAAGTGACCCCGGGGATGGCGTCCATGGGCAGCAGGTCGAGCGCGAACACGCGGCCCTGTCCTCGCAATTTGCGGGCCGCGTACTGACTCCAGCCGCCCGGCGCGGCTCCGAGATCGACGACTACCGCGCCCGGAAAAATCAGCTTCTCGGCGGCATCGAGCTCCTCGAGCTTGAAGGCCGCGCGCGAGCGCAACCCCTCGCCTTGCGCGCGCCGCACGTAGGGATCCGAGAAATGCTCTTCGAGCCAGCGGCCGCTGGACTTGCTGCGTCGCGACAAGCGAGACCTCCGGAGTGCAGCGCCTATAATGCGACGATGGCGCTCACCGAGCGGCAGAAAAAACACCTCCGGCGCCTTGGCCACGAACTGCACCCGATTGTCCTGGTCGGGCAGCGCGGCCTGAATCCCGGCGTCGTCGAGGAACTCCGGCTCGCGCTCGAGCACCACGAACTCGTGAAGCTGCGCGTGCGCGCGGGTAGCCGCGAGGACCGCGACGGGATGCTCGGCGAGCTGGCGCGCGCAACCAGCGCCGAGCTCGTAGTCCGGGTCGGAAATGTCGGGTTGTATTACAAGAAAAACAGCGAGTTACAGAAGGTACTTATTCCGGATTCCTGATTCCGGCCAGGCACACGGCCAGCACCTCGAAGCCGCGCGCGCCGCCCGGAGCCGCGACTTCCACCTCGTCCCCGACCGCGCGGCCGATCAGCGCGCGCGCGATCGGCGAGTTGATCGACACGAGGCCCAGGCGGATATCCGCTTCGTCGTCGCCGACGATCTGGTAGCGCACCTGCTGGCCGCCATCCACCGGTGCCAGCTCGACCGTCGCGCCGAATACCACCTTGCCGGTGTCCGGGAGCGACGTCGGATCGATGACCTGCGCATTCGCGAGTCGCTGTTCGATCTCCTTGATGCGGCCTTCGATGAATCCCTGTTGCTCGCGCGCAGCGTGGTACTCGGCGTTCTCCGAGAGGTCACCGTGCGAGCGCGCCTCGGCGATCGCGCGGATGATGGCCGGCCGGTCCTCGGCCTTGAGCTTCCTGAGCTCGCCGCGCAACTTTTCTGCGCCCTGCAACGTGATCGGCGCCCTCATGCGGCGCCCAGTTCCTGGTGCAGGTCCTGAAGCCGGTTGACGTCGTGGTCTTCCAGGTGGTCCAGAGCGTCGCAGGTCGCGTGGGCCGCCGCGACGGTCGTGTAGTAGGTCACCTTGCGCAGTTCGGCCTCGCGACGGATCGAGTGCGATTCGCGGATCGCGCGCTTGCCTTCGGTGGTGTTGACGATGAGGTCGATCTCGTCGTTCTTGATCATGTCGACGATGTGCGGCCGGCCCTCGCGCACCTTCAGCGCGCGGCGGCAATCGACGCCAGCGGATTCGAGGGCCGCCTGCGTGCCCTGGGTCGCGATGATCTCGAATCCGCGTCCCGCGAGCCGCTTCGCAAGCTCGACGGCACTGTCCTTGTCGCGATCGCGCACCGAGATCAGGCAAACGCCCCGGGTCGGAAGTCGAATGCCGCTCGCCGCCTGCGACTTTGCATAGGCTTCGCCGAAGGTGCGGCCGGTTCCCATCACCTCGCCCGTCGACTTCATTTCCGGCCCGAGTATCGGGTCGGAGTCCGGGAACCTGGCGAACGGGAACACCGCCTCCTTGACCGAGTAGTACGGCGGCACGCGCTCCTCGGTCGCGTCGAGGTCGGCCAGCTTGCGGCCCGCCATCACGCGTGCCGCGATCTTGGCGAGCGGGCGGCCGGTCGCCTTGGAGACGAAAGGCACGGTGCGCGAGGCGCGCGGGTTCACCTCGAGGACGTAGACGACGCCGTTCTGGATCGCGAACTGCACGTTCATGAGGCCCACGACGCCGAGGGCCTGCGCCATCTTTCGGGTCTGGCTGCGCAGCTCGTCCTGGATCTCCTGCGAAAGGCTTGCGGGCGGCAGCGAGCAGCTCGAGTCGCCGGAATGCACGCCCGCCTGCTCGACGTGCTCCATGATCCCGCCGATCAGCACGTCCTGCCCGTCGCAGACGGCGTCGACGTCGACCTCGATCGCGAGGTCGAGGAAGCGGTCGAGCAGCACCGGGCTCTCGTTCGAGACCTTGACCGCCTCGCGCATGTAGGTGCGCAGGTCCTCCTCCTCGTAGACGATCTCCATCGCGCGGCCGCCCAGCACGTAGGACGGACGGACGATCAGCGGGAAGCCGACCTCGCGCGCGAGCTCGATCGCGCGCTCCTCGTCGCGGGCGGTGGCGTTGGCGGGCTGGCGCAGGCCGAGCTTCATCAGGAGCTGCTGGAAGCGCTCGCGGTCCTCGGCCATGTCGATCGAGTCCGGGCTGGTGCCGATGATCGGCGCGCCGGCTGCGGCGAGCTGGCGCGCGAGCTTCAGCGGCGTCTGGCCGCCGAACTGGACGATCACGCCCTGGGGCTTCTCGCGGCCGATGATCTCCATGACGTCCTCGAATGTCAGCGGCTCAAAATAGAGCCGGTCCGACACGTCGTAATCGGTCGAGACGGTCTCCGGGTTGCAGTTGACCATGATGGTCTCGTAGCCGTCCTCGCGCAGCGCGAGGGCCGCGTGCACGCAGCAGTAGTCGAACTCGATGCCCTGGCCGATGCGGTTCGGGCCGCCGCCCAGGATCATGATCTTCGGCCGGGGAGTCGGGTCGGACTCGCACTCCTGGTCGTAGCAGGAATAGAGATAGGCGGTCGAGGTCGCGAACTCGGCCGCACAGGTATCGACGCGCTTGTAGACCGGGTGCACGCCGCAGGCGAGCCGACGTGCGCGCACGCGCGACTCGGGCCCGCCCATGGCACGCGCGAGCGCGGCGTCCGAGAAGCCCTTGCGCTTGAGCGCGAGAATGCGCTCGAACGTGAGGCCGGAGATGCCCTTCCGCGCGCACGATTTCTTCCTCGCGCACCAGGTCCTCGATCTGCGCGAGGAACCACGGGTCGATCATGGTCTCGGCAAACACGCGTTCGAGCGCCCAGCCGGCGCGGAACGCGTCGGCGACGTAGCGGATGCGGTCGGCGCCGGGGTGGCGCAGCTCCTCGGCGAGCTTCAGCTCGCCGTCGCCATCGAGCGGCAGCGCGAGGACCGGCGTCAGTCCGTCGCAGCCGGTTTCGAGGCTGCGCAGCGCCTTCTGCAGCGACTCCTGGAAGGTGCGGCCGATCGCCATCGCCTCGCCGACCGATTTCATCTGCGTGGTGAGTCGGTCGTTGGAGCCGGGGAACTTCTCGAAGGTGAAGCGCGGAATCTTGGTGACGACGTAGTCGATCGAAGGCTCGAACGACGCCGGCGTCGCCCCTCCCGTGATCTCGTTCCTGAGCTCGTCCAGCGTGTAGCCGACCGCGAGCTTCGCGGCGACCTTCGCGATCGGGAAACCGGTCGCCTTCGAGGCGAGCGCCGAGGAGCGCGACACGCGCGGGTTCATCTCGATCACGAGCATGCGCCCGTCCTCGGGATTGACGGCGAACTGGACGTTCGATCCCCCGCACTCGACGCCGACCTGGCGCAGCACGGCGATCGAGGCGTCGCGCATGCGCTGGTATTCCTTGTCGGTGAGCGTCTGGGCCGGAGCCACCGTGATCGAGTCGCCGGTGTGAACGCCCATCGGATCGAGGTTCTCGATCGAGCAGACGATGATGCAGTTGTCCTTGCGGTCCCGCACCACCTCCATCTCGTATTCCTTCCAGCCTAGCACCGACTCCTCGATCAGCACCTCGGCCGTCGGCGAGGCGTCGAGGCCGCGCATCACGATCTCCTCGAACTCCTCGCGGTTGAAGGCAATGCCGCCGCCGGTGCCGCCGAGCGTGAACGAGGGCCGGATGACGTCGGGTAGCCGACCTCGGCCTGCACGGCGAGCGCCTCGTCCAGGTCGTGGGCGATGTACGACTTCGGGCTCTCGAGCCCGATGCCGCGCATGGCGTTCCGGAACAGCTCGCGATCTTCCGCCATGTCGATGGCTTCGCGCGACGCGGCGATCATCTCGACGCCGAACCGCTCGAGCACGCCTTCGCGCACGAGGTCGAGCGCGGTGTTGAGGCCAGTCTGGCCACCCATCGTCGGCAGCAGGGCGTCCGGCCGTTCCTTCTCGATGATGCGCGCGACGCGTCCGCCAGTCGACCGGCTCGATGTAGATCGAGTCCGCCATCTCCGGGTCGGTCATGATCGTCGCGGGATTCGAGTTCACGAGGATGACGCGGTAGCCCTCCTCGCGCAGCGCGCTGCAGGCCTGGGCGCCGGAATAGTCGAACTCGCAGGCCTGGCCGATGATGATCGGCCCGGCCCCGATGATCAGGATGCTCTCGATGTCGGTGCGCTTGCCCATCAGCGCGCCGCGGCCTCGTCGGCGACCGCGACCTGGCGTGCGCAGCTGGTTCTGCAGGCGGCGCACCATCAGGAACACGAAGTGCTCGAACAGCGGCCGGAGGTCGTGCGGGCCCGGGCTCGCCTCCGGATGGCCCTGGAAGCCGAAGGCCGGCCGGTCGGTGCGGGCGACACCCTGCAGGGAGCCGTCGAACAGCGAGCGGTGCGTGGGCTTGAGCTGCGGCGGCAGCGAGTCCTCGTCGACGGCGAAGCCGTGGTTCTGGCTGGTGATCAGCACGTGGCCGCCGGCGAGCTCCTGCACCGGGTGGTTCGCGCCGTGATGGCCGAACTTCATCTTGACGGTGCGCGCGCCGCTCGCGAGGCCGAGCAGCTGGTGGCCGAGGCAGATGCCGAACACCGGCAGGTCGCGTCTCGAGGAACTCGCGGATCGCGGCGATCGCGTAGTCGCAGGGCTCCGGGTCGCCCGGGCCGTTGGACAGGAAGATGCCGTCGGGGTCGAGCGCCAGCACGTCGGCCGCGCTGGTCTGCGCGGGGACGACGGTGACGCGACAGCCGTGGTCCGCGAGCAGCCGCAGGATGTTGCGCTTGATGCCGAAGTCGTAGGCGACCACGTGCAGGCGCGAGCCCGGCCGCAGCACCGCGCGCCTGTTCGCGACCGATGCTGCCTTCGTTCCACTGGTACGGCGCTCGCACGGACACGACCTTGGCGAGGTCCATGCCCTTCAGGCCCGGGAAGGCGCGCGCCGCACGCAGCGCGACGTCGGCGTCGGCCCGGTCGGCGGTGGCGATGCAGCCGCCCTGGGCGCCCGCTCGCGCAGGATCCGCGTGAGCTTGCGCGTGTCGATGCCTGCGATGGCGACCGTCTCCGCCTTCGACGAGGAACTCGCGACAGCGAATGGCTCGCACGCCAGCTCGAATGGCGAAGCGGCAGGTCGCGGATCACGAGGCCCGCGGCGTGGATGGAATCCGACTCGAGGTCCTCGGGCGTGACGCCGGTATTGCCGATGTGCGGATAGGTGAGCGTGACGATCTGGCGTGCGTAGGACGGGTCGGTCAGGATTTCCTGGTAGCCCGTCATCGCGGTGTTGAACACGACTTCGCCGGTCGTGACGCCGGAAGCGCCGATCGAAATACCCCGAAACACCGTGCCGTCCTCGAGCGCGAGCACTGCAGGTGTCGGTGTCACCAGGGCGTTCTCCCGATCCTTGCCCGCCGTTCACCGGCATCAGGCGCAGGACGTCAGTGGATGGAGCCGTTCGGGACTCCACCGGTCATCAGCTATGGCTTCAAGGGGGCCGCGACCTGAGGGGGAATTCTACACTCTCGAGGGGACAGTCCCCTTCAGATTCCGAGCACGTCGGACATGCCGTAGAGGCCGGGCGGTCGGCCGAGCAGCCAGCGCGCCGCGGCGAGCGCCCCGTGCGCGAAGGTCATGCGGTCGGTGGTCCGGTGCACGAGCTCGAGGGTCTCGCCGGTGCCGGCGAACAGGACCTGGTGCAGGCCGACGATGTCGCCCGCCCGCAGGCTCGCGAAGCCGATCGCGCCCGGCGCGCGGCCCGCCGACTTGCCGATTCGCGCGTGCACGGCATGCTCGGCGAGCGTTGCCGCCGCGCGCCCCGGCGACGATCTCGCCGAGCCGCAGCGCCGTGCCCGATGGCGCGTCGGCCTTGCCGCGGTGATGCGCCTCGAGGATCTCGACGTCGTAGTCCGCGGGCAGTGCCGCCGCAGCCCGGCCGACGAGCCCGAACAGCAGGTTGACCGCCAGCGACATGTTGGGCGCCACAAGCACGGGCAGGCGCTCACTGAAGCGGCGCAGCTCCGCCAGACGTGCCGGCGTCGAGGCCCGTGATGCCGACGACGAGCGGGATGCCGGCCCGCTCGACGGCTGCGAGGTTGTCCGGGAGGGCCTCCGGCAGCGTGAAGTCGATGGCGATTCGCGCCTTGGCAAGCGCCTGGGCACGGTCGGCCGTGACCGGTACGGCCACGGGCCCGGTCTGGGCGACCTCTCCCGCATCGCGGCCCAGCGCGGCGCTGGTCGGCGAGGCCAGGGCGCCGGTCAGGGTGAAGTCGGGCGACTCGCGGATCGCCCGGACCAGGCAGCGCCCCGACCCGTCCGCTGATCCCGAGCACCGCGACGTTCGTCATGTCAGTTGCCGGTCCTGGCGAAGAACTGCCGCACGCCCTCGAACCAGGAGTGCTGGCGCGGATTGTGGCTCCGGCCGTCCGCCGCGAGGGCAGCTCTCGAACTTGCGCAGCAGTTCCTTCTGCTGCGCGTTGAGATCCACCGGCGTCTCGACCACGACGCGGCAGAACAGGTCGCCCGTCGCGCCGCCGCGCACCGGCTTGATGCCCTTGTCGCGCAGGCGGAACACGCGGCCGGACTGGGTCCCGGCCGGAATCTTGATCGGCCGCCTGGCCCTCGAGCGTCGGCACGTCGATGCTGCCGCCGAGCGCGGCGGTCGTGAAACTGACCGGCACCTCGCAGGAGAGGTGGGCACCGTCGCGCTCGAAGATCGGGTGCTCGCGCACGACGATCTCGACGTAGAGATCGCCCGGCGGACCGCCGTTGCGGCCCGCTTCGCCCTCGCCCGCGAGGCGGATGCGGTCGCCGTTGTCGACGCCCGCCGGCACCTTGACCGACAGCCGCTTGGCTCGCGCGCATGCGGCCGTGCCCGGCGCACTTCGGGCAGGGCTCCTTGACGATCGAGCCGCGGCCCTTGCAGCGCGGGCAGGCCTGCTGGACGGCGAAGATGCCCTGGCTGATGCGCACCTGGCCGGAGCCCGAGCAGGCCTCGCAGGTGACCGGCGCATGCCCGCGCGCGGCGCCCGAGCCGCCGCATTCGTCGCACTCACGCACCGTCTGGAAATCGATTTCCTTGGCGCGTGCCGAACACGGCCTCCTCGAGGTCGAGCGCGAGCTCGTAGCGCAGGTCCGCGCCGCGGAAGACGGCCTGCCGGCCGCCGCGCCGGCCGCCCCCGAAGATGTCGCCGAACATGTCGCCGAAGATGTCGCCGAAGGCGTCGGACGGGCTGAACCCGGCACCGGCGCCGCGCGCCGCGTCGAGCCCGGCGCGGCCGTACTGGTCGTAGGCCGCGCGCTTCTGGGCGTCGGTCAGGATCTCGTAGGCCTCCTTCGCTTCCTTGAAGCGCTCCTCGGCTTCCTTGTCGTCGGGATTGCGGTCCGGGTGGTACTTCATGGCCAGGCGCCGGTATGCCTTCTTGATGGCATCCTCGGTGGCGTTTCGCGGCACGCCCAGCACCTGGTAGAAATCACGCTTCGACATGGCGCTCCACATGCGCGAACGCCGGGTGGCCCGCGGCCACCCGGCGAACGCCGTTGCTCACGGACGCGGGGCGCGCCGCGCTCAGTCCGGCTTGTTGCCCTTGTCCTTGATCTCCTCGAACTCGGCGTCGAGCACGTCGTCCTTGCCGGCGTCCGCGCCCGGCTTGGCCGATGCGCCGGCCTCGGGCCCGGCCCCGCTTCCGCCTGGTAGGCGCGCTGCACCACCGGTGCGCTCGCCTTCGCGAGCGCCTCGGCCTTGTGCTCGATGGCCGACTGGTCGTCGCCCTTCAGCACGCCGCGCAGGTCCGAGATCGCCGCCTCGATGGCGCCGCGCTCCTCGCCGGTCACCTTGTCGCCGAGGTCCTTCACGCGACTTCTCGGTCGCGTGCAGGAGCGCATCGGCGCGGTTCCTGCGTCTCCGACGAGCTCGCGGAACTTCTTGTCCTCCTCGCGCTTGCGCCTCGGCGTCGCGGACCATCTGCTTGATCTCTTCCTCGGACAGCCCGCTCGAGGCCTTGATCACGATCCGCTGCTCCTTGCCGGTCGCCTTGTCCTTGGCCGACACGTGCAGGATGCCGTTCGCGTCGATGTCGAACGTGACCTCGATCTGCGGCATGCCGCGCGGCGCCGGCGGGATGTCCGAGAGGTCGAACTTGCCGAGCGACTTGTTGTCGCTCGCGCGCTCGCGTTCGCCCTGCAGCACGTGGATCGGTCACGCCGCTCTGGTTGTCCTCGGCGGTCGAGAACACCTGCGTGGCCTTGGTCGGGATCGTCGTGTTCTTCTCGATCAGGTGCGTCATGACGCCGCCCAGCGTCTCGATGCCGAGCGACAGCGGCGTGACGTCGAGCAGCAGCACGTCCTTGACGTCGCCCGCGAGCACGCCGCCCTGGATCGCGGCGCCGACGGCGACCGCCTCGTCCGGGTTGACGTCCTTGCGCGGCTCCTTGCCGAAGAAGTCCTTGACCGCCTTCTGCACCATCGGCATGCGCGTCTGGCCGCCGACCAGGATCACCTCGTCGATGTCGCTGATCGCGAGGCCCGCGTCCTTGAGCGCGATGCGGCAGGGCTCGATCGTGCGCGTGACCAGGTCCTCGACCAGCGACTCGAGCTTGGCGCGCGTCAGCTTCAGCGTCAGGTGCTTGGGACCCGAGGCGTCGGCCGTGATGTACGGCAGGTTGATCTCGGTCTGCTGGCCCGAGGACAGCTCGATCTTGGCCTTCTCGGCGGCTTCCTTCAGGCGCTGCACCGCGAGCGGATCCTTGCGCACGTCGACGCCGCTCTCCTTCTGGAACTCGTCGGCGATGTAGTCGATCACGCGGCGGTCGAAGTCCTCGCCGCCGAGGAAGGTGTCGCCGTTCGTGGACAGCACCTCGAACTGGCGCTCGCCGTCGACGTCCGCGATCTCGATGATCGAGATGTCGAAGGTGCCGCCGCCGAGGTCGTAGACGGCGATCTTGCGGTCCTTGCCCTTCTTGTCCATGCCGTAGGCGAGCGCAGCCGCGGTCGGCTCGTTGATGATGCGGCGCACGTTCAGGCCCGCGATGCGGCCGGCGTCCTTGGTCGCCTGGCGCTGGGCGTCGTTGAAGTAGGCGGGCACGGTGATCACGGCGTCGGTGACCGTCTCGCCGAGGTAGTCCTCGGCGGTCTTCTTCATCTTCATGAGCACGCGCGCGGAGATCTCCTGCGGCGCCATCTTCTTGCCCTGCGACTCGAGCCAGGCGTCGCCGTTCTCGGCGCGCACGATCTTGTAGGTCTCGAGCGGGATGTCCTTCTGGACCACGGCGTCGTCGTAGCGGCGGCCGATCAGGCGCTTGACCGCGTGGAAGGTGTTCTGCGGGTTCGTGACGGCCTGGCGCTTGGCGGGCTGGCCGACCAGGACTTCGCCGTCCTTCGTGAAGGCGACCACCGACGGGGTCGTGCGGTCGCCCTCGCTGTTCTCGATGACCTTGGGCGTCGCTGCCCTCCATGACCGCGACGCAGGAGTTCGTCGTACCGAGGTCGATACCGATGATCTTGGCCATTTCAATGCGTTCCGATTGGTGGGACTGGTCCGGTTGTGGGGCCGCCAGGCGGCGGGTTTCAATCGCCTGGCAGGGTCTCGGGCCCCGGCGCCGGCGACGATCACCCGGGCCGGACGCAGCAGGCGGCCGTTGAGCATCCAGCCCTTCTGGATGACCTGCAGCACGGTAGTGCGCCGGCAGATCGGGGGCCGGCTGCATGGCCATGGCCTCGTGCAGGGCAGGATCGAAAGGCTTGGCCGGCCGGGTCGACTGGCTCCAGTCCGGCACGCTCGAAGGCCTTGCTGCAGGAGGCGCAGCGTCGCCTCCTGGCCCTGGACCAGCGTAGCCGCATCGGCCGTGGCCGCAGACTGCAGCGCGAGCTCGAGCGTGTCGGCGACCGGCAGGAGGTCGGCGGCGAAGCGTTCGACGCCGAACTGGCGGGCCGCCTCGACGTCTCGCGCGCCGAGCGCTTGCGCACGTTCTCGAGCTCCGCGATCGCCCGCAGGTAGTCGGCCGGTGCTGCCCGGCCTTCGCCTCGGCCTCGGCCAGCTGCGATTCCAGGCTAGGGGCGTCCGGGGAGCTCGCCAGTCTCCGCAACCTCCTCCGGCTGTTCGCCTTCGATGCCGTTCATGCGCGCCGGGAGTGGGGCTCAGTCGCGCGAATTCAAGGCGGCACCCAGCATCCGGGCCGCGATGTCGACCACCGGTATGACGCGCTCGTAGGCCATGCGGGTCGGCCCGATGACGCCGAGTACGCCGACCACGCGGTCGTCCTGGGTGTACGGCGCGACCACCACGCTGCAGTCGTCGAGGATCCGGTAGCCCGACTCGTGCCCGATGAAGATCTGCACGCCATCGGCATGCAGGCTCTGGTCCAGCAAGTGCAGGATGTCGCGCTTTTCGTTGAACGCCTCGAACAGCCGCGCGCAGCCGGTCGACGTTGGACATCTCCGCGAACCCCATGAGGTTCGTCTCGCCGGCCACGACCATGTCCGCGTCGCGCTCGACCGGCTGGTCCGCGAAGGCGCGCTGCGCGAGCGTGATCGCGTCCACCATCATCCGGTTCATCTGCTCGCGGGTTTCCTGCAGCTGGGCGACGAGCCTCGCCCGCACGCCGGCCAGCTCCTGCCCGCCGAACAGCTCGTTCAGGTAGGCCGCGGCGCGGCGCAGTTCCTCGGCCGTGAAGTGACGGTCGAGCTGCACGACGCGGTTCTGCACCTCGCGGCCGTTGACGACCAGGATCGTCAGCACGCGGTTGCCCGAAAGTCCCACGAATTCGATCTGCGAGAGCGCCGCATGGGTCTCGCGCGGGACCGTCACGACGCCGGCGAGATGGGTGAGGCTCGAGATCGCCTGCGAGGCCGCCGCCACCAGCGCCTTCGGGTCGCGTCGAGCGCTGGTCGAGGTGGCGGCTGGAACTCCGCCAGCTCTGACTGCGTCGGGCGGCTGGTAGCGCAGCAGCGCATCGACGAAGTAGCGGTAGCCCTTGTCGGTCGGCACGCGGCCCGCCGAGGTGTGCGGCGAGGCCGACGAAGCCATGCTCCTCGAGGTCCGCCATCACGTTCCGGATGGTCGCGGCCGAAAGGCTGAGCCCGGACTCGCGGGTCAGCGTGCGGGACCCGACGGGCTGGCCGTCGCGGATGTAGCACTCGACCAGCGTGCGCAGGAGCTGTTGGGCCCGGTCGTTCGGCTCGGCGTCGGCAGGGCGTGTCGTATCCGGCATAAGTCCCTGTTGCAAAAGGGAAATGGCAAAAGCATCCGCCGCAGCGACCAAACTAGCAATCGCGCTCGGCGAGTGTCAACAAGGATTGTGGCCGGCCGAGGACACGCATGCTAAAAAGCCGGCAAAGGCGAATGAACAAACCCTTCTCCCGCATCGCCCTGGTCGGCAAGGTCGAAGACGCCCGAGTCGCCGATTCGCTGGCCGTGCTCGCCACGCACCTGCTGCGCGCGCGGCCTCACCGTGTCGATCGACCGCGACGCAGACGTCGAGGGCCTGCCCGTGGACCTCGACCGCAGGCCGGTGCGCGAGCTCGGGCAGGAAACGCGATCTCATCGTGGCCATCGGCGGCGACGGCACGATGCTGTTCGCGGCGCAGCTTGCACTCGCGCGCGGAATCCCGTTGCTCGGCGTCAACCGCGGCCGGCTCGGGTTCCTGACCGACGTGCTGCCTGACGAGATGCTCGCAAGCGTCGACGCGGTCCTCGAAGGCCGCTACGAGACCGACCGGCGCGATCTGCTCGCGGCAAGTCTCGTGCATGCGGACGGCGCCGCCCTCGCCTGCCGCGCGCTCAATGACGTCGTCGTGCAGCGCCAGGAGTCCGGGCGCATGGTCGAGCTCGAAGTCCGGATCGACGGGAGTTTCGTCAACACGCACGGCGGGGACGGTCTCGTGGTCGCGAGTTCGACCGGTTCGACGGCCTATGCGCTGTCCTGCGGCGGCCCGATCATTCACCCCTCGCTCGGCGCCGTCGTGATCGCGCCCATTTCGCCGCACACGCTTTCGGACCGGCCGATCGTGGTGCAGCGCGATAGCCGCATCGAGATCCGGCTCGTCGCGCGCTCCGGCGCACGCGCACAGGTCACCTGCGACGGCGCGCGGCTCGGCGACCTCGAGCCGGCGTCGCGGCTCGAAATCGGTCCTGCCGCCGAGAGCATCACGCTCCTGCATCCGCAGGGCCATGACTACTTCCGCCTGCTGCGCTCCAAGCTGCACTGGGGCCGAAGCGGGCGCTCCGGCGGCGAGGAATTCTAGGCTTGCTCGCGCACCTGCAGATTCGCGACCTGGCCGTGATCGACGCGGCGGAGCTCGAACTCGCGGACGGACTCACCGCGCTCACCGGCGAGACGGGCGCCGGCAAGTCGATCATCGTCGATGCGGTCATGCTCGCGCTTGGCGGGCGTGCGAGCGCCGACGTGCTGCGCCACGGCGCCGAGCGGGCCGAGGTCACGGCCACCTTCGAGGTTGGCGCCGATTCCGCCGTGCGCCGCTGGCTTGAGGAGCAGGCGATCGAGGCGGAAGGCGGCGAGCTGGTGCTGCGTCGCGTGATCGGGCGCGACGGGCGTTCGCGCCAGTACGTGAACGGCCAGGCCTTGCCGGCGCAGAGCGTGCGCGCGCTCGGCGAGCTGCTCGTCGACATCCACGGCCAGCAGGAATTCCAGTCGCTGGTGACGCGCGACACGCAGCGCGAAATCGTCGACGATCAAGGCGTCGACGCCCGCCTGCCGGCCGCGGTCGCGGCGCTGGCCGGCGATTGGCGGCAGTGCAGCCAGGAGCGCGATGCGCTCGCGAGCCAGGCGCGCGACCGCGCCGCGCGGCTCGAGCTGCTGCGATACCAGGTCGGCGAGCTCGAGGCGCTCGGGCTCGGGGCGGGCGAGGCCGAGGAGCTCGTCGACGAGCGCAACCGGCTCGCCAACCGCGGCCGGCTCGCGGAGTCGGCGCAGGGCGCGCTCGCCCTGGTCTACGAGGGCGATGGCGTCGACGCCCATGCGCTTGCCGCGCGCGCGGCCGGCCTGCTGCGGGCGGGCGCGGTCCTCGACGGGCGGCTCGCGCCAGCGCTGCGGCTTGCAGAAGAATCGCTGATCGCGCTGCGCGAAGCCGGCGCGGAACTCGGCACCTACCTCGAAAGCATGGACGCGGATCCGGCCCGGCAGGACCAGGTCGAGCGCCGCGTCGCGGCGATGGAGGACCTGGCGCGCAAGCACCGTGTCGATGCCGCCGCCCTGCCCGGCAGGATCGAGGAGTTGCGCGGCGAGCTCGAGGCCCTGGAGCAGTCGGAAACGGTGCTGGAGGGCCTGGATGCCCGGATCGCGGACTTGCGAAGGCGCTACGACGCCGCCGCGGCGGAGCTTTCGGACGCTCGGCGCGCCGCGGCGCGCAAGCTCGCCACCGCGGTCACGGGCCTGATGCGGCAACTCGGCATGCCGGGCGGGCGCTTCGAGATTTCCGTGGAGCCGGACGCCGGTGCCGACCCGCAGCCGGCGGGCGCCGATCGCGTCGAATTTCTCGTGAGCGCGAATCCCGGGGAGCCGCCGAAGCCGGTCGCCCGCGTCGCTTCCGGCGGCGAGCTCTCGCGCATCAGCCTCGCGGTCCAGGTCGCGGCAGCGAGGCGACGGGCGCGCACCTGCCTGGTCTTCGACGAGGTGGATTCCGGCATCGGCGGCGGGGTAGCCGAAATCGTCGGCCGGAAGCTGCGCGAGCTCGGGGAGCGCGGTCAGGTACTTTGCGTCACCCACCTCGCGCAGGTCGCGAGCCAGGCCCACCGCCAGCACCGCGTCGCGAAGCTCACCGACGGCCGCACGAGCCGCACGACCGTGCGCGTACTTGCCGCCGACGAGCGGGTGGAGGAGCTCGCGCGAATGCTGGGCGGCGTCGAGATCACACGCAAGGCGCGCGAACACGCGCGCGAGATGCTGAAAGCCGCTGGCGCGGGCGGCTGAGGGCTGCGGGTCAGCTCCGCTTGCGGCGGTGCGGGCAGTTCTCGCGCCGGCAGCGACCGTAGAGAATCAGGTTGTGCTCCTCGATGGAGAATCCAAGGCGCGTCGCGACATCGTTCTGCCGCCGCTCGATGCCGCAGTCGACGAACTCTTCGACCCGCCCGCAGTCCATGCAGATGATGTGGTCGTGGTGCGCGCCCTCATTGAGCTCGAAGACGGCCGTGCCGCCCTCGAAATGATGGCGCTTGACCAGTTGCGCCGCCTCGAACTGCGTGAGCACGCGGTAAACCGTCGCGAGGCCGATGTCCTCGCTCTGCTCGATCAGCGCCCGGTAGATGTCCTCGGCCGACAGGTGGCGACCGTGAGTGCCGGCGAGGATCTCGAGGATCTTCACGCGCGGCAGCGTGACCTTGAGCCCCGCCTTGCGAAGGTCGCTGGTTTCCACCCGGTTCTCCCGCCGCGCGCCGCGGCGATTCCGCTATGATGCGCCCCATTATCCTCCAGGACCCCCGCTGATGCGACCTGCACCGAGCCTGGCCGCCCTGGCCGCCATCGCCGCCGCGCTCCTCTTTAACGCATGCGTCTACCGGATGGACGTTCAGCAAGGCAACCTTCTCGACGCCGAGCAGGTGGACCAGCTCGAAGTCGGCATGACGCGCAGCCAGGTTCGGTTCCTGCTGGGCACGCCGATGGTGATCGACAGCTTCGACGCCAACCGCTGGGACTACGTCTACAGCCTGCGCCGCGGGCATGAGCGCAAGCTCACCAAGCACCACCTGGTCGTGTGGTTCGATGGCGACAAGGTCACGCGCGTCGAGGAACTGATTCCGTTGCCGCGGCCGGAGTCATCCGTCGCCGGCTGATCGCGCGCGCATCGAGCGGCCTTCGCGGGCCAGCCGGCGCCGGCGCTCTTTCGGGTCCTCCGCGAGCGGCCGCAGGATTTCGACCCGGTCACCATCTGCGAGCACGTGATCGCGGCTCACTTCGTGCCCGAATATCCCGAGGCCGCAGGCAGCCGCATCAAGCACGGGATGCAGGTCGAGGATTTTCGACCGGTCAGCCGCCTCGCCGGCAGTGCAGCCGGCCGGCAATTCGAGCGCGACGACGGTCTGCCGGCCGGCCTCGGCGCAGGCGACCTCGACCGCGATGCGCTCAGCCGCCACCGAAGACCTGCCGCGCGCGACGCGCGAATGCGTCCACGAGGTGATTGCATATGCCTTCGAATGCGGGCCCGAGCGCAACTGCGCCGATCACCCCGTGGGTCGCGAAGGCGACGTGCAGGTCCGCACGCGTCCCTGCGCTGTGGATCGGCGTGAAGTCCCAGCGGCCCTCGAGGTGGTCGAAGGGTCCGTCCACGAGACTCATCGTCACGGAGCGGTCCGGCTCGAGCCGGTTGCGGGTCGTGAAGCTCGCGCGCGCAAGACCGCTCGAGAGGCCGAGCGTGACTGTGACTTGATCGTCTTCCCGGGCGAGGATGCGCGCACTCGTGCACCACGGCAGAAAATCGGGGTAACGCTCGACGTCGGCCACCAGGCCGTACACCTGAGCGGGGGCGTATGGCAGGAGCGCGCTGCGCCGCACGTCACGCATGGATCGCCCGCCTCACGCGCGGATTCTCACAGGCTCCCGTGCCATGGACAACCGCACCATGAGGTCCCGTCGGCGAGCCGGCGACGGGCAATCTGATAGGATGACCTGACTTCTGGGGGCGATCGGCTTCGACGTGGGCTGCGAAACTCCAGGGGCGTGCCGAGGTGCAGGCTACCTCGTAAATCCGCTTGCAAACTATAGTTGCCAACGACGACAACTACGCTCTGGCGGCTTAATCCCGCCTAACCCCCGACTGGCATGTGCCTGTGCATCCAGACCCGGGGGACGCGCTCACAGGATCGCGGAACCGGTGTGCTCCGGGCTGGAACCGCTAAAACGCTCCGAAGCTGGCTCTCGTGTTTTCCCCGCCAGCCGGGTAGCACGGGACGAGATCAATAGGCTGGACACGCACGTAGAACCTGTAGCGTAGGGCTTGCGGACGCGGGTTCGATTCCCGCCGCCTCCACCATTACCCGCGGGCCCGGCGCATGCGGCCGGGCCCGGCCGCTCCGCGCTCGCAACTCAGCAATCGCGTTGCGCGACCGCGGAGAACGGGACCAGGCGCCTTGCTTGCGGATCCCACAGTCGCAGCCGCGCGGTTCGCAGGCTGGTCCAGAGCGTCAGGCGCGGGGCCTGTTGCAGCTTCGGGTGCGAGTTGTAGCATTCCCGAAGCCGATAATTCGGGATGCGGGCCGCGATGTGATGCAGGTGGTGGTAGCCGATGTTGCCGCTGAACCAGCGCAGGATCGCCGGCAGGTCGTAGTAGAGAGCTGCCCGCAACAGCGGAGCGCTCGATGCTCCACCCATCGCTTTTCGACCAGTAGGCGCTTTCGAACTGGTGTTGCACGTAAAACAGCCACACTCCGGCTGCTCCCGACAGGAGCAATACCGGCAGGTGCACCAGCAGCAGAGTCTGCCAGCCGAAGGCCAGTGAAAGCGTGGTTATCGCGAGCGAAAGCACGACGTTGTTGGTCCAGATGCTGGCCCATTCCTTCCGGCGCGAGCGCGGCAGGTCCAGTGGCAGGCGATGCTTGAGTACGAACTGGTACAGCGGTCCGAGGCCGAGCAGTACCGGCATGCTGCGGTAGAAACGATAGCCGACGCGCCTCCACCAGCCCTGCCGCGCGATATTCGCTCACGGTCAATGTGACGATGTCGCCGATTCCGCGACGGTCGAGGTTGCCCGACGTCGCATGGTGGATGGCATGGGTGTGGCGCCAATAGGCATATGGCATGAGCGTCACCACGCCGAGCACGCGCCCGACCGCGTCGTTCAGGAGCTGGCTGCTGAAAAACGAGCCATGGCCACAGTCGTGCTGCAGGATGAAGAGCCTGACGTAGAGCCCTGCGACCGGCAGCGCCAGAAGCAATACCAGCCCATAGTTCCAGCCGAGCCGCACGCCGACGGCCATGACGCCCCACCCGGCGACGAAAAGCAGGCCCGTGGTCACCAGTTGGAACCAGGCGCGACGATCGTCGGCACCTACAAACGGCGTGATCAGCTGCCGCAACCTGCGCTCGGCTATCGGGCGCGGCGAATTGGTGATCGGGGTCGAATCAGAAACGACCATTGGCAATCGGAACACATCACATGGCGCTGAGTACTCAGCGAAAAGCTGCGCCAATCAAGGCGCGCCCGCTTACACGGTAGCATACAAATGAAACGGTCCGCGCACGCTCGAACACCGCGAATCACCGAGAATCACCGCGAATCACCGCGCCAAGCGCCTGTTGGACTAGTATGGCCCGGAGTGAATGAAGCGCTACGCAGCAGGAAGCTGGACGACCTGAATCGGATCGATTCACGCGCGATGAGCCGCGGCCTCCTGACGGGCGCCTTCCTGCGCGCTTCCGCGGCTTTACGCGACAGCGCGCGCAGCAAAAGCCTCGGCTCCAGTGCCTCGGATGACCAGACGCCACTGCGCGCCGAACTGTTCAGCGTCGAGCAGATGGAACAGCACGGCAAGGCACTTGCCGCAACCCACGTCCTCAGCACGTCGCGGCCGCGGACGCGGCTGCTCGAGCGCCTCGACGAGAATGAGAAGGTCCTGATCGAGACGTTCGAAATGCTTACCGCAGCCGTGAGGTCTCGGCTGCGTATCCCGCCTTCGGGCGAATGGCTGCTCGACAATTTTTACCTGATTGAAGAGCAGATTCGCACCGCGCGGCAGCACCTGCCAAAGGAATACAGCCGCGGCCTTCCGCATCTGGCGCAGGGCCCATCCCGGCGCCTGCCACGCGTATACGACATCGCGCTCGAGGCCATCTCCCACGGCGACGGCCGGGTCGATTCGCGCACGCTTGCGCGTTTCGTGACGGCCTACCAGTCGGTCATGCCGCTCACGCTGGGAGAGCTGTGGGCCATCCCGATCATGTTGCGGCTGGCGCTGATCGAGAACCTGCGCCGCGTGAGCGCGCGCATCGCGACCGCGCGCATGCATGCGAGTCAGGCACAGCGCTGGGCGGATCAGATGACGGAAATCGCCGAGAGCGATCCCAAGAGCCTGATCCTCGTGATCGCGGACATGGCGCGCTCGAACCCGCCGATGGTGAGCCCGTTCGTCGCAGAGCTGGTTCGACGTCTCCAGGACCACGGTCTCGCTCTCGCGTTGCCGCTCACGTGGATCGAGCAGCGACTCTCCGAGTCGAGCCTGACAATCGAACAGCTGGTGCAGTCGGAGACCCAGCAGCAGGCGGCGGACCAGGTTTCGGTGAGCAATACGATCGGAAGCCTGCGGTCGCTGGGCGCAATGGACTGGCGCGTGTTCGTCGAGACGCTGAGTCTCGTCGAGCAGGCGCTGCGCGAGGACCCGGCAGGGGCGTACCGCCTGATGGACTTCGCCAGCCGCGACCGCTATCGGCACGTCGTCGCCCGACTGGCAAAGCACAGCCCGGTGTCGGAGTCCGCGGTCGCGCGGGCCGCGATCGGCCTCGCGCACGCCAGCGCCGCCAGTCGCGGCGCGAGTGACCATACCGCACACGTCGGTCACTACCTGATCGAGCGCGGCGTGCGGCAACTGGAACTCGAGGTGGATTACCGCCGTCCGATTGCGCTACGCGTGCGCCGTTGGATCGGCCGGTTTCCCCTGCTCCAATACCTGGCCGCTGTCTCCGCGATGACGCTTGCCATCGGCGCGGCCCTGATCGCGTTGATGTACACGCCCGGACTGTCAGGCTGGCGGCTCCAGTTGATAGCCGTCCTGTCAGTGATTGCCGGAAGCCAGCTCGCATCGGCACTCGCAAACTGGCTGTCGACCGTGCTGGTCACGCCGCAGCTCCTTCCGCGCATGGATTACTCACAGGGCCTGACACATGAGAATACGACGCTGGTCGTGGTTCCCTCGCTTCTCAGTACGGAACGCAGCGTCGAAGAGCTGCTGGGCGCGCTCGAGGTCCGGTTTCTCGGCAACCGGGACCCGAACTTGCTGTTCGGGCTACTGACCGATTTCTGCGACGCTGACCAGGCGGAGCTCCCGGAGGACGGGCCCCTGCTCGCATATGCCCGGAGCGGAATCGAGAACCTCAACGAGCGGTACCGGGATGCAGGGCATCCGCCGTTCTTCCTCTTTCACCGACCGCGACGCCGGAATGCGCGTGAGCGGACCTGGATGGGTCATGAGCGCAAGCGCGGCAAGCTGGCAGACCTCAACCTGATCCTGCGAGGCGCCGGACACGACCGCTTTTCGCTCATTGTCGGCGACGTTTCGAGGCTGCCAGGCGTCAGGTACGTCATTACGCTGGATGCCGACACCGAGCTGCCCCGGGACGCGGCTCGACAACTCGTTGGTGTCATGGCGCACCCGCTCAACACTCCCCGGTTTGACGAACGCAAGCGGCGCGTGATCGGCGGCTATGGAATTCTGCAGCCGCGCATGGCGGCAACGCTGCCGGGCGCCAACCGGTCGAGGTATGCCCAGCTCTATGGCAGCGAACCGGGGATTGATCCCTACACACGCTCCGTTTCCGACGTCTATCAGGACCTGTTCGGGGAAGGTTCGTTCATCGGCAAGGGCATCTATGACGTGGATGCGTTCGAGCGGGCCTGCAAGGCGCGCTTTCCGGACAACTGCATCCTCAGCCATGACCTGCTCGAGGGCAGTTACGCGCGATCGGGACTGCTGAGCGATGTGCTGTTGTACGAAGACTACCCCGCAAGCTACTTGAGTGATGTCCGCCGGCATGAGCGATGGATCCGCGGCGACTGGCAGATCATCAGCTGGCTGTTGCCGCGCGTTCCGGCGGCCGAGGGCCGCAGCGAGCCAAACCCGCTTTCCGGCCTGTCACGCTGGAAGATCTTCGACAATCTGCGGCGCAGCCTCGCACCGATGGCGCTCGTGGTGCTGCCACTGGTCGGCTGGTTCGTCGCGCCACGCGCATGGGCATGGACGCTCGCTCTCGTCGGCCTCGTCGCCATCCCGACTTTGCTGCACGGCCTCATGGCGTTGTTGCGCAAACCACGTGAGTTGAGCGTGGCGGGGCATGTATCCACGGTCGTCCATGCCACTGGCCGCGGCCTGGCGCAATCCGCGATCCGCATTGCCTGCCTTCCGCACGAGGCGGTCGTCAGCCTGGGCGCAGCGCTGCGGACGATTTGGCGCATGCTCGTGACGCGCCGCAGGCTGCTCGAGTGGACTCCATTCGGGGAACACGACGCGCAAGCGACCAGCCACCTCGGCGCCAGTTTCCGCGCCATGTGGGTCGCACCATTCATGTCCGTCGCGGTGGCTGCCGGGCTTGCCGTTTTCAATGCGATCGCGCTGGCCGCCGCGGTTCCGGTTCTTGCGCTGTGGCTTGCCGCGCCCGCCATCACATGGTGGCTGAGTCGCCCCCTGCAGCGCCGCGAAGCGCGCCTTTCCGCGGCACAGTCAACCTTCCTGCGCAAGATCGCGCGCAAGACGTGGGCATTCTTCGACACGTTCGTCGGCGAGGAAGACAATTGGCTTCCGCCAGACAACTACCAGGAGGATCCCGGCCCCAAGATTGCGCATCGCACCTCGCCCACAAACATCGGCCTCATGCTGCTCGCGAACCTCGCCGCGCATGATTTCGGGTATATCGGCACGGAATCGCTGATCGAGCGGACGGCCGCGTCGTTTCGCACCATGGCCCGGTTGTCCCGCTACCGGGGGCATTTCTACAACTGGTACGACACGCAGACCCTTCAACCGCTGCCTCCGCGCTACGTGTCGTCGGTCGACAGCGGAAATCTCGCGGGCTACCTGCTGACCCTGCGAGCAGGTCTCGGTGCGCTGCCCGACCTGCCGGTCCTGGACCAGCGCGTGTTCGACGGCGTGGGCGACACCCTGGCAGTGCTTGCGGACGTTGCGCCTGAGCTTGATCTCGGCGAGGCCAGCCGGCTCCGATCGCTGCTGGACTCCGTGCGCCAACAACGCCCCGAGACACTGCCAGCGATGCGCGAAGCCCTCTCGGCAGTGACAACCTGCGCGGATGCACTTGCTGCAGCGGTGAAGGCAACACCCGAAAGCGCGGCCCACGCCTGGGCCGCCGCCCTCGTCCGGCAATGCCACGCAGCACGCGCCGAGGTCCTCCTCTTCGCTCCACAGCCGGAGTTCCCGGCAGGTGTCGACAGCTCCGCTGAGCCGTTGGCGCAACCCCGAATGCCCTCGCTGCGCGAACTCGCTGCGAGAGGCCACGAACGCGCGGTCGAACGAATTGCCGCGTGTGAAGAGCTGGCGCGGGAGGCGAAGGGATTCGCCGAAATGGAATTCGAGTTCCTCTATGACCGCGCGCGCCACTTGCTGGCGATCGGCTTCAACGCCGATGACTCGCGGCGAGACACGAGTTACTACGACTTGCTCGCTTCGGAGGCCCGCTTCGTGAGCTTCGTCGCTATCGCGCAGGGTCAGCTGCCGCAGGAATGCTGGTTCGCGCTTGGCCGCCTGCTGACGACCGCAGACGGACAGCCGGTTCTGGTGTCATGGAGCGGCTCGATGTTCGAGTACCTGATGCCACAGCTCGTGATGCCGAGCTATGACGGTACCTTGCTGGACCAGACCTGCCGGGCGGCCGTCGCAAGCCAGATCGCCTATGGGCGGCAGCGCTCGCTGCCCTGGGGAGTTTCGGAATCGGGCTACAACACGGTCGATGCGAACCTGAATTACCAGTACCACGCGTTCGGCATTCCGGGGCTGGGACTGACGCGAGGCCTGGCGGACGACCTGGTCATCGCACCTTATGCTTCGGCGCTGGCCCTGCTGGTCGCGCCGGAAGAGGCGTGCGCAAACCTTCAAAGGCTGTCAGCGCTCGGCATGGAGGGTGCGTTCGGGTTCTATGAGGCCACTGACTACACGCCGGCGCGGCTGCCGCGCGGTCAGTCCAGCGCGATCGTTCGCTCGTTCATGGCGCACCACCAGGGAATGAACCTCGTTGCGCTGTCGCAGGCGCTCCTCGGCCGACCGATGCAGAAGCGCTTCGAGGCCGATCTTTCGTTTCAAGCCACGCTGATGCTGCTGCAGGAGCGCATTCCGAAGACGTCGGCCGTCCATGCGCACGTGGCCCAGCACGCCAACGGGAGCGTTTTCTCGAATCCGCCCGAAACGTCGATACAGGCTCCGCTAGGTCCCCACACGCCCTCGCCCGAAGTGCAGCTGCTGTCGAACGGCCGGTTGCACGTCATGGTTACCAACGCGGGTGGCGGATACAGCCGCTGGAGGGATCTCGCGATCACCCGCTGGCGGGAGGACGCAACCTGCGATAACTGGGGTTCTTTCATCTATCTTCGCGACGTCGCCAGCGGAGAATTCTGGTCTGCCACGCACCAGCCGACGCTCAGGAAGGCCAAGAGCTACGAAGCCATGTTCACCGAGGGGCGCGCCGAGTACAGACGCCGCGACCTCGACTACGAGACCTACACCGAGGTCGTCGTGTCGCCGGAGGACGACATCGAGCTGCGCAGGCTGCGCATCACCAACCATGCGGACATGCGCCGGACGATCGAGGTCACGAGCTACGCCGAGGTGGTCCTGGCTCCGCAGGCCGCGGACGCATTGCAGCCGTCGTTCGGCAATCTGTTCGTGCAGACGGAAATCGTGCCGGCCCGGCGCACGATACTTTGCACGCGGCGGCCGCGGTCGGCTACCGAGCAGACACCGTGGATGTTCCAGCTGCTCGCGCCACAAGGCGTCGTGCTCGGCACGCCGTCGTTTGAAACCGACCGGACGCGTTTCCTGGGGCGAGGTCGCACCATCGCCGCGCCGATTGCACTGACCGGCGACGCGCCGCTGTCCGGCAGCGAAGGGTCCGTGCTCGAGCCAATCGTGGCGATCCGTTGCCAGGTCGCGCTCGACCCAGGGGAATCGACGACCCTCGACCTGGTATCGGGCGCTGCGGATTCGCGCGAAGGCTGTCTGGCGCTCGCCGCCAAGTACCAGGACCGCCATCTTGCCGACCGGGTCTTCGACCTCGCCTGGACCCATGGCGGCGTGATGTTGCGCCAGATCAACGCGACTCCCGGAGATGCACAGGTGTTCCGCCGACTGGCCGGTCATGTCCTTTACGCAAATGCAGCATTGCGCGCCGAAGCCAGCGTGTTGATGCGCAATCAGCGCGGGCAGTCGGGCCTGTGGGGCTACGCCATTTCCGGCGACCACCCGATCGTGCTGCTGAAGATCGCGGATTCCGCGAACATCGAGCTCGCGCGGCAACTGATCCGCTGTCATGCCTACTGGCGCCTGAAAGGCCTGGTCGTGGATCTCGTGATCTGGAACGAGGAGCACATCGGCTACCGCCAGCGGCTTCAGGACCAGATCATCGGGCTGATCGCGACCGGCGCAGAGGCGCACGCGGTCGACCGGCCGGGCGGAATTTTCGTGCGCTATGCCGAACAGATTTCGAATGAAGATCGAGTCCTGCTGCAGGCAGCTGCACGCGTCATCATTTCCGAAAGCCGCGGGAGCCTGGTGGAGCAGGTCAATCGAAGGATCCTGGCGGACAAGAGCGTCGCGCGCCTGGTGCCGACTCGCAGCCATCGACCGGAGCCCCCAGCGCCGGCCGAACCGCCACGCCCGGATCTGGTGCTCGGCAATCACCTCGGCGGCTTCACGCCCGACGGCACTGAATACGTCATCACGACCACGCAGTCGCAGATGACTCCGGTTCCCTGGGTCAACGTACTCGCGAATCCCGCATTTGGAACGGTGCTGTCGGAAAGCGGCGTCGCCTACTCCTGGCACGAGAACGCGCACGAGTTCCGCCTTACTCCGTGGAGCGGCGATCCGGTCGGTGCGTCGGGTGGCGAGGCGATTTACCTGCGCGACGAGGAAAGCGGGCAATTCTGGTCAGCGATGCCGTTTCCCTCGGCTGGGCCGATGCCTTACCGGACCCGCCACGGCTTCGGCTATAGCGTCTTCGAGCACACTTCAGGCGGCATCCATTCGGAGCTCTGGGTGTACGTTGACGTCGAGGATCCGGTCAAATTTTCGGTCCTCAAGGTGCGCAACGGATCCGGTCGCACGCGGCGCCTTTCAGCCACCGGATTCGTCGAGTGGGTCCTCGGCGACCTGCGCACGAAATCCGCGCCCCACGTCGTCACCGAGATAGACGCGGCGAGCGGGGCATTGTTCGCGCGAAATGCCTATAACAGCGAATTCGCGGGCCGGGTCGCCTTCTTCGATGTCGACGACCTCTCGCGAACGCTGAGCGGCGACCGCACCGAGTTCCTGGGCCGAAACGGCACGCTCGCGAATCCTGATGCGCTCACCAGGTCGCGGCTTTCCGGCAGGCTGGGCGCGGCACTCGACCCCTGTGGCGCGATCCAGGTGCCGTTCGAACTTGCCGATGGCGAGGAGCGGGAGATCATTTTCCGGCTGGGTGCCGGACGCAATATCGACCAGGCGCGGCTGCTCGCAAAGCGGTTGCGCAACTTCGGTACGGCGCGCGCCGCGCTTGACAATGTGCGCAAGTACTGGAGCCGCACGCTCGGCACGGTGCAGGTGGCGACGCCGGACCCGATTGTGAACGTCCTGGCCAATGGCTGGCTCCTGTACCAGACGCTCGCGTGCCGTGTATGGGGTCGCAGCGGCTACTACCAGTCCGGCGGAGCCTTCGGCTTCCGGGACCAGCTGCAGGACGTCATGGCGCTCGCACATGCGGAGCCGCGACTGTTCCGCGAACATCTGCTGCGCTGCGCGGCACAGCAGTTTCAGGAAGGCGACGTCCTGCACTGGTGGCACCCGCCCCTCGGACGCGGCGTACGTACGCGCTGTTCGGACGACTACCTTTGGCTTCCATTCGCCACCTGCCGCTATGTGGAGATCACTGGTGACGTGCAAGTGCTCGACCAAGCCGTGCACTTCCTCGAAGGACGCGCGCTGGGCCCGGACGAGGAGTCGTATTACGACTTGCCGGCGCGTTCCGGAGAGGCGGCCAGCCTGTACGAACATTGTGCGCGTGCAATCCGCCACGGGCTGAGGTACGGGGAGCATGGCTTGCCCCTGATGGGTTCAGGCGACTGGAACGATGGAATGAACCTGGTCGGCATTCACGGCAAGGGCGAAAGCGTCTGGCTTGGGTTCTTCCTGCACAGCGTTCTGACGTCATTCGCGGACCTCGCCGACCGCCGCGAAGACCGGGCATTTGCCGAGCGCTGCCGGCGCGAAGCACAGGATCTGCGTCGCAACCTCGCCAAGCACGCCTGGGACGGCGCCTGGTATAGCCGCGCCTGGTTCGACGACGGCTCGGTGCTCGGAACCTGGTCGAACGCCGAATGCTCGATCGACTCGATAGCGCAGAGTTGGTCCGTGCTTTCGGGTGCGGGCGATATCTCTCGCTCGCGGATGGCGATGGATGCCTTGGACAAGCACCTGGTACGCCGCGATTCGGGCCTGATCCAGCTGCTGGACCCTCCGTTCGACAAGTCGGAGCTGAACCCGGGCTATATCAAGGGCTATGTTCCGGGTGTTCGCGAGAATGGCGGCCAGTACACGCACGCTGCTGTATGGGCCGCGATGGCGTTTGCGGCCTTGGGTGACAGTCGTCGGGCCTGGGACCTGACGGCGCTCATCAATCCGCTGAACCACTCGCGAACGGCCGAAGCGGTTGCCGCATACAAGGTCGAGCCCTACGTCATCGCGGCCGACGTTTACGCGGTTCAGCCGCATACCGGCCGCGGCGGATGGACCTGGTACACGGGCGCCGCAGGCTGGTATTACCGTTTGATCGTGGAATCGCTCTTGGGTCTGCGGCGGCGAGCCGACAGGCTGCACTTCGCCCCCTGCATGCGGGACGACTGGGAAGCCTTTGCCTTGCGCTACCTCTTTGGCGACACGCAGTACCACATCAAGGTCCTGCGAAAGGCGTCCACAACCGGGACTGCCGGAGTCCGTGCGACCCTCGACGGTATTGATCTGGGCGAAGACGGCATTCCGCTGGTCGACGACCATCGCGAGCATGTCGTAGAGGTATGGGTCTCCCGCGCCGACTGAAGGCGCTTGAGCGGCCGCGTCCGCGCACCTTGCCGCTAGAATGAAGCATGACGGACAAGAAGGCCCCAGCCGGGCGTATCGCGGAGAATCGTCGCGCGCGATACGACTACTTCATCGATGAAACCGTCGAGGCGGGCGTCGCGCTCCAAGGCTGGGAAGTGAAGGCGCTGCGCGCGGGCCGCCTCCAGTTGCAGGAGGCGTACGTTCTGCTGAGGAACGACGAGGCCTGGCTCTTCGGCGCGCATGTCTCCCCATTGCTTACCGCCTCGACGCACGTGCAGCCGGATCCGACACGCAGCCGCAAACTTCTGCTGCACCGCCGGCAGATCGACGCGCTGGTCGGCGCGGTCGAGCGCAAGGGACGCACGATCGTGCCGCTCGCCATGTACTGGAAGAACGGACGCGCCAAGCTCGAGATCGGGCTCGCACGCGGCAAGAAGGAGCACGACAAGCGCGCCGACACCCGCGAGCGGGACTGGCAGCGTGAGCGGGCGCGCGTCATGAAGGCCCGGCGATGAAGCGTGGCCAGGCTATCTGCTGGAATTCGCAATTTTCTCCCAGACATGATCGGCTTCGACGCGCCATTGCTCATTTCTTCTTCGGGCCACTACCCGGGTCACTTTGCGAATGGCCAGAGGCTTGACGGCTTTTCACCGGTTGGCTGTAAAATGAAAGTACCGCCGATTACCGGGCATATTGCGCCGCGGTTCCGGCGACCGTGCCGCACCCTGGGGGTTTCGATGTCAATCAAGCGCTCGACTCTGGGCCTCGTCGCAATGCTCGCCGCCCTGGTGGCAAGCGGATGCGCGAGCACTCAGCGTGGTCCGTCGGAATGGGATGGCCTGGTCCGACTGCCTGACACCCGCCTGCATGCCGTGTTCGTCAAGCCGGATGCCGAGATCCCAGCCTACCGCAACCTGCTGCTGAAGCCGGCCGAAGTGCGCTTCGCACGCAACTGGGACCCGAACCGCGGTGGGCGCAGTTCGCTCAACCGGCTCGACGCGTCCGACCTCGCGGCCATCCAGGATGGCGTCGCGACCATGCTGAACGACATTTTCCGCGAAGAGCTGACCGCCGGCGGGTACCAGTTCGTGACCGAGCCCGGGCCCGATACGCTGATTGTCGTTCCGGCCATCGTGGACTTGTACATCACGGCGCCGGACACCATGACCGCCGGACGCAGCCGCACTTACTCCGCCAACTCCGGGCGCATGACGCTGGTGCTGGAGCTGAGCGACTCGATGACTGGCGAAGTCCTGGCGCGAGTCGTCGACACCCGATCAGGTCGCGGCACCGGCATGATGACCGTGACCAATCGCGTGACCAACACTGCCGACGCGCGCCGCGCGATACGGGTCTGGGCGCAGGCGCTCCGCAGCGGCCTCGACAGCCTCTACAAGGGCGCGAGCTAGCCTCCAGCGCGGGTCGCTGAGCCGGCGGTGCGTTGCCGCCGGTTAGATCGTGGGTTCGCGTGGAAAGTCGCCGAACATCCGGTGGACTGCGTCATCGAGCGCCGGGCCGAGCTCGTTGAGCGTGTGTTGTGTCAGCCGCCTGGCGGCCACGCCTTCCCAGACCAGCGTATTGCTGCGGGCGTCCACCACGTCCACGCTCAGCGTGCCCCGCGTCTCCTGCTGGACATCCATTGCCGAGTGCGTCGGCCAGTGTCGATGTCCGCGCCACGGACCATAGAGACCGTTTCGGTAATGCCAATAGGACGGACCGCGCCATGCCGGCCCCGTGTTTCGCACCCGGAACTGGTCGGTCACATCGACGTAGAAATTGATCAACAGGTCGGCTTCGGACGGATTGGCCACGAACTGCAGGCCGCGGACTTCCATCTCGCGACGCTGGTCCTGATTTGCGGCACCGCCGCGCAGGCCGACAACAGGAACATGCCGACCAGCAGCAACGCATGCCCTGCGCGCCGGCAGGGAATGACGCTTCGCGCATGCGCCATCGAAAATCTCCGTCCCGTGCCGCCCGAACTTGACGACATTCAACACGAGCACACGAGCTCCGGAAGGCCCTCCCGCCGGCCCAGGCGGGGCAAATCCGAGAGCTCCGTCACACTCGGCCGAGCGCTCGGCGGCAGCGCCTGGGCGCGAAGTGCGAACTGCTCAACGGCACACATTACCGAGTCCCCGGCGCGTTCAAGGATGCGGTTACCGGGGCCACGGGAAACCCGACTCGGATGGACATCGAGCGCCCGAATATCCGCCGAACAGCGGCCGCGTTCTTTCGCGCCTGGCGCCGTGCGAAAGCGCGCATTCCGCGCGGGCGCCGGCTCGGCATCGCGGCGCGGCTCTCGATCGCGTTCCTGGCCGTCACCGTGCTTGCGGTCGCCGCCAACCAGATTGCGGAACGCGGCAATTCACTGTTGCGCGCCGTGGCGGAGGCCCCGGTCGCGGCGCCGGGGCCCGACAGCCGGGTCGCCGAAGTCCTGCCTACGGCGCTTGACGGTTTCCAGCGCGCGGTCCTCGCACGGGTCGATTCGTCCGACGCGCCGCGCCGCGAGGCCCAGGACGAGGCGAGTCTCGGGCTCGAAGCGGCGCGCGCCGCCCATCTGGCCGTCCTAAGGCCAACGATCGACGAAGCAGTCCTGCGCGGCCTGGAGGCACAGATCGTCGCCCATGCCCAGATCGGCTCGCAGCTGGTCCGCTCGGCTGACGCGCGACGCCGCCTGCTCGCCGAGCTCGACATCGAATACGAGACGCTCGACGTCCGCATCAAGTCTTCCCTGGACCGCGTCTGGGCGGTATTCGGCAAGGTCGTCGGTCGCGACTATCTGCTGGAGGCGAGCCGCACGCTGGACGAGCTTGGCCGCTACCTCGACGATCTCGGCGACCTTCACGGGTACGGTCCGGGCACAGTACGCGCCATCACGCTGCGAGAAAGAGCTTTCGCCGCCCTGCTCGCCGAGAACGAGGCGAGCATCGAGCGCGTGCTCGGCGCCGAATGGCTCGCGCAGACGCGCGCCGGCCTCGATCGCGTCGTCTGGCTGCGCAACCTGCTGATCCGCACCGACGTGCAACGCAAGGAGACGAATGAGGCGTTCGCGGCGAGCCATGCCGAGCTCGCGGCATCGATCCGCAAGGTCGACGCCCAGTTCGAGTCAGCACGCACGCTCGAGCTGGCCCGCCGCCAGTCCGCAGAGGTCCTGAGCGCAGTCTCCGAGCAGGAGCGCCGGCAGCGGATTCTGCTCGGGTGGTTGAGCGTGGTGGTCCTGTTGCTGATGCTCGGCACCATCGTCAATACGGTGCGCGGCGTCGTGCTGCCGGTCCGCAGGCTGGTGCGCGCTACTGAACGGCTGGCCCAAGGGGCGACGGGGGTTTCCGTGCCGCGCGGTGGGGCCAAGGAACTCGACACGCTGGCGGTGGCTTTCAACCAGATGGCGGAGCGGCTGACTGCCGCGCAGGAAGTTGCGCGCCAGTACCATGGCCAGCTCGAGGCGAAGGTCGAGGAGCGCACGCGCCAGCTCAAGCATCTCGCCGGCCACGACCCGCTGACGCGGCTTCCCAACCGGCGGCAATTCCTGGTGCAGCTGCACGAAACGCTCGCCAGCTCCGCGTTGGAAGGCACGCTCGCCGGCGTCTTCTTCCTCGACCTCGACCATTTCAAGAACGTCAACGACGGCATGGGACACGTTTTCGGCGACCGGGTGCTGCAGGCGGTCGCCGAGCGCTTGCGTGCGTCGGTCGCCGACTTCGGCTACTGCGCGCGACTCGGCGGCGACGAGTTTACGGTGGTCTGCGAATCCGCGCAGCGGGCGGAGGACATCGAGCGCGCGGCCGACCGGATCGTGCAGAGCTTCCAGGAGCCGCTGGTCGTCGACGGCCGCGAGCTGCTGATGGGCATCAGCCTGGGCGCCAGCATCTTCCCGGGCCACGGGCGCGAACCCGAAGGACTGCTGCGCGCCGCGGATGCCGCCCTGTTCCATGCCAAAGCGCAGGGCCGCAGCCGCGTGCGCGTATTCAGCCCCGAGCTGCTCGAAGCCGCGGCAGCGCGCTTCGCCACCGAGCAGGGCCTGCGCCGTGCGGTCGAGCGCGGCGAGTTCGAGCTGCACTTCCAGCCCGAGGTGGATCTCGCCACCTGCGAGGTCGGCGTCGTGGAGGCGCTGCTGCGCTGGCGCCTGCCGGATGGAAGCTATGCGTCACCGCACGACTTCCTGCCGGTCGCGGAGGACTGCGGGCTGATCCGCGAGATCGGCGAGTGGGTCATCCAGTCGACGGTAGAGCACGCCGCCCGCTGGCGCGATGCCGCCTGGCCGCCGGTGCGGGTCGCGGTCAATGTCTCGGCGCTGCAGCTCCTTGACAGCCGTTTCGTCAAGAAACTCCAGAAGGCCTTGCACCGGCAGCGGGTGCCGCCTGAGTGCATCGAGGTGGAGCTCACGGAAAACGTGCTGCAGACAGGCCACGACACCACCGAGGCGCTCGCGCTACTGCGCGAACTCGGTGTCGGCGTCGCCCTCGACGACTTCGGAACCGGCTACTCCTCCCTGGTCTCGCTGCAGCAACTGCCGCTGTCGCGCGTCAAGCTGGACCGCAGCCTGATTGCGACGATCGACTCGAGCGCACGCTCGCAGGCCGTGACCCGCGCGATCATCGCCCTGTGCCAGAGCCTGGGGCTCGAAATCACCGCAGAGGGCGTCGAGCGCAATGCGCAGCTCGCCTGGCTGCTCGGATATCCCTCGATGCACCTGCAGGGCTACCTGCTATGCCCGCCCGTGCCGGAGGCCGACCTGCTCACAGCGCTGACCGGCATGCCGGCGCGAATGGACGCCCTGCTTCAGCAATCACTGCCGCCGAACGCGGTGCCGCTCGCGCGGCTTCGTGCCTCAAAGCTGCGTCAGCTGCGCTGAGCCGCGCGCTCAGCGGTCGCCGAGGATCGTCACCGCAATTCGCGGCGCCTTGACAAGCTGTATCCCCGGCGATGCGCCCGACAGTTCGACCACGAAGGTGCGATCACGCGTCGCCACAGGATTCGCGAGGATCGGCACGTAAAGGATCCGGAACGAGTGGCCCGCGGCAAACGACTCGACGCCCGACTGCGGGCCGCCGAAATCCTCGCCGGCGAGCGCGGAGCCTTCGATGATTCGCCAGTTCACGCTCGCGTTGCGCGGCACTCGGCTCAAGTGACGCAGCGGGATCGCCGCGACCACGGCGCGGCGGCTGACCGACATGGCCGGCAGGTCGAAGCTGACGAGGCCCGTGGTCGCTGGCGGTTCCACGAACCTCATGTCTTCAGCCGGGCGGGCCTTCTCGATGACCGCGCTGCGCTCCGCCGTCACGGCCGGCTTCGGTTCAAGGGCCGGCGCAGCCGGGAGCTGCTCGACCGATGCAATTGTCGTCGCGGGCGCAATGGCCGGCTTCGTGTCCGGGCCAAGGCGCCCAATCAGGATGCCGAGCACGAGCGCGAGCACGGCTGCAATCGCCGCACCGGCCATCAGACGCGGACGTTTCGTCGGGGGAACTGTCGCCATGGCCGGCGCCGCCACTGGTGCGGCCGGCGCTACCGCGAGCGGGACTGGCTTCACCTTGCCCGGCTCGGACGCGTCCCGAAGCGCACGCGCCAGTTCCGCCATGTCCGGACGCTCCGATCGGCGGAGGTCGAGGCCGCGCGTCACGACTTTCCAGTGCGCTTCGTCGAGCCCGATCGGCCGCCACAACAGGTCACCGGCACGCTCGGCCGCCTGGGCTGCGCCGCGCGCGCGTGGATTCATCCCGGCCAGCATCTCGCAAGCGACACAGGCGAAACTGAAGACATCGTCCCGCGCCTGGGCCAGCTCGCCGTTCAGCACTTCCGGACTGGCGTAGGCTCGCGTCGCCGTGGTCGGCTCCGCCGGCTCGCCCGCCTGGGGCGCAACGCCGAAATCGAACAACCGGACCTCGCCGGTCGCGGTCACGAAAATATTCGCGGGCTTGACGTCACCATGGACGATACCGCGGGTGTGCGCGTGAGCAAGCGCCTCGGCGATCGACGCTGCGGCGGCCAGGGCATTCTGCCGCGGCAAGCCCGGATGCGCGGGGTCACGCAGGCGAGTCGCAAGCGACTCGCCGGTCAGCAGTTCCATCACGATGAACCACGACCCGCGATCGCAGTCGAGATCGAAGAATCGCACTACGTTCGGATGGGCTGCCGCCTGGGTCTGGCGGAACTCGCGCTGCAAGCGGGCGATGCTGCGCGCATCGCCGCGCCGATCCGGACGCAGCAGCTTCACCGCCACGCCGGGCCCGCCGACAATGTCGGTAGCGCGCCGCAGGTCGAGCGCCCGGAACACCATCGCCGTGCCGCCGCTGCCGATCAGCGCTTCGAGCACATACCGGTCCCGTAGCACGCTGCCCGCGGCCGGCGTGACCTCCGGCTCCGCCACGCCGCCGGCGGTCGCGCCGTTGGTGGCGGGCGGCGGCGCCGGGCTTCGTGCGGCAAGACCTGCGAGCTCGCTGGTGACTTCGTCCGCGATGTCTTCGGTGGGATCGGGAACGTCGAGCTCGGGCGCGGCGATCTTCATCAGTTGGCCGGGCCGTTCGGGAATTGCGTCGTAGCTGGTCGCGCTCATGCTCGTTCGATGCCGCGCTTCTGCCGGGTCAACAGTATGCGCCTTAAACCAGTCTGGCGAAGCCGGTAAGGCGTTTGCAAGGTCGCCACTCAGCAGGTGAGCCAGGAATTGGGATCATTATGGTAAGCGTCCGCGGCACTCACTCCGTGCCGGGATGCTCGCCGGACGCGGGCAGCCTCTGGGCATCGCGACGCAGGATGTTGTCGTAGCCTTCGCCGAACAGGATCTCGAAGCCGATTGCGACGCCGACACAGGCATTGCAGCGGTCGGCCGGCAGGGGCCCGTCCGCCCAGAAGAGCTCCCCGCCGAACTCGAGGAACAGCCAGTCGCGCCAGGCCGATCGTCGGTGCGTGACTGCGACGCCGTACAGGTCCGGTTCCTTTCCGTCGGTCTCGCCGCGCACGAAGGCCTCGTACCGCATTGCCCTGCGGTAATCGATGGTCTGGTAGAGCGCCGGCCGCACTCGCCAGCGCATGCCTTCGGTCTCCTCGGAAAACCGCAGGGAGTTGCTGAAGCGCAGCAGGTAGCCGTCGTTCCAGGACCTTGTCCACGTCAAAGGCCTGCGTCACCCCGAATCCCTCGTCGTTTTCGACGAAGAATGTGGTCCTGAGCGTCATCAGGACTCCTGACGGGTGATAGAAGTAGCGCCGGTAGCGCGCATTGGCGTAGGGATTGAGCGGACTCTCGAGCTTGATGCCCGCACCGAGGTCGAAGCGGCTGTCACGGCCGCGGTGCGCCCGGTAGCCGACGCCCGCGAACCACTCCGCCGGCTCGTCGTCGGAAAACGCGCCAACGACCGGGTTGAAGACGCCGATCTCGTCGGCCACGAACTCGTCGCGGCTCGCCCGCCCGATGGTCGCGCTGAAGCGCTCGTTGATCTGCGGCAGGTTGACGCTGGCGCGAAACCGCGTGTCCACCTCGAAGTTGTCGTGCTCGTCCCAGCCGAAAGTGATGCCGGCCCGCCCGTTGGAGTCGTCCTGGTATTCCGAGTACTGGTTTTCCCGGCCGAACAGTCGGTCGACGAACCGGGCCGTGCTGCAGACGCCATGGTGGAGGCCTGCGCGCGACGGAATCGATCGCCTCCGCGTCAGCAGCCTCCTCTCCCTCGCAGCCGTCGTGGGTCCCTGGTCTCTCCACCGACGCCGAGACGGCTTCCGCTTCCGGTTCGGGCTCCGGCGCAGGCTCGCCCTGGGCGTGGGCCGCGAGCGGCAGCATGCACAGCAGCACCGGAACGTGATTCGCGACCAGCGCGCGCTCGCCATCGTCAGGACGGACGACCCCGCCCGCTCGCTTCGAAATAGTGGCGCCGGCACAGCGAGACATAGCGCTCGTTGCCGCCGATCTCGACCTGCTCGCCCTCGCGCTCGGCGCGCCCGTCGGCGCCGACGCGAATCACCATGGTCGCCTTGCGTCCGCAATGGCAGATGGTCTTGAGCTCGGCAAGCTCGTCGGCGAGCGCGAGCAGGCGCGCGCTGCCCTCGAACAGCTCGCCGCGAAAGTCGGTCCGGAGCCCGTAGCACAGCACCGGAATCGAGAGTTGATCGACCACCATGGCGAGATCATCCACCTGCTGGCGGGTCAGGAACTGCGCTTCGTCGAGTAGGACACAACTGACGACCTGTCGGCTGTGCGCCGCGTCAATCTCCCGGAACAGGTCGGGTGCCGGTAGAGAAGTGCCGCGCTTCGCTGGTAAGGCCGATCCGGGAATGCACCTTTCCGCCTCCGCGCTGGTCCAGCTCGGCTGTATAGACCAGGGTGTGCATGCCGCGTTCGCGGTAGTTGTGGCTCGACTGCAGGAGCGCGGTCGACTTCCCCGCGTTCATCGTCGAGTAATAGAAATACAGCTTTGCCACTTAGTAGAGCAGCTTGATCTCGCGCAGGCGCTGGCGCAGGTAGTCGTCGGCGAGGATCGGGTCCGGGTACCGGTCCGGGCGCTCCGGCGTCACGCAGCCCGGCAGCGTCGCGATCCGGAAGTCCGAATTGAAGTGCAGGAAGAAGGGCATCGAGTAGCGCGGCCGCCGCGCGCGCTCGCCGGTCGGGTTCACGACGCGGTGCGTGGTCGAGGGCAGCAGGTGGTTGGTCAGGCGCTGCAGCATGTCGCCGACGTTGCACACCAGCGTCCCGGGCGGCGGGTTGACGGGCAGCCAGCGGCCGTTGCGGTCGAGCAGCTCGAGCCCGCCTTCCTCGGCGCCGAGCAGCAGCGTGATGACGTTGATGTCCTCGTGCGCGCCCGCGCGCACGCCGGTGGCGCCTTCCGCGAGCGGCGGATAGTGGATCACGCGCAGGACGCTGTTGCCCTCGCCGACCTTGTCGTCGAACCAGCGGCGCTCGAGCCCGAGGTAGGCGGCGATCGCCTCGAGGAGCTTGCGGCCCATCCGGTCGAAGGCCTCCCACAGCTCGAGCGCCGCGCTGCGGAACTCCGGGATCGCCCTCGATCCAGACGTTGTCCGGCATCGACGCGCGGTAGCGGTGGCCGGCGCGGCAGCTCGCGGCCGATCTGCCAGAATTCCTTGAGGTCGTGGTGAGTCGCGCCCTTCGCGGTTTCGACGCCGAACGGCGTGTAGCCGCGCGCGCCGCCGATACCCGGCACCTGGTAGCGGCGCTTGCCGGCCTCGTCCCGCGCGAAGAACCGCTTGAAGCGCTCGAGGCACCCGTCGATCAGCGCCTGCGGCAGCTCGTGGTCGCTGACGACGGCGAAGCCGTAGCGCTCGAAGCTGCCCGCGAAGCGCCGGACGAAGCCGGCGGGATCCGCGTCGCGAGCCGGTAACTGACGGGTTCGATCGCCTCGGGCATGCGCGCTCATTATGGCCCATGATGCCGACGGCGATCGACCCGACGGCGTGGACCATCGTCGTGAATCCAGCGCGCGGCGGCGGCCGCGCCGGGATTACCGGAACGCCGAGAGGATCTTGTCGAGCTTCCCCGAACCGGGACAGAGCCGCTCGAACGGCACCGCGTTCAACGCCGACTCCGACGTGCCGTGCTGCTCGTGGAAGTCCCGTCGCGTCGTGTCGACGTGGATGAGCCCGGTCACGTACTCGTTGCGCATCGCGCGCTCCTGGACATAGGCGGCGGCGCGGGCGCGGTCGGTCGGGTCGTAGCCAGGGTCGAGCTTGCGCAGCACGCACGCTGCTGCCGTCGTGCATCGGCACCGAGACCGTCTCGCCCGGCGCGTACTGCACGCGGATCTCCTGCCGCGGCGCGATGTAGTCGGCTGCGACCGGCGTCTCGCTGTGCTCGCGGACGTAGGCGTAGCTCTTGGTCGAGCCCTCGTGGTCGTTGAAGGTCACGCACGGCGAGAGCACGTCGATGATCGCGAATCCCCTGTGCGCAAGCCCGGCCTGGATCAGCGGGACGAGCTGCTCCTTGTCCCCGGAAAAGCTGCGCGCGACGAACGAGGCGCCGAGCGCGAGCGCGAACAGCACCGGGTCGATCGGCTGCTGCTCGTTGGCCTCGCCCTTCTTCGACTTCGAGCCGACGTCCGCCGAGGCGGAGAACTGGCCCTTGGTGAGCCCGTACACGCCGTTGTTCTCGAGGATGTAGACCATGTCGAGGTTGCGACGGATCGCGTGCGCCAGCTGGCCGACGCCGATCGACAGCGAGTCGCCGTCGCCGGAGACGCCGACGTAGCGCAGGTGCCGGTTGGCCGCGCTCGCGCCGGTTGCGATCGAGGGCATGCGCCCGTGCACGGCATTGAACCCGTGCGCGCCCGAGACGAAGTACGCGGTCGTCTTCGACGAGCAGCCGATGCCCGAGAGCTTCACCACGCTCTGCGGCGGCATCGAGAGCTCGAAGCAGGCCTGCACGATCGCCGCGGTGACGGAGTCGTGGCCGCAGCCGGCGCAGAGCGTCGACATGCTGCCCTCGTAGTCGCGCCGGTTGAGGCCGAGCTCGTTCCGGGGCAGGCCCGGGTTCGCGACCTTCGGCTTGATCATGGAGCTCATGCCGCCACCTCCCGGCCGAGCGCCTTCTCGATGCCGTCGACCACGATGGCGGCTGACATCGACAGGCCGTTGTAGTGCAGGATCGAGCGCAGCTTCTTCTTGTCCACGGCGGTCTCCAGCGTCAGCAGCGCCCGCAGCTGCGCGTCGCGGTTCTGCTCGACCACGAAGATCGTCTGGTGCGATGCGAGGAATTCCTCGACCTCGGCGCCGAACGGGAAGCCGCGCACGCGCATGTAGTCGATCGCGACGCCGGACTTGCGCAGGCCGGCGAGCGCCTCGCGCACCGGCGCGTCGCAGGAGCCGAGGCTGACGATCGCGGCCTTGGCGCCGCGCCCGTCGATCACCGCCGGCGGCACGTGCTTCGCGGCGGTCGCGAACTTGCGCGTGAGGCGGTCGAGCACGTCCTGGTACTCGGCCGAGTCCTCGGTGTAGGCGCCGAAGCGGCTGTGGCCCGAGCCGCGCGTGAAGTAGGCGGCCTTGGGGCTGACGCCCGGCAGCGTCCGGTACGGGATGCCGTCGCCGTCCGGGTCGAGGTAGCGCTGGAACTTCTCGATGCCGGCGACCTGCTCCGGCGTCAGCATCTTGCCGCGGTCCGGACGCCAGGCGTCGTCCCACTGGAACTCGGGCGACATCCAGTCGTTCATGCCGATGTCGAGGTCGAGCATCACGAACACCGGCGTCTGCAGCCGCTCGGCGAGGTCGAAGGCCTGAACGGCCATCTGGAAACTCTCCTCGGGCGAGTCCGGGAACAGCATCACGTGGCGCGTGTCGCCGTGGCTGGCGTAGGCGCAGGCGAGCAGGTCGCACTGCTGCGTGCGCGTCGGCATGCCGGTCGAAGGGCCGACGCGCTGCACGTCGAACAGCACGGCCGGAACCTCCGCGTAGTACGCGAGGCCGATGAACTCCTCCATCAGCGAGATGCCCGGCCCGGAGGTCGGCGTGAAGGCGCGCGCGCCGTTCCACATCGCGCCGATCACGATGCCGATCGCGGCGAGCTCGTCCTCGGCCTGCACGATCATGTAGTCGCGCCGGCCGGTCTCCGGGTCGGTGCGGTGCCGCGCGCAGAACGAGCGGAACGCGTCCATCAGCGAAGTCGAGGGCGTGATCGGGTACCAGGCGCCGACGGTCGCGCCCGCGTACAGGCAACCGAGCGCGGCAGCGGTGTTGCCGTCGATCATCACGTGGCCCGCCGTCGCGTCCATGCGCTCGACGCGGATCGGCAGCGGGCACTCGAAGTGCTCCTTCGCATAGCGGTAGCCGATCTCGATCGCCTTCATGTTCGAGTCGACGAGCTTCGGCTTCTTGGCGAAGGTCTCCGCGAGCAGGCCGCGGATGACCTCGAGGTCGATGTCGATGAGGGCCGCGACCGTGCCCACGTACATGATGTTCTTCATGAGCGTGCGGGCGCGCGCGCCCTCGAAGTTCTCGGTGCACAGCTGCGCAAACGGGACGCCGAACGTGTGCACGTCGTCGCGCGCATGCAGGTTCGGCCTCGGCCAGGTCGAGTCGTAGACCAGGTAGCCGCCGGCCGACACCTCGCGCAGGTCAGGCGCATAGGTCTCGGCATTCATGGCGACCATCAGGTCGATGCGGCCCGAGCGGGCGCGCCAGCCCTCGCGCGTGACGCGGATTTCGTACCAGGTCGGCAGGCCCTGGATGTTCGAGGGAAAGAAGTTCTTGCCGACCACGGGCACGCCCATGCGGAAGATCGCCTTCATGACCAGCGCGTTCGCGCTCGCCGAGCCCGAACCGTTGACGTTGGCGAACTTGAGCGTGAAGTCGTTTACGCGCGGCGCAGCGCTTTTGCGCTCTGGCATCGGGCCTCGTCCTCGGCGTGTGGAATCTCGATCCATGATTTCTGCATGTCCCAGGCATCGGTCGGGCAGCGCTCGGCGCAGAGCCCGCAGTGCACGCAGAGGTCCTCGTCCTTGACCATGACGCGCGCGGTCTGCACCAGCGGCTCCGAGACATAGAGCGGCTGGTCGGGGTTACGGCGCGGCGCCTTGAGCCGCGTCACCAGCTCCGCCTCCTCGCCGTTACGGCGTGATCGTCAGGCAGTCGGTCGGGCAGATGTCGATGCAGGCATCGCACTCGATGCACAGCTTCGCGTGGAACACGGTCTGGATGTCGCAGTTCATGCAGCGCGAGACTTCCTGGGCGGCGCGCTCGGCGTCGAAGCCGAGCTCGACCTCGATGTTCAGCTTGCGGAAGCGCTCCTTGAGGCTCACGTGCGGCATCAGGCGCCGCGCCGCGGCGTCGTAGTCGTTCTTGTACGACCACTCGTGCATGCCGACCTTGCGGCTCTGCAGGTTGACGCCGCGCGGCATGCGCGCGGTGAGCGGCTCACCTGCGCAGTGCTTGTGGATCGAGATGGCGGCCTGGTGGCCGTGCTCGACCGCCCAGATGATGTTCTTCGGCCCGAACGCCGCGTCGCCGCCGAAGAACACGCCCTTGCGCGTCGACTCGAAGGTAATGGCATCGAGCATGCGGCACGTCCCACTTGTCGAACTCGATGCCGAGGTCGCGCTCGATCCACGGGAAGGCGTTTTCCTGTCCGATCGCGAGGATCACGTCGTCGCAGGGGATGAAGACCTCCTCGACGACGCGCTGGCTGCGGATGTCGGCGCCATCCATCTCGTACTCGAGCCGCTCGAACTGCATGCCCTTGAGCTTTCCGCCCTCCACGACGAAGGACTTCGGCGCGTGGTTGACGATGATCTCGACCTTCTCTTCCTCCGCGTCCTCGAGTTCCCATTCGGAAGCCTTGAAGAAGCCGCGGGGCTTGCGCGCCATGACCTTCACGTTCTTGGCGCCGAGCCGGAGCGAGGTGCGGCAGCAGTCCATGGCGGTGTTGCCGACGCCGATGATGAGCACGCGCTCGCCGATCGTGTCGACGTGCTCGAAGGCGACCGACTCGAGCCACGCGATTCCGATGTGGATCCGGTCGGAGTCGGTGCGGCCGGGCAGGCTCAATTCCTTGCCCTTCGGTGCGCCGGTTCCGACGAAGACCGCGTCAAAGCCGCCGCCGGCGAGCAGCTCGCGCATGCTGGCGACCGGCGTACCGAGCCGGAGGTCCGCGCCCATGTCCACGACGTAGCCGATCTCCTCGTCGAGCACCTGCGCCGGCAGGCGGAACGCGGGAATGTTGGTCCGCATCAGGCCGCCGGCGGTCGCGAACTGCTCGAAGATCACCACCTCGTAGCCGATCGGCAGCAGGTCGTTCGCGACCGTGAGGGTCGCCGGGCCTGCGCCGATGCAGGCGATGCGCTTGCCGTTCCGGCGCGCCGGCGCTTTCGGCAGGCGCGGCGTGATGTCCTCGCGCAGGTCCGCCGCGACGCGCTTGAGGCGGCAGATCGCGACCGGCTTCTCCTCGACGCGGCGCCTGCGGCAGGCCGGCTCGCAGGGACGGTCGCAAACGCGCCCGAGGATTCCCGGGAACACGTTCGACTCGCGGTTGACCATGTAGGCGTCGGAGTAGCGCCCCTGGGCGATCAGGCGGATGTACTCGGGGACGTCGGTGTGCGAGGGACATGCCCACTGGCAGTCCACGACCTTGTGGTAATAATCGGGATCGGCCGTGTTGGTCGGTTGCATCAGCCGTCCAGTATACCGGCCGCCCGCCCGGCGGTTCCGCCCGCGCCGGCAGCGACGCCGCCCTGGGTGACGAGTTCCGCGATGCGAGTTGCGGTCTCGAGCGCCCGCAGGCCGTCCTCGCCCGAAACGACCGGCCTTCCACCCTGCCGGACGGCGTCCACGAACGAGCGGATCTCGTCGAGCAGCGCGTCGCCCTGTTCGAAGCTGCGCTCCTCGAGGTCCACCTTCGGCAGCGCGCCCTCCTCGATCACGGCCGGCTTGCGCACGATCGAGAGCAGCTTCTGCTGCAGGTCGATCGACAGGTAGGCGTCGGCCTGGAACACGCGGAGCTTGCGCTCCGCCTTCAGGCTGATGCGGCTCGCCGTGACGTCGGCGACGCAGCCGTTCGCGAACCGGATGCGCGCATTCGCGATATCGATCTCGTCGGTGAACACGGGCGCCCCGATCGCGTCGATCGACGCGATCGGCGAGCGCACGATGTGCTCGATCAGGTCGATGTCGTGGATCATGAGGTCGAGCACGACGCTGACGTCGGTGCCGCGCGGCTTGAATGGCGCGAGGCGGTTCGACTCGATGAACCGCGGGTTCGACAACTCGTCCGCGACCGCGCGGATCACCGGGTTGAAGCGCTCGAGGTGGCCGACCTGGAGCACCCGCTGCCTGGCGGCGGCGAGCGCGATGAGCTCGCGCGCCTCGGCGGCCGTCGTCGTGAACGGCTTCTCGACCAGCACGTGGCTGCCCGCCGCGAGGAAATCGCGCGCCACCGGGTGGTGCAGGGCCGTCGGCGTCGCGATGCTGACCGCGTCGACGCGGCCAAGCAGTTCGCGATGGTCCGCAAAGGCTGCGACGCCCAGCTCGCCCGTCAGCCGAGCGCGCGCGTCGGGCGAGGGATCGGCGACGCCGACCAGCTCGCAGTCGGCGAGGCCGGCGTACTTCTGGGCGTGGAAGCGGCCGAGGTATCCGGCGCCGACGACGGCGCAGCGCAGTCGCGTCATGCGGGGCTCAGTATAGCTGCGCGGGGCGCAGGCTTGCCCCGGCCGTGGCGAGCGGCGAGACTGCCCCGATGGCCTGGCACGAACCCGTCCGGCAGTGGTACGCGGGACTCACCCCCGCCTGGCGCCGCGAGCTGCGGATCGCGGGGCTTTGGTTCGCGTTCGGGCTGCTTGCCATGCCCTTCCTCATCTATCTGGCGGGCGTGCTGACGCTCGGGCCGTACGAGGGCGGGCTGCTCGCCTTCCTGGGCTCGCTGCTGGCGGCATTCTTCACCTTGAAGCTGACGGCCTGGCTCCTGGTCCTTGGGCCCTACCTGCTGTTCACGGCTGTCCGCCTGCTGACTCGCCCGCTGCGCCGGGCCCCCGAGGCCTAGTCGTCCTCGGCTTCGGCTTCGCGGCTCTTGGCGCTTTTCTCGCGCGCCGGACGGAACTCGTTGCCCTCACGCCATTCCGGCCAGGTCGTCTCGCTCGCCACGCGTGCGCCGACCTCGAACAACAGCCGCAGGTCCTCGATGGAGCCGCTGACGTCCCAGGCTTCCGAATACTCGTCACCGGGCTTGTGATAGCGCTCGCGATCGTACTCGTCGAGCATCGCCTGCCCCGTGCCCGCCGGGCGGTCGCGCAGCGCGATGCCGGACTTCACGTACAGCGACGGCACGCCCGCCTTGGCGAAGTTGAAATGGTCCGAGCGGTAGAACCGGCCGGCCTCCGGCTTGCGGTCCGGCGTCAACGTGCGCTTCTGGGTTTTCGCCGCCTCGGCGAGGCGATCCTCCAGATCCGATGCGCCGAAGCCGACGACTTCGAGGTCCGTCGCGCGACCGAGCGGGTTCAACGCGTCGACGTTGATGACCGCCGCGGTCTTCTCCAGCGGCACCAGCGGGTGCTCGACGTAGTATTCCGAGCCCAGCAGCCCTGACTCCTCGGCGGTCACCGCGAGGAACAGCACGGATCGCGAAGCGCCCGGCAACATGTCGCGGTAGGCGCGCGCGATGGTCAGGATCCCGGCGACGCCGGTCGCGTTGTCCACCGCTCCGTTGTAGATCCGGTCTCCCTCGGGAGCGTCGTCGAGGCCCAGGTGGTCCCAGTGGGCCATGTAGACGACGTATTCGTCCGGCCGGTCCTTGCCCGGCATCAGGCCGGCGAGGTTCGGAGAGCGCTTGTGCCGGATGGCGTTCTTGACGCTGCCGGTCGCTTTGACGCCGAGCGGCACTGGCCGGAATCCGCGCTCGACTGCAGCCGCCTTCAGCGCGTCGAAGTCCTGACCGGCCAGCTCCATGAGCTGCCGCGCGCGGCCTTCCGTGATCCAGCCCTCGAGCTCCGTGCGGCCCGCATTGCCGTCCGCGCGATCCAGGTAGAACTGCGGACCGGACCAGCTGTTGCGCACCACTTCCCAGTCGTAGGATGCCGGCGCCGTCTCGTGGACGATGATCGCCGCCGCGGCGCCCTGGCGCGCGGCTTCCTCGAACTTGTAGGTCCAGCGGCCGTGGTAGGTCATCGCCTTGCCGCGGAACAGGGATTCGTCGCCGGTGACGAAGCCCGGGTCATTGACCAGGATCAGCGCCGTCTTGCCGCGCATGTCGATGCCGGCGTAGTCGTTCCAGCCGTACTCCGGCGCGTTGATGCCGTAGCCGACGAACACCACCTCGCTGTCCGCGATGGACGCCGCCGCCTGCACGCGGCGGGTGCCGATCACCATGTCGTCGCCGTAGCCAAGCGCCATCCCGCCCGCACCCTTTGCGAACGACAGCGCCTGCGCGCTGCCCGCGATCTCGACCAGTGCGACGTCCTGGCGGAAGTCGCCGCCGGCCGCCGGCTGCAGGCCAAGCTCCAGGAATTCCTTCTCCACGTACTCGACAGTCTTGGTTTCGCCCTCCGAGCCGGGAGACCGCCCCTGCAGCTCGTCGGACGCGAGTCCCTCGACATGGGCCCGGTACGCGTCACCCTTGATCGCCTCGGCCGCGCGCTTGCGCATCTTGTCATCGGCGTTGAACGCGCCGAGCGTCGCCGCCACCGCCGCGGCGATGAACGCCAGCCGGATTGCCTTGTCGAAGCGGTTCATGTCATCCCCCGGGCGCTCCGCCCGCCGGCCAGAAATACCAGGCAATGCCCGCCAATAGCAGCCACATGGCCGCCTGTGCGGCAAAGCGCCATGGCCGCTCGCGCTGCAGTCCTACGAAGGCCGCGCCGGCGACCGCCGCGAGAGCGGCGAAAAGGCCCGCAGTGGCCAGCAGGCCCGGGTATTCACGGCCGATTTCGGGCTCCCGGCCCGCGGAAAGCGCCAGGGTCAGCACCACCATCAGGAGGACCAGCGTGATCGAGGCGGCGGACCCCAGCACGACGCCGGTCAGGAAGCCCAATGGCCTCATCCTCGCGCATCCTCCACGGCGTGACGGCAGTACTTGATACCGCGCCCTCCCGCCCATAGCCTGTTTCGAACGGATACGGCCCGTGGGGCCGCCAAGGACGAGTGTAACAGCCCATGACCCCCTGGCTCCGAGCGCCGATCGCCTCCCGACTCCGCCTCGCCCTCGCCTGCGCCCTGCTGGCGGGCGTACTGCTGCTCGCCGGCACGGGCGCCGAGCAGACGCGGCTCACGCCCGCGATTACCCCGGCCGCGGCCTCCTCCGGCGACCTCACCCCCAGCGAGCGCCACCGCCGGGTATTGCGGCTCGTTTCCGAGGTCGTGGAACGCCAGCACTACCGGCAGGCGCCGCTCGACGATGCGATGTCATCGCAGATCTACGAGCGTTACCTCGAAGCGCTGGACGGCGGGAAAAGCTACCTGCTTGCGTCCGACATCGCGGAGTTCGAGCCCCTGCGCTACCAGCTGGACGACGCGATCGAGCGCGCCGATGCCGGGCCCGCGTTCGCCATCTTCACCCGCTTCCAGGAGCGCAACCGCGAAGTGCTGCACTACGCACTCCAGTTGCTCGACACCGAGCCTGACTTCACCGTCGATGAATCGTTCCGGTTCGATCGCGCCGACGAGGGCTGGCCGGCATCGGTGGACGAGCTACATGAGCTGTGGCGCAAGCGCGTCAAGAACGACGCACTGTCACTGGTGCTCACCGGCAAGACCTGGCCGGAGGCCAGCGACGTGCTCCGCAAGCGCTACGAGCGGGTGACCAAGCGCATCGAGCAGGTCACCGCCGACGACGTGTTCGAGACCTTCATGAACGCGTACTCGCACGTCTACGATCCGCATTCGAACTACCTCTCGCCGCGCAATTCCGAGGAATACAACATCGCGATGAGCCTCTCCTACGAGGGCATCGGCGCTTCGCTGCAGCTGGTCGACGACTACGTGACGATCATGAATGTCCTGCCCGGCGGCTCGGCGGCTGCGTCCACCGAAATCAAGGTCGGCGATCGCATCACCGCGGTCGGCCAGGGCGAGGCCGGCGCGCTGACCGACGTCGTCGGCTGGCGGCTCGACGACGTGGTCCAGTTGATCCGCGGCCCGGAAAACAGCGTGGTTCGCCTGCAGGTCCTGCCGGATTCGGCCTCGCCGGGCACCCAGGAATCGCAGCTCACGCTGAAGCGCTCAAAGATTACCCTCGAGTCGCAGGCGGCCAAGAAAGAGCTGCACACGATCAAGCGGGGCGACCGCGAGCTGCGCGTCGGCGTGATTTCCGTGCCGAGCTTCTACCAGGACTTCCAGGCCCGCATGAAGGGCGATCCCGACTACCGCAGTACGACGCGCGACGTGCACCGCCTGGTCGACGAACTGAAGGCCGAAGGCATCGACTCGCTCGTCATCGACCTGCGCGACAACGGCGGCGGCCACCTGTCCGAAGCGACCGGCCTCGTCGGCCTGTTCGTCGAGCGCGGCCCGGTCGTGCAGTTGCGCGAGACCAGTGGCCGCATCGAGGTGCTGGACGACCCGGAGCCCGGCGTCGTTTGGGACGGGCCGCTGGTCGTGCTGGTGAACCGCGCGAGCGCGTCGGCATCCGAGATTTTCGCCGGCGCAATCCAGGACTACCAGCGCGGTCTCGTCGTCGGGCAGCAGACTTACGGCAAGGGCTCGGTCCAGAACCTGTACCCGCTCGACCGGTACGCGCTCGGCCCGAAGGCGGGATTCGGCCAGCTCACCGTGACGATCGGCAAGTACTACCGCGTGACTGGCGACAGCACGCAGCACCGCGGCGTCGAGCCGGACATCAAGCTCCCGTCGCTGCTCGACACCGCCGACATTGGCGAGAGCACGCGCGAGAGCGCCCTGCCCTGGGACAGCATCAATGCGGCGAGTTACAAGCCGGAGCCCGCGGAGCTGCCGCTCGTGTCCATCATCTCCCGTGCACACGAGGAGCGCGTCGCGCACAACCCGGATTTCGTCGCGTTGCAAGGCGACGTCGAGGCACTGACGCAATTGCGCAGCCAGCGCGACGTTTCGCTGAACCTCGACAAGCGCCGTGCCGAGCGCGATGCGGTCGACGCCGAACGGCTGGCGCGCGAGAATGCGCGCCGCGTGGCAAGGGGACTCGAGCCGCTCGCGAACGTGGCCGCGCTCGACGATTCGGACGCGCCCGACGCGGTGCTCGCCGAGGCTGTCGAGATCGCGGCGGACGCCGTCGAAGTGCCGAAGGCCAAGGAACCCGCTCGCTTTAGCTGAGCGCCGGCTCGCTGCTCTATCCCCTTCCGTTTCAAGCAGTTATGTACTGCTGTGTTGTCTTTAGTGTTATACTTGACTACAACACTAAGGAACCGTAGCATAGCGCCACCTGATCGCCAGGAGCGACCGCGATGAGCACCGAAGCCAACGTTTCCGCCCCATTCGCAAGGACAGCCCGGTGGTTGGCCTGCGCCGCGCTCCTTGCAGCAGCGCTTGGCGCTCGCCGCCTGTGACCGGGCCAACGGCGACAACGCGAAAGAGGGCAAGGACGAGGTACCCGCGGTGCCCGTCGAAGTCGCGACCACGCAGCGCGCGGACATGGCGGCGCTCTACACCGGCACCGCCCCGGTCGAGTCGGACCGCAAGGCCTTCGTGATGCCCAAGGTGCAGGGCGAGATACGCCAGGTGCTCGCGGACGAAGGCCAGCGCGTGAAGGCCGGCCAGGTGCTCGCGCGCCTCGACGGCGACAAGCTGCGCCTCGAGGTGGCGCTCAGCGAGGCGACCATGCGCAAGCTCGAGCGGGACTACAACCGCAACCTGGAGCTGCAGCAGAAGGGCCTGGTCAGCGCCACGGCGATCGACAACCTCAAGTACGAGCTCGCAGCCGCGAAGGCCACCTGGGAACTCACCCGGCTGCAGCTCTCCTACACTGACATTCGCTCCCCGATCGCCGGCACGGTAACCCAGCGCCTCGACGTCGTGAAGGTCGGCAACACCGTCACGCCCGTCGGCGGAGTCATCGAGAGCGGGGACAGCGCGCTGTTCGTGGTCGAGGACCTCGAGACGCTGATGCTGCGCGTCAACGTGCCGGAGCGCGAGCTCGCCAAGCTTTCGGTCGGCCAGCCGGCCGAGCTTTCCTTCGACGCGGTGCCGGGCCGCACGTTCCGCGGCGAAATTGCGCTGATCAGCCCGTACGTCAACGCCGACACCGCGACCTTCGCGGTGCGCATCCGCGTGACCGAGAGCGAGGGCCTGCTGCGCCCGGCATGTTCGCACGCGTCGCCATCGTTTACGAGCGCAAGCCCGACGCGCTGCAGATCCCGCGCACCGCGCTGCTCGACACCGACGGCCCGCCGAAGGTCTTCGTCGTCAAGGACGGCAAGGCAGCGGAACGCACCGTGAAGCTCGGCCTCTCGAATGGCGCCTGGATCGAGGTCACCGAAGGACTCAAGGACGGCGAGCAGGTCATCGTCGTCGGCCAGGGCGCGGTCAAGCCCGGCGCCGCGGTGCGCGTCGTGAACTCCTCGGCGCGACCGGCGGCCGCGAAGCTCGCCCCGGCGACGGCCGGCTGAGCCCGGCGCGCCCGCGATGAAAGTCGTCGAGTTCGCCACCCGGCGCCGCGTCACGATCCTGATGGTGACGGTCGCCGTCGTGCTGTTCGGCTTCGTGTCGCTGTCGCGCCTGAAGCTGAACCTGCTGCCTGACCTCTCGCTATCCCACGCTGACCGTGCGCACCGATCTACCCGGGCGCCGCGCCGCTCGAGCTCGAAACGCTGGTCACCCGCCCGATCGAGGAATCGGTCGGCGATCATCCGCAACGTCAGGTCTGTGCAAGCTCTCGGTCTCGCGCGCCGGCCAGGCCGACGTGATGCTCGAGTTCGCCTGGGGCACCGACATGGACCTGGCGGGCATCGACGTGCGCGACAAGATCGACCTGCTGCAGCTGCCGCTGGAGGCGAGCCGCCCGTCCTGCTGCGCTTCGATCCCTCGACCGAGCCGGTCATGCGCTACGCCTTCGTCGACACCGACGAGTTCGCGAAGTCGAACGCTGCCGAGTCCGGCAGCGTGGATCGCCTCAAGAGCCTGCGCCGTTTCGCCGACGACCGCCTGAAGCCCGACCTCGAGTCGGTCGACGGCTCGGCGGCGGTCAAGGTCAGCGGCGGCTTCGAGGACGAGATCCAGGTCTTCGTCGACCAGCAGAAGCTGGCGCAGCTCAACCTTTCCATCGACACCGTGCGCAGCGCCTGCGCGAGGAGAACGTCAACCTCTCCGGCGGCCGCCTCGAGCAGGGCACCCAGCGCTACCTGGTGCGCACGCTCAACGAGTTCACGTCGGTGCAGCAGATGGCGGACGCGATCATCGCCAACGTGGGCGGACGGCCCGTCTACCTGCGCGACGTCGCCACCGTCACGAGCGGCTACAAGGACCGCGAGGCGATCACGCGGGTCAACGGCCGCGAGTCCGTCGAGCTCGCCATCTACAAGGAAGGCGACGCCAACACCGTGCAGCTCGCCGCAGGCGATCCGCGCGCGCGTCGAGGAGCTCGAGCAAGTCAATGCCGGCGGCAGCGAGCTGAAGCTCGTCTACGACCAGTCGCACGTTCATCTCGTCGGCGATCGGCGAGGTGCGCGAGGCGGCGCTGATCGGCGGCCTGCTCGCGATCCTGGTCCTGTACCTGTTCCTGCGCGACGCCCGCGCGACCTTCATCACCGGCCTCGCGATACCGGTCTCGGTCATCGGCACCTTCGTGCTGATGTACCTGTTCGACCTGTCGCTCAACATCATGTCGCTCGGCGGCATCGCGCTCGCGGTCGGCATGCTGGTCGACAACTCGGTCGTGGTGCTCGAGAACATCGTCGCGCCACCGCGAGGAAGGCCGCTCGCGGATCGAGGCCGCGACCCGCGGCACCAGCGAGGTGGGCACCGCGGTCACCGCCTCGACGCTCACCTCGGTCGCGGTGTTCTTCCCGATGGTGTTCGTCACGGGCATCGCGGGCCAGCTGTTCCGCGACCAGGCGCTCACCGTGAGCTTCTCGCTGCTGTTTTCGCTGGTCGTCGCGATGACCCTGGTGCCGATGCTGGCGGCGGGCAAGCCGGAGCAGCCGCGGTTCCCGAGGCCGAGCGCGGCCCGGGCCGGGTCGGCGGCGCGATCGCGCGCGCGCTCGCCTGGAAGCGCGGCGTCGCCGGCGCGGATCTCCGACGGCATGGCCTGGCTGCTCGGCTTCGCGGCGCGCCCGACGCAGGCCGGATTCGCGGCCGTGCAGCGCGCGTACCTGCCCGCCCTGCGCTGGTCGCTCGAGCACCGCGGCCGCATCGTCGCGATCTCGGCGGGGATCCTGCTGTTCACGGCGGCGCTGGTGCCGCCGCCTCGGCTCCGAGCTGATACCGCAGCTGTCCCAGGGCGAGTTCATCGCGGACCTCCGGCTCGCGCCGGGCACGCCGCTCGAGCAGACCGACCGGGCGATGGCCGCCGCCCAGCAGGAAGCGATGGCGCTGCCCGGGATCGCGCTGTCCTACGCCGTCACCGGCACCGGCAACCGGCTCGACGCCAGCCCGACCGACGCCGGCGAGAACACCGGCCGCCTGTCCGTCACGCTCGAGCCGGGCTCGGGACCGGACGAGGAGCAGGCCGCGATCGACGCGCTGCGCGCCAGGTTCGAGTCGCTCGCAGGCGTGCAGTACCAGTTCAGCCGCCCGGCGCTGTTCAGCTTCGCCTCGCCGCTCGAGGTGACGATCACGGGCTACGAGCTCGACCGCTTGCGCCAGGCCGCCGAGCAGATACGCCTGGCCATGCAGGCGAGCCCGACCTTCAGCGACATCAAGTCGACGGTCGAGGCCGGCAACCCCGAAATCCAGATCGTGTTCGACCAGGAACGCGCCGCCCAGCTCGGCATCACGGTGCGTGAACTCGCTGACCGCGTCGTCTCGAGCGTGCGCGGCGACGTCGCGACGCGTTACAAGCTGCGCGAGAAGAAGATCGACGTCCTGGTGCGGAGCGTCGACACGCGCGCCTCGTCGGTCGACGAGATACGTGCGCTGATCGTCAACCCGGGCAGCGACCGCCCGCTGCCGCTCTCCGCCGTGGCGGACGTCACGGTCGCGACCGGCCCCGCCGAGATCCGCCGCACCCGCCAGCAGCGCGTCGCGACCGATCTCGGCCAACCTCACGGGCGGGGACCTCGGCTCCGCGGTCGCCGAGCTCAACCGCATCGTCGCCGACGCGGAAATGCCGGTCGGCGTCACGGCAGCGGTCAGCGGCCAGAGCGACGACATGAAGGAGTCGTTCCGGTCGCTGCAGTTCACGATGCTGCTCGCCGTGTTCCTGGTCTACCTCGTGATGGCCTCGCAGTTCGAGTCGCTGCTGCACCCGTTCGTGATCCTGCTGACGATCCCGCTCGCGCTGGTGGGATCCGTCTGGGCCATGTTCCTGACCGGCACGACGGTCAACGTCGTCGCCTACATCGGCATCATCATGCTGGCCGGCATCGTCGTGAACCAGTCGATCGTGCTGATCGACGCGGTCAACCAGCTGCGCGAGAAGGGCATGGCCAAGCACGACGCGATCGTCGAGGCCGGCCGGCTGCGCCTGCGGCCGATCGTGATCACCAAGCTGACCACGATCCTCGGCCTGCTGCCGATGGCGATGGGCCTCGGCGAGGGCGCGGAGATCAGGAAGCCGATGGCGATCACCGTCATCGGGGGCGTGGCCATCGCGAGCTTCTTCACGCTGCTGGTGATCCCGGTCGTCTACTCCCTGCTCGACCGGAAGCGCTTCCGGACTGCGGCCGCCGCACCCGCGGCGCGCGTCGCCGCGGAGCATGGCGGGGCCTGAGGAGGCCGCATGATCCACACGCGGTTCGCGCTCAGGAGGCCGGTCACCACGCTGATGACCTTCATCGCGATCGCCGCTGATCGGCGTCATCGCGATGCGGCTGCTGCCGCTCGAGCTGTTCCCGGACATCCGCTTCCCGGGCATCCAGGTCACGATTCCCTACGCCGGCTCGACGCCCGAGGAGGTCGAGCAGCTGATCACGCGCCCGGCCGAGGAGGCGATCGCGACGCTGTCCGGCATCAAGGAGATCCGCTCGACCTCGTCCGAGACCGGGGCCGAGCTGGTCGTCTTCTTCCAGTGGGACCGCGACCCGTCGGCGGTCGGATTCGAGGTCCGCACGCGGCTCGAGTCCATACGCCACGAGTTTCCCGCGAGCGCGAACCGCATCCTGACGCAGATGTTCGCGGCCGGCGACGACCGGGTCGTCATGATCCGCATCGCGAGCCAGGAGGACCTGACGCGCCAGTACGACACGCTCGACCGCTACCTCAAGAAGCCCCTCGAGCGCCTCGAGGGCGTGGCGCGCGTCTCGCTCGAGGGCGTGGAGCCGCTGGAGCTGCGGATCCTCGTCGACCCGGTGCGCCTCGCCGCCCACGGCGTCGACATCGCGCGCCTGCGCGACGCCCTCGAGGGCGCGAATTTCTCGGTCAGCGCCGGACGAGGTGACCGGCGGCGCGCAGCGCTTCCTCGTGCCGTCCCATCGGCGAGTTCCGCACGATCGAGGACGTTCGCAACTTCATCGTGACCGGCAACGTCCGGCTGCACGACATCGCCGACGTCAGCCTCGTCACGCCGGAGCTGACGATCGGGCGGCACCTGAACGGGCGCCCGGGCGTCGGCCTCGACATCTTCAAGGCGACCGGCGCCAACATCGTCGACGTCGCCGAGCGGGTCATCGCGGCGGTCGAGGAGCAGCGCAAGCTGCCGCAGCTGCAGGGAATCGACGTCATCGTGCTGCAGAACCAGGCCGAGAGCATCACGGAGCTCGCTCACCGAGCTGCGCAACGCCGGGCTGGTCGGCGCGGGCTTCGCGCTGGTCGTGCTGTTCCTGTTCCTGCGCGACTGGCCGACCACGCTGATCGTCGGGCCTCGCCGTGCCGTTCTCGCTGCTGATCACCGTGGCGGCGATGTACTTCCTCGGCTTCTCGCTCAACATCCTGACGATGATGGGCATGCTGCTGTCGATCGGCCTGCTGGTCGACAACGCCGTGGTCGTCACCGAGAGCATCTTCCGCCACCGGCAGACGAAGGGCGCGGACCCGATCGAGGCGACGCTGACTGGCGTCACCGAGGTGGGGCTCGCGGTGCTCGCCGGCACGCTCTCGACCGTGATCGTGTTCCTGCCGATCATCTTCGGCGAGGAGAGCGAGATCTCGATCTTCATGGTGCACGTCGCGGTGCCGATCGTGGTCGCGATGCTCGCCTCGCTGCTGGTCGCGCAGACCATCATCCCGACGCTGACGGCGCGCTTCCCTCCCCCGCCGCCGATACGCGCCGGGTCCTATTTCGCGCGCATCCAGGACTGGTACCTGGCGCGCCTGCGCTGGCTGTTCGGGCACCAGCGGTGGGGCGCACTGCTCGTCGTGCTGACCGTCCTGTCGCCGGTGCCGCTGTTCGCGACCGGCCTCGTCAAGATGGACATGTTCCCGCAGGACGCCTCGGACCGGCTGTTCCTGCCGTACCACATCGAGGGCACCTATCCCCTCGCGCGCACCGAGGAAGCCGTGAACCGCGTCGAACGCTACCTGGAGGAGAACAGGGAGCGCTTCGGCATCGACCTCGTGTACAGCGTGTACATGCCGAACGACGCCAGGACCTGCGATCCGGCTCAGGCCGCGCGACGAGTTGCCGATGGAGCCGCGCGAGCTCATGCAGGAGATCGAGAAAGGCATGCCGGAAATCATCATCGGCAAGCCGAGCTTCCGCTTCGACGAGGACCAGGAGCAGACGGGCGCCTTCAGCATGCGCCTGACCGGCGAGTCGACCGAGCAGCTGGTGGAGATCTCGAATGCCGTGGTGCGGCGCCTGCGCGACGTGCAAGGGCTCGACACCGTGCACACCACGGCCAGGGCCGGGGAGCACGAGGTGCAGGTCGTCGTGGACCGCGAGCGCGCCGCGCGGCTCGGGCTGTCGCCCCAGGTGGTCGCGCAGACCGTCGCCGTCGCGATGCGCGGCGACCCGCTCAAGGAATTCCGCGCCGACGATCGCGAGGTCCAGATGCGCCTCGCGTTCCGGGCCGACAACCGGCAGACGCTCGAGGACCTCGCCGCCACCCCGCTCTATCTCCCGGACGGCACGCGCAGCACGCTCGGCTCCGTCGCCAGCTTCCGCATCGACCAGACCGCCCGCACCATCGAGCGCGTCGACCGGCTGACCTCGGTCGCGATCGAGGGCATCGTCGCCGAGGATTCCTCGCTCGACGAGGTCAAGCAGGGCGTCGAGGCGGTTATGAAGGAGTTCCCGCTGCCGCCGGGCGTCGGCTGGCAGTACGGCCGCAGCGTCGAGGACAGCGACGACACCGCGAAGACCATGCAGACCAACATCCTGCTCGCGATCGCCCTGATCTTCCTGGTGATGGCGTCGCTGTTCGAGTCGCTCCTTTATCCAGTTTCGATCATCACGTCCATCGTGTTCGCGATCGTGGGCGTGTTCTGGGGTCTCGCCGTCACGCAGACGCCGATGTCATTCATGGCGATGCTCGGGATCATGATCCTGATCGGCGTGATCGTGAATATCGGCATCGTGCTGATCGCGCACGTCATCGACCTGCGCAAGGAGGGCATGAACCGTCAGGATGCGGTCATCGAGGCGGCGCGACACCGGCTGCGCCCGATCCTGATGACGACCGTGGTGACGCTGCTCGCGATGCTGCCGCTCGCGGCCGGCGACATCCAGATCGGCGGCAACGGGCCCTCGTACTACCCGATGGCGCGCGCGCTGATGTCGGGACTGCTGTTCGGATCGGTGACGTCGCTGTTCTTCGTGCCGCTGTTCTACGTCTGGCTCGACGACCTGAACGTCTGGCGCCAGCGCATCAAGCTGCACTCACGCGGGGGCCGGCAGGCCGTCGACTCGCCCTAGCTGAGGGGGCGCGTCCCCTCCTTCAGGTCAGCGCAGCAGGACCTTGTAGACGTCCCAGTAGTCGTCCACGAGCACGTTGGCATCCGGAACGCCGCCGGTCGCGGCCGGCGGCAGCGACGCAGGCTGTGGCACCGTCTCGTTGGCGTTGCGCCAGGTCGCCGACGGGGCGATCGCTTCGCCGCGCTTCTTGATCTCGGCCACGAGGCCGTCCTGCGCCCTGACCATCGCGAGCGCCTGGGCGATCTCGCGCAGGCGCGCGAGGCAGGCGTCGAGGCTGCCGTACTTGGCGCTTTCCACGCTGCGGTTGTTGGCGAGCCTGGCGTCCATCGCCAGACCCGAGACGGCGAGCCGCGCGAACAGGTGCTGCGCATAGGCGATCACCGCGAGGTTCACCATCCGGCGACCGGCGATGGAGATGCCCGGGAACTCCGGCCACGGCTCCTTCTCGATGGTGCGATGCGACTCGCGCATGTCGTCGAGGTGGCGGTCGGCCCCCGCGCAGCGTTCGCGTTGCGCCAGGATCTCGGCGGCCAGCGTACGGCGCTTGAAGTAGTGCCAGAAGCGCTGGAGCCGCGCCATGTGCGCCTCGAACTCGCGCAGCCGCTCGCGCTCGGCGTCCGCGACCTCCTGGGCCTGGCGCAGCCGGTCATCGGCGACCTTCAGCCGGTCGGAGCGGTCGGCCTGGAATTCCGCGAGCTGCTGCTTGCGCTCGGCGTCCTGGCGCTCGCGCTTGAGCTCGGCGGAAAACTTCTCGAGCTGCTCGCGGCTGGCGCGCCATAGCGCCTTGAGGCCGAAGTGCACCAGCGCGTCGAGCCCGCGTTCGGAATTGCCGAGCAGGACCTCGAGCTGTTCGAGCTGCTGCTGCAGCCGCGAGTTCGCGTTCTCCTGCTGCTTGAGCTTGTTGCGCAGGTTGTGCAGCTGGTCGTCGAGGTCCTGCAGCTCCTTCTTGAGCTCGGCGCGGTTCCAGAACAGCTTCAGCAGTCGCTCCTGCTCGGCCGGATCGGCCTTGCCGATCGACGGCAGCTTGAGCTGCGACCACTTGTCGGGAAGCATGACCGCCATTTGCCTGGCTCAGGCGGCCGGCACCGCGAAGCGGTGGCCGCATTCGACGCAGTACTCGAGCCACTTGTTGAGCAGCATGTTGCAGGACCAGCGCTGGCCGCGGCTCGCCGGGACGCCGGCCACGAGCTTGCGCAGCCGCGGGTGTGCCGGCGCGGCTCCCGCGCCACAGGCTTCCGCCAGCCGCGCGTCGTGGTACACGCGCACCTCGAGCCCGGGCTCTCGCGACACCGCGTCGCCATCGGCGAACAGGTAGGTCATCTGGAACGCGGTCGTGTAGCGGCACTGCTCGACGACCGAGAGCTCGAGCGCGGGCTCGCCTGTCACCTCGGAAGTCAGCGAGCCGCGCAGCCGGCGCAGGTCGGGCACCAGCCAGCCCAGCCGGATGTAGTTGCTCTCGTAGAGCGTCATCAGGCTCACGAACGATCGCGGCCGCGCGCGCCAGGAGATCGTGCAGAGGTCGTCCGACAACATGGATTTGACTATATCACAGGGAAATCAGGCCAAATCCCGCGTGAATCGTGCGCCTGGTCACGAATCCGTCACGGCCGCACGCGCCTCGGGATCGCGAGTCTCTCGAGCACTCGGCTCGCGATCTCCTCGATGGACGTGTCGGTGGTTTCGAGGTACGGGACGCCGTGGCGCTCGAACAGCTGCTCGGCAGCGCGAACCTCGTAATGCGCACTGCTGGGCGGACGCGTAGCGGCTGTCCGGGCGGCGCTCCTGGCGAATCTGCTGCAGCCGGCCCGGCTCGATCGTCAGGCCGAACAGCTTGCGGCGCCAGGGCTCCACCACGGCCGGCAGCCGCCCGCCGTCGAGGTCCTCCTCGGTCAGCGGGTAATTCGCCGCATAGGCGCCGTACTGCAGGGCCATATAGACGCAGGTCGGGGTCTTGCCGGAGCGCGAAACCCCGATGAGGATCACATCCGCGCGCTCGTAGTCGCGCGTCTGGGCGCCGTCGTCGTTCGCAAGTGCGAAGTTCGTCGCATTGATGCGCATGGTGTAGGCCGTCAGGTCCGCCATGCCGTGCGCCCGCCCGAGCACGTGTGCCGAAGGCTGGCCCAGCTCCTGCTCCAGCGGACCGAGAAATGCGTCGAAGAAATCGAGGAACAGGCAGTTCGCCTCGCGGAGCGCATCGCGGACCTCGTTGTTGACCAGCGTCGCGAACACGATCGGGCGCGCGGCCTCTTCGCGCCCCGCCTGGTCGATCTTCGCGACCGCCTCGCGCGCCTTGTCAACAGTGGAGATGAATGGCAAAGTGACCGGCCTGAAATCCATGCCGTCGAACTGCGTCAGCAGGCTGTGTCCCATCGTTTCGGCGGTGACGCCGGTCTGGTCGGACACGAAGAAGACGGTTCGTCGCTGCTTCATGGCGGATGATCCATATGCCGTCTCGGCCACTCCGGCCCTTGCGCGCGGCTGATCGTAACAGGTAGGCATCGGGCAGGGATCGCAGGTGACCAGCTACACGGTTCCACTCGGCAGGCTGCGCATGACGGACGTCGAGTCCGTCGGCGGCAAGAATGCTTCGCTCGGCGAGATGATCGGCAAGCTGGCCGGTGCCGGCGTCGCGGTGCCCGACGGATTCGCGACCACCGCCCAGGCCTACCGCGACTTCCTCGCCCAGGACGGACTCGGCAAGACGGATCGCGGCCGAGCTCGCGGGCCTCGACGTCGACGACGTCACCCGCCTCGCGGCGGCGGGCGCGCGCATCCGCGGCTGGATCCTCGAAACGCCGTTCCAGAGCGGCCTGGAGCGCGAGGTGCTTGCCGCGGCCGCCGGGCTCGGCAATGGATCCTCGGCGGTGGCGGTGCGCTCTTCGGCGACCGCCGAGGACCTTCCCGGCGCGTCATTCGCGGGCCAGCAGGAAACGATCCTGAACGTTCGCGGGGCGCGGTCGGTGCTTGCGGCCATGCACCAGGTCTATGCTTCGCTCTACAACGACCGCGCCATTTCCTACCGCGTGCACCAGGGGTTCGACCACACCCAGGTCGCGATCTCGGTCGGCGTACAGCACATGGTGCGCAGCGACGTCGGCGCAAGCGGCGTGATGTTCACGCTCGACACCGAGTCCGGATTCCGCGACGCCGTGTTCATCACCGCCTCCTGGGGGCTGGGCGAGCTGGTGGTCCAGGGCGCGGTGAACCCGGACGAGTTCTACGTCTACAAGCCGGCGTTGCGCGCGGGCCGCCACGCGGTCATCCGCCGCAACCTCGGTTCCAAGGCCTCGCGCATGGTATACGCCGCCGATCCAGCGCCGGGCCGCTGGGTGGACACGGTGGATGTGGCGCCAGCCGACCGCGCCCGCTTCTGCATCGACGACGCCGACGTCCACGAGCTCGCGCGGCAGGCACTGGTCATCGAGGACCACTACGGCTGCCCGATGGACATCGAATGGGGAAAGGACGGCGAAACCGGCAGCGATCTACGTGCTGCAGGCGCGCCCGGAGACCGTGCAGAGCCGGGCCGGGCGCTCGATCCTGCGCTACACGCTGAAGCAGCGCTCGCGCACCCTGGCCCGCGGCCGCGCGATCGGGCAGCGCATCGGCGCCGGGCCGGCACGGGTCGTGTCCGGCGCGCGCGAGATGTCGCGCGTCCAGCCGGGCGACGTGCTGGTGTCGGACATGACCGACCCGGACTGGGAGCCGGTCATGAAGCGCGCGGCGGCGATCGTCACCAACCGCGGCGGGCGCACCTGCCACGCGGCGATCATCGCGCGCGAGCTCGGCATCCCGGCAGTCGTGGGCTGCGGCGACGCGACCGCCACGATCCGCGACGGCGAGCCGGTGACGGTCTCCTGCGCCGAGGGCGACACGGGCGTGGTCTACGAGGGCCGGCTCGACTTCGATCAGCAGCGCATCGAGCTCGACGCGCTCCCGGCGCCGCCGGTCCGGATCATGATGAACGTCGGCAACCCCGACCGCGCCTTCGACTTCGCTTCGATCCCGAACCATGGCGTCGGCCTGGCGCGGCTGGAGTTCATCATCAACCGCATGATCGGCGTGCACCCGAGGGCGCTGCTGGAGTTCGAAACGCTCGAGACCGGCGTGCGCGAGCAGGTGCTGCGACAGATGGCGGGCTACGACGACCCGATCCAGTTCTTCGTCGAAAAACTCGCCGAGGGCATCGGCAGCATCGCCGCGGCCTTCGCGCCGCAGCCGGTGATCGTGCGCCTGTCGGACTTCAAGTCCAACGAGTACGCGAACCTGATCGGCGGGCGGCAGTACGAACCGCACGAGGAGAACCCGATGCTCGGCTTTCGCGGCGCGTCGCGCTACACGACCCGGCATTCGCTCCCTGCTTCGAGCTCGAGTGCCGCGCGGTCCGGCGCGTTCGCGAAGACATCGGCCTGGCGAACGTCCAGGTGATGGTGCCGTTCGTGCGCACGGTCGACGAGGGTCGGCGCGTGGTCGAGCTGCTCGCCCGCCACGGGCTCGAGCGAGGCCGGAACGGGCTCAAGGTCATCATGATGTGCGAGCTCCCGACCAATGCGCTGCTCGCCCGCGAGTTCCTCGAGCATTTCGACGGCATGTCGATCGGCTCGAACGACATGACGCAGCTCACGCTCGGGCTCGACCGCGACTCGGCGATCGTCGCCCCGCTCTTCGACGAGCGCGACCCGGCCGTGAAGGCACTGCTGTCGATGGCGATCAAGGCCTGCAAGGATGCGGGCAAGTACATCGGTATCTGCGGGCAGGGCCCATCGGATCACCCCGACTTCGCTCGCTGGCTGGTCGATCAAGGCATCGACAGCCTCTCGCTGAACCCGGACACGGTGGTCGAGACCTGGCTGTTCCTGGCGAACGGCTCCAAGAGCTGACGACGCGCGCTTGACGGGCTCAGGCGGGGTTCCTTCGCTCGCTCCTGCGGCGACCTAAAGTCGCTCGCTCAGGATCCCCGCCTGAGCCCGCTAGCGCGCGTCGAGATCGCTTCGTGCCGTTTCCCAGTCGCGGCCGTCGTACGGCCGGATTCTCATCGAAGTGATCGTCGCGGGATCGAGGCAGCGGGCATTGACGCTGAAGCCGTCGGGATGGGAGCGCGGGACGTAGAAGGATTTCACGCCGCAGTGGCGGCAGAACCGGTGCTTCGCGACGCCGGTGCCGAAGGTGTACTCGACGAGGTCGTCGGCGCCCGAAAGCAGGCGAAACTCGTCCGCAGCTACTATGAGATGCAGGTAATCGGAGCGTCTGCACATCGAGCAATTGCAGTCGAGGACGTCGAGGGCCGGCGGCGCGAGAGCCTCGAGGCGGACGCGGCCGCAATGGCAGGAGCCTGCGTGCCAGCGCGCGCCGCCCTGTGTCAGCTGCGCGGCGCGTTCCACGGCGGGGCGAGCAGTGCCGACCGGTAATGGCGCAGTTCCTCGATCGACTCGTGCACGTCCGCGAGCGCCGTGTGGCGCGATTCCTTCTCGACACCGGCTGCGATCTCGGGCGCCCAGCGGCGCGCCAGCTCCTTGACCGTGCTCACGTCGAGGTTCCGGTAGTGGAAGTAGCGCTCGAGCTCCGGCATCCAGCGCGCGAGGAAGCGGCGGTCCTGGCAGACGCTGTTGCCGCACATCGGCGAGCGGTTGGCGCCGACGTGCTGCGCAAGGAAGCCGATCGTCGCGCGCTCGGCCTCAGCCTCGTCCGCCGAGCTCGCGAGCACGCGTGCGGCGAGCCCGCTCGCCCCGTGCGTGCGCGTGTTCCATTCGTCCATCGACGCGAGCGTCGTCTCGGACTGGCGCACGGCGATGACCGGGCCCTCCGCGATCACCGCGAGGTCGGCATCGGTGACGACGGTCGCGATCTCGATGATCCGGTCGCGCTCGGGAACGAGGCCCGTCATCTCGAGATCGATCCAGATCAGCCGGTCGCCCTGCGCCATGTTGCCGGTGATCTTACCAGAGGCTAGAGTGCCCCTCGCCCGCACGCCCATGCATCCCTACACGCTCGTTTTCCTGCCCGCCCCTGCCGGTGGACTCGCTCCGGAGTGCCCGGCGTGACGCGCGGCGGGCCCGCGTCTCCGTCGCTCGCGGGCCGCGTGATCGCGAGCCACGGCCGCGACGCGACTGTCATCGGCGAGGACGGCGCGCGCGTGCACTGCCGCCTCCAGGGCCGACGCCTCACGGTCGTCTGCGGCGACCGCGTGCGCTGGCTCGCGGGCCAGCACAGAGGGCGGCGCCGGAGTCATCGTCGACGTCCTGCCGCGGGCGAGACTGCTGGCGCGCATCTCCTCCCGCGGCGACACGGAGCCGGTGGCCGCGAATCTCACGCAGCTCGTCGCCGTCGTCGCGCCGGTGCCGTCGCCTGACTTCGGCCTGTGCGACCGGTACCTGGCCGCCGCCGAATGGAATGGACTCTCCGCTTGCGTCGTGGCGAACAAGTGCGACCTCGACGACCCTTCGGCCTCGCTCGACGACCCGCTCGCGGACTATGCGCGAATCGGCTACCCCGTGCTGCGCGCAAGCAAGCGGCTCGCGGGCGGCGTCGATGCCCTGCGCGAGCGCCTCGCGGGCCAGGTCAGCGTGCTGGTCGGCCAGTCGGGAGTCGGCAAGAGCTCGCTCACGAATGCGCTCGTGCCGGGCGTCGCGGCCACCGTGGCCGAGGTCACACGCGCGAGCGAGAGCGGGCGCCACACGACGACCACCGCATCGCTCTATGCGCTGCCTTCGGGCGGAGAGCTGATCGATTCGCCGGGCGTGCGCGATTTCTCGCCGCCCCTGCCGGCTCCACGCGAGGTAGCGGGCGGCTACCGCGAGATCGCAGCGCTGGCTGCGGACTGCCGGTTCAGGGACTGCCTGCACCGCCGCGAGCCCGGCTGCCGGGTGGCTGCCGCCGCCGCCGACGGCTCGGTCGCGTCGCGCCGGCTCGAGAGCTACCGGCGGCTGCTGGCGCTCGCCGAAGAAATGGCTGCGCGCGATCAGGCGATGATCTGGCGGCCGGCGAGCGCGTGGGCGAGCGTGCCGCCGTCCACGTACTCGAGCTCGCCGCCGACGGGCACGCCGTGCGCGATGCGCGATGCGCGAATGCCACGGCGCGCGACCAGCTCGCCGATGTAGTGAGCGGTTGCCTCGCCCTCGACAGTCGGGTTGGTCGCGAGGATCACCTCGCGGATCTCGCCCTCGTCGAGCAGGGCCTCGAGCCGATCGAAGCCCAGCTGATCCGGGCCGATCCCGTCGAGCGGCGACAGGTGGCCCATGAGCACGAAGTAGCGCCCGCCGTAGCCGCCGGACTGCTCGACGGCGACGACGTCCGCCGGCGACTCCACGATGCACAGCGCCGTGGCGTCGCGGCGCGGCGCCGCGCAGATCTCGCACAGCTCGCCGTCGGTCAGCATGCGGCAGCGCTGGCAGTGCACCACGTTCGCCGCGGCCTCCTCGAGCGCGCGCGCGAGGGCACGGCCGCCGTCGCGGTTGCGCTCGAGCAGGTGGAAGGCCATGCGCTGCGCCGACTTCGGGCCGACGCCCGGCAGCACGCGCAGGGCCTCGATGAGGCGGGCGAGTCCCGGGGAGTACTTCATCCCGGCCGTCAGAACGGCAGCTTCATGCCCGGCGGCAGCTGCATCCCGCCCATCGCGCCGGCCATGTGCTGCTGGACGGCCTCGCCCACGCGTCGCGTCGCGTCGTTGCAGGCCGCGGCGACGAGGTCCTCGAGCATTTCCCGGTCCGTGCCCGCAATTGCCGGGTCGATCTCGACGCGCCGCACCTCGTGGCGCCCGTTCATGACCACCTTGACCATGCCGCCGCCCGCCTCGCCGGTGACCTCGAGGGCGCCCAGCTGCTCCTGGGCCTTCTGCATGTTCGCCTGCAGCTGCTGCGCCTGGCGCATGAGCTGTCCGAGATTCGGTTTCATGCCCGCATCTTAACCCACGGGCTTGATCGAATCCGGCTGCAGGACCGCGCCGAAGCGCTCGCGCAGGGACTGCACGTTCGGGTCGCGCTCGAGCGCCGCGCGCGCCGACTCGAGGCGTTCGTCGCGGGCCTTCTCGTCGCGGCGCGCCGGCGTGTCCCCCGCGCCGCCCTGCTCGATCTCGAGTGTCGCCGCATCGCCGACCAGCCGGCGCAGGGCCTGAACGAAGCGGTCCTCGAGCTGGCGCGTGTGCAGGGTCACTGCGCGCGCGTCCAGCAGGAAGCGGAAATGATTGCCCTCGCGCGCCAGCAGCTGGCAGTGCCCCGCAAGCTGGCGCGCGGGCCCCTTGAGGTCCAGGCCGGCGAGCAACGCGGCCCAGTCGCCCCCCGCTTCCGCAGGCGGCGATTCCGGTTGCGCCGCGACCGCCTTCGCTGCCGGGACCGCCTGTTCATCCGCCTGCCGCCGCGATCCTCCCGTCGAGTCCGCCGGGCGGAACGCGAGGATCCTGAGCAGGGTCATTTCGAAGCCGGTGCGCGGGTCAGGCGCCAGCTCGAGGTCGCCGCCGGCCGAGGATCGCGAACTGGTAGGCAAGCTGCACGTCCTCCGCGGGCAGGCGCGCAGCCAGCGCCGCCAGGGTCTCGGCCGGCCAGGACTCGTCGTCGCCGAGGTCGGGCACTGCCTGGCGCAAGGCGACCCGCTGCAGCACGGCGGCGATCTCGTCGAGCAGCTGCCCGTAGTCCGGCGCGAACTCGTCGATCGCCGCAGTCGTCGCAGAACAGCGCCTTCGCGTCGCGCTCCGCCAGTCCCTCGACCAGCCGGAGCACCTGCTGGCGATCCACGGTGCCGAGCATCGAGCGCGCGTCGGCCTCGGTCACGCGGCCCGCGCCGAAGGCGAGCATCTGGTCGAGCAGCGAGAGCGCGTCGCGCAGGCTCCCGTCCGCGGCGCGCGCGAGCAGCGCGACGGCGGGAGACTCGAAGTCGACGCCTTCGGCCGCGAGAATCTGCTGCAGGCGCGACGCGATCAGTGAGGCCGGCAGCCGCTTCAGGTTGAACTGCAGGCAGCGCGACAGCACGGTCACCGGCAGCTTCTGCGGGTCGGTGGTCGCGAGCAGGAACTTCACGTGCGGCGGCGGCTCCTCGAGCGTCTTCAGCAGCGCGTTGAAGGAATGCGCCGACAGCATGTGCACTTCGTCGATCAGGTAGACCTTGTAGCGACCGCGGGTCGGCAGGTACTGCACGTTTTCGAGCAGCTCGCGCGTGTCGTCGACCTTGGTGTTGCGAGCGGCGTCGATCTCGATCAGGTCGACGAAGCGGCCCTCGTCGATGTCGCGGCAGGCCGCGCATTCGCCGCAGGGCGAGGAGCCGACGCCGCGCTCGCAGTTCAGCGACTCGGCGAGGATGCGCGCGATCGTGGTCTTGCCGACGCCGCGCGTGCCGGTGAACAGGAAGGCGTGGTGGACGCGGCCCGAGTCGAGCGCGTTGACGAGCGCGCTGGCGCACGTGCTCCTGGCCGACCAGTTCGGCGAAGTTCCGCGGGCGCCACTTGCGCGCGAGTGCCAGGTAGCTCATCGGGTCCCGTTCCTTCGCGCGGCCATCATCGCGCATTCCCAGGCCAGCTGGAGGCGGCCCGCGCCAGCACCCCTCCGGCACCCGATGCTGCCGCTACCGTTGCTTCCTTCCGGACCTGGCGGGGTTCACGGCTGATCGTCGCGGAGGAACCGGCGCGAGCCACCATGGAAAACGCCGGGCCGGGCATCGTACGGTCGGGTCCCGACAGCGTCAACCGCGCGGCGCCGCCCGCGGCAGCCACACCGTAACGGCCGTGCCTGCGCCTGGGGAGCTCTCGATCTCGACGCGGCCGCCGTGGATGTCCAGGATCTCCTTGACGATGCTCATGCCGAGACCGGTGCCCGCCGTGGCCGATGCGGATTCGGCGCGGTAGAAGCGCTCGAAGATGCGACGCTGGGTTTCCTCGTCCATCCCTTCGCCGCGGTCCTGGACGCGCACGCCGACCTGGTCCTCGCACGCGACCAGCCGCACCGCGATCGGCTCGCCCGACGGTGAGTACTTGCAGGCGTTCGCGATCACGTTGCTGAGCGCCTGGCAGAACTTGTCGGCGTCCAGGAACACCTCGGCGTCGCCGATCTCGCCTTCGAGCGTCGGCACTCGCGCGTATTCGCCGACCCGGAACGAGTCGATGTAGCGGCGCACGGCGGGCGCGAGCTTCTGGCGGATCATCGTGAAGTCGCGTCCCGCGCGCGCCTCGATACGCGCAAGGTCGAGCAGCTCGCTGACGATGCCGGCGATCTGGTCGCCGTGACGCCGCATGGTGGCGAGGATCTCGCCGCGCTGGCCGGCTGGCGGGTCGATGGACTGGAGGAGCTCCGCATATCCCGTGATGACGGCAATTGGCGTGCGCAATTCGTGCGCGGCAATGGCGACGAAGTGGCTCTTGGCTCGGTCCAGCTCGTCGGCCTGGGTGACGTCCCGGAAGTAGGCGACCTGCGCGCCGGCCGGCGGCCCGACCACCCTGCACTCGAGCACGGCCGGCCGCGGATGCTGCAGACGCAGCGAGGTCGTTGCGCCCGGTTGCGGCTCCGGGCAGCTGCCGAGCTCGCCGAGCTTGGCCCAGAACTGTCCGCGCGCGAGGCCGATCAGGCTGTCACGCGACCAGCTCGTCATGGCGAGGAAGGCCGGGTTGGTCTCGGTCACCTGGCCCCCTGCATCGAAGGAAACGATGCCGTCCGGCGACAGGCTGAGGATCGTCGTGAGTTCAACGTTGCGCTCGGTAAGGCGCGATTCCGCGTCCGCACGCGCGCTGTTGAACTCGCCGAGCAGGCGGCCCATGCGTTGCAGCTCCCCGACCGTATGCCGGAACTCGCTGACGCCGAAGACCGGGGCAGCCTGCTCGTACTCCCCCACCGCGATTCGATGGGCCATGCGCTCGATCTGGGTGAGCGGCTCGGCAATTGAACGGCTCACGTACCGCGCTCGGCGATAGAGGAATGTGAAGAACACGACGTAGAAGCCGACCAGCCCTGCCAGCAGTACCCAGCCGACCGTGGCGAGGTCGCGGTTGAGTTTTCGCGAGGGTCCGAGCACCGCACCCTCCGGCACCAGGCTCATGAGTTTCCAGCCGGCGGAAGGAATCGTCTGCCAGGCGACCAGGAAGGGCTCCGGGCCCACGAGTCTTGCGCTGCCCGCAGGCTGGGCGCTGACCAGCCGGGCGATGTCCGCAAAATCGGCTCGTCGATAGACGTTGAATTCCTCGGGCTTGAAGGTGTCCGCCCGGATCGCGGCGCTGTAGTTGTGTGCCTTGAGCTCGCGCAGGTTGAACAGCCGCTCGCCCTGCGGCGGCAAGGCAAGCAGGGTGCCCGATTTGCCGATCAGGATCAGGAAGCCCTGCCAGGGAATCTCCCGGGTCAGCAAGTCCGCGACAATCCGGTCGACGGTCACGTCCGCGCCCACGACCGCCTCGAGGAAGTCGCCGCGATACACGGGCGCGATGGCCGAGACCAGCCAGCCCTGGCCCGCCGGGTCCACGTAGGCGTCGGTCCAGACCACGGCGCGTGTCGGGTTGTGGTCAGCGTCGGCCTCGTAATAAAAGTTGAAGTCCGGGATGTTCATCCCCGGGTCATAGACTGTAGCGGCGTCTACCCATGGCCAGATGCGGTTCAGGGAATCGTGCGTGTTGAGATACGCCTGCACGATGAGCGGGTTGGAAAGCGTGATGTCGCGCAGCAGCGAATCGACCGACGCGAGTCGCTCGAGCTTCGCGAATTGCTCGGGTCCCTTGGTCGTGCGCGACGACCAGTACACCGCGGCGCCGCCGTCGTCATGCCAGGTTGTCAGTGCGCCGGTCGGTTGCAGTCGCAGCCGTTGCCGGTCCACGGCGAGCGGCGCCGGTTCCGCGAGCGCCGCCGTCGCCTGCCGGCGCAACACTTCGGTAAGGGCCGAGACCGTCCCAAGCTGCTGTTCGATCACGATCGACGCGTCGTTGGCGATGCGCGCCAACTCCTGGCGCGCGACCTCGGTCAGGGCAGCGACGTTCTTGCGTTGCGACCAGGCATGGCTGGTCAGGTACACGGCGACCAGCAGCAGCTCCACAACCAGCAGCGGAACCAGTGCATTGCGCACGTAGGTCCGCCACACCCAGCGCAGCAGCGAGGTGTCGCGTGGAGGCGCCTCGGCCTCCGCGTGGCGAAATACAGTCGGGGCATCCATGAAAGCAGGAAACAGTGTAGCGAGGACGGAACTGGCGGAGAGGGTGGGATTCGAACCCACGTAGGGCGTAATGCCCTCAACCGATTTCGAGTCGGTGCCGTTATGACCGCTTCGGTACCTCTCCGTGCAGGATTCCGGCACCCGTCATAGCGGGCAGATCCGGAACGGCTATTCTACAACAATGCAGCCGGAAACCGCGCCCGCCGCAGCGCCCTGGCGGCGACTTCGCAGCCGGTTCGGCGTTCCGGCGATCCTGCTGATCGCATTGATGATCGGCACTTGCTCGCGCATGCCCGGCACCCTCGAACAGATCCAGGCGCAGGGCGTGATCAAGGTGGTGACCCGAAACAGCCCGCTCGCCTACTACGAGGGCGCAGCCGGGCCGGAAGGCCCGGAATACGAGCTCGCGCGCTCTTTCGCCGAGCGGCTCGGCGTGCGGCTGCAGTTGCGCCTCGTACCGACGCCCGCGGCCGCGCTTGCCGCGGTCGAAAGGAATCGCGCGCACCTCGCAGCGGCGGGAATCGTCAAGAGCGGCTCGCAACCCCGGCGCGCGCGCTTCGGGCCGGTGTTCCAGCACATCGACCAGTACGTCATCTACCGCGTGCAGGACCGGCTGCCGAAGAACGCGGCGGACCTGGCCGGTCGGCGCATCGTGGTGCAGCGCAACTCCGCCCATGCAGCGGCCCTCGCGGTGCTTGCCAAGCAGGCGCCGACGCTCGCCTGGACCGAGGTCCGTGGCGCCGACTCCCTGGACCTGCTCGGCCGCGTCGCACGCGGCGATGCGGACCTGACGGTCGCCGACTCCATCGAATTCTCCCTCGGCCGACATTTCTTTCCGGACCTGCGACCCGCCTTCAGGATCGCCGAATCGGAGGCGGTGGCCTGGGCGCTTTCGCCGCACGGCGGGGACCTGCTGCCCGAACTCGAGCGCTTCTTCGCGGAAATCGATGCGGACGGGCGGCTGGCCGACATCCTCGAGCGCAACAGGCGCGCGCTGGTGCGGTTCGACCGCGTCGACGCGGCGAACTTCGTCGCCGGCGTGCGCGAGCGACTGCCCCGGTACCAGGCCTGGTTCGAGGAGGCCGCTGCCGAGACGGGCTTCGACTGGCGGCTGCTTGCGGCCATCGGCTACCAGGAATCGCGCTGGGACGCGGCTGCGGTGTCGCCCACCGGCGTGCAGGGACTCATGATGCTGACTGCCGAGACCGCCAAGCGCGTCGGCATCACTGACCGCATCGATCCGCGCGAGAGCATCCTGGGCGGTGCGCGCTACCTGCGCGTGGTCGAGAAGACGATTCCGCGGCGCATCCTCGACCCCGACCGGACCTGGCTGACGCTCGCCGCCTACAACGTGGGCTACGGCCATCTCGAGGACGCGCGCATCCTCGCGCAGCGCCGCGGCCAGGATCCCGACCGCTGGCCGGACGTCCGCGACAACCTGCCGTTGCTCGCGCAGGAGCGACACTACACGACGTTGAAGCGCGGCTATGCACGGGGCTGGGAACCGGTCGGCTTCGTGCGCAACGTGCAGACCTATGCCGAGTTGCTGCGCTGGATGGTGGCCAACGAGGCGCCGTCAGCGACGGCCGGCAAAGAACCCGCGAAGTAGCGCGCCGCATTCTACCGACAACACGCCGCCCAGGGCGTCGACGCGATGGTTCATCGCTTCACAGGCGACCAGATTGAATGCGCTGCCTGCCGCGCCCTGGCGCGGATCCCAGGCGCCGAAAACGAGCCGCGCGATGCGCGCGTGGGCGATCGCCGCAGCACACATCGGGCAGGGCTCGAGTGTCACGAACAGGCTCGCGCCGATGAGGCGGTAGTCGCCTGCGTGTGCGGCGGCGGCCCGCAGCGCGAGGATCTCCGCGTGCGCGGTCGGGTCCTTCGCGGCGATGGGCCGGTTCCAGCCCGTGCCCAGTATCGCGCCATCGCGGACGACGAGCGCCCCGACCGGGACTTCGCCTTCCGCTTGCGCGCGCGCCGCGAGCGCGATCGCCTTGCGCATCCAGTCGACGTCGCTCATCGCCTGCCTCGCTCCAGCCGCCACGCTGCAGCATACCGCGAGCCGCGTGCTGCGCCGTTGTGCCGGGCCGCAGGCTATTATCCGCGGACGCTCAGCACCGTGGACCACAGGAAGACTTTCATGGCTGTCGGACTGCCGACCGAGGAAAAAATCCCGAGCTCGGATGGTCTCGGGGTTTTCGTGCGATCGTTCCCCCCGGCCGGGAGGCTGCGGGCCGTGGTCGTCATTTGCCACGGCGTCAATTCCCACGGCGGGCAGTACCTCTGGCCGGCCGGTCAGCTCGCCATGTCGGGACTTGCGGCGTTCGCCCTCGACCTGCGCGGCCGCGGCAGATCGGACGGCGAGCGGTACTACGTCGCGGACGTCTCGCAGTACGTTACCGACGTCGCGGCGGTCATCGGCCACGCGAAGTCGCGCTACCCGGGCGCGCCGGTGTTCCTGCTGGGACACAGCGCAGGCGGCGTTGTGAGCTGCACCTTTGCGCTCGACCATCAGGCGGAGATTGCCGGGCTCATCTGCGAGAGCTTCGCCTTCAAGGTGCCAGCGCCGGACGCGGCGCTTGCCTTGATCAAGGTTCTGTCCCATGTCGCGCCGCGCCTGCCGGTACTCAGGCTCAAGAACGAGGACTTCTCGCGCGACCCGATCGCGGTGCGTATCCTGAACAGCGACCCGCTGACCCGGAATGAAAGGCAGCCGGCAACGACCGTCGCCGCACTGGTGCGCGCCAACGAGCGACTCAGGCGAGAGTTTCCGCGCATCCGCTTGCCGGTCCTCATCCTGCACGGGACCGCGGACAAGGCGACGATGCCGTCGGGCAGCCAGCTCTTCTACGACACCGCAGGCTCGCAGGACAAGACGCTCAAGCTTTACGACGGGCACTTCCACGACCTTTTGAACGACGTCGGCAAGGACGCCGTGCTGGCCGACATCAAGGCCTGGATCGACGCGAGGATCGGGACATGAGCCGGCGTACGGACGGGCGACGCATCTTCGCTACGCGCAGCATTCACATGCGGCCTTACGATCTCGACGGCCCGGTCCAGCCGGAGATATCCTGGACTCCGCTGTCCTATGATGTGGGCCACGAGCGCGGTTCCTACATCATGCGTCTCGAGCCGGGAGCGGCGACGATCCCGCATGAGCATGGCGCCCGCGAGGAGTACCTTATCCTCGAGGGCGAGGCCATTGAGCACGACGGTACAGTCTTGAAGCCGGGCGACTGGATTGTCTACGAGCCGGGCTCGTACCACGGCACGCGCACGGAAACCGGCTGCCTGTTGCTCGGCCTCGACTGGGATCCGCCGCCCTGAGGAGCATGCCATGCGCAACGTAGAGTCCAGGCTTTCATTCCGGCGAATCGCGGTCGCTGGACTGTTGTTGTTTAGCGCGGCATTCACCGGCAGTGCCTCCGCGCAAGCCGTGCCCACGCTCGAATGGGAGCCTTGCGCGCGGGAACCCGCCTACGAGTGCGCGACCGCGCGCGTGCCGCTCGACTACGACGACCCACAAGGGCCAAAGACGCGGATCGCGCTCGCCCGAGTGCCGGCAAGCGACCCCGCGCGCCGGATCGGCACGCTGTTCCTGAATCCCGGCGGGCCCGGCGGCTCGGGCGTCGGCCTCATCTTCAGCTATGGCGACTACATGGCGAGGCGCCTGCACGGCCGCTTCGACATCGTCGGCTTTGACCCGCGCGGAGTCGGACGTTCCGAGCCGCTGCACTGCTTCGACAGCCTGTCGGCATTCTATGAATGGTGGATCTTTCCCTACATGCCCTACGAACGCGCCCAGGAGCTGCCGTTCTATCGGGATCTGGGCTCGCTCGCCGGTCTCTGCTTCGATCGCGGGGAACGAATTATCGACCACATGAGCACGGCCGACGTCGCCCGCGACCTGGATCTCCTGCGGCAGGCGGTGGGTGACGAGGGCCTCAACTTTGTCGGTTGGTCCTACGGCTCGTACATCGGCAATACCTACGCCAACCTGTTTCCCGACCGCGTGCGGGCGCTCGTGATCGACGGCGTGCTCGATCCGGGTCTATGGGCGAGCGGCGACCACATCGTGCTCGACCGGCTTTCCACCGCGGCCGAATTCGAGGAGTTTCTGCGGCTCTGCGACGAGGCGGAGTGTCCGTTGTCAGGGCCGCTCGGAGCTTCGCAGCGCTACTGGTCGCTCGACCGGGCGCTGCACGATCAACCGCTCGTCTACGACGACGGTTTCGTCTACAGCTACGACTACCTGGTCGCCGACGCGGTGGGTGCGATGTACGAGCCCGAGTACTGGCCCTACTACGCCGCGTTTTTCGCCTCTCTGCTCGACGCCGTGGAGGGCGATACCGATGCAATGGTCACAGCGCGGGCGCTGCGCGAGGCCATCCTCGACCGCATGAAGCCCGACCGGGCCAGTTACGCGAACGATTTCGAGGCTTACTACGGCAACCAGTGCGCCGACACGCAATACCCGAGAAATTTCGCGCCGTTCCGCGAGACCGCGAAATTCGCCGCGGCCGGCTCGGTGTTCGGCGCGTACTGGTGGTGGGAGAACGCCGCCTGCGCCGACTGGCCCATAGCCGCGGACCGCTACACGGGACCGTGGGCGACGACCACTTCCTCACCCGTGCTCGTGGTCGGCAACTATTACGACGGCATCACTGACTACGCAGGCGCGTTCGCGTCCAGCCGCCTGCTGCGCAACAGCCGCCTGCTCGGCTACGCCGGCTGGGGACACACCGCGTACGGGCGCAGCGCCTGCGTCACGCGCTACGTCGATGACTACCTGCTGCGCCGCGCGCTGCCGAAGAGAGGCACGGTGTGCCCGGCCAACCCCAACCCGTTCCTGCCTGCTGCGATGCGCAAGTCGGAAGCCATGCTCCCGGCGATATCGCGGCCTCCGCCGGCCTGGCCGGGGTGGCGGCGGTAGGCGCGGCAGGAGCGCAGCCTCTCACTCCCACTCGATCGTCGCCGGCGGCTTGCCGGAGACGTCGTAGACGACGCGCGATACGCCTTGCACCTCGTTGACGATTCGCCGCGCCACGAGGTCGAGGAAATCGTAAGGCAGCCGCGCCCAGTGCGCGGTCATGAAGTCGACCGTCTCGACGGCACGAAGCGCGATCACCCAGTCGTAGCGCCGCCCGTCGCCCATGACGGCGACCGAGCGCACCGGCAGGAAGATCGCCATCGCCTGGCTCACGCGGTCGTACAGGCCGTGCGCGCGCAGTTCTTCGATGTAGATCGCGTCCGCGCGGCGCAGCAGGTCCGCGGCCTCGCGCGTGACGCCACCGAGGATGCGCACGCCTAGCCCCGGTCCCGGGAACGGGTGGCGGAACACCATCTCGCGCGGCAGGCCGAGTTCGAGCCCGATGCGCCGGACCTCGTCCTTGAACAGCTCGCGCAGCGGCTCGAGCAGCTTCAGGTGCATGCGCTCGGGCAGGCCGCCCACGTTGTGGTGCGACTTGATCACGTGCGCCTTGCCGGTCTTTGCGCCCGCGGACTCGATCACGTCCGGGTAGATCGTCCCCTGCGCGAGCCACTTCACGCCCTCGATCCTGCGCGATTCCTCCTCGAACACCTCGACGAACATCCGGCCGATGGTCTTGCGCTTGCGCTCGGGGTCTTCCTCGCCCGCGAGCGCGGCAAAGAAGCGCTCCGAGGCGTCGACCCGTATCACGCGGATGCCGAGGTGCTTCGCGAAGGTGTCCATCACCTGGTCGCCTTCGCCGAGGCGCAGCAGGCCATGGTCCACGAACACGCAGGTGAGCTGGTCGCCGATCGCCTCGTGCAGGAGCGCCGCGACCACCGAGGAGTCGACGCCGCCGGAGAGGCCGAGCAGCACGCGGTCACGGCCGACCTCGGCGCGCACGCGCGCAATCGCGTCGGCAGCGATGTTGCCGGCGTCCCAGAGCGCGTCGCAGCCGCAGATGTCGCGCACGAAGCGCGCGAGAATGGCGGCGCCCGAGCGCGTGTGGGTGACCTCGGGGTGGAACTGCACGCCGTACAGGCGCGCGCCTTCGTTCGCCATCGCGGCGAGCGGCGCATTCGGCGTCGCCGCGATCGCGGTGAATCCCGCCGGCAGCGACTCGACGCGGTCGCCGTGGCTCATCCAGACGTCGAGCAGGGCCGCATCGGCGGCTCCCTCGTCCGCGATGCCGTCGAGCAGGCGCGAAGCTGCCGTCCGCCGGACCTTCGCGTAGCCGAATTCGCGATGGGCGGACGGCGCAACGCGACCGCCGAGCTGCGCCGCCATCGTCTGCATGCCGTAGCAGATGCCGAGCACCGGTACCCCGAGCGCGAACACGGCGGCCGGCGCGCGCGGCGGCGAGGCGTCGGTGACCGATTCGGGTCCGCCAGAGAGGATGACGCCGCGCGCGCCGAAGGCGCGCACCGCCTCGTCACCGCAGTCCCAGGGCAGGATCTCGCAGTAGACGCCGATTTCGCGCACGCGGCGTGCGATGAGCTGCGTGTACTGCGCGCCGAAGTCGAGGATCAGGATCCGGTGGGCATGGATGTCGGCCGGCGCCGCGGCTAAGCGCTCCGCCATCAGCCGATCCGGTAATTCGGGGCTTCTTTCGTGATGCTCACGTCATGCACGTGGCTCTCGCGTACGCCCGCGCCGGTGATGCGCACGAACACCGGCTGCGTGCGCATCTGGTCGATGTCCTGGCTGCCGGTATAGCCCATCGCGGCGCGTACGCCGCCGGCGAGCTGGTGCAGGATCGCCACCAGGCTGCCCTTGTAGGGCACGCGGCCCTCCACGCCTTCGGGCACGAGCTTCTCGAGCTCGTCGACCGTGTCCTGGAAATAACGGTCGCTAGAGCCGTGGCGCTGCGCCATTGCGCCGAGCGACCCCATGCCACGATACGACTTGTAGGAGGCGCCCTGGTAGAGCTCGACCTCGCCAGGGGACTCCTCAGTGCCGGCAAACAGCCCGCCGATCATCACCGCGTGCGCGCCGGCCGCGATCGCCTTGGCGACGTCGCCCGAGTAGCGGATGCCGCCATCGGAGATCAGCGGAACGTCGGTCCTGGCGAGTGCCTCGGCGACCGTCGCCACCGCGGTTATCTGCGGAACGCCGACTCCCGCGATGATGCGTGTCGTGCATATCGAGCCCGGGCCGATGCCGACCTTGACGCCGTCGACGCCGGCGTCCACCAGCGCCTTCGCGGCCGCGGCGGTCACGATATTGCCGGCGACGAGCTGCAGCTGCGGCTGCGCCTTGCGGATGCGCTCGACGGTCGCGATCACCCCGCGCGAGTGGCCGTGCGAAGTGTCGACGATGACGAGGTCCACGCCGGCCTCGACCAGCCGGGCAACGCGATCGAGCGTGTCGGGCGCGGTGCCCACCGCAGCCCCGACCCGCAGCCGGCCGTGTTCGTCCTTGCAGGCGCGCGGGAAGTCGCGCGCCTTCTGGATGTCCTTGACGGTGATCATGCCGCGCAGCCGCCCTTCGCCGTCGACCACCAGCACCTTTTCGATGCGGTGGCGGTGCAGCAGCTGCAGGACTTCTTCGCGCGGCGTGTTCTCGCGCACCGTGACGAGCTTCTCGCGCGGCGTCATCACCTTTGAAACCGGCAGGTCGAGCTGCTCCTCGAAGCGGATGTCGCGGTGGGTGATGATGCCGACCACCTGGTTGCCGTCGGCCGTGACCGGCAGGCCCGAAATGCCCTTGGCGCGGGTCAGCGCAACGACCTCGCGAATCGTGGCGTCGGGCCGCACGGTGATCGGGTCCTTGATGACGCCGCTCTCGTGCTTCTTGACCCGGCCGACCTCGCGCGCCTGGTCGGCCGCCGTCATGTTCTTGTGGACGATGCCGATGCCGCCTTCCTGGGCAATCGTGATTGCGAGGCGGGCCTCGGTGACCGTGTCCATCGCCGCGGAGACGAACGGGAGGTTGAGGCGGATGCCGCGGGTGAGCCGGGTCGAGAGGTCCACCTCGCGCGGCAACACTTCCGAGTACGACGGTACGAGCAGGACGTCGTCGAAGGTGAGTGCTTCCTGGACGATGCGCATGGCCGGCATTCCCGGGGCGGTCCGAATGAAGCGGCGCATTCTACGATGCTTGTGGCCTCCCTGTCTGTAGATTCGCGCCGAGCCGCTCGCATAGCATGGCCCCATGGACCCTTTCTCCAGGGAATCCGGCCGGCCGGCAGAGCCTGGGCGCGACATCTATACGGTCAGCCGCCTGAACCGCGAGGCGAGAGGCCTGCTCGAGGCCGGCCTGCCCTCCCTGTGGATCACGGGCGAGCTCTCGAACCTGTCGCGCCCCGCGTCCGGCCACTGGTACTTCTCGCTCAAGGACGAGGGCGCGCAGGTGCGCTGCGCCATGTTCCGCCAGCGCAATCTCGCGGTGCGCTTTGCGCCGCGTGACGGCCTGCAAGTCCTGTTGCGGGCACGCGTGGGTCTCTACGAGGCGCGCGGCGAGTTCCAGCTCGTCGTGGATCACCTCGAGGAAGCCGGCGAAGGCGAGCTCCGGCGCCGCTACGAGGCGCTCAAGCAGCAGCTTGCGGCTGAGGGCCTGTTTGACGAGGCGCGCAAGCGCCCCCTGCCCCGCTTCCCGCGCCGGGTCGGCATCGTGACCTCGGCGACGGGGGCGGCGCTCCGTGACGTGCTGAACGTGTTGCGACGCCGCAGCCGGGGCGTATCGGTGCTCGTCTACCCGGTACCCGTACAGGGTGCGGGTGCCGCGCGCGAAATCGCGGCGATGCTCGCGATCGCCGACCGCAGGCGCGAGGTAGACCTGCTCCTGCTGGTGCGCGGCGGCGGCTCGCTGGAGGACCTGTTCGCTTTCAACGACGAGTCCCTCGCGCGCGCGATCGTCTCGCTCGAGCTGCCGCTGGTAACGGGTATCGGACACGAGGTCGACTTCACGATCGCGGATTTCGTCGCCGACCTGCGCGCTCCCACGCCTTCCGCGGCCGCGGAACTCGCGGTGCCCGATGCCACCGCCTGGCTGGCCGCGCTCGGCGTGACGGCCGGCAGGCTGCGGTCGGCGATGGCGCGCGCGCTCGATCGCCACCGCGACGGCAACGCACAACTGCGCCGCAGGCTTGGCCTGTTGCACCCGGCCCGGGCCCTGCGGGAGCACATGCAGCGCCTGGACGAGCTGCAGGCGCGGCTCGCGGGCACGATGCGGCGGGAATCGCGCGCGCGGCTGGAACGCCTGCTGCGCATTGGAGCGGAGCTCGCGGTCCGCTCGCCTGCCGCCCGGCTCGCCGTGCTCAGCCAGCGCATCGCCCACGCCGGCGCGAGGCTCCTGCCTGCGGTGCGTGGCCGGCTCGCGGGCGCCCGAGGGCTCCTGCAGTCCGCCACGCGCGGGCTCGAGGCCACCAGCCCGCTGGCGACGCTCGGCCGCGGCTACGCGATCGTCACGCTGGCCGCGGACGGCACGGTGCTGCGCGACCCGGCGACGCGCCGCTCCGGGGATCGAGATCGAGGCGCGCCTCGCACACGGCCACCTGCGCGCGCGCGTGCTCGGCCCCAAGCCCTGAGTCAGCGTCGAGCGCGGCGCTTGCGTGCGCTCGCTCGTGCGTCGCTGGCGCGGCGTCAGCTTGTCGCGCCGCCCCGCGAACGGGTTGTCCTCGCTGCGCAATTCGACGCGCACCGGCGTGCCTTCGAGGCGGAACGACTCGCGGAAGCAGTTCACCAGGTAGCGACGGTAGTCTTCCGGCGTGCGCTCGGCCTGCGCCCCGTGCACCACGATGACCGGCGGGTTGCGGCCTCCCTGGTGCGCGTAGCGCAGCCGGATCCGCCGGCCGCGCACGAGGGGCGGCTGGTGCTGCCGGATCGCCGCTTCGAGCACGCGCGTCAGCTCCGGCGTCGGCATTTCCCGCATCGCAGCCGCGTGGGCGGCACGCACGGCGTCCATCAGGTTGCCGACGCCGCTGCCGTGCAGTGCGGAGATGTAGTGGACCGGCGCGAAGTCGAGAAAACGCAGTCGCAGCGCGACCTGGTCGCGGATCGTGTCGCGCTGGCCCGGCTCGACGTGGTCCCACTTGTTGACGGCGATGACGAGCGCGCGGCCGCGCTCCGCGGCGAGGCCGAAGAGCGTCGCGTCCTGCTCCGCGACCGCGTCCCGCGCATCGACGACGCAGATCACGACGTGCGCCTCGTCGATCGCCTGCAGCGTCTTGACGACGCTCCACTTCTCGAGATCCTCGTCGACGCGCGACGCGGCGCCTGACGCCCGCCGTGTCGATCAGCACGTAGTGGACACCGTCACGCTCGAATGGCACCTGCACCGCGTCGCGGGTCGTGCCGGGCTGGTCGAAGGTGATGACGCGCTCTTCGCCCACCAGCCGGTTGATAAGCGTCGACTTGCCGACGTTTGGCCTTCCGACCACGCAGACGCGGATCGATCGCTCCGCCTCCTCCGCCGACGTCGGCGGCCGGCTCGATGCCCGCAAGCGCGACCTCGACGACGTCGTCGATGCCCCTGCGGTGGGCCGCGGAAATCGCGACCGGCTCGCCGAAGCCGAAGCCGTGGAACTCCGCGGTGACTACGCCTGGGTCGCGGTCCTCGCTCTTGTTGACCGCGACGGTCACCGGCTTGCCGCTCCGGCGCAGCACGTCCGCGACGAAGCGGTCGGCGGCGTCGAGGCCCGTCTGGCCATCAACCAGGAACACGATGCGGTCGGCTTCCTCGATGGCGCGCGCGGTCTGGCGCGCCATCAGCTCGTGCATGCCGCGCGGCGCCTCGACCAGGCCGCCGGTGTCGATGACGATGAAACGATGCGGCTCGACACGGCCATAGCCGTACTTGCGGTCGCGGGTCAGGCCCGGAATGTCGGCGACCAGGGCGTCGCGCGTGCCGCGTCAGGGCATTGAAGAGTGTCGACTTGCCGACATTCGGCCGGCCGACCAGGGCGACGACGGGAAGCATGGCATGCGTCGCCGGGCGGGCTCAGCCCGTCGCCCGCGCCTGTGCGCGCCAGGCCTGGACGTCGCCGGAATCCGTCTGCAGCAGCAGGAGGTCGCCGGCCACGACCGGCGTATTGCTGATGCGACCGCCGCCGGTCTTGCCGCGCGCGAGCATCTGCCCGGTCGTCGTATCGAGCCAGTGCAGGTAGCCATCGAAATCGCCGACCACGAGCGTGTCGCCCGAGAGGGCGGGTGCGGTGAGCGAGCGGCGCAGCATCGCGTCCTGCGTCCACACCGGCGTGCCGTCGCGCCGCCGCAGCGCAACCACGCTGCTGTCCGCGGCCGTCACGAAGATCGTGTCGCCGTCCACGGCCAGGCCGCGGTTGCTCGACAGCTCGCGGCCCCACCAGAGCTGGCCGGTGTCGCGTGCGAGCATCGCGATGCGGCCCTGGTAGCCGACCACGAAGATGTCGTCGCCGATGATGCGCACCGGCGAGTCGATGTCCACCAGCCGCTCGATCTCGGTGCGGCCCTTCGAGACGGCGCGACCGTCGTGGACCAGAGCAGTTCGCCGGTCGACAGTGAGAGCGAGACGACCTTGCCGTTGTCGAGCCCCGCGATGACCATGTCGCCGTCGACGATCGGCGTCCCGTTGCCGCGCAAGGTCAGTCGCGGCACTGGTTGCTCGTACGACCAGGCCTCGCTTGCCGTCGGCGACGCCGCAGAGCCCGCAGCCGGCCGTCCACGGTGCGCACGACGACGAGACCGCCGGCGATCGTCGGCGCCGTGAGCACTTCGCCGCCGGTCGCGACACGCCAGCGCTCGGTCCCGGACGCGGCATCGAGCGCGACCAGGTCGCCGCCGGTCCGCCCACCACGACGATTCCTTCGCCGACGGCCGGCCCGCCGGACAACTCGAGTTTCGTGTCCGTGCGCCAGACGACCCGGCCGTTCGCGATCTCCGAGGGCCTGCACGTCGCCGCCGTGCCCGGCGACGTAGACGTCGTTCGCCTTCCAGCGCCGGACGCAGGCCGAGCCGCAGCACGTCGTCGCCGCCCTTGGTGCCGGCGCTCCAGACGCGATCGATGCGCACCAGCCGGATCGAAATCGACGAGTTCCGCGGGCGGCGCAACATCGTCTTCCTTGCTGCAGGCCGCGCCAGGAACGCCATCGCCACGAGTGCGAGGATTCGCTTCATCGCTTGCCCTACTTCTCTTCCGGGACGCGCCCAGTTCGTCGATCTTGAGCCGCAGAAGTTCCGAATCGAGCTGGCGGTTGAAGCCGGATCCGCGGCCAGGGCAGTGTCCGCGCGCTGCCACTGCTCGAGTGCGCCAGCGCGGTCGCCCTGCGCGAGTTTCACGTCGCCCTTGAGCTCGAGCACCCGGGCTTCCACAGACGGCGTCACGACCTTGTCGAGCGTCGCGAGCGCGTCGTCGTAGCGGCCCTGGGCAAGCTGCACGCGCGCGAGGCGGATGCGCGCGACGGTGCGCAGGTCCGGGTCCTTCGATCCATCCGCGACCCGGGCCAGCTTCGCCTCCGCCGCCGCGAAGTCGCCGCCATCGACGTCCAGGCGCGCCAGCACGAGCGTCGCCTGTTCCGCGTAAGGCGTGTCGCCGATACTCGCCGGTCAACTCGCCTGCGATCTTGACGCCGTCCTCGTTGCGGCCGGCGCCGATCGCCTCGAGCATCGCCGTGAAGCGCTCGCCGGCGGCAACTGCGCGTGTCGCCTGCCGCGACTCCCACCAGCGGTAGCCGTAGTAACCGGCCAGCGTCAGCGCAACGCCCGCGACCAGCCAGATCCAGTTTTCGCGCAGCCAGCGCCGGAGCTGGTCCGCCTGCTCGCGCTCGGAAAGGTATTCATCGACCATCGTTGCTTCCTGATGTTTCGCCCGGCCGCAGCAGCGCCGCCAGCCGGCGCGGCAACTCGTCCCAGGGCCACTCCTGCTGGGCAGCAGCGGTGCGCAGCGACTTCACCGCCGCGACCCTGCGTGCGACCTCGTCGTCACCGACGATCACCGCGTACGTCGCACCGCTCTTGTCCGCTCGCTTCAGCTGCGCCTTGAAACTGCCGCCTTCCATGTTGGCGAGCACGCCCGCACCCGGCAGCGCGTCGCGCAGCCGCTCGCCGAGCGCGAGTCCCGCGCGCTCGGCGCTGCTCGCCCGACAGGACCAGGTAGATCGCCGGAGCGGTGCCGGCGGCAGCAGGCCCCGCGGCCTGCATCAGGCCGACGACGCGCTCGATGCCGAGGGCCCAGCCGATGGCCGGGGTCGGCTCACCGCCCAGCAGCTCGACGAGCCCATCATACCGGCCGCCCGAGCAGACGGCATCCTGCGAACCGAGCGCGGTCGTGCGCCATTCGAAGACGGTGCGCGTGTAGTAGTCGAGGCCGCGCACCAGGCGCGGGTCCACATCGGCCGCGATCCCGCAGCCAGCGAGCAGCTCGAGGAACCGGTCGAAGTGCCTGCGTGATTCGTCGTCGAGGTGATCGACGAGGCGTGGCGCGCCTTCGATCAGCGTGCGCATCGCGGGATTCTTGGAATCGAGGATCCTGAGCGGATTCGGCCTCCAGGCGCCGCAGGCTGTCGGCATCGAGTTCCGGACGGCGACCGGAAAAATACTCGACCAGAACCGCCCGGTAACGCCTGCGCGCGTCCGGCGTGCCAAGCGAGTTCACGGACAGGCCGAGGTCGCGGATTCCGAGCTTGCGCCACAGGCGGGCGGAAATCTGGATGACCTCGGCGTCGATGTCGGGGCCCGGGTAGCCGAACGCCTCGCAGTCGATCTGGTGGAACTGGCGGTAGCGCCCCTGCTGCGGGCCGCTCGTGCCGGAACATCGGGCCGGACGTCCAGAGCCGTTGCCGCTGGTTGTGCAGGAGGCCGTGCTCGATCGCGGCGCGGACGAGTCCCGCCGTCGCCTCGGGCCGGAGGCTCAGGCGGTCGCCACCGCGGTCCTCGAAACTGTACATTTCCTTCTCGACGATGTCGGTGTGCTCGCCGATCGACCGCTGGAACAGCTCGGCACGCTCGACCACCGGCACGCGCATTTCGCGGTAGCCGTAGTCGGCGAACAGTTCGCGCGCGGCGGACTCGACCCGCTGCCAGTGCGGCAGCTGGTCGGCGAGCAGGTCGTTCATCCCGCGGATGGCCTGGAGCTTCTGCGCCATGGAGTCAGCTTCGCGTCAGCCACCAGGCGACGCCGGCCGGCGGCAGCGGCCAACCACTGACGATCACGGCGATCCAGCGCGCACGGCCCACGCGCAGGCGGCATGCCGGTCGCCGGCCGGCGGCAGGAATGTCGGTTCCGGCAGGTCGCCGACGTCGAAGGCGTCCAGCACCTGCCCGTTCCGCAGCGCCGACCAGGGCCGCATAGTTGCGCAGGTGACCGCGCGCGAAGACCGGCGCGCCGAGGAGGCCGAAGCGGTCTTCCTCCATCGCCAGCACCAGCGCCTCGTTGAGCCGGAGCCGGTCCGCGACTTCCTCGATCGAGAGGCCGAGCCCCTCGCGAGCGGCGCGCAGCTGCGCGCCCGGCGAGCCGGGGCCCGGGCGCGCGCTCATCCGGGATTCCGGTCCGCCAGGTTCCTGCGCCGCGCGCGCCTGGCTCGGAATCCGGGAATTCCTTCGCGAGCCGGTCGCGGAAGCCCGCCGCCGCGTCCGGTCGTCCTTGAGCGCGAGCTCGATGTTGTGGCCGAGCAGCAGCATGTCCGGCGTCGCCGGCGCGACCGCCAGGAAGCGCTCGACGAAGGCCCGCGCCTGCAGGTCGCTGCCACGCTCGTGCAGTACGCCCGCAAGCTGCGCATACGTCTCGGGGTAGTCGACCTGCGAAGGTCAGCGCCTGACGCAGGTAGCGCTCCGCCTGCTCGAGGCGGCCGGCGCTGCGCGCACAGACGCCCGCGTTCGTGTAGGCGACGAACGGCGTCCGGTAGAGCGGGTTCGCGGCGGCCTTCAGGAACATCTCCTCGCCCTTCGCCTGCTGCTTGTTGCGGCAGAGGAAGGTCGCCGAGCGCGTTCAGCGCCTCGGGGCTTTCGCCGGGTCCTCGCGCACGCGCCTGCCGGTAGTGCTTTTCGGCCTTCTTGGTCTCCAGCAGCCGCTCGTAGACGAGCCCCGCCGACAACTGGACGTTCACGTCGTGCGGGTTCTGCACCAGCGCCTTCTCGATCTTTTCCTGGGCGACCTGCAGCTGGCCGCGCTTCAGGTACTCCATCGCGAGCCGCGCGTTGATGCGGCCGGCCTCGTGGAGTCGGGTCCGTCGGAGCTGGCTCTGCGCATGCGCACCGGCCGCGGCCAGACAGCGCGAGCGCGAGCGCGATCGCGCGCGGCGCTCATGCCCGCACCGCGAGGCTGACGAGCTTGCTGCCGAGCCGCACCTGCGTGCGGTCGAGCACCTGGCCGCGGAGCTGGCCGCAGGCCGCATCGATGTCGTCGCCGCGAGTCTTGCGGATGGTCGCCATGACGCCTCCCTGCATCAGCAGGTCGCGAAACCGTCCGGATCGCTTCGGCGGGTGACCGCCGGTACTTCGTGCCCGGAAACGTGTTGAAGGGAATGAGGTTGACCTTGGCCTGGTGACCGCGCAGCAGCTTCGCCAGTTCCCGCGCGTGCTCGGGGCGGTCGTTGACGCCGTCCAGCATCGTGTACTCGAAGGTCACGCTGCGGCCGTTCTGCCGCTCGAGGTAGTGCCAGCAGGCCGGCAGCAGTTCCGCGATCGGGTGCTTGCGGTTGATCGGCACCAGTTCGTCGCGCAGGCGATCGTTTGGCGCGTGCAGCGAGACCGCGAGGGCGACGTTTACGTCCTCGGCGAGGCGGTAGATCTGCGGCACCAGCCCCGAGGTCGACAGCGTCACGCGGCGCCGCGACAGGTCATAGCCGAGGTCGTCCAGCATGAGCTGCATCGCCGGCAGCACATTGCGGTAGTTCGCGAGCGGCTCGCCCATGCCCATCAGCACGACGTTCGTCACGATGCGCTCGCCGTCCGGGTCGTAACCAAGCTCGCGGTTCGCGAGCCAGACCTGGCCGATGATCTCGGCCGCGGTCAGGTTGCGGTTGAAGCCCTGGGCGCCGGTCGCGCAGAACGAGCAGTCGAGCGCGCAGCCGATCTGGCTCGAGATGCAAAGCGTGCCGCGGCCGCGGCTCCGGAATGAACACGGTCTCGATGACCTGCTCGTTACCCGGCGGCGCCCGGCATCCGCAGCAGCCACTTGCGCGTGCCGTCCGACGCGGTCCGCGCGGCGACGATCTCGGGCACGCGAATCTCGGCGCGCATGCGCGAGCTCGCGCGCGGAAATCCCTGGCGAGGTCGGTCATGCGCGAGAAATCCGCCTCGCCGCGGCGATAGATCCACTTGAGGAGCTGGCGCGCGCGATAGGGCTTCGCGCCGAAGCCGGCGACGAAAGCCTCGAGCTCGGCACGGGTCATGCCGAGCAGGTTCACGCGCTCAGCCGCCTCGCTCATCGTCCGCGGCCGTGTCAGCGCGTGCGCGGGCACAGCGCGGTCTCGGCGAAGAAGTACGCGATCTCGCGCGCGGCGTTCTCGGCGCTGTCGGATCCGTGCACGACGTTTTCCTCGATGCTGGTCGCGAGGTCGGCACGGATCGTACCCGGCGCCGCTTTCTTCGGGTCCGTCGCGCCCATGATCTCGCGGTGGCGCGTCACGGCCGATTCGCCTTCGAGCACCTGCACCATCACCGGACCGGAGGTCATGTAGACGCACAGGTCGCGGAAGAACGGACGCTCGCGATGAACCGCGTAGAAGCCCTCCGCCTGGCGCTGGGTCAGGTGCAGCATGCGTGCGGCGACGATGCGCAGCCCCGCTCGCTCGAAGCGGTGGTAGACGTCGCCGATCAGGTTGCGGGACACGCCGTCAGGCTTGACGATGGACAGGGTTCGCTCGAGCGCCATGGGTTCCTCGTGCTCCGGGGACGGAAATCAGCCGCGCATTGTACCCGCGGGCACCCTGCCCCGGCAATTGCGATTCGCGCGGAAGTCCCCGTCCGGAAAGGAAAAATCAGACGCTGAAGCTCTCGCCGCAGCCGCATTCGCCGCGCACGTTGGGATTGCGGAAGCGAAATGCCTCGTTGAGTCCCTGGCGGACGAAATCGACTACGGTGCCGTCGATGAGTTCGAGGCTCCCGGCATCCACGAGTACCCGCACGCCCTGGCTGTCGAACACCTGGTCCTCAGGCTCGATGGTATCCGCGTAGTTGACGACGTACGCAAAGCCGGAGCAGCCGGTCTTGCGCACGCCGAGGCGCAGCCCGACACCGTGGCCGCGCTCGGCCAGGAAGTGGCGGACGCGTTCGGCGGCGGCGGGTGTCAGCGTAATGGCCATCGACCCCGCTATTGTACCCGACGTGCATCGGCAAGCAGCGCCCGCAGCGCGTCTTCGACGACCAGCAAGCGCCCCATCTTTTCCGCCGGCGCATCGAGCGCGCGGGCGAGTCCCGCGGCGTCGAGCGGCGGTGCCGCACCGGTCGGCGCACCGCGCAGTCTGCCCGCAACGAACGACGCCGCGGCGAGCGTGTGCGGGCAGCCGAAGGCGCGAAAGCGGCAGTCTGCGATCCGGCCGCCGTCGATGCGCGCCGCGAACCGGACCCAGGCGCCGCGATCCAGCGCGATCGCCTCGCCGCTTACGGCTCGCGCCGGCCTCCGGGGGCAGGTCACCGGCGCCTTCGAGCGCACTGAATAGCGCCCGGACCGTTGCCGAGTAGCGCGCTGCCGGGGCACTCACGCGATCCGCTCCAGAGCGCCCGCCGGCAACGCCGCGCGCAGCCGCGAGACCGCGCGCACCAGGATTGCGGCGGCCCGGTCGACGTCCTCGGCCGTCGTGGTGCGCCCCAGGCTGAGGCGCAACGAGGCCTGGATCGCCTCGTCCGTGCGGCCGAGCGCGCGCAATACGTAGGACGGTTCACCGATCGCCGAACTGCACGCGGCACCGCTCGAGACGGCGATCGTGCCGTCCAGCTCGAGCAACAGGCTCTCGCCCTCGATCCCCGCGAAACCGACGCTCAGGATCCCGGGAACGGAAGGCTCGGCGGGACCGTTTCGCCACAGGGGGGCCGCCGCCTGCAGTCGCAGCCACAGGCGCTCGCGCAGCGCGCGGATGCGCGCCGGCTCTTCGTCGATCGCCTTGCCCGCAAGCTCGCAGGCGAGGCCGAAACCGGCCAGCTGGTGCAGCGCGAGCGTGCCGGAGCGAAGCCCGCGTTCGTGGCCGCCGCCGAACTGGAGCGGCTGGATCGCAGGCCGCGGGCGTCGCCGCACGTACAGCGCGCCCACACCCTTCGGGCCGCCCAGCTTGTGCGCGCAGAAACTGAGCAGCGCGATGCCGGGCACCGAGGCATCGACCGGCACCTTGCCTACGCTCTGCGCCGCGTCGGTATGGAACTCGATCCCGCGCGCTTCGCACAGGCGTGCGACGGCGACAACGTCAGTCAGCGCGCCGGTCTCGTTGTTCGCATGCATGAGCGTGACCAGCCCGGTGTCTTCGCGCAGCGCCGCTTCAACCTGCTCGGCTTCGATGAGCCCGTCGCGGCCCGGCACGAGCCAGGTCACGGCAAGGCCCTCGCGCTCGAGTTGCCGGCAGGCATCGAGACCCGCCCGGTGTTCGATGCGCGAGGTCACGACATGCCGGCGGCCGCGGCCTGCGGCGCGCCCGGCACCGAGCACCGCGAGGTTCACGCTCTCGGTCGCGCCCGAGGTGAACACGATGGCATCCGGCGGCGCGTTGACCAGCCGTGCCACCTGTTCACGGGCGACGGCCACGCGCTCGGCGGTCGCCCGCCCTGCCGCGTGCGCGGAGGCAGGATTCGCCTGCAGCGCCGGGTCAGCGAGGCAGGCGGCCATCGCCGCGGCCACGCGCGGGTCCAGCGGCGCGGTCGCCGCGTGGTCGAGGTACACGGTGTCCGGGCCGGGCGCGCGACTCATTCCGCCGTCCGCAGGCCGCGCTCGATCGCCGCGAGCCAGCCGCGCAGGATCCGCACTTCGCCGTCGTCCGGCGCCGCACGCGCGATGAGCCGGCGCACGCGGGCGGCGAGCTGCCCGGCGTTGCCCTCGTGCATGAATCCGCACCCGGTCATGACCCGCTCGAGGTGGGCGATGAGCGCGCGAATCTCGTCAGCAGTCGCGGGCGGCGGCACCGTCGGCTCGCGCGCGTCCTGCAATCGCGCCAGGTGGATCTCGTAGGCGATGACCTGCACAGCCTGCGCGAGGTTCAGTGACTCGTAGCCGGGCGCGCAGGGAATGCGCACGAGCGCCTGGCAGCGATCGAGTTCCTCGTTGGCAAGCCCGTTGCGTTCGCCGCCGAACAGCACCGCGGCCGGCTGCGATGCCGTGGCCGCGGCCAGCTCGGCCGCGGCCTCGCGGGCGTCGATCACCCGCCAGTTGGCGCTTCGCTGGCGAGCCGTCGTGCCCAGCACCGGGCCGCAGTCACCGATCGCCTCGTCGACCGTGGCAACGACGCGCGCCCGTGCAAGGAGGTCCGCGGCACCCGCGGCGCGCGCCGCCGCTTCCGGGTCCGCGAGCGCCTGCGGCCGGACCAGCACCAGCGAGTCGAGGCCCATGTTCTTCATTGCGCGCGCGCTGGCGCCGATGTTGCCGGGATGCTGGGTGTCGACGAGCACGATGTGGATGGCGGCTGACATCGCGGTTCCGTGAAGCTTGCTGCTATTCTAAGTCATGCATCCGCTGCTCAACATCGCGATCGGCGCCGCGCGGCGCGCCGGCGACGTGATCACCCGCAGCCTAGACCGCGTCGGCGCGCTGACCGTCAGCGAGAAGGGACGCAACGACTTCGTCAGCGAAGTGGACCGCGCCGCAGAGCAGGTGCTCATCGCGGCCATCCGCAAGGCCTACCCCTCGCACGGCTTCCTGGCCGAAGAGTCCGGGGCGCAGGCCGGCGACGACTACACCTGGGTCATCGATCCGCTCGACGGCACCACCAACTTCCTGCACGGCTTCCCACAATTCGCGGTGTCGGTGGCCTGCCGTCATCGCGGACGCGCGGAAGTCGCCGTCGTGTTCGACCCGACGCGCGGCGAGCTGTTCACCGCCGAGCGCGGCGCCGGCACGCAGCTCGACGGGCGGCGGCTGCGCGTCTCGCAGCGCGCGGGGCTCGAGGGCGCGCTGGTCGGCACCGGCTTTCCGTACCGCGAGAACAAGAAGTGGCTCAAGCCCTACCTTGCGATGCTCGAGCAGGTCATGGACGCGACCGCAGGCGTGCGCCGCCCCGGCGCCGCCTCGCTCGACCTCGCCTACGTCGCTGCGGGCCGCCTCGACGGATTCTGGGAAGTCGGGCTCTCGCCCTGGGACACGGCGGCCGGCAACCTGCTCATCACCGAAGCGGGCGGCCGGGTCGGCGACTTCACCGGCGGCGAATATCGCGACGGCGGCCACCTGCTCGTCGGCACGCCGCGCGTGTTCGCCGCGCTCGCGGAAATGTTCGCGCCGCTGCTCGACGAAGAGCTCCGCCAATGAGCTCCCGCCCCGGCTCGCAATCGCGGCAGGGCTGGGTTAGAGTCCCTGACGGTTTTTGCAGGGGGGATCGCGCATGAACCTGTTTCGCACTCAGCCGGTCGCGGCCCACGCGGAGTCCGACGCTGCCACGGGCGGCGAGGTCACGCTGAAGCGCGCGCTCACCGCGCGCCACCTCGTGATGCTCGGGATCGGCGCGGTCATCGGCGCCGGCATCTTCGTGATGACCGGCAACGCCGCCGCCAACCACGCCGGCCCGGCCATCGTCCTTTCGTTCGTGATCGCTGGCGTCGCCTGCGCTTTCGCGGGCCTGTGCTACGCGGAGTTCGCAGCCATGCTGCCCGTCTCGGGCAGCGCCTATTCCTATTCCTACGCGACGCTTGGCGAGTTGGTGGCCTGGTTCATCGGCTGGAACCTCGTGCTCGAATACACTTTCGCGGCCGCGACGGTCGCGGTGGGCTGGTCCGGCTATTTCACGGGCCTGCTGGACAGCCTGGGGAAGTTCTTCGGCACGTCGTTGGCGTTGCCCACGGCCTTCACCAGCGCACCACTCAACGTCGTCGATGGCCACCTCGTGCCGACCGGGGCACTCATCAACCTTCCCGCGGTCGCGATCGTGATCGCCGTGGCGGCTCTGTGCTATCGCGGCATCACGCAGTCGGCCTCCGTCAATGCCTTCATCGTGCTGGTCAAGGTCGGCGTGATCCTGCTGTTCATGGCTTTCACGCTGCAATACGTCGACACGTCGAACTGGACGCCGTTCATTCCCGAGCCCGAGGGCCCGGGCCGCTACGGCTGGGACGGCGTGCTGCGCGGAGCAACGGTCGTGTTCTTCGCCTACATCGGCTTCGACGCGGTATCGACTGCGGCACAGGAGGCCAAGAACCCGCAGCGCGACATGCCGATCGGCATCCTCGGCTCGCTGTTCATCTGTACCCTGATCTACATCGCGATGTCGGCGGTTATGACGGGGATCATGCCGTACAACCTGCTCGGCACGCCGAAGCCGGTCGCGACCGCGCTCGAGAACTACCCGAACCTGCTGTGGCTCAAGTCGCTGGTCGAGATCGGCGCGATCGCGGGCCTCACCTCGGTGATCCTCGTCATGACGCTCGGACAGCCGCGCATCTTCTACTCGATGGCACGCGACGGCTTGATCCCGCCGATCTTCGGCCGCATCCACCCCGAGTACCGCACCCCGCACGTCGGCACCGTCGTGGTGGGCGTCACTGCGGTAATCCTCTCGGGCCTGCTGCCGATCAACGTGCTCGGCGACCTGGTGTCGATGGGCACGCTGCTCGCCTTCGCGACGGTATGCATCGGCGTCCTGATCCTGCGCCGCACGCGCCCGGACCTGCCGCGCGCATTCCGCGTGCCGGCCGCCCCGGTCGTGTGCATCCTGGGCGCGGCTGCCTGCCTGTGGCTGTTCACGCGCGCGTTCATGGACAACTGGAAGTGGATGTCCGGCTGGATCGTGATCGGCTTCGTCATCTACTTCGGCTACAGCCGCAGCCACAGCAAGCTCAACAAGTAGACGAACCGCGTATCGCTGCGCGGTCCAAGCCGCCTGCCTCGCCGGCGCCGCTGCGCAGGCTCAGTGCTGGTCGCGATCCTTCGGGGGCAGTTCCGGGCCGCGCAGGTCCACCGGCGTCGCGCGCTTGCGCAGGCGGATGTTGATCATCTCGACGCACACCGAGAACGCCATCGCGAAGTACAGGTAGCCCTTCGGGATCTCGAAGTCGAACGACTCGCCGATTAGCGCAACGCCGATCAGGATAAGGAACGCGAGCGCCAGCATCTTGATGGTCGGGTGGCGCTCGATGAACTCGTGGATCGGCCGCGCCAGGAACATCATCACCAGCACCGCGATGACGATTGCCGTAACCATCACGGGCACGTGGTTGGCGAGGCCGACGGCCGTCAGCACCGAATCCAGCGAGAAGACGATGTCGACCAGGCCGATCTGGATCGCTACCGACAGCACGTTGGTACGCAGCCGGACCTCGCGCTGGACCTGCTCCGCGCCCTCGAGCGCGTAGTGTATTTCGCTTACGCTCTTGGCCAGCAGGAACAGGCCGCCAGCGAACAGGATAATGTCGCGGCCCGAGATCTCCTCCCCGAGCGTGAACAGCGGCTCCGTCAGGCCGGCCAGCCAGGTGATCGACAGCAGCAGTCCGATACGCGTAACCATCGCGAAAGCGAGGCCCAGGAAGCGGCCGCGGGCCTGCAATTCCTTCGGCAGCTTCGAGACCAGGATCGACAGGAAGATGATGTTGTCGATGCCGAGGACGATCTCGAGGAATGTCAGCGTCAGCAGGGAGATCCAGACTTCCGGCTCGCTCAGCAGCTCGATCAACTAGGCCTCCTGCCCGCCGCCCTCAGGGCAGGTCGTCGACGTCGCCGCGCTTCTCGGGCGGCATGAAGTCGCGGGCGGAGGCGCCCAGGTCGAGCGCGATCGCACCCGCGACGTAGATCGAGGAATAGGTGCCGATCACGATGCCGATCGCGAGCGCAACGGCGAAGCCGCGCAGCGTTTCTCCTCCCAGCACGGCGAGGAAGATCACCGACGAGAGTGCGCAGCCCGACACGATGATCGTGCGCGCCAGCGTCTCGTTGATCGCCCGGTCGATTACTTCCGCGGGCTCCGCCTTGCGCATCGTCCTGAAGCGCTCGCGGATGCGGTCGAAGATGACGACGGTATCGTTCACCGAGTAGCCAAGAATGGTGAGCAGCGCCGCGACGACGTTCAGGTCGAACGGGATGCCGAGCAGCGCGATCGCACCCACCGCGACGATCGGGTCGTGCAGGGACGCGACCAGCGAGCCGACTCCGAAGCGCCAGCGGAATCGGAACGCGATGTAGATCAGCACCAGCAGCAGGGTCATGAGCACCGCGAGCGCGGCCTGCTCGCCGAGCTGCTGGCTGACCTGCGGTCCGACCGACTCGGTGCGGTTCAGCCGGACTGCGGGGTCGATCGTCTTCAGGGCCTCGACGACCTGTCCCGCCTCGCGCGCCGCTTCGCCGGTGCCGGAAGGCGGCAGCCGCACCTCGATCTCGCTCGCGGTACCGAAGGTCCGCACCTGGAAATCCTCGATCCCGCCCGCGGCGAGAGCGCCGCGCACGCGCTCGAGTTCCACCGGCTGCGGGAACCCCAGCTCGAACACCAGTCCGCCGGTGAAGTCCACGGTCAGGTTGAGGCCGCGCGCCATGACCAGCGCGATCGACGCGACGACCACGGCCGCCGAGATCGCGTACCACCAGCGCCGCAGCGCCATGAAACGGATCGACGGGACTTCCTTGAGGAATTCGACCATGGCCGCTCCTCAGATCGCCAGCCGCTCGATGCGGCGGCGGCGACCGTAGAACAGCCAGATCAGCGCACGGCTGCCGATCAGCGCGGTGAACATCGAGGCCATGATGCCGATGATCAGCGTCACCGCGAAGCCGCGCACCGGGCCCGAGCCGAACAGGAACAGCACGCCGCCCGCCATGAACATCGTCACGTTCGAGTCCAGGATCGCCGACAGCGCCTTGTCGAAGCCGGCATTGATCGCCGCCCACGGCGAAGCGTCGAGCTTGAGCTCCTCGCGGATGCGCTCGTAGATGAGGATGTTCGCGTCCACCGCCGTGCCGACCGTCAGCACGATGCCCGCGATGCCGGGCAGTGTCAGCGCCGCGCCGAACAGGCCGAGCAACGCGATGATCAGCACCACGTTGGTCAGCAGCACGATGTCGGCGATCAGGCCGAATACCCTGTAGTACGACGATCATGAAGGCGAACAGGACCAGGCCCGCGATCAGGAGCGCGCGCGTGCCGTCACGGATGTTGTCCTCACCGACGCTCGGGCCGATCACGCGCTGCTCGACGATGATGATCGGCGCGGCAAGCGCGCCGGCGCGCAGCAGCTTCGCGAGCTCGGTGCCTTCGGCCGCGGACAGGCCCGTGATCTGGAAGTTGTTCGAGAACACGCCGCGAATCGTCGCGACGCTGATGACCTCCTCCTTCGAGCGGTCCACGGCCACTTCCCGGCCGTCGCGCTCGACCAGCTCGCGCTCCTTCTCGATGAACACGACGGCCATCGGGCGGTTCAGGTTCTCGCGCGTGGCGCGCAGCATCTCCTCGCCGCCGCGGCTGTCGAGGCGGACCGAGACCGCCGGCTCGCCCTGCGAGGGCGCGAAGGAGGCGTCGATGAGCTGCTCGCCGGTCGCGATCACGTCGCGCTTCAGCAGCACCGGCGTGCCGTCGCGCTGCCGGTAGAGCCTGGTCCCGAGCGGTGCCCGTCCGGTGCGCGCCGCTTCCAGCGGGCTGTTGCTCGGGTCCACGAGGCGGAATTCGAGCGTCGCGACCTTGCCCAGCAACCGCACCACCTCGGAGGCATCCTGCACGCCCGGGACCTGCACGGCGATGCGGTTCTGGCCCTGGCGCTGCACCACGGTTTCGGCGACGCCGAGCGCGTTGACGCGGTTCTCGAGCGCCGTGACGTTCTGCTGGATGGCGAACGACTGGCGCTCCTTGACCGCCGCCTCGGTGAGCGTCGCCGTGAGGGTGCCGGGCTCGGCTTCGGGTGCCAGCGTCAGCTGCGGGTCGTACTTGAGCAATGCCTCGCGCGCCGCCGCGCCCTGGGCGGGATCGCGCAGCGTCACGTGGACGGAATTGCCCGCCACCGCCACTTCCTGGTACTGGATGCGCGCGTCGCGCAGCACCTTGCGGAAGTCACGTTCCAGTCGCTGCAGGAGCTGGGTCACGGCGCCTTCCGTGTCCACCTCGTAGACCAGCAGCATGCCGCCGCGCAGATCGAGGCCGAGGCTCATCGGCTCGAGTCCGAGCGCCTGCAGCCAGTCGGGTGACCGCGAGGCGGTCGTGAGCGCAATGGCGTACTGGCCCTCGAACTCGCGCTGGATCAGGTCGCGCGCCTTCAGCTGGTCGTCGACGCGGGCGAACCGCGCCCAGAGGCGGCCCTCGCCGTCGACGAACACTTCCGCTGCGGGGATCGCCGCCTTCTCGAGCGCGCCGCGGATGACGGCCGCGGCGGCGTCGTCGAACGCCGCGCGGTCGCGGCGCGACAGCTGCAGCGCCGGGGATTCGCCGAACCAGTTCGGCAAGGCGAGCAGGATCGCCGCGACCATGACGGCCGCGAGCATGATGCCCTTCCAGAGCGGATAACGCTGCACGCGCGGGATCGAGGGCGCTCAGGCGCCCTTGAACGTGCCCTTGGGCATCAACTGCGCGACCTGGAACTTCTGGACCTGGATCGCGACGCCGCCGGAGACCTGGAGGGTGACGAAGCTGCTCGCCGACCTCGGTGATGCGGCCGAGGATGCCCCCGTTCGTGACGATCTCGTCGCCCGGCGCCAGCTTCGCGACCATCTCGCGGTGCTCCTTGGCACGCTTGGTCTGCGGGCGGATGAGCAGGAAATAGAAGACGACGAAGATCAGCACGAGCGGCAGGATCGTGCTGAGCGTGCCGGCTGTCGTTCCCGTGGCGGCCTGTGCCCAGGCGGGCGTGATGAAGAAGTCCATGTCGTTCCTCTGTGGGGGCCGGCAGGGCCGGCCCGTTTGGGCGCGCGATTATGACACACGGCCGGTGCCGGGCCGTCCCGTACGCTGTTCGCGCGGCAAGGCGCGGCCGGGGCAGGTTCCCGGGCCGCGTCCTGATACCTGCGTCACAGTTTTCGGGCCGCCGGAGCCGGCTTATGTCAGCAAGCAAAATCGTAGCGTCGGCGCGCGTATATTCTCAATTCGCAAGTGGCGGCGGGGTTGTGCGACCCCGCGCGACCGAACGACAACGATGACCAGGGGATGGACCGTGCGCAGGGGCGCGGCTCGGTGGAGTTCCGGGTTTTCCGGCCTGGATGGCGCTGGCCTGCGCCGGCCTTGCGGCCGCGCCTGCCCGCGTCGGCGCCAACAACGTCGAGGGCGCCTGGTCGCCGGTCACGCCCTGGCCGCTCATCGCGGTACACGCCGTGCTGATGCCCGATGGGCGCGTGCTGACCTACGGCACCAAGACGAGCGGCCAGCAGACCGCGATCGAGATCTACGACGTCTGGGACCCGTCCGCGGGCATCAATGCCGGGCATACGACGCTGCCCAACACGTCCGGCACCGACCTCTTCTGCAGCTCGCAGCTCGTGTTGCCGGCCGGCGGCCAGGTGTTCATCGCCGGCGGCGACAACTGGACCGGCACCGGCACGACGAACACCGGCAACAACAACAGCAACCTGATCGACTACGGCAACAACTCGATCTCGCGCCAGTCCAACATGAACCGGGCGCGGTGGTATTCGTCTTCCACCACGCTGCTGAACGGTGAGACCTACATCCAGGGCGGGTCCGGCGGCACGGACCGTCCCGGAAGTCCGCGCAACGAGCGGCGACTTCCGGCTGCTCAGCGGCGCGAACACCGGCGGCCTCGACTTCATGTTCCCGCGCAACTTCATCGCGCCGGACGGCCGCGTCTTCGGCTACGACAGCGCCGGGCGCATGTACTACGTGACCACCGGCGCGGCCGGCTCGCATCGCGATGGCCGGCCAGTTCAGCGGTCCCACCGGCTCCGACGCCAGCGCCGCAATGTTCCGGCCCGGGCCGCATCCTGCAGTTCGGCGGCAACTCGAGCGGGGCGCTGGTCATCGACATCAACGGCGCCGCGCCTTCCGTCTCGACGACGCAGTCGCTTTCTTCGCGCAGGCGCCTGGTCAATGCCACGATCCTGGCGGACGGCAAGGTACTCGCGACCGGCGGCAGCGACGTCTGGAACGAGATGACCGGGGCCGCATACAGCGCCGACATCTGGAATCCCGCGACCGGGACAGTGGACGCGCGGCGCCAGCGCGCAGCGCGCCCGCCTGTACCACTCGAACGCGGTGCTCATGCCCGACGCGAGCGTGCTCGTGCTGGGCGGCGGCGCGCCGGGACCGCAGAACAACACCAACGTCGAGGTCTATTACCCGCCGTATCTCTACAACGGCGCCGGCGGCCTTGCGACCCGGCCGGTCATCGTCAACGCGCCGTCGACGATCGACGTCGGCGAGACCTTCGAGGTGAACCTCGGCAGCACGGCGGCGATCGGCCGCGTCGCACTGGTCAAGACCACGTCCGCCTCGCACAGCTTCAACATGGAGCAACGGTTCGTCGAACTGACTTTCCAGCAGTACGGGGACCGGCTCGTCGCGCAGGCACCGACCCGCGCCACCGACTCCCCGCCCGGGTTCTACCTGCTGTTCGTCCTGAACTCGGCGGGCACGCCCTCGGTCGCCAAGATCGTCCGCGTGCCGGTCGCGCCGGTCATCAACCCGGCCGTGACGCCCTCGATCGCGAACCCCGGCGCGCAGTCCGGCGAGGCCGGCACACCCGTCTCGCTGCAGCTTTCCGCCACGGATCCGAACGGCGACACGCTCGACGTACGCCGCGAGCGGCTTGCCGCCCGGTGTGTTCGTCAATGCCGCGACCGGTGCGATCACCGGCACGCCGACGGCCGCCGGCACGTTCAACGTCGTGGTTTCCGCGACCGACGGCGTCAACACCGACAGCGAGAGCTTCGTGTGGACGATCGCCGCGGGCCCGCCGTTCGTCCTCAACACACCGCCTCCGCCCGCGCCGGCCGTGACCGGTTCGTCCGTGAGCTACACGGCGACCGTCACGGGCGGCGCGGGCATCCAGTACCAGTGGGACTTCGACGACGGCACGCCGCCGACGGCGTTCTCGTCGTCGCCGACGGCGCAGCACGTCTACACGCAGCCGGGCATCTACTACGTCATGGTCACGGCGCGCGATGCGGGCGGCACCGAGCAGGTGACGACCATCGTGCAGCTGGTGCATTACCCGCTGACCGCAAACCGGCCGGCAATCTCGAGCAACATCGCCTTCGAGGACCGGCCGAGCGGTGCCGACCGCTTCTGGGTCGTGAACCAGGACCACAATTCGGTCAGCGCGTTCAACGCCACCAGCAACGGGAAGTTGGCGACGATCGCCGTCGGCACCGCACCGCGCGCACTCGCCGTGCGGGCCAACGGCGAGGTCTGGGTCACCAACAAGCAGAGCGCGTCCATCAGTGTCATCGACTCGACGAGCCTCGCGGTCGCGCGCACGATCAGCCTGCCATTCGCCTCGCAACCGTTCGGCATCGTGGCCGACCCGACCGGGAGCACCGTTTACGTGGCGCTCGAGGCACTGGGCCGAGTCCTCAAGCTCGATGCGACGACCGGCGGCGTGCTCGCGTCCGTGGACGTCGGGCCCAATGTCCGGCACCTCTCGCTGACCGGCGACGGCACGCGGCTCTATGCGTCGCGCTTCATCACGCCGCCGCTGCCGGGCGAGAGCACCGCGACCGTGCAGACCACGGTCGGGTGGCCAGCCGGTCGGCGGCGAGGTCGTCGTGGTCAACGCGCCGGCGATGAGCGTGCTGTCCACCATCGTCCTTCGGCACAGCGACAAGCCGGATTTCGAGAACCAGGGACGCGGCGTGCCAAACTACCTCGGGGCGGTGGCGATCTCGCCGGACGGGCGCTCGGCCCGCGTGCCCTCGAAGCAGGACAACGTGAAGCGCGGCGTGCGCCGCGACGGCCAGGCACTCAACTTCCAGAACACCGTGCGCGCGATCAGCTCCAGCATCGACCTCGCGGCCGGAAGCGAGAACTACGCGCGCCGCGTCGACCACGACAATGCCGGCGTCGCGAGCGCGATCGTCTTCGACCGGCTGGGCGTGTACGCCTTCGTCGCGCTGGAGACCAGCCGGCAGGTGGCGGTCGTCGACGCGCACCTCGGCTACGAGGTGTTCAAGTTCAGCGTCGGCCAGGCGCCGCAGGGCCTCGCGCTTTCCGCCGACGGCAACCGCCTGTACGTCAACAACTTCATGGATCGCACGGTCGGGCGTGTACGACCTCACCGACTTGCTGACCACAGGCAACGCCAATGTGCCGCTCGTGACGAGCAAGGCTGTCGCACTCCGGGCGAGAAACTGACCGCCCAGGTGCTGCGCGGCAAGCAGCTGTTCTACGACGCAAAGGACACGCGCCTCGCGCGCGACGCGTACATCAGCTGCGCCTCCTGCCACAACGACGGCGGCCACGACGGCCGCACCTGGGACCTGACGGGCTTCGGCGAGGGGCTGCGCAACACCGTGAGCCTGCGCGGCCGTGCCGGCGCCCACGGCTCCCTGCACTGGAGCAACAATTTCGACGAGGTCCAGGACTTCGAAGGCCAGATCCGCAATCTCGCCGGCGGCACCGGCCTGATGTCGAACGCGGACTTCAATGCTGGCACGCGCAGCGAGCCGCTCGGCGACGCGAAGGCCGGCCTGTCCGCAGACCTCGACGCGCTCGCGGCCTTCGTCGCCTCGCTCAACGCGTTCTCGCCGAGCCCGCTACGAAATCCGGACGGATCGATGACGGCGGCCGCGACAGCCGGGCGCAGTGTGTTCATCGCCAAAGGCTGCACGAGCTGCCATGGCGGCTCGGCATTCACGCAGAGCGCGGCCAACAACCCGCAGGACGTGGGGACCATCAACGCCGACAGCGGCAAGCGCCTCGACGGCCCCCTCCTCGGCATCGACGTGCCGACCCTGCGTGACGTCTGGGCGACTGGTCCTTACCTGCATCGCGGATCGGCCGCGACGCTGGGCGAGGCGATCCGTGCCCACGCGGGCATGACGCGTCAATGATCCCGAGCTGGCGAATCTCGTCGCCTATGTCGTCGCAGATCGGCAGCCAGGAATCGGCGCCCGGCACAAGCACGGGTACGCCGAACACGGGCACCGGGCTCGCCGCCGAATACTTCAACAACATGACCCTGACCGGCGCGCCCGCGCTCGAGCGCGTCGAGCGCGTAAACTTCACCTGGAGCGCCTCGCCCGGGCCCGGTGTCAACGCCAACCAGTTCTCGGTGCGCTGGACCGGATTCGTCGAAGCCCTGCCAACGGAACCTTCCAGTTCCGGACGCGCTCCAACGACGGTGTGCGTCTGTGGATCAACGGTAATCTCGTGATCGACAACTGGACTCAGCACGGCACCACGGATGACCTGAGCGTCACGATGACGCTCGTGAAGAACACGCGGTATGCCGTGACGATGGAGTACTACGACGTGTCCGGCACGGGAGTCGCGAGCCTGCAGTGGAAGCCGCCGACCTGGGCGAACTTCGGCGCCGTGCCGGTGACGCGCCTGTATGCGAACTAGCGCGCGGGCCGCGGCGATCGCGTTGCTTGCGGCCACCTGCGCCTGGGCGGCTGCCCCGACGCCCCTGCCTTCGCTGCCACGGGTGTACGTCAACCCGGACCCCGCGCCGATCGCGGACTTCACGCTGACGGACCAGGAAGGCAAGCCGCGTGCCTTTTCTTCCTTGCGCGGCGAGCCGGCGCTGGTCTTTTTCGGCTTCACGCATTGCCCGAGCGTCTGCCCGACGACCCTCGGCCGCCTCAAGCTGCTGCACGAATCGGGGCGAGGCTCGCTGAAGCCGGTGCGGATCGTTTTCGTCAGCGTCGACGGCGAACGCGACACGCCGGCGCGCCTCAAGTCCTATCTCGGCCCGCTCTCCACCGACTTCATCGGCCTGACCGGCGATCCCAAGGTCACCGCCGGGATCGCCGCCGGGTTTGCGGCCGTGTTCTTCAAGGAGCCGGCTGGCAAGGACGGCAACTACAACGTCATGCACACGACCCAGGTCTTCGCGGTGGACAAGGCGGGGCGGCTGCGTGCCTCCTTCAACGACGCCTCGCTCGAGGACATGGCGAAGATTACGGAGCTGCTCCTCGCGGAACCCGGCTGAAGCGCCGGACCGCGCTACGACTCCTCGTCACCGGGCTCCGCACTACGCCGTGCCGCGTGGAAGCCGGCACGGAACTCGGCAAAGCGCCGCCCGGCGATTGCCTCTCGCATGCGCGCCATCAGGGCAAGGTAGTGGTGCAGGTTGTGCAGCGTCGCGAGGCGCGGCCCCAGCATCTCCCCGCAGCGATCGAGGTGCCGGAGGTAGGCACGCGAGAAGTTGCGGCAGGTGTAGCAGTCGCAGTCCGGGTCCACCGGCCCGGTATCCGACGCAAAGCGCGCATTCCGGATGTTCAGCACACCCGCAGCGACGAACAGGTGCCCGTTCCGCGCATGGCGCGTCGGCATGACGCAATCGAAGAGATCGACGCCGACGGCTACCGCCTCCACCAGGTCCTCGGGCCGCCCGACTCCCATCAGGTAGCGGGGCTTGCCGGATGGCATCGCGGGCAGGAGCGCTGCGAGGATGCGCGCGCGCTCTTCCGCCGGCTCGCCGACGGACAGGCCCCCGACCGCGAGGCCCGCGAAACCCTGCCGCTCCAGTCCCTCGAGCGAGGCCAGACGCAGCGCCTCGTACATGCCCCCCTGGACGATGCCGAACAGTTCGCCTGCGCCCGGCAGCGCGTCGAACGCCTGCCTGCTGCGCTCCGACCAGCGCAGCGACAATTCCATCGAGTCGCGCGCCGCCCGCTCGGTCGCCGGGTACGGCGTGCACTCGTCGAACACCATTGCCACGTCCGAGCCCAGTGCGCGCTGAACCCGCATCGCCCCTTCAGGGTCGAGAAAGACTTCTGCGCCGTCGACCGGCGAGCGGAAGCGCACGCCCTCCTCCGAGAGCTTGCGCATCGCGGCGAGGCTGAACACCTGGTAGCCGCCGGAATCGGTCAGGATCGGTCGCCGCCAGTTCATGAATCCGTGCAGGCCGCCGTGCGCACGCACGATCTCGGCGCCGGGGCGCAGCATCAGGTGAAAGGTATTGGCGAGGACCATCTCCGCGCCGCAGGCGAGGAGCTCCTCCGGTGTCACGCCTTTCACGGTCCCGTACGTGCCGACCGGCATGAAGGCCGGCGTCTCGACCGCGCCGCTCGCGAACGTCATGCGTCCGCGCCGCGCAGCGCCGTCCGACGCCAGGAGCTCGAATTTCACGGCGTCGCGCCGCGCGCGGCGAGCGCGGCCGGGTCCGGCGTCACGAACATCGCGTCCCCGTAGCTGAAGAACCGGTAGCGCCCGGCGATCGCGTGATGATACGCGGCGAGCACGCGCTCGCGCCCCGCGAAGGCCGAGACCAGGACCAGCAGCGTCGACTCGGGCAGGTGGAAGTTCGTGAGCAGCGCGTCCACGGCGCGGAAGCGGTGGCCCGGCCGGATGAACAGCTCCGTATCGCCCTCGAAGGGCGCGAGCGAACCGCCGGCCGTCGCGCTCTCGAGCGCACGCACCACCGTCGTGCCGACAGCGACGACACGCCCGCCCCGGCGGCGGGCCGCGTCGATCGCCGCGACCGTCCCGGGCGGCACGCGGATCCGCTCGGCGTGCATGCGGTGTTGGTCCAGGTCGTCGGTCCTGAGCGGCATGAAGGTGCCAGCGCCGACGTGCAGGGTCAGCTTCTCGATCGAGATGCCCGCACGCTCGAACCCGGCGAGCGTCTCGCGGTCGAAATGGAGCCCCGCGGTCGGCGCCGCCACCGCGCCCGGCTCAGTGGCGTAGACCGTCTGGTAGCGCTCGCGATCGGCCGGCTCCGCTTCGCGCGCCAGATAGGGAGGCAGCGGCAGGCTGCCGTGGGCTTCGAAAAAAGCCAGCGCCTCGCGGTCGAGTTCAAACTCGTGCAGGTCGCCGTGGCGTGCGATCGCGACTGCGACCGCACCGGCCGGCAATTCGATCCGCGTGCCGGGCCGCACGCCCTTGCTGGCGCGCGCCTGCGCGATGAAACGCCCGCCACCCAGAAGTCGCTCCAGCAGCAGCTCGCAGGCACCGCCGCTCGGCTTGCGACCCCTGATTCGCGCCGGCAGCACGCGCGTATCGTTGAGCACGAGCACGTCGCCGGGCCGCAGCAACGAGTCGAGGTCACGAAACTGCAGGTCGCGGAGCGCGCCCGTGGCGCCGTCGAGCGCGAGCAGGCGGCTCGCGGTCCGTTCCGGCAGCGGGCGTGCGGCGATCAGCTCAGCCGGCAGCGCATAGGAAAAGTCGGCGCGGCGCATGGGCCGCGCAGACTAGCACAGGCCCCGCCAACCTCAGGTCGCCGCTGCCTCGGGCGAGGGCGGCGCGGGCGGCGCGGGCGGCACCGGCGGTACCGGCGCACGGCGCAGGAAGTCGCGCGGCTCGCGCGCGGGGACCTTGGCGGCAAGCGTCTGCTGGCGGCGGTCGCGCAGGATCTTGAGCTCGACCGATTCGCCAGGCTGGTAGGAGCGCAGGATGCGCATCGCGTGGCTGCCGCTCTGCGGCTCGCGTCCGCCGATGGCGAGGATCACGTCGCCGTCCTGCAGCCCGAGCGCTTCGTCTTCCGGCGCGCGCGCGACGAGCACGCCCTTGTCGGCGCCAAAGTAGCGGCCCAGGGCCGGCGTCAGCGTCACGAACTCGGCGTCACCCCAGTCCTCGAGCAGCCAGTGCATGCCGGCGACATGGGGCAGCTCGGCCAGCGCCGGCAATGCTGGTAACGGATTCACCGCCGGCACGCCGGGGGTGCCGATGAACAACGCACGATTGAACTGGCGCGCCTCGACCGCAACTTTGATCGGCTTGCCATCGCGCTTGAGCGAGAGCTCGACCTTGTCCCCGGGCTTGACCGCTTCCATCGCGCGCACCAGCTCGCGCCCCGTGGTCACGGGCTTCGCCTGCACCGCGACGATGACGTCGCCCGCCTTGACGCCGGCGTCTTCGGCGGGACCCCCCGGGCTCACGCTCTCGACCCGCACGCCGCCGCCGTTTGCCTCCGCTCCGCCCAGGTTGACACCGAGGATCGCGCGCCGCGGTCCTGGCAGGAAATATTCGAACTGCCGGAATTCGCCCGCACCTGCCGCCTCCCCGGAGAGCTCGGCCACCTCGCGCGCCGCGTCCTCGAGCCGGCGCTGAGCGTCGGCGAGCCGCTGCTCGAGCGAGGCGTCGTCGCCCTGCGCCTGCGCAGCCACCGCCATGGCGGCGAGCGCAGCCGCAGCGAAGGCATTCTGCATCCGGTGCTTCATCGTGACCTCCGTCGGATCAATAGGTGCCGATCGCGTCCGCGTAACGGACCTGAACCAGCGTGTGCATGACATCCACACGCTCCCGCCACAGCCACTCCGCCCGCTCCGGGGCGTTGGGCTCGAGGGCGACGCGGCTCAGCCGGTCGTCGAGGAGCGCGAGGCGATCCTCGAGCTCGGCGACCGTGAAAGCGGTGCTGCCGCGCATGGCGCGCCGCTCGGGCAGCTGCGCGAGGATCGACTCGAGACGCTCGTTCTCGGCGCGCATCTCGGCCGCAACCGGCAGGCGTGGCGGTGCCGCCGAATCGCTGCCGGCGTCGAGTGCGCTTTGCGCCGCGTGGAGCCAGGAAGCGAGACCCGCGGTCGCGACCAGGATGGCGGCGGCGAACGCGAGCGGCCAGCGCCGGTCGAGTCGCGCCTCGCGCGCGTCTCGTGCCGACAGCACGGCGGTCCAGCCGTCGGCCGGCGGGTTGAAATCCGCGAGCGCCGCGAGGCGGCCACCCATCTCGTTCAGTTCGGAGTGCATGGGGTGCCCTCCACGAGCGGCGCGTCCTTCCCGAGCAGTTCCCGCAACCGCCGGTGCGCCCGGGAAAGCTGCGATTTCGAGAAGCTGGGGGTCTTGCCGAGCGCGAAGCCGATATCGGCATGCGTGTAGCCCTCGACGTCGTGCAGCCACACGACGGCGCGCGAGAGCGCAGGCAGCGTCATCAGGGCCCGTTCCAGTCCGGGGTCGAGCGGGGCATACGCATCGCGGCCGGCGGCCGGCAACCGGTCAGCCCCGCCCGGATCCTTATCTAGCCATTCGAGGCTGCGGTGCCAGGGCGATCTCAGGTACATGAGCGCACGATTGACGGCGATCGCGCGGATCCACGCCGGCAGCGGGCAGCGGCCCTCGTAGGCGGCGATGTGGACGAGGACGTCGACGAAGGTTTCCTGCAGCAGTTCCTCGGCGATGGCCGGCCTGCGTACGAGGCGCCGCAGGAGGGTGTACACGGCGCCCGCGGTCGCGGAATAGACGGCCTCGAGCGCAGCGGCATTGCCTGCCCGGGCGGAAGCCACCAGGGCTTCGGACAATGAAATATCGCTAATCCGGGCCATCGGATGCTTAGATGCCCGGCTGGCCGAAAAGGTCGCAGCTACGGAAAAATTGCAGGTGCCGGGACCGGGAGTCGAACCCCCATCGCCATGCAATTGGCACTATCCTTGGCGCCACAACGACAACTCCAGTTGCTCATCATGAATCCTCAAGTCCAGAACGATCTGACGCGTACTACCTTGCTCGTGCTGTTCATCGGCCTGCTGATCGTCGGGACCCTGTGGACGATGCTCCCCTTTCTCGGCGCATTGATCTGGGCGACAACAATTGTCGTCGCGACCTGGCCAATGATGCTCCGGGTCCAACGCCTTGTTGGCGGCAACAGAACCATGGCCACGGTGGTCATGACCGTCCTGGCGCTGGCAATTTTCATCGTGCCCTTCTGGTTCGCCATTGGCGGGCTCATAGATGCGGCTGCCCAGGGCGCCGACCTGGTTCGTACGTACCTCACGACCGGGCTTGGGCCTCCGCCGGAGTGGATCAGCAAGGTACCGTGGATAGGCGCGAAAATCGCCGACGAGTGGCGGGACCTGGCTGCGGGAGGCCCCGAAATGCTGGTTGCAACGGTCCGGCCGCATGTCGACACGATTGCGGCCTACCTGCTGTCGATCACCGGCGGATTCGGAATGGTCTTCGTACACTTCACTCTGACGTTGATCATTGCTGCAATTCTCTATTCACAGGGCGAGGTCGCCGCCGGCGGGGTGCTGAAGTTCGCGCGGCGCTTCGGTCACGAACGCGGCGAACATGTCGTACACCTCTCCGGACAGGCCATTCGCGGAGTTGCGCTGGGCGTCATCGTGACTGCGATCGTGCAGTCGCTGATTGCGGGCGTCGGCCTCTGGGTTGCCGGCGTGCCGCGCGCCGGGCTGTTGGTCGCGGTGATGTTCGTACTCGGCGTGGCGCAGCTCGGACCGCTCCCGGTGCTCCTGCCGGCCGTGATCTGGCTCTACTGGTCCGGAAGTGTCGGTTGGGCAGTGGCACTATTCGTCTGGATGATCATCGTGGGCGCGCTCGACAACATTCTGCGGCCGATCCTGATCCGGCGCGGCGTGGACCTGCCGCTGCTCCTGATTGTCACCGGAGTCATCGGCGGCCTGATCGCCTTCGGGGTGATCGGGCTATTCATCGGTCCCGTCATTCTCGCGGTGACCTACACGCTGCTGCAGTCCTGGATCAGCGAAACCGGGCGTTCAGCAAACCGCTAGCGATACGCCTTCAGTGGATGAACGCGAGCCGCCAGTCCTTATCAAAGTTGCCCGCAGGCGAACACACCGTGCAGGTGTTCGGGCGTATCGTAGGCGCTGGTCCCTTTCGGGTGGACAACCCGTCATTGGTCGTCGAAAAGTGATTTGACTGATCGACTAATGGCCGGCGGAAGGGCCGGCCTTTTTTGGTTACTTTGTTCGAAACTAGCTGGCATCGCCGCAGAGATCGGCGGCGGCGTCCAACTGGCGCAATACCAGCCTCTCTGCCGCTGACGTTTCATTGCCGCGCAAGCGATCCGCGACCGCGCGGATCGCTAGACTGAGTTGCCCGGAAAATTGGCGCACTAAGAGGCTTTGTGCCGCTGACGCTCCTTCGCTGCGTAATCCGTCCGGCACTTCGCGAATGTCTAAATTCAGTTGTCCGGACAACTGACGGTCCTGAGTATTCAAGAGCGAGTCAATCTGCCGCAAGAAGGACGCTATAACCGCATCTGGTATCACCTGCGCGCGTTCTGCGTCTCTAAGACGCTCCCGGGCAAGTCGCCACGAAATGACGGGCGAAGGGAATACGAGTCGGTCTGTCACGCCTGGCCCTCATCCTTGAGTGTGGCGATTCCAATTGAACAGCCACCGCCGATTGTGTCAAAAGGGATCTAGGATCGGGAGACTAGCCTTGGGGCCAATTGCGCTCTCAGACCGGCGTATGCAGCCTAGGGAGCCACGGGTAAATTGAGGGTAGCGGGGTCGGATTAGGCAGGTATGGTGCCGGGAGCGGGAGTCGAACCCGCAAGAATCTTCCGATCCGGTGGATTTTGAGTCCACTGCGTCTGCCAATTCCGCCATCCCGGCCGCGAAGCGCGATTATACGGCCCGCCCGGCGCGGCCGCCCGAGCGCCGCCCTTGGCAGGGGTCGCGGCGACGACGACAATTCCGGCGATGAAGTTCTGCCCGAGCTGCGCAGCGCCGGTCGCACAGCGAATCCCCGATGGCGACCACCTGCCGCGGTGGGTGTGCACCGCCTGCGGCGTCATTCACTACCGCAACCCGAAGTTGATTGCCGGTTGCGTGCCGGAATTCGAGGATCGCCTGCTGATCTGCCGCAGGGCCATCGAGCCGCGCCGTGGCTACTGGACGGTGCCCGCCGGCTTCATGGAGGTCGGCGAGACCCTGCAGGAGGCGGCGGCGCGCGAATGCCACGAGGAAGCGCTCGCACGCGTCGCCGTCGGCAGCCCGCTCGCGATAGTGCACGTGCTGCACGCGGAGCAGGTTCACGTCCTGTTCCGGGCGCGGCTCACGGATCCCGCCTTCGGTGTCGGGCTGGAAAGCCTCGAGACGGTGCTCTGTGCGGAAGGCGAAATCCCCTGGCAGGACATCGCTTTCGCGAGCGTGGAGTTCGCGCTGCGGCGCTATCTCGCGGACCGCGCCGCCGGCCGCGAGGACCTGCACTTCCACACCCTCGCCTGAGATAATGCGCGCATGACCTTCGTCGTCACCGAAACCTGCATCAAGTGCAAGTACATGGATTGCGTCGAGGTCTGCCCGGTGGACTGTTTCCACGAAGGGCCGAATTTCCTGGTCATCGATCCCGAGGAGTGCATCGACTGCACGCTGTGCGAGCCGGAGTGCCCGGTGGACGCCATTTTTTCCGAGGAAGAAGTGCCGGCCGGCCAGGAGCAGTTCCTGGCGCTCAACGCCGAACTCGCCAGGGAATGGCCGGTCATCACGCAGCGCAAGGAGCCGCCCGCGGACGCGGATGCCTGGAAGGACGTGAAGGAAAAGCTGCCGCTCCTCGAGCGGTAGCGCCTATTTGCGGGCGGCGACCTTCTCGGGCTCGTCGAGGTATTCCGCGAGGTGAGCGGCCGACGCGTAGCCGGCAAGAAACTCGCCCGTGTCGGTGACGATCCCGGGCGTGCCGGTGACGCCGACCTCGCGCCCCAGCTGGTATTGCGCCGCGATCGGCGTGTCGCAGCGCTCGGCCTCGACTTTTTCGCCGCGCTTCGCGCGCGTCAGGGCGTCCTTGCGGTCTGCGCTGCACCAGACGGCCTCGGCCTTTTGCCAGGCCTCGGTTCCCGGCCCGCCGCGCGGGTACATCAGGTAGCGGACGCGGATGCCGAGCCGGTTCAGCTCGCCGATCTCGGAGTGCAGCCGGCGGCAATGTACGCAATTGACGTCGGTGAACACCGTGATCGTGTGGCGCGCCGGCGTGTTCGGCTCGAAGATGATCGCGTCCTGGTCGGAAACGCCCGCCAGCAGCGCGAGGCGGCCCTGCTTGCGCCGCTCCTCGGTGAGGTTCTGCTTGGTACCCATGTCGAAGACGTCGCCGTCCACGTAGAAGCGCCCGTCCGCCGACACGTAGCCGACCTCGGTGCCGGAGCTGACTTCGTAGAGGCCGTCAATGGCAGACGGCCGGATGTCCTCGACCTTGATCTCCAGCCGCTTGGCGATTGCTGCGCGTGCGTCTGGCTTCGATGCCGGCGGCGCGGCCTGCTGGGCCTGCGGGGCGGCCTTGACGGCGCCGGCGATCGCCAGCGAAGCGGCGACGGGAACGAGCAGTTGGCGGATGGGCAACACGCGGGCCTCGATTCTCGGATCCGGTACCGCTTCGACCCCGCGGCGGGGCGGCAGTTCGGCGTCAGGCGGGATGATATCAGCCGCGCGGGTGATGCTGCGCGTGCAATTCCTTCATGCGCTCCCGCGCCACGTGCGTGTAGATCTGGGTCGTCGAGAGGTCGCTGTGGCCGAGCAGCATCTGCACGACGCGGAGGTCTGCGCCATGGTTCAGCAGGTGGGTTGCGAAGGCGTGGCGCAGCGTGTGCGGCGACAGCTCCTTGTCGATTCCGCCTTTCTTGGCATAGCGCTTGATGATGTGCCAGAACGCCTGGCGCGTCATGCGGTCGCCGCGGCGCGTCGGGAACAGGTGGTCGGTCTGGCGATCGAGCAGGATTTCGCCGCGGGCTCCCCGCATGAACTCGTTGAGCCAGCGCACGGCCTCCTCGCCGAGCGGGATCAGCCGCTCGCGGTTGCCCTTGCCGACGATGCGCAGCACGCCCTGGTTCAGGTTGACCTGGCTGTGCCGCAGGCTCACCAGCTCGGAGACGCGCAGCCCGGTCGCGTACAGCACCTCCAGCATGGTGCGGTCACGGTGCCCGAGCGGATCGGACGTCAGCGGCGCCGCTAGCAGCGGCGTCGACCTGCGCCTCGGTAAGCGAGCGCGGCAGGCTCCGCCCGATCTTCGGCATCGCGATCTGCGCGGTCGGGTCTTCCTTCACCACGCCCTCGCGCACCAGGTAACGGAAGAAACGCCGGAAGCTCGAGAGCTGGCGCGCCGTGGAGCGCGGGCGCGCGCCCGTTTCCACGCGCCAGGCGATGAAGGCGAGCAGGTCGTTGCGGGAGGTGCGGTCGAGCGCCGTAGCCGCGCTGCCGCAGCCAGCGTGCGAGCGCGGTCAGGTCGGCACGATAAGCGGCCAGCGTATTCGGCGACAGGCCGCGCTCCATCCACACCGCGTCGAGGAAACGCACGATCATGGGCTCGACGGCCTCGTCCGACCCGCCGGCAGTCGCCAGGGTCGCCGCGCGCACCGATGTCGAAGATTTCATAGCTGCGCTCATGGACCTGCCTGCGTTCCGTCGCGGATGCCGGCGCCGGCGCTGGATCGCGCACGGCGGGCTGGTGCGACAGAATGCAGGCGCAGTATGGTTTGGCCCGGATGCGGTCAGCGTGACCCGCCTCACAGAGCCCCATGACCATTAACATAACCGGAACCAGTTCACAGTACCCGACTGCGGTGCGGCACGAAACATCATGATCTGGAATCCGCTACGAATCCTGTGGGGACTCTGGGTCTTCCTGCTCGTGATCCCGGTCGCGCTGCTCGCCGGGCTGGCGATACTGGTGCTGCCGGGACTCACCGCGCGCCGTGCGGCGGCCGGCGCCGTTTGCCGCGGCGTATTTCCGCCTCTGCGGGCTGCCGGTGCGGCGGTCCGGGATCGATCGGCTGCCGGCGGCAGGCTGCATCATCGTCGCAAACCACGCGAGCTATCTCGACGGGCCGCTCCTGTTCGCCCACCTGCCGCCGCGCTTCGGCTTCGTGATCAAGAAGGAAGCCGCGCGCGCACCCCTGCTCGGCTTCCTGTTGCAGCGGCTCGGCCACCATTTCGTCGAGCGGAGCAACCGCCAGGAGGGTGCCGTCGACGCTCGCCGTATCCTGCGGGCCCTCGAGCGGGGCGAGGCAGCGGCTTTCTTTCCGGAAGGCACCTTCGGCCCGGACCACGGGACCGGGCGCTTCCACGGCGGAGCCTTTGCCCTCGCGGCGCGCACGGGGCTGCCGGTCGCGCCGGTCGCCATCCGCGGCACGCGCCAGGTGCTCGGCGACGCCAGCATGTGGCCGCAATGGGCGCGCATCCGCGTCGAGGTGCTGGAACCGCTGCCCGCCCGCAAGGGCGGCGGCGATGCCGCCACGGTACTTCGCGACACGGCGCGCGAACACATCGCCGCAGCAACCGGCGAACCGTTGCTCTGAAACAAGGGGACGCACCCCTCATCCGGTCTACATGTTGCGGCGGTACTGTCCCCCGACCGCGTAGAGCGCGCGCGAAATGCGGCCGAGAGAGGATGACTTCACCGTTTCCATCAGTTCGGCGAAGACGTTGCCGCTGGTCGCAGCCGTCGCCTGCAGCCTGTCGAGCGCCGGCTGCTGCGCGTCGGCATGCGCCTCGTTGTAGGCGCGCACTGCGACGACCTGAGCCGCCTTCTCTTCCTCGGTCGAACGGATCAGCTCGGCATTCCTGATCTCGTCGTGGCTGCCCTGCTCCGGCAGAAACGTGTTGACGCCGACGATCGGCAGGCTCCCGTCGTGCTTCTTGTGCTCGTAGTACAGCGACTCTTCCTGGATCTTGCCGCGCTGGTACATGGTCTCCATGGCGCCGAGCACGCCGCCGCGCTCGGAAATGCTCTCGAACTCCCGGTAAACAGCCTCCTCGACCAGCTCGGTCAGGCGCTCGATCACGAACGAGCCCTGCCACGGGTTCTGGTTGTGGTTGAGTCCGAGCTCGCGCGCGATGATGAGCTGGATCGCGACCGCGCGCCGCACGCTCTCCTCGGTCGGGGTCGTGATCGCCTCGTCGTAAGCGTTGGTGTGCAGGCTGTTGCAGCTGTCGAACAGCGCGTACATCGCCTGCAGCGTGGTGCGGATGTCGTTGAACTGGATCTCGCGCGCGTGCAGCGAGCGCCCGGAGGTCTGCACGTGGTACTTGAGCATCTGGCTGCGGGCGGAGGCGCCGTAGCGGTCGCGCATCGCGCGCGCCCATATGCGCCGCGCGACGCGCCCGATCACCGCGTACTCCGGGTCCATGCCGTTCGAGAAGAAGAACGACAGGTTCGGCGCGAAGTCGTCGACCTTCATGCCGCGCGAGAGGTAGTACTCGACGATGGTGAAGCCGTTCGCGAGCGTGAACGCGAGCTGCGAGACCGGGTTCGCCCCCGCCTCCGCGATGTGGTAACCCGAGATCGACACCGAGTAGAAGTTACGGACCGCGTTCGCCGAGAAGAACTGCTGGACGTCGCCCATCATCCTGAGCGCGAACTCGGTCGAGAAGATGCAGGTGTTCTGCGCCTGGTCCTCCTTGAGGATGTCGGCCTGCACCGTGCCACGCACGCGCGCGAGCGCCTCGGCGCGGATCCGGGCGTAGGTGTCCGCGTCGACCAGCTGGTCGCCGCTGACGCCCGAGCAGGCCGAGGCCCGAGCCGTCGTGCCCCGCCGGCAGCTCGCCGCGGTAGCGCGGCCGCTCGCGGCCCGCGAACAGTTCCGCGATCTTCGCTTGCGCCTGGTCCCAGCGCCCGTTCTCGCGCAGCCACCGTTCGACCTGCTGGTCGACCGCGGTGTTCATGAACATCGCGAGGATCATGGGCGCCGGCCCGTTGATGGTCATCGATACCGAGGTCGAAGGGGCGCACAGGTCGAAGCCCGAATAGAGCCGCTTCATGTCGTCGAGCGTCGCGATCGACACGCCCGAATTGCCGATACGCCCGTAGATGTCCGGCCGCTCGTCCGGGTCCTCGCCGTAGAGCGTCGTCGAGTCGAAGGCGGTGGAAAGCCGCGTCGCCTGGTGTCCGCGCGCAAGGTAATGGAAGCGGCGGTTTGTCCGCTCCGGCATGCCCTCGCCCGCGAACATGCGCGTCGGGTCCTCGTCCTCGCGGCGATAGGGATAGATGCCGCCCGTGTACGGGTAGGACCCCGGCAGGTTTTCGGTCAGCAGGAACGCGAGCTGCGCGCCCCAGTCCTCGTGGCCCGGCGTCGCGATCTTCGGCAGGCGCAGGTGCGAGAGTGACTCCGTGTAGTTCGGCCCGCGCACCACCCGATCGCGCACGCGATAGCTGAATTCATCGGCTGCCGCGGCCGCGCGGCGCACCGGCCACTCGCGCAGCAGCGCGAGGCCGTCGGTCCCCACCTCGTCGAGTGCCGAGTGGTACGCGCGCCGCAGGGCCTGCCGCGAGGCATCGCCCTCGGTGAGCGCAGCCTCGCGGTAACGCTCGAGCGGCGCCGGCAGGTCCGTCTCGCCGAGCGTCGCGAGCGCACGGTACAGGCCGTGGGCGCGGCTCGCGGCCGCGGCGCTCGCGAGCGAGGCCTGGTGCGCATCGCGCCCGCCGGCCGCGATTTCCGCGAGATAGCGCACCCGCGGGCCGGGGATGATCGCCTGCCGCGCAGGTACGCCGACCGGTGCGAGGCCTTGCGGCTGCCATGGCCTGATGCGACCCCACTTTTCGTTCAGGCTCGCGCACAGCGACGCGAACAGCGCATTGACTCCCGCGTCGTTGAACTGGCTCGCGATGGTCGGGAAGACCGGCAGCTCCTGCGGCGGCGTCTTGAACAGCTTGCGGTTGCGCGCGACCTGCTTGCGAACGTCCCGTAGAGCATCCTCGGCGCCGCGCTTCTCGAACTTGTTGAGGACGATGAAGTCCGCGAAGTCCAGCATGTCGATCTTCTCGAGCTGGCTGGCAGCGCCGTAGTCGCCGGTCATGACGTACATCGACAGGTCGACGAGGTCCACGATCTCGGTGTCGCTCTGGCCGATGCCCGCGGTCTCGACCACGACCAGGTCGAATCCCGCCGACTTCAGGAGCTGGACCGTGTCGGCGAGGACCGCGGAGGTGGCGAGGTGCTGGCGCCGCGTCGCCAGCGAGCGCATGAACAGCTGCGGGTTCTCGAGCGCGTTCATGCGGATGCGGTCGCCGAGCAGCGCGCCGCCGGAGCGCCGGCGCGTCGGGTCCATCGCCACGACGGCGACCCGGCGATCCGGGAAGAAGCGGACGATGCGGTTCAGTATTTCGTCGGTCAGCGAGGACTTGCCGGCCCCGCCGGTGCCGGTGATGCCGAGCACGGGCGGCCGGTTGAGCGTCTTGGCCGCCGAGCCGCGCAGCCGCGCGATGGTGGCCTCGTCGCCCTGCTCGAGCAGCGTGATCGCGCGCGCAAGCGCGACCGGGTCGTCGCGCAGACACCTGGCTGCCATCGAAGAGCGGGCGCGGCGACGCACGCACGCGCCTGAACACGTCCTCGATCATGCCGTCGAGCCCGAGCTTCAAGCCGTCGTCCGGCGTGTAGATCTTCTCGATCCCGTAGGCCTCGAGTTCCTCGACCTCGTGCGGCGCGATCGTGCCGCCGCCGCCGACGACCACGCGGATGTGGGAAGCGCCCTCCGCCTTCAGCAGGTCCACCATGTAGCGGAAATACTCGTTGTGCCCGCCCTGGTAGCTGCTGACGGCGATCCCGTCGGCGTCCTCCTGGACCGCGGCCCGCACGATGTCGGCAACGCTGCGATTGTGGCCGAGGTGCACGACCTCGGCGCCGTGCGCCTGCAGGATGCGGCGGATGATGTTGATGGCCGCGTCGTGGCCGTCGAACAGCGAGGCAGCGCTCACGAAGCGAAGCGGGCCGCGCGCTGCGGCCGCTGCCTTGTCGATCCGCTCGGCCGGGCTGCTCATCGGACCTCTCCCGCGCGACGGGTGGACAGTTTAGCGTTGCATTCCGCGGCCGGCGATGCTGTCATTCCGGGAGTCCAGGACGGCTCCGGGAGTGACGCATCGTGGATACCGGGCAGGACGTCTGTTCGACGCGGGAAGCCGCCGACCGGCTCGGCGTTTCGCTGCGCACCGTGCAGCTCTGGTCCGAGGCCGGCCTGCTGCGCGCCTGGAAGACGCCCGGTGGCCATCGACGCATCCTGACCGCCTCGATCGACGAACTGCTGCAGCGGCGCACCGGCGTCGGCACGCGCCGGCGCGCGCCTGGCGGCAGTTACCAGGTACTGGTCGTCGAGGACGAGCCGGACTTCCGGCAGCTTTTCGAGTTGCACCTGCGCTCCTGGGAACTGCCCATCCACCTGACCAGCGTGCCGAGCGGCTTCGACGCCCTGCTCCAGATCGGCGCCTCGCAGCCGGATTTGCTGATCACGGACCTGCGCATGCCGGGCATCGACGGTTTCGAGATGTTGCGCGCCCTCAAGGCCTCGGGCGCCATCGGCGAGCTCGAGATCATCGTCGTGACGGCCCTCACCGAGCATACGGTCGCCGAGCGCGGCGGGCTGCCGGCCGGGGTCACCGTTCTGTACAAGCCGCTGCACTTTGCGGAGTTGCGCAAGCGGCTCGAACCGCTGGTCGCGCAGTGGCAGCGGGCAGCCGCGGGCTGACAGGGGCCGGGCGCGAGCCCCACTCACGATAGGGCGACAGCGGGTCTTTTGCACGGCAAAATAGCCCCCAGTTCCCTTCCCAGGATACCTGCCATGGCCCAAGACCCCGTCGTCATCCTGAGTGCCCGGCGCACGCCCATCGGGGCGATGCTGGGCATGTTTGCCAACGTCCCGGGGCACGCGCTGGGCGCGGCCGCCATCGCCGGAGCGCTCGAGAGCTCGGGCGCGGACCCCGCGCTTGTCAATGAGGTGGTGATGGGTTGCGTGCTGCCAGCCGGCCAGGGGCAGGCGCCGGCGCGGCAGGCGGCGCTCGCTGCGGGAGTGCCGAGGTCCGTGCCCTCGACCACGGTCAACAAGATGTGCGGGTCCGGCATGCGCGCCGTCATGTACGGTGCCGACCACATCGCCGCCGGCAGTGCCGAATTCGTGCTCGCCGGCGGGCTCGAATCGATGACCAACGCGCCGTACCTCCTGCCCAAGGCCCGCGCAGGCTATCGCATGGGTCATGGCGAGATTCTCGATCACATGTTCTACGACGGCCTGCAGAGTCCCTGGGACGGCAAGCTCATGGGATGCTTCGCCGACGCGACCGCCGCGCGTTACGGCTTCTCGCGCGCGGATCAGGACGCCTTCGCGGCCGAATCGGTGCGGCGAGCGGTCGCCGCCGTCGAATCGGGCGCTTTCGCCGGCGAGATCTGCCCGGTCATCGTCAAGGACCGCAAGGGCGAGCGTCGCATCGACCGCGACGAAACGCCTTTCACGGTTTCCATCGACAAGATTCCGACCCTGAAGCCCGCGTTCGGCAAGGACGGCACGGTGACCGCGGCCAGTTCCTCGTCGATCGCGGACGGCGCCGCAGCACTCCTGCTCGCCCGCGAAAGCGCCGCCGCCAAGGCCGGGCTCACGCCGGTCGCGCGCATCGTCTCGCACGCGAGTCACGCGCTGGAACCGGAATGGTTCACGATTGCGCCGGTCGGCGCGATCCAGACTGTATTGAAGCGCGCAGGATGGAAAGCGGCGGACGTCGACCTCTACGAAGTCAACGAGGCGTTCGCAGTGGTCACGATGGCGGCGATGAAGGACATCGGCATCGCCCACGAGAAAGTCAACGTGCACGGCGGAGCCTGCGCGCTCGGCCACCCGATCGGCGCGACCGGCGCGCGTATCCTGACTACGCTCATTCACGCGCTGAAGCAGCACGGCAAGAAACGCGGCCTGGCCGCGCTTTGCATCGGCGGCGGCGAGGCGACCGCCGTCGCCGTCGAGCTCAACTGACCGCTGGCGACCCAACCGGCGGCTCCCCGACCTCGGTCGCGAGGTCGATCCCGGCCACCTCGTAGCCGCGTCGGAAGTCGCGGACGTGGCGCGCCATCCACTCGGCGGCGCGCTTCGAGTCGCGCGCGCGCACTGCATCCACGATGGCCCGCTGCGCCGCTTCGATGCGCATGCGCGCCTGCGGCACGCGGTCGATGATCACCGCGAGGCTGGGACGGAGCAGGCGCAGCAGCGGCTCGTTCAGCAGGTTGGAACACGGGATTCGCGCCGGCCTCGGCCAGGGCGTCGAAGAAGTCCGCCACGTCCGCGACCGCCGCATCGCGCCCCTCCGCGCGCTCGGCGAAGCGGCCGGCACAGCCCGCGAGCTTGGCAAGCGCAGCCTGCGAACGGCGCTCGGCGGCAGCGGACGCAATGCCCGGCTGCACGGCCTGCAGGGCCTCCCAGACATCCACGACGCGGGCACGATGCAAGGCGAGGGCTTGCGACAACCCGCCCGCCGACCGCTTCACGGGTCGGTCGCGTTACGACCAGGCGCTTGCCGCCCACGGCGACGGCCGAGGAGTCCCGCGCTTTCGAGTTTGCGAAGCGCTTCCCGGACGGTCGAGCGATTCACCTCGAACTGCCGGGCGAGTTCGGTCTCGGTCGGCAGAATCTCCCCTTCCGGCAATTCACGGCGCAGAATCCGCGCCGCGAATCGCCTCGGAGACCCGCAGGTAGGCAGGGGCGTAGGCGACGGGATCGAACATGGGTCACCCTTTGAAAATCAGCGTACTTGTGTGTCCGATTGTCGGACAATATGATTCGCGAATCAAGCCGAGGCCCGCCGGGCGGAGAACCGCATGTCCCCGATTGAGTTCGATTTCGGCCTGCCTGCGCGCGTCGAGGAACTGCGCGAGGCGGTTCGCGAATTCGCCTTGCGTCGCATCGCACCGCAGGCCGAAGCGATCGACCGCAGCAATCGCTTTCCACGCGAGCTTTGGCCCGAAATGGGCGAGATGGGCCTGCTCGGCATGACGGTGCCGGAAGAATATGGCGGGCTCGGCTTCGGATACCTGGAGCACGTCGTGGCCATGGAGGAGATCAGCCGCGCTTCGGGCTCGATCGGATTGTCCTACGGCGCGCATTCCAATCTCTGCGTCAACCAGCTGCGGCGCTTCGGCAACGACGAGCAGAAACGACGCTTCCTGCCGCGCCTGGTTTCCGGCGAGCACGTCGGGGCGCTCGCCATGAGCGAGCCGGGCTCGGGCTCCGACGTCGTCTCGATGCGCACGCGTGCCGAGCGCCGCGACGGCGGCTGGGTCCTGAACGGCTCCAAGATGTGGATCACGAACGGCCCGGAGGCCGATACCGCCGTGATCTATGCGACCGTCGAGCCCGGGAGCGGCGCGAAGGGCATCACGGCCTTCATCGTCGAACGCGGCCTCAAGGGCTATCGCGCCGCGCAGAAGCTCGACAAGTTCGGCATGCGTGGTTCCGACACTTCCGAGCTCGTGCTCGAGGACTGCTTCGTGCCGGACGCCAATCTGCTGGGCAGTCCCGGTGGAGGCGTCGAGATCCTCATGTCGGGGCTCGACTACGAGCGCCTGGTGCTGACGGGAGGACCACTCGGACTCATGCGAGCCGCGCTCGACCTGATCGTCCCCTACCTGCACGACCGGGAGCAGTTCGGCCGGCCGATCGGCAGCTTCCAGCTCATGCAGGCGAAGCTCGCGGACCTGTACGCGGCCTGCAATGCCTCGCGCGCCTACGCGTACGCGGTCGCGCGCGCCTGCGATGCCGGGCGCGCCACGCGCTACGACGCCGCCGCCTGCCTGCTGGTTGCCTCCGAGCAGGCGACGCGTGCCGGCCTCGAGGCCATCCAGGTGCTGGGCGGCAACGGCTACATCAACGAGTACCCGGCGGGCCGCATCCTGCGCGATGCCAAGCTCTACGAGATCGGCGCCGGCACCAACGAGATCCGCCGCATGCTGATCGGGCGCGAACTGCTCAGGGCGACCGCGCCATGACCCGCATCGCCTCGCGCGTCGACGCTGGCGGCGCGGAGTTTCGCGACAACGCGGCGCACATGGCCGCGCTCGCCGACGACCTGCGTCGCCGCCAGGCGCAGGCCGCGCTGGGCGGCGGCGAGGAAGCGCGCGCGAAACACGTCGCGCGCGGCAAGTTGCTGCCGCGCGAACGCATCGAGGCCCTGCTCGACCCGGGCAGCCCGTTCCTCGAGCTCTCGTCGCTGGCCGCGGGCGGAATGTACGGGGACGACGCTCCGTCGGCCGGCGTCGTCGCCGGGATCGGCCGCGTCCTCGGCAGCGAGGTCGTGGTGGTCGCGAACGACGCGACCGTCAAGGGCGGGACCTACTATCCGGTGACGGTGCGAAAGCACCTGCGCGCGCAGGAAATCGCGCTCGAGAACCGGCTTCCCTGTATCTACCTCGTCGATTCGGGCGGCGCATTCCTGCCGCTGCAGGACGAGGTGTTTCCCGACCGCGAACACTTCGGCCGCATCTTCTACAACCAGGCGCGGCTCTCGGCGGCGGGCATCCCGCAGCTCGCCGTGGTCATGGGCTCCTGCACCGCCGGCGGCGCCTACGTGCCGGCGATGTGCGACGAGTCGATCATCGTGCGCAAGCAGGGAACGATCTTCCTCGGCGGGCCGCCGCTCGTGAAGGCAGCGACCGGCGAGGTCGTCGACGCCGAGACGCTCGGCGGCGGCGACGTGCATGCGCGCACCTCGGGCGTGGTGGACCACCTGGCCGACAACGACGCCCATGCGCTCGCGATGGCGCGCGAGACTGTCGGCAGCCTCCATCACCGGCCCGAGGCCTGGCTCGGCAGGCGGGAGACGGTTCCAGCCCGCCCACGATGCGCGCGAGCTCTACGGCATCGTGCCGAGCGACCTGCGCCAGCCCTACGACGTGCGCGAGGTGATCGCGCGGCTCGTCGACGGCTCGGAGTTCCACGAATTCAAGGCGCTCTACGGCAAGACGCTGGTCTGCGGATTCGCGCAGCTGTGGGGCTACCCGGTTGCGATCCTCGCCAACAACGGCATCCTGTTCTCGGAGTCGGCGCTGAAAGGCGCGCATTTCGTGCAGCTCGCCAATCGCCGCCGCGTGCCGCTCCTGTTCCTGCAGAACATCACGGGATTCATGGTCGGCCGCCGCTACGAAGCGGGCGGCATCGCACGCGACGGCGCCAAGATGGTGACGGCGGTCGCCTGCTCGACGGTGCCGAAGCTGACCGTCGTGATCGGCGGCTCTTTCGGGGCCGGCAACTACGCCATGTGCGGACGCGCCTACGGCGGACGCTTCCTGTGGACCTGGCCGAATGCGCGCATCTCGGTGATGGGCGGCGAACAGGCTGCGAGCGTGCTCGCCACCGTGCGCCGCGACGGCGTCGAGGCAAAGGGTGGCCGCTGGCCGGAGGCCGAGCAGGAAGCGTTCATGGCCGGAATCCGTGAGCAGTACGAACGCCAGGGCAACCCCTACTACGCGACCGCACGCCTCTGGGACGACGGCGTGATCGACCCGCTCGACACGCGCCGCGTGCTCGGCCTCGCGCTCGAGGTCGTGGCGCGCGGGCCGGCGCCCGCCGCCGAGTCCTACGGCGTGTTCCGGATGTGATGGCGATGCTGCGTACCGAACGCGACGCCCGCGGCATCGCTCACCCTGACCCTCGACCGGCCGGAGGCGCGGAACGCGCTTTCCGCGACGCTCGTCGCCGGCTGACGGCGAGTCGCTCGAAGCGCTCGCCGGCGACGTCAGCGGTGCGTGCGGTCGTCGCTGACCGGCGCCGGTAGACGTCTTTTGCGCCGGCGCGGACATCGGCGAGATGCGCGCAGCCGGCGCAGGCTTCGACAGGAGCAGAACGAGGCGGACTCGCGCCGATTCGCGAAGATGCTGGAGATCCTCGAGCGGCAGCCGCAACCGACCGTCGCGCTGGTGAACGGGGCCGCCTACGGCGGCGCCGTCGGCCTGATCGCGGCCTGCGATATCGCGCTCGCGGCGAAGAGCGCGCGCTTCGCGCTTTCCGAAGTGCGGCTCGGCCTGGTGCCCGCCATGATCTCGCCGTACGTCATCCGCGCGATGGGCTCCGCGACAGGCACGGCGCTGGTTCCTGACCGGCGAGGCCATGGAGGCGCACGACGGCGCGAGCGCATCGGACTGGTCGCACGAGGTCGCGACGATGCCGCGCTCGCGGGCGCTTCGGAATCGCGCTGGTCGACGGCCCTGCTCGCCGGCGGCCCCGGCGCGCAGGCCGAGATCAAGCGGCTGCTCCGCCACGTCACCGGGCGCAGCGAGGCCGGCGGACGAGTCGCTGCTGGCTGAGACGGCGCGCTGGATCGCGCGCGTCCGCGCCGGCGACGAGGCCCGCGAGGGACTCACGGCCTTCCTGGAACGGCGCAAGCCGGGCTGGATCCGCAACGCATGAAGATCGAACGCCTGCTGATCGCGAACCGCGGCGAGATCGCCTGCCGCGTGATCCGGACCTGCCGCCGGCTCGGCGTGCACGCGATCGCCGTACATTCGGACGCCGACCGCGGGGCGATGCACGTGCGCCTCGCCGACGAGGCCCGGGCGATCGGCCCGGCGCCGGCGCGTGAGTCCTACCTGAATGTCGAGGCGATCCTCGCGGCCGCGCACGACGCGCGCGCCGATGCGATTCACCCCGGCTACGGCTTTCTTTCGGAGAATGCGGCGTTCGCGGAAGCCTGCGCCGCCGCGGGCCTCGTCTTCGTCGGCCCGCCCGCCGCTGCCATGCGCTCAATGGGACTCAAGCACGAGGCAAAGGCGCTGGTATCGGCAGCCGGAGTGCCGATCGTCCCCGGCTACATGGGCGAGGACCAGTCGCAGGCGCGGCTCACCGCGGAAGCGGCGCGCGTCGGCTACCCGCTGCTGGTGAAGGCCGTCGCGGGCGGCGGCGGCAAGGGAATGCGCGTGGTACGCGCAGCCGGCGGAACTCGACGAGTCGATTCGCGGCGCACGCGGCGAGGCAGAAAGCGCGTTCGGCGACGGCCGCCTCATGCTCGAGCGCTTCCTCGAGCGTCCGCGGCATGTCGAGGTGCAGGTGTTCGGCGACTCGCACGGCAACTGCGTGCATCTGTTCGAGCGCGAATGTTCGGTGCAGCGCCGTTACCAGAAGATCATCGAGGAATCGCCGTCTCCGTTCATCGACGACCCGACGCGCGCAGCCATGACTGCCGCTGCGGTACGTGCCGCACAGGCGGTCGGCTACGTGAACGCCGGGACGATCGAGTTCATCGTCGCCGCAGGGCGGCGCAGTTCTTCTTCATGGAGATGAACACGCGCCTGCAGGTCGAGCACCCGGTGACGGAGGCCGTCACCGGACTCGACCTGGTGGAATGGCAGCTCCGCGTCGCCGCCGGCGAGCGCCTGCCGCTGGCCCAGGATGCGATCCGCCAGCGCGGCCACGCGATCGAGGCCCGCATCTACAGCGAGGACCCGCGGCGCGGCTTCCTGCCCTCCGTCGGTCGCGTTGCGGCGCTTCGCGCACCCGCCCGCGAGTCCGCACTGGCGCATCGATACCGGCATCGAGGACGGCGACACCATCTCGGTCCATTACGACCCGATGATCGCGAAGGTGATCGCGTCGGGTCCTGACCGCGCGAGCGCGCTCGCGACGCTTGCGACACAGTCTCGACCGCACTGCAGTCTTCGGCGTCGCCAACAATCTCCCGCTGCTGCGCGCGGTGGCGGCGCATCCGGCCTTTGCCGCCGGGGACGTCGATACCGGCTTCGTCGATCGGGAACTTGCGGACCTCAACGGCCGAGCGCGCGCCGCGACCCGAGGCGCTGCTGCTGGCCGCCCGTCTCGCGCTCGACGGCCCGCCGACCCGCGGACAAGCCGTCGCCGTCGCCCTGGGGCCTCGGCGACGGCTGGCGCGCGGGCGGCGGCTCCGAGCAGTCCATCGGCCTGCGCACGCCCGCGCACCGTCGTTGGCGGGTGCGGCGCGATGGCGATGCGCTCGAACTCGAATCGGACGGTGCGACCCTCGCCGGTCGCGTGCAACAGCTCGACGCCGGCCGATTCGCGGTCGGATGCGGGCCAGGGAGCCTGCGAGCTCGAGTTGATCCGCGATCGCGAGCGCCTGCAAGTCGTCGGCGACGTCGCGGACGAGATCGCGCTCGCGCCCGCCTGGCCGTTCGAGCGCAGCGCCGAAGATGCGGACGCTCATCCGGCATCGCCGCTGCCAGGCCGGGTCGTCGAACTGCGCGTCAAGGTCGGCGATGCAGTTGCGCGTGGCGACGTGCTCGCGGTCGTCGAGGGCATGAAAATGCAGCACGCGATCCGCGCCGGGCGCGCAGGAAAGGTCGCAAACGTCCTGGCGCGCGCCGGCGAGCTGGTGGAGGCCGAGACCGTCCTCTTTGACATAGACGCCGGGCTGAGTTGTGTTGCGACGCAATAGTCGCTAAGGTCTTGACCCTTTAAGCATTTCTGCGTCTGTGTTCGCGGTGCAGTAAAGGGATCCATGCAGCTCGGCAAGAAAGTCGTGGTCATCACGGGCGCGGCCCGTGGACTCGGGCGCGCAATGGCGCTCGCCTTTGCGGCGCAGGGCGCCGAAATCGCCGCCCTCGACCGCGACGGCGCGGCGCTCGCCGAGACGGTCGCGCAATGTGCAGCCCTCGGGCGTGCGCGCAAAGGCCTTCGTCGCGACGTGACGTCCGAGCTCGAGGTGATCCGCTGCTTCGACGCCGTGGTCGCGCATTTCGGCCGCTTCGACGTCCTGGTCAACAATGCGGGCATCACCCGCGACGCCCTCCTCGTCAAGGCCCAGGACGGGCGCGATCCACTCGAAGATGTCGCTGGCCCAGTGGCAGGCCGTCATGGACGTCAACCTGACCGGCGTGTTCCTCTGCGGGCGCGAAGGCGCCGAACGCATGATCCAGTGCGGCCACGGCGGGCTGATCGTCAACATTTCGTCGATCTCCCGCGAGGGCAACCCCGGCCAGTCGAACTACACGGCCGCAAAGGCAGGCGTCGCCGCGATGACCGTGATCTGGGCCAAGGAGCTCGCCCGCTATGGCATCCGCGCCGCGGCCATCGCGCCGGGCTTCTGTTCGACGGAGATCCTCACGGCCATGAAGCCGGAGATGGTCGAACGCGTGAAGGCTGCGGTGCCACTGCGCCGTCTCGGCGAGCCGGCCGAGATCGCCGCCACGGCGGTCTTCATCGCCGAGAACGACTTTGTGACCGGGCGGGTCTTTGAGGTGGACGGTGGCCTGAGGCTCTGACCACCCGAGCCTGTAGACTTGTCCGTTCCCGGGGGACCGCATGAATCTGGACCACGTCAAGGCCGTCATCAGCGGCGGCGCTTCAGGACTCGGCCACGCGACGGCCGCCCGGCTCGTCGCGGGCGGCGGCAAGCGTCGCGCTGCTCGATGTGCAGGACGAGACCGGCCGCAAGCGCCGCGGCGACGCTCGGCGCGGCGGCGAGCTATCACCACTGCGACGTCACTACCGAAGCCGACGTCGAGTGCCGCGGTGCAGGCGGCAGCGGCGCGCATGGGCGGGCTCAATGTCTCCGTCTCCTGCGCCGGGGTCGCGACGCCCGGCAAGCTGCTCGGCAAGGACGGGCCGCTGCCCGTCGCCGCGTTCCAGCGCGTGCTGGCGATCAACACGCTCGGCACCTTCCTGCTCGACCGCGCGGCGGCGGCGATCATGCAGAACAATGTCGCCGGGCGAGGACGGCGAGCGCGGGCTGTTGGTCCACACCGCGTCGGTCGCGGCCTTCGAAGGGCAGATCGGCCAGGTCGCCTACGCGACCTCGAAAGCGGCGGTCGCCGGCATGGTGCTGCCGCTCGCGCGCGAGCTCGCCCGCTTCGGCATCCGCGTGGTCGGCGTCGCGCCCGGCATCTTCGGCACGCCGATGATGGCAGGCCTGCCGCAGGAAGCACAGGACTCGCTCGGCAAGCAGGTTCCGTTTCCGCCGCGTCTCGGCCGGCCGGAGGAGTACGCCGAACTGGTGGCCGCGATCGTCACCAACCGGATGCTGAACGGCGAGACGATCCGCCTCGACGGCGCCATCCGCATGTCTCCCAAATAGTCGTGGCGGCGGTAATGGCGACAGCATCTCAAGCGTTGGGGCGGGCTGATCATTGCCATGCGGCAGTGGCCGGCTGCGTCGCGCAGCCGCCCAACGCTACGCAATCGAGCGCCAGCGGTCGTCGACGCTGCGCCAACTCCCGCGGAAGCGCCGCCGGCCGCGATCAACATCCCGATCGAGTATTACCGGCTCGACAACGGCTTGAAGGTGGTGCTGTCGCGGGATACGACCGCGCCGACGGTGACGGTCGGCGTGTACTACCACATCGGCTTCCGCATCGAGCCGCGCGGGCGCACGGGCTTCGCGCACCTGTTCGAGCACCTCATGTTCCAGGGCTCCGGCAACCTCGGGAAGATGGAGTTCATCCGCCTCGTCGAAGGCAACGGCGGGGTGCTGAACGGCTCGACGCGCTTCGACTTCACGAACTATTTCCAGATCGTGCCAGCGCACGTGCTGGAGACCGTGCTCTGGGCCGAGGCCGACCGGATGAAGGCGCTCGCGATCACGCAGGCGAACCTCGAGAACCAGCAAGGCGTGGTCAAGAACGAGGTGCGCGACAACGTCCTGAACCAGCCGTACGGCGGCTTTCCCTGGCTCACGATGCCGCAGGTCGCGAACAGCAACTGGTTCAATGCGCACAACTTCTACGGCGACCTTGCGGACCTCGATGCCGCGACGCTCGAGGATGCCAAGGCCTTCTTCGAGACCTATTACGCGCCGAACAACGCGGTGCTCGTGGTCGCGGGCGACTTCGACCCGGCCACTGCGCGCGCCTGGATCGAACGGCACTTCGCATCGATACCGGCGCGGCCGCAGCCGGCGCGCCCGGACCTCACCGAGGCCGTGCAGCAGGCCGAGAAACGCAATTCGTACGTCGACCGGCTCGCGCCGCGCCCGGCGCTGGCGCTCGCATGGCAGGTGCCCGACCGCAACACGCCGCAGCACTATGCCTTCAGCCTGCTCGACTCGATCCTGCTGCAGGGCGAGGACAGCCGGCTGTGGCAGAAGCTGGTGCAGGAGCGCGGCTATGCCGGCAGCGTCGGCGGCGGCATCAACCTGCTCGGCAACGAGTTCACCTACGACGGCCCGATGCTGTGGATGCTCTACCTGGTCCATGACCCGGCCGCGAAGCCCGAGGCAATCATCGCGGACATCGACGCCGAGATCGCGCGGATCCAGGCCGAGCCGCCCACCGAGGAAGAACTCGCGCGCGCGCTGACCAAGCTGCGCGCCTCCCTCTATGACCTCGCGGGCTCGAGTACCCGCTTCGGCCTGCTCGACCTGCTCGCGTCGTTCGCGCTGTTCGACGACGATCCGAACCTGATCAACCGCCTGGAGGCGAACTTCCGCGCAGGTGACGCCCGAGCTCATCAGCGAGGTCGCGCGCACCTACCTGACGCCCGCACGCCGCACCGTGCAGGTCGTCGAGCCCGGCCGCGCCCGCCGCCGGCCACCGGAGGCGCGCCGTGAAGCGCGCGGCCGCCCTGCTGGCCGGCTGCCTCGTGCTTCGCGGCCGGCGCACAGGAGCGGGAACTGCCGCCCGCGCCCGGCACACCGCACGACTTCAAGCTGCCCGCGCGGGAGACGCTCCGGCTCGACAACGGGCTTGCGATGACCTTCATCGACTACGGCAGCGGTGCCGAAAGTCACCCTCGTCGCGGTCGTGCGCACCGGCAACGTCGACGAGGGCCACGACACCTGGCTGGCGGACGTCGCGGCGGAGATGCTGAAGGAAGGCACGACGACGCGCTCGGCCGCCGACATCGCGCGTGCGTCCGCGGCGATGGGCGGCGCGCTGTCGGTCGGCGCCGGCGCCGAGCAGACGACGGCCAGCATCTCCGTGCTCTCGGAGCACGCCGCCGCCGCGACCGCGGCTGCTCGCCGACGTGCTGCGCAACCCGCGCTTCCCGGAATCGGAACTGCCGCGGGTGCTCGCCAACTTCGAGCGCAACCTCGCGGTCGCGCGCTCGGATCCGCAGTCGCTGGCGGACGAGGCGCTCGCCCGGCTGGTGTTCGGAGACCATCCCTTCGGCCGGATACTGCCGCAGGAAGGCCAGCTCGCGGGATACGACATCGCGAAGCTGCGGGACTTCTACCAGCGCAACTTCGGTGCGCGCCGCACGCACGTCTATGTCGCGGGCCGCTATGACCGGCCCGAGCTCGAGGAGGCGCTGCGCCGCGAGTTCCAGGACTGGCGCAGCGGTGAGGCGCCCACGGAACTGCCGGCGCGTGCCAGCGAGACGGCGCAGCTTGCGCTGGTCGACAGCCCGGGCGCCCCGCAGTCGTCGGTGCGCATCGCCGTGCCGGTGCCGGATCCGTCGCACGACCTGTGGTTCCCGACCTCGCTCATGAACAGCCTGCTGGGCGGCACGTTCGCCTCGCGCATCACGGCCAACATCCGCGAGGACAAGGGCTACAGCTACTCGCCCGATTCGTCGATCAACCCGCGCCGCGGCGGCGCGCTGTGGGTCCTCTCCGCCGAAATCACCGCCGAGCACACGGCCGCGGCGCTCACCGAGATCTTCCGGGAGATCGAGCGGCTGCAGCGTGAGGCGCCGACGGACGCCGAGCTCACGCCGGTCAAGAATTACCGCGCCGGCGTGTTCGTGATCTCGAACTCCTCGCCGACCGGCGTGCTCGGCCAGCTTGCCTTCATGGACCTGCACGGCCTGCCTGACGATTTCCTGACGCGCTGGGTCGCGAGCATCCGGGCCGTGACGCCGGAGGAAGTGAGCGAGATGGCACGCCGGTTCATCCGGCCGGAGCGGATGACGGTCGTCGTCGCGGGCGACGTCGCAAAGATCGGTGACAGCGTACGGGCGCTGCCGCAGTTCGCGAGGACACAGCATGCCGTGACCGACCGCGACGTCATGGAGTACGACGTCGTCATCGTGGGCGGCGGGCCCGCCGGACTTCGCGGCCGCGATCCGCTACAAGGAGCTGAAGCCCGAGGCAAGCATCTGCGTGCTCGAGAAGGCTTCCGCGATCGGCGCGCAGCTCATTTCCGGCTGCGCGCTGGAACCGGGCCCGCTCGATGCCCTGCTTCCTGGCTGGCGCGAGACTCCGCCGGACATCTGCGTGCCTGCGACGCGGGACGAGTTCTGGTACCTCACGAAGACCGGCGGACTGCGGCTGCCGACGCCGCCGCAGATGCACAACCGCGGCAACCTCATCATTTCCCTCGGCCAGCTCGCGCCGCTCCTCGCCGCGCGCGCCGAGGCGCTCGGCGTCGACGTGTTCCCGGGATTCGCGGCATCCGAGGCGCTCGTCGAAGGCGACCGCGTGGTCGGGCGTACGCATCGGCGACATGGGACTCGACCGCGAGCGCAAGCCCGGGCCCAACTACGCGCCGGGCGCCGACATCCGCGCGGGCACGACGATCCTCGCCGAGGGCTGCCGCGGGAGCGTCAGCAAGCAGCTCATCGCGCGCCTCGGCCTCGCCGACGGTCGGGAGCCGCAGACCTACGGACTCGGCATCAAGGAGCTCTGGCAGCTTCCGCCCGGTCGCGCGGAGCCCGGGCTCATCCAGCACACCGTCGGCTGGCCGGTCGACCCGAAGACCTACGGCGGCAGCTTCCTCTATCACCTCGACCGCGACCGCGTGTACGTCGGCTATGTCGCGGGTCTCGACTACCAGGACCCGCGCTTCAAGCCCTTCGAGGCATTCCAGCAGTTCAAGCACCATCCGCGCATCCGGCCCCTGCTGGAGGGCGGCGAAATCCTGGCATACGGCGCACGCGCGATTGCCGCCGGCGGCTGGCAATCGCTGCCGCGCATGGAAGCGCCGGGGCTGCTCCTGGTCGGCGACGCGGCGGGCACGCTGAACGTGCCGAAGATCAAGGGCGTGCACCAGGCGATCCGCTGCGGCGTGCTCGCAGCCGAGCATCTGGCCGAGACCGGCGAGACCGCGGGCTTCGAGGCGCGCTGGCGCGCGTCGGACGGCGGACGGGAACTCAGGCGCGTGCGCAACATCAAGCCGGGTTTCCACCGCGGCCTGTGGTTCGGGCTTGCGAACGGGGCCTGGGAGACCGCGACCGCTGGCCTGTCGCCGTGGACGCTCTCCCACACGCGAAAACCACCTCGCCCTGCAGCGTCTCGAGACAGCGCCGCTCGTCGACCGCGGCTGGGTGACGCGCGAGCTGCCGCCGCGCGACCGGCTCGCCGCGGTTTTCCACGCCGGCAACGTCCACGACGAGGACCAGCCCGTGCACCTCATCGTCGCAGATACCTCGATCTGCGCCACGCGCTGCACCACGGAGTTCGGCAACCCCTGCGAGAATTTCTGCCCGGCGAACGTCTACGAGATGGTGGACGACGGCGCGGGCGGGCGGCGCCTGCAGATCAACGCCGCGAACTGCGTGCACTGCAAGGCCTGCGACATCAAGGATCCCTACGGGATCATCACCTGGACGACGCCCGAAGGGGGCTCGGGACCCAATTACCAAGGACTCTAGGTGAGCGCCGAGCCGCCGATCTGGACGCCCTCGCTGTTTCGCATCGCCGATGCGAACCTGACCCGTTTCATGGCCTTCGTCGGCGCGCGCGGCGCGCGCGCGGACGACTGCGACGCGCTCTACCGCTGGTCGATCGATGAACCCGCCGCATTCTGGGAGGCGCTGTGGGACTTCGCGGGCGTTGCCGGCGAGCGCGGCAGCGGGCCGGCCCTGGTCGACGGCGACAGGATGCCGGGCGCGCGATGGTTTCCCGGCGCGAGGCTCAATTTCGCGGAAAACCTGCTGCGCGGGCCAGAGGCGGAGCCTGCAATCGTGTTCCGCAACGAGCGCGGTGACCGGCGCGAGATGGACTGGCGCACGCTCCGCGCGGAAGTCGCGCGCATCGCGGACGGCCTGCGCACCGCTGGGCGTCGGCGAGGGCGACGTCGTCGCCGGTTTCCTTCCCAACCTGCCGGAGTCAGTCATCGCGATGCTTGCGACCGCGAGCGTCGGCGCCACCTGGACTTCCTGCTCCCCCGACTTCGGGATCCAGGGCGTGCTCGACCGGTTCGGCCAGGTGGCAGCCCAGGGTCCTGTTCACCGCGGACGGCTATCACTACGGCGGCAAGACCATCGATTCGCTGGCGCCGATCGCGGGCGTGCTCGCGAAGCTGCCATCGGTCTCCTGCGTCGTGGTCGTGCCCTATGTTGCCGCCGCGCCTGCGATCGGCGGCCTGCCGCATGCCGTGCGCTTCGCCGAGTTCGGCGGCCGCGACGCGCCGCTGTCCTTCCCTCGCCTGCCCTTCGACCACCCGCTCTACGTGCTGTACTCGAGCGGCACGACGGGCGTGCCCAAGTGCATCGTGCACGGCGCCGGCGGCACGCTGCTGCAACACCTGAAGGAACACCAGCTGCACTCCGACGTGAAGCCGGGCGACCGCCTGTTCTTTTTCACGACCTGCGGCTGGATGATGTGGAACTGGCTCGCGAGCGCGCTCGCCTCGGAGGCGGCCATCGTCCTCTATGACGGCTCGCCGCTGCATCCGGGACCCGAAGTCTTGTGGCAGATGGCCGCGGACGAGGCGGTCACGATTTTCGGCACCAGTCCCCGCTACCTCGCCTCGCTCGAGAAGGCGGGCTACCGGCCGCGAGAGCGGCACGGCATCGCGACGCTGCGCACGGTGCTTTCGACCGGATCCCCGCTCGGGCCGGAGCAGTACGATTTCGTCGCCGACGCCATCGGGCCGGACGTGCAGCTCGCGTCGATCTCGGGCGGCACGGACATCGTCTCCTGCTTCGCGCTCGGCAACCCGCTCCTGCCCGTGTACCGCGGCGAGCTGCAATGCCGCGGGCTCGGCATGCGGGTGGAGGTCTGGAACGAGTCAGGCCGGTCGGTCACCGGCGAGAAGGGCGAGCTCGTCTGCACTGCGCCCTTTCCCTCGATGCCGGTCGCCTTCTGGGACGATCCCGGCGGCGCGCGCTATCGCAGTGCCTACTTCGAGCGCTATCCCGGGCGTCTGGCATCACGGCGACTATGCGCTGCTCACGGAGCGGGGCGGCCTGGTGATCCTCGGGCGCTCGGACGCCGTGCTGAATCCCGGCGGCGTGCGCATCGGCACGGCCGAGATCTACCGCCAGGTCGAGCAGCTGCCCGAGGTGCTGGAAAGCGTCGTCGTCGGCCAGGAAGTCGGCCACGACGTGCGCGTCGTGCTCTTCGTCCGCCTGCGCGAGGGAGTCGTGCTGGACGACGCGCTCGTCGAGCGCATCCGGCGCCAGATCCGCGCCAACACGACGCCCAGGCACGTGCCGGCGAAGGTCCTGCAGGTGCCGGAGATTCCGCGCACCATCAGCGGCAAGGTTGTCGAGCTCGCGGTGCGCGAGGTGATCCACGGGCGGCCGGTGAAGAACACGGACGCGCTCGCCAATCCCGCGGCGCTCGCGCATTTCCGCGACCGGCCGGAGCTCGCGGACTGAGCCGGCCAGTCGACAGGTCGCCGTTGACGGCCCGCGTCGAGGCCGCGCTGGCGTCGCGGGGCGCCGCGCCCGATGCGGCGCAGCGCGCCGCGCTCGGCCGGCTCGAAGACCTGCGTCGCCGCGTGCTGGCGCGCGACTCCCTGCTCGCCCGCGGCCTCGACCTGCTTGCCGCGGGCCCGGGCGCCGCTGCGCGGCCTCTATCTCTGGGGCGGCGTGGGCCGCGGCAAGACGTTCCTGGTGGACGAGTTCTTTGCCGAGCTGCCGGTACGCGAGAAGCGGCGCGAGCACTTCCACCGCTTCATGCAGGACGTGCACGGCCGGCTCCGCCGCCACCGCAACCGGCCCTCCCCGCTCGAGCAGGTCGCGGCGGACATCGCCGCGAAAGCGCGCGTCCTCTGTATCGACGAGTTCGTGGTCGGCGACGTGGCCGACGCGATGATCCTGGGGACGCTGCTCGCCGCCCTGTTCCGGCGCGGCGTCACCCTGGTCGCGACCTCCAATCTCCCGCCCAACCGACCTTTACCGCGGCGGGCTGCAGCGCGAGCGCTTCCTGCCGGCCATCGCGCTGATCGAGAAGCACTGCCGCGTCATGGAACTCGACGCGGGCCAGGACTATCGGCTGCGCCAGCTGGAGCGGGCCGTGCTCTGGCTGGGACCCGGCGTTCCCGACGCAGAGGCGCGGCTGGAGGCGGAATTCGAGCGGCTCGCCGGCGGCGGTGGAGAGCGCGACGCGAAGGTCCAGGTCGAGGGGCGCGCCGTGCGCGCACGTCGTCGAGCCGAGGACGTCGTCTGGTTCGATTTCAGCGAGCTCTGCGAAGGGCCCCGCTCGGCGGCCGACTACATCGAGATCGCGCGCTGCTACCACGCCGTCTTCCTCTCCGGCGTGCCGGTGATGGAAGGCAGGGCCGACGACGCCGCGCGGCGCTTCGTGACGCTGGTCGACGAGTTCTACGATCGCGGCGTGAAGCTGGTCGTGTCGGCGGCCGCCGACGCGCCCGGACGACCTGTACCGCGGCGAGCGGCTCGCATTCGAGTTCCGGCGCGCCGCGAGCCGCCTGCACGAGATGCAGGGCCGCGACTACCTCGCGCGCCCGCACCGCCCGTAAGTCTAGAATCGGCCGATGGACATGTTCCACGCACCGATCTTCTGGATCGAGCTCGGCGCCATCGCCTGGATCAACCTGCTGGTCTCGGGCGACAACGCCGTCATGATCGCGCTGGCCGCCCGCTCGCTGCCGGAGCGCCAGCAGAAAATTGCGGTGTTCTGGGGCAGCGCGGCGGCGGTTGCACTGCGCGTGGTGCTCACCGCGTTCGCCGCCGCGCTTCTCGAGCTCCCCTGGCTCAAGCTGGCGGGTGGTGCCCTGCTGCTCTGGATCGGCGTGAAGCTTCTCGTGCCAGGCAAGGAAAAGTCCGTCTCGCCGAGCAGCCGGCTCTGGCACGCGGTCGGGACCATTCTGGTCGCCGACCTGGTCATGAGCCTCGACAATGTGCTCGCGGTCGCCGCCGCGGCAAACGCTGCGGCGCCCACGCCGGATCTCGTCACGATGAAGTACACCCTTCTCGTGCTGGGCCTTGCGCTCAGCATACCGGTCGTGATCTTCGGGAGCGTCATGATGCTCGGGATCATGTCGCGGTTCCCCGTCGTGATCGCGCTCGGGGCGATGCTGCTCGGCTGGATCGCGGGGGAGATCATCGTGGAGGACCGGGCGATCTCGCACTGGATCGGTGCGCATGTCGAGTGGCTGCGCCACTGGCACGTCGCCTCGATCGCCGGGGCGCTGCTCGTGATCGGGTTCGGGAAGCAGTACCCGCGGGCGCGCGCCGACCCGGCCTGAGGCAGCCTACCCCTTCGCGGTCCGCGCCCGGCTTTCGCCGACGCGCTCGCGGACCATGTCGGCAACCCGGTAGCGCCCGGTCGCGGTCAGGCTATCGTAGCCCGTGTGGGCGAGCCGCAGCTGCTCGCGGCGCATGGCGAAGGTCGACGCCGCAACGACGTCGAGCGAAGTCGCGTGCGAGAACAGGAAGCCCTGGGCGGCCACGCAGCCGAGCTGGAGGAGCTGCGACACCTGGTCGTCGACCTCGACGCCTTCGGCCACGGTCTCGAGGCCGAGCGTCTCGCCCAGCATCACGACGGCGCGCGCCAGCTTCGGTCCCTCGCTCGACTCCGTCAGGCGGCTGACGAAGGAGCGGTCGATCTTCAGGATGTCGATCGGGAAGCGGTGCAGGTAGGACAAGGAAGAATAGCCGGTCCCGAAGTCGTCGATCGCGAGCCTGACGCCGAGTGACTTCAGGTCCTTGAGCTTGACCAGGTTCGCCTCGGAGTTGTTCATCATCGTGCTCTCGGTCAGCTCGATGAGCAGGCTCTCCGGCTCGAGGCCGGACACCTCGAGCGCGTGCCGGACGTCGCCGATCAAGTCGCCTTGCTGCAGGTGCCTGCCGGAGATGTTCACGGCAACGCGCAGCCCTGCGCCCGCCGGCATGTTCTTGCGCCACTCGCAGACCTGGCTGCAGGCGTCCTCGAGGACCCAGCGCCCGAGCGCGATGATCTGGCCGGTCTCCTCCGCCATCGGGATGAACTGGCCGGGCAGCAAGCGGCCATTCACCGGGTGCTGCCAGCGCACCAGCGCCTCGACCCCGAGCAGCTCGGTGGTCTTCAGGTCGATGATCGGCTGGAACTCCAGGAAGAACTCGTTCTTGATGAATGCCTGGTTCAGGTCGTCCTCGAGCCGCAGGCGCTCGCGCAGCTGTTCCTGCATGTGGGCATGGAACACGACGTGCCGCCCCTTGCCCGTGGCCTTGGCGTTGTACATCGCGATGTCGGCGTTGCGCAGCACGTTCTCGGTGTCGTCGCCCGACTCGGAGAACGCGACACCGACGCTGGCAGTCACCAGCATGTCGTTGCCGTCGATCGGGATCGGGACGCGGAATGCCTCGGTGACGGAGGCCGCGATGCGTTCGGCCTGCTCGACCGTCGTGACGCCCTCGAGCAGCACCGCGAACTCGTCGCCGCCGAGGCGTGCGACCGTGTCGGCCGCGCGCGTGCACTTGACCAGCCGCTGGGCCGCGGTCTGCAGCAGACGGTCGCCGACGTCGTGGCCCAGGGAATCGTTGACATTCTTGAAGTTGTCGAGGTCTATCATCAGCACTGCCAGCCGCTCCTGCGTCCGGCGCGACAGCGCGAGCGCGTGCTCGACGCGGTTGCGGAACAGGCTGCGGTTGGCGAGCAGGGTCAGCGGGTCGTGGAAGGCGAGCTGGCGCAGCTGGTCCTCGAGCGCCTTGCGCTCGGTGACGTCCCGCAGGTTGAGGGCGAGCCCCTTGACCGCGGGATCGTCGAGCAGGTTGCTGCCGACGCACTCGAGGATGAAGCGCCGCGTCTTGGTCCCGACCGGGATTTCCACCGGGCCGATCGAGGTGCCGTGGGTCGCCGTGACTTCGGCGATGAAAGCGGAGATTCGGTCACCGTCCGCCTCGCGCCAGATCTCGACCAGCCGCCGGCCGACCAGGTCGTCCTGCCAGAGGCCGAATGTGCGCTGCACCGCGGGCGAGGCGTACTCGATGCGCCCTTGCGCGTCGACGATCATGATGACGTCGGAGGCGTTGCGGATCAGCGAGGCGAAGCGCGCCTCGACCAGGTCCACGGCCTTGCGCTGCCGCTCCTGGGCGTCGTCGCGCAGGATCACGCTCTGCCGCGCCATGACCAGGATCGCGAGCACGAAGATCGACACCGTCATGACCGTGATCGGGCTGCTCGCCTCCTCTGCCGCGAAGTACACCAGCACGAAGAACGAAAGGCCGAGCCCCGAGTAGGCGATGACCTGGGTCAGCACGCTGCCGGCGGTTGACTTGAGCCGCTCGGGGCGCGACTTGTCCCGGATCTGCACCTGGGCGGCGCCGGCCAGTCCCGCGTAGCAGGCGAGGTAGAGGACATCGGAGAAATTGGCGCCGGAGAGGTAGGTGTTTTCCACGACCGAAGTCGCCCAGACGATGTCGCCGAGGAACATCAGGCCGAAGCCACCCGTCAGCAGCGCGAGCGTCAACCGGCGCAGCGGGCAGTGCGAGCTGTTCATGAGCAGCACGCCGATCGCCATCAGCATCAGGCAGTCGAGCGCGATGTACACCTGGCTCAGCACGAATCGCGCGAGCTCTTCCTCGCTCGCGGCTGCCGCCGGGCTGATCACGAAGAACCAGAAGAAGGTGCCGAAGCCGAGCACCAGGATCACCGAGTCGAGCAGCAGCCGGCTCCAGGACACGCGCAGCGAGCTCGCGCGCAGGGTGGCCATGAAGCCCGTGAACAGGATCGGGAAGAACCCGAGGTAGAACAGGTCGGCGAGCGACGGAAACGGCGTCAGGTTCGCGATGCGCAGGTATGCGTCGATCACGTTGCCCGTGTTGTAGATCACGATCGCCGCGGCGAGGAACTTCCACGTGCGGCGCGCCGCCGCCTGCTGCGTCGTGCGCGCAGCCACGATCGCGAGCAGCGCCGCCGCGATGGCGGCCGGCTGGTCCGAGACCAGCCGGTATAAATCCAGCGCCGGCGACGGCGGCAGGTTGGCGACCGTCAAGTAGATCGCAAGCGCGATGTACACGAGGGCGCCGATCGCGACGGCGCCCGTCCAGCCGTCCGCGAAGCCAACCCGCGTGATGCGGGTGGTGACCCCGAAGTGACCCGTGACGGTGCCGACGTTCATGCCGCGACCTGTCGCCATCTGTAAAACGGAGTTTCATTCGACAGAAGATCGGCCGCACGGCCGGCTGCCAAACCTGTGACGCGCGTCCGCCCGGGCGCAGGGCGGTCCGTGAACAGGTCGAGGAAACCGGGGACGTGACCCTATTTCGGTCAAGTTCCACTCGGCCGCAGGGGCCCGGCCGAAACAGGGTCACGTCCCCGATTCAGATCACGCCGCGCCGCTCCTGGTCGAGCTCGATGGACTCGAACAGCGCGCGGAAATTGCCCTCGCCGAAGCCTTCGTTGCCCTTGCGCTGGATGATCTCGAAGAAGATCGGGCCGATCGCGTTCCGGGTGAAGATCTGCAACAGGATGCCCTCTTCCGCGCTGCCGTCGATCAGGATGCGGCGGTCCTTCATCCGCTGCATGGACTCGCGGTGGCCGGCGACGCGTGCGTCCACGCCCTCGTAGTAGGTGTCAGGCGTGTCCTGGAACTCGACGCCGTTCGCGCGCAGCGCGTCGACCGTCGCGTAGATGTCGGGCGTCGCGAGCGCGATGTGCTGGATGCCCTCGCCCCGGTACTCGCGGAGGTACTCCTCGATCTGGCTCTTGTCGTCCTGGCTCTCGTTGATCGGGATGCGGATCTTGCCGCAGGGGCTGGTCATTGCACGGCTGAAGAGCCCGGTCTTCCGGCCCTCGATGTCGAAATAGCGGATCTCGCGGAAGTTGAACAGCCGCTCGTAGAAGCCGGCCCACTTGTCCATGTGGCCGCGGCTGACGTTGTGAGTCAGGTGGTCGATCAACGAAAGCCCCGCATCGCGCGCCGGCGACGCGTCCGCCACCGGAACGAAGTCGACGTCATAGATCGTGCGCTCGCCGTAGCGGTCCACGAGGTAGATGTGGCTCCCGCCGATTCCCTCGATGGCGGGTATCCTGAGCTCCATCGGCCCGACGCTGGTCTCGACCGGTTTGCGCCCCGAGCCCGACTGCGCGGCTGAAGGCCGCGGCTGCGTCCTTGACCCGGAACGCCATGGCACAAGCCGATGGGCCGTGCGCCCGCGCGAACTGCTGCCCGAAGCCGTCAGGCTCGGCGTTGATCACGAAATTGATGTCGCCCTGGCAATGCAGCGTAACGTTCTTGCTGCGATGCCTCGCGCTGACCGGAAAGCCCATGCGCGCAAACAGCCGGCGCAGCAGCTCCGGATCGGGCGCCGTGTACTCGACGAACTCGAAGCCGTCGGTACCCATCGGATTGTCGAACAGGTCGGCCATGGCAGGCTCCCGCTTGGATGTCCGCAACAACTATAATCCACGGGTGATTTCCCGGCTCCAGGAGCGGAACCGGCCCCCCGGAATGGCCGCCGGGGCGCGTGTATAATCCGCGCCGCCACGCCCCTCCCCAGGCACCGTGATTCCCGAATGCTAGGCAGAATTCCCGCCGCCCGTCAGGCCATCATCGACCGAGTCGCCGCTGCCGCGCGCCGCGCCGCCCGCAAGCGGCTGCCGGTCGCGGCCGACAAGCTGGTGCGCTACTTCTACCACGGCGTCTCCGAGCTCGACCTCGTGCAGCGCTTTCCAGCGGATCTCGCCGGCGCGGCGCTGGCCCAGCTGGCTCTCGGCCGCTCACGCGCGAGCGGCCGATCACTGGTAAGGGTATTCAACCCGGACCCGGCACGCGACGGCTTCGCTTCCTCGCACAGCGTCATCATGGTCGTCACCGACGACATGCCCTTCCTGGTCGACTCGCTGGGCATGGTGTGCACGCAGAGCGGGCTCGCCGTGCACCTGCTCGCCCACCCGGTCCTTTCGGTGGTCCGCGACCGGCGCGGCCGGCTCGAGGGCATCTACCTCGACGACCCGCCAGCAGGCAGCAGGCTCGAGTCCTGGCAGCTCATCGAGATCGACCGCGAGCCCGACCCGGACCGCCTCGCGGCGATCGAGGCGAAGATTCGCGCGACCCTCGACGACGTCCGCGCCGCCACCAACGACTGGCGCCGCATGCGCAGCAAGGCGCGTGATGCCGCGGCCGAACTCGGCGTTGCCCGGATCCGGGGGCAGAAGATCGAAGTTCGCGAGGCCCGGGCGCTCCTCGAGTGGATGGAGGACAACCATTTCACCTTCATCGGCTATCGCGAGTACCGCCTGCGGCGTGGGCAGCGCCGCGACCGGCTGGTGCCGGTGGCGCGCTCCGGGCTCGGGATCATGCGCGCGAAGGCTTCGCGCAAGCCGAAGACCATCGTGCTCGCAGGCGAGGGGCGCGGCTTCGCGCGCTCGCCGGAGCCGATCATCATCACCAAGGCGAACTCCATCGCGACGGTCCACCGGTCGACCTACCTCGACTACGTGGGCATCAAGACCTACGACCGGTCGGGCCGCGTGACGGGCGAGCGCCGGTTCCTCGGGCTGTGGACCTCGTCCGCGTACAGCGGCAGCCCGTTCGAGATCCCGCTGCTGCGCCACAAGGTCCAGCGGGTCATCGATCAGTTCCGCCTGCAGCCTTCCAGCCACGACCACAAGGCAGTCGTGCACGCGCTCGAGACCTTCCCGCGCGACGAGCTGTTCCAGGCGACCGTGCCGGACCTCATGCGCATCATCCGCGGAGTCGTCAACCTCTACGAGCGGGCGCAGGTTCGCCTGTTCGTGCGCCGCGACCCGTTCCGCCGCTTCTACTCCTGCCTGGTGTACGTGCCTCGCGATCGCTACAACACGCAGGCGCGCAACCGCATCGAGCAGCTCGCACTCAAGGCCTTTGGCGGCGTCGCGATCGAGTCGCAGGTCACGTTGTCCGAATCCGTGCTCGCCCGGCTGCACTTGCTGGTGCGCACGCCTGCCGATTCGAACCCGTCGGTCGACGCGGTCGAGCTCGAGCGGGACATCACCGAGACGGTCCGGACCTGGCAGGACCGGCTCAAGGACTGCCTGGTGGACGCGTTCGGCGAGGCGACTGCGCTTCGCCTCGCCCGTACCTGGGGCGACGCCTTCCCGGCCGCGTACCAGGAGGACACGCCGTTCGAGTCGGCGGTCGAGGACATCGCCACGCTCGAGAGGGTGGCGTCCGTGCCCGATGCCCTGCGGATGAGCCTGTACCGGCGCGACGACCAGCCCGCCCACAAGGTGCAGTTCAAGCTGTTCCGCGGCCAGCGTCCGATCCCGATTTCCGACGTCCTGCCGACCATCGAGAATCTCGGGCTCAAGCTGATCAGCGAGCGACCGTACGAGATCACATCCGGCGAGCGCACGTTCTGGATCCAGGACTTCGAGCTCGAGCATCCGCGTGGCATCCGGATCGACCTGCAAACCGACGGGCCGCGCTTCAAGACCACCTTCTCCCACGTCTGGGCGGGCGACGTCGACAACGACGGCTTCAACCGCCTGGTGCTGGCCGCCGACCTGGACTGGCGCGAGGCGATGGTGCTTAGGACCTATGCGCGCTGGTTCGTGCAGCTCGGACTGCCGCTGTCGCAGGCCTACGTGGAGGAGGCGCTCGCTAGCAATCCCGCCGCGGCCGGACACCTGCTCAAGCTGTTCGTCGCGCGCTTCGACCCGGAAATTCCTGCTTCAAAGCGCAGCCGCGCCGTGGCCACCCAGCGCCGCGCCATCGACCACCTGCTCGCGGGTGTCACCCGCATCGACGACGACCGCATCCTGCGCGCCTTCCTGGCGGCGATCGATGCGACGCTGCGCACCAACTACTTCCGCACCGATGCCGCCGGCGAACCGAGGACGTACCTCGCGCTGAAGCTCGACCCGCGCCGGGTCGCCGAGGTGCCGCTGCCGAAGCCGATGTTCGAGATATTCGTCCACTCGCCGCGCGTCGAGGGAGTGCACCTGCGCATGGGCCGCGTCGCACGCGGCGGCCTGCGCTGGTCGGACCGGCGCGAAGACTTCCGTACCGAGATCCTCGGGCTGATGAAGGCGCAGAACGTCAAGAACACCGTGATCGTCCCGGTCGGCGCCAAGGGCGGCTTCGTTCCCCGCCGCCTGCCGCAGAACCGCGATGAAGCGCAGCAGGAGGGCACCGTCTGCTACCGGACCTTCATCCGCGCGCTGCTCGACGTGACCGACAATGTCGTCGGCGGCAAGGTCGTAGCCCCTCCCCGCGTCGTGCGCCACGACGGCGACGACGCCTACCTGGTCGTGGCGGCAGACAAGGGCACGGCGAAGTTCTCCGACGTCGCCAATGCGATTTCGGAGGAGTACGGCTTCTGGCTCGGCGATGCTTTCGCGTCCGGCGGCTCTGCGGGATACGACCATAAGGACATGGGCATTACGGCGCGCGGCGGCTGGGAGTCGGTGCGGCGCCACTTCCGCGAGCTCGGGCTCGACACGCAGTCGAAGGACTTCACGGTCGCCGGCATCGGCGATATGTCTGGCGACGTGTTCGGCAACGCCATGTTGCTGTCACCGCACATCTGCCTGCTCGCGGCATTCGACCATCGCCACATCTTCATCGACCCTGCGCCGGATGCGGCCACCAGCTTTGCCGAGCGCAAGCGCATGTTTGCCCTCCCGCGGTCGAGCTGGGATGACTACGACAGGCGGATGATCTCGAAGGGGGGCGGTGTGCACTCGCGGCAGCAGAAGTCGGTCCCGCTGTCGGGCGAGGCCCGTGCCCTGCTCGGCATCGACGCGCCGGCGGCGGCACCGAACGACGTCATTCGCGCGATCCTCAGGCTTCCGGTCGACCTGCTCTGGAACGGCGGCATCGGCACTTACGTGAAGTCCGCCGACGAAACCCACGCGGAAATCGGCGACCGCGCCAACGACGCGGTGCGCCTCAACGGCGCGGACCTGCGCTGCCGGGTCGTCGGCGAGGGCGGCAACCTCGGCCTCTCGCAGCGTGGGCGCATCGAGTACGCGATCGCCGGCGGGCGCATAAATACCGACTTCATCGACAATTCCGCGGGCGTCAACTGCTCGGACCTCGAGGTCAACCTCAAGATCCTGTTCAACCCGTTGATGGCGGACGGCGAGCTCACGCGCAAGGCGCGTAACCGCCTGCTCGAAAGCATGACCGGGGAAGTCGCCGAACTCGTGCTCAGGAACAACTACCTGCAGTGCCTTGCGATCTCCGGCCTGCACGAGACGGCTGCCGAGCGGATCTTCGAGCTCGGCCACCTGCTCCGCTCGCTGGAGCGCGCAGGGACGCTCGACCGCTCGCTCGAGTCGCTGCCGACCGACGAGGAGATCATCGAGCGGCACCGCAAGGGCCAGCGGCTGACGCGGCCGGAACTGGCCATGCTGCTGTCGTACTCGAAGATCTGGCTGTCCGGCAGGCTCATGGACACCGACATCGCGCAGGATCCGTACCTCGGCGCCGAGGTGACGCGCTACTTCCCGAAGCCGGTACAGCGCCGCTACCCGCGCGAGATCCAGAAGCACCAGCTGCGGCGCGAGATCATCGTCACCGCGGTCACCAACAGCCTCGTCAACCGCATGGGCCCGGGTTTCGCGGTCCGCACGCAGGAAGACACGGGTGCGGACGTCGGCAGCATCGCCCGCGCCTATTCGATCGCGCGCGAGATCACGGACATGCGCGACCTGTGGGCGGACATCGAGGCGCTCGATGACCAGGCGCCGGCCGCATTGCAGTACGCAATGTCCCACGAGTCCATGCGCCTGCTGCGACGACTGACCTATTGGGTGCTCAGGACCCTCGGCACGAATCTCGACATCGAGCGCGCGGTCAGCCGGCTGCGGCCCGGCATCCGGGAGCTGATGTCCGGCCTGCCCGACCTGCTCGAGGGCCTCGAATCCGAGCTATACGAGAAGGGCCTCGAGCGCTTTTCGGCGGCCGGCGTGCCCGCCAGCGTCTCGCGCCGCGTCGCCAGCCTCGGCGCGTTCCACTCGAGCGTCGACATCGTGGAAGTCGCGCTGGCGCGGCGCGCGACGGTCGCGCAGGCCGCGCGCGTCTACTTCGGGCTCGGCGCCGCGATCGGTCTCGACTGGATCCGCGGCGAAATCGAGCGGCTCCCGGTCGAGGGCCACTGGCAGGCACTGGCCCGCGGCACGATGCGCGAGGAGGCCTACCTGCTCCAGCGCCGCCTTGCCGACCAGATCCTGAGCCGCGGTCGGTCCGGCGACGTGGCCAAGCGCGTCGCCGCCTGGCTCAAGACCGGTGACGCGGCCCACGAAAACGTGAGCCGCACGGTGCGCGAGATGCGCACGAAGGGAAGCGCCGATTTTCCCACCCTGTCGGTCGCCCTGCAGGCCGTGCGCCAACTGGCCGAGGGCTGAGCCATCGACATGCCCGGCAAGCTCGTGCTGGTCCGCCATGGCCAGAGCGCGTGGAACCTCGAGAACCTGTTCACCGGGTGGACCGACGTCGACCTGACTGATCAGGGCCGCGAAGAAGCGGCTGCGGCAGGGCGCCTGCTGCGCGAACAGGGCTTCGAGTTCAGCCTGGCGTTTACTTCGGTGCTGAAGCGCGCGATCCGCACGCTCTGGATTGCGCTCGACGAGATGGACCGGATGTGGATTCCGGTCGAGCGCGACTGGAGGCTCAACGAGCGCCACTACGGCGCCCTGCAGGGTTTGGACAAGGCGGCGACGACCGCGCAATACGGCGCCGCACAGGTCAAGGTCTGGCGGCGCAGCTACGACATCCCGCCCCCGCCACTCGCCACGGACGATCCGCGCCACCCGCGCTTTGACCCGCGCTACCGCGGCATCGACCCGGCGCGGCTGCCGGCAACGGAATCGCTGAAGGACACGCTCGCGCGCGTGCAGCCATGGTGGCGCGAGCGGCTGGTGCCCGCGCTGGGCGCCGGCCGTGACGTGCTCGTCGTCGCGCACGGCAACAGCCTGCGCGCGCTGGTCAAGATGCTGGACGGCATGAGCGACGCCGACATCGTCGAGTTCAACATACCGACCGGCGTGCCGATCCTGTACCAGCTCGACAGAGGAATGCGGCCGGCTGCACCCCGTCGCTTCCTCGGCGACGCAGCCAGGATCGAGGCGGCCGCACGCGCCGTCGGGGCCCAGGCCGAGAAGCGCTAGGCGCCTACTCTTCGGGAGCTATCTCGACCTCGAGGCCGGCGAGCGCCGCCTCGACCGGTACCTGGCAGGACAACCGCGATCCCCGCGGCCGGAAGCTCTCGAGCTCCTGCAGGATCTCGCGCTCGTCGCCCTGCATGGCCGGCAGATTGTCGAGCCAGGGCTCCGCGATGAAGACGTGGCAGGTCGCGCAGGAACACATGCCGCCGCAGATCGCGGCCACACCGTAGTCGAGCTCGCGCAGCGTCTCCATCAGGCTCACGCCTTCGCGGGCGTTCACGCGATGCACGCCGCCGTCGCGGTCAGTTACGGTGATCTCGGGCATGGGTCGCGCATCTTCTCAATGCGCGAGTCGCGCGGCAAGCCGCGACTGCTCGGCCGGATCCGGCGCGAGGCCGTCTTGCGCGGCCACCGCATTCCAGCCGTACCAGAGGCAATCGAAGATCCAGGCAAGCGACGCGACGCGCGCGCGAAACGCTGCGCCGCCACCGTAGCCATCGACCAGCGCGTCCACGGCCCGCGGCATCGAGCGCATGGTATCCGGCGCAGGCCGCGAGCTCGGCCGCCGGGTCGCCGGGCCCCGCGTACTCCCAGTCGACGGCGAGAAGGCGCACGCCGTCGTCGAGCAGGTTGCGCCGATGCAGGTCGTGATGACAGGGCACGAAGCTCGGCGGCGGCGCAAGCGCCGCGCGCCGGCGCGCAAGCTCTCGCTGCAGTCGCCGCACGATCCCGTCCGTGGCCGACTTCGTCACGCGCGCCAGATAGCCAGCGGCGCGCTCGCCGAAGTCGACGACCGCGAGTCCGGCGGGCGGCTCCAGGGCGTGCAGGCGCGCGCACCACGCGCCGATGCGACCGAGGAGCGGCTCGCCGACCATCGCGTCGGTGCCGGGAGCGCGCCCCGCGACGAATTCGGAGACGATGTAGCGGCCTTGCCGGGTCCGCGAGCACGACCGGCGGCGCGAGGCCGGCGCCGGCGGCGAGCGACTGCATCGCGAATTCCGTGCGCGTGTTCGCGCCGAGGCTTGCCGCCTTGGCGCCGGCGATGCGCAGCACCACGTCGCGCCGGCCCTCGCGCAGGCGAAACGCTCCGGTTCGTGACGCCGCCGGCGAGCGCCGTCACGGCCGGGCGCGCCAGCCCGAGCGCGCGCGCGGCTGCTTCGATCAAGGGCGCGGCGTGCGCGCAATCGTTCACGCCGGCGTGCGCCGTGCACGCCAGCCGCGCAGGCCCGCGACCGCGAGCAGCGCATACGCGAGGTAGAGCGCGGCCGTCATCCAGAGCCCCTGCTGCGCGAACAGCGCCGGCGAGTCCCGCATCGATCACGATCCACCACGCCCACGTGTCGATGATGCGACGCGCGAGAAGCCAGGTCGCGAACAGGCTTGCCCAGGTGCCGAGCGAATCCGCGACCGGCGCTGCCGCGAGCGCGTAGCGAGCCGCGAGCGGCGCGGAGATGGCGGTGGCAAGGCAGACGACGGCCAGCGCCGCCAGGTGCCGACTCCAAGGCCAGGTGCGGATCGGCTGCTGCTCGACGGAAGCCTGCCGCCACGCGAACCAGCCGTAGGCGGACATCGCAACGTAGACAAGCTGCAGAGCCGCCTGCATTGGCAGGCCTGCATCGAGGAAAACGGCGGCATAGATCGCCGTGCCGATGCCACCCGCGATCCAGCAGGCACGGTGCTCGCGGATCGCCAGCAGGATGTAGGCGACGCCGAAGGCGACCCCCGCGAGCTCAGCCGTCGCCACCCAGCACCTTCATGACGAGCACCGACCGGTGCGGACCCGCGAGGCTCGGGCGGATCTCCGCCCGGAGCGCGTCGAAGACGCGGTCGTAGTCGCCGCTCACCTGCGTGCTCATCGAGTTCGTGACGACAGTGAGTCCCGGCCGCGCCTTGAGTCGCTCGATGAAGTCGAGGATCGGCGGGACGAACTCGCCGGTCAGCGGGTAGAGGCTCATTTCGACGGCGACATGCATGGCGGCACCTCAGAATGCGAAAGCGTGCGGTGAGCCCCGCCTGCCGCGGGTCGCCCCAGCGCAGGTAGAGCGTGGTCGGGAAATCCGGCGGCTCGTTGCCGAAATAGAAGCCGCGGACGGGATAGCGCTCGTCGAGCAGATTGTGGACCCAGAGGTCCACGGACCAGCGATCCGCCTCGTACCCGGTCCGCAGGCCGGCGAGGAAGCGCGCGTCCGCACGCTGGTCGTTGCTGGTGTCGAAGTAGAAGCCGGCCTCGCCCGACAGGTCGAGCCGAGCCATCCAGCCTGCCGGATGGCGCCAGGTCGCGGCGAGCGCCGCCTTCCACTCCGGTGCGTGCGCGAACTCCCTTCCTTCCAGGTCCCGGTCGCCGAAGCGGTAGCCATGGAACCGCGAATCCATCCAGGACAGCATGGCCCCGACCGTCGTTCGTTCGCCGAGCATGACGTCGGCCGACGACTCGAGCCCCCAGGCTTCGCCGCTGTCGGCATTGTCGGTGAGGAACATGAAGGTCAGCGGATCCTCGGGGTCGAGCTGCAGCGAGGTGGCGACCTGCGGGTGCTCGCGGCGCATGTAGTACAGGTTCACGTCGGCACGCAGGTCGCCGCCTGCACTGCGCCCTTTCCAGCCGGCCTCGACGGACCAGAGATACTCCTCCGAGAACTGCTGGCGTTCCTCCGGGACCGTGGTGCCGATGTTGAACCCGCCGGCCCGAAAGCCGCGCGCGAGCGAGGCCCAGACGTCGTGCGCCGCCGACAGCCGATGCGAGATCGTGAGATCGCCGCCCCACATCCGGTCGCGGGGCGCGAATGAAACGCCATCGCTGTCCGCGTAGCGCGCATCGCGCTGCTCGAATCGGAGGCCCGCGCTCACCGCCGTCGCCGGCGTGATGGCCCAGTCGGCCTCGCCGTAGAGCGCGGCGCTGGTCGCGCGATAGCGGCTGTCGAGCAGGCGCACGAATGGGTCCTCGAGGTACAGGCCGTCGTCCGAGACGTGATTGTCCTCCTCGAGGCGGAGCAGCCACAGGCCTGCGATCCAGCCGATCGCCCCGCCCTCGGCGCCGGCGAGGCGCAGGTCCTCGCTGAGCGTCAGGCGATTGCGCCGCGTGTCGGAGAAGAAATCGTAGGGGCCCGCTTCGCTCCAGTCGCGGTCGTTGCCCCAGTCGCCGTCGAAGCTCGCGACGATGTCTGAGTCCGCCCAGGCGGTTATCGAGCGCAGCGACGCGCCGCCATCGAGCTCGCGCAGAGCGTCCAGCGAGGCGCCGGTCGAGCGCTGGGAGTCCCGCCCCGGCCGGTCCGAGAGCGTCGTCAGGCTGTTGTCGATCGCGAACGCGTCGTAGCCGTTGTCGAAGTCCGCGTGGAGCAGCGCGAGGTCCGCGCGCCAGGCATCCTGACCCGCGACCCGGAATTTGACGCGGGCCGTGGTCTCGTCGCGCCCGTTGGTATCGTCGCGGCCGAGGAAGCGGTTCTCGCGGAATCCGTCGCTGGCCGCGCGCTCGAGCGACGCGCGCCAGGCGCTTCCCGCGCCGAGGGCGCCGCCCGCGGCCATGCCCGCCGACCACAACCCGTCGTCGCCGAGCGAAATCTCCGTGTCGAGCTCCTGGTCGGGCACCGGATCGCGCGTCTTGAGCTTGATCAGGCCGCCGAGCGCATTCGCGCCATAGCGCGTGCCCTGCGGGCCGCGCAGCACCTCGACCTGCTCGACGTCGAACAGCGAGGCGATCATGCCGATGCCGCTGAAGTCGATCTCGTCGACCAGGAAACCGATCGACGGATTGGGCGCACCCTGGTACTGCTCGAGTTCGCCGATCCCGCGCAGCTGGAAGTAGCGCGGGCGCGAGCTGGCGCCGGCCCAGGAGAGCGAGGGAAGCTGCGGCAGGAGCTCCTCGAGATGCACGACGCCGGCCTCGTGCACCGCGTCGCCGGCGAGCACGGTAACGCCGCCCGGACGACGATCGACGGGGCCCGGCCGGAGCGCCGCGGTCACGACCACGGGCTCGAGCCGTGCGGGTTGCTGCGCCGGCGCGGCGGCGGCCGCGAGCAGCAGCACAACGAACGACACTGGATTCAGCTTCACGCCTGCTCCCTACGCCGGTCCTAACCGGATCAGGTTCAACGGGTTTGCCGGTCGCTACCGGCATCTCAGGTCTCTTCGAGACCACCCCAAGGCAGGGCGAATGGTAGCGGCGAGGATCCCGCGCCGCAATCGCAGCAGGAACATCGCTGGTTGACTTCCGCCGCACCGGAGGCGGATGCTCGTCGGGCAAGTCCCAGCGTCACCGGGCCCATCCGGGAGGCAGGCATGGCCGCTACCTCGGCCAGGGTCATCGCGAGTGTCGTTCTGCTCCTGGCCAGTGAAGTGGCCCAGGCGGATTTGATCGTCGTTGATTTCGAGGGAGTGGTTGCCGGCAAGCAATTCGAGGATGACTACCCCATCTTCGGGAACATCAAGGTCGGCTCCCGCGTCTCCGGACGCTTCGCCTATGACAGTGATCCCGATTTTTACGGCGGTGACAGTATCGATGGGCCGAGCCAGGGAAGTTTCCTGAAGGATCCCGCCCGAAACATCGGGTTGAGAGAGCTGAAATTCGGTGGCGATCCGGCTGTGGGGCCCCGCCTGGTGCAGGACCCCGAGAAGCGGGCCTTTCTGTTCGTCTTCGACGACCTCGACGCCGGCCTCGACGGCGATGAATTCCTGGTAAGCGGACTTTCGAGGCACACCGATTTCTTCTACGGGATTTTCTTTTCAGACCCGTCCGATAGCGCCCTCTCGTCCGATGGAATTCCCCTGAACCTGGAGGACTTTCCATCGGTGACGCTGACGATCTATCCGTCGCCGCAGAATACGCCGCTCCTCGACGTTGATGTCACTGCCTTGAACGTGCGTCAGGAATCGAGCTGCGTCACTCGCCTCGCGGGCGCCGCCATCGACCCCGATGGACCGGAGCATGGCACTGGAGCCATCCGCCCGTCCGGGAGAGGCCGCTTCCGGCAGCTCCCTGGCGATGGGCCGCAGGCGGACTTCAGCGTCGCCAACGTCGCGCTCGACTGCGGTACGCGCTTGGACGTATGCCTCGAGCGCGGAGGCACGAATAGGCCACGCGCGCTGCTGCAGCAGCTGCTCGTCTGCGACGCAAGTGGCCAGGCGCGAGGCAACGCGAAGATCGACGAACGGCATGGACCGCCCGAGCTAGATCCGATGCCGGAGGCGGTCGTCACCCCGCTGTCGGCAATCGATGCATCCGGGGACGGCATCTGTGAGGCCGTGAAAGGGCGGAGCATCCGAATTCGGCGCTCTGAGTCCGGCAGCGGCTCGTGTGACGAGGCCGTTGTCCTCGAAGGAACCGTCGAAGAGCGGTCCTCTCCGGACTAGCGGTTGTCAAACTTCGGCGGGCGACGGTTGCGGACGGCGTCGAGTCCTTCGCGCGCGTCGCCAAGGCGAAAACCGAGGAATTCCAGCGCCAGAGAGGCGTCGAATGACGGGCCCGCGAGCCGCAGCCAGTTCGCGAGCGCGTGCTTGGTGAACGCGAGCGCGCTCGCGCTCCCCGCCGCGAGCTTCACGGCGACCGCGAGCGCGCGGTCACGAACCTCCGCATCTTCCACGCACAACGAGACCAGCCCGATGCGCTCGGCCTCCGCGCCGGAAAGGGGCTCGTTGGTCAGCAGGTAGTAGCGCGCCTTTGCGAGGCCGCAGAGCAGCGGCCAGAGGATGACCGCGTGGTCGCCGGCCGCGACGCCGAGGCGCGTGTGGCCATCGAGAATCTTCGCGCTCCTGCCCGCGACCGAGACGTCGGCGAGCAGCGCCACGGCGAGCCCGGCGCCGACTGCAGTCCCGCGGATCGCCGAGACGACCGGCTTGCTGCAGTCGACGAGGTTGTAGACCAGGTCGCTCGCCTCCCGCCAGACGCGCAGCAGCGTCGCTTCGTCCTCGATCATCCGCTCGATCATCGCGAAGTCGCCACCGGAGGAGAAATGCTCGCCCTCGCCGCGCACCAGGACCACGCGCACGCCGGCGTCGGCATCGATCGCGCGCCAGACATTCGCGAGGTCGCGGTGCATCGCCTCGGTCGCCGAATTCTGCCGGCCCTCGTTGGCGATGATCACCTCGAGCACGCCGTCCGACGGCACCGCGAAAGCAAGGCTGGTGAAGTCGCCCCGGTAGCGATCCAGCAAGTCCTTCACGGCGCGCTCCCCGACGCGTCCGGCACGGCGTGCACGCTCACCATCGTGAGCACATGGTAGGCAGCCACGGTCTCGCCGGCCTGGTTGGTGATCTCCGTGTCCCAGGTCACTTCGCCCCAGCCCTTGTCGGCGCGCAGCGACTTCTCTCTGCAGGTGAGCCGCACCTTGATCCTGTCGCCCGGCTTCACCGGCTTGACGAAGCGCAGCGCGTCGAGTCCGTAGTTGCCGAGTACCGGGCCGTAGTCCGGGTCGACGAACAGTCCAGCGGCGGCCGAGATCAGGAAATAACCGTGCGCGACACGGCCACCGAACAGCGGATTTCGCGCCGCGTCCGTCTCGCTCATGTGCGCGTAGAATCGGTCGCCGGAGAGCGCGGCGAATTGCTCGATATCCTCGACCGTGACCTCGCGCTCCGCGGAATGGAAGGTGTCGCCGATCGCGAGCGCGTGGAACGGCTTGCGGAACGGGTGGACACCCGGGTCGCGTTCGCGGCTGCCGCGCGCCCAGCGACCGCCGACGGCCGTGATGACGTCGGGCGTGCCCTGCACCGCCGTCCGCTGCATGTAGTGCAGGACGCCGCGAATGCCGCCGAGCTCCTCGCCGCCGCCCGCGCGCCCGGGCCCGCCGTGAACCAGCGGCGCGAGCGGCGAACCGTGACCGGTCGATTCCTGCGCCGAGTGACGGTTCACGACCAGCACCCGGCCGTGGTACGGCGCAAGCCCGAGCACGAGTTGCGCTGCAACCTGGTCGTCGGCCGTGAAGACCGATCCGGCAAGGCTGCCTTCGCCGCGGCGGGCGAGCGCAACGGCGTCCTCCAGCCGGTCAAAGCCGATGACCGTCGAGACCGGGCCGAAGGCCTCGACCGTGTGCACCGCGCGGGCGGCGGCCGGATCGCGGCATACCAGCAGCAGGGGCGGGACGAATGCGCCCTTCTCGCGGTCTGCCCCGCTGACGTCGAAGCGCCCGGGGTCGCCGGCGACCCGCTCGGACTCGCGCTCGAGCTCGGCGACGCGCGCGAGTACCTCGTCGCGCTGTGCAAGGCTCGCGAGCGGGCCCATGCCGACGCCGGGAGCGCGCGGGTCGCCCACGACGGTCTTCGCGAGCTCGGCCTGCAATGCCGCGACGACCTCGCCGACCAACCTGCGCGGCACGATCGCCTTGCGGATCGCGGTGCACTTCTGGCCGGCCTTCACGGTCATCTCGCGCACCACTTCCCGCACGAACAGGCCGAACTCGGGAGTCCCAGGCCCGGCGTCGGGGCCGAGGATCGACGAATTGAGCGAGTCGGTCTCCGCGACGAAACGGACCGCGTGACGGACAACCGCGGGGTGCGTGCGCAGTCGCGCTGCAGTCGATGCCGATCCGGTAAATGAAACGACGTCCTGGCAGCCGAGGTGCTCGAACAGGTCGCCGACGCCGCCGCAGATGAGCTGCAGCGCCCCCGGCGGCAGGAGGCCGGTCTCGACGATGCGCCGCACCACGAGTTCCGTGAGATAGCTGGTCGCGGTCGCCGGCTTCACGACGGCCGGCACGCCGGCGAGCAGAGCGGGCGCCAGTTTCTCCAGCATGCCCCAGACCGGGAAGTTGAATGCATTGATGTGCACGGCGGCGCCCTCGAGCGGCACGCAGACGTGCTGGCCGACGAAGGTCCCGCCCTTCGAAAGGCCCTCGAGTGCGCCGTCCAGGTATACGCGGCTGTTCGGCATTTCCCGGGCGCCCTTGCTCGCAAACACCAGCATCGTGCCGATGCCGCCGTCGATGTCGATCCAGGAATCGCCCTTGGTCGCGCCGGTCGCATGCGAGAGCGCGTAGAACTCGGGCTTGAAGTCGAACAGGCGCTTGCCAAGCGCGCGCAGCATGGCCGCGCGCTCGTGGAATGTCATGGCGCGCAGCACCGGGCCGCCTGTGTCGCGGGCGTGCCGAAGCACGGCGCCAAAGTCGATTCCCTCGCTGCCCGCCTCCGCAACCACGTCACCGGTGCTGGCGTCGCGCAGGACCGCGGCGCGGCCGGTTCCGCTCCGCCAGGCGCCCGCCACGTAGCTCTCCAGCCTCATTCCTGTCTCCAGCCGCCGTCCTGCACCGCGGCCTCCCGTCCTGCCTGCCACGACGCCAGGCTGCCGCCCTCGCCTGCCAGCGTGACGAGCAAGCCCGCCGGCGTCCAGTCGCGCCTGCCATGGACCTTCGCGAGCTCGGCGATCGCGTCGACCACTGCCGCGAGGCCGAGCGTGTCCGCATAGAACATCGGTCCGCCGCGATGACGCGGAAATCCGTAGCCATTGCACCAGATTGCGTCGATGTCGGCCGGCGTCGCCGCAACCCCTTCCTCGAGGATCTTCGCACCCTCGTTGACGAGCGCGAGGATGCAGCGCGTGACGACTTCATTCGGCTCGATGGCCCGCTGCCTGACGCCGAGCCGATCGGCCTCGGCGCGGATCAGCTCGACGGCTTCGGGGTCGGCCGTGCGCTCGCCGCCCGGGCCGTCGTAGCGGTAGAACCCGCGCCCGGTCTTCTGCCCGAAACGGCCGAGCTCCGCCAGCAGGTCCGAGGCGCGGTAGAAGCGCGGGTCGTCCGGCTTCTCCTGCCACTCCTTGCGCACCTGGTAGCCGATGTCGAGCCCGGCCAGGTCGCCGACCGCATTCGGTCCCATCGCCATGCCAAAGTCGACCAGCGCCTTGTCGATCGCCTCGGGCTTCGCGCCCTCGAGCAGCATGAATTCCTTTTCCCGGCCGTAGGCGTAGAGCATGCGGTTGCCGACGAAGCCGAAGGCGTTGCCGACCGGGATCGCGATCTTGCCGATGCGCTTCGCGACTGCGTGTGCAGTCGCGAGCGCCGCGCGCGAGGACTCGCGCCCCCGAACCACCTCGACCAGGCGCATGACGTTCGCGGGGCTGAAGAAATGCATCCCGACCACGTCCGCGGGCCGCCCCGAGGCCGCGCCGATCGCGTCGACGTCGAGTGTCGACGTGTTGGTCGCGAGCACGGCAGCCGGGCGACAGAGCTGGCCGAGCCGGCCAAAGACCTCGCGCTTGACGGCCAGGTTCTCGAACACGGCCTCGATCACCAGGTCCGCGCCGGACACGGCCGCGAGGGTCAGCGAACCCTGCACGCGACCGCGCGCGGCGGCGGCGGACTCCGCGTCGAGGCGGCCCTTGCGCTCGGACGCGTCGATCGCCGACTTCGCGCGCGCGAGCCCGGCGTCGAGCGCCTCCTGCTTTGCGTCGACGAGCGTGACCGGGATGCCGCCGGTCGCGAGGCTGATTGCAATGCCGGAGCCCATCGTTCCGGCGCCCAGCACCGCCGCCTGACCGACCTCGCGCGCAAGCTCCGGGTCGGGCGCCGGCCGGCGCTCCGCGAAGAAGAGGTGACGCAACGCCCGCGACTCCGCGGACGCGAGGCATTCCATGAACAACGCGCGCGCGCGAGCGAGAGCGGTGTCCGCGGGCAGCAGCGCGGCGGATGCGAGCGCTTCCACGATGCGCGGCGGCGCCGCGAGGCGCCGCGCCCCGGCGGGCAATGCGCGCAGGAACTCCTCGAACTGGGCCGGGCGGGAAGCGGGCACCGGCAGGTCCAGGACACGGCGTGGCATCGCCCCGGCTCGCCCGAGCTCGCGTGCCCAGGCGACGGCGCCGCCGCGCAGGTCACCGTCCACGCGCCGGTCCACGATGCCGAGCTCGATGGCGCGGTCGATCCCGATCGGCTTGCCCGAAGTCATGAGATCGACGCTCGCCTGCCAGCCCGCAAGCCGCGGCAGCCGCACCGTGCCGCCGGCCCCGGGGAGCAGCCCAAGGCTCACCTCGGGAAAACCGAGCTGCAGGTCGCCCGCGGCGCAACGATAGTGACAGGCAAGCGCGGTTTCGGCGCCGCCGCCGAGCGTTGCGCCGTGCAATGCCGCCACCACGGGCTTGCTGCAGGCCTCGAGACGCGCGAGCACGGCGGGCAGGTACGGCGGCAGCGGCGGGCGGTCGAACTCGCGCACGTCGGCGCCGGCGACGAAGTTGCGCCCGCGGCCGACCAGCACGATCGCGCGTACGCCCGGGTCGGCATCCAGCGCTTCGATAGCCGCGAGCAGCGCGCTGCGCAGCGGCTGCGCGAGCGCGTTGACGGGCGGATGGTCGAAGGTGAACACCGCCACCTCGCCGTCGCGCGCGACGGCATCGGGCACTGTCACGAGACCCGCTCGATCGCGAGCGCGATTCCCTGCCCCACCCCGATGCACATCGTGCACAGCGCGCGCCGGCCGCCGGTCCGCTCGAGCTCCAGCGTTGCGGTGGTCGCGAGCCGCGCACCGCTCATCCCGAGCGGATGGCCGAGCGCGATCGCGCCGCCGTTCGGGTTGACGTGGCGCGCGTCGTCCGGGAGCCCCAGGCGACGCAACACCGCGAGCGCCTGCGAGGCGAAGGCCTCGTTGAGCTCGATCACGTCGAAGTCGCCGATCGCGAGCCCGAGCCGCGCCATCAGCTTTTCCGAGGCCGGTGCCGGTCCCATGCCCATGATGCGCGGGGCGAGTCCCGCGACCGCGGCGCCGAGGACGCGCGCGCGGGGCACGAAACCGTGGCGCTTCGCCGCCCGCTCGCTCGCGACGACGAGCGCGCAGGCGCCGTCATTGACCCCGGATGCATTCCCGGCCGTGACCGTGCCGCCGGCCCTGAACGGCGTGCCGAGCCTTGCCAGCGCTTCCAGGCTCGGTCTCGCGCGGGTGCTCGTCCCGGTCGACCACCGTCGGCTCGCCCTTCTTCGCGGGCAACGTCACCGGCACGATCTCCGCGGCGAAGCGCCCGCTCGCCTGGGCAGCCAGCGCGCGCTGCTGGCTGCGGAGCGCGAATGCGTCCTGGTCGGCGCGCGAGACCTGGAACTCGGCCGCGACGTTCTCGCCGGTCTCCGGCATCGAATCGATGCCGTACTGCTGCTTCATGAGGGGATTCACGAAGCGCCAGCCGATCGTGGTGTCGAACAGCTGCTGCGTGCGCGAGTACGCGGCATCCGGCTTCGACAGCACGTAGGGCGCGCGGCTCATGCTCTCCGCGCCGCCCGCAATGACGAATTCCGCTTCACCCGCCCGCACCTGGCGTGCCGCGATCGCGATCGCGTCGAGCCCCGAGCCGCACAGGCGGTTGACCGTGACGCCGGGGACGCCGGCCGGGAGCCCCGCCAGCAGCGCCGCCATGCGCGCGAGGTTCCGGTTGTCCTCGCCCGCCTGGTTCGCGCAGCCGAGCACCAAGTCGTCCACCGCCTGCCAGTCGGCCGCGGCATTCCGCTGCACGAGGGCCGCGATCGGGATCGCGGCCAGGTCGTCGGTACGTACGCCGGACAGCACGCCGCCGTAGCGCCCGATGGGCGTGCGAACGGCATCGCAGATGAAGGCCTCAGTCATCGATCAGTCTCCCCGCAACCTGGTGGCTGCGCCCGCGGAACAGTGCCACGACCTCGTCGCGCTGGTTGCGGACCTCGATCTCGTAGATGCCGGCGCGCCCCGCGCGCCAGCGCTCGGCGGCGACCGCACGCAGAACGTCACCCTCGCGTGCGGGCAGCAGGAACTCGATCGCCGCCCCGGCCGCGACCGTGTTGTCGCCCCAGGAGTTGCAGGCGAAGGCGAAGGCGCTGTCGGCGAGCGTGAAGATGAGGCCGCCATGGCAGATCCTGTGGCCGTTCACCATGTCCGGACGAATGCGCATGCTGACCGTCGCGCGACCCGGCCCGCAGGAGTCGATCGTCATCCCGAGCTGCCGCGAGGCGGAGTCTCCGCGCCACAGCGCGTCGACCGCGCGTTCGGCGGTGCGCTGCCTCTGTTCGGCATCGTGCCCGATTGCGTCGTTGCCCATGGCGCGCCTCTAACGGCCCGCGAAGCGCGGCGCGCGCTTCTCCGCGAAAGCCGTGACCCCTTCGGCGTAGTCGTCGGTGTAGCCGAGCTCGCGCTGGAGGTCGCGTTCGCGGTCGAGCTGCTCGGCGAGTGTCGCCGTCGCCGCGGCCCGCATCGCTTCCCGAGTCCGCACCAGCCCGCGGGTCGGCGCGGCAGCGAGCTCCGCCGCGAGCCGGTCGACCGCGGCCGGGAACTCCGCGTCGTCCACGCAGCGCCAGATGAGGCCCCAGGCCGCCGCCTGCTCGGCGGGCAGCCGCTCCCCGAGCATCGCGAGGCCGAGCGCGCGCGCGCTCCCGACGAGGCGCGGCAGGAACCAGGTCGCGCCGGAATCCGGCACCAGGCCGAGCCTGCTGAAGGCCTGGATGAAGGCCGCGGACTTGGCCGCGACGACCAGGTCGCAGGCGAGCGCGATGCTCGCCCCGGCCCCGGCCGCGACGCCGTTCACGGCGGCGATGGTCGGAACGGGCAGGGCCGCGAGCGCGAGCACGAGCGGCTTGTAGTTGCGCTCGATCGACTCGCCGAGGTCCGCGCGCGCGCCGCCCGGCAGCGCCTGCCGCTCGCCGAGATCCTGGCCGGCCGAGAAACCGCGTCCGGCCCCGGTAAGTACCAGCACGCGCGCACCGTCGCCGGCAACGCGCGCGAGCGCTGCGCGCAGTTCAGCGTGCATGGCGGCATTGAAGCTGTTGAGCCGCTCGGGCCGGTTGAGCGTGAGGCGCGCAATGCCCCCCGTGACGTCGTACAGGATCGTCTGGTAGCTCATCCGGTGGTCACTCGTCGTAGCTGATTTCGAGCGAGGCGCTGGTCGGACGCGCCTGGCAGCAGAGAATATAGCCTGCCTCGACCTCCCAATCCTCGAGCGCGACGTTGTGCTCCATCTCCGCGCTGCCCGACACGAGCTTCGCGCGGCAGGTCGAGCAGACGCCGGCACGGCAGGAGAAGGGCAGGTCCAGCCCGGCGTGGCCCGCTGCGTCGAGGATCACCTCGCCGTGACGCGGCATCGTGAAGCGCCGCCGGCGGCCGTCCATCACGACGGTCACCTCGGCACTCGCGGCCGCAGCTGCAACCGCGGGCGCGGCCGCTTTTGCCGCCGGCGCTGGTTTCGTCGCCGCGGCGCCCGCCACCGGCGCGAAGTGCTCGACGTGGATACGCCCCTTGGCGCCGAGCTCCTGCAGCGCCCGGGGAACCTCCTCGCCCATGGTCCCCGGCCCGCAAACGAAAAATTCGTCGATCTCCGGCACGGGGATGTCCCGGCGCGCCAGTTGACGCACCTTTTCCGCGTCGATGCGACCGTTCAGCCACTCGACATCCTGCGGCTCGCGGCTCATCACGAACGCGACCGAAAGGCGGGTCAGGTTCCGGTCCTTGAGCGCCATCACTTCTTCGAGGAACATCGTGCGCGCGCTCCCGGAGTTGCCGTACCAGAGCTGGAAGTGGCTGCCCGGGTGGCGTGCGAGTGCCGTGGCGGCGATCGAGAGCACCGGCGTGATGCCGCTCCCGGCTGCAAACGCCGCGTAATGGCGCGGGCCGGCGTCGTCCTCGGCATGAAAGCTGCCGTTGGGCGTCATGACGTCGACCGTCTCGCCCGGCTCGGCGTGCTGCGCGAGGTGCTCGGACATCCTGCCACCCGGCTGCACGCGCACGCCGATGGTGAGCGCCGCCGCGCCCTCGGGATTGACGATCGAGTAGGTACGCCGCTCCTCCTGCCCGCCGATCACGCGGCGCAAGGCCACGTGCTGTCCTGCCCGGAAGCGGAACTCCCCTTGCAGGCGCGCAGGCACGGCGAACGTCAGCGCGATCGCGTCGTCGGCAATGGCAGCGCGGTTAGCGATCACCAGCGGATGGAACTTCAGCATGCGCCGGGCGCTAGATGCACTTGAAGTAGTCGAAAGGCTCGAGACAGGCGTCGCAGCGGTAGTGCGCCTTGCAGGGCGTCGAGCCGAACTCGCTGACTCTCGTCGTTCGCTGCGATCCACATCGCGGGCAGGCCGCCGGCGCGTCGCCCCGACCGGGCCTGCGCGCGCCGCCGGCAGGCGGCGCGATGCCGAACGCCTCGAGCTTGCGGCGACCCTCCTCGCTCAGCCAGTCGCTGGACCAGGGCGGCGCTAGCACGTCGACTGCGACGGCTTCGTGCCCGGCGGCTCGCAGCGCCCGCAGGACGTCCGCCTTGATGACGGCGTTCGCCGGGCAACCCGAATACGTCGGCGCGATGCCGACCTCGAGCTGTCCGCCCGGCCTGATCGCAAGGTGACGGATGACTCCGAGGTCGAGCACCGAAAGCACCGGGATCTCGGGATCAGCCACTTGCGCGAGAACGCCGTAGAGCCGCGCCAGCAATTCCGGCGGCGGCGCCGTCGCGACGGTCGCTTGCACGCCCATCGCCCGCTACCAGTTCGCGCCCGGGTGCGCGCGGTGCAGGGACTGCATCTCGGCCAGCAGGTAGCCCAGGTGTTCGCTGTGGCGGCCCTGCTTGCCATACCAGCCGAAGCTCGAGGACGCGGGCCGCGCGAGCGTCGCGCGCGCCAGCGTGTCATCCACGCGCGCGGACCAGGACGGCGCGAGCGACGACGGCAGCACGCCGAAGCCGAGCTCCGCGGCCCCGCGGTCGATGTCGTCGTCGTGGAACAGCTCGTTGGTGAATGGCCACAACCGTGCGAGCGAGCCCGCGACGCGCCCATGACTTTCCGGCGTGCCGTCGCCGAGCCTCACGAGCCAGCCGCCGCTGTAACGCAGGTGATACGCGGCTTCCCGCGAGCCCTTGGCCGCGATCGCCGCAAGCGTCGCGTCCTTGGATCCGGCCAGGGCCTCGTACAGGCCGAGTTGCCAGGCGTCGAACAGGAACTGGCGAGCGATCGTGTCGCCAAAATCGCCGTTCGGCTGCTCGACCAGCGTCAGGTTGAAGTACTCCGATTCCTCGCGCAGGTAGGCAAGCTGGTCCTCGCCCCGGCCCAGGCCCTCGAGCTCGCCCGCGCGCGCGAGCAAGAGCCGCGCCTGGCCGAGAAGGTCCAGCGAGAAGTTCGCGAGCCCGAGGTCCTCCTCGAGCGCCGGCGCGTGCCCGACCCACTCACCGAGCCGCTGCGCGAGCACGAGGTTGGTGTCCGCGAGCCGCAGGACGTAGCGGACATGCGGCGTCACAGCGTCTTCACCTCGTCCGGTATGTCGTAGAACGTCGGGTGGCGGTAGATCTTGTCGCGCGCCGGCTCGAAGAACGCGTCCGACTCGGCGGGGTCGGAAGCGACGATGTCGGCGGAGCGGACGGCCCAGATGCTGACGCCCTCCTGGCGGCGCGTGTAGAGGTCGCGCGCGTGCTCGAGCGCCATGCGCGCATCGGTCGCGTGCAGGCTGCCGACGTGCTTGTGGTCAAGCCCCGACTTCGCCCGGATGAAGATCTCGTACAGCGGCCAGTCTCGTTCGTCATTCACAAAGAACCCCCACGCTGCGTCAGGCCGCCTCCACGGCGGCGGCATTCCTCTTCGCCGCCCAGGCGACCGCGGCCTCGCGCACCCAGCGTCCTTCCTCGTGCGCCCGGCGTCTCGCTTCCAGCCGCTCGCGGTTGCACGGCCCGTGACCCGCGAGCACCTGCTCGAATTCCCGCCAGTCGATCGGTCCAAAGCGGTAGTGCTGAGCCGCGTCGTCCCAGGCGAGCTCGGGATCCGGCACCTTGAGGTCGAGAAAATCGGCCTGGGGCACGGTCGTGTCCACGAACTTCTGCCGCAGCTCGTCGTTCGAGAAGCGCTTGATCTTCCAGCGCATGGACTGCGCGCTGTGCTTCGATTCGTTGTCCGAGGGACCGAACATCATCAGCGAAGGCCACCACCAGCGGTCCAGCGCCGCCTGCGCCATGTCACGCTGCGCCGCCGTGCCGCGCGCGAGGCGCAGCATGATTTCGTAGCCCTGGCGCTGGTGGAAGCTCTCCTCCTTGCAGATGCGGACCATCGCGCGCGCGTAGGGGCCGTAGGAACAGCGACACAGCGGGATCTGGTTCATGATCGCCGCGCCGTCCACCAGCCAGCCGATCGCGCCGACGTCCGCCCAGGTCGGCGTCGGGTAATTGAAGATGCTGGAATATTTCGCCTGGCCGGCGAGCAGCTGGTCCACGAGCTCGGCGCGGGAGACGCCGAGCGTCTCGGCGGCGCTGTAGAGATACGCGCCGTGTCCGCCTTCGTCCTGGACCTTCGCGATCAGGATGGTCTTGCGCAGCAGCGAAGGCGCGCGCGTGATCCAGTTGCCCTCGGGCAGCATGCCGACGATCTCGGAATGCGCGTGCTGCGAGATCTGCCGCACGAGCGTGCGCCGGTAGGCCTCGGGCATCCAGTCCTTGGCCTCGACCTTCTCTTCGGCATCTACCCGGGCCTGGAAACGCGAATTCAGGGCAGCACCGTCCCGCGCTTCGTCGCGCAGGCAATCCTTGCCCAGGGAATCAAGGCCTTGCGTATACATGCACAGCCTCCGCGGTGGCCTGCCAGAACTGCTTACTTTGACACACGAAACCGGCGTTTGGCACGGCAGGCCGCCGACCGCTCGCGCGTCATGCCCAGGTTTCGAGGCGGCCGACCAGGGTCTCCATGAAGCGATTCGCCTGGTGGCCGTCCAGTACGCGGTGGTCGATCGTCAGCGTCACGTAGCAGCAGGGCCGGATCACGATCCGGTCTTCCCCGCCCTCGCTCACGACAATCGCTCGCTTCTCGAGCTTGCCGACCCCGAGGATCGCGGACTGTGGCTGGTTGATCACGATCGGCGCCGCCACCAGGCTGCCGCTGACGCCGTGATTCGAGATGGTGAACGTGCCGCCCTGCAAGTCGGCAGGAGTCAGCGCGTCGGCACGCGCCTTCTGCACCAGCGCGCCGAGCGCGGCGGCGATGCCCGCGAGGTCGAGCCGGCCGGCGTCGCGGATCACCGGCACGACCAGACCGCGCTCCGGCAGCGCCGTGCCGATGCCGATGTCGATGCGCTCGTGCACGAGGATCGCGTCGGCCGTCCAGCGTGCGTTCGCTTCCGGCACCTCGCGGATGGCGGCGACGCAGGCGGCGACGAAATAGGCGGTCAGGGTCAGCGGGCTCCCCTGTCGCTCCAACTCCGCCTTGCGCTTCGCGCGGTCGGCGATCACGGCCGTCATGTCGGCCTGGAAGACAGTCGTGACGTGCGGCGCGGTGTGCAGCAGGCTTTCCACCATGTGCGCGGCGATGCGCCGCCGCATGGGCGTGTGCGGCACGCGCCGCAATCCCGCTTCCGTCGGCGCAGGTGCGACGGGGGCTGAAACTGGCGCTGCGCCGCCTGGCGCGGCTGCCAGCACGTCCTCGACGGTGATGCGCCCGCCCTCGCCGCTGCCCTGGATAAATTCCGCGCCGAGGCCGCGTTCCGCGAGCAGCCGGCGCACGGCAGGGCTCAACGGACCCATTGCATGCGACGCGCCAGGCGGCCGCCCGGCGGGTTTCGGCGCGACGCCCGATGCCGCGACAGGCGCGCGCGTGGAAGGCGGAGTGTCGGCCGCGGTCGAGCCTGCCTGCAGCCGTGCCAGCAGTGCCCCCGGCGCGACGTCGGTGCCCTCGGGGGCGACGATCTCTGCCAGCACGCCGTCCGCCGGCGCCGGGACTTCGACGGTGACTTTATCGGTCTCGATCTCGACCAGCGGCTCGTCCCGCCTCGTGGCCTCGCCGACCGCCTTCAGCCAGCGCTGAACCTGCGAGCGCGTGCCCTCCACCTGGTCTGCCGGCAGCACGACATCAATGAGCCCGCTCATCGCCTAGACGCTCGCTATGCGGCGCATGGCCGCCACGATATCACCGACGCCGGGGACCACCGCATCGAGAAGCCGGAGCGCATGGGGACTCGGAACATCCGGCATCGCGAGCCGCTCGACCGGGGCATCGAGGTGAAAGAAAGCGTGCTGCGCGAGCTGCGCCGCGATCTCCGCGCCGAATCCCGCGGTGATGGTGTCCTCGTGCACGATCAGGCAGCGCCGCGTCTTCGCGACCGAGGACAGCACGCCTTCGCGGTCCCAGGGCGCGAGCGTGCGCAGGTCCAGGAGCTCGACGTCGATTGCGGACTCCGCAGCCGCCTGCTCGCAACGCTCGACCATCGCGCCCCAGCTCACCACCGTGAGCTCCGATCCCTCGCGCAGCCGGTTCGCCTGGCCGAACGGCAGCACGAAGTCGTCTCCCGGCCAGGGGCGGCGCCCGGCCGCACCGTCGAGCAGGAAGCGGTGCTCGAAGAAGATCACGGGCTCATTGCCGCGCAGCGCCGTGCGCAGGAGCCCGACCGCGTCCTCGGCGTTCGAAGGCATCGCGAGCTGCCAGCCGACAGCGTGCAGGAACTGGACCTCGTTGCACTGGCTGTGCCAGGGATCGCCGCACTTGAAGAATCCGCCCGGCATGCGCACCACCATCGGTGCCGCGAAACGGTTCACGGTGCGCCAGCGAATCGTGCCGCAGTCGTGCAGTTGCTCGGCTGCCGGCTCGGCGTACTTGCGGAACTGGATCTCGGGCACCGGTACCAGCCCGGCGAGCGCCATGCCGACCGCGCGGCCGATGATCCCCTCCTCCGACAGGCTGGTGTCGAAGACGCGGTCTTCGCCGAACCGCTCCTGCAGGCCCAGGGTCGCGGCGTGCACGCCACCCTTCTTCCCCACGTCCTCGCCGAACACGAGCACGCGCGGGTTGATCGCGAGCTCGTGCTCGAGGGTGCGGCGGATCGCCGTCAGCATATTGATGCGTGCGCCCGCCGGCTGCGGCGTCGGGCTGCCCGACGGCGGAATCACGCCCTCTGCGCGCTGGCCGCCCTGTGCCTGCAGCTCGAGGCTGCCGTCGGCGCGCCGCTCGCTGAAGACGTGGCGCGTGACCGTTGAAGCATCGATCGGCGGGCGGGCCTCGATGCGCGCGAGCGCGGCGCGCACTTCCGCTTCGGCCCCGGCTTCGAGCGACTCCCATTCGGCAACGGTCAATTCGCCCGGCACCAGCAGCCGGCGCAGCGCCAGCAGCGGATCCCTGGCCCGCTCGGAGGCGAGCTCCTCGGCACTCTTGTAGGCCTGTGTATCCTGCCCGGAGTGCCCGGAGAGGCGCGGCACGCAAAGCCGCAGCAAGACCGGCCCGCCGCCCGAGCGGATGAAGCTGACGCGCCTCGTCGATCAGCGTCGCCGCGGCGAACGGATCAGAGCCCTCGCCCGAGAGGATCTTCAGGTTGCCGAACGCCGCGAGGTTCGCTGCCACGTTGCCGCCGGGCGTTTGCCGCGCGGCTGGCACCGAGATGCCATAGCCGTTGTCCTCGATGAAATACAGCAACGGCAGGCGTTCGGTGGTCGCGATGTTGAGCGAAGCCCAGAAGCCGTTGGTGGACGTCGAGGCTTCGCCGCCGTGGGCGACGGCGATGCAGCCCGCGACCGAGTCGTCGCCCAACACCCGCGCGCGATACACGAGCGACTGGGCCCAGCCTGTCGCCGGGGTGTACTGCGTGCCGACGCCGCCGCAGGCCGGCAGCAGGCTGGGACCGTCGCGGTTCGGCAAGTTGATCACGACGCCGACGTCGCGGCCGCCCGACATGCCTTCGGCACGCATCATGGTCGACGCAAGCGCCTCCTCGGCCGACAGGCCGAGTGCGAGTGCCAGCGGCCGGGAGCGATAGTAGGGAGCGACGGCGTCGCGGCGGCCGGTGAGCCGCTGACCGAGCAGGGCCTGGGTCACGTCGTGGCCGCGGGCGCAGAACTGGTACAGCACCTTGCGGTCCGGGACCAGCCGCGTTTCTTCGAGCGCATCGAGCGCGCGCGACGTGAAGACGGTCTGCAGGAGGCGTCGCCAGTCGACGGTGCCCGCGTCGTCCGTGCGGGAACTGCCCGCTCCTCGAGACCTCGTTTCTGGCTTCGCTGCCATGGATTGCCGCGCATCGTACAAGGTGTCCCAGTTCCCGTCCCCTTCTGCGCTAGAATTCCTGCCATTCCGAACCGGGCGGCCCGTCGGCTGTCCATGTCTCATCATTCCGCTGGGAGAAACTGCCGCAATGATCCGTCTGACACTAGCCCTGACGCTGCTCGCCGCCGCCGGTGCGGCACAGGCCACCTGCATCTATCCGCGCGCGCCCGACCAGGTACCCGATGGGTCCACAGCAACCTACGAGGAGATGGCGGCCGGGCAAAAGGCGGTGCAGCAGTTCAACAACGACATCGACGCGTACAACACCTGCCTCGATCTCGAACTGGAGACAATCGAGAAGAGCGGTACGTACGATGAGGACCGGCTTGCGGAGCTGCGCGCCATGCAGGCCAAGAAAAACAACGCGGCCGTGGACGAGGTCCAGGCGCTTGCCGACCGCTTCAACGAGCAGCTGCGCATCTTCAAGGCTCGCGACAAGCAGGACTGACGGCGGAAGCCCCCTTGCTGACAACCGCCGAGGCCGATGCGGCGATTGCCGCCGCCGTGGCGCCGGTGTCGCAGGAAATGGCGCCCCTTTCGGCCTGTGCCGGCCGCGTGCTGCGGGCGGCACTGCAGGCCGAGCGCGACGCACCGCCTTTCGATCGCGTAGCCATGGACGGAATCGCGTTCCGCTTCACAGGCGGCGGCCACAGGCGGTTTCGCATCGCCGGCATCCACGCCGCCGGAACTCCCGCGCCCCTGCTCGCGTCGCCGGGCGACTGCTTCGAAGTCATGACCGGCGCGATCATGCCGCGCGGCTGCGACACCGTCGTCCCGGTCGAGCAGCTGCGGATCGCCGACGGCGAGGCGGAACTCCTCGAGGGCGCAGAACCTGCACCCTGGCATCACGTGCACCGGCAGGCCAGCGACGCGCGCGCGGGCGAAGTGCTGCTCGAGGCCGGCACGCGGCTCGCGGGCCCTGAGCTCGCGGTCGCCGCATCGGCGGGTCTCGCACAGCTTCCCGTTTCGCGCGCGCCGCGCATCGCCGTGATCTCGACCGGCGATGAGCTGGTCGAGCCCGGCGCGCCGATCCTCGCGCACCAGGTCCGGCGCTCGAATGCCTATGGCCTCGCCGCCGCGCTCACCCTCGCGGGCTTCGCACCCGTGACCGAAGCGCACCTGCCTGACCGCGAAGACGCGCTCACCGCGGCGCTCGGCGCTGCGCTCGAACAGCACGACATGCTGGTGCTGTCCGGCGGCGTCTCGGCCGGCCGCTTCGACCACGTGCCCGCCGTGCTGGCAGCGCTCGGCGTGCAGCCGGTGTTCCACGGCATCGCCCAACGGCCGGGGCGGCCGATGTGGTTCGGCACCCACGCAGCGGGCCAGGCGGTCTTCGCCCTGCCCGGCAACCCGGTGTCCGTGCTCGTCTGCCTTGCGCGCTATGTCGTTCCAGCGCTCGGCCGGCTGGTTGGCGCCCCCGTCCGGAGGCCGCCTACAGTGGTCCTGGCGAGGGATTTCGCCTTCGACAAGCGCCTCACCTACTTCCTGCCGGTCACCCTCGGTTACGATCAGCAGGGTCGGGCGCTGGCCGAGCCGCGGCCGACCGGCGGGTCCGGAGATTTCATCGCGCTCGCCGGCACGGACGGCTTCGTCGAGCTGCCGTGCGGGCCCGCGTGCCATCCCGCGGGTCTCGCAGTTCCTCTATATCGCTGGTAGGCCATGACTGAAGGTAAAGACGGAAAGCTGGTGGCGATCGGCGCGCCGGGCGCGGTGGCGGACGCGCGCGGGCGGCCGTTGCTGGACCTGCGCATCTCGGTCATGGACCGCTGCAACTTCCGTTGCCCGTACTGCATGCCGCGCGAGACCTTCGGCGAGGGCTACCGCTTCCTGCCCGCCGCCGAACGTCTCTCGTTCGACGAAATCGCGCGCCTCGCACGGGCCTTTGCCGCCGAGGGCGTGCGCAAGATCCGCCTGACCGGCGGCGAGCCGCTGCTGCGCACCGGTCTTGCCGACCTGGTCGGCGAGTTGTCGGCCATCGAGGGAATCGAGGATCTCGCGCTGACCACCAACGGCGTGCTGCTCGCCCAGCACGCAGCCGAGCTCGCGGCCCAGGGCCTCTCGCGCGTGACGGTGAGCCTGGACTCCATCGACCCGGCCACGTTTCGGCAGATGAACGGCGGATTCGACGGACTCGATCGCGTGCTGGACGGAATCCGCGCCGCGCGCGAGGCAGGCCTCGAACCAGTCAAGGTCAACGCCGTCGTGCAGCGCGGCGTCAATGACGGACAGGTGCTCGAGCTCGCGCGCCATTTCCGCGGCTCAGGCGTCGTGCCCCGCTTCATCGAGTACATGGACGTCGGCAACCGCAATCATTGGCAGCCAGGGCTCGTCGTGCCCTCACGCGAGATCCGGGACGCGATCGCCGCCGCCTGGCCGCTGCAGTCGCTGGCGCCCGCGCAGCAAGGCGAGGTTGCCGAGCGCTATGCCTACGCGGACGGCGCGGGCGAGATCGGCTTCATATCCTCCGTCACCCAGCCGTTCTGCGGCGGCTGCACGCGCGCACGCCTGTCCTCCGACGGCGTCTTCTATACCTGCCTGTTCGCGACCGCGGGCACGGACTTCCGCGAGGCGCTGCGCGCAGGCCGCAGCGCCGAGGAGCTGCGCCGCATGATCCGCGGCGTGTGGCGCGGCCGCGAGGACCGCTATAGCGAATTGCGCAGGCTCGACGCGGGCGCCGCAACGCCGCGCAAGATCGAGATGTACTACATTGGCGGATGAGGCGAAAAATTCTCACGCACGTCGGCGCGGGCGGCGCGCCCGCGATGGTCGACGTCAGCGCGAAAGCCGTGAGCCTGCGCTCGGCGCAGGCGGAGGCCCTGCTGCGCTTCCCGACTGCCGCATTCGCGGCGTTGAAGGCCCAGGGCTTTGCGACCGCCAAGGGCCCGGTGTTCCACACCGCGATCGTCGCCGGCACGATGGCAGCGAAGCGCACGCACGAGCTGATTCCCTTCTGCCATCCGCTCGGACTCGAGCGCTGCGACATCGCGATCGAGGCCGCCGGCGACGACGCGCTGCGCATCTGCTGCACGGCGTCCGTGCATCATCGGACCGGGGTGGAAATGGAAGCGCTCACGGGCGCCTCGGTCGCAGCCCTGACGGTGTATGACATGTGCAAGTCGCTGTCGCACGGCATCGTGATCGAGTCGCTGCGCCTGGTCGAGAAGAGCGGAGGCAAGAGCGACTTCGCCGCAGGTCCGCCGCGGTGACCGCGCTGTACGGACTCGTGCTCGCGGGCGGCCGTTCGACGCGCATGCAGGCCGACAAGGCGGCGCTCGCCTACGCCGCAAGGCCGCAACTCGCGGAAGCCTTCGACCTCGTCGCGCGGCACACCGAGCGCAGCTTCGTCTCGGTGCGCGCGGACCAGGTGGGGGAGCCGCTGCGCGCCGCGTACCCGCAGGTGGTGGACGGCGACGTTGGCCGTGGGCCCATCGCGGGCATCCTGGCAGCCCAGGCGCGGCATCCCGAATGCGCCTGGCTGGTCGTCGCCTGCGACCTGCCGCAGCTCGACGACGCCACGCTCGAGGACCTGCTGCGACGGCGCGATCCGGGCCGGCAGGCAACCTGCTATGCGAGCGCGCACGACGGCTTGCCCGAGCCGCTCTGCGCCGTCTACGAGCCGGCGAGCAGGGCCCCACTGCTCGCCCATGTCGAAGCCGGCCGCGACTGCCCGCGGAAATTCCTCATGAGCCACGACGTGCGCGTGCTCGAGCCGCGCCACGGCGCGGCGCTCGACAATGCCAATACGCCGGAGGACGCCGCCGCCGTGCGCGCTTCACTGGCGGCGCGCGGAGCCGCCTGATGCCGCGCCTGCAACTGCGCTACTACGCGCTGCTGCGCGAGGAGGCCGGGCGGCAGTCCGAAAGCGTCGAGACCGCGGCGGCGACGCCCGCGGCGCTGTACGCCGAGCTCGCCGCGCGCCACGGTTTCCGCCTGCCGGCGTCGCAGCTTCGGGTCGCGGTGAACGCAGCATTCGCTGACTGGGAACGTCCGCTCCGGGATGGCGACGAGGTCGTATTCATCCCGCCGGTCGCCGGCGGATGAGCGAATTCGAATTCTCGACGGCGCGGATCGACGCGGCCCGGCTCGCCGAGCCGCTCGCCTCGCCCGCCGCCGGCGGCTTCGCCGCCTTCGAGGGCCGGGTGCGGGACCTCAACGAGGGCCGCAGCGTGATCTCGCTGGAGTACGAGGCATTCGAGCCGCTCGCCGTCGCCGAAGGCGAGCGCATCGTCGCCGACGCCGTGCGGCGTCACGGCGCGACGCGTGCGCGCTGCGTGCACCGGGTTGGCCGCCTCGCAGTGGGAGAGGTCGCAGTCTGGGTCGGCGTCAGCGCGCCGCACCGCGGCGAAGCCTTCGCGGCTTGCCGCGACATCATCGACGCCGTCAAGCACCGGCTGCCGATCTGGAAGAAGGAACACTACGCGGATGGCGACAGCGGCTGGGTGAACTGCGAGCACTCGGCCCACGCCGCCCTGCCCGCGTTCGACTACGCGCGCCAGGCCGCGCTACCCGAGGTCGGCGCCGCCGGCCAGGCGCGCCTCGCGGCGGCGCACGTGGTCGTCGTCGGCGCCGGCGGCCTCGGCTGCCCGGTGCTGACCAGCCTCGCCGGCGCGGGCGTCGGCCGGCTCACGATCGTCGATCACGACCGCGTGGAGCCCTCGAACCTGCACCGCCAGCCGCTGTTCGCAATCGCGGACGTCGGCCAGCCCAAGGCCGAGGCAGCGGCGCGGCGTCTCGCCGCCTACAACCCGGAGCCGCGCTACGAGCCGGTGACGCGGCGTTTCGACGCCGCCATCGGCGCCGAGCTGCTTGCCGCGGCCGATGCGATCGTCGACTGCAGCGACAACTTCGCCACCAAGTTCGTCGTCAACGACGCCGCCCAGCGTGCCGGCGTGCCCGCAGTGCTCGCAAGCGTGTACCAGTACGAGGGACAGTTGCAGGTCGTGCGCGCAGACCGTGGCGGCTCCTGCCTGCGTTGCCAGTGGCCGGAAGCGACCCGCGACGGCCTGGTCGGCAACTGCGCCGAAGCGGGCGTCCTCGGCCCGGTGCCTGCGGTCCTCGGACAGCTGCAGGCGATGGAAGTCCTGAAACTCCTGCTCGACCTGCCGGGCCAGCTCGAGGACGAACTCCTGCTCGTCGATCTGCTGGTGCACGGCCAGCGCCGGCTGTCCGCGCCGCGAAACCCGGCGTGCGCGGGTCGCTGTGTTCGCATCGACGGCGGTCCCGCGGGCGCGTTGAACACGGACGTCGATCTCATGCTGCCGCTCGCGGCCGCTGTCGCGGCGGGCTACCGCATCGTGGACATCCGCGAGCCGATGGAGTGCGCGTTCGAGCCGTTGCCGGTTACCGGCCAGCAATCGTTGCCGCTCGGTCACCTGCTCGATGGTGCGCTCGCGGTCGAGGACGGGCGCCCTTACCTGCTCGTCTGCGCGCACGGCGTGCGCAGCCACGCGGCTGCCGAATACCTGCGGGCGCGCGGGCACGCGAACGTATGGTCGCTGGCTGGCGGGCTGGCCGCGCAGGGGCGCTGAAGCGGTCCATTCCTAGAAAGCGAACTGGTCCGGCGCGATTTCCATCAGCGAGCGGGCGCCCGCGCCCATCGCATCGAGGTGCGCCTCGGCGCGCGGCAGGATGCGCTGGAAATAAAAGCGCGCGGTGGCCAGCTTCGACCGGTGAAAGGCTGCCTCCGCGGTCCCGGCCTTGAGTGCCGCCGCGGAAACCGTCGCCATCCGCGCCCAGCTCCACGCGAGGCACAGGTAACCGGTCAGTTGCAGGTAGTCCATGGCGGCGGCGCCGGTCTCGTCGGGGCTGCGGGCGGCGCGCCGCGCAACCTCCTCGGTCGCGACGCTCCACTCCTTCAACAGCCCGGCGAGCCGCGCGACGAACTCGGCGTGCTCGCCGGCGCCCGCGTGGCGTTCGCAGAACCCGCCGATCAGGCCGCCGAGCCGGCGCGCCAGCGCCCCGCCCGAACCCAGCACCTTGCGGCCGAGCAGGTCGAGCGCCTGGATGCCATTCGCGCCTTCGTAGATCATCGTGATGCGCGCGTCGCGGAAGAACTGCTCGACGCCGGTTTCGCGCACGTAGCCGTGCCCGCCGTGGATCTGGATCGCTTCGCTCGTGCACTCGAGCGACATGCCGGTGACGAATCCCTTCACCACGGGCGTCAGCACCGCGAGCAGATCCGCGGCTTCCTCGCGTGCCGCGGCGTCCGGATGATGCAGCGAGCAATCCATCTGCTGGCCCGCGAACCAGATCAGCACGCGCGCGCCCTCGATCAGCGATTTCTGCGTGAGCAGCATCCGGCGCACATCCGGATGGCCGATGATGGGATCTGCCGGCGCCTTGCTGCCCTCGGAGCTGCGCCCCTGGCGCCTCTCTCGCGCATAGGCGAGCGCGGCCTGCCAGCCGCGCTCGCACTGGGCGAGCCCTTGCAGGCCGACCCAGAGCCGCGCGTGATTCATCATGGTGAACATGCACTTGAGGCCGCCGTTGACCTCGCCGATCAGCCAGCCTCGCGAGCCGTCGAAGTTCATCGCGCAGGTCGCCGAACCATGGATGCCGAGCTTGTGCTCGACGCTCGCGCAACTGACGCCGTTGGCCTTGCCCGGGGCGCCCTCGGCGTCCGGAAGGAACTTCGGCACGAGAAACATGCTGATACCGCGCGATCCTGCGGGCGCGTCCGGCAGCTTCGCGAGCACCATGTGCACGATGTTCTCGGTCAGGTCGTGCTCGCCGCTGGTGATGAAGATCTTGGTGCCCGTCACGCGGTAGCTGCCGTCGGGCTGCGGCTCCGCGCGGGTGCGCATGAGGCCGAGATCGGTGCCCGCGTGCGGCTCGGACAGCACCATCGTGCCGCTCCAGACGCCGCTCACCAGCTGCGGCAGGTAGACGCGCTTCATCTCCTCCGTGCCGTGGCGGTCGAGCGAAAGCACCGCGCTGTCGGTGAGCCCGCTGTAGAGCTTCCAGGACATGTTGGCCGAGACCAGCATCTCGCCGACGACGCCCGCCGATGCTCTCCGGCATACCCTGTCCACCGGCTTCGGGCGAACCGCAGAGCGCCGCCCAGCCATCGGCGACGTACTGCCGGTAGGCCTCGACGAAGCCGGGCGGCGTGACTACGCGCCCGTCGTCCGTGCGACGCACGCCGACGCGGTCGCCCGGTTCGTTGGTGGGCGCGACGACGTCTTCCGCAAACCGCGCCGCCCCCTCGAGCACGCTCTCGATCAGCTCGGCGTTGACGTCGTCTCGGCCGAGCGAGCGGTAGTGCGCCTCGGCGTCCAGCACCTCGTGCAGTACGTAGCGGTATTCACGGAGCGGAACCTTGTAGCCGGGCATGCAGAAACCGCGTCGTCAGCCCGCCGCTTCGGCGCAGGTGATGCAGCGGTCGGAATACGGCAGCGCCTGAAGGCGGCGCTCGCCGATCGGCTGTCCGCAATTGCTGCACAGTCCGTAGTTGCCTGCGTCGAGCTGGGCGAGCGCGCGGTTGATCTGCGCGAGCTCGGCTGCGGTCGCCTCGCCGATGCCGGCGAGCACCGCGTCGTTCTCCATCTGCACTACCTGCTCGGCGAAATCCTTGTCGAGCGGGCCGGAAGAACGCGTGATGTCGGCCCGCACCTTGGCGGCGCGGGCGAGCAATTCCTGCTTCTGCTGCTGCAGCTTGCAGCCGGACGGCTTCGAACTCGTGCGGCATGGGACCCTCGGCTGACAGGGCGGCGGCTCGCGCCGCCGCCCCGGGTCCCGTCAGTTTACCTGTACTTCGACCGTCCTGGGCTTCGGGGCGGGCGTCTTCGGCACCCGGACCTTCAGCACGCCATTGCGGCTCTCCGCCTGGATGGCATTGATGTCGGCGTCTTCCGGCAGCCGGAAGCTGCGCGAGAAGTGGCCGTAGAAGCTCTCGACACGGTGGACCTTCTCGTCCTTGTGCTCGGCTTCCTTGCGGCGCTCGCCGCTGATCGTGATGACGTTCTCGTCCACCGTGACCTTGACGTCCTCCTTGCTCACTTCCGGCAGCTCGGCCTTGATGAGGTAGTCGGTCTCGGTCTCGGAGATGTTGGCGACCGGCGTCCACGCCGGAGTCTCGCCCTCTTCCGTGGCGCCCGCCCGAGCGGCGGCCAGCCGGCCGAAGAACGGGCTATAGCGCGCGAAGACGTCGTCCAGTTCCCTGAACGGTTCCCAGCGAATCAGTGTCATTTTCCTGTCTCCTTCCGCCCTCGATGGGCTCGGCCTACTGAATGGGAGCGGTGCCCGGTCGTTTCAAGTCCAGCTGGGGCCCGGCGGTTTGCTAGCGGTCCATCCGCGCCCGTAATATCGGGGCGGGAGCGGAATCCTGAGTCCGCCGCCGCTTGAGACGAGGAAGTCAATGGGCCGCGATCACAATCCAGTGCCCGGACAGTGGTACGAGAGCCTCGACGACGAGGAAATTTTCCAGGTCCTCTCGGTTGACGAGGACGCGGAGCTCATCGAATTGCAGTACGAGGACGGCGACGTCGAGGAAATCGACTACGAGACCTGGCAGGTACTCGACCTCGAGCTTGGCGAGGAGCCCGAAGGCTGGTCGGGGTCGGAAGAAGAAGAGGCGGACGAAGACGAGGACGACGACGACTGGGACGAGGACGAGGACGAGGACGACGACGAGGACGAGGACGACGACGACTACGGCGACCGGAACGACTACTGACGGGTCGGATGGGCTCGCGCCCGGAATCTGGAACCCCACGCCCCGTTACCCGGTCCAAGCGGCATAACCGGCGAGGAGTTGCCGCATGTCATCCCGCACCCTGATCGTGACCCTTCTGCTGCTTCCGGCCGCCTGCGTGAGCCAGGGGCCGGAATCGCAGCTCGGCAGGCAGGAACGCGAAATGCAGGAACAGCGCCTGGAATTGACGCGCACGAACGACTGCGTGTTCCAGTCCACGATCAGCGACTTCAGGGCGCTCAACGACCGCTACCTCGTGTTGTTTGCAGGCGGACGCAAGAGGGCTTACCTCGCCGACCTGTCCGGCGCTTGCTTCGACGTCGGCAGCCAGGTGTCGCTCGCGGCCGTGGACGGCGATGGAAACGGCCAGATTTGCGGATTCGGTCGCGACTCGGTCGCCTTTCACGGCATGGGCAAGGTCGAGACCTGCCGCATCCTGGGGCTCGAGCAGCTCTCCGAGGAGCGGCGCCTCGAACTCGGGCTCGTCGAGCCGCCCAAGCCGAAGCAGGCCGACGACGAGCAACCGGCCACGCCGGAATGAACGCTGGGCTTGATTCCCCCGCCGGCCGACGGCATATGAACGACACGCCACGCCGCACGATGGAGCGCCGCGCATGAGAGTGCTGCTGTTCGTCCTGACCAACTTCGCAATCCTGATCGTTGCGAGCGTCACATTGCGCCTTCTTGGCGTCGAGCCCTGGCTCAACGCCAACGGAATCAACTTCAACTCGCTGCTGATCTTCGGCGCCCTGCTTGGCTTCGGCGGCGCATTCGCCTCGCTGGCGATGTCGAAGTGGGCGGCGAAGCGCGCGATGAACGTGCAGGTCATCACCGAGCCGCGCAGCGAGCAGGAAACCTGGCTGGTCGAGACTGTGCGCCGACTCTCCGGCCAGGCCGGCATCGGCATGCCCGAGGTGGGCTACTTCGAGTCGCCGGCCCCGAACGCCTTTGCGACCGGCGCGCGGCGCGACAAGTCGCTGGTCGCCGTGAGCACCGGCCTGATGCAGCGCATGAGCCGCAAGGAAGTCGAGGCCGTACTGGGCCACGAAGTGAGCCACGTCGCCAATGGCGACATGGTCACGCTCACGCTCATCCAGGGCGTCGTGAACACTTTCGTGTTCGTCGCCTCGCGAGTGGTCGGCCAGGTCGTCGACCGGGTCGTGTTCCGCAACGAGCGGGGCCAGGGCCCGGCATTCTGGATCACGACGCTGGTTGCCCAGTTTGTGCTGTCCTTCCTCGCGACGATGATCGTCATGTGGTTCTCGCGCCGGCGCGAGTTTCGCGCCGACCACGGCGGCGCGAGCCTCGCGGGCCGGCAGAACATGATTGCAGCGCTGCAGGCGCTCGGCCGCCGCGAGGGCGAGTCCCTGCCTGCCGCGATGGCGGCCTTCGGCATCAGCGGCCGCCGGGGCGACGGCCTCAAGCGCCTGTTCATGAGCCACCCGCCGCTCGAGGAACGCATCGCGGCCCTGCAGGCGCAGCCGGCGGCCTGAACCGGTCGCCGTGTCCGGCGGCGCCGCGCGCCGCTCAGTAAGATGGCCGGCATGAACCGCCCCGACCGGCCGGTGCCGGCTTCCGCAGTCGCCGCCCTCAAGGACATCCTCGGGCCTGGCGGCTGGCTGGAGGAGCCCTCCGACCGCGCGCCCTTCGAAATCGACTTCCGCGGCCTGCATCGCGGGCCGACTCCGCTGGTCGCGCTCCCGGATACGACGGAACGCGTGGCCGGGGTCGTCGGCCTGTGCGCGCGCGAGCGCATCGCCATTGTGCCGCAGGGCGGCAACACGAGTTACTGCGGCGGCGCGACGCCGCGGCCGGCCGGCAACGAGATCCTCCTGTCACTGCGGCGCCTGCGCCGGATCCGCGCGATCGATGCGGCGGGAGACTCGCTGACGGCCGAGGCCGGCTGCGTGCTTGCGGATCTGCAGTCAGCCGCGGCTGCCGCCAACCGGTTGCTGCCGATGTCGATCGGTTCCGAGGGCAGCGCGACGCTCGGCGGCATCGTCTCCACGAATGCCGGCGGCACTGCGGTGCTGCGCTACGGGATGATGCGCGCGCTGGTGCTCGGGCTCGAGGTGGTGCTCCCGGACGGGCGCGTGCTCAACCAGTTGTCGAGCCTGCGCAAGGACAACACGGGCTACGACCTCAAGCAGCTTTTCATCGGCGCCGAAGGAACGCTCGGTGTCGTGACGGCGGCAAGCCTGCGCCTGTTCCCGCGCCCCGCCGCCACTTCCACCGCCCTGGTGGCGCTCGGCTCGCCCGCAGACGCGCTGGCGTTGCTCGTGAAGCTGCGCGAGTTCCTCGGCGATGCCGTCACGACCTTCGAGCTGATGCCCCGGATCGCGCTCGAGTTCGTCCTCGGCCACGTGCCAGGCACGCGCGACCCGTTCGAGTCACCGCACGCCTGGTACGTGCTCGTGGAAGCCTCCGTCAGCGCAGAGGACCCGGCTTTCGCCGCCCGTTTCGAAGCCGTCCTCGCCGGGGCCATCGAGCACGGGCTGGCGGAAGATGCAGTCACGGCGGCTTCCGGGGCGCAGCGCAGTGCACTCTGGCGCCTGCGCGAGACGATTCCGGAGGCCCAGCGCCACGAAGGGGCGAGCCTCAAGCACGACATCTCGGTCGACCCGGGGCGGCTACCGGCGTTCATCGCCGAGGGAGAGGCGCTGGTCGCGCGACTCGCGCCGCGCGCGCGTCTCGTCGCCTACGGCCATCTCGGGGACGGCAACCTGCATTACAACCTGAGCGAGCCGGCCGGCGGCGACGGCGGTGCGCTCGAGCGGGAGGCGGACGCGATCCGCCGCGCCGTGCACGACCTCGTCGCCGCGCACGGCGGCAGCTTCAGCGCGGAGCATGGGATCGGCCAGTTCAAGGTTGCCGAGCTGGAGCGCTACGAGGACCCCGCCGCCCTCGAAGTCATGCGCGTCATCAAGCGCGCGCTCGACCCGGATAGCATCATGAACCCGGGCAAAGTGCTGCGGGACGGCGGGTAGCGCGTCGGATCCGCAATCAGACCTGCCGGCCGGCGGGCTGCGTCCAGCCGCTGTGCTCACGGATCAGGCCCTCCTGCGCCACGCTCGCGACCAGCCGACCGTCGCGCGCATAAATGAGTCCGCGACTGAAGCCGCGCGCGCCCGAAGCGCTCGGGCTTTCCATCGCATACAGCAACCAGTCGTCGACCCGCAGGTCGCGGTGAAACCAGATTGCGTGGTCAATGCTCGCGACCTGGAGCTCCAGGAAGTTCACGCCGTGCGGCATGGTCGCCGTCGGCAGCAAGTGATAATCGGAGACGTAAGCCAGCAGGCAGCGATGCAGGGCCTGGTCGTCCGGCAGGCTGCCGACCACGCGGAACCACACCTGCTTGGTCGCGGGCCGCTTGTCGCGCGTGAGGTATTCCATCGGGTTCACGGCGCGAAACTCGAAGGGCCGCTGGTTGCGGAAGTAGCCCGCGACCTTGTGCGGCGTGCGCTCGATCAACTCGGCCTCGATCTCCGCGAGGTCACGCAGCGACTCGGGCGGCGGCGCGTCCGGCATGACAGCCTGGTGGTCCAGTCCGGGCTCTGCCACCTGGAAGGACGCCGACATCGTCAGGATGGGCTGGCCATGCTGGATCGCGACCACCCGGCGGCTCGTGAAGCTGCCGCCGTCGCGGCTGCGGTCCACCTCGAACACGATCGGCACCGAGAGGTCGCCGCGGCGCAGGAAGTAGGCGTGCAAGGAATGCACCTGCCGGCCCTCCACCGTCCGCGAGGCGGCGACCAGCGCCTGGCCGAGCACCTGGCCGCCGAACACTTGCGGCGCGCCGACGTCGCGGCTCTCGCCGCGGAACAGGTTGTCCTCGATCCGTTCGAGGTCCAGCAGCTTCAGCAGCTCCGGCAGGCGCGCGGCCGTCACGGTATCACTCCGGCGGCGCGACGCCGAGCCGCTCGCGCATGATGGGACTGGTCGTCGTGTACTGCAGGAATTGCCGCTTCTCCGGGTAGACGTGGTGCTGCACGGCGAATGCAGCGAGCGCCGCCTCGTGAAATCCCGAGAGGATCAGCTTCTTCTTTCCGGGATACGTGTTCACGTCACCGATCGCGAAGATGCCGGGCTCGCTGGTCTGGAACCTCTCGGTGTCGACCTTGAGCGCCTTTTTCTCGAGCGCGAGGCCCCAGTTGGCGATTGGCCCGAGCTTTGGGTGCAGGCCGAAGCAGGCGAGCACGAGCTCGCAGGGCAGCAGGGCGGCCGTCTTGTCGGCCAGCTGCACGCGCACGCCGGCGAGCCGATCGCCGTCGATCGTCAGCGACTGGATCGTGCCTTCGAGGTGGCGCAGCCGCCCTTCGCCGGCAAGCTGGCGCATGCGCGCCACCGAAGCCGGCTGCGCGCGAAACTCCGCGCGCCGATGCACCAGTGCGACCGAGCGCGCCTTGCCGCAGAACTCGAGCACCCAGTCGAGCGCACTGTCGCCGCCGCCCGCGACCACGACATCCCGCCCGTGGAATTCCTCGGCGCGCCGCACGCGGTAATGGACCTGCCTGCCTTCGAAACGCTCCGCATCGGGCACCATCAGTCGCCGCGGCTGGAACGAGCCGAGGCCGCCCGCAATGATGATGCTGCCGGCATCGAATTGCGTGCCTGCGGCGGTCCTGAGGTCGAAGCGCCCGCCGGTCTGGCGCACCACTTCCACGACCTCCTGGCCGAGATGGAAGCCGGCATTGAACGGCTTGATCTGCTGCATCAGGCGATCGATGAGCTCCTGGGCACCGCACACGGGCAATGCCGGGATGTCGTAGATCGGCTTGTCGGGATACAGCTCCGTGCACTGGCCGCCCGGGTGCGCGAGCGAATCGACGATCTCGCATTTCAGTCCGAGGAGTCCGAGCTCGAACACCGCGAACAGGCCCACCGGGCCGGCGCCGACGATCACGCACTCGGTCCGGATCGCACCTTGCGCCGCTGCTTCGCTTTCGTTGCTGCCCACGTTTTCCCCGTTGCCGCTGCGTGGCGGCGAGGGCCGGAATTCTACCCGATGGTAGGCTTACGCATGGCTCACGCCCTGGAAACGCCCCTGCTCCCGCTGGTTCGCGATTTTCGCGAGTTGCAGGTCGAGGCACGCCCGTTCGTCCTCGCGACGATCCTCGCCACTGAAGGATCGACCTATCGCAAGGCCGGCACGCCGATGTTGATCACGGCGTCGGGCCAGCCGCGCGGGCTGCTCTCGGGCGGCTGTCTCGAGCTTGACCTTGTCGAGCACGCGCGCAAAGTGCTGGCAACCGGCGAGCCGCGCACCGCCGCCTATGACATGCGCAGCGAGGACGATGCGCTGTTCGGCATCGGCAGCGGCTGCGAGGGCGCCATGCAAGTGCTCCTGCAGCGAGTCGGGCCGGACGAGTGCTGGCAGCCGCTCGCGGCGATCGCCGAGCTCGTCGAGTCACGCAGGAGTGGCGCCCTCGCCCTGGTCGTGGACGGGCCGGCGACGGGACGCGCCTGGTGGCCGGGCGGCGGCAACGCCGCAACGGCCGAGCCCACGGTGGTGAACGCTGCCCGTACGGCCTGCACCTCGCCGCGGATTCTCGAGGCGCAAGGCGAAGGCGAGGCGGTTCGCGTCCTGCTCCTGCCCGTGGCGCCGCCGCCGCTGCTCGTGTTGTGCGGCGCCGGGGACGACGCGCGGCCGCTGGCGCGGCTGGCCCTCGCGCTCGGCTTCGACGTGGCGGTCTGTGATCACCGGCCGGCGCTGCTCGCGAGCGCACGATTCCCGGGTTGCCGCCTGCACGGCCAGCCCGTCGAAGCGTTCGCGCGCCTCGAAGTGCTCGCTGATTGCGGAGCTGCCATGGTGATGAGCCACCACCTCGCGGCAGACGCCGCGTTTCTCGGCGCACTCGCCGACGCCCCGCAGGTCGGCTACGTCGGCTTGCTGGGCCCGGCGTCGCGGCGCGACCGGCTGCTTGCCATGCTGGGGCCGAAGGCAGAGCGCCTGGACGGCCGGCTGCACGCACCGATCGGGCTCGACATCGGGGCGCGAACCCCGGAAGCGATCGCGCTCGCCGCCGCGGGTGAACTGCATGCGTGGATCGCGGGTCGGCCGGGCGGCGCCTGGCACCAGGCGCTTCGGCAGGCTCGATCATGACCGCGACCGGTCCCTCCGCGCGGCGCGAGGCCGCCCTGCCCGCCCTGCGCCTCGATGCCGATGGCCGCCGGCACATCGACATGCGCGCGGTGGCGGCGCTTGCACTGCCGCTGGTACTGAACAGCACCGTGCAAGCGGTGCTGAACCTCACCGATACCTGGTTCATCGGCCGACTTTCCACCGCAGCAACCGCCGCGATCGCGGCGATCCACTGGCTCGCGCTGCTCGCGATTTTCCTGATCGGCGGGGTGGCGATGGGCGTGCAGACATTGGTCGCCCAGGCCTACGGCGCGGGCCGCTTCCGCCGCACGACGCGCATCGCCTGGATGGGCATGTGGGCATCCGTGCTGACCATCCCCGCCTTCGGGATCACGGTGGCTTTCGGCCCGGCGATGATCCGCGCCTTCGGTCTCACGCCCGACGTCGAAACGCTGGCGGTGGAATTCTGGATCCCGCGCATGATCGGCGGGCCCCTGGCTGCAGCGCTCTGGGCCGCGGTCGCGTTCTTCAACGGCATCGGCCGTACGCGAATCCCGCTGGCGATCGGCCTGGTGGTGCTCGGCTCGAACGCGATCCTGAACGAGGTGTTCATCTTCCGCTTCGGCTGGGGCATGGCCGGCGCCGCGTGGGCGACCACGAGCGCGGAGCTCATCGGTGTCGCGATCGCGATTCGGATGATCCTGCGCGAGGATGCGCATCGCTTCGCCCCGCACCTCACCTGGCGGCCGAGCTTCCCGCGCATCGTCGCGCTGATCGCGCTCGGCATGCCAATGGCAATGACGGCCTGCGCAGACCTCGGCGCCGCGGCGCTGTTCCAGTTGATGCAGGTGCAGATGAGTGTGGTGGACGGCGCCGCGACCCAGATCGTCACCATCTTCACGGCGATCGCCTACATGCCCGGCATCGGCCTCGCGCTCGCGGGCACGACCCTCGTCGGGCAGGCAATCGGTGCCGGCGACCATGGCTGGGCCGAGCGGCTCGGCAACCGCATCATCGCCGTCGTCGCCTGCTACATGGGCGGCGTCGGGCTCGTGATTGCACTGGTCGGCGACTGGATCGTGCCGCTGTTCGTCAATGCCGCCGACCCGCGCGCTGCCGAGGTGATTGCGCTCTGCTCGTCGCTGCTGTGGCTGGCAGCGGCCTACCAGTTCTTCGACGGGGTCAACTTCGCGAGCGCGTTCTGCCTGCGCGGCGCCGGCGACGCACGCATTCCCGCCCTCATCGTGCTCGCCTGCGGCACGCTGCTGTTCCTGCCGCTGACGCACTTCCTGACCTTCGCGCCCGGTCAGGGCTGGTTCGATGAGGTGCCGGGCCTCGGCCTCGGCGCAGTCGGCGGCTGGAGCGCGATCCTCGTCTATGTGCTCGCGATCGGCACGGCGCTATGGCTGCGCTGGAAGCACGGCGCCTGGAAACTGATCCGGCTCTGACGGTGGCGCGGCGGGTCGTAGATTCGTAGTTCCGGCGTGACGGAACTACGAATCTACGACCCGGCACCGTCAATAGTCGCGCGCGACCCGGAAGCCGAGGTCTGACTGGCGGTGGCCGGCGGCCTCCGCGCCGCGCGCTGGCGCGCGTGCGTCGCGGGGGCGGCTCGCCCAGGAGCCGCCGCGCACACCCTTCAGCTCGCAGCCCCCTTGCCATATCCAGGCGCGCGCGTCCTGCGGGCGGCCCGCATAGCTCGCCGTGAAGCAGTCCATGACCCACTCGCGGGCATTGCCGATGATGTCGTAGACGCCGAAGGCGTTCGGCTTGTACTGCGCGACCGCCGCGAGCGCGGTCGCGCGGTCGCTGCAACGCGCGTTGGGCACCGGCAGGCGCAGGACATCGACCGCGGAGGAGTCATAGACGTTGGCGTGATCGCAGGCGAGCGAGAGCGCGAGGTCCTCGCGTGAATCGTTCTCCCCCCAGTAGCGCGGGAACGACGTGCCCCCGCGCGCAACGTATTCCCACTCCGCTTCGGAAGGAAGCCGGTACTGCTTACCGCTTTCGGCCGAGAGCCACTCGGCGAATGAGCGTGCATCGTCCCAGCTTACGCAGACGACAGGCTCGTCGTCGCGCGGAGCCGCGGCGAAGCCGGGATCACGCCAGCTGCGGTCCTGGTCCTGGATCCACTGGCCGCCGGCCCACACGCGGCAGCCGATGGCGGGCTTCGCGCCGGTCGCCTCGACGAAGCGCCGGTATTCGCCGTTGGTGATCTCGCGCTTCGATATCAGGAACGGGCGCGCAAACGAAAGCGCGGCTGCTGGCGACTCGCCCCGGCCGGGCTGCAGCTCCGGGGCGTCGGGCGCCGAACCCATCCGGAACTGACCGGGCGGCACGACCGCGAGCTCCGGGCACAAGTCGCAGTCGCGCGGATCGGCGGCAGGCGCCTGCTGCGCCGTGACCGGCGCCGCGGCAAGCAGCAGGAGCGTGACCAGGGATGCGCGCGTCATCATTCCTCCCGCGCGCGGGAGTCGAGGTCGCGGGCGATGCGAAAGCCGGTGTCGGCGGCGCGCTGGTCGGCCGGCGCCGAGCTGCGCGAGGCGCTTCGGCTCTCGGGCGGCGGCGTCAGCCAGCTGCCGCCGCGCTGGACGCGCTCGCCGCAACCGCCAATCCACTCCCAGGCGCGCGCGTCGCGTGGACGGCCGACGTAACTGCCCGTCGCACAGTCCTGTACCCACTCGCGCGCGTTGCCGATCATGTCGTGCAGCCCGTAGCCGTTGGCGGCGAACTGACCGACCGGGGAGAGATCTTCATAGCCGTCGCGGCATCGGGCTTCGGGCCAGCCGAGCCGGAAGCGCGCGGCGCCCACGAGGTCGTAGGTGTTCGCGGAATCGCAGCCGTCCTCGGGCTCGTCGCCCCAAGGGCGCAGTGTCCGGCTGCCGGCACGAGCCGCGTACTCCCACTCCGCCTCCGACGGCAGCCGATATCGGGATTCGGTCTTCGCGGAAAGCCATTGCGCGTAGGCCACGGCGTCGCCGAACGATATGCAGGTGGCCGGCAGGTCGTCCGCGGATGCGGCGTCCTGCCAGCCGCGGCGCGAGTCATCGTTGAAGCGCGCGAGCTCGGCGTCCCACACGCGGCATCCCGGCTGCGGCTCGTGCCCGCTGTCCGCAATGAAGCGCGCGTACTCGCCGCGCGTGACCTCGCGGCGTCCGAGCGCGAACGGGCGAGCCAGTGTGACGACCACCGCGCCACCTTCGGCCGCGGCGGCACCGCGCGACGCGGGCGCATCCGGAGTGCCCATCACGAAGCTGCCCGCTGGCACCACGACCATTTCCGGGCAATCGTCGCAGTCGCGAAAGGCCGACCCGGGCTCGTGCCCGGATTCCGCGGACCAGGAAGGAGCCGCCGCCGCGATCGCCGCCAGGACAAGCGTCGCGGCGGCCCAATGCATCAGGAATCGACCCGCACAGGCACGAAGATCTGCGCATCCGCACGCTGGATCAACAGCGCGACCGTGGCGCCCGCGGCGTCAACGGCGCTGCGAAACTCGCCCGGCGTGCCGACCTGCTTGCCGTTGACCGCGAGGATCACGTCGCCGCGCTCGACGCCGGCGAGGGCCGCCGGCCCTTCGGCGCCTTCGACCACCAGGCGTCCGGTTGTGTTCAGCCGCTCGCGCTCGGTGCCTGTCAGCGCTCGCACGGCGAGCCCGAGCTTGCCGGTTTCGCTGTCACCAGACGAGTCGCGCGACGCGACGACTGGCGCCTCATCGAGCTCGCCGACCTTGACGCGCACGGATTTCTCGGCTTTGTCGCGCCAGACGCTGAGCGTCGCCTGCTTGCCGGGCTTGATGGCGGCAATGAGGGGCGGCAGCTCGCTCGAGCGTTCGATGTCCTTGCCGTCGACCGCGAGAATCACGTCCCCGGGCTGCAGGCCCGCTGCTTCCGCAGGGCCGCCTTTCACGACTTCGCTAACCAGCGCGCCGCGTGGCCGTGACAGCTCGAAGGAATCCGCGAGCGCCTGGTTGACTTCCTGGATCCCGACGCCGATCCGCCCGCGCTGCACGTGGCCAGTCGCCACCAGCTGGTCTTTCACGCCGATCGCGACGTCGATCGGGATCGCGAACGACACGCCCTGATAGCCGCCGGTGCGGCTGTAGATCTGGGAATTGATGCCGACGACCTCGCCCTGCAGGTTGAACAGCGGACCGCCGGAATTGCCGGGATTCACCGCCACGTCGGTCTGGATGAAGGGCGTGTACGTATCGGGATCGCCGAGCGAGCGCGCGATTGCGCTGACGATGCCCGCGGTGACCGAGTTCTCGAAGCCGAAGGGCGACCCGATCGCGATCACCCATTCGCCGGGCTTGAGGCGGCTGGCGTCGCCGATGCGCACGACGGGCAGGTTCTTCGCATCGATCTTGAGCACGGCGACGTCGGTGCGCCGGTCGATGCCGACAACTTCTGCGCCATACTCGCGGCGATCGGTCAGGCGCACCGTGACCTGGTTCGCGTCGGCAACGACGTGCGCGTTGGTCAGTATGTAGCCGTCGGCACTGACGACGAAGCCGGAGCCTTCTCCGCGCGCGGGCGGCGTCTGGCCGCGCGGGCCGCCAAAGCCGAATCCGCGGAAGAATTCGTAGAGCGGGTCGTCGGGAGAAATCTCCGGCTGTCCGCCGCGGACCTCGCGTCCGCCCGACACGGTGGTGACATTGACGACCGCGGGACCGTAGGCGTCCACCAGCGCGGAAAAGTTCGGCAGTGCGCCGGCAACCGCGGGGTCGGCCGTGGCAATGACGGCTGGCGCGGGCGCCGGCTGCCCGGCTACGGCCGGGTCCGTGGATTCGGCAGTCGCCGACGGCGGTTGGGTGCAGGCGGCGGCAAGGACGAGTAATACGACCGGCATGAGCCGGCGCATGGGTGCGCGCATGGATGCTCCGGGAAAAGGATTTGTTGTCGCGCTATGACAGCCCCGCACTCTGCAAGTTGCATCCATGCACATTAGTATTGCATCAAATGAGGCCCTGGTTCCCGTCCCTGGCGCTGGCGGTGTCGCTTGCGGCCCCGGCCGTCGCGGACACGCTGCCGCCGGCGACGCGCGCGGCGCTCACCCGGCTGGCAGTACCCGAGGCCGGTGTCAGCATCGTCGTGCGCGACGTCGCGGATGGAGCGAGCCTCCTCGAGCTCAATCCCGGCACGCCGCGTTCGCCCGCCTCGACCATGAAACTCTTGCCGACCTGGGCCGCGCTCGACCTGCTCGGGCCGGCCTACGCCTGGAAGACGAGGGCGCTCGCCGACGTCCCCGTGGTCAAGGGCGTACTCAAGGGCAATCTCTACCTGCAGGGCGGCGGCGACCCGCTGCTGACGATCGAGCGATGGTGGCGCTTCGTCAACGACCTTCGCCAGACCGGCCTGCGCACCATCGAGGGCGACATCGTCATCGACCAGTCGCGGTTCACGGACCAGAGCGAGCGCCCGGAGGATTTCGACGGGAAGTTCTGGCGCACTTACAACGTGCTGCCGGACGCGCTGCTGGTCAACTGGCAATCCTCGGATTTCACGATCCGTCCTGCCGACGACGGGCAGGGCATCGACCTCAGCATCCAGCCGTTCCCCGAAGGACTGGTGATCGAGAACCGCGTGCGGCTCACGAGCGGCCGCTGCGTTGGGCAGAACCGGCAGGTGTCCTACCAGATCGAGCCTGAGCGGCCCGACCGGGTGGTCGCGACCGGCCGGCTGTCCGCGAGCTGCGGCCCCCAGACCCAGCGCCTCGCGATCATGGAGCCGGCGCAGTTCGCCTGGGGAACTTTCGTCACGCTATGGCGCCAGCTCGGCGGCCAGTTCCGCGGCGGCATGCTGCGTGCTCCGGCACCGCCGAGCGCCCGCCTGCTCCTGACCCATGAATCCGAGCCGCTCTCGGAGATCGTGCGCGTCACCAACAAGTATTCGAGCAACATGATGGCGCGCTCACTGGTCCTCGCGATTGCCGCCGAGATGAACGGAACGCCCGCCACGACGGCTGCCGGCGAGGCCACCATCGTCGGCTGGCTGAAGACGCGCGGGCTCGAGTTTCCCGAACTCGTGATCGGCAATGGCTCCGGCCTCTCGCGCGAGGCGCGGATGTCCGCGGACAGCATGGCAGAGCTGCTGGTGGGCGCGCACGCCAGCCGCTTCGCCCCGGAATTCCTGACTTCGCTGTCGCTCGGCGGGCTCGACGGCACGTTGCAGAAGCGTTTTCAGAACGTCGAGGACCCGAGCCGCATCCGCATGAAGACGGGCACGCTCAGGGACGTCAGCTGCATCGCGGGTTACGTCGCCGGCAAGTCGGGCAAGGTCTACGCCGTCGTGGTGTTCGTGAACCACCCGGGGGCGCAGAACGGCATCGGGGAACCGATACAGTCGACGGTCATCGACTGGGTGCTCAAGCAATAGAAGTGCTGCGATTCACTTCGGCCGGTCGGCGAATTCCGCGAAGATCTTCCCGAATACCTCCTGCCAGCCGGCGGCGTACTCGCGGCGCAAGATAGGCGCAATCTCGCCGAGGGTTTCCCAGCCGCCGTGCGTGAGCGTCACGCGGCTGCCGGTCCCTGCCGCTTGGAAGACGACGTCGACCCACTGCCCGGAATCCGCTTCGCGGCCGGGATGCCAGCTGAAGCGCAGACGCCTGCCGGGCTCGGCCGACTCGACCACTCCCCAACGATGCCGCCCGCCATCCGGAGCGAGCTCTTCGACGACGCCGCCGGGCGCAGGTTCCAGGCTGCAGCGTGTCCCGGCCTGACGCGACAGCGAGTGGGTCGCGACTGGCCACCAGTCGGCGAATCCGGCCGCAAACGCGTCAAGGCGCGGCCGGGAGCGGCCGCCAGCTCAATCGAGACGACGATGGGTTCCGCGCCCTTCAACGGATCCTCAGGCCTTGCCGAGGATGCGCTCGAGGCGATCTCGATAGCTGCGCGACAGCTTCAACTCGTGGCCGCCGTCCAGTGTCAGGAAGTACTCGCCGTTGGTGTGCGGCTTGAGCTTGCGGATGCGGCGAATATTCACGATCGTCGAGCGGTGAATGCGCTGGAAGTCTGCGGGGTCGAGACGCTCCTCGAACTGCTTCATCGTCGCGCGCACGACGTGCGTGCGTCCCTCGGCGTGCACGCACATGTAGTCGCCGGCGGCGTCCACCCACTCGATGGACGCGACCGGCAGGCGCACGGTCTCGCGTCCGAGCCGGATCGGCAGGACCTCCGGGAACCGCTGCGGGACGCCCGCCGCGCCGCGCGCGATGAGCTCGTCGGGATCGAGCTGGCCGGCGCCGGTGACGCTCGCGAGCAATGCGACAAGTTGCTCGCGGTGCTTCATGGACCTGCGCTGCGCGAACTGGTCACGCACGTGGGCCAGGGTGCGCTCGAGCCGCTCGTCCACCAGCGGCTTCAGCAGGTAGTCGAGCGCGTGCGCGTCGAATGCGTCGATCGCGTAGCGGTCGAAAGCAGTGACGAAGACGACCATCGGCATGCTGGTCTGCGGGATGCGCCGCAGCACCTCGAAGCCGTCGATTCCCGGCATCTCGATGTCGAGAAACATCAGGTCCGGCGCCTGCGCAGCGATCGCATCGATTGCCTCGCGGCCGTTCGCGCACTGCGCGACGATCTCGAAGTCCTCGAAGGCGCGCAGCCTGAGCTCGAGACCCCGCCTGGCGAGCGGCTCGTCGTCAACGATGATCACGCGGATCCTGGGCACTACCGGATTCCCTACGCTTCCAGTGGCAGGCGCATCTCGACTGACAGCCCCGGCGAGGCGTCGGCGACCTGCACCGAGTGAGCGTCGCCGTACAGCACCTTGAGCCGTTCCCGCGTATTGCGCAGCCCGACACCGCGGCCGTTGGCCTTGACAGCCAGTGGCGGCAGGCCGGGCCCGTCGTCCACGACGGCGAGCCTCAAACCGCCGCCCTCGATGCCGGCCAAAATGGTGACCGAGCCGCCCTGCTCGCGCGGCGCGATCGCGTACTTCATCGCGTTCTCGACCAGCGGCTGCAGGAGCAGGGATGGCACGAGTGCGGACTCGACGCGCTCGTCGACGTCGAATTCGAGGCGCAACCGGTCACCGAAGCGCAGTTTCTCGATGCCCAGGTACAGGTTGAGCGCGTCCAGCTCCTGCCGCAGTGTCACTTTCTTCATCGGGTCCTGGTCGAGCGTGTAGCGCAGGAACTCGGACAGGCGCGACACCGCAAGGTTCGCGGTCCGATTCTGACCGTCGAGGACGAGGGTCGAGATTGCGTTCAGCGTGTTGAACAGGAAATGCGGGTTGAGCTGGTAGCGAAGCATCTTGAGCTGCGCTTCCTGGGCGAGCGCCGACTGGCGAAGCGTCGCCTCGCGCTCGAGCTGCAAGTGCTCATAGAACTTCACGCCGTAGTACAGGGCGGTCCAGCACAGGAACAGCGCCGTGGCCGTGAGTGTGCCGCGGAACACGTAGAGCGGCGGCGGAGCAAACTCGGGGACCCATCCAACTTTGACGATACTGTCGTATGCGTGGTTGACGATCACTCGCCATGCCAGCGCGACAATCCAGCACGCGATCGGCGTGCAAATCAGCATCGTGCGGGGTCCCGCAGCCCAGAGCCTGCGGCATAGCCACCGAAGCGGCGCGGAGAGCGCGAAAGCAGAGGCCGATGCTATCGCGACAACCTTCCCGTACCCCGGCATGCTGCCGTAGACCGCGGAGCCCACGAACACCGCGAGCCCGTACGCGCACCACCCCAGCGTGTGCAGGCCCCAGAACAGGAGGTCGCGATTTCCGCGCAGGCGGTCGAGATTCATCCGGCCAACTTATTCAAGATTCACCGGGCCGCGCATCGGCCTGGCTCGGCGGCAGCACGTCTGGTCGCAGCCATGGCGATTACCCGCGCACATCACCCGTACTGGCTCGCGGCCGCGGCCAGCTCCTCCGCCACGCGCGCGCGCAAGGACGGCGGCGCGAGCACTTCGACGCCCGCGCCGTGGCGCAGGAGGTCCATTACGAGCTCGGGCTCGCGGCTGTAGGGGAGCTCGAGCACGTAGCTCCCGTCCGCCTCGATGCGCCCGACCTGCTTCGAGTGCCAGACCTCGTCCGCGACCCAGCGCGCGCTCTCGGGCGTGAAGCGCAGCACGGCCGTCTGCGTTTCCTCGCCCGCGAAGATCCCGTAGCCGGCGCCCAGCGCGCGGTCGAGCTCGGCATCGGGCAGGTCCCTCGCCTCCGTCTCCTCCACGCGCGCGTGCATGATCGCGTCGACGGCAAAGGTGCGCAGCGCCTCTTTCCCGTGATCCCAGGCGTCCAGGTACCAGTTGTAGCGGTAATGCACGAGCCGCTGCGGGGACACCGTGCGCCCGGTCACCTCGCCGTCCCCGCGCCGCAGGTGGCGAATGAATGCCTGCCGGCGCCCGAGCAGCGCGAGCGACAGCGCTTCGAACACCTCGCGGTTCACGCGCCGGGTGCCGAGCGTGAGCACGCGGATGCGGCGGCGGATCTCGCGGTGGCCCCGGTCGCCGCTCTCGAGCAGGGCGGCGAGGCGGGTTCGCAGTGGCGCGAGCTGGCGCGCTAGCAGTCCCGAGCCCAGCGTGTCGAGCAGGTGGTCGATCTCGAGCAGCGCATACACCTCGCCCGGGCTGAACCACACGCCGGGCAGCTCGGACTGCTCTGCGGCCGGATCGAGCACGTAGGCCTGGCGCTCGCGCGACCAGACCACGGGCACGTTCAGGCGGTCGCGCAGATACTCGAGGTCGCGCTTGAAGGTGGCGTGCGAGATCTCGAGATCTTCCTCGATCTCGCGGCGTGTCAACGCCCCCTTTTCGAGCAGCCGACGCCGGATGCGGTAGAAGCGCTCGGTCCGGTCCACGTAGCGAGCCTAGGACGCTGGCACGACGCGCAGGATCTCCCCGGCGTCCTCGTCGGTCACGAGGTAGAGCGCGCCGTCCGGCCCCTCGCGAACGTCGCGCACGCGCTTGCCGATCGCGATGCGTTCTTCCGCGAGCACCTTGCCGTCGGGCTGCACCTCGAGGCGCACGAGCTGGGTCGCCGCAAGCGCGCCGACGAAGAGCTGGCCTTTCCAGGCCGGGAATGCGTGGCCGCTGTGGAATGCCATTCCGGAAGGCGCGATCGAAGGCACCCAGTAGTGGACGGGCTGTTCCATCCCGGCCTTCGCCGTGCCCTCGCCGATCGCCGGGCCGCTGTACTCGCGCCCGTAGGTGATCACGGGCCAGCCGTAGTTGCGGCCCGCGCGCGCGATGTTGATCTCGTCGCCGCCGCGCGGACCGTGCTCGTGCGTCCAGAGTTCGCCGGTCTCCGGGTGCAGGGCCGCGCCCTGCAGGTTGCGGTGACCGTAGGACCAGTTCTCGGGCAGCGACGCTTCACGGCCCACGAACGGATTGTCGGCGGGCGCGGCGCCGTCCGGCGTGATGCGCAGGACCTTGCCGATGTGGGTGCCGAGGTCCTGGGCCTTGTCGCGCTGCGAATTGCGCTCGCCGGTCGTGACGAAGAGATTGCCGTCGCGCGCGAATACGAGGCGCGATCCGAAGTGATGATTGCTCTTGAACTTCGGCTGCTGGCGGAAAATGACCTTGACGTCGGCAAGCTGCCCGCCGTCCAGCCGCGCGCGTGCGACCGCCGTGCCATTGGTCCCGTCCGCGCCAGGCTCGGCGTACGACAGGTAGATCGTCGAATTCTCGGCGAAGCCGGGATCCAGGATCACGTCGAGCAGGCCTCCCTGGCCCACGGCATTCACCGCCGGCACGCCGGCGATCGGCGCCGACAGCGTGCCATCTCGCGCGCGACGATCCTGAGACGTCCGGGACGCTCGGTGACGAGCATGCGGCCATCCGGCAGGAAGGCGAGCGACCACGGATGCTCGAGCCCGTTCGCCACCGTCGTGACCGCGACCTTCGTCTTGCCGCTCGGCGCCACGTGCGCCGCGTCCTGGCACGCTCCGGTCCCGGCAACCGCAAGCAACAGCGGCAGGAGACTGCGCTTTGCCATCGTGCGGATCCTCATCGTCATGCCCTGGTTCCCATCAGGCGGTGGCCACGCGGGTGATGATGTAGCCGCCGGATTTGGCGTCGAACTCGAGGTCGATCAGCTTGCGCTCGCGCGCCTCCTCGAGCAGGTTGCCGAAGGACTTGAAGCCGTAGTAGCTCTCGTTGAACCCCGGCTTCCTGCGCTTGATGGCCTGCTTGATCATCGAGCCCCAGACCTTCTCCTCGGCGTCGCGCTCGGCAAACAGGTCCTCGGCGGTCTCCATCATGAGCTCGATGCCTTCCTGCCGGCGGTCGTCGGCGCCCGGCGCCGCCTTGGGCGCCGTCTTCGCGACCTTCTCCTTGCGCGCGCTCTTCGCCCGGCCCTCGCCCCGCACCAGGTCGTCGTAATAGATGAACTCGTCGCAGGCGCTGATCAGCAGGTCCGAGGTCGAGTCCTTCACGCCGCAGCCGATCACCAGCTTGTTGTTCTCGCGCAGCTTCGAGACCAGCGGGGAAAAATCCGAGTCGCCGCTGATGATCACGAACGCGTCCACGTGCGACTTCGTGTAGCACAGGTCGAGCGCGTCGACGACCATGCGGATGTCGGCGGAGTTCTTGCCGGACTGGCGCACGTGCGGAATCTCGATCAGCTCGAACGCCGCCTCGTGCATGGGGCGCTTGAAATCGTGGTAGCGCTCCCAGTTGCAGTAGGCCTTCTTGACCACGATGTTGCCCTTGATCAGAAGCCGCTCGAGCACCTTGCGGATGTCGAAGGTCGACAGCTTCGCGTCGCGCACGCCGAGCGCGACGTTCTCGAAGTCGCAGAACACGGCCATGATGCGGGTGTCGGACCGCGGGACGGCGCTCATTCCTCCCCCGCCGCGGGCTTCCAGGCGGATGCCAGTTCCTGCTGCTTGCGCGGCGGAACCGGGTCGTAGTGACTGAGCTGCAAGGTGAAACTCCCTTCTCCACCGGTCAGGGCCTTCAACCGGTTCTGGTAGTCCGTGACCTCGGCGAGCGGCACGTAGGCCGATACGACGATGCGGCCCCTGGCGCGCGCCTCGTTGCCGTCGATGCGCGCGCGGCGGGTCGCAAGGTCCGCGGTGATGTCGCCCATGACGGTGCCCGGCGCATTGATCTCGACGTGCACGATCGGCTCGAGTACGGCGGGTCCGGCCTTCTGCACCGCGTCGAGGAAGGCCTTGCGGCCGGCCGATACGAACGCGACCTCTTTCGAGTCGACCGAGTGGTACTTGCCGTCGTACACGGATACGCGGATGTCCTGCAACGGGATAGCCGGCGACGGCGCCCTCGGCGAGCGCATGGCGGATGCCCTTCTCGACCGCGGGGATGAACTGGTTCGGGATCGCGCCGCCGACGACGTCGTCCACGAACTCGAAGCCGCTGCCGCGCGCGAGCGGCTCGATCCGCAGGTACACCTCGCCGAACTGGCCGGCGCCGCCGGTCTGCTTCTTGTGGCGGTGGTGGCCCTCGGCCGGGCGGGTAATCGTCTCGCGGTACGGTATCGAAGGCGGCCGCGTCCTGACCGGAACGCCGTACCGCTCGCGTCATGCGCTCGGTCATCACGCGCAGGTGCAGGTCACCCATGCCGTACAGCACGGTCTCGTTGAGCGAGCGCGCTGTGATCGATTCGCACGCAGGGATCCTCGGCCGTGAGCTTGTGCAGCGCCTCGGCGAGCTTGTGCTCGTCGCCGCGGCGCTCGGGCTCGATCGCGACGCCGAGCATCGCCGGCGGATAGGCCATCGGCTTCAGGTGGAAGTGGTCCTCGTCGTGCGAGTCGTGCAGCACGGCGTCGAAATGCAGCTCGTCGAGCTTCGCGACCGCGCAGATGTCGCCGGGCACGGCCTGCGGCACTTCCGCGTGCTCCTTGCCCTGCATGCGGAACAGGTGGGCCATCTTGACCGGCTTGCGGCCGTCGCCCACGAACAGCTGCGCGCCGGCGCGGATCGTGCCCTGGTGGATCCGGAACAGCCCGAGCTTGCCGACGAACGGATCCATGATCACCTTGAAGACGTGCGCAACGGCATGACGGCCGGGATCCGGCGTGACGGCGACGCGTACTGCGTCGCTCGCCCGCGCCCTTCAGGAACGGCGGCGGGTTGCCCTCGGCGGGGTTCGGCATCAGCCGCGCGATCACCTCGAGCAGCTCCGGAATGCCCGCGCCGGTCTCCGCGGAGACGAAGCAGACCGGCACCAGGTGCCCCTCGCGCAGCGCCTTCTCGAACGGGTCGTGCAGCTGCTCCGGCTCCAGTTCCTCGCCCTGCTCCAGGTAGACGGCCATGAGGTCGTCGTCGACCTCGACCACCTGGTCGATGATCCGCGTGTGCGCTTCCTGCACCGAGGAGAAATCGGTGGGCTCGCCGTCGTTATGGAAAAAGCAGTCGATGACCTTGCTGCCGCCGGCCGCCGGCAGGTTGACCGGCAGGCATTCGCTGCCGAATTGCTCGCGGATCTCCTCCAGCACCGCCTCGGGATTTGCCTCGCGCGCGTCGATCTTGTTGATGACGACCAGGCGGGCGAGCCCCCGGTCGCGGGCCGCATCCATCATGCGCTGCGACATGGGTTCGACGCCGGCGACGGCACTCACGACGACCGCGGCGGTCTCGACCGCCTCGAGGATCGGCAGGGTCCTGCCGATGAAATCGGGGTAGCCCGGGGTGTCCACCAGGTTGACGTGGCAGTTGCCCGTCTCGAGCCAGCACAGGGTGGCATCCACCGAATGCAGCAGCCGCCGCGCCTGCGGGTCGTGGTCCGCGACCGTCGTGCCGCGGGCAAGGCTGCCCTTGGCGCGGACACTGCCCGGCGCCGTACAGGAGCGCCTCTGCCAGCAGGGTCTTGCCCGCACCCGCGTGCCCGACCAGGGCCATGTTGCGTATGTCGCCGGTCGCTTTTGCCATCCTGTCCCCCGCCCGTCCGGCTGCCGGCCGGCTTTTTCAAAAAAAGGATAGCACCGAAGTCACCGGCTGGCTTGCGCCATCCGGGGTGGACGGGCAAACTCCAGAGACCGGAAGATCAAGGCCCTGGGACAGGGGCCGGCGGGGGAATGCATGGCGATTTCGATCAAGGGCGACAGCGGCGATCCGATGGTCGAGCCGAACGTCATTCCGCTCGTCGACATCATGCTGGTGCTGCTGATCATCTTCATCATCACCATCCCGGTCATGACCCATGCGGTCAAGATCGACCTGCCGCGCGACAACCCGAATCCGCCGCCGATCGAGCCGGTCGTCGTCCGGATCTTCGTCGAGTTCGACGGCACGATCTACTGGAACGGGACGCCCGTCGACCAGCAGACATTCCGCGACTACGTCGCGATCGAGAATGCGAAGGAACCGCAGCCGGAGGTCCACGTGGACGCGCACCGCCGCGTGCCGTACGTGTACGTCGCGAACGTGCTGTTCACGCTGCAGCGGGGCGGACTGCAGAAGGTCGGCTTCGTCTCCGGCGAGGGTGCCCCGGTACCCGCGCCCGCGCCCGCTCCTGACGCGGAGCCTTTCGCACGCGGGCCATGACCCGGTCCGTGATCGCTTCCCTGTCCTCGCCGCCGTCCTCGGCGCTGCCGGCATTTCGATGGCCGACGACACTGGCCTTCGCCGCTACGAGCTGCCGAACCGCGACACGCTCGAACTGACCCTGCCCGCCGGCTGGGTGGATCACCTCGAGGAGCCCGCGGGCGGCGGACCTCCGACCCTCGAGATCGCCGTCGCCGAGGGCGGGCCGCAGCCAGGTTTTCGTCACGCCGGAATGGCCGGACCCGATCGCCAAGGACATCCGCGAGCTGTCGGTGCTGCGCGATGCGGTCCGCGACCTGGCGGAACGCATCAAGCCGCAGGCCGTCGAGAGCGTACGTCGAGGTCCGGCCGCTGAATGGCGCGAACGGCATCGGCTATCTACTTCACGGCGACGGACCGCGACCCCGGACCGGCGAATTCAAGTTCATGAACCAGGGCGCGCTGCAGGTCGGCGAACCTGACGCTCTGGTTCACCATCCTGACCGACGAGGGCGAAGACACCGTCGCCGTCCAGGCGCTTGCCATGCTGCAGGCCGCCGTGCACCGGCGCACGGGGCTCGACCAGCTCTGAATTCGGCCGGATGCCGGCGCGACGCACGGCGCGCAAAAGCTGCTAAGGTTGTGCGCGACATGATCGATCGCCGCCAATGGATGGCCATGGCGCTCGGCGCGGGCGCGGCTCTCGGCTTCGGGCCGCGCTTCGCACTCGGCGCGTCCCGTCGCCGCTCATCACGCGGCCCATCCCTTCGAGCGGCGAGCAGATCCCGGTCATCGGTCTCGGCAGCTCCGCCACTTTTCGCAGCGTCGCCGAGAGCGAGGACGTCGAGGGCCTTCGCGCGGTGCTGCGGCACGCTCGTCGAAGCGCGGCGCCACGGTCTTCGACACGGCGCCGTCCTACGGCGCGTCGGAGGAAGTCGCGGGCCGGCTCGCGCGCGAGCTCGGCATCACGAAGAAGCTCTTCTGGGCGACCAAGGTCAACGTCGCGCCGCGCGGCGGCGGCGCAGCCGATCCCGCCGCGGCGCGCGCGCAGATCGAGGCGTCGTTCCGCCGGTTCGGCGTCGAGACGATGGACCTCATCCAGGTCCACAACCTCGGCGACGTGCCGGTCCAGCTCGGCATCCTGAAGGAGCTGAAGGCCGCGAGGCGCGTGCGCTACATCGGCGTCACGAGCACGAGCAAGGAGCAGTACGGCGAGCTCGCGCGCGTCATGCGCGACGAGCCGCTCGATTTCATCGGCGTGGACTACGCGGTGGACAACCGCAGCGTCGAGGAGACGATCCTGCCGCTCGCGATCGAGCGCAGGATCGCGGTGATGGTTTACGTGCCCTTCGGCCGCACGCGGCTGTTCCAGCGCGTCGGCGAGCGGCCGCTGCCCGGCCTGGGCCGCGGATTTCGACGCCGCGAGCTGGGCGCAGTTCTTCATCAAGTACGTGCTCGGCCACCCGGCCGTGACGGTCGTGACGCCGGCGACCAGCCAGGCGCGCCACATGGCCGACAACCTCGACGGCGGCACCGGCCGGCTGCCGGACGAGGCGACGCGCCGACGCATGGCGGAGTTCGTGGACGCGCTGCCGGTCGTCAGCCGCTGAGGCGGCCCGGGCCGACGCCGTCGATCCAGGTCTCGCGCACGGCGAGCTGATCGTCCGCCAGCACGAGGTTTGCGCGCAGGCCCGGCGCGATCCGGCCGACGTCCTGCCGAGCCCGAGGAACGCCGCGGGGTGCGCGCTCGCCATGCGCACGGCCTCCGGCAGCGTCGAGGCCCAGCATCTGCACGGCGTTGCGGACCGCGCCCGCCATGTCCATGTCCGAGCCCGGCGAGGTTGCCGTCCTCGTCCACGCAGGCCGCGCCGTCGACCGAGATCGCGCGGCCCTGCAGGATGAACTGCTTCTGCGTCGCGCCGACCGAGGGCATCGCGTCCGTCACGAGCATGAAGCGGTCGCGGCGCTTGCAGCGCAGGGCGATGCGCAGCACCGCCGGATCCACGTGCTGGCCGTCGACGATGATCCCGCACCAGCTGTCCTGGTCCTCGAGCGCGGCGCCCACCGCGCCCGGGCGGCGGCTGGTCAGCTGCGACATCGCGTTGAAGAGGTGCGTGAAGCCGCGCAGGCCGTGCGCGAGGGCTTCGCGCGATCTCGTCGTAGCTCGCGTCGGTGTGGCCGGCGCAGACGATGACGCCGGCCGCCGCGAGCTTGTCGATGAAGCCCGGCGTCGTCATTTCCGGCGCAAGCGTCACCAGCGTGCGCCCGCGACGCAGCGACGTCAGCAGCCGCACGCCGCCCTCGTCCAGCTCACGGAACCAGCCGGCGTCGTGCACGCCCTTGCGCGTCTCGTTGAGGAACGGGCCCTCGACGTGGATGCCGAGTACGCCCGGCACGCCCGCCTCGATCGCCGCGTCGGCGGCGCGCATCGCCTCGTCCACGACCTGCGAGGTCGTCGCTGATCAGCGTCGGCAGGAACCCGGTCGTGCCGAATTGCCGGTGCGCGGCGCCGATGCGGCGGATCGTGTCCACGTCGCGCGAATCGTTGAAGAGCGCGCCGCCGCCGCCGTTGACCTGCACGTCGATGAAGCCCGGCAGCAGCAGCCCGCCGCCGAGGTCGACGCGCGACGCCGCCACGGGCATCCGGCTCGCGGACGATGGCCGCGATGCGATCGCCCTCGAGCAGGACCGCCTGCCCGCTGACGAAGCCGTCATCCAGCAGCACGCGTCCGTTCACGAGCGCCGTCGCCATCACACCGTCTCCGTCACTTTCGCGAGGTGCGGCGGACGGTCGGGATCGAGTCCGCGCGCGCGCGCGAGCGCTTCGGCGAGCCGGTAGAAAGCTCTGGATCATGAGCAGTCGGCTGCGTCGGCCGGATGCGCGTCGACCGTCGGCAGCTCGAGCGCGCCCGGGACCGCGCAGGCCCGCGACGACGAGCGCCGCACCCTGCGCCACGAGCTGGCCGGCGAGCGTCGGCGTTGCTGCGCTGCGTCTCGTCGTCCTGCGCGAACAGGAGCACCGGAAATCCGCTCTGCACGAGCGCCATCGGCCCGTGCCGCAGTTCGGCCGCCGAGATGCCCTCGGCGTGCAGGCCCGCCGTTTCCTTGAGCTTGAGCGCGGCCTCCTGCGCGACGCCGAGGCCGAGGCCGCGGCCGAGCACGAAGAGGCTTCGGGCGTCCTTGAGCGTCTCGATCGCGGCGCTCCAGTCGAGCTGCCAGGCGCGCTCCAGGCCGTCCGGCAGCGACGGCGAGCGCCTGCGCGAGTTCCGCATCGTCGCGTCCATTCGGCGACGAGCTGCAGGATCGCCGCGAGCGACGCGATGTGCGACTTGGTCGCCGCGACGCTCGTTTCGCGCGCCGGCGCGCAGCCAGACGACATGGTCGGCGCGCGCGGCGAGCGGCGCGTCCTCGGCGTTCACGAGCGCGACCACGAGTCGCGCCGGCGGCGCGCGCCGCGTCGGCGGCGGCCAGCAGGTCGGGACTGCGGCCCGACTGCGAGATCGCGAGGCAGAGCGCGCCGCGCGAGGTCCGGCCGCGCGGCATAGACCGAGCTGACCGACGGCGCCGCCGACGACGTCAGCACGCCGCAACGCGTCTCGAGCAGGTAGCGCGCGTAGGTCGCCGCGTGATCGGAGCTGCCGCGCGCGATCGTCACGACGGCGCGCGGCGCGACGTCGCCGCAGCACCGCGCCGAGACGGCGCATCGGCTCGCGATTCGCGGCGAGCTGCGCGCGCACCACCGCGGCCGACTCGGCGGCCTCGCGGTAGCATGCGCGCTCACGTCTGGACGCTGAGCTCGGCGACGAAATCGTAGGTGTCGCCGCGGTAGTAGGACTGCGAGAATTCGACGGCCCGGCCGTCCGCGAGGTAGCCGACGCGCTCCGCGAGCAGGCCCGCGTCGAGGTGGCTCGCGCCGAGCAGCTTCGCCTGCTCGGCCGTCGAGCAGGACCGCGCGCAGCCGCTGCAGCGCCTTGACCGGACGATTGCCGCTCTTCTCGAGCGCCTCGTAGAGCGAGCTGTCGACGCTCTCGACCGACGGCAGGCACGACGCCAGCACCGTCGCGTACTCGAGCGCCATCGGCGCGTCGTCGGCGAAGCGGATGCGGTGCAGCCGGAAGACCGGCGTTCCCGGGCGAGAGCTGCATCGTCAGCGACTCCTCCGGCGTCACGGTGCCCTGCGAGCGCTTGAGCCAGACGCTGCGCGGGTGCAGGCCGCGCGCGCGCATGTCCTCCGAGAACGACGAGAGCTGCGAGAAATTCTTCTCGACGCGCGCGCTTCACGAAGGTGCCCGAGCCCTGGCGCCGCACCAGCAAGCCCTCGGCGACGAGGCCGTCGATCGCCTTGCGCACGGTGATGCGCGAGACGTCGAGCTCGGAGGCGAGGTCGCGCTCCGGCGGCAGGGCGTCGTTCGGGCCCGATGACGTTGCGCTCGATCGCGCCGCGCAGCAGGCGCTCCAGCTGCTGGTAGAGCGGCTGCGCCGCTCTTCGCGTCGAGGCGGCCGAGGTTTCTTGGGCAAGCGGCTCATCGAGACTCCCTGGGCGAGTCCGTCAATATAACCAAATCAATACCACTTCGGCACAACATTTTCCGTACGTTTGTCATAAATACTTCATTTACACAATTGAGTTATCATGCATCACCGACTGGTCTTATAAAGGACTGGTATTTCGCAATTAGTGGTATTAGAGTGGCATTACATTGGTTGCGTCCGTCGCATGCGGCGGCGCGGGCTGGTTTCAAAGCGTTCACTTCGGGGGAAACGACGCCATGAGCAAGAGCACCGTAAACCGTCACTCCGGACTTCCGAGGCTCCGCCCTCCGCACTCGCGGGCGCGGTGGCCATCGCCCTGTACGGCGGCGCCGCCCCGGTGCGGGCGCAGGAGGCGGCGCTCGAAGAAGTCGTCGTCACCGGCATCCGCGCGAGCCTGCGCGATTCGCATCGCGACGCAAGCGCGACTCCGACGACCGTCGTCGAGGTCGATCACGGCCGAGGACGTCGGCAAGTTCCCGGACAAGAACGTCGCGGAATCGCTGCAGCGCGTGCCGGGCGTCGTCATCAACCGGAATTCGGCGAGGGCGAGCGCGTCAGCCTGCGCGGCACGGCGCCGAACCTCACGCGCACGCTGCTGAACGGCCACGGCCTCGCCACGGCCGACTGGTTCATCCTCGACCAGCTCAACACCACGCGCAGCTTCAACTACCTGATGCTGCCCGTCCGACATCATCGGCAGCGTCGAGGTGCTACAAGAGCTCCGCAGGCCGACTTCGAGGAAGGCGGCATCGGCGGCACGATCAACGTGATCACGCGCAACCCGCTCGACCTCGAGTCGATGGCGTTCTACGGGCTCGGCGCAGGTGGCCTACACCGACCTCGCCGACGAGTCCGACGCCGCAGGCGAACCTGCTGTTCAGCTGGAAGAACGACGCGGAGAACCTCGGCGTCCTGCTCGCCGGCACCTACCAGGAGCGCAAGATCCGCCGCGACGGCGTCGAAGTGCTCGGCTACTTCCCGGTCGACGCCGACGGGCCGGGCACGCCGAACGTGCTCGCCCCGTCGCTGCATCGGCTCCGCGCTGTTCCAGCAGGATCGCGAGCGCACCGGCGGCAACATCGGCATCCAGTTCCGGCCGAACGACCGGCTCGAGTTCAACCTCACCGGGCTGTACTCGGAGTTCGATGCCGACAACATCAACGCAGAACTTCCTGGCCTGGGGTGTCGCGCGCGATCGGCAACGGCGGCACGCTGACCAATACGACGATCGAGGACGACACGGCGGTCGCGGGCCGCATCGCGTCGCCTGAACGACGGCACGTCGCGGACTTCGGCGTCGTCTACGACGCGATCAACCGCTTCGCGACCGCGACCAGCAGCGACATCTCCCTCGATAGCGTGGTCAGCGACGTCGGCAACTGGACGCTGCACTTCAAGGTCGGCTACACCGACGCGAGCGGCGACACCGAAGCGCAGCCCTTCGTCGAGTTCGGCGCGCCGGCCGCCTTCACCTACGACCTGCGCGGCCACACGCCGAGCGGTCACGTTCGAGAACATCGACCCGACCGACCCGGCCGACATGCAGTTCATCTTCAGCTCGCTGCACCAGATCCTGAACGACGACAGCGAGGCCTACGCCTACTTCGACGCCGAGCGCCCGGTGGACTGCGGCCCGATCACGAGCATCAAGGTCGGCGCCAAGTTCACCGACCACGACCGCGACGCTGGTCTTCAACGCGACGACCTACGGCGGCTTCCACGTGCCGATCAACACGACGCCCGCACCGACTTCTTCGCCGGTCGCCTGACGCCGTCGGACTTCCTGGACGGGATCGCAGCCCCGGCACGCTCGACCCAGTACTGGCAGATCAACCGCGGCGCGACGGCGGACTTCCTGTTCGACAACCTCGCCGGCACCGGCGCGTGCCGTACCCGCAGCAGAGCTTCAGCGTCACCGAGGACGCGTATGCCGGCTACATCATGGGCGTCATCGACTCCGGCGAAGCTGGCACGGCAACGTCGGCGTCCGCTACGTCGAGACCGACCAGACGTCGCGCGGCAACGTTCGTGCACCAGTTCGGCGCAATCGAGAACCCGTTCGGCAACTATGACCCGATCACGGTCGACCGCGACTACGACGGACGTGCTGCCGAGCCTCAACCTCGCCTACGACCTGACCGACGACATCGTAAGCTGCGTTTCACGGCGGCGCGACGTCATGGCGCGGCCGGACTACACGGACATCGCGCCACGCACCAGCCTGAATCCCGGCGCGCTGACGGGCACACAGGGCAATCCCGAGATCGACCCCTATCGCGGCGAACCAGGTCGACTCTCGCTCGAGTGGTACCCGCAACGAGAACGCGATCCTCGCGGTCGGCGCGTTCTACAAGGACATCGAGTCGTTCATCACGGACAGTCCCGAGGTTCAGCTGCACAACGTGCAGGCTGACTCCGCCGCCGAGTCTCGAATGCACAGTCGTCGGCGCGAACCTCTTCAACTGCCCGTTCCTCGTCAACGTGCGCTCCAACGGCGGCGGCGGCGAGATCTACGGCGCCGAGTTCGCGGTCACCTGGCCAATCGTGGGCGGCTTCGGGTTGCAGGCGAACTACACGTACTCCAACGCCGAGGCGGACAACGGCGATCCGATCCCGGGCAACTCGGAGGACGCGTACAACCTGACCGCATACTTCGAGAACGAACTGCTCAGCGCCCGCCTGGCGTACAGCTACCGCTCGGAGTTCTTCGTGACCTTCGACCGCTCGACGCAGCTGAACCAGGACGGCCTCGCAGTCGCTCGACGCGTCCGTCAGCGTGAACATCACCGACCAGATGGCGCTGACCCTCGACGGCGTGAACCTGACCAACGAGGAGATCGTCCAGTACGCCACCGACACGTTCCGGCCGCGCGCGGTCTACGACAACGGCCGCACCTACTTCGCCGGCGTGAGGTTCAAGTTCTGAGCGCCGGGCTCACGGCCGGTAGTTGCCGGCCGTGAGCAGCGGCTCCAGCGCGGCGAGGTGGGGCTCGAGTTCGGCAGAAAAGCGCCGCCAACGCCCGATGGCGCGCGCGTTCAGGCGCTCGGCGACCTGCGCGTAGCTCGGCGTCGGCGCATAGCGGCGGTTCTCGTGGAAGTTCAGGCACGCATCCTCGAACGGCAGCCCGAGCCTTTCGAGCAGCTGCCGGGTTTCCCCATCCTGGTCCGCCACGAGGCCTTCGTAGCGGAGCTCGAGCACGGGCAGGACGGTGACCCGCTCGTAGTGCCCGACCAGGGCCGCGGTCGCGGCCAGGTGCCGTACGATGTCCTCGATTCGGTAGCCGCAATTGAATCCGTGCGAAAGATGATTCGAGAGCATGGACACCGCGACGTCGCGTGGGTCTCGGCGCAGCAGCACGACCCTGGCCTCCGGGAATGCCATCCGGAGCAGCGGCAGGTACATCTCGTTGAAAGGCATCTTGTCCGTGAAGTAGCGCGCGCCTGGCGCGAGCAGCCCGGCGTCGCCGGCGCGCGCGAAATAGTGGTCGCGCAGGACCGCGGCGAAGTGCCGCTGGTCGGCAGCCCAGGTGGCCGCAAGGCAACCGGGAAACGCACCCGCGTCGGCGCACAGGCGTTGCGCCACGACCCTGAGCTCGGCGATCCAGGGCCGCTCACCGCCCGCGCGAACGGTGGAATGCGCGGACAGGATCTGCTCAAGGAGAGTCGTGCCGGAGCGCGGCGCACCGAGGATGAAGATCGGCTGCGGAACGTCGCTGCGCGTCCCGGCGCGCGGCAACCGCGCCAGGTTCTGGGCGTCGAAAAACGTCGCCATCGCGCTATAGAAGGTGGCGACGCCGGCGGCATTGTAGGCGAGCCCGCCCGCCTCCGCCGCGAGCTTGCGCTTGCCTTCCGTGAAGTCGATCCAGGCCTCCCGGTAGCGGCCGGCGCGCTCGTGGAGCCTGCCGCGCTCGAGGAACCCGTCGCCGTTCAGCGCCGGCGCTGCCGCGATGATCGCGAACGCTTCCGCTTCGCGTCCCGCTCGCGACAGGTATTGGGCGCGAAGCAGGTTGACCGCGGCCGGCGAGGAGGCCGCCTCGGCGGCGTCGAGCAAGCGCTCCGCACCCGCGAGGTCGCCCTGCACTTCCTGGAGCTTCGACCAGTGCGCGAGGATGCGCAGGTTTCCCGGCGCAAGGCGATCGGCCTCGCGAAAGGCGGACTCGGATTCGGCAGTCCGGCCCTGCTGCATCAGGTTGAGCGCGAGGTTGGCGAGCGGCGCCGCTGCGGAACCTCCGAGTTCGAGCGCGCGGCGGAAATGCCATTCGCCCGCGGTCAGGTCGTTCTGCTCCGAGAGCAGCGTGCCGAGACGGTCGTGCGCACCGGCATTGCCGGGATTGGCGACGATGGCACGCCGCGCGAGCTGCAGCGCCTCGACGCGCCTGCCGCTGCCGGCAAGCAGGGTGATAAGATCGTTGAAGGCCCAGTCGGCGCCGCGATCCGCAGCGATGATCGCGGCCAGCGCCTTTGCCGCGCCCGCCACGTCACCGCGGGCGATCGCCTGGCTCACCGCTGCCGCCGTTGGCTCAATCGCGTTGGACATCGACTGCTCGTGCCGCCCGGGAGGTTGGGGTGAACGCCGCGCGGCATTATGCAACCTCGGTTTTCGCTTGTCTGGCCGCCATCGCGGCTTGCAGCGGCGGCGAAGCGGGCCGGCGCCGACACCTGGCATCATTCCGGCGCCCGCTTCGGTCGTGACCGGCCGCGGCACGTTCCAGCTGGACGAAGGGGCCACCGTCGTCGCCAGGGATGCGCGCGCTCTGCCGGTGGCGCGTTACCTGGCTGAGCTGCTCACGAGGACGCGCGGGCTCGCGCTCGAAGTCGCAGCATCGCCGGCGGCCTCCGGCGCCATTCGACTCGATCTGGAACGCAGCCGCCCGCGGCTCGCCTGAGGCGTACTCGCTGGACGTGACCGACGACGGGATCACGGTGCGCGCCTCGGACCCACGCGGCCTCTTCTACGGCGCCGTCACGCTCTGGCAGCTCGCGACGGCGGACGCGGCCGATGCGGGACCCGCGAAGATTCCGCAGCTCTCGATCGAGGATGGGCCACGCTTCGCCTGGCGCGGGTTCATGCTCGACTCGGCGCGGCACTACCAGCCGCCCGCGTTCATCCGGCAGCTGATCGACTGGATGGCGCTGCACAAGCTCAATGTCCTGCACTGGCACCTCACGGACGACCAGGGCTGGCGACTCGAGATCCGCCAGTACCCGGAACTCACTCGAAACCGGCGCCTGGCGCAAACCCGCGGGCGCGGGCGACCCGCCGCTTTATGGCGGCTACTACACGCAGGCCGAAGTGCGCGAGCTTGTCGCCTATGCAGCCTCGCGTTTCGTAACCGTCGTGCCGGAGATCGAGCTGCCGGGTCACGCCCAGGCGGCGATCGCGAGCTACCCCAGGCTCGGCACCGGCGGAACTGCCGCCGGTTTCGCCCGACTGGGGCGTTCACGACTGGCTCTTCAACGCCGACGAGACGACACTCGCCTTCCTCGAGGACGTCCTGACCGAGGTGATCGAACTGTTTCCCGGCGAGTTCGTGCACGTGGGCGGCGACGAAGCGGTGAAGAACCGCTGGGAAAGCTCCCCGCGGGTGCAGGCGCGCATCCGCGAGCTCGGCCTCGCCGACGAGACGGCCCTGCAAGGCTGGTTCGTGGCGCGCATCGGGCGCTTCCTCGACTCCCACGGCCGCCGCCTGATCGGCTGGGACGAGATCCTGGAAGGCGGAATTCCAGCGCGCGCCGGCATCATGTCGTGGCGCGGCCAGGAGGGCGCGATCGACGCGGCGCGCGCGGGTCACGACGTCGTGATGGCGCCGGCGCCGACGCTGTACCTCGACTACCTCCAGAGCGATTCGCCCGCGCGAGCCTCCGGGCCGACCGTCTCTCGTTACGCTTGAGGACGTCTACAAGTTCGAGCCGGTACCCGCCGGCCTGGCGCCCGCAGAGGCCGCGCGCATTCTCGGGGCGCAGGTCAATGCCTGGACCGAGCACATGCGCCTGCCCGAGCGCATCGAACACCAGGCTTTCCCGCGCGCCGCGGCGCTCGCCGAGGTGACCTGGTCGCAGGCTTCGGCCCGCGACTGGCCCGGATTCCTTGCCAGGCTCGGAGCGCAGTTCGCCCGCTACCGCAAGCTCGGAATCCGTTTCGCAGACACGGCGTTCGAGCCGCGCACTCAGCTTACGGCGGGCCTGGAGCCCGGCCGTCTGCGCGTTGCGCTCGAGCAGCAGGCAGGCTACGGCGAACTGCGCTATACGCTCGACGGCAGCGTACCGACGGCCGACTCACCGAGCTACGCGAAACCTTTCGAGGCGCGCGAAGGCGAAACCTTGCAGGCCGCGGCGTTCGACGGCGCGCTGCTTCTCGCGCGGATGCCGCCGCTCGCGCTGGACCGGAAGGCGCTCGCCCGGCGGACCAACGAGCAGCTTCGTCACTGCAGCGGCAAGCTGGTGCTGCGGCTCGAGGACGATGCGCCGCCGGATGGCGAGCGCGCCGTGTTCAACGTCGACATCGTGGATCCCTGCTGGATCTGGACGGACGCCGATCTGTCCAGGGGCGGGAACCTCAGCGCCGCCGTCGGCCAGCTGCCCTTCAACTTCCAGATCGGCAAGGACGCGCTCTCCATACGCCACGGCGATGCGCGCACGTCCGCGGGCGAGTTCGAGCTGTACGACGGCGAATGCCGGGGCAAGCCGCTTGCCGTCGTGCCGCTCGGCGTCGCGGCGAACAATCCGGCGGTCACCGTGATCGGTCCCGCCAGGATCCCGCCGCGACCCGGCCGGGGCGATCTCTGCCTGCGCTTCGCGCGACCGGCAATCGACCCGATCTGGGCGATCCAGTGGGTCGAGATCAGGCCGTGACTCCATGAAGCGCCTCACGCTGCTGGCGCCGCTCGCAGGCTGGGCGAGTCCGCTCGAGGAAGTGGACGACGCCGTGTTTGCCGCGCGCATGCTCGGCGACGGAATGGCGATCGACCCGATCGAGGGTATCCTGCGCGCGCCCTGCGAGGGCGAGGTGACCGCCCTGCCGGAATCCGCGCACGCCGTGACTCTGCGCGCGGCGATCGGCGCCGAGGTGCTGCTGCATGTCGGCATCGACACGGTCGCGCTCCGGGGCGAGGGCTTCTCGGCCGAAGTCGCGGTCGGCCAGCGCGTAGCGGCCGGACAGACGCTCATCCGCTTCGACCTCGAACGCGTGGCGCGCGGCGCCCGCAGCCTGCAGACGCCGGTGATCGTCACCGAGCCCGAGAGGTTCCGGATCGTCGAGCGCCGCGCACCGGGAAGCGTGCGGGCGGGCGATGTCCTGATGGCACTCGAGTCGGTCGAAACGGGCCCGTCCATCGCGGCCGCGGCGGGCGAGAGGGTCTCGGCTTCGCTGCGGGTGACGCCCGAGCATGGATTGCACGCGCGGCCAGCCGCCCTGCTTGCCCAGTCGCTGCGCAGGTTGCGCGCCGAGGTGACGCTATCGCTGCGCGGCCGGCGCGCCAATGCGCGCAGCGCCGTCGCCGTGCTGGCGCTGGGCGCGCGCCATGGCGACGTCCTTGACCTGGAAGCGCGCGGCGTGGACGCCGCCCTGGTTCCGGCGGCGCTCGAACTGGCGCTGGCCCAGGCTGCGAAGAATTCCACCGCCATGCTCCCCGCGGGCGAGCCGAACGCAGACCAACGCCCGCGCGTCGGTGCGCTCGTGGCAGCGCCCGGCCTCGCTATCGGGCCGGCGGTGCGAATCCTGCGCGGTGAGCCCACGGTGCCTGAGCGCGGCGCTGGCGTCGAAGTGGAGATGCGGCGCTTCGACGAGGCGCGAGGGCGACTTGGCGTCCGGCTCAGGAAACTGGCGCCCGGCGAGGGGGACGCTCGCGCCGGTATCGTCGCAGCGCACCTCGAGTTCCTCGAGGACCCGGAGTTGCTGGCCGCGGCCTATCGGACAATCGCGGAAGGCCGCAGCGCCGGCTGGGCCTGGCGCGACGCCGTGGGCGGTGCAATCCGCCTGCTGGGATCGCTGGAAGACGGCCACCTCGCGGCACGAGCCGACGACCTGCGCGATCTCGAGCTGCAGCTGCTGGAACTGATCGCGGGCGCGGCGCCGCCCGCGGCGCGTGCCCTGCCCGCAGGCGCAATCCTGATCGCGCGCGACCTCCTGCCCTCGCAGTTCCTCGCGCTCGACGCCGCGCGCATCGGCGGCATCTGCACGGTCAGCCGCGCGGCGACCTCGCACGTCGCGATCCTTGCGGGTGCCCAGGGCTTGCCGATGCTCGCCGGGGTCGACGCTGGGCTACTCGCGCTGCCCGAGGGCACGACCGTGCTCGTGGACGCGGAGCGCGGCAGTGTGTCGGTCGCGCCAGCGGCTGCGGAGATCGCCGACGCCGAGGCGCGAATCGCGACCCGCGCGCGCGACCGCGCGCGGCTGCGCACGGCGGCGGCGCTCGACGGCCGCACCGCGGACGGCCAGCGCATCGAGGTCTTCGCCAACGTCGGTTCGCGCGCCGAGGCTGCTGCCGCGGTCGCATCCGGTGCCGAGGGCTGCGGGCTGCTGCGCACCGAGTTCCTGTTCCTCGACCGGGAACTGGCGCCGGGCGTGGACGAGCAGGCTCGGCACTACCAGGAAATCGTCGATGCTTTCGGCACCCGTCCCGTGGTCATCCGCACGCTGGATGCGGGCAGCGACAAGGCGATCCCCTTCCTCGCGATGCCGGCACAGGACAACCCGGCGCTGGGGTTACGCGGTATCCGTGCCAGCCTCTGGCGTCCCGAGCTGCTGCGCGCGCAACTCGCCGCCATTCTCGCCGTCAGGCCGCGCGGGCGCTGCCGTATCCTGCTGCCAATGGTCAACGACGCGGCGGAGGTCGAGACGGTCCGCCGGCTCGTGCGTGAGCTCGCTTCGGCGGCGGGTGGCGACCCGGACATCCCCATCGGCGTCATGATCGAGACGCCCGCAGCTGCGGTCGGCGCAGCGCGCCTCGCTCGGCACGCAGACTTCCTGTCCATCGGCACCAACGACCTCACGCAGTACGTGCTCGCCATCGACCGGGCGCACCCGCTCCTGGCCGACGGGCTGGACCCGCTGCACCCGGCGGTGCTGCGCCTGATCGCGGATGTGGCCGCGGCCGCGCAGGCGGCCGGCCGGGGCGTCGCCGTCTGCGGCGCACTCGCCTCGGACCCGGACGCGGCGCCACTCCTCGTCGGCCTCGGAGTCGGCGAGTTGTCCGCCGTGCCGGGCGCCATCCCGGCCGTGAAGGACGCATTGCGCCGCCGGCGGATCGACGAATGTCGCGACCTCGCAGCACGAGCGCTCGCGCAGGACGACACGGCGGCCGTGCGCGAACTGCTCGCCGGGGAGCGAACGTGAAGGGCTGGTTCGCGGGTCTGCAGCAGTTCGGCCGCGCGTTGATGCTGCCGATCGCCGTGCTGCCAATCGCCGGCCTGCTCCTCGGCTCGGGCAGCCCGATCTCCTGGACCTGCCCGCGGTCGCGGCCGCGGGACAGGCGATCTTCGCGAACCTTGGCATCCTGTTCGCAATCGGCATCGCGGTCGGCGTGGCGCGCGAGAATCACGGCGCCGCTGGCCTCGCGGCCGCGGTCTGCTACTTCGTCGCGGTGCGCGGCGCGGAAGAGTTCGCGGGGGTGCCCGCCGGCACGCTGACCAAGCTGTCCGTTCCCGCCGGACTCCTTTCGGGCGCGATCGCCGGGATGCTCTACAACCGCTACAGCGAAGTGAAGCTGCCGAGCTACCTCGCATTCTTCGGCGGTCGGCGGTTCGTGCCGATCGTTGCGGGCATCGCCGGGCTTGTTCTCGCCGCCGCGTTCGGGTTCGGCTGGCCGGTACTCGAGCACGGCATGGACGTGCTGAGCCGCGCGGTGCTCGGTTCCGGCGGGGCCGGCCTGTTCGTGTACGGCGTACTCAACAGGATCCTGATCATCACCGGGCTGCACCACGTGTTGAACAACCTCGCCTGGTTCATCGTCGGCGAGTACGGCGGCGTGACGGGCGACCTCAATCGCTTCTTTGCAGGCGACCCGACGGCGGGCGTCTTCATGTCCGGCTTCTTTCCGGTGATGATGTTCGGCCTGCCAGCGGCGTGCCTCGCGATGTACCACGCTGCCACGCCGTCGCGGCGACGCGCCGCAGGCGGCCTGTTGCTGTCCATGGCGCTGACCTCTTTCCTGACCGGTGTCACGGAGCCGATCGAATTCACCTTCATCTTTCTCGCGCCCGCGCTCTACGCGGTGCACGCCGTGTTGACCGGGACCGCAATGGTCCTGATGGATTTGCTCGGCGTTCGGCTCGGCTTCGGGTTCTCGGCGGGGCTCTTCGACTATCTCCTGAACTACGGCAAGGCAACCCAACCGCTGCTGATGTTGCCGGTGGGCCTGCTGTATTTCGCGCTCTATTACTTCGCGTTCCGGTTCGTCATCGCGCGCTTCGACCTCAAGACTCCCGGCCGCGAGCCCGAGGAGCCAGGAGCCGCAACCGCGAGCGACGCGGCACCGGGCGGAGACGAGGCGGCCAGTTTCGTCCAGGCGCTGGGGGGCTCTTCGAACATCCTCGCGCTGGACGCCTGCATGACGCGGCTGCGAGTCTCCGTGGCTGACCAGGGTCCGGTCGATGAGCCGGCCCTGCGCAAGCTCGGCGCGCGCGGATTCGTGCGTCCGACCAAGGACACCCTGCAGGTGATCGTCGGGCCGGTGGCAGATCACCTGGCGGGCCGGATACGCGCGCGGCTGCGCGAAGCGCTCGTCCTCTCCGACGGTGTCGACCACCGCGCGCTGCTGGAAGCGCTTGGCGGCGCCGACAACGTTCGCGCGGTCGATGTAGCGGCGACGCGGCTCCTGGTCGGTATCGTGGACGACACGCGCGTCGACGAGGTCGCTCTGGCGGGTGCTTCGCCACGCGGATTCGCGCGGCCGGTGGCCGGCAGCGTTCACGTCCTCGTCGGGCCGGGCGCGGCCCAGACCCGCGAGGCCATCGCCCGCGCGCGGGAAGGCGCCGGTCGGCGCTAGGGACCGTTGCCGGCCAACAGGCCCGGCAGCCAAAGGCTCAGCTTCGGGAACAGCGTGATGAGCGCGACGCCGAAGGCCAGCACGAAGAACATCGGCAGCGTCGCCCGCGCCACGTCCAGCATCGGGCGATGGAAGCGTGAGGCGGACATCAGCAGGTTCAGGCCGATCGGCGGCATGAGGTAACCGAGCTCGAGGCTCGCCAGCATGATCACGCCAAGGTGCACGGGATCGACCCCGAAGGCGTTCGCGACCGGCACGACCAGCGGCGCGACGACGATGATCGCCGAGAAGATCTCGATCACGCAGCCGAGCACGATCATCACGACGTTCAGGATCAGCAGGAAAGTCCAGGGCGAATCGACCGCCGCATCCATCCAGGCGGTCAGCCGGTCGGGCACGTGCTCGGTGATGAGGAAGTTCGTGAGCCCCATCGCGGTGCCGAGGATGAGCAGCACGCCGCCCACCAGCATCCCGCACTCGCTCATGACTTCGACGAGCCGCCCGCCACGCGGCAGGTCGCGGTTGATGAAGGCGGCCACGAGGATCGCGTAGGCGGCGGTGAGCGCCGCGGCCGGCACCGGCAGCACGAAGCCGCCGAAGATCAGCACGATCGGCACGACCGGCAGCAGGAGATCCCACTTCGCGCGCCAGGTCGCGACCCAGGCCCGGCGCGCACTGAAGCGGCGCCTGGCGCTTGCGGGTGGCGAACGCAGGACGCCCCAGGCACAGGCGAGCGTCACCATCAGGAGCCCGGGCAGTGCGCCGCCGAGGAACATCGCCTCGATCGAGACTTCCGCGACGATGGAGTAGAGGATCAGCGGCAGGCAGGGCGCGAACAGCACGCCGAGAGAGCCGGCGCCCGTCACCAGGCCGAGCGCCGTCTGCTCGCGGTAGCGTGAAGCCATGAGGATCGGCATCAGCAGACCCCCGAGCGCGAGGATGGTGATGCCAGAGCCGCCGGTGAACGCCGTGAAGAAGGCGCAGGCGAAGACCGTGACGACGGCGGGTCCGCCGCGCAGGTGCCCGGTCCAGGCACGCAGCAGCCGCACGAGGCGCGCGGCCGCGCCCGTCGACGTGACGATGAAGCCAGCGAGCGTGAACAGCGGCAGCGTCGCGAGCAGCGGATTCACGACCTGGTCATAGTGATCGAGCGGCACCGAGGCGACCGGATCCCCCGCGGCGATGAAGAAGATGAGCGCGACACCCGCGAGCCCGGTAAACAGGGGAGCGCCGGCGAGTATTGCGATCCCTAGCGCGACCAGCGCGGGCGTGCGGATCGCGGGAAAGGGCGCCTCGAGCTGGCCGACGAAGGCCGCGGCAGCAATCGCGCTCACGAGTATGAATGCGCGCGTACCCGCGCCCGGCGCGGCCTGCGCCGCGAGCCGCAGCGTGATGAAGGCGAAACCCGCCGGCATTACGGCCTGCAGTGCGATCCGCGGGACGCCGAACGCGAGCTGGCCCGAGACGCCCGCCTCCAGCGAGACGAATTGCCAGGACGCCAGCGTCAGGATCGCCGACACGGCGGTTGCGACCACGCCGGCGAGAAGCTGCACCGTGGACTGCCATTGCGGCGGCAGCGCCTGGACGAACGTGCCGACGGCGAGCAGCCGTCCCTCGCGCGCCGCGACCATGCCGCCCAGCATGCCGACCACCAGAGTCAGGTGTCGGACCAGCTCGTCGACGTCGGAGAAGCGCATGCTTGCCGCGGCGACGCCGAGCACCACGAGCAGCGCGAGAACCAGCGCGAGCAGCAAGTCCTCGAGCAGGTGAACCTGCGTGCTCACGAGCCCTTGGCGTGCCTGGCCTTCAGGGTTTCCACGGCCGCGTCGAACATCGGCGCCGGCACGATCCTGCCGCGCACGCGCGGATACATGCGGCCGATTTCGGCCCGCCATTCGCGTTCCGCCTCCGGCGACAGCGTCGTGACCTTGAGGCCGAGCTTGTCCTTCATCGCCTGGATTGTCTGCTCGTCTTCGAGCCGTGCCGTGCGACGCATCTCGATGCCTGCCCGTTCCGAAGTTTCCCGCAGCCAGGTCTGGGTCTTCGGCTCGAACTGGCTCCACGCCCGGTCCGTCAGGACCAGCGCGCCGGTGATCGGTGCCCAGCGCAGGTCCAGCATGTAGGGCGCGTAGGTCGGCACCTGGCTGAAGTTCGCGAGGAAAGGCGGCACGGGCAGCGCGTCGATCATGCCGTTCCTGAGGCCGAGCAGGATCTGGTCCGGCTCGAGGACGACTGGCGTGAAGTAGTTCTTGAAGAGCTCGACGGACTCGGGATCGCCGGAACTCGCGTATACCCGCATCGACTTGAGGTCGCCGAGCCTCTGTATCGGCCGCTTCGAGAAGAAGCGCACCCAGCCGCCGTCGCCCCACAACATCACGACGTAGCCCGCCTTGAGCAGACGACCCTCGAGCTCCGGGCGGAGCTTCTCCCGCACCGCGTCGACGTCCTCCCAGTCGTGGAACAGGAGCGGCAGGTACTGCAGCGCGGTTACCGCCGGCTCGATCAGCGACAGCCCGGCGGCAGTCAGCATGGCGCCCTGCAGCTGGCCAACGCGCATGCGGCGCACGATCTGCGGTTCGCCGCCCTGCGTGCCGGCATAGATGTTCATCGCCACGCCGCCCGGCCCCTTCGACCACTCGGCGCCGAGTCCCTGCAGGCGCTTGTGGAATGACGAACCTGCCGGAGCGACGGTCGCGATGCGAAGCTGGGCGCCGGCCGCTGCCGCGGCGCGGCCGGAGACTGCGAGCGCAAGCGCCGATGCGGAAATTCCACGCAGGAATGTGCGGCGGTCAGTCATGGTTACGGTTCGCTCCCGGAGGGATCGAGCGGCGGCAGGATCCACAGGTCAACATTGTCGCGCAGCCACTCGGCCCGGCGTCGCATGACGGTGTTTGCGAGCCGCAGCGAGGGTTCTGCGGCCGGGTCGATCGCGAGCGCCGCGGCGATCTCACGGTCGAAGCAATCGCGATCCTCGCGCGGGATGCAGATGGCTTCCACCCAGGCAAGGTGCGGGGCGGCCGCCCTCCCCTCCGTCAGTGCAACGGCGCGCTCGAAATGACGGCGCGCTGCCGCCTCGCGGTCCGCCTGTTCGTCGGGTCGCGCCATCGTGTAGGTCACGAGAAATGAGTGGATGGCTCCGCGATCCCAGTCCTCGTCGACGGCGAGTGCGCGATCGATCAGCGCGGAGACTTTCGGCAGGTCTGCGACCAGTTCCGGGTCGTCCTTGCCGAGCGCGATGGCTGCCGCCCAGGACACCGCCGTCCAGTACAGCAAGTCGACCTCATCGGGTCCCGCGAACCCGACCGCCTGCGCCTGATCCGTGCGCAGCGCAGCGCCGAAGCCGGGGTGTGCCGCCTCCAGTCCGCGCAGGCCGTAGTCGCGCGCCCGCAGGAACAGCTTGCGCGCCCGGTTCCAGGACTCCCAGGCCTGGTCCGACTCCGTGAGCGCGAGCCGGTCGCCCTCCTGCTGCACGAATGCCCAGGCATACTGCGTGAAAGCCGCGGAAGTTGCGGCGAGCAGGCCGCGGTGGTCCGGCGCCTCGGCCAGCACGCTTTCCATCAGCTTCAGGCTGAACGGCAGCGCCGCACCGACCAGCTCGGGGTCGTCGTCGCCGGCGTAGGTCGTCCCGGAAGTCGCGAGCGTGTCGGCGATGCGGTTTGTTGCGATGCGCTCAACCGAGCAGCCCGCGCCCGACGCCGCCAGCAGGAGCGACGCGGCCAAGGTTCCGATTCTCACCCGCGTCGTCATCGGCGGCCGATGATACACGTCGCTCACCGCCCGAGAAAGTTCGCGAGCTCGTCGAGGTAGCGCGGATCGAGGTCGATTTGGTTGTGTCCCGCGCCGTCAAGCACGAGTACGCGCGGACGCGGATTGAACGCGGCAACCAGCGCGTCGCTGCGCTCGCGCGGGATCAGCTCGTCCGCCTCCGCAATGACAACGAGCGTCTCTGCCGAAATCGCCGCCGCTCGGCTTGCAGAATCGAAGCGATCGAGCATCAGGAGCCCAACGGGAAGCCAGCCAAAATGCGAACGAGCCACGCCGACCAGGCTGTCGTAGGGCGTGACGAGCGCGAGCCGCGTGATTTCACGCTCGCTCGCGAGCCGCACGGCGACGCCGCTGCCGAGGCTGCGTCCAACGACGGATATCTCCTGGTAGCTCTTGCGCAGGCGGTCGTAGAGGGCGACAGCGTCGCTGACTAGCGCCTCCTCGGAAGGCCGGCCGGTGCTGCCGCCATAGCCGCGATAATTGACGAAATAGAGCGAAAGGCCCGGCATGCTCTCCGCGAAGCGACCGATGCTTGCGCCCACGTCCTCGGCATTTCCGCCGAAATAGAGGAGCGCCGCGCGCCCCGGCCGCTCGACGGTCCAGACCTTGACTGCGGCACCCTCCATGGCGACGAACATCGGCGTCGCACCCGGAACCGCCGATTCGGGCACTGGAAAGTAGATCTGCGACCGCTGTGTAAGGAACATCAGCAGGCACAGACCGGCGTAGAGGCCGACGGGCACGAGCAGGAAGTCGAGAACCTGACGCACGGATTGCGCCATCAGGCTCCGTCGTGCAATTCGACGGTCGCCTCGATCTCGACCGCGATGTCGGACGGCAGCGACTGCATGCCGACCGCGGACCTCGCCGCGCGGCCGCCGTCGCCGAACGCCACGACCATCAGGTCGGAAAAACCGTTGATGACCTTCGGATGCTCCTTGAAGTCCTCGGTCGCATTGACCATGCCGAGGATGCGCACGAAGCGCCGGACCTTCGACAAGTCCCCGACCGCGGCCTTGATCGTCGCGAGCATGCACAGGCCCACCTTCTCGGCGGACTGCCGGCCCTGTTCCACCGTAAGGTCCCGGCCGACCTTGCCGCGCGTATATCTTTCGCCGCATTCGCCGTGGCCGGAGAGGTACAGCAGATTGCCGGTGCGCACCGACGTAACGTAGGTGGCCACCGGCTCCGGCGGCGGCGGCAATGTGAAGCCGGCCGCTGCGAGCCGCGCTTCGGGACTGTCGGACGGATTTGCCATGGCGAAAGCGGATGATAGCAACAGCGGCAGGACGATCATGCGCGCCATGGGCGGCCTCCCTCGGGACGCCGCAGACTAGCGCCGATTGTCAGTCCCTGCCAGCCGTTGCATGATCGGGCCATGACGATCGAGCGGCTCGAATCGCAACGCGCAACCGTCGGCGACGGCTTCGAAATCCGCCGCGCATTGCCGAACCGGCACCGCCGCATGGTGGGCGCGTGGTGCTTTCTCGATCACGCCGGTCCCGCGGACTACGCCGCGGGCCGCGGCCTCACGGTCGGCCCGCACCCGCATATCGGGCTGCAGACGTTCAGCTGGATGATCGAGGGCACGATCCTGCACACCGACAGCCTCGGCTACCGGCAGTTGATCAATCCCGGCCAGGTCAACCTGATGACCGCGGGCCGCGGCATCTCGCATGCCGAGGACTCGCCCGGGGACGCGCCGGGCCGCTTCCAGCTCGCGCAATTGTGGATCGCACTGCCTGATGCCGAGCGCCACCGCGAGCCATCGTTTCACCATTACCCCGAGCTGCCCGTACTCGAGCGCGGAGGTTTCCGCATTACGGTGCTCGCGGGCCGCTTTGCGGGCGAGCGCGCGCCGGCCGAGGTGTTTTCGCCGCTCGTCGGCATCGATCTCGCGGCGGCAGGGCCCGCGCGCACCGAACTCGCCCTGGACCCGGCTTTCGAGCACGGCGCGATGGCCCTCGAGGGCGAGGTGACCGTGAGCGGCGAGCCGCTGGCGGCAGGCACCCTGCTCTACTTCGGGCCCGGGCGGAAGCAGCTCGACGTCGAGGCCCGTGCCGCTGCGCGCCTGCTCCTGATCGGCGGGGTGCCGTTCGGCGAGGAAGTCCTCTTGTGGTGGAACTTCGTCGCCCGCACATACGGCGAGATGGATCAGGCGACCCGGGACTGGCAGGAAACCGATCGCTTCGGCGAGGTGCAGGGCGCGCGCGGTGAGCGGCTCGTCGCGCCGGACCTCAAGGGCCTGCGGTTGCGGCAAGGGCGATGAAGGAGAGAGCCGAGATGCGCAAGGTCATTGCGGTGCACGATTCCGCCCCGCCCCACTGGGTCGGCGATGGTTTCCCGGTGCGCTCCGTCTTTTCCTATGACGGGCTCGGCCGCGAGCCGCTGTCCCCGTTCCTGATGCTCGACTACGCGGCCCCGCGTCACTTCGACCCGGCGCCGCGCCGGCGCGGCGTCGGCGTGCACCCGCACCGCGGCTTCGAGACGGTCACCGTGGTGTACGCCGGCGAGCTCGAGCATCGCGATTCCGCCGGCAATGGCGGGCGGATCGGGGCCGGCGACGTGCAATGGATGACGGCGGCGTCCGGGATACTGCACGAGGAGTTTCACTCCGAGCGCTTCACGCGCGAGGGCGGAACCATGTCGATGATGCAGCTCTGGGTGAACCTGCCGGCGCGTCACAAGATGGCAAAGCCGCGCTACCAGACGATCCTCGATACCAGCATCCCGCGTGTCGAGCTCGAAGACGGTGCGGGCACACTGCGCGTAATCGCGGGCGAGTACGCGGGCCACAAGGGCCCCGCCGAGACGTTCACGCCGATGGAAGTCTGGGACCTGCGCGTCGCTCCCGGCAGGACGGTGACGCTCCGGACCCCGGAGGGCCACACGACGGCGCTCGTGCCGATGCAGGGACGCGCCCTCGTCAATGGCACGCATGCCGCCGGCCCCGCGCAGCTCGCGCAGTTCGCGCGCGAGGGCGGCGAGTTCACCGTCGCGGCCGAGGGGGACGGCGAACTGTCGGCGCTCGTCCTGGCGGGCGAACCGATCGCGGAGCCGGTGGTCGGCTACGGTCCGTTCGTCATGAACAGCGAGCGCGAGATCGCGGCGGCCTTCGCCGACTTCCAGAACGGCCGCTTCGGACAGATGTAAGCGCCGCGCCCGCGGTGCGGGCTTCAGGCGGCCGGCTGGGGCCCGAGGAAATCCTTCTTTCCCAGCTCGACGCCGTTGTGGCGCAGGATGGCGTAGGCCGTCGTGCAGTGAAAGTGCAGGTTCGGCAGCATGTGGTGGAGCAGGTACGGAAGCCCCACCATCGAGCGCTCGCCCGCTACCGGCGACTTCCAGCGGATCTCGCGGTCCTCTGCACCCTCGAACTGCTGAGGCGTGAGGGACTGCAGGTAGTCGATCGTCCTCTGCACGCGCGCCGCCAGTTCCGGCAGCGTCTTCTCGCTGTCCTCGAAAGACGGAGGCTGCACGCCTGCGAGCCGCGCGGCGCCGATCTTCGCGGTGTCCGAGGCGATCTGCACCTGCCGCGACAGCGGGAACATGTCCGGCGCAAGCCGCGCGTTCACGAACACGGTGGGGTCGATCTTCCGTGCTTCCGCGTGCTGTCCCGCCTTCTGCAGCACGGCCGCGAGGTTCGCCATCATGCGCAGCCCCGGCCTGACGGCCGCCTCGTACATGGAGATCTTCATCGTCGGCTCCGCGGCGCCTGGCCTGGAAGGCCCGGATTATGGGGCCCAACGCCCCAGAATGTGCACCCCGTCACCGCTCAGGCTGCGATTCCTGACCCGCTTCACAGTTAGGGCCGGGTCGGCTTTGGCTACATATGTCGACTCGGAGCCTGCCGCGGGGCGGGCCTCATGCGGGAGTTTGTGCCGAAAGACATGTCACCGCCCCCTGACACCACGGAGCCGACGCCGGATCGCCAGCCGTTCTTCAGCGGCTGGACCGGCCTGCTCGTGGGCGGCCTCTTCATATATATCCCTGTCGCGCTGGTCATAACCGCACTCGGGAACCTCGAGAGCCGCGCATTCGAGGTCTTCCAGCTCTACTCGGACTCGCCGGCCAGCATCGGTGCAGCGGTCCTTGCCGCCTACGCGGCAATCAAGGCCGGGAACCCGGACGTGCGCCGCACCTGGGGCTGGTTCGCCGCGGCGATCGGCGTCTACAGCATTGGCAACCTGCAGAACTCGACCTACTGGCTGTTCGGCGTCGATCCCTTTCCCTCGGTCGGGGACGTCTTCTTCACCGGCTTCTACCCGCTGCTGTTCGCCGGCATCCTGACCGCGATCCGGGCCGACGCACTGCGCGTGCAATGGGGGCGCCTCGTCCTCGACGCGACCATCCTGATGCTCGGCTTCGGCGCCTTCTTCTGGTTCTTCGTGATCGCGCCGACCGCCGCGGCGGACCGCGACCCGGACATCATCAAGTACGTCCTGACACAGAGCTACATCGCGCTGAACTGCCTGATGCTGCTCGCATTCGGCATCCTGCTGATGCACGCCGGCGCCGGCGCGATCGCCCGTCGCACGCTGATCCTGCTCACGGTCGGCTTCTCCACGATGTCGCTCGCGGACATCGTCTGGGCAATGGCCAAGGTCACCGGCGGCTACCAGCTCGGCGGCCTCTCGGACGCGATCTACCTGTCCTGCTACGCGTTCCTGATCGCCGCGGCTCGCGAGCAGCTGCGCGGCGCCCCGGTCGCGCGGCAGGAGCCGACCGCGCTCGGCAGCGCCCTGGTGCAGGGCATGCCCTACGTGGCGATGCTCGTTTCCTTCCTCGTGCTCGTCTACGTCGAGAGCAGCTCGATGTCGAGCCCTGCGACCGCGATGACGGTCATCATCTTCGCGCTGACCCTGCTGGTCATGCTGCGTCAGGGCGTGATCTCGCGCGACGACGCGCTGCTGCGCGAGCGGCGAGCGGCCGGCATCGTCGAGGCGCGCTACGCATCGCTGATTCGCAACGCCTCCGACGTGATCATGATCGCGGACGTGGACGGGCGGCTGCGCTTCGCATCGCCGGCCGCCGAGCGCACCTTCGGCATGCACCCGGACGACCTGGTCGGCCGCAACCTGCTCGACCTGTGGGCCGAGTCGGACCGCGAGCGTCTGTCCGCCTTCCTGGGCGAGGTCGGCGCGACCCGCGGGCGCTCCATCGGTCCGGTCGAGGTCGTGGTCGGCAACGGCGCGCGGCGCAGCACGCTCGAGACCGTCGGCAGCAACCTGCTCGACGACCCCGCGATCGCCGGCCTCGCGCTCAATTTCCGCGACGTGAGCGAGCGCAAGGCGCTCGAGGAGCAGCTGCGCCAGCTTGCCTTCCACGACCCGCTCACGCTGCTCGCGAACCGGAGCCTGTTCCGCAATCGCGTCCAGCACGCCCTGACGCTCGCGCAGCGCGCGCGCCAGCGCGTCGCCGTCATGTTCCTCGACCTCGACAACTTCAAGAACGTCAACGACTCGCTCGGCCACGACGCGGGCGACCGTCTGCTGCAGGCCGCTGCCCAGCGGCTGGTCAAGTCGACGCGGCCCTCCGACACGGTCGCGCGACTCGGCGGCGACGAGTTCGCGATCCTGCTGGAGGGCATCGCCGAGTCGGCGGACGTCGAGCGGATCGCGGCCACGATCACCCGTTCATTCGACGAGCCGCTGCAGCTCGACGGCAGCGACACCTACGTGGCGGCCAGCATCGGCATCGCGTTCTCGGAAGCTGAGGACGACACCGAGCAGCTGCTGCGGAACGCCGACATCGCGATGTACAACGCCAAGGCGGCCGGCAAGGCGCGCTTCGTGGTGTTCCAGCCGCTGATGCAGGAGCAGCTTCGCGAGCGCCTGCGGCTCGAGGAAGACATCAACCGCGCGCTCGAGAAGGGCGAGTTCTTTCTCGAGTACCAGCCGGTCGTGGATCTCGCCAGGCGCGAGCTGCTCGGCGTCGAGGCGCTGGTGCGCTGGAACCATCCCGAGCACGGCCTGGTCATGCCTGGCGCGTTCATCGCGGCGGCCGAAGAATCCGGCCAGATCGTCGAGCTCGGGCGCTGGGTCCTCACCGAGGCCTGCCGCGCGGTCAAGGCCTGGCGCGACAGCATCGTGGCGGGTGACGGACTGCGCGTCGCGATCAACATCTCGGGCCGCCACCTGCAGCACGCCGATCTCGTTACCGACGTCAGGAACGCCCTCGAGGCCTCGGGACTCGAGCCCGGCAACCTGGTCATCGAGCTCACCGAGAGCACGATCATGCACAACACCGAGGTCAACCTTGCGCGCTTCCGCGAGCTCAAGGCGCTCGGCGTGCGCCTCGCGATCGACGACTTCGGGATGGGTTACTCGTCGCTCTCCTACCTGCACCGCTTCCCGATCGACATCCTCAAGATCGACCGCTCGTTCGTCGGTCGCCTGACCGAGCAGGGCGACGGCCCGGAGCTCGCACGCGCGGTGGTGATGCTGGGCGAGACGCTCGGGCTCGAGACAGTCGCCGAGGGCGTCGAGCACGAAGAACAGGTGGCGAAGCTCCTCGAGCTCGGCTGCGTCGCGGCCCAGGGATTCCTGTTCGCACGCTCGATGCCGCTCAAGGCTGTGTCCGCGTTGCCGTTCACTGCGCGGCGCGCGCAACTGCGCGGCACGCAATCGCACGCCGATCAGCTGACCGCCACTGGCCGCTTCAACGTCGTGCCGGGCGACGGCCGGAACCGCTCGGTCGCTTAGGGGACTGTCACCTTTGCGCGCTCTGGCGCAAAGGGGACTGTCCCCTCCGTTGCCTGCCAGACGACTTCGCCCGCGATCACCGTCATCTCCGCCCGCGAGCGCGGGATCTCCGCCTCCGGGATCTCCATCCAGTCCGTCGAGTACACGCTGAAGTCCGCGAGCTTTCCGGCCTCGATCGTGCCGCGGTCCTTTTCCGCGAAGGCGGCATAGGCGGCGCCCCGGGTCAGGATCGCGAGCGCCTCCTCGCGCGTGAGCCGCTGGTCGAGGCCCCAGTCAGGGCCGGCGAAACCCTCGAGCGTGCGGCGCGTGATCGCGGCGTAGAATTCGACCCGCGGGTCGCCGGCCTCGACCGGGGCGTCGGTGCCGCCGGCGATCAGTCCGCCCGCGTCCAGGACCTTGCGCCATGCATAGGCGCCGCCGATCCGTTCCGGCCCGAGCCGCGCCGGCGCGAACAGCATGTCGCTGATCGCGTGTGAGGTCTGCATCGAGGCAATCACGCCGAGCTTCGCGAAGCGCGGGATGTCGGCGTCCGCCAGCACCTGGGCATGCTCGATGCGAAAGCGCGGGTCGGCCACCGCCCGGTCGCCGGCCGGAACGGCGGCGAAGGCCTTCTCGTACAGGTCGAGAACCACGCGATTGCCGCGGTCGCCGATCGCATGCGTCTCGACCTGGATGCCGCGGCGCAGCCCGACGATCGCGATCCGCAGGATCTCCTCCGGCGGCGTCACGTACAGGCCGCGGCTCTCCGGTGCGTCACTGTAGGGCGCCTCGAGGGCCGCCCCGCGCGAGCCGAGCGCGCCGTCGATGTACAGCTTGATCGCGCGCACGGAGAGGCGCGGGTCGCAGCTGCGGTAGTCGCGGCCGGCCGCCAGCAGCTGCTCGGCGTCTTCGGAGGGCCCGCCGATCGCCGCATACACCCGGAGCTTGACGCGACCAGCTGCGTACAGGCGGCAGAGCTGCTCGACTTCGCGCCAGGTCGTGCCCGCCTCCTGCAGTTGCGTCCAGCCCAGCCGAACGTAGTGCGCGGCGCCGGCTTCCAGGGCGCGCGCGAGCTCCTCGTCGCTGCGCGGCGGGACGTGCCGCCACGCGAGGTCCATCGCGTTGTCGACCAGCATGCCCGTCGGCTCGCCCGTCGCCGGGTCGCGCAGGATCTGCCCGCCCGGCGGGTCGGGCGTATCGCGCGTGATGCCGGCGATCTCGAGCGCTTTCGTGTTGACGACGGCCGCATGACCGTCGACGCGATCGAGGTACACGGGCCGGTCGCTGACGACGGCATCGAGGTCGCTGCGCGACGGGAATACCGCCGGCTGCCATTTCGACTCGATCCAGTTCGAGCCGACGATCCACGGCGAGGCATCGTTCGCCGCGCGCTCCGCGAGGCGGCGCTGCAGGGCCGCCACGCTTTCGACACCCGTCAGGTCGAAGCCGAGCTCGCGCCAGCCGATGTCCGCGAGGTGGGCATGCGAGTCCGAGAGGCCGGGCAGCACCGTCTTGCCCGACAGGTCCACGATGCGCGTGCCCGCGGGCGCGCGCTTGCGCGCAGTCGCCGCGTCGCCAACGTAGGCGATTCGCGGACCGATTGCGAGCACGGCCTCGGCGCGCGGCTGCGCGGGATTACCGGTGTGGATCGTGCCGCCCTCGAGCAGCAGGGCCGGCGGCGCATCGGCGGAGGCGATCGCCGCGCACAGCGCGGCCGCGACGCCGAGGGCGCCGGAGACGGGGCGACGGTGCATCTCAGGCACCTGCCTTCTGGCTCTTCACGACGTTGGTCGCGAGCGCGATCATGGAGGCGACGTCGGACAGGTTCGCCGGCACGACCAGCGTGCTCGAGGCCTCGTTCGCGAGCGTGCCGAACTGCTTGACGTATTCCTCGGCGATACGGAGCTGCATCGCCTCGGCGCCGCCGCGGCCGGCCAGCGCCTCGCCGACCTGCTTGAGGCCCTCCGCGGTCGCCGTCGCCACCGCGAGGATCGCCGCGGCCTCGCCTGCGGCCTCGTTGATCTGCTGCTGCTTGTTGGCCTCGGATTCCTTGATGACGCGCTGCTTCTCGCCCTCGGCCTGGTTGATCTTCGCGTCGCGCTCGCCCTCGGAGGTCAGCACGACCGCGCGCTTCTCGCGCTCGGCGCGCATCTGCTTCTCCATCGCCGAGCAGCACGTCCTTCGGCGGGTTGATGTTCTTGATCTCGTAGCGCAGCACCTTGACGCCCCAGGGCGCGGAAGCCTTGTCCAAATATGAGACGACGTTGGCATTGATCGTCGCGCGCTCCTCGAAGGTGCGGTCGAGCTCGATCTTGCCGATCTCGCTCCTGAGCGTCGTCTGCGCGAGCTGGATGATCGCGAAGCGGTAGTTGGTGATGCCGTAGGAGGCCCTGCTCGCGTCCAGCACCTGCATGTAGAGCACGCCGTCCACGCCGACCTGCACGTTGTCGCGCGTGATGCAGACCTGCTCCGGGATGTCCATCGCCTCTTCCTTGAGGTTGTGCTTGTAGGCGACGCGGTCGAAAAACGGCTTCAGGATGTGGAAGCCGGCCTGGATCGTGCGGTTGTAGCGGCCGAGCGTCTCGACGACGTAGGCGCTCTGCTGCGGCACGACCACCGCGGTCTTGGCGATGATGATGATCGCGAGCAGCGCGACCACGCCGACGACGTACATGGTTTCCATGCCGGTCACTCCGCCCTGACGAACAGGGTCAATCCGTCCACGCGGTCGATGACCGCTTCGCGGCCGGCCTCGATTGGCCCGCTGCCCGTGTTGCGCGCGGTCCAGCTCGAGCCCCGGTATTCCACGCGCCCGCTCTCGCCAGGCTCGAGGCGCGCGGCGACCAGCACGCGGTCGCCGACCGTGAGCCGCTCGTCCACGACGCCCACGCCGCTGCGCAGCATCTCGTACACGCGCTTGCGGAAAGCTGAGCATCGCGACTACGGCGAGCACGGCGAACACCAGCCACTGCGCCCAGTCCGGGAGGCTGACGCCCGCGAGGCCGAGCAGCCCGACGACGGCCGCGGACAGGCCGATGAAAACCAGGTAGAACTGCGCGTCGACCACGAGCAACTCGACGCCGAGCAAGCCGATGCCCAAGACCAGCCAAGCCCACCAAGGCATTCGTCACCTCCGCGTGCGGGCACGACAGCTACCGTCCGCCATGCAGCTTAACCGATCCCAAAGTCACGTATTGAACGCGGACGCCGCACGGCGCTAGCCTGCCGGGGCCCAGTAGCCACGCCAGGAATCCCGCATGCGAATCGCCGCCGCCTGTCTCGGCGCGCTGCTAATAGCAGCCCTGCCCTTCGCCGCACCAGCCGGGCAACTGCCGCCGGCCCAGCAGGAGCTGTTCGACGCGGAACGCGCCTTCGTTCGCCTCGCGGCGGAAAAGGGATTTCGCGACTCTTTCTACGAGTTCTTCGCCGAAGACGGCATCGCGTTCAACCCGCACCCGTTCCGCGTGCGCGTCGCACTTGCTGACCAGCCCTCGACGCCGGCGCCGATGGGCGCCGACTGGGCGCCGGTGTACGGCGACGTCTCGGCGGCAGGCGATCTCGGCTGGAACACCGGGCCGCTCCTGTTCGCGGGACGGGACGGCAAGCCCGGCCGGCACGGCATGTTCTTCTCGGTCTGGAAGCGTCAGCCGGACGGGAGTTTCAAGGTCGTGCTCGACGTCGGCTCGGACACGCCGGCCGCCGTAGTGCCGCTCGACGAACCGCCCCATTCGTCCTGGCAGCCGGGACTTGGCGCGACGACACCCGTCGACGTTGCCGCGGCGCGGACGGAGCTGCTCGCCGTCGAGCGCGCTCTTCTCGCCGACGTCGCCTCCGAAGGCATCGGTCACGCGTATGCCACACGCTTCGCAGACGAGGCGCGTGTCCATCGGCCGGGCGCCATGCCGGTCGTCGGCCGCACCTCGCTCAACGCTTGGGCGGCCGCACAAGGCGCGAAGTTCCGGGGCGAGCCGCTGTTCGCGGACGTCGCTCGCTCCGGCGAGCTCGGCTACTCCTGGGGCAGCTACGAGCGAATCGGCGATATGCCGGAGGCCGGCTACTACTCGCGCGTCTGGAAGAAAGGCGCTAGCGGGCGATTGGCGCATCGTCATGGACACCGTGAGCCCGCTACCCGAGGGCGTAAAGCCGCTCACCGCGGAGCTGCTGCGCGCCGAGGAGCCTTACCTCGCCGGCCGCTGGGCGGAAGCAGAAGCGGCTTATCGCGCCTACGTCGACGCGAATCCCGGCAATGCATTCGCCTGGAATCGCCTCGGCACGAGCCAGCTCCAGCAGAAGAAGTACCCGCAGGCAGTCGCAAGTCTGGGGCGCGCGATCGAGACTGGCGGTGGGACAGGCGTCGACTTCTACAACCTCGCCTGCGCCCAGGCGCTTTCGGGCGATCCGGACAAGGCGCTGGACAGCATCGAGCGCGCGATCGCCAGCGGCTTTCGGCGCCGCGCGCAGTACGAATCGGACGCCGACCTCGCCTCCCTGCGGGAACTGCCGCGCTTCAAGACGCTCATGCAGCCGCTCGATTAGACGGCGCTTTCGCGCTCAGCGCATCGCATTGCAGGGCGGGCTGAGCGCCGAGATCAGGTCGGAGCGCTCCGCGCGGCGCAGCTCTTCGCGCGGATCGGAGTGGCGCACGTGGATGTGCGTCACCCGGCCCTGTTTCAGGCATTCCAGCGCAACGGTGATCGTCGAAAGGCTCCGACAGGTCCTGCGCCTGGCCGACGTAGAGCACCTGGTACTGCCCGGCGCGCGTCTCGCGCGCGAAGATGTAGTTGGCGGGGCCGGGCCCGAACGCCGTGCCGTACATGTAAACGGTGTAGCGATATTTCTGCCCGGACTGCCCGGCCCAGACGTGTATGCCCAAGTCTCCCATGCGCGCGGCTTGTACGCCGGTTTCGCGCCGGCGGCAACTGTTGTCGCTCGAATGCCTTGCCGGAATTTCCGGATCGCCGCTGCCGCCTTCACTCGACGGGACGGCGCGAGTAGTAGCCATCGAACGCCGTCGTCCAGGTCTTGCCGCCGTCGCCCGTCGTTTCCCAGTGCTGCCGCACGCGACCGTCCTCGAGCTGCGTCCAGCGGATTCGCTGCACCGTTTGCGAGTCGCCCACGCTTTGCAGCACCATGGCCGCGCCCTCCAGGCCGCCTTCAAGCACCAGACCTCCGCCCTGGTTGTCGATCCAGGTCTGGTGCCAGACCTTGCGCCGGGCGTCGTAGAAATTGAGGCTGGTGCCGGCATAGCCCACCGGCGTCGTGTATTCCTCGCGCAACGTGCAGCCGTCGTTCACGAGCGTGATCGTGTTCCGGCTGGTCGTGCCTGGCGCCGCCGCGGAGTCGACGTTCCAGTCGCCGACCCAGAAATCGAATTGCCGGTATTCCGGGGTCTTGCAGGGCTTGTTTGCCTCCACGATCGCGACGAATCGCGGGTCATCGCGCAGCGTCTCGAACTCCGGCAGGCTCATCGCGACCTGGTAGGCGCCGGAGCCGGTCGCAAACCACGCCTCGAGGGCGGCGAGCGCCTCGGCCGGCTGGCCGTTCGCCGCGCGCGAGCGCGCGAGGCGGATGAGCGCGAGCGCATTCGCGGGTTCGCGCGCGGCAATTTCCTGGTAGGCGGCGGCGGCCTCCGCCCAGCGCTTGGCCTCGAACATCCGGGCCGCGTCGTCCATCGTCGCCGCCCACGCCCCTGCGCAAGCGAGACGCGAGGCAGGCCAATCCACATCAACTTGCGCATGCGCGCGCCCCTGAACCGGCCCGAATTGCGACTAGGTTGCGCGCCCGCCGGAGTCACTGCCCATGTCGTTGCTCAAGCAAGCCTGTCTCACGGAAACTCGCGCTCGAGCGCGTCGGCCGTGACGAACCTCGGGCGGATGTCCACGGGCACGCCTTCCAGCCGGTCGAGCACCGCCTGCACCTCGGGACGCAGTACGACCATCCGTTCCAGCAGGCGCTTGGCCCCGTCGTAGTCGCCGGTCGCCTGCAGCGTCAGGAGTTCGCGCGAGAGCCCCTCGACCGCCTTCCTGGCGCGGCGCAGGTCGACGCTGAACGTGCCGTCGGCGTTCACGCGGTAAGCGCCCGCGTCCAGCAGCGAGTTCACCTGCAGCGCCATGCCGCGCGCGTGCGCGTCGTCCATGCCGAAGCGCAGCGTGCGGAAGGCCGAGGCGAGGAAGGTGGTGTACATGCGCCGCTCGCCTGCCCGGTCGATCACACCCTTGTCCATCAACTGCTGCAGCGCCCACAGGCCGGTGATGTCGGCCTTCGCCTCCTCGATCGTGCTGTACAGCTCCTTGAGCGCCGGTCGCACGCCGCCGCCCGAGCCCTGCTTGCCCGTGTTGGTCGGCCCGAGCCCGTGCATGACCTCGTGCATCAGGATGTGCGTGAAGAACGCGTCGAAGTCGACGTGCGCGCGGTCCGGTTCCGCCAGCGCAACCTTCGAAATCGGCAGCAGCGTGTGGTCGAACTTCGCCTGCTGGAAGTTCTTCAGCATCATGCGCTTCGAGCCCATCTCGGCGACGATGCGCTCGTCGTTCGGCAGGTTGAACGCGGCCGTCTGGACGTCGTGGTTGCCGTCGCCGGCCGAGAACACCACGTTTACGACCCGCATCGGCGCGAGGCCGCCGAGCTGCTTGCGGCGGTAGGCCGGGTCGACCGGCAGGCGATCCTCGAGCCATTGCAGCTCGCTGCCGAAGCGCTCGAGCTTCGCCGTGGCATCCGCGTCACGCACGGTGATGAACGCTTCGAAGGCCGCCTTGTAGTTGAACCAGCCATCCTCGTAGACCTCGTAGGGCCCGATCGTCGGCTCGAGCGCCGAGTCGAGGCGCATCCAGGCGACATCGCTCTTGTAGTAGTCGTTTGAAAGGAAGGCATCGGCCCGCGACTCGAGGAACGCTTTCAGCGACGGCTCCGCCGTCGCTGCAGCGGCCGCGCGCAAGTCGGCCGCCATCTCGGCAAGCTCGCCCTGGTATTCGAGGCTGTAGGGCACGGACTGGAACCGCCCCGCCGGGTCGCGGCGGATGGTCGTGAAGAATCCCGTCGCCGTGGTGCGCTCCGCCTCCGGCAACGCCGGCGAACCAGGCCTCGACTTCGGCCTTGGTCGGCTCCCGCCGGATAGAAATTCCCCGCCTCCGGCTTCACCGGGGCGCCCGTGATGAAGATTTCGTTGTCGTCGAGCCGGGACCAGGGGCCGCGGTTGATCTGGAAGTAGCTCGAGACGCGCGCGGCCGAGCGGCGTGTCGTCTTCCATCAGGCGCATCAGCATCGCCGCGTTGCCCGCCCACATCTGCCGCATGTAGAGCACGTCGGTCATGCGCGCCGCCCGGATGAGGTGCGCGAGCGCGCGCCGCTCGCCCTCCGGCAGACCCGCGACGTCCACGCGGATGTCCACGGGCGCGAAACGCGCCGCCATCTGGTTGCAGGCGTACGACTTCCGGCGGCAGGCGCATGTCCTCGGCGCCGGCGAGCGCAGGCAGCAGGATGAGGCAGGCGAGCAGCTGCTGCATCGACGGTCTCCGCAAGGCGAGGGCTTTCCCGCGCGAGGTTACACTATCGGCTTTCGCGGATGGACCCATGCACGAAGGTTCCCACCGCGCCTTGTGCCTCGCGGCGCTGGCGCTCTCTTCAGTCACGATCCTCGCCGCCTGTATTGCTGCCAGGCCCGCGCGCAGCGGTCCGGGATTCCAGTACTACGTCAGCGGCAATCCCGCCGACGTGGTGCGGGAGACCCGCGGCCTCTGGGTTGCTCAGGGCGGCGGCGACGACGTGGACGAAAACTACGTCGCATGGGCGCCTACGGCGGCGGCGGCGACTTCGTCGTGCTGCGCGCCTCCGGTGCCGACGACTACAACGACTACATCTTCGGCCTGTGCAGCTGCGACTCGGTCGAGACGATCGTCTTCGACAAGGGCGCGGCGACTACAGACCCGTTCGTGATCCAGACCATCCGCAATGCCGAGGCGCTCTTCATCGCCGGCGGCGACCAGTCGAACTACGTCCGCTACTGGAAGGACACGCCGGTCGAGGACGCGATCAACCACGTCGCGGCGAAGCCAGCGCCGATCGGCGGCACCAGCGCCGGCATGGCGGTCCTGGGCGAATTCGTCTACTCCGCCGAGGGCGAGGAAAGCCTGACGTCGGCGGTCGCGCTCGCCGATCCCTATGCGCCCGACCTGACGCTCGCGCGCGGATTTCCTGACCCTGCCGGGCTCGAGAACGTGATCACCGACCAGCACCTGCAGGAGCGCGACCGGATCGGCCGCACCGTCGCGCTGCTCGCGCGTCTGCAGCAGGACGGCTGGTCCGCCGCAGCCGCGCGCCATCGCGGCCGACCGCGAGACGGCGGTGCACATCGATCCGGCAACGGGCATGGCGGAGGTCTTCGCCACGCCCGATCACCCGACGCCCTACGCCTATTTCATGGGCGCGAAGGGACCGCCGAGCGACTGCGAGCGCGGCAAGCCGCTTACACTGCGCGACGTCGACGTCTACCGGATCGGGCCCGGCGGCACGGTTCGACCTCTCGCACAGTGGCAGGGCAGCGGCGGCATCGCCTACGAGCTCGCGTGTCGAGGACGGCGTGCCTCCAATCGTCGCGCGGAAGCAACTACTGACTCGCCGGTGGCTGTTGGCAAAACCGCCAACGCTTGTTATACGCTCTCGCGCGACTCTTATTGTACGTTCGTTCAATGCCTTGCAACGATCATCGCCCGCCCGACAACGGTGACTTGGGGGAACGCGCTGATGACCGAACAGAAGACGCCGCTGGCCGCGGCGATCTTCGCAGTACTCTACCCGGCGACGCACGTACTGGCGCAGGAGGCTGAAGCCTGGCCGCCTGGAAGAGGTCGTCGTCACCGCCACGCGGCGCGAAATCAACCTGCAGTCGGTGTCGCAGAGCATCACCGCGTTCTCGACCGAGGACATCGAGAAGCAGGCGTTCCAGAGCGTCTCCGACATCGTCGGATGCGCTGCCCAGCGTCAACATGGTCAGCTGGCAGCCCGGGCTCGAATGCCATCATCATGCGCGGCGTCGCGACCTCATCGGCCGAGTTCCGCACCGACAGCCAGGTGTCGGTCTATCTCGACGACCAGCCGATGACCGCGAACTCGCAGCAGGTCGACGTCCGGCCGATCGACCTCGAGCGCGTCGAGTCGCTGCCGGGACCGCAGGGCACGCTGTTCGGATCGAGCTCGCAGACGGGCACGATGGTCTTCATCACGAACAAGCCCGATGTCGTCGGGTTATTCGCGCGCAGTTCGACGCGCGAGGTCAGCACGACCAGCGGCGGCGAGGAAAGCTACGACGTCAGCGGCCACGTCAATATCCCGGTGTCCGACAACATCGCGATCCGCGCCGTCGGCTTCTACGCGGCGGAAGGCGGCTACGTCGACAACGTCTTCGGCACGACGCTCGATCGGCCAGTTCGACAATGCCGACGTCGTCGAAGAGGACTGGAACGACTACACCGTCTACGGCGGCCGCGTCGCGGCGCGCTGGCAGATCAGCCCGGAGTGGGAGTCGACGCTCAGCCTGATCGGCCAGGACGGCGAGAGTCCGAGGGCGGCTGGGAATCGGACCCGGCGCTCGGCGACTACAAGATCACCCGCTTCATCGACGAGTCGTACGACGACAGACTGGTACCAGGCGTCGCTCAACGTCAAGGGCGACCTCGGCTTCGCTGAGCTGTCGCTGACGGGATCCTACTTCGACCGCGACATCAAGTACGAGTACGACAACGCGAACTACGACCAGTGGCGCACGGCGTACTACGGCGTTTACCTCGGTCTCGACCTGTACAACACGGACTACCTCATCGGCCCGTTCTTCAACGACCAGACGCAGGAGCGCTGGTCCTACGAGGTGCGCCTGACCTCGCAGGGCGAGAGCCGCTTCCAGTGGATGGCCGGCGCGTTCTACGAGGACGTGTACGACTGGTGGCGACTACGGCGCGCAGATCCCGGGCTCGAGACCACGACCCGCTGGGCCTACGCGCAGTACCTGGCGTACTACTACAACAACCAGGGCTACGACATCCAGTATCCGCTCGACCCGACCGAGGTCTACTACCTGGACATCTTCGACCGCAAAGTCAAGCAGACGGCCGTCTTCGGCGAGCTCACGTTCGACCTGACCGAGAAGTGGTCGGTCACCGGCGGCGCACGCTGGTTCGAGTACGACCGCGACGCATCCGAACTTCGGCAGACGCCGCTAGGGCTTTCCGATCGGCAAGCGACTTCGTCGGGCGGCGGACGTGCTGGAGAGCTAGGGCACGGATTCGGACACGGTCTTCAAGTTCGCGACGCAGTACCGCTTCGACGACACGAGCGATGATCTACGCGCTCTACAGCGAGGGCTTCCGCCTCGGCGGCTCAAACAGCGCCGCGCGCGGCGGAAAACGGCATCCTGCCGCTCGAGTACAAGCCGGACACGCTCACTAATTACGAGGTCGGCCTCAAGAGCCGCTGGCTGGACGCGACCCTGCAGGTCAACATCACCGCCTTCTTCATGGAATGGGAGGACATCCAGCTCAACCGCTCGGGATCGACCGCGGGCAACCCCTGGTGGATGCGCGGCACCTTCAACGGCGGCAAGGCCGAGCAGAAAGGCGTCGAACTCAGCGTGGGCTGGAGCGCGACCGAGAACCTGAGCTTCGACGTCAGCGCGTTCCTCGCCGATCCGGAATTCTCCGAGGATACGTTCGACCCGCAGACGGACTCGCGATCGAGGCCGGGACGATCATGCCGGTCTCGCCCGAGGAGAAATACTGGGTCTCTGCTGAATACACGTTGCCGAATCTCTTCGGCATGCAGGGCGACTTCTGGACGCGGCTGTCCTACAGCTACCAGTCCGAGATCTGGAACGACCTGGATGCCATCTCGGACTTCCAGACGGCCGATGACCCCGGAGGAACGCGCTGACGCGCTCGACCAGCTGCATCCCGTCCTACACGTCGACGACACTGCAGATCGGGTTCACCCACGACAGCGGCTGGGAGACAGCGCTCGTCGTCCGCAACCTGTTTGACGAGCAGGGCGTCAACTACCTGAGCTCGTCCGACTACAGTTCCGATGCCGGCGACGTGCTGCCCTGGACTGAGATCGCGGTGGAGGTACGTCACGTCGCTGCAGCGTCCGCGCACGATCGGGCTGTCCGTTCAGCAAGAAGTGGTGAGCCTGCCGCGCCTGCGGTTGAGCCCGAACGCCCGTGTACGCGGCGCGGGCACACCCGTGAAGCTCGTCACGACGTCGGTCGTCCGCGGCACCCACCAGGGCGAGAGCCACGGCGGCGTGTACCTCATCGATCTCGAGCAGCGGAACGTGCGCCAGGCCATCGACTGGAACACGACCGCCATCGACTGGCAGGGCCGCGGCTGGGACCGCGGCCTGCGCGGCATCGCCTTCGACGGCGAGGTCGTCTACATCGCCGCGAGCGACGAGCTGTTCGCCTATACGCCGGATTTCCGGCCGGTCGGATCCTGGCGCAACCCCTATCTCCGGCACTGCCACGAGATCGCGGTCTACGAGCGCCGCCTGTACCTGACCTCGACGGGGTTCGACAGCGTCCTCGCCTTCGACCTGGACCGGCGCGAGTTCACCTGGGCGCTACACGTGCTCACGCATCAGTTCCGGTTCAAGGGCGTACCCTACGACCCGCGCGGTTCGGGCGGCCCCCTGCAGCTCAACAAGCTGCACCTCAACAGCGTGCACTGCACGCGGGGCGGCATGTACGTCACTGGCCTCAAGACCGGCGGCATGCTGCTTTACAACGGCGAGAAGCTGCAGATGTCCGTGGAGCTGCCGCCGGGTACACACAATGCTCGTCCCTTCCGCGACGGGGTGCTGTTCAACGACACGGAGGCAGACGCCCTGCGTTACGCCGGCCGGGGCGAAGGGCTCGAGGATCGTGCTTTCAAGGTGCCGCGCTACGATCCGGAGCAGCTGCAGAACCGCGGCCTGGACGCAAGCGGCATCGCTCGCCCGGGCTTCGCGCGCGGGCTATGCGTGCTGTCCGATACCGCTCGTGGCCGGCGGCTCCTCGCCGTCGACGGTCTCCGTCTACGACCTGCCGCAGAATCAGCGGGCTGCTGTCCGTCAACCTGACGATGGACATCCGAAACGCCATCCACGGCCTCGCCGTGTGGCCGTTCGCCTGAGCAGGCCGGCGCCTTCAGAGACCCGCGTTGCGGACCGTGTCGGGCAGCTGCTCGACGATGTCGCCGAGCTCGTCCTGCCAGATGTCCGAGGTGCTTCTCGTAGCGGCGCCAGATAGCCGAGCGCATCCGTGTAGATCGGCTGCCGGACCTGCTCGGAGCTCGCAGTCCTGACGGCGCGCGGGTTCGCGTGGAAGCGCACGCAGGACTCCTCGAAGGGCAGCCCGCAGTGCGCGAGGATGCGCCGCACCTGGGTTTCGAGGTCGGAAACCGTTTCCTCGTAGTGCACGTCGAGCACCTTGCCCGGCAGCACACGGTGCCAGTGCTTCATCGTCTCGTCGTACTGCCGGTAGTAGGCCGCGAGGTCCGTCATGTCATAGGTGAAGTGCTGGCCCTTTGCGAAGAGCTGCTTGTAGCCGCCGAGGCAGCTGTCGAAGGGATGGCGCCGCGCGTTGATGATCTTCGCGTTCGGCAGGATCAGGTGGATGAGACCGACGTGCGAGAAGTTGTTCGGCAGTCTTGTCGGTGAAGAACGGCCGGACGGTCGAGCGGAAGGCCGCCGCTTCCTCGATGTACTGCCGCCCATAGGCCTTGAAGTCCCGGCCCCGCAGGTCGCGGACGCGATTCCGGGTACCGCTTCTTGTCCGCACGATAGCGGCCGATGGAAAAGGCAAGGTGCACCAGTGTCGGCAGCTCGGCCGTGCCCTCGACCTGGCTGTGGCTCGCGAGGATCTGCTCGATCAGCGTCGAGCCGGAGCGCGGCAGCCCGACGATGAAGATCGGCGCCGCCGATTCGTGGCCCTGGCCGGCGAACTTCTCGAAGAGCGCGGGCGTGAAGACCGCCGCGATCTGCTCGTGGCGCATTTCCATCGCCGACCGGATCGTGGAACACCGTGCGTGCGCTGGCGCTGGTTGCCCGTCTCGTAGATAGTGCCAGGCGCGGTCGTAGTCGCCGCGATCTTCGTAGGCCTTCGCCAGCGCGAAGCGAAAGTGGATGTCGGCGCTCTCGACTCAGGTCGTCGCGCGCCACCTGCTCCTCCATGGCGCGGATCTCCTCGTCGCTCGAACCGAAAGACCTTCAGGTTCGCCATGCTCCAGTAGACTTCGCCGAATTCCGGCTTCTGCGGCGATCGCCGCGCGATAGGCGCGCAAGCGCCGCCGGCTGGTCGCCGCGCGTCTTGAGCGCGTGTCCGTAGCTCAGCTGGACGTTTGCATTGGCCGGGCTGCAGGGCGATCGAGCGCTCGAAGGCCGCGATCGCCTTGTCCACGTCGCCGGCATGCGAATGGGCGATCCCGAGGCCCGACCAGGCGACCGCGCTGGCCGGGTCGCTCCGGATCGCCGCCTGGTAGCACTCCATCGCTTCCTCGTGCCGGTTCGATTCCAGGAGGATGCCACCGAGCATCGTCCAGGCCATCGTGTGTCCAGGCGCGAGCTGCGTGACCCGGCGCAGCAGCGCTTCGGCGTCCGACAGCTGCTTGTCCTCGCGCCAGTAGAGCTGCGCGAGCAGTGCGCAGCGCATCGACGTTGTCCGCGTTCTCGCGCAGCGCCGCGCGCAGCGTCTCGATGGCCTCGTCCTTGCGGCCCGCCCGCAGGTGATCGAGCGCCAGCGCGACCTTGCCGCGGCGCGGGATCGCGGTCGAAGAATTCCTCGAAGGACTCGTCGGCCTCACGGCCGCGGCCGAGCGCGGCGAGCGCCTGGCCGAGCTTCTTGTGCGCGAGCGGCAGCTGCGGCTCGAGCCGGATCGCCTGCTCGAAGCACGGCACCGCTTCCTCGAACCGCTCCTGCAGCGCGAGGACGCTGCCGAGGTCCTCGTGCAGGTGCGGGAAGTCCGGCTTGCAGCGCAGATGGCCTGGCGCACGACCTGCTCGGCCTCGGGATAGCGCGCCTGGCGGATGAGCGCTCGACCGAGCAGCCGCAGGTGGTCGACCGAGCCGGGATTGCGCTCGAGGTACTCGCGGCAGACGAACTCGGCGCGCAGCGGCCGGTTGTCCGCGCAGCGCCTCGAGCGCCGCCGCGACGCTGCGCGGTCGCGGCGTCTACTTCAGGTACTTGTCGAACCACGCCGTCACACGCTCGAGGTAGTCGCGCTCGAACTCCTTCGGCCAGCCGCCGTGGTGCGCGCCCGGGTAGACGACGAGCTCGGTCGGGACGCCCTTCGTGCGCAGCGACTGGTAGAAGAGCTCGGCGTTCAGCAAGCGGCACGTTCCAGTCCTCGCGCCCGCCGAGGAAGATCGTCGGCGTCGTCACCTTCCCGGCCTGCAGCAGCGGCGAGAGCCGGTCGTACTTCTCGCGGTTTTCCCAGGGCGGCCCGAGCTCCCAGTTGTACCACTTCTGGTAGATGTCATGGCCGTAGTTGGCGACGATGTAGCTGTGGCCCGCGCCCGAGGCCGCGGCCTTGAAGCGGTCGGTGCGCGTGATGACGACGTTCGTCATGTAGCCGCCGTACGAGTAGCCCGTGACCGCGAGCCGCTCCGGGTCCGCATAGCCGAGCGCGATCACGTGGTCGACCGCGGCGATCAGGTCGTCGTAGTCGGTGATGCCCCAGGTCTGGTAGATCGCGCGCACGAAGTCCTCGCCGCGGCCCGTCGAGCCGCGCGGGTTCGGCTCGACCACCACGTAGCCCTGCGCAGCGAGGTACTGCGGCTTGAAATCGAAGCCCCAGCCGAACTGGCCGACCGGCCCGCCGTGGATGTGCAGGACCGTCGGGTAGCGCCGTCCCGGCACGAAGCCGGGCGGCTTGGTGACGAATGCCTGCACCTCGGTGCCGTCCGGTGCCTTGAAGCTGACCGATTCCTTCGCGCCGAGCGCGACGCGCTCGTGGAAGTCGGCGTTGATGCGCGTCAGGGCGCGCTCGCGGCCGCCCGAGAAGACATGGATCTCCGGCGCGCGATTGCCGGTCTCGACCCGCGCGACGATCGCGCCACCCTTGGCGAGGTCGGCATCGCCGATGCCGCGCTCGCCTTCGATGACCTGCTCGAGCCGGCCGTCGCTCGGCCGGACGCGGGCAACCTGGTTGCCGCCGAGGTTCTCGTAGATGAAGTAGATCCACTCGCCGTCCGCGGAAAACTGAAAGCCATTCACCCAGCGGTCGTGCGCCGCGGTCAGGACCTTGGCCTCACCGCCCGTCGCCGGCATGACCGCGACCTGCGGTGCGCCGTAGACGCCGTCCGCGGCGACCAGGAAGGCGATCGACTTGCCGTCCGGGCTGAAGGCCGGTTCGCTCTTGCTGCGCTCGTCGTTCGTGAGGCGCACGAGCGTCGCGCCCTTGTCGGTGTTGCCGGCGTCCACGATCCAGAGATCGCTCCGGTAGCTCGCATCGGGCTCCTGCTCGCGGTTGCTGACGAACACGATGCGGCGACCGTCGGGCGACCAGGCGGCATCGGACTCGGTGTACTCGCCGGAGGTCAGCTGCGTGAGCTTGCCGGTTGCGAGGTCGAGCACGTGCAGGTGCTCCGCGCGGTCGCCCGTCAGGTAGCCCTCGCCGTCGTCTTCCTTGAACTCGAGCCGCGTGATGACGAACGGCTCGCCGGCAGCGCTCTTCTTGCCGTCCTCGGCATCCGGACTCCTTTTCCGGCTTCTCGGCCTCCTTCAGCTGCGTGTCCGTGAATTGAAGGAGCAGTCGCGACTCGTCGGGCGAGAAACGGATGCGGTCGATGCCCTGCTTGAACTCGGTGACCTGCTCGGCCTCGCCGAACCCGGCGAGCGGCAGCTTCCAGAGCTGGCTCGTCGCCTGATCGGTCGGAGAGGAAGTAGAGGGCGCTCCCGTCCCTCGACCACCAGGGATTCCAGGCGGTCGGAGCCCGCCGAGGTCACCGCGCGCGGCTCGCCGCCGGCGAGAGGCACGACGTAGAGCCTGCCGCCCAGCCCGTAGGCGACCTGCTTGCCGTCGCGGCGAAATCGCGAGCCCGGTCGGATAAAGGATCGCCTCCTGGTCCTCGAAGGTGAGCGTCCGCGGCGCAGACGCCGGCTGTGCTTCCTGGGCCGCCGCAGCGAATGCCGCACAGGCCAGGCACGCGGCGAGGAACAGCGACGAAACCCGTGCTCTCATGGCCTCTTGATCCCGCGGCCGGGACGCGCGCCGGTCGACTTGCCGTCCTGCCAGACCGCCTGGCCGTTGACCCAGACCGTTTCGATGCCGACCGACAACGCTTTAGGGTCCTCGAACGTGGATCGATCCGCGACGGTCGCGGGATCGAAGAGGACGAGGTCCGCAAACGCACCCGGGCGGATGACGCCGCGATCCGCGATGCCAACGTTTGCGGCCGAGAGGCTCGTCATCTTGCGAACCGCTTCCTCCAGACTCAGGAGCTGCTTCTCGCGCACGTAGCTGCGCAGCACCTTCGTGAATGCGCCGCGCCCCCGCGGATGCAGGCTGTCGAGCTCGCCGTCCGAGCAGATGCTCGCGTGTGGCCAGACGATGAGCGCGTCGATGTCCTTCTCGATCATCCCCCTGCCCATGATCGACTCCGTGGCATCTTTGCCCTCGACGCGCGCGATCAGGTCCATCAGCTCGACGGCCGGGTCGGTGCCCTTCGCCGCCGCGATCTCAGCGAGCGACTTGCCGACCAGTGCCGGTTCCGGACTGAAGTTCGTCAGGATGATCCCGTCCGCCGGCGTCACATGGTCAAGGACGAACTGTGCGGTCTCACGATTCTTGAAGTCGCGCTTCGGGAACAGGACCGTCAGCTCGGAGTGCCAGTACTCGTAGGGGTAGATGTCGCCCGTGACTTCAATGCCTTCGGCCCGCGCCTTGTCGAGGATGCCGAGCAGGCGCTCGCTCTGACCCCACCAGTCCTTCATCGCGAGCTTCATGTGCGTGACTTCGACCGGGATCTTCGCCTCGCGGCCGATGCGCACGATCTCATCGATCGCCGCCCAGAAGTCGCGGTCCTCGCTGCGGACGTGGCTGATGTAGCGGCCGCCGTGGCGCGCCGCTTCCTTTGCGAGCTCGATGACCTCCTCGCTCGCAGAATAGATGCCCGGGTCGTACTCGAGCCCGGTCGCGAGCCCAAGCGCCCCCGCCTTCATGCCCTCCTCCACGCTCTGGCGCATCCTTTCGACTTCCTCGGCCGTCGCGTGGCGCCGGTAGTCGTCCTCGCCCATGACGTCGGAGCGGAGATTGCCATGGCCGACATAAGTCGCGACGTTGATGGCGACTGGCGTCTTCTCCATGCGCGCGAACAGGTCGCGGACCGGGTAGGTCATCGAGCCGTCCTGCCCCGCGACGATCGTCGTCACCCCCTGGCTCACCACCGGCGCGGCGTCCGGCATCTCGAACAGGCCACGATCGTGATGGCTGTGCACGTCGATGAAGCCGGGAGCGAGCGTCTTTCCCAGCGCGTCGATCACGCGCTCTCCGCGCCGCGGCTCGAGTTCGCCGACTTCCACGATCCGGTCGCCGTCGATGCGCACGGCGCCGGCGCGCGCGGGCGCGCCCGTGCCATCCACGATCGAGGCGTTGACGATCAGTGTCGAAGTCGGTTTCTCGCCGGCGCAGCCCGCGAGCAGTGCCGCAATGAGGGCGGCGCCAAAGTACAGTCGTGGGTGCGTCATTCGAACGGCTCCTGGATGCGCTTGAAGGGCAGGCCGCGCAGGCCTGGCGACCAATAGACGAAGCTGCCGTTGTCCTTGCCGTCGCCAGCAAAGCGCAGCTTGGGACCGCCGTCTTCGGTCACGAATTCTCCCGGCTTGCCGGGCGTGAGGACCGCGCCTCGTGCGCAGCCCTCGAGCACGAGGCGCTGGCCGCGCTGGTCGATGACGCAGCGTGCGGCGGCTTCCTCGCTGTAGTACGCACCGGCGAAGCGCGCCAGATCGCCCGGCTTCCATTGCGCGACGACCGGCTCAGGCTCCGTCTCCTCGTCCTCTTCACCGGGCTCGCGCGGGCCGACCTTGTCGCGCAGGACGAATTCGGCGACCTCGCGCGCGTAGCGGCCGGCATCCGCCTCGGCGCGGTTGCACAGCGCGATCACCGAGACATGCTCGCCGGGCGCGCGCACGATGCTCGATCGGTAACCGACCCATGAGCCGCCGTGGGTGACCCAGGTGAGGCCGCGCGACTCGAAGACGTTGAGCCCGCCCGCGTATCCCGTGGACTCGCCCGAGTTCAGCTTGCCGACTTCGTACATCTTCTCGACCAGCGCGCGGCCGCCGACCTTGCCGGTGTAGAAGTTCTCGTCCCAGAGCGCGAGGTCGTGCAGGTCGCTGTGCACCCCGCCGTCGCCCACCTGTTCCCAGCCGGTCTCGTCGATCCGGAAGCCTGTTTCCGTCGCTGCATAGCCGCGCGCGAATGCCGGGATCGCGGCCGGATAGCTGTCGACGATGCTGGTGTTCTTCATGCCGAGCGGCTCGAAGATCCTGCGGCGGGAGAATTCCGCCAACGACTGACCACTCACCCGCGCGACGACGACGCCGAGCAGCAAGTAGCCCGTGTTGCTGTAGTCGAATTCGACGCCCGGCGCCTCGTTCGGCGCCAACTGGCGGGCAAGCAGCCGCACAGCCTCGTCGATGGTCGAGCCGTCGGCATCGCCGCGGCCGTTCATGTAGAGGATCTCGATGTAATCGCGCAGCCCGCCGGTGTGGTGGACGAGGTGACGCAGCGTGACGCCGCCCGCGCTCTTCTCGAGCTCCGGCACGTGCTTGACGAGCGGGTCATCGAGATCGAGCTTGCCCTCCTGCTCGAGCAGCAGGAGCGCGAACACCGTGAACTGCTTGGACACCGAGGCCAGGTCGAAGATCGAATGCGAGTTGAGCGGCTTGCCGAGCGCGACGTCGGCGAGGCCGAATGCGCCAGAGTGGGTCAGTGCACCGCCTTGGACGACTCCCACGGTGCAGCCCGGCTCGCCGGACTTCACGGCCGCGCTCATGACTCCCGCAATGGCGTCGTCCACGGGATCGGCGAGTACCGGAGCGATCGACAGGGCGAGCGCTGTGACTGCGAAGCAGCGAGCGGCGAAGAATGACATCGGGGTCCTCGGTCGAGACAAGATGCCGATTTTGATTCAAACTGTTTGCGTCAGGCAACGGAATTTCATGATCGAAAGCCCCTATCTCCTGTTTCTAGGCGACGCTCCAGATATTGCAACCGCAAAGACGGCAGCCGGTATCCGGCAGTGGCGCGGCGAGCTGTGCGCCGGCCAGCTGCGCTTGCCGGGATGCCGCGTGGATCTCGGCCTGCCGGATCTCGAGCCACGCGTCGCCGCCGCACGTGGCATTCGCACGCTCATCATCGGCATCGCGAACGACGGGGGATTCATCGCGCCGTCCTGGGTCACATCCATCGTCGCGGCGCTGGAGGCAGGCCTCGACGTGGCTTCCGGGCTGCACGAACCGCTTGCAGGCGTGCCCGAGATCGCCGCGGCGGCGAAAAGCGCCGGGGGGCGGCTGATCGAGGTGCGCCAGCCGGACCAGACTTTCATGCCCGGCACCGGAAACAAGCGCAGCGGCAAGCGCGTGCTGACGGTGGGGACCGATTGTGCGGTCGGCAAGAAATACACGGCGCTCGCCATCGAGAAAGAAATGCGGGCCCGCGGCCTCGATGCGGATTTTCGCGCGACCGGCCAGACCGGTATCTTCATCTCGGGGCGCGGCATCGCGGTCGACTCAGTGGTCGCCGATTTCATCTCGGGTGCGGCGGAGTGGCTGTCGCCGGAAGCCGCGCCGGGACACTGGGATGTGATCGAGGGCCAGGGCTCGTTGTTCCACCCCGCCTACGCTGGAGTGACACTCGGCCTCATCCACGGCAGCCAGCCGGATGCCCTGGTGCTCTGCCACGACCTCGCGCGCACCGGCATCGCCGACTATGACGGCTACGCGATCCCCTCGTACGAAGCCTGCTTTGAGGCTTATCTCGCTGCGGCGCGCCTGACTAATCCTGCGGCGCGGTTCGCAGGCGTCAGTCTCAACACCTCGCAGTTCGACGAGGCAGCCGCGCGCCGCGCGATCGCCGAGGTCGCCGAGCGCATCACGCTGCCCTGCTCCGACCCCGTCCGACACGGCGTCGCGGCGATCGTCGACCGGATCCTGCACGCGCGCTGACCGCGTTTCGTCGCCGATCGCCGACGTCTCCGCGCTTGTCATCCCCGTAATCGCGGCTCAAAAGTCGGTTCGGACACCGGGATTAAGTGTCCTTTAATTGTTGGACCCGCGATCAACCACGGAGGGGATCCCCATGGACCGCATTCAGCAACCATGGATCTTGGCGGGGGTATTCGCCGCCGCATCTGCATTGCCCTTGAACAGCCTCGCAGACGCTGCGCGCATGGAGCGATTTCGCGTCACGTCGGCGGCGGTTGCTGAGGCGCCGGTTCCCGACCGCGCAGCCGCGGCCGGCATGGCCGACGGTGTCCGCCCGCGCGCCACCGAGGCGGTGACCGGCTTCGACAACCGGACCAATGGCTTCCTGCCCCAGGGACCGCCGTTCGAGTCCATCGACGAGGACAACGTCGTGCCGCGACGCTCCTTCAACGACAACCGCTTCATTTTCGAGGAAGTGGAAACCGTTGCGGACGGGCTGGGCCCGACCTACAACGCCCAGGGCTGTCGCGAGTGTCATCAAAATGTCGCGACTGGCGGCGCCAGCCAGATCGCCGAGCATCGTACCGGGCGCATGGATGGCCAGGTGTTCTTCGAGTCGCTGGGCGGCTCACTGATCCAGAGTCGGGCAACGCACCAGAGCATCGTCGAGCGGGTCGCGTTCGAAGACAACATCGGCACTCTCCGCATCTCGACCAACACGCTGGGCGCGGGCTACGTGGAAGCGATCGCAAACAGCACCCTGCTCGCGATCCGGGACCGTCAGCCCGAAGCCATGCGCGGCACGGCGCTCGAAGTCCCGGTGCTGGAGGCAAACAGCGCCGGCCGCATCGGCCGCTTCGGCTGGAAATCGCAGCACGCCAGCCTCGTGTCGTTCTCCGCCGATGCCTATCTCAACGAGATGGGCATCACGACCCCGCTGTTCCCGGAAGAAAACGAATCGAGCGGCGAGTACGTGGGCACCGGTACCGGCTACGATCCCGTCGCGGACCCGGAGGACGATGGCGTGGACGTCGTGGCGTTCGCGGATTTCATGCGCGCGACCAAGGCGCCATCCCGAGGTCCGATCAACGCGAACGTCCGCTCGGGGGAGCAGATTTTTTCACGCACCGGCTGCACGACCTGCCATACACCCGCGATCACGACTGCGCCCCCGGGCAGCCTGATTAACGGGGGCGCGATGCGGGTTTCGAGGGCGCTCGGCAACAAGGTCATACATCCCTACAGCGACTTCCTGCTGCACGACGTCGGAACAGGCGATGGCATCCCCTTCCTGCCAGCGCCGGAGTTCGCGGGTACGGCACGCCAGATCAGGACTGCGCCGCTCTGGGCGCTGCGCACACGCAATCGCCTGATGCATGACGGGCTGTCCTCGACCAAGGAAGAGGCCATCCAGCGCCATCAGGGCCAGGCCACACAGGTCACAGCGGCATTCAACAGGCTGTCGCAGCAGGAGAAGGCGCTGCTGCTCGAGTTCCTGGACTCGCTCTAGCGGCTTGCGTCGCGGGGCCGCCTGTACGGCGGCCCCCGCCGGTGTCACATTTTCCCTTCCGGACCGGTCTTCGGGCTGCAGGGAGGGAACAACCATGAACATCCTGGTCGATACATTGGTCGAATGGCCGCGTCGCGTCGCGCGGCACCTGGCGTGGCTCGGGCCGCTATTCGCGCGCATCGTGACGGGCTGGGTCTTTCTCTGGACCGGCTGGGGCAAGCTCACTCACCTTCCGCTGGTCATCCAGAATTTCGAAGGCTGGGGCATCCCGGCACCTGGAATCCTGGCGCCCTTCGCGTCGGGCGTGGAGTGCTTCGGCGGGCTCCTGCTTCTCGTCGGCCTGTTGACGCGCATCTCCGCAGGCGCGCTCGGCGTGGTGATGATCGTTGCCGTGGCGTCCGTCCAGTGGACCGACGTCGACTCGTTCCTGACGCTGGTCGGGCTCGAGGAAATCATGTACCTCGCGCTCTTCCTGTGGCTCGCCATCGCAGGAGCCGGCCGGGTCTCCGTGGACCATTGGTTGGAGCGTCGGGATGTAACCTGAAAATGACGGGGGCCGCTTTCGCGGCCCCTGGGGGTTGTCACTGACGCTTGATCTGTAAAGACAAGTTTTGGTGACTTCCTCAAAACTCATGGTGAACGCTCGTGTGCAATTCACCAATGGAACGTCGCCCCACTCTCGCGTCAGAATGAGCCGACATCAGACCGGAGACGAACATGGCCGACTACGCCGCGACCCACGAGCAGTTCACGCAGTGGCTGCGCGCCTACCAGGCCGCATGGGAAGGTCGCGACGCCGCGGCTGCCGCCAAGCTCTTCACCGACGACGCCCGCTATCACTGGACGCCGCTCGTGCCTCCACAGCAGGGCCCGCAGGAAATCGCCGCGGTTTGGGAAAGTGCCGTAAGCCAGCAGCGCGACATCCGTTTCACGTACTCGGTTTTCGGCGTATCGGGCGCGACCGGCATGGCGACCTGGCGCGCCGATTTCACCCGCCTTCCGGACCAGTTCAAGGTCCGCATCGAAGGCGTGCTGTCGGCCGAGTTCACCGCCGCCGGCAAGTGCCGCGTGTTCCGCGAGTGGTGGCACAGCGCCGAGTCGCCGGGCTGAGCCGATCGGTTCGCGCAGCAGGCGTGAAGCGGCCTCGTTCAGGCCGTGGCGCGGCTCCTGATCCCGGCGTCGGCCGCGAGATCCGCCGCCTTGTCGGTTTTCTCCCAGGTGAACTCCGGCAAGGCGCGCCCGAAGTGCCCGTACGCCGCAGTCTTGCGGTAGATCGGGCGCAGCAGGTCGAGCATCTGGATGATGCCCTTCGGCCGTAAATCGAAATGCCGCAGTACCAGCTCCTCGATCTTCGCATCGGGGACGCTGCCGGTGCCGTAGGTGGTCAGCATCACGCTGGTCGGGCGCGCGACGCCGATCGCATAGGAGACCTGCACCATGCATCGCCGCGCGAGCCCTGCGGCGACCACGTTCTTCGCAACGTAGCGCGCCGCATAGGCTGCCGAGCGGTCGACCTTGGAAGGGTCTTTCCCGGAAAACGCGCCGCCGCCGTGCGGTGCAGCCCCGCCGTAGGTGTCGACGATGATCTTGCGGCCCGTGAGGCCGGTGTCGCCCTTCGGCCCGCCGACCACGAAGCGGCCGGTCGGGTTGACGAGATACTTGATATTCTTTGCGACCATGTCCGCCGGCAGCATCGGCTTGATGACCTCCTCGATCACCGCCTCGGTCAGCATCTCGTGCTCGATCTCTGGCGAGTGCTGGGTCGAGAGCACGACGGTGTCGATCTCGACCGCGCGGCCGCCGTCGTAGCGCACCGTCACCTGCGACTTGGCGTCAGGGCGCAGCCAGGGGAGCTTGCCCGAATGCCGGAGCTCGGCTTGCCTCTCCACCAGGCGGTGCGCGAGGTGGATCGGCAGCGGCATGAGCTCCGGCGTCTCGTCGCAGGCATAGCCGAACATCAGCCCCTGGTCCCCCGCGCCCTGCTCGAGATCGAGCCCGCGTCCCTCATCCACTCCCTGGGCGATGTCCGGGGACTGCTCGTCGTAGGTCACCAGCACACTGCAGCCCCGGTAATCGATGCCGTACTCCGAGTTGTCGTAGCCGATGTCTCGGATCACGCCGCGCGCGACGCCCTGCCAGTCGACGATTGCCTTGGATGTGATCTCACCGGCGAGCACCACCAACCCGGTACTGCAGAGCGTCTCCGCAGCGACGCGCGCCGTACGGTCCTGCGCCAGAACCGCGTCGAGCACGGCATCCGAGATCTGGTCCGCGACCTTGTCCGGGTGGCCCTCACCGACCGATTCGGACGTGAAGTAGTAGCTGTCGCTCATGGATCGTAGTCTCCGGGGGTGTTCAGTTGTGGATCGTGATGGCGCCCGACTCGAGGGCGAAGCGGCCGGAACGAACGGCCTCCAGCCATTCGACGGTCTTCATCACGCCGCCGAAAGCGAAAAAATGCGGCTGCACGAACCGCTTCTCGAGCGGGCCTTCGCGCAGCCGGACGATGGCCGGGAAGATCTCGTCGACTGTCTTGACCAGGCTTTTCAGCGCGCCGAGGGCACCCGGGTTCGTGAGCAGTGCGCCGAGCGAGGCGCCGATGCCGCACAGCGCGGCGAATTTCGCCAGCGACTTCAGCGAGGCGGGCCCGGCGACGCCGACATGGACCGGCAGCGCGATCCCGTCCGCCGTGAGCGCGCGGTCGAACGCGACCAGCGCCTCCGGGTCGAAGCCGAACTGCGTGACCACGTGCACAGCGACGCCGCTGCGATCCGCGTACGCCTGCTTGCGTTTGAGCGCATCGCGCAGGCGCGCGGCGTCGATGTTCGGGTTGCCGTCCGGGTGGCCGGCGACCCCGATCGACGTGATGCCCGCGGCCTCCAGCGCGCCCGACTCGATGATGTCGAGCGTGCTCGAGAACTCTCCCGCCGGTGGCGACTGGTCGCCCGCGACCAGCAGCGCGCGCGTGACGCCGCAGTCCGCCAGGCGCCGCAGCGCGGGCAGGAGCTCTGCACGCGAGGCGATGCGCCGCGCGACGACGTGCGGACTGGCGCGAAAGCCCGCACGCTCGACGATCGCGGCGACCTCGGCCACTTCGGCAAGCGTCGTGTTCGGCGTGTGCGCGATGTAAAGCGTCGCGCCTGCCGGCAACCGCCCGCGCAACATTGCCGGAAGCTCGCGGTCGCCCGAGGTGATCTCGACCGAGGCCGAGGCGGCAAACGCCGCGATGCGCTTCTCGAGACCCGACACTACTTCTGCCGCCGGCTCACGACGAATGACTCGTCGTTGAACCAGAGCCCGCCATGCTTCTGCAGGATCGCCTGGGTCGCGTCGAGGTAGGCGCCGGTGGTGACCACCTCGTCGAGGCGCTCGTCCTCGATCTGGTTGACGTAGATCGCCGCGTTCCAGGCCGCGAACAGGGTCGAGGTCCCGATGCGATCGCCGATCTCGTTCGGCAGCGTGTGCATCTCGTAGCGGAAGATCGACTTGTCGTCCGGCGGGGCCGTGAGCGTGAAGTCGCTCGCCTCGCGCCCCAGCTCCGACTTGAGCGCAGCGAGCAGCTGGCGGCGGTCCACCTGGAAAGGGTTCTCGCCGGGCCAGAGCTTCTGGATGATCTCGAGCGCCGGATCGCTGCCGTAGGACTGGATGACGAGCAGCCGCCCATTGGGCGCGAGGCTCCGCGACAGCGGCGCGAGCACTTTTTCGGCCTTGAACTTCGCAGTCATGCGCGCTCGCCAGGGCTGAGAGGCGACGATCAGGTCGTACGACTCGAAGGTCTGCCCGGGCTTGGGTATCACGCGGTCGAGCAGGAACTTGTGGTCCTCCCGGTAGACCACGAGCACCGAAGGGCGGACATAGACGGGATTGCCGGTCCTCAGGCTGGGCTTCGTCTGCCATCCGAAGGAAAGCGTATTCGCGAGTTCCTCGATCTGCTCGGCGTATTCGTTCGACGTCTGCCCCTTGAGTCGCACCTCGTGCCAATTGAGGGCAGCCGCGGCCTGGATATCGCGCGGCATGAGCCGGGGCGCCTCGGAGTAGTTGAGGTTGGTGATGACGAGCACGGTTGCCGGGTGCTCGAGAAAACGGTCCGGCATCTTCTCGAGCCCCAGCCGAACGTCCTCGAGGCTGATCTCCTTGGCGACGACCATGACGGGCACGGTCGGGAACAGCGAGTGCGCGTGGCGCAAGAGTCGCGAGAGCACCGTCGCGTCGCCCATGCCGGCATCGAAGATCCTGAGCGCCGGAGGCGTCGGACGGATGTTCTTCAGCTCCGCCGCCGCGCGGTGGGCGACGGCGGACTTTTCGTTGCAGGTATTGACGAACGCCAGGTATTTCTGCCGGTTGTCGTAGAAGCGAAAGGGCGTCGCGTTTTCGCCGGTTTTTTCCGCCTTCTTCGCCGGGTCGGGTCTCACCGTGCACCGCCCTTCCGGCCCGCCACCAGGTCGCGCACGATGCGCGCGACGTGCTCGCCCTGGAACCGGCACATGCCAAGCTCGAGTTCGGTCGGCATGCGCGATTCGTCGCCGTGGCCCGTGATGCTGCTCGCGCCGTAGGGCGTGCCGCCGGTCACTTCCTTGAGGGTCCTGATGCCGGGTGCGGTATACGGCAGGCCGACGATGATCATGCCGTGATGCAGGAGCGTCGTGTGGAAGGACGTGATCGTCGTCTCCTGCCCTCCGTGCTGGCTCTGCGAGCAGGTGAAGACGCTGCCGACCTTGCCGAGCAGCGCGTTCTGAGCCCACAGCGGTCCGGTCTGGTCGAGGAAGTTGCGCATCTGCGCGCACATGTTGCCGAAGCGAGTCGGCGCGCCGAACAGTATTCCCTCGTAGTTGCCGAGCTCGAGCGGGTCCGCGAGCGGCGCCTTCTGGTCGAGCTTGTAGTGGGCTTGCCTGGCGACCGCATCCGGAACGAGCTCCGGGACGCGCTTGACGTCGGCGGACATGCCCTCGACTTTGGCGACGCCCTCGGCTTGCGCCCAGGCCATCGTCTCCACGTGGCCCCAGCTGCTGTAATAGATGACGAGCATGTTGGCCATCCGCTTCTCCTCGTTTCAGGCGGCGGCGCGCGCCAGTCTTTGCAGGAATGCCTGCAGCGCGCCATTGTAGGCCTGCGGCACGTCGAGGTTCGGCAGGTGGCCGGCGCCCGGGATCACCACGCGCTCCGCGATCGGCAGAGCGTGCGCGAGCGCTTCGCCCGCACGACGCCGAATGGTCGTGTCGAATTCCCCGTTCACGATCAGCACGGGCCTCGGGAAACGCGCAAGCGCCGCAATGCCGACGGGCGGCGGAGGCGGCTCCGCCGGCTCCATCAGATCGCGTGCCGGGTAGCGCTCCAGCATCCGCGTGACGAGGGCGTGGGCCCCGGCGTCGTCCGTGTGGAGCCGCATCAGGGGGTGCGCACGCCAGGCCTGCCGGAATGCGTCCACGCCCCGCTCCGCGACCAGACGGCGATACTCGGCGATCGAGAAGTCCTCGTCGCCGGCGTTCGCGGCATCTCCCACTTCGTCCGGCGGACCGTCGAGCACCAGGGCCGACACGCGCTCAGGGTGGCGGAGCGCGTGGGCAAGCGCCACGCGCGCTCCCTGCGAAACGCCGACCAGCGCCACCGGTCCCGACCCGATCTGGTCGACCAGGCGCCGGAGATCCTCAGCGTCTGCAGCGCGGCTCGGGGTTCCATCCGAGAGCCCGAATCCACGTCGGTCGTAGCGGATCACGCGATGCGAATCGGCGAAAGCTGCGGCCTGCGGCTCCCAGGCGTCGAGGTCGAGCGTCCAGCCATGGATGAAAACGACCGGCGTGCCCGCGCCCTGGTCACGCAACCGCAACCAGGCATCACCGGACCGGAACTGGTAGCCGAGGCCTTGCATCCTGTTTCGAATACCGAAAAAAAGTTCGCATTCAGGCTACGGGCGCCTGCCGGGGGCGTCAAGCGCCGGGACATCAGACCTGCGCGGAGAGCGCGAGGCCGGGCACGCGGGCCAGCTCGGCCGAAATCTCCCGGCTTGCCTGGCGCAGCATCGCCAGCCGCTCGCGCACGATCCGCGTCTTGGTGACCTTGCGCGAGTGGCTCGAGCTGTTGAGCGCGGCGACGACGCGGCCGTACTGGTCGTGCACGGGTACCGCGACGGCCACGACGCCGTAGGCGAGCTCGTCCTCGACCGCGGAATAGCCGGCCTTGCGGCAGTCCTCGATCAGCAGCCGGAGCTTGCGCGGGTCGGTGACGGTCGAGTCGGTCAGCGCGACGAACTTCTGGGTGCGGAAATACGCGTCCAGGCGTTCCGGCGCGAGGCCGGCAAGCAGCACGCGGCCCATCGAGGTCACGTGCGCGGGGAAACGGCTGCCGACATGGGCCTCGAGGCGCATCAGCGTGCGCACCGAGGTGCGGGCCACGTAGACGATGTCATTGGCGTCGAGCACCGAAAGCGCCGCAGAGTCGCCCGTGAGCCGCGCCAGCTCTTCGAGGTGGGTCTTGGTGAGATGCTCGATGTCCATCGACTCGAGATAGGCGGCGCCGAGCTCGAGCACCTTCGGGCGCAGCAGGAACTGCCTCCCCCGTCGCGTGACGTAGCCGAGCTCCTCGAGCGTCAGCAGGCAGCGGCGCGCGGTCGCTGCCGGCATGCGCGCAATAGCGGCGACCTCGCTCAGGGTGAGCGCCGAGTGATCGCGCGTGAAGGCGCGGATCACGGCCAGGCCCTTGGCGAGGCCGCCCATGGCCTCGCGACGCGGAGCGGTGGTCAGGCGGCGCGGCATTGGCGAAGTCTATTTCGATATGCGAAGAAGCTGAAGCACCCCAATCGCACTTGACGCCGGCCAGCGGCCGCGTTCAGCATGTTCGACAGTCGAATCTCTTTTCGCTATACGAAACGAGATTCCGAAAGCGGGGGTGGGCTTGGGATGAAGATCGGCTCGCAGGCCAGCAAGCTGACGGCGATCTCGGCGTCGAACCCGGACACGATCGTGGTGCGCGGCTACGACCTGTGCGCCGACCTGATCGGCAAGGTGACCTTCACCGACCACGCCTGGCTGCTGGTCGCCGGCAAGCTGCCCTCCCCGGAGCAGCGCCACGTACTCGACGCGGCCCTGGTCGCGATCGCCGAGCACGGCCTCGTGCCCTCCGTCGCCGCCGCCCGCATGACGCTCGCCGCCGCGCCCGAAGCGATCCAGGGCGCGGTCGCCGCCGGCATCCTCGGCTGCGGCTCGGTCATCCTCGGCTCGGCCGAGTCGGCCGCGCGCTTCATCGCCGGGATACTCGGCGACGTCACGCATCGCGCGAGACGGGCGCCGCGACACTCGCCGCACTCGTCGAAGCGCGCGACGCGCGCCGCGCCGTTCCTGGGTTCGGCCATCCGCTGCACCGCAAGGCGGATCCCCGCGTGGCGCGTCTGCTGGCAGTCGCGGCCGAGAACGGGACTCGCCGGCCGCCACGTGGCGGTCGCGCGGCTCATCGAGCAGAAACTACCCGAGGTCACCGGCAAGCCGCTGGTCATGAACGTCTCGGGCGCCATCGCCGCGGTTTTGCTCGACGCCGGCTACCCGCTGCTCGCGGTCAAGGGCGTGCCGATCCTCGCTCGCACCGCGAGCCTCGTCGCCCACCTGCTCGAGGAACAGGAGCGACCGATCGGCTTCATCCTCGCCGACGGAGGCAGCTCGAGCGTCGGCTACGACGGCGCCTCGCCCGCCGGTTTCGTGCCGAGCGCGTGATGATCCAGCTTCCGCTCCGCGGGGTGCGCATCGTCGAACAGGGCACGTTCATCACCGGCCCCTGCGCCGCGATGATGCTCGCGGACCTCGGCGCCGACGTGATCAAGGTGGAAAGCCCCGAGGGCGACCCGTATCGCGCCTACCAGCGCGGGCATTACTCGCCGCATTTCCAGGCCTACAACCGCAACAAACGCAGCATCGCCTGCGACCTCAAGCAGCCGGCCGACCGCGAGCTGTTCGACCGGCTGGTCACGGAGGCGGACGTCTACATCCAGAATTTCCGCCCCGGCACGGCCGAGCGCCTCGGCGCCGGCGTCAAGCGCCTGCGCGGACTCAATCCAAGGCTTGTGTATTGCTCGATCAGCGGCTTCGGCGCGGACGGGCCCTATGCCGAACGTCCGAGTTACGACTCGGTGGCGCAGGCGCTCTCCGGTTTCCTCTCGGTCGTCGTCGACCCGGAGCGGCCACGTTTCCTCGGGCCTGCACTCGCCGACGCCATCACGGGCATCTATGCCGCGTTCGGCGTACTCGGCGCATTGCTGGAGCGCGCATCCACCGGCCAGGGCCGCCTGGTCGAAGTCTCGATGTTCGAGGCCATGGCGCATTTTGCCGTCGAGCCGTTCGCCGCCTTTTTCGCGCTGGGCGAATCCCCGAAGTCGAGCGACCGGCCGCGCCTCGCGCAGGCCTACATCCTGCGCACCGCTGACGAGCGCCTGCTCGCGATCCACCTGTCCTCGCTCGAGAAGTTCTGGACCGGGCTCACGACTGCGCTCGAAGCTCCGGAGCTGCGCGACGATTCGCGCTTCAACGACCGCCTGCTGAGGATCAAGCACTACGAGGCGCTCGGCGAAGAGCTGGACCGCCGCTTCCGCAAGCGCCCGCTGGCCGAATGGACGGCACGGCTCTCCGGCAACGACGTGCCCTTTGCGCCGATCAACGGCATCGACGCGGTGGTGAACGACCCGCAGGCGCTGCACCTCGGCCTGGTCGTGCCGGTCGAGGCTCCGATCGAGGGAGCCCGCGAAGCGGTTCGGCCGCCATTGCAGTTCGACGGCCGGCGCGCCGCCTCGGTGACGGCCGCGCCGCTTCCTGGACCAGCACGGCGACGCGATCCGTGGCGCGCTTGCTCATGCGGCGGGCTGGCCGGCCGCCGCCCAGCCCGCCGCACGCCGTGCGGCAGGATGAAACGATGACCGAGGCCGTGCCCGCGCTCTTTCCCACCACGCTGGTCGGCAGCATGCCGCAGCCGGACTGGCTCATCGACCGGCAGAAGCTCGCTGGCCGCTTTCCGCCGCGCGTACGCGCGCGTGAACTCTGGCGCATTCCGCCCGAGCACCTGCAGGAAGCGCAGGATGACGCGACGATCCTCGCGATCCGTGCGCAGGAGGAAGCCGGCCTCGACATCGTCACCGACGGCGAGATCAGGCGCGAGAGCTATTCCAACCTGTTTGCGAATGCGCTCGAGGGCGTGGACCTCGACAGCCCGGGCACGGCGCTTGACCGCAGCGGCCACCCGGTCCCGGTGCCGCGGGTCACCGGCCCGATCCGCCGTCGGCATGCGGTCGGCGTGCGCGACCTCGAGTTCCTGCGCCAGCACACGACGAAACCCGTGAAGGTCACCGTGCCCGGCCCGTTCACGATGTCGCAGCAGGCCCAGATCGACCACTACGGCGGCAGCCGCCACCTCGCCTCGGCGGACTACGCGGTCGCGCTGAATGCCGAGATCCGCGACCTGTTCTCGGCGGGCGCCGACATCGTTCAGATCGACGAGCCCTATATGCAGGCGCGGCCCGAGGAAGCGCGCCAGTACGGGCTGGAGGCGCTCAACCGCGCGCTCGAGGGCGTGAAGGGAACGACGGCGGTGCACATCTGCTTCGGGTATGCCGCCATCATCCATGCGCGATCCTCGGCTTACTCCTTCCTGCCGGAACTCGCGGGCTGCCATTGCCAGCAAGTCTCGCTGGAGAGCGCCCAGCCCAACCTCGACTGCTCGATCCTCAAGACACTCAATGGCAAGAAGATCATGCTCGGCGTGCTCGATCTCGGGAATCCCGAGGTCGAGACGGCGGAGGCCGTGGCGGCGCGCATCCGGCGCGCGCTGCCGTTCGTGCGCGCGGAAAACATCGTCGTCGCGCCCGACTGCGGCCTCAAGTATCTCGACAGGGATGTTGCATCCGGAAAACTGAAGGCGATGGTCGCCGGGGCCGCCATTCTCCGCTCGGAGATGGCGAGAGCTCCCGGACCCGTCAGGATCCAATCGAACTCTTAACGTGGAGACCGACATGCTCACATCCAAGCGGACGTGCCTATCGACGGCGGTGACCGGCATCCTCGCCGCGGCGGTTGCCTTGCCGGCCATGGCGCAGGGCACGGAGATGGAGGAAGTCATCGTCACCGCGCGCAAGCGCGACGAGTCGTTGCTGGACGTGCCGGTGACCGTGAGCGCCTTCAATGCACAGGAGATCTCGTCGGCGGGCATCGAGCGGCCGCAGGACTTCATCGCGCTGACGCCGAACATGACGATGGTCGAGACGCAGAACCAGGGCACGTCATTCATCGTCGTCCGCGGCATCTCGCAGGCACGGAACAGCGAGCCCTCGGTCGCCGTGGTGATCGACGGCGTGCGATGGCGAACCCGTCGCAGTTCAACCAGGAGCTGTTCGACGTCGAGAGCATCGAGGTGCTGAAAGGGCCGCAGGGCGCTCTCTACGGTCGCAACGCGATCGGCGGCGCGGTCGATCATCCGCACCGCGTCAGCCGGTGATGAAATGGAAGGCTACGATCACCGCCGGCTACGATTCCGGGCCGGGCTACAAGGCGCGGTTCGGCGTCGGCGGACCGATTGGCGACTCCGACACCTGGAAGTATCCAGCGCTCCGGCTCGTACTCTCGACACCGACGGCTACATCAACAACCCGTTCCTCGGCGAGGAGGCCGACCCGTTCCAGGACGTGTCCGGCCGCGCTGAAGCTCGTCTGGGAGCCGAGCGACTCGTTCCGGGCGGACCTTCGCGTCTACATGTCGCAGGTGGACACGCAGGCGCTCTACTTCAACATCACGGGTCGAACAGGTATGTCACGACACCAGCCTGCCGGTCCAGGTCAACAATCGCGGCGAGAACGAGCGCGACCTGTTGAACACTCTCGCTCAAGCTGGACTTCGGGGTGGGCGGCGGCACGCTGACTTCGGTGACGCCTATGACACGCTCGAGGAAATCCTGACCGGCGACTCAGTTCGACTTCCGTGCCGATCGCGACATCGCTCTTCGGACGCTTTTCGACATACGACCTCAACGCAGAGCCAGTTCCTCGACGTCGAGAGCGTACAGCCAGGAAATCACGCTATACCTCGCCGACCGAGAGCACGTTCCGCTGGATTGCCGGTGCTTACTTCATTCACGACGGACCGCTTCATCTCGACCGGCAACATGCGGGACATCGGCGACGGCGCGTTCCGCCAGTCCATCGCACGCCCGCACGCCCCCGTGTCCGCAGGTCGAGCCATGGCGCCGACGATCCGGAGCGCTCTTTCCTGGCCGACTCGCAGGACAACGTCGCCTGGGCGGTGTTGGCGAACGTCACCTACGACCTGAGCGACCAGTTCGAAGCTCGACCTCGCGGTCCGCTACGACGAAGACAAACGCGAGAACACGACAGAGACGCCCGGATAGCTCGATCCTGCCGGGCGGCACGCCGCTCCGGCGTCCAGCGGGCCAGGTGCGCGAGGAATACCTGGGGCGAGACGCAGCCCAAGGTCACGCTTCGCTTCGAGCCGAACGACGACGTGACGCTCTATGGCGGCTAGAGCCGCGGTTTCCGGAGCGGCGGCTTCAACCAGACCGGCGTCGGCGCGGTTGCGGACGCGAGCGGCATCGCCGGCGTCAACGACCTGTTCGAGGCGGAGGTCGGCCGACACCTGCGAGATTGGCGTCAAGTCCAGGTTCGCCGACGGTCGCGTCAACCGAACGCGGCGCTTTTCATGACCGAGTCCGAGAATGGCTACTTCTTCGTGTTCCTGGCCGCGAACTCGACACGCAGAACCTCGGCAACGTGGACGCGGACTACGAGGGCTTCGAAGTCGACATGAGCTGGCAGGCGACGGACACCCTTTCGCTGTACGCGAGCTACGGCTACACGGACAGCGAGATCACGGGCATGGAGGACCCTGACGGTCATTGGAAACCAGGCGCCGCTCGGTTCCAGGGATACACGGCAACCTCGGCGCGGGGTACACGATCCCGCTCGGCGAACTGGACCTCACGATCCGCGCGGACTACCGGCACACGGCCGCACCTGGTGGGAACCCTGACAACGTGACCTCGCGCGATCCGATCGACATCCTCGACCCCGCGTCGGCCTCGGCAACGAGCGCTGGAACGCCACCGTCTGGGGCAGGAACATCACGGACGAGGAGTACAATGCGGAATTCTCGCCGGGCGGATTCCTGTTCAAGGCACTGCCGATTCGCTACGGCATCGAGCTTCCAGTACACGTTCTGACCGGAGGCGGACATGGCGACCCAGGCACGGCTACCGAACAGGCTCCACCACAATGCGTACGTCTCGAAGGATCTCGAGGCGACGCGCAGGTTCTACGAGGACGTCATCGGGCTGCCGCTGCTCGCGACCTGGTGCGAGAAGGACCTGCTGTTCGGCGCCGAGCGCACCTACTGCCACTGCTTCTTCGGGCTCGGCGACGGGGGCGCGCTCGCGTTCTTCCAGTTCGCCGACCCGCAGGACGCCGAGGAGTTCGGCCCGAAGATGCCGTTCACGCCGTTCCACCACATCGCGCTGCACGTCGACAAGGAGGCGCAGGAAGGCATCGAGAAGCGACTCAAGACGGCTGGTTACAAGGAGCCGCAGTCCTTCGTGCTCGAGCATGGCTATTGCCGCTCGGTCTACGCGACTGACCCGAACGGCCTGATCGTCGAGTTCACGCTGGACCACCCGAGCGTCGAGAAGATCAACACAGACCGCCGCAAGGACGCGCACTCGGAGCTCAAGCGCTGGCTCTCGGGAGATCACCACTCGAACAACACCTATCGATGAGGGCGAGCCGGGAGCGCATCCTCACGACGCACGTCGGCAGCCTGCCGCGCTCGCAGGCCGTGACCGACGTCCTGTTCGGCCGCGAGCAGGGCGAGCTTCCGGACCGGAATGCCGCCGCAGCGGTGATCACCAACGCCGTCGCCGCCGTCGTCCGCCACCAGGTCGAGACTGGCGTCGACGTCGTCAGTGACGGCGAGACCAACAAGATCAGCTACGCGACCTACATCGCTGACCGCTTCGCGGGCTTCGGCGGCGACACGCCGCGCGAGCCAGGCCAGGACCTGGTCGAGTTCCCGCGCTTTATGGCGAAGCTCGCCGCGAGCGGCGCCACCGCGAAGTACCGGCGACCGCGCTGCGTCGGCGAGATCAAGCTGAAGGACGCGGGACCGCTCAACGAAGACCTCGGCAACTTCCGCCGGGCGGTGGACGTGGCGCAGCCGGTCGAAGCGTTCATGAACGCCGCCTCGCCCGGTGTGCTCGCACTGTTCCAGCCGAACGATTACTACCCGACGCAGGATGCTTACCTCGAGGCGCTCGGCGAGGCAATGCGTGCCGAGTACGAAGCGATTGTCGGCGCCGGCTTCCTGCTGCAGATCGACGCGCCCGATTTCGGCATGGGACGCCATACGATGTACCGCAGCGCGAGCGTCAGCGAGTACCTGGCTGCCGCGGCGCGGCACGTCGAGGTGCTGAACCATGCGCTGCGGAACCTTCCGGCAGAGCGCCTGCGCATGCATATCTGCTGGGGCAACTACGAGGGTCCCCACCACCACGACGTGCCGCTCGAGCAGCTCCTGCCGGTGGTGATCAAGGCGAAGCCGCAGGCGCTGCTGTTCGAGGCCGCGAATCCCCGGCACGCGCACGAGTGGGCCGTATTCACGCGGCAGAAGGTGCCGGACGACAAGATCCTCGTGCCGGGCGTCCTCAGCACCACCACGAACTACGTGGAGCACCCCGAGCTGGTCGCCGAGCGTATCGTGCGCCTGGCCGAGATCGTCGGGCGCGAGCGCGTCATCGCCGGGACCGACTGCGGCTTCGGGACCTTCGGCGGCTTCGGCCCGGTGGACCCGGACATTGTCTACCTGAAGCTCGCCGCGCTGGTCGAAGGAGCGAGTATCGCCAGCCAGAGGCTCTGGAAGCGCTAGCGCGCTGCTACTCAGGTTTCCGCGCGCAGTCCCAGCGCACGCTCGCAGGCTTCGCCCTCGTCCAGCGCAGCCGCGCCCGCGTCGGCGCGCGAGCGCCAGCCTGTCCCCAGGGCCGCATCGAGCAGGCCGTCGAGCTCGTCGCGGATACGTGCCGTGGCAGGCCCGCGCCGAGCCTGCCCGCGGCTCTCGTGCGCCGCATCTGCAGCAGCGGCGATCCGCGCCGCGAGCGCGGACCGGCCCCTGCGCGCGGCGAGCAGCGCCATGGCGTCGAGCGACTGGTAGCGCTTGCCGGGATCCAGCCGCCTGGCCAGTTCGTGCAACTCGACGCCGACGGTCCGCGCCTCGTCGAGATCGCCGGCGAGCAGCAGGGCGCCGAACAGGAGCGAGAGGAGCTCGTGCCGCGTTTCCTGCCGGCCTGCGTGCCGCAGGCTTATGGCGAGCGGCCGCGCGAGCTGCAGCGCGTTCGGGATTGCGCCGCTCGCCATGTCGAGCTCGACGACCTGCACGGTCGCCGCCAGCGCCTGCCGCTCGGAGGCAACGAGCGCATGGTCGAGCGCGCGCCGGAATGCTGTGCGCGCGTCTGCGTGCCGGCCGGCGCTTGCCAGCACGCCGCCCTCGACGATTGCGCCGTGCGCCAGCAGCCGGGACGGCCAGGTCGGCTGTTCCAGGCGGCGCGCGGCGGCGAGCGTGCGGCCGGCCGCTGCCGGGTCGTCGCGCCAGTTGAGCGCGAGCTGCAGCAGCGCGTAGTACTGAGCGCGCAGGTCGCCGGACCCGGCGTGCATGCCTGCGGCGATCTCGGCGGCATAGCGGGCGCGATCGAGCTGGCGCTCAGAATCATAGGTGGCGACCGCTTCCCAGAAGCGCGCGGTGCGCGCCCTGGGCACCGAGTCGCTCAGCAGTCCAACGGCTTCGGCATGGGCAGCGCGACTCTCGGCATGCAGGTCTGTCTCGACGAACAGCGGCCAGGCCGAGCCGAAAAGCGCGATCGCAAGGCCGGCGTCGTGACGCCGCGTCCAGTCGAGTGCCGCCCTGACATTGTCCAGTTCCGGCTCGTGCTGGTGCAGCCACACCGCCTCGTCCGCAGACCAGTAATCCTCGTAGGCCAGGTCCAGGACGTGCAACAGGGCCTCCGCCATGCGGCGTTCCGCGTCCTGCCGCGCGCCCGTTGAGTCGAGTCGCGCCCGCGCGTAGCAGCGCGCCGTTTCGAGCATCCGGTAGCGGGCGGGTTCTCGCGGCTGCAGGGTCACGAGCGAGCGGTCGACGAGGCGCCCGATTACGTCGACCGCTCCGGGCATGTCGAGCGACTCGTCGGCGACCGCGCGCGCGGCGGCATCGAGCGTGAAGCTGCCGGCAAATGCGCCGAGCCGGTCGAAAACACGCTGCTCGGCGAGCGTGAGCAGCCCATAGCTCCAGTCGAACGCCGCCTGCAGGACGCCGTGGCGCTCGTCGTCCGGCCGGCCGGACAATTTCAGGAGCCGCAAACGGTCGTCGAGATTCTCGAGCAGCGCGGACAGCCCGAACGCCGGTACGCGTGCCGCGGCCAGCTCGACCGCGAGCGGATTTCCGTCGAGCCTGCGGCAGATTTCCTCGACCAGCGCCGCATTTGCAGAACCGAACACGAAGCGCTGGTCGGCTTGCGCCGCGCGTTGGGCAAACAATACGACGGCCTCGGCAAGAGGCAACGGATCGAGCCGGTAGACCGCCTCACCCGGCCTGCCGAGTGGAGTCTGGCTGGTCACGAGAATGCGCAGCCCGCGTATCCGCGTCGTCAGGGCCACGAGATGCCCGGCAAGCGCCCCGGCAAGATGCTCGGCACCATCCAGCACGAGCAGGACGGCGGATCCTTCGAGCGACAGATGCAGCGACTGGAAACGGTCGCCATCCGCGGTCACGGACACGCCGAGCGCCAGCGCGATCGCCGACGGCACACGCTCGATACCGTCCAGAGGTTCGAGCGACACGAATGCCGCTGCGGTATCGGGACGCTCGAGCTCCAACGCCAGCACTTCCTGCGCCAGCCGCGACTTGCCGACGCCTGCGGCACCGACCAGGGTGACGAGGCGCTCGCGCGCGAGCGCCTCACGGACCGCGTCGAGCTCCGCGCGACGACCGACCAGCGCCGCACGTGCCTCCGTGACGGGTTCTGCGATTGCCGAGTGTCCCGAAACGCGCGACGTTGCGCCGTCCACGCCGGGTGCATTCGCGGTCGTGCGCGCCACGGGCAGGTCCAGACGGTAGCCGTACCGCGGCACCGTGCGGATGGCCCCCGGGCCCAGGACGCGCCGCAGGCTGGCGATCTGCGCGGGCAGGTTGTTCTCGTCCACCACGAGCCGCGGCCAGACACGCTCGATCAGCGTCGCCTTGGTGACGAGCCTGCCAGGATTCTCGGCCAGTGCCAGCAGGAGATCGAAGGCACGGGCGCCAATTTCGACCGGCTTGCCGCCGGCATGGATCAGCCGATCACCCGGGTAAACCTCGAACTGGCCGATCCGTATCAAGTCCATGCATCAACCCTTTAGAATAATTTCAGGACCGTTTCAAGACGCCAACCCGATGCCGCGAGCAATCTCGACGGCAGCCGATGACCTTGAGGGGAGAGTCACATGCCGAAGTTCGTCATTGAGAGAGACATACCTGGTGCCGGCAAGCTGAGCCCGGCCGAGCTCAAGAAGATCTCGCAGAAGTCCTGCGGCGTATTGAGCAGCCTCGGGCCCAGCGTCCACTGGATCCAGAGCTACGTGACCGCCGACCGGCTCTACTGCATCTACCACGCCGCCGACGAGTCGCTCGTCATGCGTCACGCGGAACTGGGTGGATTCCCGGCCAACAAGATCTCGCGAGTCATGACGGTGATCGATCCCGCAACCGCGGAGTAGCGTCCCCGCCCCCCTTCGGCACGCGACAGGTCTCCGGTCATCGGCCCCGCAGACCTTCAGACCGAAACCGAACGGAGGCGACGATGAAAGCACTGATTGCACTCATGCCCGTCCTGCTGGCAGCCCGCGCGCTCGCCGGCGATGCTGCGACGTCAGATGCCGGAGCGGTCGAGACCGCAGGCACGACCCATCGCTACCTGATCGAACGCACGTTCCCCGCTGGCGCACTCGACGGCCTCGACGCCGCCACCAAGGCGAAAGTGAACGCGAACAACGCGTCGGTTGGCGTCAGCTGGATCAAGTCGTTTGCAAACGCCGATCGCACCAAGACCTATTGCGTCTACGAGGGCCCCAGCGAAGACGCGATCCGCCGGGCTGCAACGCTCAACGGCTTGCCAGTCGACAGCATCACGGAAGTGCCTGTCGATCTCACGCCCTAACCTGACTCCGGGGAGAAAGCCAAAATGACATCAAGAATCCTGAGCGGTTGTTCCGCAGCCGTAGCGCTTTTTTTGTCGTCCGCTGCCATGCCGGCCGAAATCGAGCACGAACACTCCGCCACCGAAACACCCTGGCAGGCGAACTCGCCCCTGGTGCTGAAGGTACGCAAGGCGACGGAGCGGTTTCGCGACATCAACGTGGCGCTGGCGGAAGGGTATGCCCCGGGCACGCCCTGCGTGAGCGGACCCAACAGTGGCGCCATGGGCGTACACCTCATCAATGGAACGCTGCTCGGCAAGGAAGTCGACGCCGAGACTCCGGAGGCGCTCATCTACGAGCCTTCTCCGAATGGCCGCATGCGGCTCGTCGGGGTTGAAATCATCACGTTCGCCTCGGACTGGGTCGACGAGGTGCCGGTGCTCGATGGGCACCTGCTCCATTACGTCGGCGCGCCGAACCGCTACGGGATACCGGCGTTCTACGAGATCCACGTGTGGGCGTGGCGGAACAATCCGGACGGGACCTTCGCCGACTGGAATCCGCGCGTCTCCTGCGCGGGGCAACCGTTGCCGTGAGGCGACCGGAAGGGTCACCCGCAGGGGTGACCCTTCTTCGCACTCCGGTTACTGGATCACCGGCAATTCGATCGCGGAAGCCTCCGCCGCCGTCCGCCAGATCCGGTGCGTGGCCTTCAGGTAGCTTTCGGGCGGCGCGAACATGATGTTCGGCACGAAAGTTTGCGGATTACGGTCGTAGAGCGGGAACCAACTCGATTGGACCTGCACCATGATCCGGTGGCCAGGAAGGAACGTGTGGTTCGCCTGCGGCAGCCGAATCCGATACTCGAGCACCCTGTTCGACTCGATGGCTTTCGGCTTGGCGAAGTCCTCCCTGTATCGGCCGCGCAGGATGTCAGCCGCGATCATCTGCTGGTACCCGCCGAGCTTCGGATTCGGCGGGTATTCGGCCGGCCACACGTCGATCAGCTTGACGACCCAGTCCGCGTCGCTGCCGGTCGTCGACGCGAACAGACGCGCCCAGGGCTCGCCCGCGACGCGCAGCGGCGCCGTCAGCGGCTCGGTCTCGTAGACCAGCACGTCGGTCCGCGCTGCCGCCTGGCGCTGATCGTCCATCAGCCATTCGCCCCAGGTGTTCTCCGGCTCGCTCCCGCTCAATGTCGGGCGCAGGCGGTACGGCACCGGTTTCGCCGGATCGGAAACGTACTCGTCGAACGCCTCGCGTGCCTCGCCCGGCCGCTCGAATCCGAGGCCGCCCTGCGCCTTCAGGTAGAGGTCGCGGCTCCGGGTCGCGCAGCCTTTCGGCGCAGGCCCGCGGCCAGTCGTCGTACCGCCGCCAGGCGTTGGCGCCCGTCTCGTAGACCAGCACGCGCGGGGTGTCGGGCTTCGCGGCGTCCTTCAGGTAGTGGTCGAGGAACGGCTGCATGACTTCGCGCCGGAACCACCCGGCGGTGTCGCCTTCGAACTGCACCATGCCGATGCCGCGGCCCTCGCGACGGCCTTGCCCATGGTTCCACGGCCCGAGCACCAGGTGCACGAAGCGTCCGTCGGGATCTTTCGGCGCGAGCGCCTTGTAGAGCGCCGGCGCGCCGTAGATGTCCTCCTGGTCGAACAGGCCGCCGACGATCATCATCGGCACGGCCAGCGGCTCGCGTGCGAGCACGCGGTCCATGGCCTGTTCCTGCCACCAGGCGTCGTAGGCCGGGTGTGCCGACAGTTGACGCCAGAATCCTGCTTGCTCGAGCCCGCGCGAGGCGGCGACCTGGCCCGCCGAACCGCCGCGCAGCCAGGCGTCATAGGTGTCGTAGGCCCCGCTCCACCACTTCTCGCTGCTGCCGCGGGTCGCCTGCTGGTTGTAGGTGAACTCGAGCGCGCCTTCGGCGCGGAATGCGCCGTTGTGGAACCAGTCGTCGCCCATCCATCCGTCCACCATCGGCGCAAACGGCACGGCTGCCTTGAGCGCCGGGTGCGGATGGACGGTCGACATCAGCACCGTGAATCCCTCGTAGGAACCCCCGATCGTGGCGACGCGCCCGTTGCTCTCGGCGATATTGCGGACCAGCCATTCGATCGTGTCGTACGTGTCGGTCGCGTGGTCGGTTTCGGTGGCATTCAGCGGCCCACGCAGCGGGCGATTCATGACGTAATCGCCTTCCGACCCATGCTTTCCGCGCACGTCCTGGTAGGCAACGATGTAGCCCGCCTCCACCGCCGTGTCCATCATCTGCGGCACGACCGCCGCGAGGTGCGGGCTCTTCGCGCGCGCCATGCGCTCGTTTGCGTTGTACGGCGTGCGCGCGAGCAGGATCGGCGCGTCCTTCGCGCCTTTCGGAATGAGCACGATCGTGCGCAGCTTCACGCCGTCGCGCATCGCCACCATCTCGTCGCGGCGGACGAAATCGAAGCTGTCGGTCTTCGGCGTGAAGGTCGCCGGAATCTCGGACACCGACGGGGGGACCGCCTCCTGCGCAGGTGACGCAGAAGCGATTCCGAGCGCAAACAGGGACGTGAGGCCAACGGACCAGCGGGACATCGGCATGCGGCTTCTCCAGGACGGGCACCAAAAACGGGGCCCCATGGCCCCGTTCTTGGATGCGCCTGCAAGCCGATAGTTTACGCGGCCTTGCTATCCGGGATCAGCCCCTCGGCACGCATCGCCTCGAGCGCCGCCTTGCGGCTGCCCACCCGCTTCTGGAAGGCTTCGAGGTTCGGGAATCCCGTGAGATCGAGCTTCACGCCGCGCGCCCAGCGGGTCAGGGTGAACAGGTACGCGTCCGCCACGGTGAAGCGGTCGCCAAGCAGGTACTTGCGGCCCTCGAGCTGTTTCTCGATTAACGCGTAGCGCTTCGTGAGGTAGGCGAGCCGTTCCTCGCGCACCGCCGGAAGCACGTCGGCCCTGAACAGCGGCGAGTACGACTTGTGGATCTCGGAGGTGAGGTAGTTGAGGGTCTCCTGCAGGCGCACGCGCTCGAACGAGCCATTCGCCGGCGCGAGTCCCGCGCCAGGCGCGCTATCCGCCAGGTACTGGACGATGGCCGGCCCTTCGGTCAGGACCTCGCCGTCGTCGAGTTCGAGGGCGGGTACGTAGCCCTTGGGATTGACGTCCCAGAAATCGCCCTCGCGGGCGATGGTCTTGGTCTGCACGTCAACCTTGACGAGTTCGAGCGGGATCCCCGCCTCGTTCGCGACGATGTGGGGCGAGAGCGAGCAGGCGCCGGGTGAGTAGTAGAGCTTCATCGGTAACTCCTCGTGGGTGGTGAAGAGAACTTACCGAATGTACTTACCTTTGTATAGTACATAGCTTCCCGTAAGAAGCAGAATCGACTATCCTCGCGGTAACCCAACCGGAATATTCAATTGGCACTCAAGGTCCGCAGAAGCAAGGCGCCGCCGCCCCCGCCGGGCTGCCCGATGGCGGCCTGCATGGCCGTGCTCGGCGGGGCGTGGACGCCGAGCCTGGTCTGGAAACTCGCGGCAGACCCGCGACGGTTCGGCGAGCTCATGCGCGACATCCCGGGCATCTCGCCGAAGATGCTGACTGCGCGACTCAGGGACCTCGAGGAGAAAGGCGTCGTCGTGCGCTCGGTCATGCCGACGTCCCCGCCTTCCGTCGAGTATTCGCTTTCCGAGCTCGGGCGCGAGCTGATCCCCGTGATCAACACCATAGTCAGGGTGGGAACGCGGATCCGCGAAGGTGCCGTACGCAGGGCCGCCACGGGCACGCGTTGACCGCAGCGCCGTGGTTGCCGATGATCCCGGGCCAACCGCCTACCGGGGATCGTCTATGAGCCTTGACCTGGATTTCGTCCGCTCGCAGTTCCCGGCCTTTCGCGAGCCCACGCTCGCAGGCTTCGCACACTTCGAGAACGCAGGCGGCTCCTACGCCGCGGGCCAGACGATCGAGTGGCTGGACCGCTATTACCGCCAGACCAAGGTCCAGCCCTACTACGCCTTTGCCGCTTCCGCCAAAGCTGGCGAACAGATGGACGCCGCCAAGGCCCGCCTCGCCGCCTGGCTCAATGTCGGCACGGACGAGATCCATCTCGGGCCGTCGACCTCGCAGAACACCTTCGTGCTGGCGCAGGCGCTCCGCCGCTACCTCAAGCGTGGAGACGAGGTCATCGTCACGAACCAGGACCACGAGGCGAACGTCGGGGCGTACGCGCGCCTTGCCGACGACGGCATCGTGGTGCGCGAGTGGAAGGTGAATCCCGAGCCACTGCGGAGCTCGAACGCAGCGACCTCGAGGCGCTGCTCGGCCCGCGCACGCGGCTCGTCGCCTTCACGCACTGCTCGAACGTCGTCGGGAGCATCAACGCGGTGCGGGAATTCGCGGACCTCGCCCACCGCGCCGGCGCCTGGGCCTTCGTCGACGGCGTCGCCTTCGCCCCGCACGGCCTGCCGGATCTCCAGGCGCTGGGCGTCGACGCCTACTATTTCTCCCTGTACAAGGTGTACGGACCGCACCTCGGCGCCATGTTCCTGCGGCGCGACGTGAATGCCGCGCTGCCGAACCAGGGACATTTCTTCAACGACGGCAAGCCGGGCGCGCGTTTCACGCCGGCCGGGCCGGACCACGGCCAGATCGCAGCCGTCAACGGCGTGCTCGACTACCTGGATGCCGTCGCCGATCGGCACGGCCAGCAGGGCAAGCCCGTGCAGGTCCGTGCTGCCGCGGTGCGCGAGCTGTTCCGAGGCCACGAAATCGCGCTGCTCCAGCCATTGCTCGATTTCCTCGTCGCGCCACCCGAAGGTGCGGCTGATCGGGCGCACGCGCGCGACGGAGCGCGCGCCGACCGTCTCGCTCACGGTAAATAGACCGCACGTCGGCCGAACTCGCGGCGCAGCTCGCCGAGGCAAAGATCGGTGTCGGCGTCGGCAACTTCTACGCGTACCGCCTCATCCAGGCGCTCGGCATCGACACGGAGGACGGCGCGCTGCGGCTTTCTTTCGTGCACTACACGTCGAAGGATGAAGTCGAACGGCTGACACGGGAGCTCGAGCGGTGCTTGAACTAGATTTCGTCCAGACGCTCGCCTTCGCGGGAGTCGCCTTGCTGCTCGGCGAAGGACTTCGCCGGCTGGTGCCGGTGCTCGCCCGCTACAACCTGCCGGCGCCGGTGCTCGGCGGGCTCGCTCGTCGCACTCGCCGTGCTGATCGCGCGCGGCCAGGGCGTGACGCTCGTGCAGTTCGACACGACGCTGCAGAGCCCGCTCATGATCGCTTTCTTCACGACCATCGGCTTCGGTGCGAGCCTGTCGCTCCTCAAGGTCGGCGGTCCGCAGGTGCTGCGCTTCTTCCTGCTCGCGACGGTCTTCGCCGTGCTGCAGAACGTGGTCGGCATCCTGGTCGCGCTCGGCTTCGGCCTGCACCCGCTGTTCGGCGTGCTCGCCGGCTCGGTCACGCTCACCGGCGGACCCGCGACCGGCCTGGCTTTCGCGCCGCTCTTCGAGGAAGCAGGCGTCGTCGGCGCGTCCTCGGTCGCAGTCGCCATCGCGATCGGCGGAATCGTGGCCGGCGGACTGGTCGGCGGTCCCGTCGGCACGGTGCTCATCGAGCGCGGCCGGCTCCAGACGCCGCGCCGCAGGCCCGGCGCCAGCGTCGAGGTCGCGCTGGTCGAGACCGAGACACGACGGTGCACGCCTCGACCGACGAGGACGATGCCTGGCCGATCGCTGCGCAACCTGGTCGCGATCCTGGTCGCCATGTGGATAGGACACTGGGTCAGCCGCGGCTTCGCCGCGCTCGGCATGACGCTGCCCGCCTACATCGGCGCGATGCTGGTCGCCGCGGCCATCCGCAACGTCGACGACGTGACCGGCTGGTTCGGCCTGTCGCACCGCTTCATCAACAGCTTCGGCATCGTCACGTTGACCCTGTTCCTGGTGATGGCGCTGATGACGCTGAAGCTCTGGGAGCTGGCCGGACTCGTGCTGCCGCTCGTCGCCATCCTCGCTCGTGCAGGTCGTCCTCGCGGCGCTCGTGCGCTGGTCCCGGTCTTCCGGCTGATGGGCCGCAACTACGAGTCGGCCGTGATGAGCGGCGGCTTCATCGGCTTCATGCTCGGAACGACCGCGAATGCCATGGCCGTAATGCGCGCGCTCGCCGAGCGTTACGGGCCCGCGCCGCGCGCTTTCCTGGTGGCGCCCATCGTCGGCGCCTTCTTCATCGACTTCACGAACGCGATCATCATCACGCTGTTCCTCAACCTGCTCACCTGAAGCTCGCAGGGGTCGCGGCCGCGCGCTAGGGTCCTGCGGGCTCCAGGACATAGAGCGAGAGGCGCCGCGCCGCGTCACCGAGATTCGCGACGTGCGAGACGAGCACGGCGATGGCGCCGTCTCCCGCCGGGACGAGTTGCTCGACCGAGGGGTCTACGAGCGCTTCAGGTCCCGGCATCCGGCGAATCGTCTGGCCATGGTCACGCGTCTCGAACAGCGACAGCACTTCGTTCTCGCCATTGACGCCGCCGCCAAACACGAGATGGTCGCCATCCTCGGGGTCGAGCCAGATCGCGGCGACGTACGCGTAGGGCAGGTCGCCCGCGCCGCCCTCGGCTCGGAACACGAACTCGAAGCCGCCATCGTCGAGCGCGATGAGCGCACCCTCGAGGCCCACGTACAGCGTGCCGGGCCGCGCGGGGCCGCTGGCCATGGCGTTCGGCCGCCGGTTCTCGAGCGCGTAGTCCGGGCCGCCGGCGACGAAGGTGAAGTTCGCGAGAGCAAAGGGATCGGCGGGATCGATGTCCTGCGTCGCGACCCAGGCATTGTCGAGCGGCGCCTCGCAACCCTGGAACAGGCGGCCCGGCGTCGATGCGAGTACGTGAATCACGCAGGGATACCCGAAGAACACCTCGGTTTCGCCGTTGGCGAGCGCCCAGTTCATGCCTCCGTCGGTCGATATCGCGACGGATGGACCTGACAGGTTGGCATACAGGCGGTCGGGATCTTCCGGCGCGACCGCGAGGTCGTAAAAGGGCTCGCTCGACTGGTCGAAGGAATTGCGCGGGAATGACGCACTCGCCACCCAGGTGTTGCCGCCGTCGTCCGAGCGGTAGAACGGCGGTGCTTCGGGATCGTCGACTGGCAGGCCCGCGGCGAACACCGTCGCTTCGCGCTGCGGATGGCGGCGGGTCGCATACACGCTGACGCCTGAAAGGCCCGAAGCATTCCAGTCGCCGCTGCCGTCCAGCGCGCGTGCCCAGATGCCGTCCGCCGTGCCGACCAGCACGCGTTGACCGCTTATGACGAGCGGCGTGTGATTGAGCGCGGTCGCCGCGGGAGCGGGGACTTCGCCGAGCGCGCGCCACGTGAGGTTCGACCCCTCGTTGTCGCAACCTGTCAGCAGGACAAGCGTGGCAGCCCAGGCGTGCGCGCGCACGCCTGGGCCCCGGGGAGCTTTCGACGTTAGGGTCCGCATTCTCTGGGACGAGCTGGTCTGGATCCTGGGATTCCTGGCGATCGACTGGAATCTCCGCGACTGGCAGAGATTCCGGCGCGCTTTCAGCGTTTCGCCGTCAGCCGCTTGACGCCCTTGGCGCGGGCCTCCGGCTTTTCGCCGTGCAGCGCGAGCAGCGAGTCCATGAGGTCGTCATCGGCGCTCGAGCAGATGCCGAGCAGCAGTGCCTCGCCGTGGCCCTTGGCCGCGACATAGGCGTGGCCCATGGTGCTGTCGATGTAGATCGACTCTCCGGTCTCGAGCATGATCGGCTCGTAGAACTCGGTGTGGATCTCGACCGGACCCTGAAGCACGTAGATGTATTCCTCGCCCCGGTGGTGCACGAGCTCGCCGAATTCCTCGATGCTCTTCGCGCGCACGCGCGTCACGGTCGGCACCATGCGCTTGTGGCGCAGCTCCGGGCACATGTAGAAGTACTCGTAGTTCGGCGTGTTGACCCGGATGGCGTCTCCCAGCCGGCCGATGGAGCGACGGGCGGTGATGGGCGCCTCGGGCGAGCCGTCGGCCTCGCTGAAAAGGTCGGACATGCGGATGTTCAGGCGCTGGCTGAGTTGCAGCAGCTTGTCGTAGGTGAGCGTCAGGCGGTCGTGTTCCACCTTGGCGATGGTCGACAGCGGGATTCCCGTGCGTTCGCTCATTTCCTTGAGCGTCCACCGGTTACGCAGCCGCAGCCCGCGCAGCAGGCTGCCGAGCGTGGGACGACGTGGTTTGGTCGGTGTCAGGACGTGGCTCCCTCGGCCATCGTGTTCCCGCGATTGTAAGGTGAGGCGCCCTTTGACGTCATTCTCTAATTAGGACTATCATGACCTCATCAGGATAAACACCCCGGGGCCTGCGCATGCGCGTCACTTTCCCTCTCGCGACCTTCTTGTCTGCCACCTTCCTGTCGGCCTTGGCCCTGGCGCAGGTTCCACCGGCGGCAAGCACCGTCGAGACCCCGCCGTCAGCCGAAGCTGAAGCACCAGTTCCGGCGCCTTCGGCGCCGCAACTCACGCGCGAGGACCTCGAAGCCTGGCTCGATGGATTCATTCCCTACGCGCTCGGGCGCGGCAACATCGCCGGCGGCATCGTAGTCGTCGTCAAGGACGGCCAGGTACTGGTGCAGAAGGGCTTTGGCTACGCGGACGTCGAGAAGAAGCTGCCGGTAGACCCGGAGAAGACACTCTTCCGCCCGGGCTCGATCTCGAAGCTGTTCACCTGGACGGCGGTCATGCAGCTCGTCGAGCGCGGCAAGATTGACCTGGACGCCGACATCAACCAGTACCTCGACTTCAAGATTCCGCCGGGCCCAGACGGCGAACCGATCACGATGCGCAATCTCATGACGCATACGCCGGGCTTCGAGGAACAGGTCAAGGAGCTGATCTCCGAGGATCCTGCCCGCATCAGGACGATCGAGGACACGCTGAAGGACTGGGTGCCGGAGCGCATCTTCAAGGCCGGCACCATGCCCGCCTACTCGAACTACGGCACTGCCCTCGCCGGATACATCGTCGAGCGGGTTTCGGGGATTTCGTTCGACGATTTTCTCGACCAGAACATCTTCGCACCGCTCGGCATGACGAGCATTCCTCTTTCCGCCAGCCGCTGCCCGAAGGCGCTGATGGCGGGCATGGCGCAGGGCTACGAGGATGCGAGCGGCAAACCGAAGGGCTACGAGCTCATCAACCTGTCGCCCGCCGGTTCGCTTGCCTCGACCGGCGCCGACATGGCGCGGTTCATGATCGCGCACCTGCAGAACGGCGCATTCGGTGACACGCGCATCCTCACCGAGGAAACCGCGAAGAAGATGCACGGCACGCCGCTCACGATCATTCCCGGCGTCAACCGCATGTTGCTCGGCTTCTATGAGACCGATACCAACGGCCACCGCATCATCTCGCACGGCGGCGACACGCAGTACTTCCACAGCGACCTGCACCTGTTCATCGACGCCGGCGTCGGCTACTTCATCTCGTTCAACAGCGCCGGCAAGGAAGGCGCCGTGGGACCGCTGCGCGAGGCGTTCTACCGCAATTTCGCGGACCGCTACTTCCCCGGTCCTGCCGCCGAGGGGGCGGTGGACGAGGCGACGGCGAAAGAGCACGCAGCCGCGATCGCTGGCAGCTACATCAGCTCGCGGCGCGCCGAATCGACTTTCCTCAGCATCCTCAACCTGGTGCAGCCGACCAAGGTCGTGGTCAACGAGGACGGCACGATTTCGCTGCCCATGCTGACGGATCTCAGCGGCGAGCCGACCAAGTGGCGCGAGATCGCGCCCTGGGTCTGGCGCGAGGTGGACGGTAAGGGCCGGCTCGTCGCCGAGGTGAAGGACGGCCGGGTCGTGCGGTTCACGCCGGAATGGATCTCGCCGTTCATGTACATGGAGCGCTCCACCGGTGCGAAAGGCGTCGGCTGGCTGATGCCGGCGGCCGCCGCAAGCGTCGTTGCGCTCGCGCTCACTGTTATCTTCTGGCCGGTCGCGGCGCTTGTGCGCCGGCGCTACCGCAAGCCCCTGCCCTACACGGGCCGCGAGGCGCGGGCCTACCGATGGGCGCGTATCGGCGCGCTGCTCTCGCTCGCCGCCGTTGTCGGCTGGATTGGCACGATCCAGGCGATGTTCAGCGACCTCACGCTGCTGACCGCCGGGATGGACTGGCTGGTCCTCATCCTGCACGTGCTCGGTACGGTCGCGGTGTTCGCGGGCCTGGCGCTCGCGCTCTGGCACCTGTCGGTCGTGTGGAAGGCGCCGAAGCGCCCGCTCGGCAAGATCTGGGCGGTCGTGCTGGTCCTTGCGACGGCCATCTGCGCCTGGGTCGCGGTTGCCTACCACCTGGTCGGCATCAGCACGAACTACTGATGCAGCTCACGGTTACGCGGGAACTGATCCCGCTCTCGGCCCCGTTCACGATCACGGGCTACACCTTCACGGACATGTCCGCAGTGATCGCTCGCGTCGCCGAGCGCGGCGCGGCGGGCGAAGGCGAGGCCGCGGGCGTCTACTATCTCGGCGACGACGCCGACCGCATGTGCGCCGCGATCGAGGGCGTGCAGCGCGACGTCGAGGCGGGCATCGACCGCGAGTCGCTCCGTCGCTTGTTGCCGCCGGGCGGCGCGCGCAATGCGCTCGACTGCGCGCTCTGGGACCTCGAGGCGAAACGACTTCGCCAGCCGGTCTGGCGCATCGCCGGGCTCGAGCGTCCGCGCCCGCTCCTCACCACTTTCACCATCCCGGCCAATGACCCGGCCGCCATGGCGGCGAAGGCTGTCGAGTATGCGCAGGCCAAGTCGCTGAAGCTGAAGCTCACCGGCGAACTGCCGCTCGATGCCGAGCGCGTACGCGCGGTGCGCAAGGCGCGGCCTGACGCGTGGATGGGCGTCGATGCCAATCAGGGCTTTACGGCGGAGAGCCTCACCACACTGATGCCCGACCTGGTCGGCTGCAAGGTCAAGCTGGTCGAGCAGCCGTTCGCGCGCGGGCGAGACTCCGAGCTCGACGGCTTCCGTTGCCCGATCCCGATTGCCGCGGACGAGAGCGTGCAGGGGCTCGCCGACATCGAGTCGCTGGTCGGGCGCTTCGACATCGTCAACATCAAGCTCGACAAGTGCGGTGGCCTCACCGAGGGCCTCGCGATGGCGGCTGAGGCCCGCCGCCACGGCCTCGGCGTAATGGTCGGCAACATGGTCGGCACGAGCCTCGCCATGGCGCCTGCCTGGATTCTCGGGCAGGTCTGCGACATCAACGACCTCGACGGCACGCTCTTCATCTCGCGCGACCGCGTGCCGGCGATGGCTTTCGACCAGGGCAAGGTGTCCTACCCGGACGGCGGTTGGGGCAGCGCGCTTCGGGCATGATTCCGGCTCGAATTGACAATTCTCTGATCAGGATTAAAATCTCTATCGGGGATATTTTTCCCGACAAGGATACGATGGAGCACTCCGCGGCGCGTCGGAACTCAAGGCGGCGCCTGCTCCAGGGCGCGGCAAGCGTCGCTTCGCTCGGCGTCGGCTTTCCGATGCTCAACTTCGCCTCGTTCCGCGTGTTTGCCGACAGCGAGACCGCCTACTCCGCGCGCGCGGTCGGGCTCGTCGAGCGCTCGCTGGTGATCGACATGCTCGGAGTACTCAAGATCGACTTCGAGCCGACGGCCTACTCGAATCCGCTCGCCGCATCCGAGGCTGCGGACTTCCGCGCCTCCGGCATTACGGGCTTCCATAACTCGATCGGCACGGGCGGACCGGCCGCGGTCGAGGAGACGCTCTCCTTCCTCGCCGCCTGGCAGGGCTTCGCGGCGCGGAACTCGGACCTGTTCTGCGTCGTGGACCGTGCGGAGGACCTCGATCGCGCCAAGGCCGCCGGCAAGTGCGCGGTCATCATGGGCGTGCAAAACGCCGAGCACTTCCGCAAGGCCGAGGACGTCAAGGCCTTCCACCAGCTCGGCCAGCGCTGTGCCCAGCTCACCTACAACAGCCAGAACCTGCTCGGCGGCGGCAGCACCGACCGCGTGGACGGCGGCGTGAGCGACTTTGGCGCGGAGATCATCGCGGCGATGAACGACGCCGGCATGCTGGTCGATGTCTCGCACTGCGGCGACCGAACGACGCTCGACGCGATCGAGATCTCGAAGCGCCCCATCGCCATCACGCATTCCAACTGCCGCGCGCTCAACAACCACCCGCGGCTCAAGACCGATGAGGCCATCACGAAGCTGGCCGCAAGAGGCGGCGTCATGGGCATCACCGGCGTCCGGAACTTCGTGCGCGACCGCGAGCCGACCACCATCGAGCACATGGTCGACCACATCGACCACGTCGTGAAGCTCGCCGGCATCGAGCATGTCGGCATCGGGTCGGACTCCGACCTGAACGGCTACGACGACATGCCGGCCGACCAGCGCAAGATGCTGATGGATTCGTACAAGTCGAGCTACGCCTTCCGCGACAAGCTCGACACGGACGGCTTCGACCATCCGAAGAAGATTTTCGACCTGACCGAGGCACTCATCCGTCGCGGCTACGGCGACTCGAACATCGAGTCCGTGCTGGGCGGCAACTTCCGGCGGCTGCTGGGCACCGTTTGGGTCCCGGCACCGGCCAAGCCAGCAGAGGAAAAAGCAGCATGAACACGCATCGCGGACGCAATTCAATGACGGTGGCGGGCGCAGTGGCGCTCGCTCTCGCGGCGGCCGCGGCCGGCGCGCAGACCACGGAGACGAGCCTCAACGAGGTCATCGTCACCGCGCAAAAACGGACCCAGGCGCTCGCCGACATCCCGATGTCGGTCTCCGTCCTGCCCGGCGACGCCCTCGAGCGGGCGCAAGTCGACAATTTCCAGGACTACGCGGCACTGGTGCCGGGACTCAGCCTTCAGACGAACACGCGCGGCGTTTCGCGCATCACGCTGCGCGGCATCAATACCGGCGGCGTCGCCTCGACGGTGGGCGTTTACGTCAACGACGTGCCCTTCGGCTCGAGCAGCGGTCTCGCAAACGGCGCCATCCTTGCCGGCGACTTCGACACGTTCGACATGGCGCGAATCGAGGTTCTGCGCGGACCGCAGGGCACGCTGTACGGCGCGAGCTCACTCGGCGGCGTGATCAAGTACGTCGCCAACGAGCCCTCGACCGCTGGCTTCGAAGGGGCGGTCAAGGGGTCGGTGGAGGAAGTCGAGGGCGGCGGCACCGGCTACGCGGTGACCGGCGTGCTCAACATGCCGATTGGAGAATCCTTCGCGATCCGCGCCAGCGGCTTCTATCGCTCCGACGACGGCTTCATCGACTCGATCGGCAACAACCCGATCGTGTTCTTCGCCGATCCGAGCGTCACGATCGTCGACGGCACGCGCGTGGAGGAGAACCTCAACTCCGTCGATACCGGCGGCGGCCGGGTGTCGGCGCTGTTCGAGCCGTCCGAGAATTTCTCGCTGAACCTGACCGCCCTGTTCCAGGACATCGACAGCGACGGCGCGGACATTTACGAGGGCGACCCCACCACGCTCGCGCCCCTGTACGGGGACTTCGTAACCTCGCTCTACCACCCTGAGTACACGGACATCGAGTACCGGGTTTACAGCGCGACGATCGACTGGGACTTCGGTCCCGTCGCCCTGCAGTCGGTGACGAGCTACGGAAACTTCGACCAGACTTTCCAGCGCGACGCGGCCCTGATTCCGCTTGGTGGTCTGCCCGTGTCCCAGCTCGCGACCCTCGTCTACGGCCAGCCGCTGTCCGCGATCCTCAACCAGAACACGAGCACCGACAAGTTCACGCAGGAGTTCCGGCTCGTGTCGCCCGACAGCGATTCATTCGAATGGCTGTTCGGCGTCTACTACACCGACGAGGACTCGGGCATCGACCCGCAGGTCTACACCCTGGTCGACCCCGGCACCGAGACTCCCGCCGCGGGAATTCCGGCCCTGGCGGAAGCTACCCTGGTGTCCACCTACGAGGAACTCGCCGTGTTCGCGAATGCGACCTGGCACCTGACGGACCGCCTGGACCTCTCCTTCGGCGGTCGCTGGAGCGAAAACGACCAGGAAGCGACGCAGCGGCTGACGATCGGCCTGCCGCCTGCACTGGGCGGTGGTACCGCGGTATTCGCCGGCCTGGAATCGTCGGAGAGCCCGTTCACCTGGTCGGTGTCGCCCCGCTACGAGTTCACGGACACGACCTCGATGTACGCCCGCGTCGCGACGGGCTTCCGTCCAGGCGGCCCGAACGTCCTGCCGCCGGGCGCGCCCCCGGAGCTCGCCACGTACGACGCGGATGAGCTGACGAGCTACGAAATCGGACTCAGGACCGGCACCGACGACGGCGCGTTCTCGCTGGACGTCGCGGCCTATTACCTCGATTGGGATGACATTCAATTGTATGCCAACATCGACGGCGTCGGCGTGAACGCCAACGGCGGCACTGCGGTCAGCAAGGGAGCCGAGCTCACGGCGACGGCACGCGCCACCGAGGGCCTCAGCTTCACGGTGACGGCCGCTTACACCGATGCCTACCTGACGGAAGACACCGATCCGGCTGGTCGGCGGGCTCGACGGCGACCCGCTGCCCTTCGTCCCGGAATTTACCCTCGGGTTGGGCGGTGACTACGAATGGAGCGTGTTCGGCGACTCGACGGCCTATTTCGGCGGCCAGTTCTCGTTCATGGGCGAGCGCTTTGCAAACTTCAGCGATCGTGGCACGGGCACCGACGTTCAGAGACCCGAGAGCTCGGCGACTCTCGACCTTCGGGCCGGCCTCGAGAGGGATCACTGGACGCTCGAGTTCTACGGCAAGAACGTGACGGACGAGGCGGGCATCAATGACGTCAATACGGATCTCGTTCGCCCGAACGGGGCATTCGGCATCGGCGTAATCCGGCCGCGCACCTTCGGCATGTCGCTCGGCTTCCGGTTCTGACCGACCCACAGGGATACAGGGTCATGTCGGCAGTCCGCATCGAGGGCGCGCAAGGCGCCGGACCGGCTTCGCTCGTGCTGAAGCTGCCGGCGCCCTACCTGCTGTTCCTCGGCGACGTCACCGAGGCCGGGTACGCGAAGACCGCGTTCGGTCTTCGCGACTGGGCGCGCGAGCTCTGCGTCGGCGAGTTCGCGTCACCGGAGGGCACCGTCACGACGGGACTGCCGCGGCTCTCGCCGCGGGAAGCACACGCGAAAGGCGCGCGCTCGATCGTCATCGGTGTCGCCAACACCGGCGGCGTGCTGAAGCCGAACTGGATCCCGTGTCTGGTCGCCGCAATGGACGCCGGGCTCGACGTGGTCTCCGGCATGCACGGGCGACTCGCGAATCTCGCCCGAGCTCAAGGCGTCGGCGGAGCGCCTCGGCCGGCGCCTGATCGACGTGCGCCAGCCGCCCGCCGGCATCCCGGTGGGCACGGGCCGCAAGCGCGCCGGCAAGCGGCTGCTGACGGTCGGCACCGACTGCGCGCTCGGCAAGAAGTACACGGCGCTCGCGCTCGAGGGCGCGTTCCGCCGGCGCGGCCTCGACGCCGATTTTCGCGCGACCGGGCAGACCGGCATCATGATTGCGGGCAGCGGCATGCCGATGGACGCCGTCGTCGCCGATTTCATCGCCGGCGCCGCCGAAATCCTGAGCCCGGATGCCGCAGCGGACCACTGGGACGTGATCGAAGGTCAGGGCTCGCTGTTCCATCCGGGCTACGCCGGTGTCTCGCTCGGCCTGCTGCACGGCAGCCAGCCGGACGTGCTCGTGCTCTGCCACGAGCCGGGGCGCACGCACCTGCTCGGCTATCCGGAATTCCCGACGCCCTCGCTTGCCCGATGCGATCGCGCTGCATGTGCGGATGGGCTCGCTGACCAACCCGAAAATCCGCTGCGCCGGCGTCAGCTTCAACACGGCCGCGATGTCGCCCGCCGAGGCGGACGAGCTGATGCAGCGCACGTCGCGGGAGCTCGGGATGCCGGTCGCGGATCCGATGCGCGGCGGCGCGGCCTTCGAGCGCCTCGTCGAGGCCTGCCTCGCGTGACGGCCCATTCGTCCTGGTTCCAGCGATACCTGCTACCGGGATTCGCCTTCAAGGCCGTGATCATCGGCGGCGGCTATTCCACGGGCCGTGAGCTCGCGGAGTTCTTCGTGCCGCTCGGCCCCTGGGGCGGCATCGCCGCGATGGGGCTGTCGATGGTCCTCTGGAGCCTCATCTGCGTCGTGACGTTCCTGCTCGCTCGCAAGATCGGCAGCTATGACTACCGGCCGTTCTTCCGCGCCCTGCTCGGCCCGGGCTGGATCGCCTTCGAAGCCTCGTATTTCTTCTTCTTCATCCTGATCCTCGCGGTCTACGGCGCGGCGGCTGGCGCGCTCGGCGCGGCGATGTTCGGCTGGCCGACGCTCGCGGGCATCCTGGTCCTCATGGCATCCATCGCCGCCTTCACCGCGTTCGGCAACCGCAGCGTCGAGTGGCTGTTCAAGTACGCGTCGTTCTTCCTGTACGGCGTGTATGCGCTGTTCGTGATCTTCGCTTTCCAGCGCTTCGGCCCGCAGATCAGCCAGGGCTTCGCCGACAACTCCGGCACGCAAGGCTGGGTCGGCGCCGGCATCACCTATGCCAGCTACAACGCCATCGGCGCTGCGGTGATCCTGCCTGTCCTGCGGCACCTCACCAGCGATCGCGACGCCGTGGTCGCGGGTCTGCTTGCCGGTCCGCTCGCGATCATCCCGGCGCTGCTGTTTTTCTTCTGCATGGTGGCGTTCTATCCCGGCATCGGGGCCGAGGTGCTGCCGGCGGACTACATGCTCCGGCAGATGGGCTTGCCGCTCCTGCACGCCGCCTTCCAGACCATGATCTTCGCCGCGCTGCTGCAGAGCAGCGTGAGCTCCGTGCATGCGATCAACGAGCGCATCGCAGGGGTGCTCGCAGAGCGCGGCCGCGGCTTCCCGCCGGCGCAGCGCGTCGCGTGCACCGCCACGCTGCTGGTCCTCGCAATCTTCGCGGCGCAGCAGTTCGGCCTGGTCGCGCTGATCGCGAAGGGATACCGGGCGCTCGCCTTCATGCTGATCGCCTTCTTTCTCCTGCCCCTGCTCACCGTCGGCGTGTGGCGCCTCCTGAAGAAGCGCACTGCACCTGCCGCCTGATCCGACCTCGGAGACGCCCATGCGCCTGCTGCTCGTCGCCCTGATCGCCGCCCTGCCCGCCCTCGCGTTTGCGGCACCGCCGAAAAACTTCGACGCGCGCGTCGAGACGGTGATGAAGGACGTCCGAGGTCCCGGGCGCCTGGGTCTCGATCGTCGAGGACGGCAAGGTCACGCACGCGCGCGGCTACGGCATCCGCGCGCTCGGCTCCGCGCAGCCGGTCGACGCCGACACGCTGTTCCAGATCGGTTCGACGACCAAGGCCTTCACGGCCGCCGCGCTCGCGATCCTCGTGGAGGACGGCAAGCTCGGCTGGGACGACCCGGTGATCGACCACCTGCCCGGCTTTCGCATGTACGACCCCTGGGTCACGCGCGAGATCACCATCCGTGACCTGCTCGTCCACCGGAGCGGCCTCGGCCCGGGCCAGGGCGACCTGATGTTCGTGCCGTCCACCGACATCAGCCGCGCGGACCTGGTGCGCCGGATCCGGTTCCTGAAGCCGAAGACCAGCTTCCGCTCGGCGTACGCGTACGACAACGTGCTCTACGCCGTCGCCGGCCAGGTGGTCGAGGAAGTGTCCGGACAGACCTGGGAGGACTTCGTCGAGGCGCGCATCTTCGCGCCGCTCGGCATGAAGTCGGCGGTGACCAACGACGTCGACCGGCTCGTCCGCCCCGAACCGCGCCTTCCCGCACGGCCGCGTCGGCGAGCTGCGCGGCGTCGGCCAGCAGCAGGTCTTCGACGAGAAGAAGGTCGCGCTCGGCGCGAACGTCGGCCCTGCCGGCGCGATCGCGACCGGCGCCAACGACATCGCGCGCTGGTTGCAGGTGCAGCTCGCGAGCCGGGCAGTTGCCCGGCTCGGAAGACCGGCTCTTCACGGCCGACAACGCCCGCGAAATGTGGCAGCCCGTTGTTCCGGTGCCGATAACCCGGTTTCCGCCGCCGCTCGAGGATGCCGCTCCGCAGTTTCGCGGCTACGCGCTCGGCTGGTCGGTGCAGGATTACCGCGGGCACAAGATCATCCAGCACGGCGGCGGCACGCTGGGTTTTCGTGCCATCGTCGTGCTGATTCCCGAGAAGAACGTCGCCTACGCGATCGCGATGAACTCCGAGGACAACGAGTTCACCATCGGCCTGCATTACGAGCTGCTCGACCACTACCTCGGGCTGCCGAAGCGCGACTGGCCGCGGGCCTTCAAGGACTTTTTCGACGCCCGAAATACCGCCGGACTCGAGGCGCAGCGCGCCGCGGTTGCCGGGCGCCCGCAGTCTTCGCCCTCGTTGCCGCTCGCGGGCTATGCGGGCGAGTACGCCGACCCGTGGTACGGGCCGATCGCGATCACGGAATCGAACGGGGCGCTCACCATCGACTTCAGGCAGACGCCCGGCATGGTCGGTCCGCTCGAGCATTGGGCGTACGACACGTTCGTTGCACGCTGGCCGGATCCCCTCATGGAGCCGGCCTTCGTTACTTTTGCGCTCGATGCCTCCGGCAAGCCGGCGCGCATCACGATGAAGGCCTTCTCACCGGTCGCGGACTTCAGCTTCGACTACCACGACCTCGAGTTCACGCCGGTCGCGGCGCCGCCCGGGACGCCGTCGACTGAATAAAAAAGGGCCCGGCGCAAGGCGCCGGGCCCTTTGCAGTCGCAGTCCGCCGGATTACTCGGGCGGCAGCACGGCCCAGGAATCTGCCGTCGCTTCCGGCAGTTCGGATGCCGTCAGTCGGTCTGCGGAAACCCAGAAGGTGATCGTCTCGCCCTTCTTGAGGTCCGTGAACTTGACCTTCTTTCCGTTGATGTTGACGCCCGCTTCGGGTGCCGGCTTGAAGCTGAAGGTCGAAAGGCGATCGCCCTTCACGTTCAGCAGCTCGACGGTCGTGCGGTCGGCACTGTTGAGGAAAACGCGGGCATTGAACTTCGCGTAGACCTTACCTTCGTTGTCACGCGCTTCGAGGCACGCGGCCGGGGCAGTCGGATACTTCGCGAGGAATTCGGCGCTGTACTTCACGTCGCTGCACGCGATCTGGGTACCCTTCTCGACGGTTTCGCTCGCGAACGCGGAACCGATCGAGAGCGGCAGGGCGAGCGCGGTGGCAAGTAACGCGCACTTCTTGCTGTTCACTTTAAATCCTCCCTTCATAAGTCGAAAACGAACGACCGTTCACCCCCTAATTTACATTGCCTTCGGTGTCCTATGCGCCAATTTCGGCAGTTCAGCAGACCGGCGCTGGGCGCGAACTCGATAACACCTTAATTGTTGTTTCCAACCGTCTAATAAGCATCGAAAAAAAGGGCCGCTTTTCGGCGGCCCTCTTTTTGCAGTCTTCGCGAATCCGGTGCACCGCACCGGCATTCCTGCCAGCCCTGAATCAAGGGTTCGCCGGCGGAGGCGGCATTACTGCCCAGGAGTCCTCGGTCGCACCCGGGAGCGCAGCGGCCTCCATGCGGTCTTCGGAGACCCAGAAAGTAATTTTCTCGCCCACTTTCAAGTCAGAGAACTTCGTGTCCTTGCCATTGATCTTGATCATCTGCTGACCGCCCGGCTTCAGGCTGAACGTATCGACCGTTTCGCCTTTGGTGTTCAGCAGATTCACGGTCGTAATTTCGGGACCGTTGAGATACACCTTGGCATCAAACTTGGCATAGCGTTTGCCATTATATTCGCGCGCCTCGAGGCACCCGGCAGGTGCATTCGGGAACCGCGCCAGGAACGCCTCGCTGAACTTCAGCGCGGAGCACTCAACCTTGGTGAGCTTTGACGGATCGATGGGCTTGGCAGCAAACGCTGCGCCAATCGAGAGTGGCAGGGCGAGCGCGGTGACAAGCAACGCGCCTTGGAACTTCTTCAAGTTGAATCCTCCTCGTTATGGGGATACGCCGGCCCCTGAAGACACGAGCATGGTCCCTGAATCTATGTCCGTTCAGCCGCGTAATTTATCACTGCTTTCAGGGGTTTGCGGATATTCCGGCGGCCGCGGCTCAGGACGAAGCGTGTTGACCACGTCGGAAGCTTTCTCGACACAGCTTTAACTGTTCATCCCAAGCATCTAGAAACAATCGCTTTCCCGCCATCTACAATTTAGCGCAGAAGTCGGACAAGATTCAGGCTGCTTCGCGATTCGTGTCCACCTCGCGTGCATCAACACTTGTTTCCGTCAAATCCCCCGTCACGGAGTACCTCATGCGAACTGCCGTTTTAAGCACCTTGCTAGTCATCGGCCTGGCCCTCTCCGCCTGCGGCAAGTCGCCCGCTCCCGAGAGCCGCGAGGCGCCCGACTGGCCGGCATTCGCGCAGCAGTTTGTCGAGGATTGGTTCGACGCGCACCCGATGATGGGATTCGCCGCCGGGCGCCGGGAGTACGCGGGCCGCTTCCCGGACTGGAGCGCCGCGGGCATAGAGGCCGAAGTGGCGCGCCTCGAGTCCGTCGCGGCGCAGGCGCGGGCCTTCGATTCCGCAGCGCTCACCGACGCGCAGCGCTTCGAGTGCGACTACCTGCTCGCGGTCGTCGATCGCAATCTCTTCTGGCTCGAGCGGGCGGAATGGCCGTTTCGTAATCCGACCTTCTACTTCGACTGGAATCTCGACTTCCTGTCGCCGGACCCGTACCTGACGAAGCCCTACGCGCCGCTCGACGAGCGCCTGCGCGACTTCACGACGTGGCTCTCGAACGTCCCCGCTGCGACCGAGCAGATCCGCGCAAACCTGCGCACGCCGATGCCGCGCACCTGGATCGACCAGGGCGTCGCCTCGTTCGGCGGCATGGTGCCGTTCCTGCGCGACGACGCGCCGCAGGTCTTCGCGGACGTGAAGGACCCGGCGCTCCAGAAAGCCTACGCGGACGCCAACGTGAAGGCGATTGCGGCGTTCAAGGCGCTGGCCGACTGGCTGGAAGCGCAGCGTGCGACGCAGAGCGAGGACTACGCGATCGGCGCCGAGCTGTTCGCCGCCATGCTGGAGGAAACCGAAGGCGTCGTCGTGCCGCTCGACCGCCTGCTGGACGCCGGCAAGGCCGACCTGCAGCGGAACCTCGTCGCGCTCGACGAGGCCTGCAAGGCATTCGCGCCGGGACGCGACCGCAAGGGCTGCATGGACAAGATGAATGCAAACCGCCCACAGGGCGGCGCGGTCGAAGGTGCGCGCCAGCAGCTAGACGTGCTGCGCGCGTTCGTCGTCGAGCACGCGCTCGCCACCATCCCCTCCGACGACCCGATCCGGGTCGACCGGGCTCCGCCCTACCAGGCGACGAATTTTGCCTACATCAACCCGGCGGGCCCGTACGACGAGGGCATGCCGTCCACGTATTACATCGCCCCGCCCGATCCGTCGTGGCCGAAGGCTGAACAGGACGCGTACACGCCGGGCGTCGCCGACCTCATGTCGACGTCGGTGCACGAAGTCTGGCCCGGGCATTTCCTCCATTCCCTGCATTCGAACCGGTCCGAAAGCCTCATCGGGCGGCTGTTCCTGAGTTACGCCTTCACCGAGGGCTGGGCGCACTATGCGGAGGAGATAATGTGGGAAGCCGGGCTGACCGGCAGTCTTGCCGGCGGACGTGCCGAATACCGCGTCGGCCAGGTCAACAAGGCGCTATACCGCAACGTCCGCTACCTCTGCGCGATCGGCATGCACACGCAGGGCATGAGGGTCGAGGAATGCGAGCGCATGTTCCGCGACCAAGCCTTTCAGGACCCGGGAAATGCGCGCCAGCAGGCCGCACGCGGCACCTACGATCCCGGTTACCTCAATTACACGCTCGGCAAGCTGATGATCCGCAAGTTGCGCGACGATTGGACCGCGTCGCGCGGCGGACGCGAGGCCTGGGGTGCCTTCCACGACAGGCTGCTGTCGTTCGGCGGACCCCCGGTGCCGATGGCGCGCGGCGCCATGCTCGGCGCGGAAGCCGGCCCGGCGCTCTAGCAGCGTGATGTCGTCCAGGCCACGATGATCCGGGTCGGCATCGCAGGCTGGTCAATTCCTCGATCCTGCGCTGCGGCCTTCCCTGGCGACGGGACTCACCTTGCGCGCTACGCCCAGATCTTCCGATGTGTCGAGATCAACAGCTCCTTTTACCGGCCGCATCGCCGCGAGGTCTACCGAAGCTGGGCAAGGCAGACGCCACGGTCGTTCCGGTTCTCAGTCAAGTTGCCGCGCGAAATCACGCATGAAGCACGGTTTCGCGGCGCGCGGGCGGCGCTCGCGGAGTTCCTGGAGCAGGTCGGCGGCCTGGGACCGAAGCTGGGACCACTGCTGGTGCAGCTGCCTCCCTCGCTGGACTACGAGCCGCGCGTTGCAAGCCGATTCTTCGCCCTGTTGCGTGATCAGCACGCGGGAGCCGTGGCATGCGAGCCCCGACACGCGAGCTGGTTCGCGCCTGGCGCCGACAGGCAATTGCTGCGGTTCGCCATCGGGCGCGTAGCGGCGGACCCTGCCATCGTGCCGGCGGCTGCGTTGCCGGGAGCCGACACGACGACGGCGTACTTCCGGCTGCACGGCTCGCCCCGCATGTACTGGTCGAGCTATGGCCCCGCCCAGCTCGAAGCCTGGGTCCGCGCCTTGCGTGAGTACGGAAAGCAGGCCCACGCCTGGTGCATCTTCGACAACACTGCGGCCAATGCCGCGCTCGAGAACGCCCTGGCCGTCAACGACTCCGTGAAGAGCGCGCGGCGGATGCTCATCCGACGTTGATGATCTCAGCCTCACCGTCCCGGAGTGCCACGGCGTCTCCGGTGCTCTTGCCGATCAACGCGCGGGCGATGGGCGAGACATACGAGATCTTTCCGCCGGCCGGCTCAGCTTCGTCTTCTCCGACGATTTGATATTCGCTGCGGGCACCGCCCGCCTTCTGCAGCGTGACCGTCGAGCCAAATCGCACCTTGCCATCCGGCCGCGCTGGCGGCACCTGCTCGGCCGTGCGCTGCCTGGCGCTCCAGTAGCGCAGGTCGCGCTGGATGCGCCTGACCGCCGCACGATCGTCGGCGGCGCGCGCCGCGGTCAGCTCGGCTCGCAGGCGCTCGACGGTTGCCTCGATCTGTCGCAGCCCTTGCGCCGTGACGAGGTTGCGGTGCGGGCTGACCTGCAGCTCGGCAAGTTCATCGCCGTCAGCGCCGTCGGATTCCTTGACGAATGCCCGGCTCATGTCGACACGCTACCCGCCTGCAGTCCTGCCTGACAATCCCGGTTTGTCGTCCCACAAGCCATTGCGCGATGTTCCGGCAGGACGCGGGAGGGCGGCGCGGTTACGGTCTGGTGGTCGCAAAGTCAGCCCACCTGGAGCACCCAACCATGCCCACACTTTCAGGCCATACGTCCGCCATCCGCGCCTCCGCCGTCATCGGAACCAAGGTCCACGACGCGTCCGGCCGCAAGATCGGCGAGATCGAGGACATCATGCTGGACAAGATGTCGAGCAACATCATGTTCGCCGTCGTTTCCTTCGGCGGTTTCCTTGGCTTGTCCGAGAAGTACCATCCGGTACCCTGGTCTTCGCTCAGGTTCGATAAGGCGAAGGGCAGCTACGTCGTCGAGTTCACCAAGGAACAGCTCGATGCTGCACCCGCAGGATCGATCGACGAGCTGGCGCGCAATGACGGCCAGGATTTTCGCAACCGCGCGTTCGAGTATTACAAGGCGCCGCGCTACTGGGAAACGCCCCGCCACTGATGGACGTTTGGGCGTTACCCGCGCCCCGCCGCTAACATCCCGTCGCCCGGCGGAAGCCGGGGGGCGGGATGCACGCTGACCACTGGGGGGTCCACGCGCCGGCTGTGGCATCATCCGGCGCCATGTCGCGCCGACTTTCCCTGAGTCTGGATGCCGTCATCGTGGCCGTCACCGCGGGCCGGCCGCGTATCCTGACGACGACGCAGGTTGGCGCCGGTGTGCCCGCCCTGCCTACGGGCCTCCTCGACGCCGACGCAGATGCGACGCTGGAGCTCGGATTGCGGCGCTGGATTTCGGCGCAGACGGGACTCGCGGTCGGCTACATCGAACAGCTCTACACGTTCGGCGATCGCGACCGCCAGCGCACGCAGGATGGCACACGCAATCTCTCCGTTGCCTACCTCGGGCTGGTCAAAGAAGCCCAGCCCGCACCGGGCGCCGCCTGGATTGACGCCTACGACCTGTTGCCCTGGGAAGACCGACGCGCCGGGATGCCGGCGACCGTCGGCGAAGCGTTGCTGCCGTCGCTCACGCGCTGGGCCGGGAGCGATGCTGCCCGCAAGCACCGCGTGCGCGCGAACTTTGGCGACCCGCGCGCCTGGGACCCGATCCGAGTCCTCGAGCGCTACGAACTCCTCTACGAAGTCGAACTCGTGCCCGAAAACCGCCGCGACCAGGGCCTGCCGGCACGCCCGGGCCGCAGCTCCGGCGTCGAGCTTGCCTTCGACCACCGCCGCATCGTCGCTACCGCTCTCGGCCGGCTGCGCGGCAAGCTGAAATACCGCCCGGTGGTATTCGAGCTCCTGCCCGAAACCTTCACGCTGCTTGCAGCTGCAACGCACGGTCGAGGCGCTCACCGGCACGCATCTGCACAAGCAGAACTTCCGGCGCCTGGTCGAGAACGGCCGCTTTCTCGAAGCCACCCGTGCGCTCGAACGGCCCGCAAGGGGCCGTCCCGCCAAGCTTTTCCGGTTTCGCAAAGAGGTGGTGCGCGCCCGCCTCTACTGACCTATAATACTCACTCCGAGCATAAATGGAGTGGGTGCCGTGAGGAACCTGGCCGGCGTCCTGCCGGACGTCGAGATCGCCGTCATCGAGCCGCTGATCGCGGAAATCGAGGCGCTGAAGGCGCAGCGCAACGCCGTCGTGCTGGCGCACAACTACATGACGCCGGACATCTTCCACGGGGTCGCGGACCTGCGCGGCGATTCCCTCGCCCTCGCCCGCATGGCCGTGGACACCGATGCTGACGTGATCGTCATGGCGGGCGTGCACTTCATGGCCGAGACCGCAAAGATCCTGAACCCCCGCAAGACCGTGCTGATTCCGGACCTGCGCGCCGGCTGCTCGCTTGCCGAATCGATCACGGGCGCCGACGTTCGCCTGCTGCGTGAGCGCTACCCCGGCGTGCCGGTCGTTACCTACGTGAACACTTCCGCCGAGGTCAAGGCGGAGTCCGACATCTGCTGCACTTCCGGAAACGCGGTCGCGGTGGTCGAGTCGCTCGGCGTGCCGCGCGTGATCTTCCTGCCCGACCAGTACCTCGGGCGCTGGGTAGCCTCGCAGACCGGCGTCGAGGTCATCCTCTGGGAAGGCAGCTGCATGGTGCACGAGCGCTTCACCGGCCAGCAGCTGCGCGACTACCGCGCTGACCACCCGGGCATCCGCGTCATCGCGCACCCTGAATGTCCACCGGACGTGCTCGCCGAAGCCGATTTCGTCGGCTCGACGGCGGGGATGATCTCGTGGGTGGACCGGAACCGGCCGCCGCGCGTCGTGATGATCACGGAATGCTCGATGTCGGACAACGTCGCGAGCGAGTTCCGCGACGTCGAGTTCGTGCGGCCCTGCAACCTTTGCCCGCACATGAAGCGCATCACGCTCGCCGGCATTGCCGACTCGCTGCGCCACCTGCGGTACGAGGTCGAGATACACCCGGCGGTGGCCGAGCGGGCGCGCCAGGCCGTCACGCGGATGCTCGCGGTCAAGCCGTGATCGCCGGGGAATTCATCACCACACCCGCCGTCGTCGTCGGCGGCGGCATCGCGGGACTCTCGGCCGCGCTCGGACTCGGGGACTGTATCGTCGTCGCCAACCAGCGCGTCGGCGGTGGGTCCTCGCGCCTCGCCCAGGGCGGCATCGCGGCAGCGGTTGGCGCGAGCGATTCCGCAGCGCTGCACGCAGCGGATACTCTGCGTGTCTCCGCCGGTTTGGCGGACCCGGCGATCGCCGCGCTGGTCGCGGATGCGGCGGCCGGGCGAGTCGCCTGGCTGCGCGACCAGGGCGTCCGTTTCGACGCCGGGCTCAATGGGCGTCCGCTGCTCGGCCGGGAAGCCGGCCACGGCCACGACCGCATCGTCCACGCCGGCGGCGACCGCACCGGCGCTGCAGTCATGCAGGCCTTGCGTGAATCCGTGCTGCGCCGCCCCGACATCCGTCTGCTGGAAGGCTGGGATCTCGTGGATATCGTCGCCTGCGGCCCGCGCGCGGGCGGCGTCCTGCTCGAGAGCGCCGACGGTTCGCGGCTCGCCGTGCTGGCTCCGCACGTCGTGCTGGCGACCGGCGGCATCGGTGCTTGCTTCGACCGCACCACGAACCCCGCCACCTCGCGCGGCGCGGGGCTCGCCGCCGCCGCGCGTCGCGGCGTGAGGCTCGCCGATCTCGAGTTCGTGCAGTTTCACCCGACGGCCCTCGACGTCGAGGGCGATCCCCTGCCCCTGCTGACGGAAGCCTTGCGCGGCGCCGGCGCGGTGCTGGTCGACGATTCCGGCCGCCGGTTCATGCCGGCCATTCATACGGATGCCGAGCTCGCGCCCCGGGACGTCGTCGCTCGCGCCATCGCCCTGCGTCGGCTGAGCGGACAGCGTTCGCTGCTCGACGCGAGACCGGTGTCCGGGATCGAGTCCCGCTTTCCGGGAGCCGCCTCCATCGCCCGCGCGGCCGACTTCGATCCCGCGCGACACGCCCTGCCGATCACGACCGCCGCACACTTCCACATGGGCGGGATCGCGACCGACGCGCACGGCGCGACCAGCATGCCCGGGCTCTGGGCTTGCGGCGAGGTGGCCGCGACCGGATTGCACGGCGGCAACCGGCTCGCCAGCAACTCGCTCCTGGAAGGGCTCGTGTTCGGCGCGCGCGTCGCGGACGCCGTGCACGCGGCGAAGCTGCCGCCGACCGCCGGCGGACTCGACCTGCCGCGGCGCGTGCCCACGGCAGCTGCTGAAACCACGCGCATCCTGGCGCTCCGACGGCTCGTCGGCCGGAGCCTCGGCCCGGTCAGGAACGGCGCTGACATGTCCGAAGCGATGGCGGAGCTCGCAAGCCGGACGGCCGTATCGCGCGACGAGGAAGACCTTCAGACGATTGCCCGGCTGTTGCTCGGTTGTGCGCTCGCGCGCTGCGAGTCGCGAGGCGCGCACTATCGGCTGGACTTTCCGGAGCCGTCGGCAGCTGGCGCCATGCGCCGATTCGTCAATCCGGTCGCCGCGCCGACCGCTCCGCTCCGGTCCGCGCAGAGCCGCGTCGCGTGAGGCCCAGCGCGCCCCGCGCAGAGATGGCCCGCGTCGTGCAGGCCGCGCTCGCGGAAGATCTCGGAGAGCGCGGCGACATCACGACCGACTCGGTGGTGCCCGCCGGCACCCGGATGACAGCCGTGATCCGCAGCCGCGAGCCCGGCCGCATCGCCGGGGTCGACGCCATCCTGGCGGTGCTCGCGCAGTTCAGCGAAACCGCGACCGCGAACGTCGAGGCGCCCGACGGGACGGATGTCCGGGCGCGCGATTCAGTGGCGACGCTCAGCGGCTCGGCCCGCACCCTGCTCTCCGGCGAGCGTGTGATCCTGAACCTGATGGGCCGCTTGTCCGGTATCGCGACCGCTACCGCGGCCGTCGTTCGCGCGGTCGAGGGAACCGGCGTCGCGATCAAGGACACGCGCAAGACGCTGCCCGGGTTGCGCGCGCTCGAGAAGTACGCCGTCGCGGTCGGCGGCGGCGTCAATCATCGCTTCGGGCTTTACGACGCCGTGCTCATCAAGGACAACCACATCGGCGTCGCAGGTTCCATCGCCGGCGCGGTCAGCCAGGCGCGCGAACGCCTGGGCGCGGAGTTTCCGATACAAGTCGAGGTGGACACGCTTGCCCAGCTCGAGGAAGCACTCGCCTGCCGGGTCGCGGCCGTGCTGCTCGACAACATGACACCGGACCAGCTGCGCTGTGCGGTCGCGATCGCAGGCCGTCGCTGCCACCTGGAAGCCTCGGGCGGCGTCACGCTTGCAAACGTGCGCGCCATCGCCGAGTCCGGCGTCGATTCCATCTCGCTTGGCTGGCTTACGCACTCAGCCCGTTCGCTCGATCTCGGGCTCGACGTCGCCTGACGGGAGGACGCGCCGACGGGCGGCCACCCGACTCGCGGCCCGGCGGCCCCCTGGTTGCAGAAAAAGGGAAGGAAACCTTCGCATTGCCCGAGATGCAAAGGTTCCCTTCCCAATTTCTGGAACTGACACTCCGGGCGCTGGCAAGGTGGTCGAGTCAGGCTACGACGCCGCCGACCGCGCGAGCAGGAGGGCACGCTGTTTGAAGAAGTAGAGAAAGAAACCTTCGTATTGCGCCAGATACGAAGGTTCCCTTCCCATTTTTGCAAACCGATACTCCGCAGGCGATCACCCTCCCGAAGTCAAACGGAGAGTTGTCTTGTCAGCGTGCTATCAGCTCCTCAGCCCCTGGCCTGAGCAGGCGCTTGCCTTCACGACGGCCATCGAGCGCGTCGCCCGCCTGATCGGCCGCGCACAAACCGGAATGGCCGCCCACTTCCAGCTCACGGTTCCCGGCTGGCGGATGCTTCGGCTCGTCGAGCAGTCGGGCAGCAGGGCCACGCTCACGCACCTGGCGCGGCGACTGCACCTGACGCGGCCCAGCGCCCGCGAAACGGCAAGTCGCCTCTGTGACCTCGGCTACCTGTCGATCGGGCGGTCACCGGGCGACCGGCGCCTTCGCCTCCTGACCGTGACCGTTGCGGGCATGGAGTGCCTGTCGGAGGTGGATGCCGGCATCCAGGCCTTGCTGCTGGAAATGACCAACGACGTTCCGGCCGCATTCCTGGTGGACGCAGCGCGGATTCTGGACCGGATGGCGAGGCGCCTTCGCGCGTGCGAAACCGTGCTGAGGCGTCCGCCGCGGCGGCCAGCCACCGGGTAAGCTGTCGCGATGACAAGCCCGCGCGTCCGTTCCTCGGTCTTCGTCCTGATCTTCGGCTTCGCCGTCGCCAGTTACCTGCAGCGCCAGGGCATCGGCATCGCGGCCGGGCGCATGATGCCGGAGCTCGGCCTGACCCAGCAGCAGATCGGCTGGATCATGAACGCTTTCCTGATCGTCTATGCGGCCTGCCAGGTGCCGGGCGCGCTGTTCGGGCAGCGATTCGGGGCACGCCTGACGCTGACGCTCATCGGAATCGTCGCGGTGCTCGCGAGCGTGCTGACGGCAGCCGCGCCGCTCATCGCCTCGGCCGGCCTCCTGTTCGCGACGCTGCTCCTCGCCCGTTCGCTGCTCGGCATCGCGCACGGCGGCCTGTACCCGGTCGAGGCGGGAACAGTCCGTCACTGGTACCCGGTCGCGCGCTGGTCCTCGATGCTCGGTCTTATCGTGACCGGGCTCTGGACGGGCGCCGCCATCGCCTCGCCGCTCGTCGCCACGCTGATGCAGGCCTACGGCTGGCAGGCGGCGCTCATCCTGACGAGCGTGCCTTCGCTGCTGCTCGTGATGTTGTGGTGGTTCGTCGCGCGCGACGTTCCGGAGCAGCATCCGCGGGTGACGCCGGCGGAGCTCGCCGAACTTGCCGGCAACCCGCCGTACGACGCAGCTGCGCCGCTCACCGCCCGCCGCGTGCTGCGTGTCCTCGGCGACCCGCAGGTGCTGCTGCTCACGCTGTCGTACCTGGTCATGAATTACGTCTTCTATCTCGTGACGTTCTGGAGCTTCCTGTACCTGGTGCAGGACCGGAAGCTCTCCTTGCTCGAAAGCGGCTGGCTCGGCGCGCTGCCCTTCGTGGTCGCGGGCTTCGCCTCTGCCACGGGCGGACGCGTTGCGGACCGGTTGCGCCTGCGCTTTGGGCCCCGCGTGGGCGCACGCATCGTGCCGCTGGTCGCGCTGCCGCTCGCGGCCGTCTTCCTCTACATGACCGTGGCGGTCGCGAGCCCCTATTGGGCCATTGCCGCTCTCTGCCTCGGCTTCGCCTGCGTCGAATTCAATGAAGGCAACTACTGGGGAGTCGCCATGCGACTCGCACCGAACGACTCCATGGCGGCAACCGCGGTCCTGAACACCGGGGGCAACCTCGGCGGCGTGATCGGCACGCCGATCATCGCGGCGCTCACGGTGACCCAGGGTGGCTGGGGCGTGGTGTTCGCGACCGGCGCCGCGACGTCTGTCATCGCCGCCCTGCTGTGGCTTACGATCGACGCAGGACGCGGAGAACGGAAATGAAGGACCTGAAGCCGACGACGAAGCCTGAACGCCCTTTCCTGGACTGGCCGGTGGCGACGGACCCCTCCGGGTGGAACACGCAGGTTGCGCTCCTCGGCGTGCGTCACAGCGAGCCCTACGGCCACGACCCGTTCCCGAACGACCAGTCGAAGGCGCCTGACGCAATCCGCGCGCGCTCGCAGAGTTTCTGCTACGACCCGGCGCATTGGGACTTCGACGTCGGCACGGACCTGGCGTCGAACCTGCCCTCGCACGTGGACATGGGCGACGTCGCCTTCGACGGCGGCGACTACGGCGACTATGCGGCCGCCGTCACGGAGCGCGTGCGCCACGTCTGGAAACAGGGCGCGCAGCTCGTGGTGCTGGGCGGCGACCACGGCGTCACGATCCCGGTCGTGGACGCGCTCGACGCGGTCGGCGAGCCGGTGCACATCCTGCACATCGATGCCCACCTCGACTGGCGCGAGGAGGTCGGCGGCGTGCGTCGCGGCTACTCGAGTCCGCTGCAATGGGCGAGCAAGGTCAAGGCCGTGTCCGGGATGACGCAGATCGGGCTGCGCGCCATCGGCAGTGCCCGGCAGCGGGAGGTCGCCGCCGCGCGCGCATTCGGCTCTCATCTCTTCGGTGCGGAACAGATCCATGCCGAGGGCATGGCCCCCGTGCTCGCGACCATCCCTGAGAACCGGGCGGTCTACCTCACGATCGACGCCGACGGCCTTGATCCGAGCGAGATGCCGGCCGTCATGGCGCCGACGCCCGGCGGCATCTACTACCGGCAGCTCGCGCCGCTCCTGCGTGACGTCGCGCGGCGGAACCGCATCGTCGGCATGGACATCGTCGAGATCGCGCCGTCGTACGACTTTGTAAACGGCTTGACGTGCATCGCGGCGGGCAGATTGATCTTAAATGTGCTGGCCGCCTCCTGGAGCGAGGGCGGCGCCTGGCGGCGGGCGACCCGGCAGTAGTACTCGGACTCGATCAGGGCAGGATCTCGGCATCGAGGCCCGCCTTGATGTAACGAGCCGTTATATAGGCATAACGAGTCGGTCTTTCCGGCCTCGCTGCTTCGCTCAGTACGATCCACCCATGGCGGCTTCCCTTCCTTTGCCAGTGCCCCAGGGCTTCCCGCTCGAGGCCGAGCGGGCCGACCGGCTTGCCGAACTCGTTCGCGGCCTCGACGCTCCCGGACTCCTGTGGATCTCTGGATACGCCGCGGGACTCGCGGCAGCAGCCGCTCCGACGGCCCTGCCTGCGGCCGATACCGACGCGCCCTGGGCCGCGACCATCGTCTACGGCTCGCAAACCGGCAACGGGCGGCGCGTTGCCGAGGCGCTTGAGGAGCGCCTGCGACCGCGCGGCCTGCGCGTGCGCATCCTGCGCGCCGGCGAGTACCCGCCCCGGGAGCTCGCGCGCGAGCGCCGCCTGTTCGTCGTCATGAGCACGCACGGCGATGGCGACCCGCCGGACGACGCACGCCCGCTCACGGACTTCCTGCTCGGGCGCCGAGCACCCGAGCTGCCTTCGCTCGAATTCGCCGTGCTCGCGCTCGGCGACTCGAGCTATCCGAAGTATTGCGAGGTCGGCCGCCGGATCGACGAGCGCCTCGCGGAGCTCGGCGGGCGACGGATCCTCGACCGGATCGACTGTGACGTGGACTATGAGGCGCCCGCCGCGGGCTGGCAGGCGCGTGTCGGGGAATGGATCGAGAGGCTTCCTGCGAAGCCCGGTGCGCCCGCACGCGTCGCCGTGCTGCGGCCGGTGGCGAGCGTGCCCGCCTGGAATCGAGAGCGCCCCTTCCAGGCGGAGCTGCTCGCCAACCAGCAGATCACCTGGGGCGACGGGGTGCGCGACGTGCGCCACGTCGAGCTGTCACTCGCCGGTTCGGGTATTCGCTACGAGCCGGGCGATTCGATAGGTATCGTGCCCGAGAATCCGGAACAAACCGTCGCGGCCGTGCTCGCCGCAGCGCGGCTTGACGGGGCCGTGAGCGTCGAACGCGACGGCAGGCAGCGCACGCTCGCCGAGTGGCTCACGTCGGCACTGGAAATCACGCTCGTGACCCGGCCGCTGGTCGCGAATATTGCGGAACGCGGCCGGCATCCCGCCCTCGCGGAGCTGTTGCGACCCGGCCAGGAAGCCGCGCTGCGCGCCTTCCTGACGCAGAACCAGCTCGCCGATCTGCATCGAAAACTACCCCGCCGACTGGGACGCCGCCGCGCTTGTCGCCGCCCTGCGGCCGCTGGCGCCCCGCCTGTATTCCATCGCCTCGAGCGCCCGCGAGGTCGGCGAGGAAGTCCACCTGACTGCGGCGCGCATCGACTCGGGCGGCGGATCGAAGCGTCCCGGCGCGGCCACGCATTTTCTTGCGACCCGCGCGGATGGCGCCAGGGTGCCAATCTACGTCGAGGCCAACCCGCGTTTCCGCCTGCCCGCCGACGGTTCGCAGGACGTGATCATGATCGGGGCCGGCACCGGCGTTGCCCCGTACCGCGCCTTCCTCCAGGAGCGCGCCGCGAGTGGCGCGCGCGGGCGGAACTGGCTGATCTTCGGCGCGCGCCGTTTCGCCCGCGACTTTCTCTACCAGCTCGAGTGGCAGCGGGCCCTCAAGCAGGGCACGCTCGCGCGCATCGACCTGGCTTTCTCGCGCGACGGCGCCCGCAAGACCTACGTGCAGCAGCGCATCACGGAAGCCGGTGCGCAGCTGCACGAGTGGCTCGAGGGCGGCGCGACGCTGTACGTCTGCGGCGACGCGTCGCGCATGGCGCCCGACGTGCACGCAGCGCTCGCGGGCGTCCTCGCGACGCACGGCGGGCTGTCGGCCGAGGCCGCGCGCGAGCGCCTCGACCGGCTCGGCGCCGACAGCCGCTACCTGCGGGACGTCTACTGATGGGTGCCTCGAATCCGAGCGCCGTCGAGCGCATCAAGGCCGCAAGCCGGGGACTCCGCGGCACGATCGTGCAAAGCCTCGCCGATCCCGTGACCGGCGGAATTGCGGAGGACGACCAGCAGCTCCTGAAGTTTCACGGCTCCTACCAGCAGTACGACCGGGACAGCGCCGAGGCGCGGCGCCAGGCTAAGCTCGAGCCCGCGTTCAGTTTCATGATCCGCACGCGCCTGCCCGGCGGCCTCTGCACGCCCGCGCAGTGGCTCGCGCTCGACGGGCTCGCAACGCGCTACGCGAACGGGACACTGCGCCTCACGTCGCGCCAGGCTTTCCAGCTGCACGGCGTGCTGAAGGGCGACCTCAAGCCGACCATCGCGGCGATGAACGCGGCGCTGGTCGACACGATTGCCGCCTGCGGTGACGTCAACCGCAACGTGCTCGCGAGCCCGGGGCCGGCAGCCTCGACAGTGCACGCCGAGGCGCAGCAGTGGGCGACGCGGCTGTCCGCTCACTTGCTGCCGCGCACCCGCGCTTACCACGAGATCTGGCTCGACGGCGAGAAAGTCGCGCCCGGACAGGAAGAGGAAAAGATCCTCGGCGCCAACTACCTGCCGCGCAAGTTCAAGGCCGCGATCGCCGTCCCGCCGGTCAACGACGTCGACGTGTTCGCCCACGACCTCGGATTCATCGCGATCGTCGAGGACGGCCGACTCGCCGGCTTCAACCTGACTGTCGGCGGCGGCCTCGGCGCCACGCATGGCGACGCGAAGACTTTCCCGCGACTTGCGGACCTGGTCGGCTTCCTGGCGCCTGAAAAGCTCCTCGCCGTCGCCGAGGCGGTGGTGACGACCCAGCGCGACTTCGGAGACCGCGGCGAGCGCAAGCACGCGCGGCTCAAGTACACGCTCGCCGACCGCGGTCTCGAATGGTTCCGCGCGGAGCTGGAGCGCCGGCTCGGCTTCTCGCTCGAGTCGCCCCGGCCGTTCACGTTCACGACGACGGGCGACCGCTTCGGCTGGAGCGAGGATTCCGAGGGCCGCTGGCACCTCGCGCTGCGCATCGAGTCCGGCCGCGTCGCCGACCGCGGCGAGCGCAGGCTTCGCTCGGGCCTCGCGCGGATCGCGCAGGTGCACCGCGGGCACTTCCGGCTGACGCCGAACCAGAACCTCGTGGTCGCGGACGTCGCCGCGGCAGATCGCTGGCGCATCGACGCACTGGTCGCGGGCTACGGACTCGACGCGTACCGCAAGTCGCGGGCACTCGAGCTCGAATCGCTCGCCTGTGTCGCGTTGCCGACCTGCCCTTTGGCGATGGCCGAAGCGGAGCGCTACCTGCCCTCGGTGACCGCGGCTATCGACGGCCTGATGGAAAGTCACGGGCTCGGCGGCGAACCGCTACTGCTGCGCGTGAGCGGCTGCCCCAATGGCTGCTCGCGGCCTTACCTCGCGGAAGTCGCGCTGGTCGGCAAGGCGCCGGGACGGTACAACCTGCATCTCGGCGGGGGCCGCGACGGCCGGCGGCTCGCACCGCTGTACCGCGAGAACCTCGACGAGCCCGGGATCCTCGTGGCGCTCGACGGCCTGTTCGCGGCCTGGTCGGCGGAGCGTGAGCCGGGCGAAGCCTTCGGCGACTTCCTGCATCGCAGCGGGCGCCTGTCATGAGCTGCGTAATGCGCGAGCGGCGCGACGTGGCACCCGCCATCGACCTGCCGGCGCTGAACGCCGAACTGCGCGCGCTCACCGCCGGGCGCCGCATCGAGCGCGCCGCGCAGCTCCTGCCCGAGGCGCGCATCCTCTCGTCATCCTTCGGCGCACAGGCGGCGGTGTCGCTGCACTTGCTGACGCAAGCACTGCCCGGCATCCCGGTCGTCCTGATCGACACGGGTTACCTGTTCCCCGAGACCTACCGCTTCGTCGATGAGCTCACGGAGCGGCTCAAGCTCAACCTCAAGGTCTACGGCCCGGCGGTCTCGCCGGCATGGCTCGCGACCCGGCACGGCAAGCTCTGGGAACAGGGCGCCGCCGGCATCGAGCGCTACAACCGGATCCACAAGGTCGAGCCCATGCAGCGCGCGCTCGCGGAGCTTGGCGTCGGCACCTGGTTTGCGGGCCTGCGGCGCCAGCAGGCCGCGACTCGTGCCGGCATCGAACCTGTGCAGCGCAGCGAGCCGAATCGCTTCAAGGTGCATCCGATCTTCGACTGGAGCGATCGCGACGTGTACGACTACCTGAGGCGCCACGGGCTGCCCTATCACCCGCTGTGGGAGCGCGGCTACGTCTCGATCGGCGACTGGCACACGACGCGTTCGCTGCAGGAAGCCGGCGACGCTGCCGAGGACACGCGCTTCTTCGGCCTGCAGCGCGAATGCGGACTGCACCTGATCGACGCCGGGGCCGGACGCTGAGAATGCGACACCTCCCGGTCTTCCTCGACCTGCAGGCAGCGCCGGCCCTGGTCGTCGGCGGCGGCCGCGTGGCGGCGCGCAAGCTCGCGCTGCTGCGCTCCGCGGGCGCCGCCGTCACCGTCGTCGCGCCCGCTGCCTGCCCGGAAATTGCGGCGCAGGCCGGCCGCGGCGAGGTCACCTGGCACCCGCGCGCCTTCGCGGCCGGCGACGTATCCGGCTGCCGCATCGTGTTCGCGGCGACCGACGACGTGGATGCCAACGACACCGTCGCCCGCGTGGCCCGTGCGGCAGGCATCCCTGTCAACGTCGCCGACGACGGCGCGCGTTCCAGTTTCATCCTGCCGGCGATCGTTGATCGCTCGCCGCTCCTGATCGCGATCTCGAGCGGCGGCGTCGCACCCATGCTGGCGACCGCCGTGCGCGCCCGTGTCGAGGCGATGCTCGATCATTCCTGGGCGCATCTCGCCGGGTTCGCCGAACGCTGGCGCAAGACGATCCGCCAGCGCCGGCCCTCGATCCCGGCTCGCCGCAGGCTCTACGAATGGCTGCTCGATGGGCCGGTCTCCGCGGCCGTACGTGCCGGTCGCGAGCCTGAGGCGGACCGGTTGCTCGAGAACGCACTCGCGACGGAGGCACCGGCGCCGCGCGGCCTCGTCTCGCTGGTGGGCGCGGGGCCCGGGGACCCGGACCTGCTGACTCTGCGGGCGCTTCGGGCGCTGCAAACCGCGGACGTGATACTCGCGGACAGGCTGGTCGGCCCCGAGATCCTCGCGCGCGCGCGCCGCGAAGCGGAACTCGTCGACGTCGGCAAGGCCGCCGGTGGCGAGGGCGCGTCCCAGGAACGCATCAATCGCCTGCTCGTGCACCATGCGCGCCGCGGGCGGCGCGTCGTGCGACTGAAAGGCGGCGACCCGCTGGTGTTCGGGCGCGGCGGCGAGGAAGCCGACTGGCTCGCGCGACACGGAATCCCGTTCGAGATCGTGCCCGGCATCACGGCCGCGCTCGGCTGCGCCGCCTATGCCGGGATTCCGCTGACGGATCGCAGGTACGCAGAAACACTGCACTTCGTGACCGCGCACGGTGCGGACGCGGCCGACCGCATCGACTGGCGGCGGCTGGCCGGCCGCCGGCAGACGCTGGTCGTCTACATGGGCGTCGCCGCCGCGGCGCACGTGCGCGAGCGGCTCCTCGAGGCTCGCCTGCCGCCGGCGACCCCGGCGGCGGTGATCGAGAACGGCACGCTGCCTGGCCAGCGCGTGCTGCTGACCGATCTCGCCGGGCTCGACTCTGCCGTCGTGGCGCAGGGGATCCGCTCGCCCGCACTGCTCATCATCGGCGAGGCCGCGTCGGAGGCCGCCCGCCTCGGCTGGTACGGCCCGCCGCCGCTCCTGGACGCAATGCGGAAAACCGCCTGAGCAGGGCGGGCTTCCCCATGCGCCGCGCGAGCCGGTATCGTGGCCGAGCGCCATGAAACTGCACCAACTCCGTTACCTCGTCACGATCGTCCAGCACGGTCTCAACATTTCAGCCGCGGCACGGGCGCTGCACACGTCGCAGCCGGGGGTCAGCAAGCAGATCAAGCTGCTCGAGGAGGAGCTCGGCTTCCAGATCTTCGAGCGCGAGGGACGCAACGTCACGCGCGTGACCACGGCCGGTCAGGCGGTGGTCGAGCACGCCGCGCGGCTGCTCGAGGAGTCGGAGAACATCCGTCGCCTGTCTGCGGACTTCCAGGACGAGAATCGCGGCTCGATGTCCATCGCGACGACGCACACGCAAGCGCGTTACGTGTTGCCACCCGTCATCAAGCAGTTCCGCGCCAAGTACCCCAAGGTTGGCCTGCACCTGCACCAAGGCACGTCGGAACAGATCGCCGACCTCGCGGCCGCCGACCGCGTCGACTTCTCGATCGCGACCGGCTCGCACGAGCTCTTCCCCACGCTCGCTCTCATGCCCTGCTTCCGCTGGCAGCGCGATATCGTCGTGCCGCGCGATCACCCGCTCGCCGGCGTCGCGAAGCCGTCGCTGCGGCAGATCAGCGGCTACCCGATCGTCAGCTACGTGTTCAGCTTCACGGGCCGCTCCTCGCTCTCGGAGCTGTTCGAGCGCGAGGGTCTGAAGCTCGAGGTCGCTCTGACGGCGCGCGACTCGGACGTGATCAAGACTTACGTGCGGCTCGGCCTCGGGGTCGGCATCGTCGCCAGCATGGCCTACGAGGAAGACGAGGACCGCGACCTCGTCGCCATCGATGGTGCGCACCTCTTCCCCGAATCGGTGACCTGGATCGGCGTGCGCCGCGGACGATTGCTGCGCGGGTACATGTACGAGTTCATCCGGCTGTTCGCGCCGCACCTGACGCGCCGCCTCGTCGACCAGGCGCTGCGCGCGCGGGATGCCGCAGGCACGCACGCCGTGCTCGGATCGGTCGCGGTCCCGGTTTACTGAGCGGCGCACAGGCCAGGGATCAACCCCGGCTGAGTTCTTCCGACCGCTGGCGCGCGGCCTCGAGCCCGGCTCGGAAGGCCTCGGCGAATTTCTGCTCGCCGAAGGCTCGCATCGCGGCCGCGGTCGTCCCACCCGGCGTCGTGACGGCCCTGCGCCAGTCCGCCGGGGATCGCTCGCCGAGCTCCAGCAGTCGCGCGCTTGCCGACAGCACCTCCTGCGCCAGGACGCGAGCCTGCTCGACATCAAATCCCATCGCGACGGCGTTTTCCGCGAGCAGCTCGGTGAGGTAGAAATAATAGGCAGGTCCCGTTCCGCCGAGCGCCGTGAAGGCGTCGAGCAGCGATTCGTCGCGAACCTCGATCTCGATGCCGGCCGCGCGGAAGATGCGCCGCGCAAGTTCGAGCTGCGCCGCCGTGCAGGCAGGTGAGGCGATCCAGGCTGTCGCTCCCCGCCCGATCTGCGCGCCGAGATTCGGCATGCAGCGGACCACGGCCGTGGCGCCAAGTGCCTGCGCAACTGCCGCGAGGGTCACGCCGGCCATGACCGTGACGACGAATTTGCCCTCGAGCGGCGCCGTGACGGAGTGCGCGAGCGCCGCGAACTGCTGCGGTTTGACGGCGACGATAACGGTATCGGCCAGCCGCACGGCCGCGTCCGCGTCGCGCAGCGCATGCCCGGCGCCGAGCTTCGCGAGCTGCGCCTCGTGCGTGTCGCAGACGACCAGCGCGTCATCGCCGACGGCGCCCCTGAGGCTGCGATACAGCGCGCCGCCGACGTTGCCCGCGCCGATGATGGCGATGCGTTCCATGCCACCGGTCAGGATGCGAGCCAGCCCGGCAGCAGCGGCCCGCCGAGCCAGAGCCACTGCGCGAGCCAGGCGCTCACCAGGCTGATGCCGATGGTGAGCGGGATGCCGACACGGAAGAAGTCGCCGAAGGTGTATTGGCCCGGGTTGAGGATCAGCAGATTGCCATGGTGGCCGATCGGCGTCAGGAACGCGGTGACGGCGCCGAGCGCGGTGCAGACGATGAACGGTTGCGGCGGCAGCCCGAGCGCGAGCGCGAGGGCCAGCGAGATCGGACCGAGCAGCACGGTGGTTGCCGCATCCGAGAGGATCTGCGTGACCAGCGCCGCGGCCCAATACAGCGCGAGCAGGACGCCGAGCGCAGTCCAGCCGACGGTGATCTGCTGCAACTGCTCCGCGACGAAGGCCGCCGTGCCGGTTTTCTCCATGCCGAGGCCGAGCGGGATGACGCCGGCAATCATCACGTAGATCCGCACGTCGATCTCGCGGTAGGCCTGGTCGACCGCGACGCAGCCGGTCAACACCAGCGCGACGGCGCCTCCCAGGAACGCCATCTGCGCCGGAAACACGCCGGAAGCGGCCGCGGCGACCGTGGCGGCAACGATCAGGATCGTGCGCGTGGCGAACTGGCGCCGGCGCGGGTTCGCCGAGAACGGCACCATCATCAGGAAGCCGTGATGCGAGGCGAGCTCGGAGAAGCGCTCCGGCGTGCCGCGCAGGACGAGCAGGTCGCCCTCGCGCATCTTGACCTGCGAGAGCTTGTCGCGGATCCACTCCTGGCGCCGCCAGAGCCCGACCACCAGGACGTCGAAGGACTTGCGGAAGTCCACGCTGCCGATGGTCTCGCCGATGAACGGGGAGTGCGGCGCGACGACCACCTGCACCAGCTGGTGCGTGCCCTCGTCCGCCTTGCCGCCCGTGCCCCCATACTTCTTGACGGCGTGCAGGGACAATCCCGGGTCGCCCTCCACCGTCGCGATCTCGTCCGGCGTCGCGCTCGCGAACAGTATGTCGCCCATGGCCAGCAAGGACGCCTTGCCCTTGTTGTGCTGGGGTACGCCGTTCCTGAGCCACTCGGCGACCTCCAGCCGGCCGTCGTAGTAGCGGTTGAACTCCGCCATCGGCTTGCCGATCCAGCGCGAGTCCTCCTCGATCACGAGCTCGGTGTAATAGCGGTCGAGTCGCAGGTAGTCGGCCTCGTCGGCCCTCGCCTTGCGCTTCGGCAGGAACCACCGGGCGAGGAACATGTAGGCGATCGACATGATCACCAGTGCGATGCCGATCGGCGTGATGCCGAATACGCCGAGCGTCGCCTGCTCACCGGTCAGCAGCAGGTGGTTCATCAGCAGGAACGCCGGTGCGCTGAAGATCGTAAGCGTCGTGCCCAGGGAGGCGGCAAGCGACATCGGCATCAGCAGGCGCGAGGGCGAGAGGTTCTGCACTCGCGCGAGACGCATCATGATCGGCAGCATCATCGCCGTGATCATGAGGTGATGCGAAAACGCAGCCAGCGCGGCCACCGCGGGCATGACGACCAGGATCGCGCGCCATTCCCGCGCGCCGGCCGCGCGGGCAATGCCTGCGCCGATCCGCTCGGTGATGCCGGTCTGGGTGAGTGCCGCCGAAATCACGAACACCGAGGCGACGATGATGGCCGGCTCGCTGGCAAAGCCCGAGAGCGCCTCCTTCGGCGTCAGGATCCCGGTGGCGGCGAGCGCGAGCAGGGTCAGCATCGCGGCCACGTCCATGCGGATCCGCTCGCTGATGAACAGGATCAGCGTGACGGCGACGATCGCCACGAAAACAAGTTGTTGTGGGGTCATGGTGGTATGAACCGCCGATTTTACGCACCTGCGAGGCTCCGTGTACCATGCGGGTCAATGAGACCCCTGTTGGCCGTGATTGCGACCTTCGCGGTCGCGGCGTGCACGGCGCAAGCACCGACACCCACGAAACCTCCGCAGGAGCCTCATGCGGGTAAGCCCGCGCGGGCGCCTTTCTCGTCCACTTACGCGGCCCCTGCCGCCCCGCCGACGCTGATCCGGAATGCGACGGTCCTGACAGGGGCCGGCACGCGCATCGACGGCGGCGACGTGCTCATCGTCGATGGCCGCATCAAGGAGGTCGGCCAGGCGCTGACCCCGCCGGCGGACACGACCGTGATCGACGCGAGCGGTCGCTGGGTGACGCCCGGCCTGATCGACGTGCACTCGCACATGGGCGTCTATGCAAGCCCCGGAACCAATGCCTCGGACGATGGCAACGAGTCGACGGATCCGGTGACGGCCCAGGTCTGGGCTGAGCACAGCGTCTGGCCGCAGGATCCCGGCCTCGAGGCCGCATTGCAGGGCGGCATCACGTCCCTGCAGATGTTGCCCGGGTCCGCGAACCTGATCGGCGGGCGCGGCGTCACGGTCAAGAACGTCCCGGCGACCACCTACCAGGCGATGAAGTTTCCCGGCGCGCCACAGGGACTCAAGATGGCCTGCGGCGAGAATCCGAAGCGCGTCTACGGAGGCGATGGCCGATTCCCGTCGACGCGCATGGGCAACGTCGCGGGTTACCGCCAGGCGTTTGCCGACGCGCGCGACTACATGGAGGACTGGAAGGAGTACGACGCCAAGCTCGCGAAGTACGAGAAAGACCAGGCCGAAGGCGACGAGGACACGACGCCGCCGCAGCCTCCGAAGCGCGACCTGAAGCTCGAGACCCTGGCCGAGGTGATGCGCGGCAACATCCTGGTGCACAACCACTGCTATCGCGCCGACGAGATGGCGACCATGCTCGACATCGCGCAGGAGTTCGGCTACCGGATCTCGGCCTTCCACCACGGCGTCGAGGCGTACAAGCTCGCCGGGCGACTCGCGAGTGAAGGCGTCTGCGGCGCGCTCTGGGCCGACTGGTGGGGCTTCAAGATGGAAGCCTACGACGGCATCCAGGAGAACATCGCCATCGTCGACGCGCCGGAAGGCGGCTGCGCGATCGTGCACTCCGATTCGGAGGAAGGCATCCAGCGCCTCAACCAGGAAGCGGCGAAGGCAATGACGCGGGGGAACCTCGCGGGCCTTTCGATCGCACCTGAACGGGCAATCCGCTGGATCACCGCGAATCCCGCGAAGTCCCTGGGGATCCTCGACCAGACCGGCACGCTCGAAGCCGGCAAGATGGCGGACGTCGTGGTCTGGAACGGCAGCCCGTTCTCGGTCTACGCGCTCGCCGACCAGGTGTTCGTGGACGGCGTGCTGCTCTACGACCGCGCCCACCCGGCAGCCAAGCCCCGCTCGGATTTCTCGCTGTGAGAAGGCTTGCGCTGATCGCCGCCGCCTTGCTGCTCGCGCCCGCGCTCGCCGCCGCGCAGGATCTCCTGATCAAGGGCGCTCGCGTTCACACGGCAGGACGCGCCGGCACGCTCGAGAACGCCGACGTCCTGGTGCAGGGCGGGCGCATCGCATCGGTGGGACCCGGTCTCGCCGCACCGGCGGGCGCGGTCGTCGTCGAAGCGAAGGGCCGGCCGGTGACGCCGGGACTGTTCGGCGGAATCTCCCAGATCGGGCTCGAAGAGGTGAATCTCGAGCCGACGACCTACGACGCCGAGCTGAAGCTCGAGGCTCCCGCCTGGCAGCACATGTGGCGGCCCGAGTTCGACGTCACTGCCTGCCTTCAACAGCCGTTCCATCGTCCTCGCGGTAATGCGCGTCGAGGGCGTGACCTGGGGCACGATCGCCCCGCTCGCGGCCGATAGCCTGATCATCGGCCAGGGAGCTGCGGTCACGCTGGATGGGCGCTTCGATGCCGCTTTCCCCGGCAGCCAGACGCTGTTCGTCAACTGGGGGAGTGCCGCGCACGACGCTTCCGGCGGCAGCCGCGCGGCCCAGTACATGCTGTTCGACCAGGCGATCCGCGAGGTGCGCGAGCCAGGCACGAGCGGCGCCGCCGCCCTGCTGCTTCCGGAGGGCCGCGCCGCACTCAAGGCCTACCTCGCCGGCGGGCGCGTGCTGTTCTTCGTCGAGCGCGCAAGCGACATCCGGCAGGTGGTGCGGTTCGCGAAGGCGCGCGGCATGAAGCCGGTCATCGCCGGCGGCAGCGAAGCCTGGCTGGTGGCCCAGGAGCTTGCCGCGGCCGACGTGCCGGTGATCCTCGACCCGCTCGAGAACCTGCCGAACGACTTCGACCGCCTCGGGGCACGCTTCGACAACGCGAAGATCCTGCAGGCGGCCGGCGTGCGGATCGCCTTCTCGCAGACGGACAGCTTCCACCTGCGCAAGAACCGCCAGCTCGCCGGCAATGCCGTCGCCCACGGCCTTCCCTGGGAGGCGGCCCTCGCCGCCATCACCTCGAGCCCGGCCGACATTTTCGGCGTCGGCGCCGGCCGCGGGCGCATCGAGGCGGGCCAGGCAGCCGACCTCGTGCTCTGGAGCGGCGACCCGCTCGAGGTTACGACGGTGGCCGAGCAGGTCTGGATTGCGGGCAGCCCCATCACGATGCGTTCGCGCCAGACTGAACTGCGGGACCGCTACCTGGAGCGCCTGAGGACCGGCGCCACGGACTGAGGTGGGCGCGGTCACGATCTACCACAACCCGCATTGCAGCAAGAGCCGAGAGGCGCTCGCGCTGCTCCAGGGTCGCGGGCTCGCGCCGCGCATCGTCAACTACCTCGACACGCCGCCGACAGCCGCGGAACTCGCCGCGATCGTCGGTAAGCTTGGCATCCGGCCGGAGCAGCTGGTGCGCAAGGGCGAGGCAATATTCAAGTCGAAGTACGCGGGTCGCGCGCTGACCGACGGCGAGTGGATCGCGGCGATGGTCGATGACCCGATCCTGATCGAGCGACCCATCGTCGTCACCGGCTCACGCGCGCTCATTGGCCGGCCGCCGTCCAGCGTGCTCACGCTCTTCCCGGAGTAGGTACAGTACGGGGCTTGAAACCCCGTCCACGCACGCCGGCGCCCGCGCCGCCAAACCTCACGCGCGGATTCTTCGGCGTTTTCCGCTACAGCCGGCACGCCCTCGATCTCGTCTGGACGACGAACAAGGCGCTCAGCCTCGCGTTGGGACTACTGACGCTTGCGGGCGGCATGTTGCCGGCCGCGGTCGCCTGGGTCGGCGCGTTGATCGTGGACGCAGTCGTCGCGGCGATCGCGGCCGCGCCCGGCGCGCGCGAGCCGCTGACGAATCACGTGCTCCTGCTGGTTGCGGCGGAAGGCGGCCTGGTTGCCGCGCTCGCCGGCGTGCAGCGCGGCATCTCGCTCTGCCAGTCGCTGCTGCGGGCGCAGCTTGGCCAGCGCGTCAACGCAATGATCCTCGAGAAGGCGCTCACGCTCCAGCTCGCCCAGTTCGAGGACTCGGAGTTCTACGACAAGCTGACGCGGGCGCGGCGTGAGGCCTCGAGCCGGCCGCTTTCGCTGGTGATGCGCAGTTTCGGGCTCGCGCAGAACGGCATTTCGCTGGTGAGCTACGGCTTTCTGCTCGCGCAGTTCTCGCCGTGGGCGGTGGCCGTACTGGTGCTGGCTGGCCTGCCCTCCTTCCTCGCCGAAGCGCGCTTCTCCGGCGTCGCCTTCCGGCTCTTTCTCTGGCGCTCGCCGGAGACGCGCATGCAGCTCTACCTCGAGACCGTGCTGGCACGCGAAGACCATGCCAAGGAGGTCAAGCTGTTCGGCGTCGGGCCGCTGTTCCTCGCGCGCTACCGGGACATTTTCCGCAGGCTCTACCGGGAGGACCGCGACCTCACCATGCGCCGCGACGGCTGGGGCTTCCTGCTCGGTCTCATCGCCACCGCGACGCTCTACGGCGCTTACGCCTGGATCGCGGTCGCGACCATCGTCGGGCGCATCACGCTCGGCCAGATGACGATGTACGTGATGCTGTTCCGCCAGGGCCAGTCCGCGGTCTCGGCGAGCCTTGCGGCGATCGGCGGCATGTACGAGGACAATCTCTACCTCGCGACGCTTTACGAGTACCTGGATACGCCGGTAGCCGTGCCGAACGGCACGACGGCGTCCGGCCCGAGGCCGCAGGACGGCATCCGCTTCGAGAACGTGGGATTTTCCTATCCCGGCTCGGATTCGCCGGTGCTCAAGGACGTCAATCTGCACATCCGCGCCGGGACTTCGCTCGCCCTGGTCGGCGAGAACGGCTCGGGCAAGACGACGCTGATCAAGCTGCTCACGCGCCTGTACCGGCCGACCTCGGGCCGCATCACCCTCGACGGGCTCGATCTCGCGGACTGGGACGAGGACGGCGCTGCGACGTCGCATCGGGGTGATCTTCCAGGACTTCGTGCGCTACCAGTTGAGCGTCGGCGAGAACATCGGCACGGGTGACGTGCGCCACGTCGCCGACGAGCCGCGCTGGCGCGAGGCGGCCGAAAAGGGCATGGCGGCGCCGATCATCGAGGAGCTGCCGGAGAAGTACCACACGCCGCTCGGCAAGTGGTTCAACCAGGGCCGCGACCTCTCCGGCGGCGAGTGGCAGAAGGTTGCGCTGTCGCGCGCCTTCATGCGCACCGAGGCCGACATCCTCGTGCTCGACGAGCCGACGGCCGCCATGGACGCCGCCGCCGAGGCGACGATCTTCGAGCACTTCCGCTCATTGACGAAGGGCCGGATCGCGATCCTGATCTCGCACCGGTTTTCCACCGTGCGCATGGCTGACCAGATCGTCGTGCTCCAGGAGGGTCGCATCGTCGAGCGCGGCAGCCACGAGGAACTGGTCCGCATGAACGGCCGCTACGCCAGGCTGTTCGAGCTGCAGGCCCGCGGCTATCAGTAGAATGCCGGCATGAACCAACGCATTGCCCTCGTCACCGGCGCGAGTTCAGGCATCGGCGCCGCCATCGCCCGCCGACTCGCAAACGACGGTTGGCAGGTGATGGCCGCCGGGCGCGATGCGGCGCGCACGCAGGCGCTCGCAGAGGAATTCCCCGCGATCCGCGCCTGGGTCGGGGCACTTTCGACTTCGGATGATGCGAAGCGGCTCGTCTCGGACACGGTGCAGGCATTCGGTGGGCTCGACTTGCTGGTCAACAACGCCGGCATCTACGAGATCGCGGCTGCCGAATCGACCACCGACGATGCCTGGCACAGGACGATGGCCATCAATCTCTCGATGCCTTTCTTCCTCAGCCGCGCGGCGCTGCCGGAACTGCGCAGGCACCGGGGCTCGATCATCAACATTGCCTCCGACTGGGGTCTCCGGGGCGGCGCCAAGGCGGTCGCCTATTGCGCGAGCAAGGGGGGCCTCGTGCTGATGACCCGCGCGATGGCCATCGACCACGCGCAGGAAGGCATCCGCATCAATGCTGTCTGCCCGGGTGACGTCGAGACACCGATGCTCTACCGCAGCGGTGCGACGCGCGGTGCGGACGCGAAGACCGCGCTCCGGGATGCGAACGCCGATTCAGCGCAGCGGCCGCGTGACGGCACCCGAGGAAGTCGCGGCCGTCGTGGCGTTCCTCGCCTCGCAGGCCGCCGCCCAGATCAACGGCGCCGCGATCCCGATCGACGGCGGCGGGCTCGCCTGAGCTCAGAACCGGAACGTGTAGCTCATCTTGAGCGTCAGGTCCGAGGCGAAGGAGCGGAAGCGCCCGTCGCGGTCGAAGTCCTCGCGCAGGGTGTTGACCGCAAGCACTGCTTCGCGGCCGGCACGCGGAATCCAGCGCAGGATGCTGTTGAGCCCGATGGTGTCCGAGACGTTGTCGTACTGCACGAAGTTCTCCCAGGACCAGGCCGTGTTGAAGGCGACGTCGAGGTTCAGCGTGGCGAGCCGGGTGATGAAGTCGCCCTCGGGCAGGTCGACGTCGTTGTACTCGCCGCCGAGAATGACCTTGAGGTGCTTGCTCGGCCGCCAGGTCGTCCTGGTCTCGAACACGAAGATGTTCCCCTCGTAGAAGCCGCCGTCGCAGACCGTCGACTGCGGTCGCGAGCACGCGCTGCTCGCCGGTGTAGAGGGTCAGGCAGGTGTGCTCGAAGCGATAGTCGCCGCCCGGGATCACGATGCCTTCCGAAATCTCGAATGGCTCCAGCGAACTCCTCTTCGATCAGGATGTGCTCGAGCGTCAGGCTGTCCGCGGACTGGTTCTGGACCTCGAAGAGCTTGAGCCCGATCTCCTGGCTGCGCTCGCTGCCGTCGATCGGCTCGACGAACTCGGCGCTCGATCTCGGTCTCAATGCTCCGGATCCAGCTGTCCCGCGGGCGCCAGGTGTAGCCGAACTCGGCCGATGTCGCGGCGAAGTCCGTGCGGCTCGCGAAACCGAGCGCCGGAAAATAGTTCTCTTCGAGCGCCTTGTAGCCGATCTCGCCGTTCCAGCCCTCGCTGTTCGGCACTTCGAAGCTGAACCCGTAGCCCGAATCGTCGCCCGACAGCCCTTCGGTGTCGGTCTGCTGGTACCACGCCGTCGCCTCGATGCTGCGATCGTCGCCCAGGCGCGTGTTGAGGTATCGGAAGTCCACGCCCGCGAGCGTGTTGTCGACGCTGGCATCGGGATTGCCGCTCGTCATGATGATGCCGACGCTCGACTCCTCGAGTACGTTCAAGGCCATTCGGCCGACGAAGAGATCGACGGAGTCCGGGCCCGGTCGCCGCGTCCTGGCGCACGCCGAGGACGCCGACGCTCAGGGGGCCAGCGCGGCCGGCGAGCTTCGCGCCGGCATCGAGCGTCAGCGCCTCGCCGTCGTCGTCGAGGCCGATACGGCGCGAGAAGAACGGGATGCCGCTCTCCTCCTCGAGCCGGCCGAACTCGAAGATGTCCGAGTCCTGCAGGAAGAATGCGCGCTGCTCGGGGAAGAACAGGTCGAACCGGGTCAGGTTGACCTGCCGCGTGTCGGCGGTGGTGCCGGAAAAATCGGGTTGAGCGTGAGTGCCGCCGTCAAGGACGGGGTGATCTTCCAGAAGGCATCCAGCGAGGGCTCGAGGAACTCGTCCTGCTGGTCCGCGACGTGGTCACGCGTCGCGCCGGTGCGCAGGCCGGGGATCACGTCGATGCCGTGGCCCTGCTGCAGTCCGGCGAGGCCCGTCATGAGACCCGTGCGCGAGAGATCCTGGCTGCGATTGTACGAGACCCAGCCGAACTGCTCGTTGTCCGTGCCGTGCCAGCGCGTGAAGTTGACGCCCCAGGCGTCGCGCGACGGATCGAAGGACAGCGTCTTCAGCGGGATCGACGGACTCGGCGGTCCAGCCTTCCGCGTCCTGGCGGGCGGCTGCGTACCAGATGCCCTCCCAGTCCCAGTTCTGGCGATCGGTGTCGGTGTAGATCGCCTCGCTCCGCATGCCGTTCGGATTGACGTCAAACGCGTAACCGGTGCGGCCCTGGTCGAACGGGTCGAGCGTCACCGTGAAGCCGTCCTCGCCGAAGGACACGTCCTTCTTGTTGAGCACCTTGGCGACGATCGTCTCGGGCCTGGAGTCCCAGAAGCGCGCCGCGAAATACAGGTTGTCGTCGTCGAACGCTACGTAGATGCGCGAGCGCTCGGCGGGAGCGCCGTACTCGTCCGACACCACGATGTGCAGGTCCTCGACGAACGACGCCTGCTGCCACACGAGGTCGTCGAGCCGGCCGTCGAGGACCGGCGGCTCCTGCGCGCGGTGCGCGGCGACGGACTTGCGGGGCGGGTCGTCGGCCGTCGCCGGCGCAGCGGCGAGGCATAGCATCGCCGCAGCCACGGTTCCTTCCCTCATCCGCCGCATTCTGGCCTAGATCAGCGTGCGCGGCGCAGCGGTTTTCGGGTCGCCGGTATTGGGCGTGCCGGTCGGCTCGATCAGCAGCAGGTGCACTTCCTCGTCCGCCACGGGCCGGTGCTCGACGCCCTGCGGCACGATGAAGATCTCGCCCGGGCCCAGCTCGATGGCGCGGTCGCGCAGCTCGATGCGCAGCCGGCCCTTCAGCACCAGGAAGAAATCGTCGGTGTCGTCGTGCCGGTGCCAGGTGAAGGGCCCTTTCAGCTTCACGACCATGAGGTCGTGGCCATTGAATGTTCCGACGGTGCGCGGCCGGTAGTGCTCGCTGAAAGTCGCGAGCTTCTCGGCAAGGTTGATGGGTTCGCGACTCATGTACTAGGCAGCTCGTTGCCCGGCCGTTCCGTGTCCCAGACGATGCTCATCACCCGCCAGCGCTCGTCCTCGCGGATGAGCGTGAAGAAATTGACGCCGCGGCCCTTGCGTCGTTCGGTCGGCGATTCCCAGTTGAACTCGTAAACGCTGGTCAGGCGCGCGACGTTGCCGAAAGTGAAGGCGTCCTGTCCGATTTCGACCTCGCTGAAGCGCACGTCCTTCAGCAGCGTTTCGACGTTTTCGACGTAGGCGTCGAGGCTCATGACTTTCGCAAACGGCCTGCCGTCCGGGCCGAGCCCCGTGCGCACGAGCCGCGCCTCCGGGTGGTAGATGCGCCGCACGGCGGCCCAGTCGCGCTCGCCGGGCGCGGCGGACACGGCGCGGTAGAGCGTCGCCGTCAGTTCCCGGAAATCCCCGTCATTGCGCCAGCACGTGGTCGAAGCTGAGCGCCCGCGCGAGCTTCCACCGGCCGTCTTCCTCCTTCCACACAATCGTGAACTGCCCGGTCTCGGTGAGCCGGTCCGGCTCGCCCGCCTTCACAGCGAAGAACTCGTGCGTGCCGGTCGCGATCGCGCCGTAGTTATTGACCGGATAGACCCGGAGCGTCTCGGGCAGCGAGCCTGCGGGTCGAGAGGAAGTCGGTGCCGTCCGCCTGGCGCCTGCACTTGTCTTCCGTCGCCTTGACGAATTCCGCACCCGAGGCGGCGATACGGCCGTCCTTGTCGTGGAACATCTCGAAGTCATCCGTCAGGTAGCGGCGCACCGTCGCAATGTCGCAGGTATCGAAGAACGCCTTGAAGAACGCTGCGTCTGCCGCCTGGATTTCCTCCGCAAGGCCAGGTCGGGCCACGGCTCCCGGCGTGAGATTGACCGGCGCTTCCTTCGCGGGCGGCGGTCGCGGCGGCTCAGGCTCGCGCGTCGCCTGCCAGGCGACGGCGCGCCATTCGCCGTTGCGCCGCACGAAGGTGCCGGTGTTCAGGTAACTCTCGGTCGCAGCGGGCCCCGCGCCTGCCGTCCTGCCCACGAGCCGGAAAGCGACGATCGCCGTGTCGCCATATTGCTGGATGCGGACGTCCTCGGCGGAATACGTGACCGGCGGCTCCTCCGGCGACTCCGGGCCCGCGCGCACGCTGGCGAGGATTTCGGCCTTGCCGACGCGCTGGCCGGCGGAACGGGTGTAGATGAGGTCCTCGGCCCAAAAGCGGTCGTGCACCGCGACATCGTTGCGCGAGGCGCCGTCCAGGAAATGCGCGAGCAGCGCGGTCAGCTCGGCCGCGGCGGGCGCCTGCTCGGCGGCGCGCGCCGCGCCCGCGGTGCCCACGTACAGGGCAACAATCGTGCACGCGAAGAGCCGGATCATGTGTGCTCCTGAAGACGGATTTCAGGGACACGATCCTACGACATCCGGCAGGCAAAGTTGCCTGCCAGACCGACTGCTGTAACCGGCCCGGCGCGTCGCTACGCGCGCTTGATGAGGCGCAACAGGAAAATCAGGATGACTGCGCCGATCAGGGCGACCACGATCGCGCCGATCAGGCCGCCGCCTGTGGAAACACCCATCGAGCTGAACAGCCAGCCGCCGATCAACGCGCCGATGATGCCGACCACGATGTCGCCTACGACACCGAAGCCGCCGCCCTTCATGATGACGCCCGCCAGCCATCCCGCGACGAGCCCGACGATGATGAACCAGACGAATTCCATGGCCCTCTCCCCTGCGTTGACCTGGAAGCCCGACTATAGTCCTGTGCCGGGCGGAGGACCAAATCGGTCAAGCTGACGCGTCTTTCCGGCGGCCCCTGCCTTTCTTCGACGCTGCAATGCCGGCGATGAGCGCCTCGACCAGGTAGGCAAAGGTGTCCGTCTTGCCCGCGACGCGGTTCATGGCGTGGGCGTTCGGGAACCGCTCGATCGGCAGCTGGCTGATTTCGGTGCGTGCGACTCTCTTGTTGCGCGCCGGCACGGTGTCCTCGAGCACGTGGCCGAGCACGGCGACGATCGTTGCCTTGACGGCACTGTAAGTCGAGCTCACGTCGAAACCGGCCGCCCTGAATGCGGCGAATCCCGCTTCAATCGGCTCGGCTGCCCGCTCGCCCTTGGCCGGGCCGTAATGCAAGGCCTCGAAGGCCCCGGGGTGCTTGCGCCCGAGCGCCCGCATTCCGGCGGCGAACTGGCGCACCCAGTCCTGCCAGGCGATCCGCCCGGTGGGCAGCCGCGCCTCCTCGATCAATGCCTTGACCATCTCGTCACGGACGGCCTCCTTGGTCGGCACGTGGTTGTAGAGCGAAGTCACGTGCACGGCGAGGCGCGCGGCGATGCCGCGCAGCGTCACGGTCGAAAGCCCCTCCTCGTCCGCCATCTCGATGGCGACCGCGACGATGTTCTCCCGGGACAGGCGCGGGCTGATCACGGCGGGCTCCTTGACGTCCGGTTACCTACATTGTAGGTTACAGGAACCTACACCGTAGGTCTACAGGGGTCTTGCCATGCGCCACGCCGCCGCCGTACTCGCACTCGCCGCCCTGGCGCTGGCGCCTGCCGCCCAGTCGCAGAACGCGGCACGCGAATTGACCCGGGCGGACGCGGAGGCCTGGCTCGAGGGTTTCTTCCCCTACGCGCTGGCCCGCGACGACATCGCGGGCGCCGGGGTCGTCATCGTCAGCGACGGAGAAATTCTCGTGCAGCGCGGCTACGGCCACGCGGACGTCGCCACGCGCAGGCCCGTCGATCCCGACCGTACCCTGTTCCGGACGGGGTCGGTCGGCAAGCTGTTCACCTGGACGGCAGTGATGCAGCAAGTCGAGGCCGGCAAGCTCGAGCTCGACCGCGACGTCAACGACTATCTCGACTTCCGGATCCCGCCACGCGACGGAAAGCCCATCACCCTCCGCAACCTGATGACGCACACGCCCGGGTTCGAGGAGCCGATCAAGCGGCTCGTCACCGACCGGCCCGAGCGGCTCGCCACGCCTGAGCAATACCTGAAGGCCTGGATCCCCCGGAGAATCTTCCCGCCGGGCGAAGTCCCTGCCTACAGCAACTACGGCGTCACGCTTGCGGGTTACATAGTCGAGCGCGTCACCGGCGAGCGCTACGACGACTATGTCGAGCGGCACGTCTTCGCGCCGCTGGGCATGACGCACTCGACGACACGCCAGGTCCTGCCGGCGCCCTTCCGCGCGGACATGTCCCAGGGTTACCTGCGCGGCACAGCGGGGCCGCAGCCCTTCGAACTGTTTGGCGTCGCGCCGGCAGGCGGCGCGACGACGACGGTCGCCGACATGGGCCGGTTCATGATTGCCTGGCTGCAGGAAGGGGAATTCCAGGGTGCTCGCATCCTGGAGGCGGAGACCGTGCGCCGGACGCTCGGCACGCGGCTGCCGGTCGTGCCACCGCTCAACAGCATGCTGCTGGGATTTTTCGAGCAGGGCTTCGGCGGGCGACGCATCGTGGGCCACGGCGGGGACTCCCAGTTCTTCCACAGTTCGCTGAACCTCTACCCGGATGAAGGGATCGGCGTGTACCTGGTGGTCAACAGCACCGGCCGCGATGGCGCAGCAGGCATCCTGCGTTCGAGTTTCATGAGCGAGTTCGCGGACCGTTACCTGCCGGAACCGGCGGTCGCGGCCACCGTCAGTGCCGCGAACGCCGCAGTGCATGCGCGCCAGATGGTCGGCACTTACCAGAGCTCGCGCCGCCAGGAGTCGAATTTCTTCAGCGTCCTCGCATTCCTGTCGCAGACGCGGGTCGGGCTCGACGAACAGGGCAGCCTCTCCGTGCCCGGGCTGCTCGACCGCCATGGTGAACCGATGAAATGGCGCGAGGTCCGGCCATACGTCTGGCACGAGGTGGGCGGCAAGGAGCGGCTCGCAGCGCGCCTCAAGGACGGCCGCGTCGATCTCTTCAGCGTCGATTCCGTTTCGCCGTTTCTGGTGCTGCAACCGGTGCCGTGGTGGAAATCAGCAACAGTTTTCGCGCCGCTGCTCGCCGCGGCGATCGCCGTCCTGCTGGTCGCGCTCGTCGCGTGGCCTGCCGGCGCCCTGCTGCGGCGGCACTATCGGCAGTGGCCGGCGCATGCCGGCCCGCCGGGCCGGCCCTGGCGCATCACGCGCATCGCCTGCGCGGGCATACTCGCGGTGCTGGCCGGCTGGGCGCTGCTGTTCGCGCAGCTCTCGGGCAACCTGTTCGCGTACTCGCCCGCGCTCGATCCGTGGATCGCAATCCTGAAGATTGCAACACTCGTCTTCTGCTTCGGCGGAACGGCCAGCGCGCTCTGGGACGCATGGCGCGGCTGGAATGGCCGTAGCCGGGTGATGCGCACCGCAAGCGTCGCGCTCGTGCTCGCATTTGCGACGATGTCGTGGCTGGCGGCGGTGCTGAAGCTCGCGGGCTTCGGTACGGACTACTGAACCCCGGCGCTCCCGGATTTCGGATAGATGAGGCGCTCGACCGCATCGCGGATGCTCTGGTGGTAACCCGGTTTCGCCTTGGCGTAGATCTCGCCGCCCGAATGCGGTACCTGCCTCGGTGCGTGACAGGTCGCGGAACAGCGTCTCGACCAGTCGCCATCGCCCGGTATTCAGGAGGTAACGCTCCACGTCCGGATAGGCCGGCTCGTAACCCGCACGGATGACGAGCTGCAGCCAGCTGAGCGCAATCAGGGCGTTGCCGTCGGAGCCCAGGCGGTACGCCGCACGCAATTCCGCAAGCTTCTCATCCGTAATGTCGGCGGGCTGTTCGTCGAGGAAGCGCATCCATTCCTGCGGCACCCAGTCCTTGACCGGCAGGTCGGCCGTCGCGAGCGTGCCCGCGCGCCAGTCTGCGGCCGCCCGATCGACCGCCTCGAACACGCCCTGCGGCACTGGCGTCAGCGTCGCAGGCAGGCCCGGTCCGTAGATCCAGGCATCGATCTCCCCGGCCGTGATCGCCGGAGCGCCCGGCTTCGCGAGCCGTTCGAGGAGCACTGTGCGGAAGCCCTCCGTCGTCATGGCCTGGAAGGCATGCGTGTCGAAGTACTCGCGCAGGAAAGCGTCGAAACGCAGGCCGGCCGAAGCGGCCCTCCAGGAAGCTGAGGAACCGCGCGCCCTTGTCGTAGGCGACGTCCGAGGTGCCCTCGTTCGGGTCGCGGCCGGCGAGGTCGAGCTTGAGGTCGGTGTCCTGCTCGTGGCCTTCAGCCTTCAGGTCCTCGATCGTCTGCACCAGGCCCTCGTAGGCGATCGCATCCTCCATGTCGGCGCGGCGCGCGCCGTAGAGCGCCTCGACTAGACGGCGCTCGAGGTAGCTCGTGAATCCCTCGTTGAGCCAGAAGTCGTTCCAGGTCGCGTTGGTGACGAGATTGCCGGACCAGGAGTGCGCGAGCTCGTGCACCACGGTCGAGACCAGGCTGCGATCGCCGGCGATGATCGACGGCGAGACGAACGAAATGCGCGGGTTCTCCATCCCGCCGTAGGCGAAAGCCCGCGGCATGATCAGCACGTCGTAGCGCTCCCAGCGGTACGGCCCGGCCATCTGCTCGCCTGCCTCGAGCATGCGCTGCAGGTCCGCGAGCTCGTAGGCCGCCGCGGCAAGCCGCGACGGCTCGGCCCAGACGCCGACCCGGTCGCCGAGCGCCTGGAACTTCAGGTCGCCGATCGCGAGCGCGATGAGATAGGCCGGGATCGGTTGCTTCATCTCGAACCGGAACTCGCCGGGCGCGGCCGCCGGATCCTTCACACGCGCGCCGCTCATCACGGCAACGAGCTCGGGCGGCGTCCGGATGCGCGCGCTGTAGGTGACCCGGATGCCCGGGCTGTCCTGGATCGGGATCCAGCTCCGGGCCAGGATGGCCTGCCCCTGCGTGTACATGAACGGATGCGGACCCGAGGTCTGCGCCGGCTCGAGCCACTGCAGCGCGCTCGCCTCGTTCGAGGTGCGATAGTCGATGCGGATCCGCATCTCGGGAGTTGCCGCGCAACAATGCTGGAACTCGATGGTGAGCTTGCTGCCGAGGATCGGATCGGGCGCGCCCAGCTTGAAAGCCAGCACCTTTGCGTGGCCGCTCGCCTCGATCAGGTGCACGGCGCGGACCTCGAGGCCGCTCGAATCGAGGACCAGCGCATCGGCGTTCGGGTCCACCTGTTCCACGGTCAGTTCCGCCGTGCCTTGCAAGCGGCGGGCGTCGAAATCGGCGGCGAGGTCGAGCGCCACGTGCCGGACGAGGAATTTGTCCGGTTCCGAGAAGGAATGCGGATCGGCGGCGGCAGCGGCTGCAGAGAAGGCTGAGAATGCCAACAACGCGACGATGTTCTTCATGGCGTCAGTGTAACTAGAAGACGGGCCTGCTGACTGCAACGACACGGCCGTCCTTGAGGTTCACGTGTCCGCTGAGCGAAGGGCCGCCGGGGGCGCCGCCCCGGTAGAACAGCGACTTCAGCACGCCGACCGACTCGGCGCTGGCCGGCTCGCCGAGGATCCCGATCACCTCCGCCTCGGTCATGCCTTGCGCGACGCGGTCCCAGGCCGCCGGACCGTGCCAGGGCAAGCGCCCGGCGGCAGCGGGCGCATCGGTGCGCATTTCATCGACGCGCGGGCGCGGCCGCGGCTGCGGATCGGGTTGGCCTGCGCGCCGTTGCAAATCGTCCTCGAGTCGCCGGATGCGCCGGGCCTGTTCGTCGATCAGCGCGCGAAGCTGCTGGATCTCGGTTTCCAGCCGGCTGATGCGCGCCGCGTCGTCCGCGATGGCCGGAACCGGCGCAAGCACGACGAGCATCAGCGGAAACGCGAATCGGAGCGATCTGGCTACACGCATAGACGCTTCAGACCGGGATGCCGCGCGGCCGTTCCGTTGGCACTGCTAGAATTCGATCCATGAATTTTCGGCATCGTACCGTCATCGCCGTGCTTGCGTCCCTCTTTCCCCTGGCAGCCGCACAGGGCGACGAGGCCGAGCGAATCCTCGAAGTCTGCCCCGCAGGCCGAATCGTACGACAGGCATCTCCTGTACCTGACGGAAGAGCCGCACCTTGCGGGGACCGCGCGAAACTACGCCGTCGCCGAGTACGTCCGCGACCGATTCCGCGAATACGGCCTCGACGAGGTGAGCTACCACGAGTTCCCGGCCCTGCTGAGCTTTCCGAAGTCCGCGTCGCTCGCAATCACTGCGCCGGTCGCGCAGGCGTTCAACCTCGCCGAGGACCCCTACCCGGCCGACAAGGACTCGAAGCTGTACGAAGACCCCGCGCAGGTCGCCTATCACGGGTATGCACCCTCGGGAAAAGTGCGCGCAGAAGTCGTGTATGCAAACGGCGGCAGCCCCGAGGACTTCCAGCGCCTCGACCGCATGGGCATCGACCTCAGGGGCAAGATCGTCCTGATGCGGTACTCGAATCCCTACTCGTACCGCGGCTACAAGGTGTACGAGGCTGAGCGGCGCGGCGCTGCGGGTACGATCATCTACTCGGATCCTGCCGAAGACGGCTCGCGCCAGGGCACGGTGTACCCGAACGGCCCATGGGGCCCGGACTCGCACGTGCAGTGGGGCGCGATCCTCTACGACTGGCTCGGCCAGGGCGAGCCATTCACCTTTCACTGGCAGCGGCAGAATGGCCGCTGGGTGGAAGGCCCGTTGCGCGACCGGCAGCTCCCGCGCATCCCGTCGATGCCGCTCAACGAGCGGAACGCGGCCGCCATCCTCAAGCAGATGGGCGGGCCCGTCGCCCCGGACGACTGGCAGGGCGGGTTGCCGGTCACCTATCGCATCGGGCCGGGTCCGGTGAAACTCGAGATGGACGTGCAGAACGACGAGCGCATCGAGCCGCTGCGCAGCGTCATCGGCGTGATCCGTGGCCGCGAGGAGCCGGACAAGCTCGTAATCCTCGGCAATCACCACGACGCCTGGATCTACGGCGCGGTGGACCCGTCGAGCGGCACGGCGGCGATCCTGGAAGTCGCGCGCGCGCTCGGCGAAGCCGTCAAGAAGGGTTACCGGCCACGGCGCACGATCGTCTTCACGGTCTGGGACGGCGAGGAAGCGCTGCTCGGCGGCTCGACGCAGTGGGCCCTCGACAATGCCGAGAACCTGCGTCGCAACGCCGTGACCTACATCAACGTCGACTCGGGCGTCCAGGGCGGCGAGTTCGTCGGCGGCGCGACGCCGGCGCTCGCGCAGTTCCTGCGCGAGGTCACGAAGTCGGTCAACGACCCGATCGCCGACCGCCCGCTGTACGACGCATGGGCCTCGCGCTTCGAGGGTGGCGTGCCGGAGGTTACGACGATCGTCGGCGCGACCGACTACACGGCCTTCCAGGAGTACCTGGGCATTTCCTGCATCGACATGTATTTCGACGGCCCGTACGGCGTCTACCACTCCATGTACGACAACTACTTCCGCCAGGGAACGGTGGTCGACCGGGGCTTCAAGGTCGGCACCAGCCTGGCGCAGCTCTGGAGCGTGCTGGCCTGGCGGCTCGCCGATGTGCAAGTCCTGCCGATGCGCTACTCGGACTACGCGCGGGCGTCGGTCGGCTACATCGAGGCGGTCGAGAAGCACGCGGGAACCCAGCAGCCGCTAAGCCTCGCAGCCGCGCGCGCGGCTGCGGCGCGCTGGGAAGCTGCGGCGACGGAGTTCGAACGACGGCTCACGGCTGCGTCGCTCACGACGGAGGCGGCGCGCGAGGTCAACGCCAAGCTGATGGCCGTCGAGCGCGCACTGGTCGAGCCGACCGGCCAGCACGGGCGTCCGTTCATCCGCCACCTGCTGGTCGCGCCGCAGCCGAGCTATCGCAGCGCCTACCTGCCGCGCATCTGGGACGACCTGGACCGCGGCGATCGCGCCGCCATACCGGGGCACGAGTATGAGATCGCGGCCGCATTCGATCGCGCCGCGGCGATCATTGCGCGAAGCGACGGAGCTCGTCAGCGACGGTCGCTAGCCGCCAGGCACCTCGCCGGTCAGCTCGATCGGCACCGGCACCACGGGATCCCCGAACCCGTCGAGCAGCAGCACGACGCCTTCGGCCGGCTCCGCGACGCCGTCGGCGGCGATCGGCAGCGACACGGTCGCGGTATCCACACCGGGCGGGAATTCGAGGTCGAGGAAGAGTCCCAGTTCCGAGAGCGGCACGGCGGGATCGGGCGGGTCGATGCCGAAGTTTTCGAGGAAGGACGCGGGCACGTCGTCGGTATCGAGCTCGGGGAAGCGGCCCGCGGCCGGCAGGAACTGGATAGACCAGAAAGCACCGTTCGCCAGAGGCTCCGACAGCCGGAACGTCCAGGTCAGCGCGGATCCCTCGACCGCCGTCACGCGGCTCGCGTCCACCGTCAGGATCGGCGGCGGGTCGTCCTCCTCGACCAGCAGCGTCCCGTCGAAGTCCGCGGTCACCGCGTCCTTCTCGGCGAGCAGGGTGACCTGGATGAGTTGCGGGAACGGGTTGTACACGTCGTCGGCCGTGTAGCGTATAGGGCACCGACGCCGAGGTCGCGCCCGCCGGAAGCTCGAGCCGGCAGGCCGCGCGTCGGTTGCTCGAAGTCCGCGTAATCGGTGAGCTGCACCCACAGCTTCGCCGGCCGCGTCACTTCCCCGTCGATGACGATCGGCAGGTTCACGGTGAAATCGCCGGCATCGCCTTCGGCTACCACGACGTCGCGCGACGCTGATCCGCGGCAGGTCGATGGCGTCGCTGTCGGCCAGACGCTGCTCGCGCGCCGAAATGTCGAGCAGCCAGAAACGCCCGCTCGGCGTGCGCGGGGTGAGCTCGACGGCCGTGACGTCGCGCAAGGCAACACCCGCGGACCTGAGGTCCACGCGCACCTGCCGCGCGACGACTTTCCCGAGCGGGCTCCGTCCGTGATACGAGCGCAGCAGCCGAGCGGTCGCGCGCCGAGCGGGACCCAGGCGCCGGACGCGACGCGCACCCGCACGTCGAACTCGACGAGCCGAGCGCCGGGCTCGCCGGCGATGCGGAAATCGAGCGTGTCGGCGCGGCCCCCATGCGGCCTGACCGGTATTTCGAGGCTCCCGCCCGCCTGCTGCCACGCGATCTCGAGCGCGCGCGGCGCCGGGGCCGTTTCGGCGAAGGACATCGGCAACCAATGCGGTGTCAACTCGAAGAACTTATCCGGCGAGCATCCGGGACGGAGGTCGAAGGGGCCGGCCAGGAAGTAGCCCCGGCACACTCGCGCCGAGACTCCTTGCGCCTGCACCGGTGCGCCCCGGCCCGCCGCGTACAGCAGTCGCTTGTTGCCGCCCAAGGCGTGGACAAAGGCGTGCGCCCGGCCGATTGAGACCGGCTTGAGGCGCGTGCCATCCAGCAAGGGCAGCGACCGGGAGCCGTCGCCGACGGCGAGGTCGACAAGCGCGGCGGTGTATGCGAGCCCGACGGCCTGCTGCTCTTCGGGGGACAAGCGCTGGTCGCGGTTCTCGCCGCACTGCGTGTCGCCGGAATCGAACCAGTCGTCCCAGGCAGGCGATTGCGACAGATCCCGGCGTCCACTCCGTGTTGTAGTAGTTGTGGTTGGTTCCCATCGCCATCACGGAGGAACGCAGTGCCCGGTCGTGCGTGAGGTCGCGACCGATGTCCACATACTGCTGGCCCTGCAGGTCTGACACGTCGCCGTCACAGAACGGCAGGATCACGGTCGTGTGGATGCCCGCCGCGACCTGGCGGCCGAACGCCGTGGGCCCGATCAGGACGAGTCCCTGGATCTGCCACGGATCTTCCGGGTAGCTGTCGATCGCCGCGCGCTCGACGCCCTCGCCGCCGCGGCTGTGGCCGACGAGCACGACCTGGTCGAGGTTCACGCGGCCCTGGAAGCGGCCGTCCCAGGGATCGCCGCCGTTCGCGGACCACTCCGCCCATTGCGCCAGGTGATGCCGGACGAGCAGCGAACGCGCGAAGGCGCCGCCGTCCATGAACAGCCCGTCCTGGCCATTGATGCCGTTGGCCGAGATGGAGACGACGAGGTAGCCCTGCGAGGCCAGCACGTCGGCGATATAGCGGTAGCCCGTGTGGCTCGGAACCGGGCGCCAGCCTTCGGGACAAGGCCAGTCGCCAGAGGCGCGGCCGTCCGCGCCGCCGCGGAAGCAGGTGCTGTGGCGGCCGTGCAGGAAGAGCACCAGTGGCATGGCGTCGGCACTGCCGACGGGCGCCGTCACTTCCGCGATGACTTCGACCGGCTCCGGCAACTCCGGCATGGCGAGGTCCGGCAACCGGTAGCGCAGCCGGCGCGTCCCGTACGGCCCGGGCGCGGCCGGATCGACCGCCGTCACTGCGAGCGCGGGCTCGACCGGCGGCGCCGCGGGCGCAGTGCGCACGGGCACGATCGGCCCATCGATGCGCCGGCCGGCAGCCCATACGGACAGATCGGTCAGCGGGTCCGCGGATGTACGCCGCAAGCGCAGGCGATTGCCCTCCTGGACCGGATATCCCAGCAGGCGCTCGCCAGAACGGAACTCGTAGCGCGCACCCCCCATCCGAAGCGGCACATCGCTGGTCCAGACCAGGTCCTGGCCGTTGAGCCGCCAACCGAGCGGCAATGATGCCGGCGCGGCTTCCGCTACCGCGAAAAGCCCGGCGAGCAACAGCAACATCGCGCACTTGGATCCCACGGCCGCATTGTAGTTAACGCGACCGGACGGAGGCGACCTGCGGACCTTGGTCAGTTGGGCAACGACTGTAGCGTGGCGTATTCCCTGACGTAGTCAGGGCGCAGCACCGATACCTGCTCGCTGGTGGACAGCCTGGGCTCGGGCGCCAGGCCCAAGAGGAAGCGCACGACATCGTCGAATGATTCCAGATTCAGCCTGGATGCTCCAATGGCGGACCGGAGCGTCCCGATGGCGACTTTGTCGTCAGTCCAGATCAACAGCGGCGTGCGGTACTCTTCCTGGTAGCCGGGCAGGAAACCCGAGCCGAACTTGTGCTCGGACACGATCTGGCCGTGATCGGAGACATAGACGAACAGGAGCGAGCTGCCGGCGTAGGCCTCGTAGAGCCTCGACAGCACGTGGTCGGTATAGAGAATGCTGTTGTCGTAGTCGGTCACGACGCCCGGCGGTTCCTGAAAGCCGAACGCGGAGGGAACTCGCTCGCGGTAAGCGGTATGCGAGCCGATCAGGTGAATGAATGTCGCCTGCCTCGGGCGATCGAAGCGGTTGCGCTCCTTTAGGCACCGCGCAGCACCGATTCGTCCAGCTGGACGTCTTCCCAGGACCATTCGTTCAGGAACACCTGCTCGTCCGCCTCCATCGCCAGCGAGGTCGTGAAGCTGTCGTACTCGCCGCGCTTGCCCTGGTTCGACAGCCACAGGGTGTGGACGCCGCATCGACGCAGTTCGCCGACCAGGCTGTGTGACGTGAAAAAGCTGTCGAATGCATCTGGCGATGCCGGCGTCAGCATCATCGCCAGTGAGTACCGGGTCTGGTTCGACGGCGCCAGCGCGTCGAATGCAAACGCACCGGAGCGCTCGGCGAACGGCGTCGTCGGGCGGCCGTATCCGAAAACACTCATGTGATCCGACAGCGCCGACTCGCCGAGGACGACGACGATCTTGTCGTAGCGCAGGTCGCATTCCATGTTTTCGAGCGGGTTCTTCAGCAGGTAATCGCGGCGCGCTGCGAGACGCTCATAGCGGTCTTGCGCTTGCGGAATCTGCGTGACTATTTCGTAGGGCAGAAAGTGGCGAACGCGGCGATCCAGGCGCAGGCCGACGAATCCCACGATTCCGGCCACCAGGACGGCCGCCGCGGCGCCTCGCAGCGCAAGCGGCGCCTTGCCATTGAGTGCCGTCCAGCGGAACAACAGGACGACGAAGACCAGCGCGGCGACCAGGAGGGCGATGTCGATTCCATCCACGTGACTTGCGAGGTACTGGCGAATCTCGCCCGGCGGTGACTCGAAGTAGGCCTCGACGCGCGCGTCGAACTGGCCCGGGCCCCAATGTCGGCTCAGGTGCTGGTGGAGCAACGCAGGACCGAGCAGCACCAGGCAGGCGGCGACGAACGCGAAACGACTCGCGATCGCGAGTACGACCAGGCCAAGCGCGATTGCGAGATAGGCGACCCGCAGCAGCGGGCGGTCGGCCTGCGACAGCCAGATGATGTAGGGCGCCATGACGAACAGCGACAGGAGCAGGTAGCGCCCGATCGCCTTGCGGTGAGCCATGAGCCCGTTCATCAGCTTGTTCATCAGTTCAGGTTCATTATGAAGACGCCGACCAGCGCCGTTCGTGACGAAGCGCGGCTTTACGACATTCGGACGCGGCGCTGTACTCAGTTCAGATCGGCTCGTCGATGGACTTGGCGAGCGGCGTGAACAGCTTCGGACCCTGCTCCGTCATGTGCCAGATGTCTTCCATCCGCACGCCGAACTCGCCGGGAATGTAGATGCCCGGCTCGTTGGAAAAGCACATTCCGGCGGCAAGCGGCGTGCGGTCGGCTCGCATGAGGTTTGGCGGCTCGTGGACGTCCATGCCGATGCCGTGACCGGCGCGGTGCGAGGTCCCCGGCAGGCCATAGTTCTTCGCCCAGCCGAGGCCCTCGTAGTGGCTGCGCACGGCGACGTCCGCATCGCCGACAGGAACGCCGATCTTCGCAGTCTCGAGCACTATCTCCTGGCCGCGCTTGACCGTCTCCCAGACTTCGCGCTGGCGCCTGGTGGGCTCGCCCCGCACCCAGGTGCGGGAGATGTCGGAGCAATAGCCGTGGTACCTGCAGCCGGTATCGATGAGGACCACCGAACCGTCGCGCACGACCTGCGGTTTCTCGGTGCCGTGCGGATAGGCGCTCGCCTCGTTGATCAGCACGAGGGCGAACGGCTCGGCTCGCCGGCATCCTGCATCTGCCCGTAGAGCATCTTCTGGATGTCAGGACCGGACATGCCCTGTTCGATGTGGCGGTGAGCGTGCCGGATGGCGGCAAGCGTGAGGTCGTTGGCTGCCTGGATGAGCGCGAGCTCAGCGGGCGACTTGATCATGCGGCAGGCGTTGACGAGCGCCTCGCCGGAAACGACCTCGCGGCCGAATCCAGGCAGCGCGCGCGTGTGGGCGACGATGAAGAAGCGCGTGGTCCACTCGACTGCAAGCGGCGCCTTGGCTGGGTAAGTGCTCATCGCATCCGCAATGATCGCGAACGGATTCTGGTCCTCATGCCAGGGCCTCACATCGGCCCCGACCTCGAGCGACTCCTCGACCGAGGGCACTTCGAAAAAGGGCGTTACCACGACGGTCTTCCCGGTGGCCGGGATCAGCGCGGCAGTCGTTCGCTCCGAGCGCCACCACCGGATGCCGGTGAAATACTCGAGCGAAGAGCCGGCTTCGACGAGGAGTGCCGCGACGCCGTCGCGCTGCATGAGCGACTGGACCTTCGCGACCCGCGCGGCCCGCTCAGCGGGCGTGATGGGCGATGCGCCGCTCGCCGGTGCGGAGGTCGAAGCCGCAGCGTCGGCGCTGCGCGCCCGGAGGCCTGCGGTCAGCGCGGCGCCTGCAACGGCTAAGCCAAGGAAGTTGCGTCGAGTCACTCGCGTCATGGACCTCTCCCTGAAGACGCGCATTAGACCCGATACGCCGGGCCGCCGCATCCCTGGGAAGGGTCAGGTCGAGTCCGGCTCCATCACGACGACCACCTTGCCGCGCGCGCGGCCGGCTTCAAGATATCGCATGGCCTCGGCAGTCTCCGCGAACGGGTAGGTGCGATCGATCACGGGCATGACCTTGCCCTCCTGCATCAGACTCGCGAGCGTGGCGAGGTCCTCGCTGCTGTGGTCCGAGATGAACATGCCCATGTCCTGGTCCACGAACCAGGACACGACGAGCGCCTTGATCGGCGCCTTGAAGGCGCCGAACCACGGGCTGGCATCGATTCCCCCGCCGCCGATCAGGATGAACTTGCCCGCAGGCGTGAGCACGCGCCGCATCTCGAGGATGCCGCGGTTGGCGACGTTGTCCATCACGACGTCGTACTGTTCGCCGCCCTGCGTGAAGTCCTCCCGCGTGTAGTCGATGACGTGGTCGGCGCCGAGCGAACGGACCAGCTCGACGTTGCGCGTGCTGCACACGCCGGTGACCTCCGCACCCAGGGACTTCGCGATCTGCACGGCGAAAGTGCCGACGCCGCCGGAGGCGCCGTTGATCAGGACCTTCTGCCCGGGCTGGACTGCCGCGCGGTCGCGCAGCGTCTGCAGTGCGGTGAGCCCGGCGACGTTGCACGGCCGCCGCCTGCTCGAAGCTGATGCCGGCAGGCTTCAGGGCGAAGTTTCCGGTCTCCGCAATCGTCATGTACTCGGCGAGCGCGCCGTTCTTCCCGCCGAACACCTCGTCGCCCGGCTTGAACTTCGTGACGTTCCTGCCGACCGCCTCGACCGTGCCGGCAAAGTCGATGCCGATGCGCGGGTTTTTCGGCGCGCCGAATCCGAAGTCCATGCGGATGATGTAGGGCTCGCCGCGCACGAAGTGCCAGTCGACCGGATTGACGCTGGCGGCGTGAACCTTGACCAGGAGCTCGCCGTCCTTCGGCGACGGGCTTCTCGACGTCCTCGAGCGCGAGCACGTCGGGCGGGCCGTAGCAGCGGCGCACGACGGCTTTCATGGTCGCAGTTCCCGCTGCGAGCGCGGGCGCGGGCTCGCATGCGGTTTCGTGGCTCAGCGTATACGCAAGCGCGGCGACGGCCAGGCTCAGGACGGCGAGCAGCGACAACAGGATCCGGCGGCGAAGCGTGGCCATGAAAGCGACCTCCTCGGGTGACGGCAGCGATTCTGCGCGGCGCGAGGCGCCGCCGCCACGCCCGCCATCCGCGCAGTTCGCAGCCCGTCGGCCGTTACCGCCGTTCGTCGCCGAGCGGCGCCCGGGGCGGGACAGCCCGCGGGCGGTCGACTATTCTCTCGCCATGTCCGCAGCGACGATTTCGGTCTCGACCGCGCGGCCTTGCGCTCGCATTCGGCTGGCAGCGCGTGACCTTCACGCTGCTTTTCTCGTTCTTCTGGGGCGCGCTGTTTGGCCTCGGCTGGACCTCCGGCTGGTGGTCGGCGGTCGTACGCTTCGTGGGCGTCGGCTTGATCGCGATGCTGGTGTTCGGCCTGTTCGAGCAGTGGCCGAAGCGCCTGCCGCGCTGGCTGCCGCGCTGGATGCTGCAGGTCGTGGCGGTGGCTGCTTGCGTGCCGTTCGTCACTTCGATCATGTGGATCTGGTCCGACCCAGCCGGCGCGCCGCCGTTCTGGGAGGTCAAGGACCGCATGGAAGGCTTCGGCGCGCTGACGGGCTTCGGGGTCTTCATGTCGCCCTGGGTCGCGCTCGGCGCGCTGGTGCGGCAGAAGGAGGCGCTCGCGCGCGAGCAGGCGCTCGCGCTTCGATCTCGCGCGCAGCGAAGCGCGAGCGCCAGGCGCTCGACGCGCGCCTGAACCTGCTGCAGGCGCAGGTGGCGCCGCACTTCCTGTTCAACACGCTCGCGAACGTGCAGGCGCTGGTCGAAGCCGGCTCGCCGAAGGCGCCGGAGGTGCTGCGAAGCCTCGTCGCATACCTGCGCGCCGCGGTGCCGCGGCTCAACGATCCGGTGACGACGCTCGGGCAGGAGCTCGAGCTCGTCCGCGCGTACCTCGAGCTGATGCACATGCGCATGCCGGATCGGCTTGCAGTTCGAGCTGCACGTCGAGGATGCCGCGCGCGCCTGCGTTGTCCGCCGATGACGCTGCTGACGCTGGTCGAGAACGCGGTGCGGCACGGCATCGACCCGACCGAGGAAGGCGGCCGCATCGAGATCGACGTGCGCGTCACCGAGGCGACGCTGCTGGATGCGCGTGGCGACACCGGCGCCGGCTTGCAGGCCTCCGGCCGCGGCCTCGGCACCGGGCTCTCGACGCTGCGCGAGCGCCTCGCGCTCGTGTTCGGCGAGCGACGGCGCTGCGCGTACGCGCGCGCGAGCCGCAGCGGCGTGTCGTCGCCGAGCTCGAGTTTCCGGCGCGCGAGGCAGCGGCGTGACGTGCCGCGCGGCCGACCGCGCTGATCGCCGACGACGAGCCGCTGCTGCGCGAGGCGCTCGCGCGCCAGCTCGCGCAGGCCTGGCCCGAGCTCGAGATCGTCGCCGAGGCGCGCAACGGCCGCGAGGCGATCAAGCTCTTCGAGGCGAAGCGCCCGACGTCTGCTTCCTCGACGTGCACATGCCGGGCGTGTCCGGCGTCGAGGCCGCGCACCAGATCGGCCGCCGCGCGCATCTCGTGTTCGTCACCGCGTACGACCACTACGCGGTGCAGGCGTTCGCGCAGGGCGTGCTCGACTACCTGGTGAAGCCGGTGGAGCCCGCGCGCCTCGCCGAGACGGTCGCGCGCCTCAAGGAGCGCCTGCAGGCGTCGCAGCCGGCGACCAACACGGAGGCGCTGCTCGCAGCAGCTCACCGAACAGCTCGCGCGGCTGCAGGCGACTCCGCGGCACCGAGCCGCTGCGCTGGATTCGCGCGCAGGTCGGCCAGTACGCTGCGGCTGATCCCGACGGACGACATCGACTACCTGCGCTCCGACAGCAAGTACACGCTGATCGCCTGGCGCGGCGACGACGGCAAGCCGGCGGAGGCGCTGGTGCGCACGCCGCTGCAAGGAGCTGGCCGCGCAGCTCGATCCCGCGCAGTTCGCGCAGGTGCACCGCTCGGTCGTCGTCAACCTGCGCGCGATCGACCACGTGCGCCGCGGCGACAACGAGACCGCCGACATCCACCTGAAGGGCCGCGCCGGAAGTGCTGCCGGTCAGCCGCAGCTACCTGCACCTCTTCCGGCAGATGTAGCGCCTCCCGCGAAGGAGACTTCGATGAACGACCTTCGATTCGCGTCGCGCTGCCTGGCAACCTTGTTCCTGGCCCAGCTCGTGATCGGCCCACTCGCGAACTTCAGGCTGCTCGGAGATGCGTTCGAGGGTGCGGGCGGATACCTGGTAAATGCCGCAGCGCATGCGACGTCGCTTTCGTCGGCGGTGCTGTTGTCGATCGCGCTCGCGCTGACTTCCGCCGGCATTGCAGTCGTGCTTTGGCCGGTCTTGCGGCCGCTGAGCGAGCGCATGGCACTTGCGCTCGCGATACTGGGGGCATCCGGCATCGCGCTGGCCGGCCTCGAGAACGCGAGCCTGCTCTCGATGCTGTCCCTCAGCCAGGCGTACGCCGCGGCGGAGCTCGTCGGACGCAGCGCTCTATGAAGCGCTGCGGGGCGTGGTCAGCGCACCGAGGAACTGGGCGCACCTGATCCACCTGCTGATGGGCGGCACGACTCTGCTCGCGATGTACTTGGCGTTGTTTCGCTTCCGGCTGGTTCCCAGATGGCTCGCGGGGTTCGGAATACTGGCGGCACTGTTGCAGGTGATCGCCGTGACGAAGCCGCTCTACGGCGGCTGGGTGGTGTTTCCGCTGCTGGCGCCGCTCGGCGTGGCGCAGCTGCTGCTGATCGGCTGGCTGCTTTGGAAAGGCTTGCGTACGCACGACGGGAGACTCGCATGACATTCCCTCCGGGCACTTCAGGGTGCTGTTGAGTTTCGCCGCAATCGCAACTCTGTCGCTGCAGGCGAGGGCCGACGGCACGCTCGCGGACTACTCGGCCGCCGATCAGGTCTTCGACGAATACCGCCTCGACGCGCACTTCCCCGGTATCGTCTATGGCGTCGTCGCGGATGGCCGCCTGGTCCATGTCGCGACTTTCGGCGTCCAGGACCTCGAGTCAAATCATCCGGTGACGGCCGATACGCTGTTTCGCATTGCGTCCATGACCAAGGCGTTTACCGCGCTGACGGTCCTGAAATTGCGCGACGACGGGACGGCTGCGCCTCGATGCGCCGGCCGCGGATTACGTGCCGGAAATGCGCAACTGGAAATACCCCACGGAAGATTCGCCGCAGATTCGCGTGCGCGATCTTTGAATCACACAGGCGGCTTCGTGACCGACGACCCTTGGGGCGATCGCCAGACACCGCTTCCGGAAGCCGAATTCACGGAGCTGCTTCGGAACGGCGTGCCCTTCTCAAGCGCGCCGACCACGCGCTACGAGTACTCGAACCTGGGCTTTGCCATCCTCGGACGCATCATCACGAACGTTTCCGGAAAACCGTTCGCAACTACCATCACGCGCTCGCTTTTGCAGCCACTCGGCATGGCGGCCTCGGGCTTCGACGTCGAGGCCGCCCCGCAAGCGCAACGTGCGCTCGGCTATCGTTGGGAAGACGATGCGTGGCGGCTCGAGCAAACCCTGGGGCCAGGCGCATTCGGCGCCATGGGTGGGCTGCAAACGAGCGCCAACGACTACGCGAAGTGGGTGGCGTTTCTGCTCTCTGCCTGGCCACCACGCGACGGGAAGGACGAGGGCCCGGTCCAGCGCGCGACGATCCGCGAGCTCGCGCAGGGTTCGAACTTCCCGCAAGCCTGGGACCGCCCGGCGCGCCCGGGATCCGCGGCCAGCCGCCAATCGGTGACCTACGGCATGGGCATGTTCATTGCGACCGACGAGACGCTTGGCCTGAATATCAGCCACACCGGCGGATATCCTGGCTTCGGGTCGGCGGTTCTGCTTTTCCCGGATCGCGGCATTGGCCTGTTCGCTTTCGCGAACCGGACCTACGCATCCGCTGACTTGCCGCTTTGGGATGCCGCGATCGCGCTCGACGGCAAGGGACTTCTCGGCACGGAGCGCAGTCTTTCGGCAAGTGCTTCGCTAGACGCTGCCTACCTTGTTGCCGGCGCAACATACGAGGCCGGCAGCATCGAGGCAGCGCGCGAATTGCTCGCCATGAACTTTCTGCTGGACCGCGATGCCGACGCCTGGTCGCGTGAGTTGGCGAGGCTGAAGGCAGAGACCGGCGCCTGCGACACGACCACCCCGATCAAGGCGACCGGCACGCTTTCTGGCGAATTCACATGGCGGTGCGCGCACGGGCGAATCAGTGGGTTGCTGCTGCTCGCTCCCACGCAGCCCGCGCTCATCCAGGCTTTGCACTTGTCGCGGATCGATCCTTGACCTTTGCCTCGAAGTCCGGCTCAGCATTGCCGCCGCAAATCAGGAGGGCGACCGTCTTGCCCGCATAGTCATCGGCCTGTTTGAGAAACGCGGCCACCGCGACGGCTGCCGCGCCTTCGACGAGTTCGCCGTCCTCGCGGTAGAGCCGGCGCGCGGCTTCCAGGATTTCCGCCTCGCTGACCAGGATCACTGCGGTCGATCGACCGCCGGCAGAGATCGAGCGTGATCGCGCCCGGTTCCACGCCTCCGGCGGTGCTGGTCGAGTACGTCGGCCGTTCCGCGACTTCGATGATCGCGCCGGCCCGCAGGCATTCGTGCAGCGCCGGTGAATTCTCCGGCCAGCAGGCAACCACCTCGGTCTGGGGCGAAGCGCTGCTTCAGATGCGCGCCGATGCCGCCGATGAGCCCTCCGCCGCCGACGGCGACGAAGATGGCATCGAGCCGTTGCGCGTTCTGCGCGACGAGTTGCCGCAGGATCTCGACCGCGACCGTGCCCTGCCCCGCGATGACGTCCGGCGTCGTTGTAGGGCGAGACGTAGGGCCGGCCCGAGCGCTCCGACTCGCGGCGCGCCTCCAGCTCGGCGAGCAGCGCGTCGCCATCGACGGCGTTCACGCGCGCCTGCAAGGCCTCGATCTTCGCGCGCTTGTGCGGGTGGATGTGCTCGGACGACGAAGATCTCGACCGGGATTCCGAGCGTCCGGGCGATCGTCGAGACGGCGAGCGCATGATTGCCGGTCGAGGCGGCGACGATGCCGCGCGCCGCCGCTTCCCGCGGCAGCGACAGCAGCTTGTTCGCTGCGCCGCGCAACTTGAACGCGCCGGTCTCCTGCCGGTTCTCGAGCTTCAGGAAGACGCGCGGCGCGGGTTGCCGCGCTGAGCGCGGGCGAAGGCTGCAAGGGCGTCTCGCGGACGTAGGCCCGGATGCGCCGCTCAGCCGCGATCGAGTCCATTCAGGGACGGACGCCGCGCGCGGGAAACTCGCGCATCAACTCGGCGACCGCGGACTGCACGGCCGACTCTTGTACGCCGCCCTTGTTCAGCTCGCGCGCGATGCTGCCCCGCCAGATCTCGGTTTCCCGCGCCGGGTCGATGACATGGACGACCAGCGTCCCCTCCTTGACCTCCTCGACGCTGGAACTCCCGACGCCGACCGAGCCGCCGCCGCTGCTCCCGTAGCTGCCGACACCGACTCCGATCCGGAAAGGCTTGTTCTTGAGCTTCTCGGCGCTCGCACCCTCGTAGGCGATGGTGAGGTCCGGGCTGGTGCCCGCGGGCGCTTCGACATAGCCCTTGCCCTTCAATTCGTTCGCGATGGCGGTGCGGACGTAACCGTCGACGATCGAAGTCGGCTGACCCGGCTTTTCGTCGCCGCTCGCGTGCCAGCCAAATGTCTTGTAGGCGCTGAAATCCGCCCCGGCTTCACGCATCGTTTCCGGCGTCGGCGGAGTCGAGGCGCAAGCCGCGATTAGCGCAGCCGCGATGGTTGCCAGCAAGGTGCGTCGCATGGTGGTCATATCGTCACTCCTCGTTGTAAGCGAAAAGGACGGCCACGATCTGCCAGCCGTCCTGCCCTTCGGCCAGGTGCAGGCCCAGCTTGCCGGGGCGCTCTTCGCCTTCGTCCATGAAGATGAAATCGGCACTCACGCGCGCAATGCGCCGGCCCATGTCGACGCGCACGTTTTCGAGGCGCTCGGAAATCTTCCGCCCGGTCGCGAAGTAGTTCCGCTGGCGCTCGACGAACTCGTCGAGCCTGCGGGTCGTGATCGAGCCGTCATCGCCCGGAAATGCGACCACGGCTCCGGGGTGGAACAGGGTCCGCCAGCGGTCAAGCGTCGTCGCGGCATACAACCCGATGTAGTCGGCCACGACCTGATCGACCGCAGCACGCGCCGGGTCGGCCTGGGCCGTGGGCACTGAAACGGCGACGACGATCACCCACAGAGCCAGGATTCTTTCGATACGCATGTCGAATTGGTTCCTTTGCCAGAGCAACCTTTCCGCAGGAGTATCAGTATGCGCGGAATCGACGGCAAGGCGCTGGCTGCGCTCGCGCAAAACCCTGATAATTGCTGCCGTTTCCGAAGAAATCCCTTTGAGACTTACAGCCCTCGCAACCCTCGCTGCACTCCTGCTGGCCCCGGATGCCGATGCGGCGCGCCACTTCGATGAGCTGGGCGCAGGCCGCGGGCTCGACGCCATGGTCGTCACCTCGCTGGTTTTCGACCGCGACGGCCTCCTGTGGATCGCCTCGCGCGAGGGGCTGTTCCGCTACGACGGTTACCAGGCGACCGCGTTCCTGCCCGATCTGGATCGCCCGGGGCACATCAGCGACGTGGACGTGCGTTCGCTGTACGAGGCGGACGACGGCGCCTTGTGGGTTGCCACCAATACCGGCGGCCTGAATCGCCGCGACCCGCGCACCGGCCGCTTCACGCAGTTCCACCACGTCTCCAGCGACCCGCGTTCGCTCAGCGACGAGAGCGTTTATTGCGTCAGCCAGGATGCCGAAGGCAGGATCTGGGTGGGAACGCAGAACGGCCTCAACCGGCTGGATCCCGATGGCCGCGGATTCACGCGCCTTTTCCACGATCGAGGCGAGTCTCCGCGCATCGGCGACAACTGGGTCTTCACGCTGCATCGCGGTCCTACCGGCACGCTCTGGATCGGCACGGTCGGCGGCGGCATCGACCGTTGGGACCCAGGCAGCGAGAGGTTCCAGAACTTCTCGCTCGCAAAGCTCGTGGGCGGCCATGCTGAACTCGACGACGTGTTCGGGCTCTACGAGGGGCCTGACGGCCGCGTGTGGGCGGGCACGCGCCGCGGCCTCGTGACGCTCGACGTGGCACACGGTTCGGCAGCGCTCGTCGACCTGTCGAATGCCGCGGGCATTCAGCCGCTGATCACAACGATGCACGCGGATCACAAGGGCCGACTCTGGATTACCACGCTCGCGCACGGCGTGCTGGCCGTCGAGATGGCGAGCGGGCACTGGACATCGGCGCACCCGAGCAGCATCGGGGCGCCGGGCAATCTCCCGGCGCAGCCGCAAATCAGCATCGCGACCAACGGCAACACGCTGTTCGTCGGTACCTGGGGCAGCGGCGTTTTCAAGGCGCCGCTCGAGGAACCGGATTTTCGGCTGCTGGCGCCGGCGGCCGACGGCAGCGGCTTGCGCTGGAAAAACATCACCTCGGTGCTCGGCGGACTGCCCGCGGGCCAGCCCTGGGTCGGAACTTTCGGCGGCGGAGCGCAACGCGTCGACGTCGTTTCGGGCTCGGTAGCGCCGAGCGGCGGCGCTGCCGACGATCCGATCCGGCAGGCGGGTATCATGAGCCTTGCGGTCACTGCGGATGGCGCAAGGTTCGCCGGCGCAACCGATGGGCTCCATCGTTTTGCAGATGACGGTCAAGGTCTGGGACTCGATGCTTATCTGCCGGGCCGCCCCGACGGCATCGGCGAGGGTTATGTCGGGGCGCTGCTGGCCGCAGGTGAGTCCGGCCTGTGGGTCGGCGTGGGTGGCAGCGGACTGTTCCTGCGTGATCGCGCGACCGGCCGCTTTCGCGCCTTTCGCCACGATCCGGAGGCGCCTGATTCACTGAGCGGCGACTACGTCACCGCACTCGCGCACGGCCGCCCCGGTACCCTTTGGGTAGGCACACGCTCCAACGGCCTCAACCTGTGCCGCATCGAGCCTTGGTCCTGCCAGCGGTTCGACGGCAGGAGCGGAGGCACGCCCAACCTCGCCCACTACCACGTGACGTCGATCCATCGCGATCGAAGCGGCGCTTTGTGGGTCGCCACGGACGGGGGTGGAGTCCATCGCGTCCGGGAAGACGCCGACGGGGGCGTGACAGGCTTCGAGCGCTGGGGCGCGGCCCGCGGTCTGCTGAACGAAGGCATCATGGCCATCGAGGAGGACGACGACGGGTCGCTCTGGCTCAGCACCCGTCATGGGCTTTCGCGACTCGATCCGGCGACCGGGCGGGTCGCGAACGAGGTTGCGCAGTCCGGCCTGCCGGCCGTGCATTTCAATGCCGCCGCATCATCGGCAGACGCGAGATTCCTCCACTTCGGGTCCGTGGATGGCCTGCTCAGCATTCCCAAGGGCACGCCGCTGCGCGTGCGCCCGCCGGCTCCGGTGCGTATCACGGCCATCGAGCGCCTGACGAGCAGTGGCAGCCGGGCGATTCCGCCGGCCGCGCTGCACGAAGGATTCGAGGCCCGGTTCGGTGACGTGCTCGCTTTCGAGTTCGCGGTGCTCGACTTCGCCGAGTCCATGCATCAGTACGCCTATCGCCTGGGACGGAATGACTCCTGGACGCCGCTCGGCCAGCGCAGGCAAATCACTTTCTTCGGCCTCGCCCCCGGACGCTACGGATTCGAAGTGCGTGGCCGCGACGTCTTTGGCCAGTGGAGCACGAGCCCGGTGCTCGATTTCAGGGTCATACCGCCATTCTGGATGACCCTCTGGTTCCGCGTGCTCGCCATCGCGGCCATCGGGCTGCTGATACTCGGTTTGCATGTGTCGCGCCTGCGAGGCCTGAGGCGGCGCAATGTCGAGCTCGAGCAGCTCCGGCAGCAGCGCGAGCAGGCGCTCGAGCGCGCGGGGCGCAGCCAGCATGAACTCGAAGAGGCATATGCCGGTCTCAGGCAACTCACGGGACGGCTCGAATCGGCGAAAGAGGAAGAACGAATACGCATGTCGCGCGAGCTGCACGACGAATTCGGCCAGACATTGACGGCCGCAAAGATCAACCTGCAGATGCTCCGCCAGTCGTCGGCAGACCCGGCGGCGACCCAAAGGCTCGATGACTCGATCCAGATGGTCGACAGCATGATCCGCCAGGCGCGCAACATCGCGCTCGGCCTTCGGCCGCCGCTGCTCGATGAAGCGGGACTCGTGCCTGCGCTCGAGCACCACCTGAAATCGCTCGCGGACCGTTCCGGCGTGCGCGTCGAGTTCGATGCCGCACCGGAAGTCGCGGGCACGCCCCCCGGACTCAACACGACCGTGTTTCGCGTGATCCAGGAAGCGGTCAGCAACGCGCTGCGGCACGCACGGGCGGGAATGATCCGCGTGTCGCTGCGGGTCGAGCCGGACGCCCTGCTGCTCGCGATCGAGGACGACGGCATCGGCTTCGACCCGGAGGCCGTCAGCCAGCGCACCCAGCGCGGCGAGCATTTGGGGTTGCTGGGGATGACCGAGCGAGTCAGGAGCGCCGGCGGCACGATCACGCTCGATTCGCGACCGGGAGGCGGCAGCCGCATCGCGTCGCGCATCCCGTTCCCCAAGCCGGCATGAGCTCGCGGCGGCGCATCCTGCTCGCCGACGACCACACGCTGGTGCGGGCAGGTATCCGCGCGCTCCTCGAGACCCTGCCAGGCGTCGAGGTGAGCGGAGAGACCGGCGACGGGCTCGATGCGATCGAGCGCGTGCGCCGCGATCCACCGGACGCCGTCCTGCTCGACATCACCTTGCCCGGACTCAACGGGCTCGACGTAGCAGCGCGCATCGCAGCACTTGGCGTGCCAACACGGGTGCTGATGCTGTCCATGCATGCCTCCCCCGAGTACGCGGCACGGGCACTGACGGCCGGCGCCGCGGGCTATCTCAACAAGGATTCCGCTTTCAACGAGCTGGCGACGGCGCTCGAGGCCATCTTCGCCGGACAGCGTTACCTGTGCCGCGCGCTCGACCCGGACCTGGTGCTGCAACTGGAGCGCCAGGGAGGCGCGCATCGCGCGGAGCTTGCGCTCCTGACGCCGCGCCAGCGCGAAATCCTGCAATTGATCGCCGAAGGACATGCCAACCGGGACATCGCCGAGCGGCTGTTCCTCAGCGTCAAGACTGTCGAGAGTCACCGCAGCCAGCTCATGCAGCGGCTTGACATATATGACGTGCCGGGTCTCGTCCGCTTCGCCATCCGCAACGGGCTGGTCGCGCCCGAGGCATCCTAGGCGGCCGCCGTTCCGGCCGTGCGGTCAATCTAGGGGTTTCCCCGATGGCCCGGGAGCGCGACGTCCGTCACAGTTCGGCTGGCCTCAGCAGGAGATGCCCCCTTGCCTACATTTAATAGGTTGCTTGGCTGCACGCCCCTGGCGGTCGCCGCCGCATTGGCCTTTCTGGCCGGCCCCGCGGCCGATGCCGCGACGCTGCGCAAGCAGAACCTCACCCAACTCATCACCGAGTCGGACTCCATCATCTCCGGCAAGGTGGAGCGCGTGACCGACGGCATCAACGAGAACGGCATGCCGTATACGGAGATCACGATTGCAGTCAACGATGCTGCCAAGGGCAGCGTCCGCCGTGGATCCACCTATACCTTCCGGCAATTCGGGCTGTTGAAACCCCGCACCATGCCGAACGGCAAGGTGCTGCTCGCAGTTACTCCAGATGGTTTCCCGCAGTGGGCGGCGGGCGAGCGAGTCGTCGCCTTCCTCTACAAACCCGCCTCGCGGACCGGGTTCCAGACCACGACGGGGCTCGCGCAGGGCAAGATGAGCATGATGGACGGCCGCGTGCGCAACGAGTTCAACAACGTCGGCCTGTTCGACGGCGTGCGCATCCGTAACGACCTCGTGACCGACAAGGAGCGCGCGATGATGCAGGGCAAGGGCGCCGTGGATGCGGCAACCTTCATCGGCCTGCTCGGCCGTGCGGTCAATGAGCGTTGGATCGAGTCCGGGGGGATGCGTTGATGAATCGCGCCATACTTGGGGCCGCTATCGGCCTTTCGCTTGCGAGTTTTGCGGCACAAAGCGCCGGCCCTCTGTTGCTGACCGAGACGGACCCGCCGGTTCCGTTCGTCTGGGACATGACCCAGGGGCCCGTGCCGGTCTGGACCGATGGCGGCGGCGCCTTTACCTACGACTTCGACGGTGTCACCCCCTTCATCACGATCGAACGCGCGAACGAGATCACGCAGTTTGCCTTCCAGCAATGGACCGACGTTCCGACTGCGACCTTCGCGGCCGGGGTCGCGGGCACCATCGAGAGCCAGACCGGCATCCCGGACGTGACTGCTGACGACGCCGCGCAGTTCTACGAGGTGGAGAACGGCCCGGGCGTCTGGGTGCTCTACGACACCGACGGCTCGATCCTGGAGGAGTATTTCGGCATCTCGAAATACGCCGTGCTTGGTATCGCGTTCCCCGAATGGGCCGACGAGAACGGCCATATCACCGAGGCGACCGCGCTCATGAACGGCTTCCTCGTCTCGGCAGATGACATCAACGGCGAGAGCACGGCTGGCGTCTTCACGCACGAGTTCGGGCACGCGATCAATCTCTCGCACGCCCAGGTCAACGGGCCGATGGTGTATTCGAGCTACCATTTCGAGGGCGCGGAGCGCTTCCCGGGCGTGCCCGGTTGCGTGGCGCCGGTGCACGCCTGGAATCACTGGGACGAAGATGGCGTCAACAAGGCGGACCCGGCGATCATCGAGACGATGTATCCCTTCATCGACACTTTCACCACCGCCGGCAGCGAACAGAGCACCATCGAGAATCGGGACGACATCACTGCCGTTTCGAACCTGTACCCGGAGCCGGGCTATCCCGCAAGCATGGGCTCCATCACCGGCGTCCTGCGGCTGAAGGACGGCGCGACCGAGTACAGCGGCATCAATGTCATCGCGCGGAACGTCAGCAACCGGCTGCTCGACGCCGTGTCGGGCATGACCGGTGACCAGACGCAGGGTCTGCTGGGCCCCGACGGGCGCTTCACGATCAATAACCTGACACCGGGCGAGGACTACGAGCTGTACATCGAGCAGATCTTCGCGGGCGGCTATCCAACGCCGCCCAACCTGCTGGTGTCACAGTCGGAGTACTGGAATACGGCGGAGAGCCGCAATCCGGTCAACGACCTCCCCTGCGACGTGACCCTGATCCGGGCCGAGGCCGGCGTGACGAAGACCGCCGACATCATTTTCAACGGCTTCTCGTCTGGCGTGCAGTTCACGCCCATTGTCAGCGCCTACCTGACCGACCTGTCCAAGAACGGCGCCCGAGGGGTCGGATCCGTGCAGCAGACGGTTTTCACCTGGGACCGGCTCACCGGCATCCAGGTGCTGCCGCCGGAAATGATCGGGACCTATTCCAGCACGTCGCGGTACGGAGACTGGGTGACGGTCAACTATGACGCGGACGGCGACGGCATCAGCCAGGCGGCGCTGCGCAACCTGAACGGAAGCCTCCGCGTGCTCGGCGACCTCAACGGCGACACCTGCGGCGGTGGCAGCGAATCCGGAGTGACCAGCACCTACGGCTGGGACGTCGACGACCTGGGACGCACGGCGGTCGGCACTGCGTATGTCGACACGGACGGCGACGGCATTTGCGAAGGCGGTGCGCCTCGCGAAGTCATACCCTTCATCTGGCGACTAGGCCACGGACTGAAGGAGCTCGACACGTCGAACCTGCCGCAGGACCTGCCGTGGATCCGCGCCCACGCGGTTTCCGGCAACGGCGAGGTCGTGCTTGGCACGTCCAACTTCCAGTACACCTACGCCTGGGTGAACGACGGCCCGCCGATCGACCTCACGCGACGCTATGGCGCGCAGTCGGCCTATGCGTCGAGCGCGGACGGCCACCGCGTGGCGTTGAGCCTGTACGACAAGGTCACTTTCTTCAGCCAGGGCGTCGGCCTCTGGGACCATGCCGGAGGGCTCACGCGAATCGGCGCACCAAGCTGGTGCCGCCACGTGCCGTACGTGGGCTTCGAAGGCGACCTGTGCGAAACGATGACGCCCCGCCAGATCAATGCGCAGTACGGCCGGCCGCCGATCGAGATCTTCGACATGAGCGACGACGGCTCGATCCTGATTGGTCGCGCCGGTTCGTTCTTCACCGGCTTTACCGGCGTCCTCTGGATCGAGGAAATCGGCTGGATGACCTTCGACGAGTTCTTTCGCAAGCAGGGTGTCGCGGAGGCGGCGAACACGTCGTTCACCAACCCGATTGCGATCAGCGGCAACGGCAAGGTCGTGAGCGGGGGCATGGCCGGGGTTGCCTACTCGTGGGTCGTGGAAATGCGGCGCGTGTTCGTGTGCGACAACGGCGTGTCGGTATCGACCGAGTTCCCGCAGGGCCTGCGCGTCAAGTTGGCCGAAGGGGCCGAGTTCGGGCGCTGCCCGTTCGTGGACGACTGAAGCGCCAGAATAAGACCGAGGGGGCACAGGGAAACGGGGCCGTCAGGCCCCGTTTTCATTTCCACCCTCAGCGGGTCTATGCTTGCACCCAGCAGGGTGGCGCGGCATGACGCTGTCTGATCTATTCGACACGCAGGTCTTGCGCATGGTCGGCGGGGGGATCCTGTCCGTCGCGCTTCACGTCGCGCTCTTGCTCGTGATCCTGTCCGGCGGCCGCCACTACGTCCTGCGTACCGAAGATGCCCTCACGGCGATGCGGGTGCTGCTGGCAGCGCCCGTGAGCGAGGTCGTGGAAGTGCCCCTGCCGGGGCCGGCGCTCCCGACCCCGGCCAGCGATGAACAACTCGATGCCGCCATCGCGAGGCTCGCACCTCCGCCGCCCATGGACTCGATCGCCCCTCCCCCGCCTGAGATCGCGCCGTCAGCCGACCTGCCGGCCGAGGTTACGGAGCCGAGCCCGGTCAGCAATGGCGATGTGCCGGCGATGGTCGCCATGTCGGATGCCGAGAAGTCAGCGCTGTCGCGCCGGCTCGAGCGACTTGCTGAACAGTCGCTCGAGCGCCCAACGAACGGAGGTCTCCTGGGAACAGGACGGCAAGCCGTACAGCGCAGTGCTGATCCGGGAGCGCGCCAATGACGGAACCGCGCTCGAGCGCGTCATTGCCGAGGTCAGCACTTCGGATCGCGGCAAGAACCTGACGACCGCGCGTCAATCTCAGGCGCCTCGCGTTCTCGCAGTTCACGCAGATGGTGGATCACTGGGATCCGATGGTGCAACTGCACGACGACGAGATCGTCGGCCGCTTTCACAGCAACTCGCAGTTCAAGCTGCTGTACGACTCGCGCACGGCGCCGAAATTCTCTCGGCAAGGTGACGACCGCCGCGCGCGGCTTCGACACGGAGTCGCGCGGCCGCAGGCGGGAGGCGGATATTTTCCGGGGCGGCGTCGAGACACGCGCCAGCCGCATCAAGCTGCCCGAGGAGCTGCAGCCATTCGAGTGGGCGCCCAAGGACGAGAACGCCCGGGTCCACGAGTTCACGAGCGACACGCACATCAGGTTCTTGGGCGACGGCAGCTACACATGGCGCACTCGCGGGTCCAAGGAGCCGGATTACCTCAACGAGCCCTCCGAGCATCCCGTGTATTTCGTTGCCGCCGGCGATGCGACGCTGTACGTGCAGGGGGTCGTCGCGGGCAGGGTCCTCGTCTATTCGCCGCACCGCATCGTCGTCGAGGGCAGCCTCACCTACGCGCACGATCCCCGTGACCCCGACTCGCGCGACTACCTGGGGCTCGTCTGCGACAGGTACATCGAGGTGGCGCCGCCCGGCGTCACGGGCCCCGGCGATCTCGAGATCGACGCCGCCATCTTTGCAGGACGTCGCTTCGTCGTGACGAACATCGAACATCCACGATCGCGACGCTGCGCATCTACGGGAGTCTTGCGGCCGGAAGGCTGTCCGCGACCGAGCCGCGCTACGCCACGAAGATCGAATACGATAACCGCTTCGAGCGACAGCGTCCACCGGGCTTCCCATCAACGAATCGATACGAGGTCGAGGACTGGGACGGCCAATGGGCCGAAGCGGTGCAACAAGTCACGGACGACGCAACTTGATCGCGTCCTCGCGACGCAGCGCCATTCAAGCCTAACCGTCGAAGCGCGAGATAGAAACTGCAGCTACGGTATGGCTATCGTACGCACGACGGCGCCGGTCGAGGCATCGCGAAGCTGAACCCGAATGTCGCCGTCGTCGTGGCGCGCAGCGACGCCGATCTCCTGAACCCCGTTGGCGTCGATGTCCGCGAATGCGGCCAACGCCCGCGCGCTCCAACTCGGACTCAGGAATTTCACGGAGCGAATTAGGTCGCCGGTCAAGGCGTCCTTGACCTGGGCCAGTGATCACGTGGACTTGTATCGTGTTGTGCGAGTACCGCCAGGTCAGCCGTGGGCATTGCCGTTGACATCTTTAAGGCTCTCGATGTCGACGGTGGTCCCAGCTTGTATTGAAGAAAAGGACGTTATTGACCCGGTCATCGGTCAGGACATCCCGGTTCTGCGCACTGGGCGGCCATCAGGCAGCTCGCCGAGCACGGTCAGCTCCGGCGCTGGGCCACTACCGATGTTCGCCGAGCACGGCAATCGCACTCGGGGTCGAGTTGGCACCGAGGTAGTTGATCTTGTTGACGATTGCCGCGGTATCGGCGTCCTTGACGAGCACCTGGTTCACGCCCAGTTCGGACCGCGCCAGGACCACCAATTCGGGGCGGTCGTTGCCACTGACATCGCCCATCGTGTCAAACGCGATGGCCTCCCAGTTGCTCACGTAAAACCGGTTCGTGTTGATCAGACTGCCGTCAGTTCGCCGGCGCAGTTGCACCGAGACCCGCTGGTCGTCGAGGTTCTTTGCGACTACGCCGAAAGCGGAGCCACCCGGCCCGTCGGCATTGGGCACGTAGGCCAGCGCCGAGGGCAACCAGCTGGGTCCGAAGAAGGGTATCTCCAGCAGCAGCCTTCCATCGCGAGCGCGGTACACCGCCACGGCAATCGAGCCGTCATCCTTCTGTGCCAGGACGCCAATCGATGCGCCTGCCCCGCCCGGCGTTACCGCGAGATCGATGGCCCGCCAACGAGTGTCGAGAATCGTCTTCTCGGAAATCAATTCTCCAGTGGCCCCGTCCTTGACGTAGACCTTGCCGCCAGCAAGTACCGCCGCATCCGCTGCACCATTGCCGTTGACGTCAGTCAGCGCCGCAAGGTCCAGGTACACGTCGGCTGCAACCGGCGACAACACGTAAACTCGCCCGCCGCTCGCCCGGCTATCGACGCCGCCCGCGCGAATTTGTCCGCGCTCGTTGATGTCGGCACCCCCCGTCAGGGTGACATACGACTTCAACGGATCTTCCGGGTCGATGAGATCATTCAGGTCGTACATCACGCCTTCGATCCACAGGAACGGATGGACCGTATCGTCGTCCGCGAGGCGGCTACCGCCAACCACGTGTCCCGAGTTGTTAATATCGTCAGCTCCGGCCCGCGTTCCGCCCAGGTTGCCGAGATCCACGAGGCCGTTGCCGCTCCACACGAAAGCGTGGACTGCCACGATAGGTACCGGGTAGCTATTACCTATGACTTGGCCAGTGTCATTCATGCCTAAGGCGAAACTATCGCCTTCAATGGTGCCGAGATCCTGCATCACGCCACCATTCCAGAAGAACGCATGTTCTGCGGAATTCCCGGCAAGCTGGGACGAACCGGCTACCTGTCCCGAGGCGTTGATCGCATCGCCGCGGCTACTGGTACCACCCAAGGTGCCTAGATTCCGCATGACGCCGCCGCTCCAGCGGAACGCGCGGTCGGCGCCGGCCGCATTCTGGGCATAGCCCGCAACCTGCCCGGCGGCGTTGATGGCTAGGCCCTCACTCGACGACCCGCCCAACGTGCCGAGATCCAGGAGGTTTGCGCCATCCCAAAGGAATGCATGCTGCGCCCTATCCAGGGTGATATCGGATGTACCGGCCACCTGACCGGAATCGTTGATGTCGACGGGGTAACTGTTCGTGCCGCCCAGAGTGCCGAGATCCTGCATGGAATTACCGTCCCACAGAAACGCATGCGTTTCGAGGTCCTCGGCAGTCCTCGACCAGCCCGTTACCTGGCCGGTGCTGTTGATCGCCTCGCCTACGCTCCCTGAGCCGCCAAGCGTTCCGAGATCGATCAGCGTGTTGCCGTCCCAAAGGAAAGCACGTTCGACTCCATTCACGATGGCCATGCCTGTCACCTGACCGGACTCGTTGATGTCGGTACCGTACATTTCTGTGGCGCCGTCCAACGTGCCGATGTCCGTAATGCGATAGACCTGTTGCGCTGACGCCCAGACCGGGCACAGCGCCACCACAACACCGAGGATTCGGCACGGTGCACGCGATCGAGTACGCTGGTTCATCGCTCTCCCCTGCTGCAAGTTGTTCTTCTTCTGCCGGTGCCGCGAGTCGCCACCAGCATACTCCCGGTCATGCGACCACGGATCACCCGATCGGGTGAAGTGGCGTTCTCGGTGGAATCGACGCCCATTTGCAGCGACTTACCGTAATCCGGCCCGCGGAACCTGGCATTGGCCTTCGCTTGACGAGCCTCGAAGGCGTAGTCTTGTCAGCAACGTCCGCGATACAGACGGATGCCGGGGTCCCTGGGCAATGCTCGCTCCGACCTTCAGGCGATACCTGTGCTCCACGGTGGCGTGGCTGCTTGGCGCAGCTTCGGCGGGTGCCGACGCGCGGTTCGAGCGGCTCGGCGTCGAGCATGGTCTCCCAGGCACTTACGTCATCGACCTCGCGCAGGACAACCAGGGCTTCCTCTGGATCGCCGACGACAACGACGGCCTGATCCGCTACGACGGCTACGATTTCCGGGCCTATCGCCACGATCCTGCCAATCCACGATCGATCAGCTCTAATGCGGAACTCAACGTTTACGTCGATCGCAGCGGCACGCTCTGGATCGGAAGCAACTCCGGGCTCAATCGATACGATGCTCGAACGGACGATTTTTCGCGCATCACGACGAAGTCGGTCGAGCCGGCGGGATTGTCCGCCGACGGCGTGGGCTTCGCGCTGGTGGACTCGGAAGGACGCCTCTGGGTAGGAACCGGGCGAGGCTTGAATCGCCTGGACCCCGGCGAGAAGCGCTTCAGGCAATATCACGTCGAGCGCGGCACCACCGGCTCAATGGCGCCGGACTCTTTCTGGACCGGCTTCGAAGACTCCGGGAACAGGCTCTGGTTCGGGACGCTCGGAGGCGGGCTTTTGCGCTACGACCCGGCCACCGATTCGCTGCAGCAATTCGTCTACGAGCTTACGCCCGAGTCGCCACCGGTGCGCAACCTGCGATCCATCGCGCAGGACCGCTCCGGAAAGCTGTGGCTCGCCGGTGAAGACGGGCTGGCAACGCTGGACCCAGACACCATGACGTTCCGCCGCATTCATTGGCGCAACACAGTCGAAGACATCAACGAGCTCGGCTTGCCGGACATGCTGCTGCCATTCTGGTCTGTCGCCGAGGCGCCGGACGGGCACGTCTGGCTGGCCACTTACGGCGCGGGTGTCTTTCGGATTGCGCCAGACGGCAAGTCCTGGGTCCAGTTTCGCCACGACCGCGCAGATCCAGCTTCCCTCTCCGGCGACGACGTCTGGAAGGTGTTCATCGATCACTCCGGACAGCATTGGTTTGCAGCGGCGCAGGACGGACTCAACCGCTTCAATCCGTTGACGGACGCCATCGACTATTTCGTGTTTCCGGGTCACCGCGACGGCGCGTCGCTGAAGGGGCTCGCGGCATTGCCCGACGGGCGGCTGGCGGCCGGCACTTCGAATCACGGTGCCTGGCTGTTCGACCCGGCCGAAGCAAGCTGGACGCCGCTGGATTGGCCCACGGCAACGGGAACGCCGGGACGACGTCCGTCACAGCGGGCGCACCGAACCGTGGAAGACCTCTGGGTCACCTCCGACGCGTCGATCTGGGTGGCCGGTAACCCGAACCCGTCTGCGAAGCTGTTCCGTCTGGAAGGCGAATTCGCGCAAGCGACGACATTTCCGCAGGCATACCGACCCAGCATCGTGTACCTGGATCGACAGCAGCGGCTCTGGATTGCGACGCCGTTCAGGCACCTCGCCCGCGTGGAACTCCCGACCGGCGCCAGGATGCAATGGGCCGAAGATTCCGGCGATCCGCATGCCCTGCGTGCCACCATGATCTGGGAGATTTTCGAGGACCGGCAGGGCCGGATGTGGTTCGGCAACAACCTGGGGCTCGATCGGATGGATCCGGGCACGGGCCAGTTCAGGCACTACGACGCCGATCCCGGACGGCCGGGCTCGCTCCCCGCGGGTGACGTGCGCCTGATCGTCGAGGACGAGCGCGGCGAGCTGTGGGTCAGCTCGGATGCGGGAGTCAGTCGATACGATCGTGCGGGCGACGCTTTCGAGTCGTTCCCGTTGCCGGAATCTCCGATCGACGCGAGGAGCCAGGGAGGCCATGCCGGCATCGTCAAGAACCAACTGTGGTGGGGTTCCGCCACGGGGCTCACGAGCTTCGACTTGCCCAGTCGCCGGTATCGCAGGTACGGCCCGGCACAGGGCATTCCCGGCACACCGAAGGGCGTGGCGGCCCTGCCGGACGGCCGGCTGGCGCTCGCATACGCCGACCGCATCGGTTTGTTCTCGCCCGACCGCGTGCTCCGGGACCCAAGGGTACCGCGCGTGTCGCTCACAGCCATGCGGTCGGGCAACCGGCTGCTGCAGCCGGTCGGCGACGCCGCCGACGGGATCCTGCGGAGCTCGGCATGGACCGCGACCGAGATCACGCTGCCGCACGACCACGAGCCGGTCACGTTCGAGTTTGCGGCGCTGCATTTCGCTGCGCCGGCGCGCAACCGCTTTGCGTACCGACTCGAAGGAGTCGACGCCTCCTGGCTCGAGACCGACGCCCGGAATCGACGTGCGACTTACACGACGCTCCCGCCGGGCCGTTACGAGTTTCGCGTCAGGGCGGCCAACCCGGACGGCTTGTGGAATGAAAAAGGCCTGGCGATTGCCCTGACCGTGCTGCCGCCCTGGTGGATGACCTGGTGGGCCTATGCACTGTACGGACTCCTGGCGCTGTTCCTGCTGATGGCGACGAGCTGGTACCGGACGCGGTCGTTGCGCTCGAGAGCCAACTTGCTCGAATCGCAGGTCGCGGCGCGCACCGAGGAGCTCGTGGAACAAAAGCGAATCGTCGAATCGCAGGCACTGCACCTCGCGGAGCTTGCCGACAACAAGGACCGGCTGTTCGCCCGGATCTCACACGAGTTCCGGACGCCCCTGACGGTGATCATGGGCCCCATCGAGCGCCTGCAGGCGCTCACGGAGAGCGATTCCGTGCGCGCCTACCTGACGAGCGCGAGGCGAAACGCCGGACGGCTGCTACGGCTCGTGGACCAGCTGCTCGGCCTCGCGCGGCTAAGGAGCGGCCATTCCGAGCCGACCCGCGCGATCCTCGCCGCCCCGATCATTCGCCAGGTCACGGCATCTTTCGAGTCTCTCGCCGCAAGCCGCGATCTCGATCTGTCCGTGGAGGTCATTGACGACATCGCGTTCCAGACGTCCGCGAACGCGCTCGAGACGATTGCCGTGAATCTCGTATCCAATGCCATCAAGTACTCGCAGCCCGGGGCGCGCATCCGCGTTTCCGTAGCACGCGCCGAAGACGAAGCTGGCGTCTTCATGGTTTCGGACACCGGTCGCGGCATCAGTGCAGACCGGCTTCCCCACGTCTTCGAGCCATTCGAGCGGGGGCACGACGAAGCGGAGCGGATCCCCGGGTCGGGTCTCGGGCTCGCTCTGGTGCACGAGCTGGTCACGGCGCACGGCGGGCGGGTGCACGTGGAGAGCGAGCTTGGGGTCGGCAGCACCTTCCGGGTGACGCTGCCGCTCTCGCAGGCGCCACCGCTACTGTCGGAGGCGAAAACGCCGGACGCCGGTGAAGCTGCGGCCGTTGCTGCGTCACTGAGCCTGGAAGGCGAGCCGCTGCCGGCCGCCGATCTCGCGCCTCCCGAAGCGCCCAACCTTCTGCTGATCGAAGACAACGCCGACATGCGCGCCTACCTTGCACAGGTGCTCGATGACGATTACAGACTGACCTTCGCCGGTGACGGAAACTCCGGGCTGGATGCTGCATTCCGGGAGATCCCGGACCTCGTCGTCTGCGACATCATGCTGCCGGGCAAGGACGGCTACGAGATCTGTCACGCTCTCAAGAGCGACGATCGCACGAGCCACATTCCGGTGATCCTGCTGACTGCGCTGGAGGGCCGCGAGGACCGCCTCAAGGGCCTGGCCGAGAAAGCGGACGATTACCTCGTCAAGCCTTTCGACGAAGCCGAATTGTTGCAGCGCATCACCAATTTGCTTGCGTTGCGCACGCTGCTGCAACGTCGCTTCGCGCGCGACCTGCGTTTCGAGGCGCCGCTGGCGGATCTCAGCCAGCGCGATCAGGCATTCCTCCAGAAGCTCGCTCGCGTAGCCGAAGACCAGCACACCGACCCGGGGGTCGACCTTGCGCGCCTGGCATCTGCGATGGCCGTCAGCGAAAGGAGTCTGCAGCGCAAGCTCAAGGCGCTGGTCGGCATGTCACCCAGCGACTACCTGCGCGAGCTTCGATTGCAACGGGCGATGGAAAGGCTCCGCGCCGGCGAGCGCCCGGGCGAAGCCGCATTCGCGACCGGCTTCGTTTCGCAGGCCCATTTCAGCACCTGCTTCCGTGCCAGGTACGGCCTTGCGCCGAGCGAGGTTCGCGCCAATCCCCCGCCGGCTTGAGCTCCGCTGTCGCGCCGAAGCAAGCGATTGTCGTCGCGAAGAAAGCCGCCGAAAACCGTCTGCGGTAGCTTGGCTCGAACCGTCGTACAGCGGTGGCGAGCCAAGCATGTGGGAGACCGCGGAGTGGCAGCAGCTTCTTGACGGCCCGGGATTCCTCGGCATCCGTCCGGTCCTGCGGCCGGCGCCGCCGCCCGACCTGGACCCAGCCATGCAGTCCCGCCGCCATCCGGGAAGGCGGCAATCCGATCGCGCGCCCGCACGCGGCGAGGCCTCGGCGCGCGTCGGCACGGCCGCCTGTCGCTTGCTCGAAAAGCTGGATCTTGCGATCGTCCTGCTGCGAGCGGACAGATGCCTGCAGTTCGCGAACCAAGCGGCAGTGAGGCTCGCGGCTCGCGGCGACTGCATCAGGATCCGGGACGCGCGCCTGCACCTCGCCGACCGCCATGAGCAGACGCGGCTGGAGACGTTCCTGGACGACCGCGCGGCCGGCCCAGCCTTTCGATTCGGCCCGACCGGCCTTCGTCGCGGTGGCGACGGAGTGCGCAGCTACATCATTGAAGCGGAATGGCTGGACTTGCCGACGGCGGCTCCGCGCGCGATCGCGTCCCTGGTCGTCTACGAGCCAGGCCGGATCGCAAGGATCGACCCGGAGTTTCTCGGCCGCCTGTACGGCCTGACCCGCATGGAATCCCGGCTGGCGGCCGCAATCTTCGATTCATTCGCGCTGAGGACGGCCGCCGCCCGTTGCGGCATCGGCTTGAACACCGCCAAGACGCACCTGAAACAGGTTTTCCTTAAGTGCGGAGTTGCCTCGCAGGCGCAACTGCTGCGGGTGCTTGCGCTGGGGCCGCGTTCCTCCTGATTACCAGCCGCCCGACGCACCCTCGATGGTTCCACCCTTGGTCAATTCGGTGGCCGGCGTGCCGTAGGGGTCAATCGGAGGAAAGGCGCTCAGCGAATCGCTGCTGAGGCACCTGCCCTGCCGGCTCGGCCCGGTCTCCCCCTGGCCGGTCACGCGACCGTCCGGCAGCCACGTCACCGATCGGAGGAAGTTGCCCTGGCCCTGGTTGTTCAGTACCGTGCAGCTCCCATTCTCTCCGCAGTCGTAGGCGTCGATGACGTAGACCCGTCCGCACCAGTTGGGCGGCCGACGCATGTCGTAGACGGCGACCAGCTCGCCGCTCGCGACGGCGGGATCATCCGTCGCGGTCGCGCGCACGAAGTCGAAGACGGACCCGTTCCTGAAAATCTCCGAGAATTCCGGCGCCGCCGGCGGTGCCAACGTCAGGCGGTGTAGGGAAAGCTGGCTGCGGTCCATGGACGAGGGCTGGACAACATAAATGGTTCCGGGTTTTACACCCCAGCCGGCATGCGCGCCCCAGTTGTTGTCATCGTTGACGGGCACGCGATGCACCTCGACGCAGCTCGCCGTGTCGATCGGTTCGACGATCCCGGCGGCGTCGTAGGTCAGGCCGCAGGTCCAGAACGTGTCCAGGTACGAGTCGGGTTCCGAGTCGTCGTTGAAGTAGCCCCTTTGAAAGAGGATCTGTGTGCCGTCCGGCGAAATCTCCGGATCCGCGTCGCCGCCGCCGGCCCAGCCGCCCGCTTCCAGGTCCGCTGGCACGCCGAGTGCCGTTTCTGCCAGCAGGACGATCGGCGCGCCCAGGGACGGCACCGAGGGCCCGGTTGTCGGGCTGAAGCTGACCTGCGTCATGCGCGCGGTCATCTGATCCCCGATGACGAGCACCCGTCCGGTATCGGAGTCGAACCTCATGTGCACCCGCTGGTCGCCGGGCCAGGATTCGCTGATCTTCTTCACGCACTTACCGGTCGCATCGGCCAGGAATGTCGCGATCGTGTAAGGCCCGTTCTTGACCGTGATGTTCCGGGAGAAGAGGAAAGCCGGAAAACTGGCCGCCGTCACGACGGCAGGGGACGCGCAGGGATCCGGCGGCGGAGGCGGCGGAGGCGGCGGCTTCTTCGCCAGCGCCGGCGCGCTTACCAGCAGAAGTATTGCAACGAGGATCGCTCGAGGCCGCGACGAGCCAGGTGTTCCTGCGAGTAGGCGCTTCAGAATGATCCCCCCTTGCTGCAAAGGCGAGCCGACCTTGCAACGACACTAGGCGAAACCGGGACTTGGCGCTTCACCCGCTCGGGTGAAGCGCGGGGAGCCGCCAGGGCGACCTTGGCCTAAACTGCAAACCCATGCGGCTTGCGCGGTCGTTCTCCTGCCTCGCGCTGATCGCCTGCCTCGCGTCGCCGGCCGCGGCGCCCGAGGAAGACGACTACGCCGCCCTGCGCGCCCGCATGCGCGTGCAGATCGAGCGGGACGCCGCCGCGACTGCGGATTCGACCGGGCGGCCTCGCTTCAGCGAGCGCGTGCTGGACGCGCTCGAGGCGGTCCCCAGGCACCGCTTCGTTCCGGTGCGCGAGACCGGCAACGCCTATGACGAACCGGCCGCTGCCGATCGGGCACGGCCAGACGATCTCCCAGCCGTACATCGTCGCGCTGATGACCGAGCTGCTGGCGCCGAAGGCCGGCGACGTCGTGCTCGAGGTCGGCACCGGCTCCGGCTACCAGGCCGCGGTGCTCGCGGAGCTGGGCGCGCGCGTGTACACGATCGAGATCGTGCCGCCGCTCGCGAACAGCGCGGCGCTGCGCCTCGAGCAGCTCGGCTACAGCAACGTCGAAGTCCGCCTCGGCGACGGGTACTACGGGTGGCCCGAGCATGCGCCCTTCGACGGCATCATCGTCACCGCGGCCGCCAACGCGATTCCGCCGCCGCTCATCGAGCAGCTGAAGCCCGGCGGGCGGATGCTCATACCGGTCGGCGCGCCATTCTCGGCGCAGGAGCTGATCGTGCTCGTCAAGGACACCAAGGGAAAGGTCTCGACCCGGTCGGTTCTACCGGTCGCGTTCGTGCCGCTGACCGGCAGCCGCTGATGGCGCGGCGCGAGCGGGTCCTGCTCGCGCTGTCCATCGGCCTCCTGGCTGCAGCCGCGCTCGGCTACCAGGTCCTGCTATTCCGGCTGCTCGCAATCATCCAATGGCATCCGTTCGTCGCGACGATCGTGAGCCTAGCGCTCCTCGGCCACGGGGCCGCGGGCACCGCGCTCGCCCTCGCGGGCGGCCGCCTGTTGCCGCGCTTCCGGCGCGCTTACGCGGCAAGCGCCGCGCTCTTCGCCCTGGCGGCGCCGCTCTGCTGGGCGCTCGCGCAACGCCTGCCGTTCAACGGGCTGGAGCTCGCCTGGAATCCCTGGCAGCTCGGCTGGCTGGTCGCGTTGTTCCTGCTCATGGCGCTGCCCTTCTTCTTCGCGGCCTGCTGCTTCGGTCTCGCCTTCATGCATGCGCGCGAGCACATCCCGGCACTGTATGCCGCGGACCTCGTCGGCGCCGGCCTCGGCGCCGGCCTTGCGACGGCCTTCTGTTCCTGTTGCCGGCGGAGGATGCGCTGCGCGTCGTTGCCGTCGCCGGCGCCTGCGCGGCGGTCCTGCCGGCGGCGCCGCCAATTGTGCGCCTGGCTCTGCCCGCGCTCGCCGTCGCGGCCGCGCTCCTCCTGCCCGCGGAGCTACTCGCGCCACGCGTCACGCCGTACAAGGGCCTGCCACGGACACTCGCGGTGATGGGCGCGGAGGTGGTGGAGGAGCGCTCGAGTCCGTACGGGCTGCTCACGATCGTGCGCAACGACGCCGTGCCCTTCCGGCACGCGCCAGGCCGGAGCCTCGCCGCAACTTCCGAGCTGCCGCGCCAGCTCGCGGTGTTCACAGACGGCGACGGCATGACAGCGCTGATGGCCCGCGAGGATTCCGCGTCGCTCGCCTGGCTCGCAGAGACGACTTCCGCACTGCCGTACCGGCTGACCGAGAGCCCGCAAGTCCTGGTGCTCGGCGCGGGTGGGGGCGCCGAGGTGCTGCAGGCGATCTATCACGGCGCCCGCGCGATCGACGCCGTCGAACTCAACCCCGACATGCTGGCGCTCGCGCGCGCCTGGGTGCGCGAACCGGAAGTGCGCTGGCATCAGGGCGATGCCCGCGGCTTCGTGCGCGGGGACTCGCGGCACTACGACCTCATCCAGGTCGCGCCGCTCGACTCCTTCGGTGGGTCGGGGTCCGGCGTGCAGGCGCTGGCCGAGAACTACCTGTACACCGTGGAGGCACTCGCCGACTACTACGGGCGGCTGGCGCCCGGCGGCTGGCTCGCGCTGACGCGCTGGGAGAAGCAGCCGCCGCGCGACGGCTTGAAGCTGTTCGCGATCGCGGTCGAGATGCTGCGCGCGCGGGGGCTCGAGCCTGGCGAACGGCTCGCGCTGATTCGCGGCTGGCAGACCAGCACGCTCTTGGTCGGGCAACGCGCGCTGTCGGATGCCGACGTCGGGCGACTGAGATCGTTTTGCGAAGAGCGCGGCTTCGATCCGGCCTGGATGCCTGGCATCCGGCCCGACGAGGTCAACCGGCACCACCAGCTGTCGCGGCCCTGGCTGCATGTAGGCGCCGTCGCCCTGCTCGGCAGCGATGCGGAAAGTTTCCTCGCCCACTACAAGTTCCACGTCGCGCCCGCGACCGACGACAAGCCGTTCTACTTTCATTTCTTCCGCTGGTCGCTGCTGCCGGAGCTCGTCGCGCTGCGCGGCCAGGGCGGGCTGACGCTGCTCGACACTGGTTACCTGATCCTGGTGGCAACGCTCGCGCTCGCGGTGCCGCTGTCAATCATGCTGATCCTCGCCCCGCTCGCGGCCCTCGGCCGGCCGCCGGGTGCACCCCGACGCTTGCGAACCGGCCTCTACTTCTTCTGCCTCGGGCTTGCATTTCTCTTCGTCGAGATCGCATGCATGCAGCGTTACGGACTCTTCATCGGTCACCCGCTGATCGCCACGGTCGCGGTATTGGCGGGGTTCCTGGTGTTTGCCGGAGCGGGGAGCCTCTTCGCCGCGAGACTGCGTCGGCGGCCGCGCGCGGTGCACGGGGCAGTCGCCGGAATCGTTCTGCTGCTGGCGTTGCAAACCGGCGCGCTGCCGCCGCCGCCGGGTGTGGTCGAGACGACGGCCGGGCGGATCGCGGCGACGCTTGCCCTGCTCGCCCCGCTCGCCTTCCTCATGGGCATGCCGTTTCCGCTCGGGCTGGCCCGGCTCGCCGCGGAGGCGCCGGCGTACATTCCCTGGGCCTGGGGCATCAACGGCTGCGCATCGGTCCTCTCGGCGCTGCTCGCAGTGCTGCTGTCCGTGCACCTCGGGTACGGCGCAGTGCTGCTGCTCGCGGCGGCGCTCTATGCGGCGGCGGTACTCGTCTGGCCGACAACCAGGCCGCATTGATGCGCTCCTCGCACTTCGTGTACAACGGGAAAGCATGCGGTTCACGCCCTCGTTCTACCGGTTCGCGGCCGTCTGCTCGGTCGCCTCGGCGATCACGACCCTCGGGCTGATCTTCCTGCCGGGATTGTTTGCGCCAGCCGACGATTTCGCCGCCCGCATGGCGCGCGTGAACGACCCCTTGTATCGCATATACGCGTGGATCTACTTCGCGCACCCCTTCCTGGTCGTGACCGCGGCGCTGGGGGTGTCTATGCGGCTGCGCCGCGAGGCGGCGTCGCTCGTGATCCCGGGCCTGGTGGCGTTCGTGCTGTGGGGTGCGACGGAAGCCGGTCAGCAGGCGCTGACGCTGTTCGCATTCAATCCGTGGCGTCTGGCCTGGCTCGCCGGCGATCCAGTCGTGCGCGAATCGATGGAGCTGCGCACGGCGATGTACGACGGCGTCTGGAACGCCATGTACTTCCTGCTGATTATCGGGTTCTTCATCGCGAATTTGCTCTATGCCTTGGCGCTTTGGCGCCGGCGCGGGTTGTCGCGTGTCGTGGCCGCGCTCTATGCCGCCGCGGCTGCCTTGACCCTGCAGATCATCATCGTGGAAGTCGGCGGCGGACAACTCTTGCCCGACGCCCTCGATTTCTGGGTCTATCCGCTGATCCAGCCGCTGGCGCGCACGCTGATCGGCGTGTGGCTGTGGAGGCATCGCGAGGAGAACGACGCCTCCGTTCCTGGTCGTTAGTCCGCCGTTTTTTCATGCGGCACTAGCGCGATGACGCGCGTCGGTCCGCCAGATCCGCCCTCGATCTTCATCGGCAGCGCGATCAGCATCGCGCCGCGCGGCGGCAGCGACTCGAGGCCGGTGACGTTCTCCAGTCCCGGGACATTGGCCGCCGCCGCGATCTGGTGCACCGGGAAGTCCGTGGTGGGACCATAGTCGATCGAGGCGGTATCGATGCCGAGCAGCGCGACCTGGCGCTCTTCGACCAGCAGCCGCGCGGCATCCGCGCCGTACCCAGGGAAGTGCAGCTTCGCCGCATCCGTGGCATGTCCAAGATAGGCCGTCGTGTTCGGCCACTGGCGCGACCAATCCGTGCGAACGAGCACGCGCGTGCCCGGTGCAATCCGGCCGTATTGCGCCTCGAACGCCAGTATGTCCGCCGCCGTCACGCGGTAGTCGCGGTCCGCGGCAGCCTTGTCGCTGAGGTCGATGACGACGACGGGGCCGATCAAGCGCTCGAGCGGCACACGGTCCGCCGTCTCGCCGCTGCGCGCGAAATGGATCGGCGCGTCGAGGTGCGTGCCGCCATGCTCCGGCGTGCAGAACGTGTTGGCGGAGTAGAAGAACCCGCCGGGGGTGTCGCCGAAATGCAGCTTCTTGAGCTCGAAATGCGCCGGAGGCGACGGCCAGAACACGGTGCTCGCGTTGTACGCATGCGTGAGATCGACCAGGCGGTAGCCTTGCAGGTCGAGCGGCTGGGCCGTAACACGAAACACGAGCAAGGCGCCGGTGAAGACGAGGAACAACGCACGTGCAGGCATGGAGACACTCCCGATGAAGTGACCACGTCCGGAGTATAGTTGCCGCCGCCGAGATCGACGAAGGGGCCTGCTATCGCTCATTATTCAACCACCAATTCGCGAGCTGAACAATGAGCGGACGGGTGGCGCTGGTCACTGGTGGCGGCCGGGGGATCGGACGCGAGGCAGCGATGTTGCTCGCGGCAGCGGGGGCGCGCGTGATGATTGCCGCACGCAGCGAGACCGAGCTGGCGGCTGTTGGTCTTCAGTATGTGGTGGCCGACCTCGGCACCGCCGAGGGTTGCGGACTGGCGGTTGCCGAGACCGAGCGACGACTCGGGCCGATCGAACTGCTGGTCGTAAATCACGGCATCGGCTCAGCACACGAGCGGCTGGTGTGGGAACAGGATCCCGAGGTTTGGCGCGAAACGATGCGCATCAATCTCGACGGTCCGTTTGAGCTTGCGCGGCTGACGGTGGGCGGCATGTGCAAGCGCGGCTTCGGCCGGCTGGTATTCACCAGTTCGACCGCCGGCGAGAAGGCGGAGCGCTCCGGCAGCGCGTACACCGCCTCCAAGCACGGCGTCATCGGGCTCGCACGGGCGGTCGCCCAGGACGCCGGGCCGTTCGGCGTCACGTCGAACGCCGTGCTGCCTGGCTGGGTGCGAACGGCGATGGCCGAGCGCTCGGCGCAGAACGGAAGCCGAACGACGCGGCATCAGCGTCGATCAGGTTTGGCGTGAGCGCGCCTCCATCTACCCGCAGAACCGCGTCCTTGATCCGCGCGAGGTCGCGCAGGTGATCGCGTTCCTGTGCAGTGACGCATGCCGGCAGGCGTGAACGGCGAGGCGATCACCGTGGCGCTCGGCGGCATGTGGTAGAGGCATCCGGCCCCTACAGCTAGCGCTCCAGGGTGAGGATCAATGTGGGTTCAGTTCGGTGCGTACCAGATCGGCGAGCTCCAGGCTCGCTCCTGGATGCTGACCGGCAGGCTTTCCGGAACGGCGATGCCCAGGTTCGCCGCCAGTAATCCAGCAGCGCGGCTGGTCGTCACCGATCTGGTACTCACCAGCAGGCCTTTGACGGGTGTTGGCGGAACCGGACCGCGGCAGGTCAGTCGAATCTGACTTCGCGTCGCGGTGGCCGCGACGCTTGGTGTCAGCCAGCCCGCAGCACAAGATGGTTGCCACTTCCCACCAGCCTCCGGCGGAAACTGAACGATGTATCACTTCGATCGACTTTGCGCCCTGTCTCTCGCGGTGCTGCTGCTCGCCGCGTGCGACAACAGCGACGACGAGGGCATGCCGCCCGATCCGGATCCGCCGGAGCCGCAGCGCGGGGACTTGATCGGCGACGCACCGACGCTGGTGGCCTCCTATTCGCCTGAGGAGTTGCTTGCGCTCGCCAGCTCGAACGAAGTGACGCAACTGCTGCTGGAGGAGGTCCTGACGCCGGATTGCCAGATCGACATCTATCGCTTCGAATATCAGACGGTAGATCCCGCAGGAGAGATCACCCCAGCCTCCGCTGCCCTGATGGTGCCCAACGATTCGGAAGTCCCGTGCCAGGGCGACCGTCCGATCGTCCTGTATGCCCACGGCACCAACACGGACAAGGCGTTCAACATGGCTGACCTTGAGTCCTCAGACAACACCGAGGGGCTGCTGATGGCTGCGGTGTTCGCGGCAGAGGGCTACATCGTCGTGGCACCAAACTATGTGGGTTACGACACCTCGACACTTGGTTACCACCCTTACCTCAACGGTGAGCAGCAATCCAACGACATGATCGATGCACTGACTGCTGCCCGCAGCGCCCTGCCCACCGCAGACGCTCCCGACACCACGGACGGTGGCCAACTGCTGGTCACGGGCTACTCGCAGGGCGGCTACGTCGCCATGGCGACGCACCGGGCGCTGCAGGAGTCGGGTGACACGGTCACCGCGTCCGCCCCGATGTCGGGGCCGTATGCACTCTCGGCATTCAGCGACGCGGTCTTCCAGGGTCGGGTGACGGGGGGCTCGGTGGTGAACTTGACGCTCCTTATCACGAGCTACCAGAACGCCTACGGCAACCTCTACGTGGACACGACGGACGTGTACGAGCCGCAGTACGCCACGGGCATCGAGACACTGTTGCCGAGCACGACATCGTTGGGCGAGCTCAAGGACCAGGGCAGGCTGCCCGACACCGCGATCTTCAGCAGCACGCCTCCGGATGCCGCCTATGCGGACATGACACCCGCTACGACGCCCGCGAACCTCGCAGTTGTCTTTGCCCTCGGCTTTGGCACCGACCACCTGCTGACCAACGACTTCCGGCTGGCCTATCTGCAGGATGCGGAGGTCAATCCGGACGGCGGCTTCCCGATACTGTCGGATGGAATGCCGCCCGCGAACCCCGAGCACCCCTTGCGTGTGGCGCTGAAGACCAACGACCAGCGCGCATGGACGCCGACGGCGCCGATGCTGCTCTGTGCGGGCAATCGAGATCCCGCCGTTCTCTTCCTCAACACCGTGCTGATGCAGAACTATTGGTCAGCAGAGACGACCGTCAGCGTACTCGACATCGATTCGGACGTCGTTAGCAATGACCCCTACGCAGAGCAGAAGACCCAGTTCGCGATTGCGAAGGAACTGGTCGAGCTCACGGGCGGCGACGAGGCGGTACTCGAGAACTACCACGCGGGGCTCGTGGCGCCGTTCTGCCTGAGCGCGGTCAAGTCGTTCTTTGACGAGGTCCAGTAGCGCCGCGCCGAACCACACCGACCCTGGGGAGATCTCCATGAATAATCGCCAGCACGTTTCGCTTGTTACCTTAGCAACGGCCGCATTACTTTCAGTCTTATTCGCGCCATTCCCATCCGTTGCCGATGAATCGGGTCCCGCACCAGACACCAATCTGCTTGGGGCGCGCTTGCTCCAGCACGGGCTTTCCTTTCCTGCGCCGTTGAATCCCTTTCACGACCTGACCGGCGCTAGTTGCGGCCTTGGTCAACAGGGGAATACCTGGTTCCTGTACATCACGAATGGCAACTCGATCGGCGAACCGGTGCAACGCGAGTGCACGATCCCTCTCGGCAAGACGATCTTCATGCCGATCATGTCCTGGGTTTGCCTGCCGTTTCCCAATGAAACCGTTCAATTCGCGATCGATGGTTGCAAGGAAATAAATGACCTGACCGATATTCTGCGGCTCAAGATCGACGGGCAACCCCGGAACGACCTGATCCAGCGCCGTGCTAGCACGCACTCATTTGCCCTCGTATTGCCCGATGACAACATTTTCGGCGTCCCTGCCAGTGTTGCGGTGGCAGTACAGGATGGCTACTTCGCGACATTGCCGAAGCTTGGACTGGGTACTCACATAGTGCGCGTACAAGGTGGAACCACGGAAGCGGGCTTTACAACCGACGTGCGTTACCGCCTGCACATCGTGAAGCCGGTCAAGCTGCCGTAAGCAGCAGAGCATGGATTAACCAAAGTCCACCTTGCGGGAATAGACTGGAGTCCTGTTCGAGAGCTAGATAGCACCCCACAAAGCACACATGCGGTCGTTCCGAAGCGCGCTACTCACCTTGGCACTTGCTGTGTCCTTGCTCTCTGCCTGCAGCGACAGCAGTAATCCTACAACCGAACCGCCGCCTCCGCCGCCGCAAGCGCTGGCTCTGACGCGGGTGGTGGGCGGCCAGTTGTCCGATATCGTCGTGTCCGACCCGTTGGCCTACGTGGCGACCGGTCGCGTGATCGCGGTGTGGGACTACGGAGACCCGAGCGCACCGGCGCAAGTCGGCGCAGTGAATGAGCCCGTGGGAGGGTTGATCACCGGTCTCGCGGTCCATGGCGACCATATGTATGCGAGCTGGCGGACCGGCAACGATCAAAGCGGGGTGACGATCTACGCTCTGACTGATCCCGCTCAGCCGGAGCTCGTCAACGAAATTCCGATCAGCGTAGCATTCAGCCACGTCGGCGCGATCGCGGCTGCGAACGACCATATCTATCTGTTCGACTCCGAGAACGGCATCTGGGTCGGATCGCTGGCAGACCCGGAAGCCCCGACGTTCATGACGGACGGAACCGGCTTGGGCGGTGCGTTCGATCGCACATTGGTTGACGGCAACCTGATCTATGTCTTTGGCAAGAGTTTCATCGGCGGCGCCGTGCTCACCACGTACGATGTCTCCACGCCCGAGGCGCCGCAGGAACTGCAAACCTTTGTCGCAGATGGCATCGACATCTTCGACCTGCAGTTCAATCTGCCGCTTGCAGTTGGGTTCGGCGCAAAGCTGAGTGTCCTGGATCTCTCGAATCCCAACGCGGTAGTGCCTCGTGGCAGCGCCGATACGTTTGCCATGACGGGGATTGTCAATGCGACGCATGCCTATGGCGTCGGCATCGATGGGCTCGACGTGTGGGACATCCAGGATCCTGACAATCCGTCCCTCGTCACCAATCTCGAGATCGATACGCTCGCGGCCGCGTCTGCCGCGACAGTTGCGGGCGGTGCGCTCATGCTTACTTCGACGGACCGCTTCGTAGTCCTCGATACGGCAAACCCGGCCGCACCCAATGTATCTGGTGACGCCGTGATGCCTGGCAGCGTCGATGCCTATGACGCGGCTCGGGTGGGTGACACCGTGCTCTTTCTGCAGCAGAACTACGGGTTAGCGCTCGCGGATTCGTCGACGCTCGAGGTCGTCGGGCGGCATGAATTCGACTTGCCCGCCTCGCTGCAGGAACGGGTATTCAGCGACATGCAAGTTGATGGTGATGTCGCTTACCTTGCCGCCTGGGGCTTCGGTCTCATCCTTGCGGACGTGTCAGATCCCCGGGTGCCGGCGGAAATTGCGCGCCTGCCGGCGGTCTTTGCTCATACCGTGGCCGTGGCCGACGGGCGCGCATACATTGCCAAGAACACCAATGGGCCGGAGCTCGGGATCATCGATGTGTCCGATCGTGCAAGTCCGGCGTTCCTGGCAAGCTACGCACTGCCGTTCACGCCGGCTCAACTCGCAGCGCGTGGCGAAATTGTCTATGTCGCCGGTTATCCGAATGGCAACCTGGCTTCCGTGGGCCTGCGCATGTTCGACGCAAGTGATCCGCTCAATGCGGTCGAGCTCGGCTTCTACGACGAGGATTGCGCTTCGGCCTTTGAAGTCAAGCTTGTAGACGATCTCGCGTACCTGGCCTGCAACAATGGCCTGCACATCGTCGACGCTTCCGATCCGACTGCACCCTTGCGCGTGGGCTACGCAGAAGCAGAAGACTTGAACGACGTGCGCACGAGTCTCGAGGTACGTGGCGATCATGCGTGGTATGGCAACCCGGCCGGGATCATCGAACTGGACATCAGCGACTCTGCGAATCCGAATGAGCTCGCAACGACCGAGATAGGGTTCTACGGACCCATCAACCTGCGCGCGATAGACGACAACCGCGTGCTGGCAATGATGGGCATCGCCGGCATACACGTTTTCGAAGGTACGTAGGCCGGCACGCCAACGCACCGCATCAGCGACCTCAGTCCGGAGCTATGGGTACGGTCCCCACGCCCGGCACCGGCGTTTCGGACGGGGCAGCGGCCGGCCGCTCGATCACTCGCCGCACTCGGGGATCGTCGGGGCCGCGGTGCAATGCGCGCAGCGACTCGGGAACCACGGCATCGTTTCGCGTCATCCGGTTGTTGAGCCGGAGATAATCGAGCCAGGTCGGCGTCTCGTAGCGCTCGATCCACAACTCCGGGTCCGACAGGTCGCGCAAGAGCCGCCAGTTCAACGCGCCGTCCCGACGGCGGATACGCCTGCGTTCCGACATCGCCGTCAGAAACTTCATCTGGTCTTCCTCGCGGATGACGTACTCGATGGTGATCACGACTGGCCCAGTCGTGGGGAGGACCGGTACGGCCGTCTGCGGTTCCTGCCAGTGTCGCAGCGGGTCGAGATCGAGATCCTTCGATTGCGCAAGCGGTCGCCAGGCGCCGAGAATCGCACAGGCAAGCAGCACGACCGCGCACACCATCAGCGAAAACGTGACGCTCTCGCGTTCCGCGACGACGCCCCAGAGCCAGCTTCCGCCGGCGATTCCGCCGAACGCCGCCATCTGGTAAAGCGATAGCGCGCGCGCCACGACCCAGCGCGGCGCAGACAGCTGGACTGCGACATTGAACGTCGCAAGCGCAAGCACCCATCCGGCGCCCGCCAGCAGCAACCCCGCCAAAGTCGCCGGCAGATACGGGCTCAGGCCGGAAATTGTTGCGGCAACGGCGAAAGCGACGCAGGACATGCGAACGATGGTTTCGGTCGAGAATGTCCGACGGAGTTTCGCGGCGCCGATGGCGCCCCCGACGGCGCCCACGCCGAAGGCGCCGAGCATCAGGCCATACTCCAGCGGACCGCCGCCGAGCTGGTCCTTGGCCACGAGCGGCATCAACGCCAGAAGCCCGCTGGCTCCGGCGCCGAAGATTGCACTGCGCAGCAACACGGTCCGGATGGCCGGGGACATCCATACATAGCGGATTCCCGCAGCTATGGCGGTGCCGAGCGACTCGCGTGGCAGGATCTCGTCAGTGCGGATCGGGTGCCAGCGTGCGAGCACGACTATCAACGCAATATAGCTCGCTGCATTCACGGCAAACGCCGCGGCCGCTCCTGCCACGGCGACGATCGCACCGCCAATCGCGGGACCGACGCTGCGTGCAATGTTGAAGCCGAGGCTGTTGAGCGCGACCGCACCTGGCAGTTCCGCGCGCGGGACCATGTCCCCGACCGAAGCCTGCCACGCTGGCGCATTGAAGGCGGAGCCGCAGCCGATCAGGAACGTGAAAAGCAGCAACAGCCAAGGCGTGATCAACCCAGCCGAGGCACAAGCCGCGAGGGCGACCGAGACGACCAGCATGAAGCACTGGGCGCCGAGCATCACCACGCGGCGGTCCCGATTGTCGGCCAGCGCGCCGGCAACCAGCGAGAGCAGCATGATCGGCAGCGCGATCGAGGCCTGCACCAGTGCGACCATGTCTGCGGATCGCGCAATCGAGATCATCAACCAGGCGGCTCCGACCGACTGTATCAGCGCACCGAAGTTGGAAAGCAGGCTGGCGAACCAGACGCTCCGGAATACCGGGTAGCGCATGGGAGACAGCGCCGTGGGTTCGGCCGGCGACGCCTCGATCTGATTCATGTGTGCAGTGTAACGGGGCCAGGACTGGCGATGGTCCTGATCAAAGCAGGCCCAAATCGGCGATCCCGACAATCAGTCCCACGCAGGCGCATGCAATGAGCACATAGTGCATTCGACCTGCGAGCGTCCACCAACGTTGTCTCCACGCGGATACTGCAAGCAGGACGACACCGGCAGTCCCCAGTATGAAGAGCCAGGGCAATATGAAGATCGGCTTGGCACCTGCGGGAACGCCAAGTCCCAGGAGAAACGGGTTGTCTTCCGAAGTTACCGCAATCACCGCTCCAAGGGCCGTGACAAACGCAAGCCCTATCAGCGAAGTGATTGCTGCGAGCCATCGCGCCTTGACTGCGCCTGCGGGTGTTGATTTCGGCCTGCGCCGGATTCGGCGCACCAACCCCGCCATTGGCCATACGACGACAGCTGATAACAGTAGAAGAAGAATCACGCCAAAGCTGAGCATGCGGACAATGGACGGCTCTTCAAATTGCTTTGCCAGTCGGTAGACTCCCGCATTCATGTAGACACTCGTAACAAAACCAATCGGGGCAATCGCGGCGACGCAAGTCGTATCAATTGCCTCCGAGGGCCGGTCAAGAAAGACCTGCATGATGTTCATGGTGCAATCGGTGTAGGGCACCACACCATGACCGGTTGCCGGTACCTCGACAAAAGTGCTTCTCGGCAGGGTGTCCGCAGCCAGTCGACCGTAGGCAGGCGGCGTAATCGGATCAAACTCTCCTGCGAAAATGAGTACCGGGATCTCGCTGTGTACAGCCGACAAGGCCGATTCGGCGGCGCGATGATCGTGCCATGCTGCACATACCTCTTGGTCATCCGCATATGCCTGCCAGACGTCCAGTTCCACGTGTCTCAGGCGATCGGCCTCGGCCATCTCGGGACCGATGCGCGTCATCCACTCGTAACATTCCACCGCATATTGCAGTCCGCTACTGACATCCGGCTGCATCACCAAGCTGTCTGCGAGCGCAGTCAATACTTCTTCATTTCGCGCGCCGAGCTCGCGAACAATCAGCGGAAAAACCCTTACGAATTCTTGATCGTAGAAACCGGTAAACATTCCCCAAGCCAACAGGTTGCCGTCTACGACAACTTGCCCATCCGGAAACCGGTCAGGATCTCCCATCTCAAGGGTCATTGGATTCGCTTCGAAGTCATTCAACGCAACGAAAAAGTCCTGCCTCAGGGCTGGAAACGCGTCATGGCAGTCTGCATTGGCGGCGCACTGGTCGAAAGCCAGGTTGAGGGAGCGCATCAGCCTTTCTTTATTGTCCGCAATCGGCGCATTGGGCGGCCAGGTGGAATCCAAGACAACGCTGCGAATTCCTGCGGGCGTATCCCGCATGGCAACTAGCGCCAGACGGGTTCCATACGAACCGCCGAACAGATTCCATTGCTCGTGGCCCAGTGCTCGGCGAAGGTCATCGACGTCCTGAGCGCTGGTGATCGTGTTGTAAAAAGCAAAATCTATCCCCTTAGTGAGCATCTTCTTGCGACACGCCTTGACCGCTTCAACCACGAATGCCTTGCGATCCGTCACCGACAAGCCTCTGAGTAGCGCCGTGGATAGAGAGAAATTCATCTCCTGGCAGAACTCGGGATCTGAGTATCCAGTCCCCCGCTGATCGAAGAATACGAGGTCTCTATCCTCTCTGTAGCGATTCCAGAAAGGGCTTTCCAGACGTGCGATCGAGTGCTTTACGGAAGGTCCGCCAGGACCACCAGACAGGAATACCAGTGGGTCCGGCTGCGGATTGCTGCCTGGGCTCTTCAGCACCGCGACGGATAGGCGAAGCGTACGACCATCGGGAAGGCTGCGATTCTCCCGCACGACCAGATAGCCGCATCGCACATCGTCCCGATCCTCGGCGCCTTCAAATGGACAGGCTGCCGGCTCAAAGCGCGGAACGACTTCCTGCGCGATTGCCGACCCGCACAGCAGGACGCAAGCAAGGACTCTGAGAACATTTCTCGATAGTCCGGTGCGCATCTGATGCCCGCATCAATCTTTGCAATTGACCAGTCATCCTACGCCGACTTTCAAGGGAATGGTGGCCAGGGGCGGAATCGAACCACCGACACGCGGATTTTCAGAACCCGCCGACGATGATCTAAGCGAACCCATCAGCGTGAGTCCCGCGAAATAGGCCGCGATCGCGGCGCGGTAGATAACGCTGGACCACGGTAATTGATGCTGGGTTGGAAACAAACTGGAAACACTCGACTGCAAATTTTGGGGACCGCCGCCAATATCCACACGCAGATTACCTGTGCGCCTAGAAAGATCATGGCCAGGTGGAATCGAACACCGAATCTGGCTGCTAGGGTTTGGAGCCGACCCGGACGTCAGAAGGACCAATTGGTACAAACTTTTGCACGCGCGCGCCCGTGATGCCGCCGACATACACGGATACCTCGGCAAGCTGCCAACGACGGAATCGAGTCATTGAAAGGCTCAGGACGATTTCGCAGGCTGGGGTTGGGAGATTCGGTTAAATAGTACTGGGCCCTTCTGCTGCTGCTTGGCCACATACATGGCCGCGTCGGCATGCTTGAGCAGTTCTTGCATGGAGCATCCATCCTCGGGATAGAGAGCTATGCCGATGCTGGCCTTGACTGTGAACTTTTCGCCATCGATCTCGCAAACCTCGGCTATGTTGCTGACGATCTTGGCAGCTAGGGCCCCCGCACTTGATTCGTCCTTGACTTCCAGCATCAAGAAGAGGAACTCGTCGCCGCTACGGCGGCTTACCGTGTCGCCGCTTCTCACGATGGTCTGCAGACGGTTCGCAACCTCCTGCAGTACCCGGTCGCCGGTTTCATGCCCGTGCGTATCGTTGACGTTCTTGAACTCATCAAGGTCTATAAACATCACCGCCAGGCGCCAATTGTGGCGCTTCGCCTGCGCCAGGCCGTTGCGCAACCTGTCTTTGAAGAGTTGCAGGTTGGGCAGGCCGGTCACTGGATCATGGAGAGCGTTATGGGTCGATGTCGTCTCCCTCACTCGGCTTTCGGACAGCGCTCTATCGCTATGCGAGAGCCGGTCCTCCAGCTGCTGGCGTTCGCCGATTTCCTTCGCCAGGGCGTCATTGACGTCAATGAGCTCGACGGCGGCTTGCTGAACTTGCCTCACGACCATTTCACTCTGAATAAGCGCGAGCTCGATTTTCGCGAGCGGCATGCCATCGGCGATTTCGACCTTCAGGACGGCGTTGATGGCTGACAAGGCCGTTGCAGCTTGCTCAACTTTTTCGTGCACTTGCGCGCTTTTATCCAGTGCGCGGAGCAGCGGCGCAGTCTGGTGAGGAGCCCCCGCGGCGGGCTTCTCGTCGTCTGAACTCATAGCGTTACTACTTTTCGCGGGGCAGACCAAAGACTAGTGGAACTGCAAACAAAACCGCGATGTAAATAATCTAACCGCACCATCACCGTCACTCGGTGCGGCCGAATCTACTTTGGCCGGCAGAATAGCACCCTCAGCTACGATCTAGTTCGATCTCACCTCGATCCCCCGGTCCATGGAATGAGTGAAGATCTCCTACCAAGATCGTAAGCGTACG
>CAWFNJ010000008.1:0-630486 GCA_963817195.1 uncultured Gammaproteobacteria bacterium
TGAGCAGGTTGCGGGCCATTCCGCGCGTGTAGCGGTAGCGGGCCTGCTTGCCGGCGTAGCTGCGCAGGATCGGCTTGAGCTCGCGGCGCAGGGCGCGGATCCTGAGCTTGAGGTCGTGACGGTCGCCGACGTGCTGGTAGATCTCCCACGCCCAAAACAGCTCGTCGCAGATCCGCAGGCCCGCTTCGCCGAAGGCTTTCTCGGCGGCCAGGCCGTCAGCGTGGGCCTTGAAGTCGCGCCGCAGGTGCGCCCAGCAGACCTGGCGGCGTTTGATCGGCAGATGGGTGTAGGCCCACCAGCGATCCGACGTCACGATCGCCGACGTGTCGCCCAGCAGCTCGCGGGCGTGATCCTCGTGACGGTCAGCGCGAACGCGCAGCACAGCGTGACGCTCGGTGAACGCGCCCCATAGCGCGCGGCGCTCGCCGGCGGTCCGCCAGCCGGTCTCGTCGATGTTCAGCGCCCGCGCCTCACGGACACGCTCGAGCAGATCGGCGTCTGGGTCTGCGAGCGCGTCTGAGACCCGCGCCAGGATCGCGTCGACCGTCCCGGCGCTGATCCGCGCGCCGAACAGCTGTTCGCAGCACTCCACGACGTCGCGGCGCGAGACGCGGTTGCGCACCGACAACACTGCGACGGCTGCCTGGAAGCGCGGCCCGAACGCGCCGGCCGCGACATCGGCGGGCAGCTCAGCGCGCCGACGCTTGCCGCAACCCGGGCAGCGCACCCGCGGGCACTGGTGCTCTGTCACCGTGACCGCCAGCCGCGGCAGCTCCTCGACCTGATGGCGCACAGGGTCGCCGACACCGACCCATTCGCCCTCGGCGAAGACATGCCCACACCCGCACCGCGCGGGCCAGTGCACCACGACCTCATCGACCGCCGAAGTCGGCAACAGCTCACGGCCCCTGCCCTCATGCCCGTCCTGAGCACCCTGCTTGCGCCCCGACGGACCCCTGCCCCGCCGCGGCGCCGAGCCCGGCGGATCGGCGCTCGGCGGCTGCGAGGAGTTCCGCGACGACCGCCGTTCATCGCGCTCTAACTGCGCGATGCGCTCCTCCTGACGGGCGACCTTCGCGCTCAACTCCTCCACCCGCGCCTCAAGCCGCGCGTTCTGCGCCGACAGCGCAAGCAACACCTCGACAACAGCGTCGCGCCCCCGCCCATAGATCGCCGCGGCCTCGGCCCGCTCCACACCATCGGGTTCGCCGCGCCGACGTTATGTCCCCCCAACCAACTGAACGCTTACGAAAATCTGTAGCGGTGCAGGGCTTTCCCGGTCCTACAAACGGAGGGGGAGGGATTCGAACCCTCGGTCTGGACCTTACGGCCCACAACGGTTTTCGAGACCGCACCCAACCGGCCGCAATGCCGCAGCACAACTGCAGGCTCCGTCCCGGGGGAATACAGAGGGGAATGAATCTCAGCTAGCTGTAGTTCCCGGTGAGGTTGGTCAGTCGTGAGCCGGGTGGTTTGTGGCCGAGGGAGCCGTGTGGTCGCGTGAAGTTGTAGCGGTCGAGGAAGAGCGGCAGCGTTGCGGTCGCGCTCGGCTGAGCTGCCGTAGAGGCGGCTCGTAGGCCCATTCGTTGAGCAGGGTCTGGATGAAGCGCTCTGCTTTGCCGTTGGTGCGCGGCCGGTAGGGCGGATGCGGAGGTGGCGCAGGCCGAGCTCGGCCAGCGCGATCGCGGTAGCCGTGCGCGACGTAGGCGGAGCCGTTGTCGCGTCATGACCGCGCTGGATCTGGACGCCGCGCTCGCGAACCAGGCGAGCGCGCGGCGCAGGAACGCGATCGCGCAGGCGCGCGCTCAGCGTCGGCAGCACCTCGGCGTAGGCCAGCCGGGAGTGGTCGTCGACCATCACGTGCACGAACTCGTAGCCGGTCGGCCTTGCGTCGTGGCCGTCGTCGTGCGCCGATCTGGCCTTGCGGTGGCCGATCGACGCGGTGGCCGGCGCCGCGCTGCGAGATCCGGCCGAGCTTCTTGATGTCGACGTGGACGAGCTCGCCCGGCCGTGCGCGCTCGTAGCGGTTGGGCGGCTCGGGCGGCTCGAGCCGCGAGCGCTTGCCGAGCCCGATCCGCTTCAGCCAGGCCGAGACCGTCGAGAGCGGCATCGCCGAGCATCTCGGCGATCTCGGCGGCCGTCATGCGCAGCCGGCGCAGCGCCGCGATCGCCTCGACCGTCGGCCGCGGTCTTGCTGCTGGGAGCGTCGCGGCCGCGACGAACGGTCGAACAGACCCGCCTCGCCCTCCGCGCGCCAGCGCCGCAGCCAGCGGCAGACCGTGCGCTCGCTGACGCCGGCGGCCTCGGCCGCCGCCGTCACCGACCAGCCCTGCTCGACCACCCGCTCGACCAGCAGCCTGCGGCTCTTCGGACAGCTCCGGGCGTTACCGTGAAGCTTCATCCGGTGTCCTCCTTGGGACTGAGTTTGCTTCGCAGCTCCTCAGCCTCCAAGGAGGCCCGGATGTCCACTGACAAACGTCCCTAGGAACTACAGCTAGACCGCTTGGAACCCGCATCGACAGCGCATTGGCCGCTTTCACGGTTGACTGAGGTGTTCGTGGTCGGCCCGATGGCCGCCGTCGCGTAGACGGCGTAGCTGCCCGCCGGAAGTCCGGCCAATTCGATCCCGAGGGTGTGTCCGGCGGTCGCTGGGACGAACGCGTTGCTCTGGACCGCCTCGTACACGTCGGACGGGCCGCGCTGCCCGGTGGCGGCCCGTCGATCCCGGCTCGCCCGCCGGGCGCCTCAACGAGGCGAGTGTCCTCGGGCTGATCTCCGCCCTCGTCAGCGTGCGCCTCTTGATCTTGGCTCGCGTGATCGTCCGGTTCTTCAGCTTCTTGCCCGCGACGCTCCTGTTGACGATGCTCGCGCCGTCGATCTTGGCGGCGGCTTACGCGCCGCCGCCAAGCGCGACGAACAGCGCCAGGTATGCGACGAGGGTCGCGTGATTGAGGCGAACACGCTCTCTGTTCATCGATGGCCCTCCCCATCGAACGAAGGTGGCGCCACCCTAACCCTCGTGGCGGCGCGATCCCGCGGATGGACGAGACCGTGCGAGGGCTCCCCCGGCGACGCCTCCCGTGCGAGCATACGGTTGGCAGGACCCCCGACGGCAGAAGAAAGGGTGGTCGTGGACGCCGAGCTCGCCACATACGAACTCACCGTGCTCGTGCGTCACGCGCGGACCGGCTGGCCGTTCGCCGAGGTCCCGGTCGAGGCCGTCGTCGGCGACCGCGAGGACGCGCGACCGGTGGCGAGCGCCCTGACGGACGCCGCCGGGATCGCCGTCCTGCTCGTCGACGACGACGAATGGCGGCGCCGCGCGCGGTGCGCCGATCACGACGGGCTGGCCGTGCGCATCGCGGGTGCCGCGGGGGGTCCGTCCGACGAGGGCTCTGTGTCGGCCGTCACCGCTGCCATCGCCGGCGGCACCGTCATGGCCGAGCTCGTCGTGGCGCCGGCCGTGCGGGTCGGCGAGGAGGCGCGCGCTCTCCTTGCGGACCATGTCGTTACGAACCGCCGCGTGCGCGTCCCCGACCTCGCCGCGGACCTCGCGATCCCGCAGGCGGACAGCACCGTCCGGATACTGCTCGCCGGCGAACGCGCGCGGCTCTTCGACGACCTGCTCGACGCCGTGGGTGCACACGACGGAGAGAGCCTCGAGCGCGAGGTGCGGGTGCTGGACCCGGACGCGCTTCGCCGCGATGGCATCAGCCTCGTCGCTCCGCCGCCCGCCTCGATCTTCGACCCCGGTCGCACTCAGCCCGGACCGACCGGCCCGATCTGGACGCCGTTTCCGTGGGCGCTGCCCGACGACCAGTCGTACCGCGACTACCTGCGCTCGGTCTTCGTGCTGTTCGCCCATCAACAGAAGCGGGGCGTCGGCGCAGACCCCGCGACTTTCCCCGCGCATCGTCGAGCGCCAGCTGCAGCGTCGCTTCTTCCAGGACTTCCAGACCACCGACCGCACCGAGGTGCCGCTCAACAAGCTCCTGGTCCGCATCGTCACGGCGATCCTGACCGCGCCCACCGGCGCGGCTTCGGGTTCGGCCTCGCTGCGGCAGCTTGCCGGCGCAGGGCACCAAGCCCGACCGCGAGTATCTGGATGCGCTGCTGGCGCTCACGGCCCGGTCGACGTCCAGGAGTTCGCGAACCGGTACCGGCTGCCGCTTCACCGAACCGGACAGCGCGCACCTCGACGCCGGTGCAGCTGAACGTCTACACGCTCTCGCGGGTGCTGAGCGACACCGCGCAGGGACCGGTCGAGCCGCGCCGAGAACGTCATCGAGCCGCAGCTGCCCGGCGAGGAGGGCAGGCCGATCCTCTGGACCGAAGTCGTGGGCTCGGCGCCGTTCTTCCTGCGCTTCGACGAGTGGCTCGCCCGTCAGCAGCCGTTCTTCGCCGAGAACCTGTTCGCGATCCGCACCCAGGTGATCGGCACGGCGTGCCAGGGGCCCGTGGCTCAACGAGGCGCGCAAGACGTTCCTCGAGTTCCACAAGGCGATCGCCCGTTCACCCAGTCGCTCACGCCGTACGAGCCCTACTTCGGATCGATCGACGAGGTCCATCGGTCCGCCGACGTTCCTGCTGGCCTACGGCGTGGCCGACGCCAAGCTCGTCGAGCTCGTCCACGCGATCGACAAGAGCCAGTTCGCGACCGCCGCGCGGCTCGCCGACGAGGCCGAGTAGCTGCTGAACGCGGCGCATCGCCGAGCCCGAACGCCGGCGAGAACTGGGAGCCCGAATTCAGCTCCGGGAACTTCCCGCGTCCGCTCAGCCTGGCCAGGCGCCGGCAGGCTGAAGGTCTCGAACATCACCGAGCTCACCGGGACCGCGGGACCTACCTGCCGGACGGTTTCGAGCGGTTCTTCGAGCTGGCTCGACCCGAGCGACGATCTGGCAGGACGTCGTGCACTTCCGGATCGCGCCGCGACCAGGCGACGCGGCTTCGCGACTACCAGCAGCGGTTCGTGCTGCCGATGCTCCGGGCGACGGTCCGCTCCGGACTGGGCGACCTTCCGGGCGCGGTCGATATGCTCGCCGGGGTGACCGGCTTCTACGTCGGCATCGGGATGCTCGGCACGCCGGCCGGCATGGTGAAGCACCCCGACGCGATCGTGCCGCACACCCAGCGTGGTGGCCGGCCGACTGCGCTGGGATGAGCCGCTGGGCGATCGTCCGTACACCGCGCGCCTGATGTACGACGACGACCGGAATCTCGACGGGCCGTTCTCGCTGACGCCCCAGGTGCGGAGTCGGGCTACGACGTCGCTCACACCCGATCCGCCGCTGCTGCACCCGCTCGAGGAGCGGTACGCGCGCATCGTGCAGGCCGACGCGCTGCTCGCGTGGGCGGAGGCGCTCTATCGCACCGACGATGCGGCGAGTCTGGAGCGGGCGCGCGAGCTCTACAAGGCCGTGGTGTTCCTGCACGGCGAGGACCCCGGCACCAGCGCGTACCGTCCGTTCCCGCCCATGCCCGTCCTCGGCTTCGGCCTGGTCGAGAACCCGCGGGTTCGCAACCAGCTCGACCGGGCCCGGCTCGCCCTGCAGCAGCTCGAGGCTGGACTGAACTTCTACGGCTACAACGACGACGCGGTGCCCACGCTGCGCTACGAGACGCTCGTCGGCGCCGCCCAGCGCTGGGCGACCGGCGCGAAGTCGGCCCAGACCGACTACCTCGCCTACCTCGGCCGGGTCGAGCAGCTCGACCTCGACATGCTGGCCGCCAAGGCGCAGGAACGCAGGGCGCGTGCGACGGTGGCGATCGCTGCCGAGCAGGTCGAGATCGCCAAGGCCGGCGTCGTCGTCGCGAAGAAGCTCGTCACCGACGTCGAGAAGCTCGATCGCGGCGAAGCAGCAGGAGATCGAGGACTGCCAACTCGATCTTCAACCAGTTCAAGGACTACTTCAGCGGCATGAAGTCGAGCGTCAGCTCGATGGTGGACGTCGGCAAGGACCGCGTCGGAGGGCTACACGTCGCTCAGCACCAGCGGCGTCGGCGAGGCACTCGGGCTCGGCGGCGCAGGGCGGGCGCGGGCAGCGGCAGGCGCTCCGAGAGCCGGCGCTCGGCAGCGCCATGGGCGGCCTGGCCGTGGTCGGCGGGTTCGCCGCCTTCGCGGTGCTCAGCACGATGACGTTGCAGGGGATGGCGGACGCGGCCACCAAGCGCGAGGGCGAGCTGATGGCGCTCACAGAACGAGGCGCTGCCGGCGGCCCAGCGCCGCGGTGCGGGTTCAGGAACGCAACGTGACCATCGCCGACCTCCAGGGGCAGATCGCCGCGACCGACCTCGCCTACGCGCGCGACCTGATCACCTACCAGAACGAGCGCTTCCTCAACCGCGACTTCTGGGACGCGCTCGCCGGCGTCGCGCGCCGGTCGCTGCACCGCTACCTCGACCTGGCCGGCCAGGCCGGCGTGGTTCGCCGAGCGGGCCCTGGCCTACCAGCTCGCGACGCCGATCCGCGTGATCCGGATCGGTTACTTCGACCCGCGCATGCGCGACGTCGGCGGCGTCGACCGGCTGGCCCTCGACCTCGCCGAGCTCGAGGCGGTGCGGCTCGGGGCGGCGCGCGTGACCGTTCCCACTCACGCGCACGTACTCGCTCGCGCGCGACCTGCCGCTGGCCTTCGGGCAGCTGAAGGCCACCGGCCGCTGCACCTTCACGCTGACCGACGACGACCTGCTCGCCGCGCACCCGGGCACCTTCGCCCACCGGGTCCGGGCGGTCGACGTGGCGGTCGAGACGCCCGGGCACGGTGGTGCAGGCCGCGCGGCATCCTCACCAACAGTGGCGTTCTCGCTGCTGCGGCGCGCCCCGGGCGGCGACGCGGGTGCCGCTGCTGCGCTTCGCCGATGCCTACCCGGTGAGCGAGTTCCGGCTGCGCGAGCGACCTCGACGCTGCACGGCCTGCCCGGTGAGCAGCTGCTGCCCTTCGAGGGTGCCGGGTTCACCACCACCTGGACCGCTCGAGCTGCCCCCGGCCGCCAACCCGGCGGGCCTCAACCGCGTCACCGACGTCGCGCTCACCTTCGACGTGCAGGCCGGCCTACGACGCGGGGCACGCGGACGCCGCCGCCGCCACCGGCGCCAGCCTCGCGGTCGCTGTTCGTGTCGGCACTCTCCGTGGACGTCGAACGGCCTGTGCTACGCTGCGCACGCCACGGAGCCGAACGCCAAGCTGCACTTCGCGCTCGACCGGCTCGCCGCTGCCGCGCAAGGCCATGATCACGAACCTCGCCGTGGTGGTGCCGGGCGTCGACGGCGGGACAGTTCGACGCGAAGCTGCGCTTCGGGCCCGGTGCGATGACGTCGTTCCGCATCAAGCGACGGCAGTGGCGATGTCCAACCTCGGTGCTCTGAGCGACGGTAACCCGGCCAACGCGCAGGCGCTGAACGCCGTCGTCAGCGGCTCCCCCGCGCGCCCCGTGGCGCTCGAGATCACGAAGGGGGCCGACGCGGCGAGGCTGGCCGCCGCGCGCGACGTGCTGCTGTGGGTGGAGTACGCGGAGACGGTCTGAACCGCGGGGAGCGGTCGCCTATCAGAGCGGGCGGTCAGGCATCGAACCTGAGACCTTCGGTTCCGTAGACCGACGCACGCCGCGGGCCTGAAGCGAGTGGTTGGGGAAGCCGCATCCGATTCGGGGGGAATGGCGGGGAATGAACCTTCGCCAGACGAGGCGTGCGCTGACGCTCGTTGACGAAGAGATCGCATGCGCGCGAGCGTGCACACGGCGAGCAACGTGCCAGCAAATCGGCAAAAGATCGGTCTTGTAACGGAGGGGGAGGGATTCGAACCCTCGGTGGACCTTACGGCCCACAACGGTTTTCGAGACCGCCCCGTTCAACCGCTCCGGCACCCCTCCGAGGCCTCAGGATCATAGGGGCGCGCCGGCCACCAGCACCTGGTCGAGCTCCTCCGGCGGCAGTGGGCGGGCGTAGAGGAAGCCCTGGCCGAAGCCGCAGCCGAGCTCGCGCAGCGCCGCGGCCTGCTCGGGCGTCTCGATGCCTTCGGCGATCACGACCAGGTTGAGCGCGCGGCCCATGCCTACTACCGCGGCCACCAGCTCGCTGTCGGTGCTGCCCTCCCACATCCGTGAGACGAACGAGCGGTCGACCTTGACCACGTCCACCGGCATGCGCCGCAGCTGGTCGAGGGACGAGTAGCCGGTGCCGAAGTCGTCGATCGCCACTCGCATGCCCTCGCCGCTCAGGTCGCGCAGCGCACGGAGCCCGGTGTCGCGGCCGGCCATCGCCGTGCTCTCGGTCACCTCGATCATCAGGGCCGAGGGATCGATCCCGGAGCGGCGCACCGCGCCGAGCACGGTCGTCACGGCGTCGGGGTGAGTGAGCTCGCGCGCGCCGAGGTTGATCGACAGCATCAGATCGGCCCCCTCCGGGCGCCCGCGCCAGCCCGCCAGGCGGCGGCAGGCCTCGCCGACCACCCACGCGCCCATCGGCACGATCAGGCCGGACTCCTCGGCCACGTGGAGGAACTTGTCCGGGGTGAGCAACCCGCGCGTGGGGTGCTGCCAGCGCACCAGCGCCTCGGCGCCTACGACCTCGCCCGTCGAGAGGTCGACCGCCGGCTGGTAGAAGAGCCGCAGCTCGCCCTGCTCGATCGCCTGCTGGAGCTCCTGCTCGATCACCAGCGACTCCACGGCGCGGTCCCGCATGGCGATGTCGAATAGCTCCGTACGCGCGCCGCCGCGCTCCTTCGCCCGGTACATCGCGGCGTCAGCGTCCTCGATCAGGCGCTCGCCGTCGACGCCCTCACCCGGCTCGCACAGCGCCACGCCGATGCTCGCCGACATCCGCAGCTCCGCGCCGCCGGCCCGCAGCGGAATTGCCAGCGGGCGCTGCAGCCGGTCCGCGATGCTGACCGCCTCGAGCACGCCGCCGACGGTCTCGCAGAGGATCGTGAACTCGTCCCCGCCGAAGCGCGCGATCGTGTCCTCGGGCCGCAGCACCGCGCGCAGCCGGCGCGCCACCTCGCGCAGGACGTCGTCGCCCGCCGCGTGGCCGAGCGAGTCGTTGATGCGCTTGAAGCGGTCGAGGTCGAGGAAGTAGACCGCGGTCGGAGCACGCCGCTCGCGGCGGCCAAGCACCTGGGCCAGGCGATCGGAGAAGAGCGCGCGGTTGGGGAGATCGGTGAGCGGGTCGAAGAGCGCCAGGTGCTCGAGCTCTGCCTCCATCCGCTTGCGGTCGGAGACGTCCAGAAAGACGCCGTAGAAGAGCGGCTCCTGATCGCCCTCCAGTCCGCGCACCACCGTCATCTCGTCGCGGATCCAAACGTCGCTGCCATCGGCCGACCGGAGCCGGTACTCCTGCACGAGCGTCTCGCCAGAACGCGCGCACTCGGCCTCGTTGGAGGTCACCCGGTCGAAGTCCTCCGGGTGGAGGAGGTTGTCCCAGAGCGCCGTCTCCTCGAGCCACTGCGCGCGCGGGTAACCAAGCACCTTCTCGACGGACGGGCTGATGTACAGACAGCGGCCGTCGAGGCCGGGCTCATAGATGTAGGCAACCGAGGGAACGCCCTCCGGCAGCGGCCCGTAACGGTCCTCGATGTCGCGTAGGACCTGCTCAGCATGCGCTCCCACACGGTTCTATCGGCTAATTGCGCCTTGAACCGAAGAATGTCCGCAGCAGCGCCGCCGCCTCGCCGGCCAGCAGCCCACCCGCCACGTCCGGCCGATGGTTGAGACGCGGCACGGCGAGCACGTCCAGGACACTGCCGGCGGCCCCCGCCTTGGGGTCCGGCGCGGCGTAGACCACCCGCGGAACTCGTCCGAGCACGATCGCCCCGGCGCACATCGCACAAGGCTCGAGCGTGACGTAGAGGACCGTGTCGAGCAGGCGCCAGCCGCCGAGCCGGCGCGCTGCCTCCCGCAGCGCGAGGATCTCCGCGTGCGCGGTCGGATCGCCGCGCAGCTCGCGCTCGTTGCGAGTGGCGGCGATCACCTCGCGGTTGTGGACGACGACGCAACCGATCGGCACGTCGTCGTGCTCGAGCGCGCGCTCGGCCTCGCGCAGAGCGAGCCTCATGAAGTACTCGTCGCGTGGGAAGAAGCTCACGCGCGCACCACCAGCCCGCGACAGGCGCAGCGGTCGGCCGCAAGTTTTTCCATGTGCGCGCCGATGAACCCGTTAGCTTCGGTGACGCCGGCCGTCACAACTTAGGTGGCACCGGGTTGTTTGAGCGTTCGTACACTCCGTTGAGCACCGTAGACCAATGCCGACCCGTCGCCTCTCCCTCACACTCGCGCTCCTTGCGCTGTTCGTGCTCGCCGCCCCGGCGGCGGCGTCCGACTACGTCCCGGGCGAGGTGATCGTCAAGTATCGCGACGGCACGACCGCCGCCACTGAGGCGACCGTCCAGGCGCAGACGGGAACGGACGCCGCGACGGTCCTGCCCGGCGGGTCCGAGCGGCTGCAGATCGAGGACGGCGAGTCGGTGACGGAGACGGTCGGCGAGTTGCGCGAGGACCCGAACGTGGCCTACGCGGTGCCCAACCACATCGCGCGCGCGGCGCAGTTCGTCCCGAACGACCCTGGAAGGCGACTGCAGTGGAACCTGTTCGAGGAGTTCGGCATCGGCATGCCAGAGGCCTGGTCGCTCGCGGCGACGGCCGGGGCGCCGGGCGGCCGGGGAGCGGTGGTTGCCGTGCTCGACAGCGGCGCGGCCTTCGAGCGCTTTGGGCGCTTTCGCCGCGCGCCCGACCTGCGGCGGTCGAGCTTCATCCGCGGCTATGACTTCGTCGACGACGACCGCCACCCCAACGACGTCTTCGGGCACGGAACTCACGTGACCGGCACGATCGTGTCGGCGACCAACAACGCACTCGGCGTTGCCGGGGTGGCCTACGGGGCGAAGATCATGCCGCTGCGGGTGCTCGACTCGATCGGCGAAGGCGACTCCGTCGCCATCGCCCGAGCAATCCGCTACGCAACGAGACACCGGGCCGACGTGATCAACCTCAGCCTCGAGTTCCCGATCGATGTGGCCGCGTCGGAGATCCCGGAGATCCTCGCCGCGATCCGCTTCGCTCACCGGCGCGGTGTCGTGATCGTTGCGGCCGCGGGCAACGAGTACAGCCACCGCGTCGCCTATCCGGCCCGTGCCGGCCGCGTCATCGCCGTCGGCGCCACCACCCGCAACGGGTGCCAGTCCGACTACTCGAACTCCGGCTCCGATATCGACGTCACTGCTCCGGGCGGCGGGGTCGACGCAGCGAACGCAGACAACCCCTGGGACCTCGCCCACTGCCGGCCCGACGACGCGGGCGACTGGGTCTATCAGCAGACCTTCCGCGGCGGCAGCGTTCGGCGCTTCGGGCTGCCGGGCGGCTACGAGGGCACCTCGATGGCCAGCCCGCACGTGTCGGGCATCGTGGCTCTCCTCATCGCCACGAAGAAGCTCGGCGACAACCCGACGCCGAATGCAGTGCAGGACCATCTTCAGGCAACGTCGCGCGACCTCGGCGCGCCCGGCTTTGACTCGCGCTATGGCTGGGGCTTCGCGGACGCGGCGCGCGCGCTCCGCTGCCCCCCGCTCACTCCCTGCTGACGCTTCCTCGTGCTAGGTGGTGCGGATGATCATCACGCTGCAGGGAGCGTGGTGTGACACCTTGTTCGGCACCGAGCCGAGCAGGAAGCGCTTGGCGCCGGTCATGCCCTTGTTGCCGACGACGATCAGGTCGGCGCCTTGCTCCTCGGCCACGTCGAGGATGGCATCGGCGGGGTCGCCCTCGCGCGCGTGAGTCTCCACCTCGACGCCGAGCTCGCGCAGCACAACGGCCGCCTCTTCGAGCGTGGTGCTCACGTCCTCGCGTGGGCTCACCATCCACTGAAGGTCGCCCGGCACCTGCTCGCGCTCCTCGCGCAGGCGGCTCTCGGACACCGGCTCGTAGGCGCTCACCAGGTGAACCTTCGCCCTCAGCCGCCCCGCCAGATCGGTGGCCTGGCGCACCGCCTCCCTGGCGGTTTCCGAGCCGTCGGTCCCAACCACCATCGAGTCGAACATCGCGCGCATCATAGGCCGATACGCCTGTAGCGAGAGCGCCACAGTCCAAACTTCGGCTACGCAAACAAGAAATCGCGGGTAGGCTTTTGGTCTGATGACCACACCAACAACGTGCCTGGCGGTCGACGACCATCCCACGGTGCGTCAAGGGCTGGGTCACATGTTCGGCGACACCGAGGATCTCGAGCTCGTCGGCTATGTCCAGACCGGCGAGGAGGTCGTCGACGCGGTCAAGCGGCTTCAGCCCAAGGTCGTGATCATGGACGTGCGGCTCCCCGGCATCGACGGCATCTCGGCCATCAAGCGGATAGCGGAGTCGTGCCCGGGCGTACAGATGGTGATGTTCTCCGCCTATGGCGACAAGCGCCTGCTCTCGGACGCGATCGCCGCAGGAGCCCGTGGCTATGTGATGAAGGGCTCGCCGCCCGAGGACCTGCTGCGGGCCATCCGCACGGTGGTCTCGGGCAAGCCGTTCGTGGACCCTTCGCTCTCGCCGGCGCTGCTGATGGCAAGCAACGGAGCCGACGCTCCCCTGTCCGAGCGCGAGCGCGAGATTCTCCAGCTGCTGGCCGAGGGACTGCATACAGAGGAGGTCGCGCGTCGCATCGGTCTGTCGACCGAGACGGTGAAGTCGGACACCAAGCGCGCGATCCTCAAGCTCGAGGCCGATACGCGCGTGCACGCGGTCGCGATCGCGCTGCGCCAGGCCATCATCGAATGAACCGGGGCTCCAGTTTGCGCCCGGCCCCGCTCAGGGGCTGAGCCGGTGGAGCTTCCCCGCCTCTGGATCGTCGTTCAGGTTCTGATCGTGATCTTCGTCCTGATCGGCGCGGTCATCGCGATCACGAAGCTGGCCTGAGCCGGCCAGCTCGGCCTCCACGTCAGGCGGCAGCGCAATGTCGGCGCGCGCGCGCCGCGCCTCCGCCTCCTCGACGGGCTTGACCCAGAACTCCTCCACGGAGATGACCAGCAGCGACAGGATCGGCACGGCCACGAACAGGCCCACGAACCCGAACAGCTGCCCGACCACCACCACGCCGATCGCGATCACCGCGGGATGCATGCGCGTGCGCTGCGCCATAACAACGGGGATCGTCACGTTGCTCTCGAGCTGCTGGACGAGCGTGTAGACGACGAGCACCAGGAGCGCCCTTCCTGGTGACTCCGTCAGGGCGAACAGCACCGGTGGAATGCCGCCGGCGATCGCGCCGAAGTACGGCACGACCACGAGCAGCGCCGACAACACCGCGAAGAAGATCGCGAAGTCGAGCCCGATGATCGTGAGCCCTATGTAGAGCAGGACGAAGGTGACGAGCATGTCGATCGCGACGCCCTCCATCCATCCGATCCAAGACCTGCGCACCCGGTCGAGCACATGACGGATGTGGTCGCGCCGGCGCGGCGGGAACAGGCTCACCAGGCCGCCGACCAGCGGCTCGGGTCGCACCGCCATGTAGTAGGCCGTGATCAGGATGAGGACCAGCGCTGCGAGGATCCCGGCGACGTTGAGCCCGATCGAGGTGATCGGGCCGATCAGGCGCTCAGGGTCCTCGGTCCAGTTCTCGACGAACTCCTGGACGCGGTCGCCCACCCGGCCCGGGTCCTCGCCGGTGATGTCGGCATACAGCGTCTCGAGGTCGTCGACCACGCGCGGTACGTCCTCGACGAAGTCGTCCGACTGTGCGATGAACGGCGGGATCAGCAGGTAGATCAGCGCCGCGAGGACGAGCACACCGCCGAGCAGCGCGGCCAGGGCGCCGAGGGGCCGCGGCAGCCCCTTGCGCTGCAGGCGCGTGGCGGCCGACGCCAGCGGGATGGCCACCACGATCGTGATCAGGATGGCGAGCAGGAGGGTGACGAGCTGGCGGAAGAGCAGCCCGAAGAGGAGCAGCCCGGCGGCGAGCAGGACCGCTCTGTAGGCGACGTGCGGGGTGCGGTCTTCCGGCGGCACCGCCGCCTACCGTACTCCCCCGGTCAGCGCGAGCCCAGACGGCGGACGAGCGCCTCGCGGCGCCCGTCCGTCACGCGTCTTGGCACCGCGCCCGCCCTCAGGTGCGGCGCTCGAGGTCGGCCACATCCTGTGCCTTGTCCTCAACCCGATCCTGCGCTTCGGCGAGCTTTTCCTTCTCCTCGCCCTTGCGCTCCTCGCGGCGACCCTCGGCGCGCATCGAGCCATCGCCGGTCAGATCCCCGGCCGCCTTCTTGGCACGTCCCGTGATCTTGTCAATGATGCTCACTGGTCAACTCCTTGGTCGACTGCGAGTCTCGTGTACCCGCTGAGTGCATGCGGAAACGCTCCCTCAGGAGGCGCGCGCGCGGCGCACGCCCTGCTTGGCCTGGAGGCCGTTGAGGAACAGCAGCAGCGTCTTGTTCGGCGGGGCCACGAAGCCCGTCTCGCTGTGGGGCGCGTAGAGGCCCTCGTCGCCGGCGGCCTCGAGCCAGCCGGTGTGCTGGCGCGCCGTCAGGCCGATCAGCTGACGCCGATAGGCGTGACCGAGCAGCCCGGCGCGGCGCGCGCCCGAGGGGAGCAGGCCGGGGGCGGCGGTCAACTCGAGCCCGCGAGCGTCGGAGGCGCGAATATCCACGGGCGCGACCGCCGGGTAGCCGTCGGCGCCGATGTGGGCGAGCAGCAGGTGCGGGGTCTTGCTGAGGCGCTTGGCCGCGCGCTCCATGTCCACGCGGGGACCGGTCCCCTTCTTGGGCGGGCGCTGCGACTCGAGTGCCAGGCCCGCGTCGGGCAGGCCGTGCAACTCGCTCGCCCCCGCGCAGCGCAGGTCGGGCCAGACGGTCATGCGCTCCACATGCACCCACACCGGGATCCGCACCATGTAGTACTCGCGCAGCCAGCGATCCCAGAACGGGCCGCTGCCGCCCTTTGCCGAGATGGCGCTCGGCGTTGGCGCGAACCTGCTGGCGCTCGGCGGGGGTGGGTTGCTCGATCGGCTCTGCCCGGCCCTGCACCAGGACGTATTCGGGGCGGTTGGAGGAGCCATGCTCACGCGCGTGATAGGCGAGCGCCACGCGCGGCTCGCGCCTGAGTCGCTCGAGCTTCTTTGCGAACCCGAGCGAAGTGGTGAAGCCCACGGTGCCGCGCTCGCGGTCTCTGAGCCCGATCGGTGCCACCGCCATCACGACCGCACCGCCGGCCGGGGTGGCGTAGCCGAGCGCCGCGGTCAGGTCCCCGCCGAGGATCTCGTCGACGTGGTCGGGCCAGCTGACAGGCACGCCGCGATCATATGGCCCGCGGGCTTCCCAGCCCGATGCGAAAGAATTAGGTCGTCACGTCTTCGCGCGCCTGCAGCGCAAGTGACCGGCGCTCGGCTTCATCGGCGCGTTGCGTTGCCTCCTGGGCCCGGCGGCGGGCGTTCTCGGCGCGCAGCGCGGCGGCGCGAATACGCGCCTGCGACTCGGTCAGGATCTCCCGCGCGCTCAACGGCTGCGCGGGATGCAGGTCTTCGAATGCCTCCTGCTGGTCGTCGAGCAGATCCTGACGCTGGTCGCGCCCCGTTTGGGCCTGGTCGACCTGGTCCTGGCGTGCGTCGTTTCGATCCTGCCGGCGATCGAGCTCCGCCTGTTCTCGCGCGACGCCGACCGAGTGGACCAGGTCCTCGGGGTCCGCCGCACCAACCTCGCCGTCCAGGTCGGCCTGCTCTCGGTCGATCGCCACGCGGTCGAGGTCTACCACCGCCTGCTCTCGATCGGCGATGCTTTGATCGAGATCGGCCAGCGCCTGCTCTTGATCCAGCGGCTCCTGAGCCTCAGCGCGCTCGATGCCGTTCTGGTCATCGGTCATGGGTCGCTTCCTCCTGGCGGTGCGGTCGTTGCGCCGGTCTCGAGCGCGGTCTGGTCGAGGGGTCCAGGCCTGGCGATGTGATAGCCCTGGGCGAAGTCGACGCCGAGCTCCCCCAGCAACTTGAAGGTCTCGGCGTCCTCGACACCCTCGCCGATGGTCTGCAACCCGAAGCCGCGGGCAAGCGCCACCACGGCCTCGACGACGTGGTGGCTGGCCGGGTTGCTCGCAAGGTCGCGTACGAACTCGATGTCGATCTTCAGGAAGTCGAGCGGAAGCTGCTTCAGGTAGGTGAAGCCGCCGTAGCCGGTGCCGAAGTCGTCGAGCGCGAGCTTGCAGCCGAGATCGTGGAGGCGTTCGGTGAAGGCGAGCGCCGCAGCCTCGTCCTCGATGAGCGCTGTTTCCGTGATCTCGAAGACCAGCAGGTTCGGATCCACGCCACTCTGCTCGATGCAACGCTCGATATGGGCGAGGATCCCTTGATCGCCGACCGAACGCGCCGAGAGGTTGATCTCGACCGGACGCCCGGTCGCGGCGATCTCCGCTCCGCGCTCGACGACCCAGCGGTCGATCTCACCGATCAGCCCGTACTGCTCGGCGATGTGCAGATACGCGCCCGGCCCGACGATCTTCCCATCCCGCTCGCGCAGGCGCAGCAGCAGCTCATGCTGAACGACCTCGCTCGTGCGCAGGTCGACGATCGGCTGGGCGTAGAGAATGAATCTGTCCTGGATCAGCGCCTCCTGGATGCGCTCGATCCACGAGAGCTTCTCGGCCTCGCGCTTGAGAGCTTCCGCCTGTTCCCTGCGCTCCGAGATCTCCTCGAACACGACGACGACGCCGTGGACGCCGTCGTCGGTCTCAAACGGGGCGGCGGTGTACGCGACGGGCAGGTCGCGGCCGTCGCGGCGAACGAAGATGTCGTCCTCGATGCGCCGTGTCTCGCCGTCGCGGCGGGCGCTCATGATCGGACAGTCCTCGATCGAGAGCTCAGAGCCATCGGCGCGACGGGAGTGCACGACGTCGTGCATGACTCGTCCCGCGAGCTCCTCGCACGACCACCCGAGCAGCGTCTCCGCGGCTGGGTTCATATAGGTAACGCAACCCTCGGTGTCGAGCGTGAACAGCCCCTCGCCAACGCTGTCGGTGACCGCGCGGAGGTAGTTGCTCGCCTCGCGCAGGGCGCGTTCGGACTCCACGCGCTTGGTCATGTCGACCGACACGCCGGTCCAGCCCGCCGGCCGCCCCTGGCCGTCGAGCATGACCCGGCCGCGCAGGTAGGCGTGGAACGTCGAGCCGTCCTTGTGGCAAACCGGCCATTCACCCTCCCAGTGTCCGTTTCGGCGAAGCTCGGCGACGGCGTTGCCAAGGCCCGCGTTGGGGCCGAAGAGGAGCTCCGTTGCGTCGCGCCCGAGTACGTCCGCGTGGCTCCAGCCGTACACCCGCTCGGCCTCGCTGTTCCAATGCGTGATCCGGCCCTCGGGATCCGTCGCGACCACCGCGACATCGACCTCGTCGAGCAGCGCCGCCTGGGTCATGACCTCGCCTTGGGCGCGACGCCGCGCGGTCACGTCTTGATGGGCGATCACCACGCGCGGGTCTCCGGTGCCCTCGAAGCGCTCGGCCCGCATCACGAACCAGCGTTCAGCCGTAGCGCTGTGGCACGGGTACTCCATCGAGAACTCGGTCCGCGCGCCGGACATGATGGCCCGCACCCCGGCCGCCGCGCGCACCGCTCCGGGTTCGTTTGGCGCGCGGTCACAGACCGTGAGGTAGTTCCCCCCCACACCGGCCGGCGTACCGCCGTTCAGGTCGGCGAACTCCGCCCAGGCGCGGTTGGTCATGATGATCTCGCCGTGCTTGCCGAGCACGGCGATGTGGGACGAGAGCGAGTCGAGCGTCGCCTGAAGGAAGTCACGTTCGCTTGCGGCGCGCTGCCTTGCGGCCTCGCGCTTGGTGATGTCCTGGGAGAGCACCATCACGCCGATCACCGCCTTGCCATCGCGGATGGGCGCGAGCCGGACCGAGTGCACGGAGGCGTCACTGACCGCCTCGTATTCGAAACTCTGCGCGTGCCCGGCGAGCGCGTCGCTATATCGCGGTCTCAGGACCTTCCATGCCTGCTCGGGTGTGACGTCCGGCAACAGACGGCCAACCACGTCGTCGGCATCGAAGAGACGGTGAGGCTCACCATCGGCCAGGAGGATCCGCATTTCGGTGTCGACGATCAGCAACTCAGCGCCGATGAGCTGGGTGATCAGCGCGCGCCCGAGATCGGCCGTCTCTTCGAGTCGCTTGAGGTCCAGGGTGGTCACCGGCTGTCTTGTCATCTCGCCACCCCCGGTAATCGACCCGTCCTGTCGCGCCTGTAGGCAGCCGTCCGGCCGCGCAACTAGCTTCGACCGGCATGAGGCTGATCGTGGCTCGCTGCGAGGTCGTCTACACCGGCCGGCTGACCGCCGTGCTGCCGGAGGCGCTGCGCCTGCTCATGGTCAAGTCGGACGGGTCGGTGATGGTGCACGCCGACACCGGCGGCTTCAAACCGCAGAACTGGATGACGCCGCCGACCGTCATCGAAGAGGAACGCGGGTCGATCGTGGTGCGAAAGAAGGCGGGCGCGAGCGAGGACCGGCTCGAGATCCGCATCGCCGAGGTGATCTCGGACGTGACCCACGACATGGGCGAGGCCGCGGCGCTCGAGAAGGAGGGCGTTGAGCGCGAGCTGCAGGAGGCACTCGCCGACTCGCCGCCCGAAGGGTTGCGGCTGCTGCGCCGCGAGTGGCCGACCGACGTCGGCCCCGTCGACCTGATGTGTCGCGACGAGCACGACGGTTTCGTCGCTGTCGAGATCAAGCGCGTGGGCACGATCGATGCGGTCGAGCAGCTCGCCCGTTACCTCGAGCGCATCTGCACAGAGCCCGGCATGTCGCGCTGCAGGGGAGTGCTTGCGGCTCAGGTGATCAAGCCGCAGGCACGCGTGCTCGCCGGGTCGCGTGGAATCGCCTGCGTCGAGATCGACCTCGCGGTGCTGCGCGGACAGCGCGATCCGGATCTGACGCTGTTCGCCGCCTGACTAACCGGCGATCGCCGGCGGCTCGACTCCGCTCGCGCGCATCCCCGCCTCGATCCGCTCGATCACGGTCTCCACCACTCTCACGCGCGCGTAGCGCTTGGAGTCGGCCTCCACGAGGTGCCAGGGCGCGGCCTCGTGGTCTGTGCGGGCGAACATGTCCTCGAGCGCCTCCAGGTAATCGGCGCGGAGCGAGCGGTTGTGCCAGTCGTCGGGGGTCAGCTTCCACCTCTTCACCGGGTCGGTTCCGCGCGCCTCAAAGCGCTTGAGCTGCTCCTCCGCCGAAACGTGCAGGTAGAGCTTGACCAGGACCATGCCGTCTGCCGCGTGCAGGCGCTCGAGGCCGACGATCTCGTCGTAGGCGCGCCCCCATTCCTCCGGCGTGGCGAATCCCTCCACGCGCTCCACCAGCACCCGCCCGTACCACGAGCGGTCGAGCACCGTGAAACCACCCTTGCCCGGCAGCGCCGGCCAGAAGCGGCTGAGGTAGTGGTGGCGCTTCTCGTCCGGGGTGGGCGCCGAATACGACGCCACCCGTACGTGACGAAGGTCGAAGGGGCGCACGAGACGCTTGATCGCGCCGCCCTTGCCGGAGGCGTCCCAGCCCTCGAACAGCACGCAGATGGGCGGGCCGAGCTCGTAGCCCTCGAGCTTGGCGCCGAGCGCCAGCCGCAGCACCTCGAGCCTGTCCCAGCCTGCCTCGAGCCGCGTCGCCTCCTCGTCCTTGGAGAGCTTGAGACTCAGGTCGAGCTCGTCGAGCCGTCCCATCAGCGCAGCGCCGCGTAGTCGTCCAGCAGGCCCTCGACCGTGGCGGGCGCGGCGTCGGCAGGCACGTAGAAGATGCAGCGGTCGACGCCTGCCCAGGCGAGGCGCTCGATCGCGCCGGCATCGGGCGTGACGCCGAAGAAGGACACCTTGACGTGGCGGCCGGCGCGCCGGCGCAGCTCCTCGATGCGCTCCTTGAGCTCCTCGACTCCCGCCACCCGGTTCGGGATCCACTCGTCGCCGTAGGCGAGCACGCGGTCGATCACCTTCGGCCCGCCACCGCCGACGAGGATCGGCGGATGCGGCTGCTGGAGCGGCTTGGGCCAGGCCCAGATCGGGTCGAAGTCGACGTGCTCGCCGTGGTACTCGGCCTCGTCTGACGTCCAGATCGCCTTCATCGCCTCGACCCGCTCGCGCAGCACCGAGAAGCGCCGCTTGGGATCGGTCCCGTGGTTGCTGATCTCGTCGCTGGTTCCAGCCCGCCCCCACCCCGAACTGGAAGCGCCCGCCCGAGAGCCGGTCGAGCGAGGCGACCTGCTTGGCCAGCACGATCGGATCGTGCTGGATCACCAGACAGACGCCGGTGCCGATCTTGATGCGCTCGGTGGCGGCGGCGGCGTATGCGAGCGCGACGAACGGGTCGTAGGAGTGGCTGTACTCGCGCGGCAGCTCGCCGCCTCGCGGGTACGGCGTCTCGCGGCTGACCGGGATGTGGGTGTGCTCGGTGAACCAGAGCGACTCAAAGCCGCGCTCCTCGACCAGCCGCGCCAGCGGGGCGGGCTCGATCGAGTACGTCGGTCGGGAAGATCGCTACGCCGTGTTCCACCGGATCGGAAGGCTCTCGAGGCCGTAGATGCCGTGCACCGAGCCGAGCTCGGGCTCGCCGTCGAGCGCCAGGCCGGGCATGCGCGCGCGGCAGGAAGGCCAGCGCCTCCTGGAGCTCCGCGCGTGCCAGGTTCGCGCCCAGGCAGTAGTGGATGCCGGCGCCGAAGGTGAGCGGCTTGGCGTCGCCGCGATCGGCGGTGATGTCGAACTCGGCGGGCTCGCCGTCCACCCCGTCGCGGTTGGCGGTGAACGCGCAGACCATCACGACGGTGCCCTCGGGGAAGACCACGTCGCGGTACTCGACCGGCTCGTGCAGGAGGCGCGCGGTGAAGGGGGTGATCGGCTCGAAGCGCACCAGCTCCTCCACCGCGGCCGCGGCTCGCTCCGGCTCGCGCGCGAGCAGCTCCCACTGGTCGGGGTGGCCGGCGAACATGCGCAGGCCGTGGGCGAGCTGGGACTGGGTGGTGTCCACGCCGCCGACCAGCACGTTCAGCACCAGGTTCATGCACTCGACGTCCGAGAGGCGGTCGCCTTCCTGCTCGGCCGCGATCAGCGTCGAGATGAGGTCGTCGGCGGGCTCGTCTCGGCGGCGCTCGATCAGCGCGGCGGCCCACTCGTAGAACTCGTCGCACGCGCGCTCGATCGAGTCGAGCTCGTGCATCAGGCTGTGCGGGTCGAACTGGCGCTGGATCAGGTTCGACCATTCGTAGAGCCTGGGTGCGTCCTCGAGCGGCGCGCCCATCACCGTGGCGATCGTGAGCGACGGGTAGGGCTTCGCGAAGGCCGCGACGAACTCGCAGCGGTCGTGCGCGGCCAGCGGCTCCCACAGCCGGGCCAGGAACTCGCGCATGACCGGCCGCCAGCGGTCGGCGGCGCGCGGCGTGAAGGCCGGGATTGACGAGGTTGCGCAGGCGCCGGTGCTGGTCTCCGTTGACGTGGAGGATGTTGCGACGCATCTCCTCGAGCAGCGGTCCCTCGCGCACCTCGAACATCTCGGCGATCTTCATGCCCGGGAAGGTGGCCGAGCGCGTGCGCAGGAAGAACGCGCCGCCTCGCGGTCGAGCACGAAGAAGCCGATCGGCGAGGTCGCGAGCCAGGAGCGCTCGGCCAGCTCGGCCATCACGGTCGTGGAAGCGCTCGCCCTTCAGCTCGGCGCCGAGGAAGTCGAGCTCGGGCAGCTCCATGTCGGTGACGAGCGCCATGACGTTCGGAAACCGTAACCGAGCGGCGCTAGCATCGACTCGCAGGTACGCATGAGCTTCCTCTTCGCAACAAGACCGAGATGCCCGACGCCGCCGACGCCCTGCCCGGCCGCGACCAGCGCCCCTTCGACGTGCCCGATACGCACTTCGTGCTCGGCACGCCGCTCGAGCCGCCCTTCCCCGCCGACACCGAGCAGGTGATCGTCGGCATGGGCTGCTTCTGGGGCGCCGAGAAGGACTACTGGCAGGCGCCCGGCATGTACACCACGGCCGTCGGCTACGCGGCCGGCTATACGCCGAATCCGACCTACGAGGAGGTCTGCAGCGGGCGCACCGGTCACAACGAGGTCGTGCTCGCGGTCTTCCGGCCCGGCGGAGATCTCCTTCGAGGAGATGCTGCGGCTGTTCTGGGAGGGCCACGACCCGACCCAGGGCATGCGCCAGGGCAACGACGTGGGCAGCCAGTACCGCTCGGGTATCTACGTGACTACGCGACGCGCAGCGCGCCGCGGCGGAGGCGTCGCGCGACCGTCTACGCCGAGCAGCTCGGCGCCGCCGGCTACGGCGAGATCACCACGGAGATCCTCGACGCGCGCGGAGTTCTACTACGCCGAGGACTACCACCAGCAGTACCTGGCCAAGAACCCCGGCGGCTACTGCGGCATCGGCGGCACCGGCGTGGCCTGCCCGGTCGGCGCTGGCCCGGCGCCTAGCCAGCGGCTAGCGAGCAGCCGGTCGCCATCGCCGGCAGGCGCTCGTCGGCCTCGTCGGGCCAGCGCTCCACGTCGGCCGGCCACCAGGCCCAGTCGTCGTGCTCGTCGTCGGGCACGGGGTCGGCGGCGTCGGGCACGGTGGCGATGCCCGACCAGCATCGCCATGCCGCTGGGCAGGGCCACGAGCGCCTCGACGCTCAGCTGGTCGGCGGTCGAGCTGCCACTCCTCCTCGCAGCTCGCGAGAGAGCGTGCCCGCCGGGCTCTCGCCGAGGTCGACCGCGCCGCCGGCGCCGAGCGCCCAGCGGTCGGCCCAGGTCGAGACCCAGCCCGGCGCGCCGCCCCGCCAGCCAGCGACCGTCGCGCGCTGCGCACGACGCACAGCGCGGTCAGGCTGTCGCAGGCGTTGCCCTCGACGAGACGCAGCGCCCAGCGCGAGGGCTGGAGGTCGAGCACGCAGCCGGTCGTGCTCCTCGCGCCACCCGGCGAGCCGCGTGGCCATCCCGTCGTGAGCGGGCGAGCCGCGCTCGCGCAGGCCGCGAACGGCGGCGTCGGCGGCGCGGTCCACCTCGGCCGGCGGGTCGAAGGTCTCTCGAGCCAGCGCGCCTCGATCTGATCGGCGGCCCAGGGGCCCCGCGCGAGGATGGCGGGTCGCGGTGCGCTCACCCCTCCCAGCCTAGACCGCGCTCGCGCAGCAACACCCGCGCGCACAGCGAGCCCGCCCGCGCCGCCGGCGCCAGCTCCGCCGGCGCGCCCCAGCGCCAGTCGTCGTACTGCGTGCCGGCGCCGGAGCTCGGCACCGCGGGCTCGCCGGATAACACCTCCACGACCCAGTCGCGCATCGCCACACGCCCGTGCTCCTCGCCGAGCGCGCGCAGCGGGAGCACCTCCAGACCGAGCTTGTCGCGTCCGCCCGGCGCACCGCATCGAGCTCGCTCTCGCCGGGCTGCAGCGACGCGGCGGGCAGTCCCCACACGCCGGGCAGGCTCTCGTCGTCGTCCGGGCGCCGGACGAGCAGGACCCCCTCCGGGCCCTCGATCACCAGCGCGACGGACTGCTTGAGCGGCGCAGGCACCGCCCGAGTATCACGCCGCGCTGAGCTCCTCGGCCTGAGGCTCGCGCTCGAGGCGATCCAGCACGACCATGAAGGCGGCGACCACGCGTGCGTCGAACTGCGTGCCGGCGCAGCGCAGCAGCTCGGCGCGAGCCGCGCGCGTGCCGATGCCGGCGCGGTAGACGCGGTCGGCGGTCATCGCCTCGAAGGCGTCCGCCACGGCGAGGATCTTCGCCTCGATCGGGATCGCCTCGTCGCTCGAGCCCGGCCGGATAGCCCATGCCGTCGGGCCGCTCGTGGTGGGCAAGCACCCAGGAGCGCAGGTCCTCGAGACCCCGCCCGCTCAGCACCTGCGCCCCGATCTCCGGGTGGGTGCGGATCTCGGCCAGCTCTGAGCGGCCCAGCTTGCCCGGCTTCTGAAGGATGGCGTCGGGCAATCCGATCTTGCCGATGTCGTGCAGCACGCCGGCCACCTCCACGCGCTTGACGCGCTCGGGGCTCAGCTCGAGCTCCTTGGCGATCAGCCCGCAGTAGCGGCCGACCGTGCGCGAGTGGGCGGCGGTGCCGGGTCGCGCAGGTCGAGCGCCTCGGCGAGCGAGAGCAGCGTGGCGCAGGTGGGTCTCGTCCACGCCGCGGCCGCCGCGCCTCGGCGCGAAGATCGCCGAGATCTCGCGGTTGAAGATCACCGAGCGGTTGCGGCCCAGCGCCTTGGCCGCGTAGAGCGCCTGGTCGGCGGACTCGATCACGGCGTCGGCGCTGCGGCCGTGGGCGGGGTAGGTGGCGATGCCGAAGCTGAACGTGAGCGGCACCGGGTCGGCGGCGAAGTCGCGCTCGACGGCGGACGCGCAGTCGCTCGGCCACGAGGTACGCACTCGTGCTCGGAGGCGTGTCGGGCAGCAGCAGCGTGAACTCCTCGCCGCCGGTGCGGGCGACAGAGTCGCCGGTGCGACGGCGGGAGGCGAGGATGCGCCCGATGCGCATGAGCACGGCGTCGCCGGCGCGGTGGCCGAGCTCGTCGTTGACGGCCTTGAAGTGGTCGAGGTCGCCGATGACGATGGTCAGCCGGTTTCCGAGCGCAGCGCACGCTCGATCTCCACGTCGATCTCCTGCTCCAGCGCCAGCCTGTTCTTCAGCCCGGTCAGGGTGTCGGTGCGCGCGCCTCCGGACAGGCTCTGAACGAGCTGGCTCACGCCGTCGCGCACGCCGCGCACGAGCGCGGCGGCTGGGAAGAGGACGGCCACGAGGGTGATCCAGCTGCCGATCACGTCGTCCGCGGGGACCGAAGCGATCAGCACGGCGAGGTAGGCGCCGCTCATCAGCGCCAGCTGGACGGCGGCCTGGCGGGCGGTGAAGAAGTAGGCGGCGTAGAGGGCAAGCCAGCCGTACAGCATCTCGCCGGAGAGCGAAGGCCCGTCGACCGACTGGAGCACGTGAAGCGATACCAGCAACGTGCCGCAGGTGGCCGCTGTCTGGAGCGCGGCAGGGCCGACTCGCTCTGCGTGCCGTGGAGCACGAGTGCGCAGAGCGCGCAGGCGGCGGGAATCACCCAGCGCCCCGGCAGCGGCTCGTTGGCGTGAGGAATCAGCGCCAGATACGAAGAGGATCAGCGCTTCGCCCGCGAAGATGCCGCTGGCCGACGCGCGCGGCAAACCGGGCGCTCGGCTCCACTGGAGGGATGACAGGTGCGAGCTGCGCCTCCCGCTGGGTCGCCGGGGGCTGCATGTCACCCTTTTCGGGCACCTCGGGCCCGCGCGTGAGCGTTTTGCCGGCCTATGGCCGGATCTTCAGCGAACCGGGGCTAGGCGCCGAGCTCGTCGCGCAGCGCGCCGAGCTGCTCGCGAAGGGCCGCAACCTCGCCTTCCAGGCGCTCGATCCGGCTTTCGAGGCCGTCGGCCGGCTGCGGGACGGGTGGGCCGGCCGGCTGGGGCGGCTCGGGTGGACCGGCTGTCTCCCGGGGGCGCTGGGCCTCCTCGCCGGCCGCCAGGAGGTGCTCGTAGCGCTGGCCGCGCTCGCCCGGGCGGCGCGGCAGACGCGTGGCCAGCCTGCCGCTCGAGCAGCTCCTCCAGCGTCCGCTCGAGCTCCTCGTTCGACTCGAAACGGTGGATGCGCTCGGTGCGCTGGCGCAGCTCGCCGGGTGTCTGCGGCCCCGCGCAGCATCAGCACCGTGATCACCGCAAGCTGGGGATCGCTCAGCCCGAGCGCCTGGCCGAGCAGGTGCTTGTACTTGACCGAGCGGGCGGTCGACCAGCTGGCCAGGGTGGCCCACTTTCGGCTCGTGAGCCGGTCGAGCGCGGAGCGCACCGTGGCCTCGTCGTAATCGACCACCGGATCGCGATTGGTCGACTGGTTGCATGCGAGGCGAAGCGAGTTGAGCGTGAGCGGGTACTGATCGGGAGTGGTGCGCTGCTTCTCCACGAGACAGGCGACCACGCGGATCTCGACGGCATCCGGTTCCACGGGGCCCAAGCTTAGGCCCGGCCCGGCGCGCTTGACATCCTGGGGAGGTGGGCGTCTACGCGCGCATCCTTCGCACACCGGGCGTCGCCGTCGTCGTGCTCGGCACGCTGATCGGCCGCATGCCGATCGGGATCAGCGGCCTCGCGATCCTGCTCTTCGTCCGCGACATCACCGGTTCGTTTGCCATCGGCGGGCCTGTGCGCCGGGGCGCTCGCGCTCGGCAGCGCGGCCGGCGCCCCGTTCCAGGGGCGCCTGATCGACCGCCGCGGCGTCGCGATGCTGCTGCCGCTCGCGGTCCTGCATGCCGCCGGACTGGTCGTGGTATGGGCGGCGGGCGAGGCCGGCGCCGCGACCGCTCTGCTCGCGGCCGCGGCGCTCGTGACCGGCATCACCACGCCGCCGGTGTCCTCGGTCCTGCGCTCGCGCTGGCCGTCGCTGCTCGCCGGGCGGCCGGAGCTGCTCGCGGGGGCGTTCGCGCTCGACTCGGTGATGATCGAGTTGATCTTCGTGACCGGGCCACTCATCACGACGGTCGTGGTGGCCACCGTCGGCGCCCCGTACGCGCTGATCGTCTCGGCCGCGTGCGCGGTGGGCGGCACCCTGCTCCTCCTCGCCGGCCTGCGCGGACGGCCCGGGCCGCAGCGCACGCCAGAAGGGACTCGCGCCTTCGGCCTCGGCGCACTGGCCTCTCCCGGCCTGCGCACGCTCGTGTTCGCCAGCCTGCCGGTGGGGTTCACGCTCGGCACGCTCGAGGTCGCGCTCCCGGCCTTCAGCGCCGCCGAGGGCAGCGCCGAGCTGGCCGGCGTTCTGTTGGCGGTCTGGTCCGGAGCAAGCGGCGTGGCGGGGCTGGTCTGGGGCGCGCGCGGCAGCCGGCGCCCGCTGCTCGAAGCGCACCTGCGCTTTGCCTGGCTGCTGCCGGTTGCCGTGGCGCCGCTGCTACTGGCGACCTCTCCCGCCACCATGGCGCTGCTGGTGATCTTCGCCGGCCTGCCGATCGCTCCACTGATCGCGTCTCGCAACCAGCTCGTCGACCGGGTGGCCCTGCCGGGCACCGCAACCGAGGCCTTTACGTGGCCGCTCACGGCACTCGTCGGAGGGGTGGCGATCGGCGCGGCGACCGCGGGCATGATCATCGAGGCCAGCTCGTGGAGCGGCGGGGTGCTCGCCGCCATCGCGGTGGGCGTGGCGGGCGCGGCGGTGGTGATGGCGAGGCGCCAGACGCTGGTGCAGCCCGTAGAGTCCCGCGCATGGGTGTGATCAAGGGTGACCGCAGCGTCGAGATCGAAGCGCCGATCGAGCGCTGCTACGAGATCGCCGCCGACATCGAGAACGCGGTCGAATGGCAGGGATCGCTCAAGGACGTCGAGGTCCTCGAGCGCGACGGCGATCGGCGGGCATTGGTGGTGGAGACCGAGTCCGACGCGAAGGTGAAGACCGTGCGGGCCGTGCTGCGCTTCTCATATCGACCCGCCGACGGCGATCCACTGGGAGCAGGAGAAGGGCGACGCGAAATCCCTGCACGGCTCCTGGTCGTTCGAGGATCTCGGCGAGGGGCGCACGCGCGCCACCTACGCCCTCGAGTCCGACCCCGGGCGCCTCCTGGGGATGCTGCTGCGCGGCCCTGCCGAGGCCAAGGTGCGCGACTTCATGGTGGGCGGCGCCGCGGACGGGCTCAAGGAGAAGGCCGAGAGCTAGCGCGGGCAGTCTCGACGTCGGGGTGTGACTCGATGCGGACGACCTTGCCATCGCGCAGTTCGAGAACGCTCGCGGCCCGCTGCTCGACCTCGATCCCGCTTGTCGTTCCGCGCCCCGTCAGCCGCAGGGCCGCGATCACACGGTCGCCCTCGTCGATCAGCTCGAGCGGCTCGAAGCGCACGTCCTCGAGCTGGCCGTCGAAGCCGGCGAAGTAGCGCCGCACCCCCTCGTGCCCCTGGTAGGTGTCGGGCTCGGCGGACATCGAGGGCGGGACGACGACCACGAGGTCCTCGGACATCAGCTCGAGTGCCGCTTCGATGCTCCCTGAGGCAAACCTGTCGAACAGGCTCCGCACCACATCGACGTTGGACTCGACCATCGGGTTGACGTTACCCTCGCCCGACGGCGCATGCCCGAGCTCGGCAATCAGCTGCTTGACGTCGTACTGGGTCTCGCACTCATCTTTCTGGTGCTGAGCCTGCTGTGCTCGCTGCTTCAGGAGATCATCGCCACCGCGTTCTCGTGGCGGGCCCGCTTCCTCGAGCGCGGCATCCGGAGCATGCTCGACGGCGACGACACCAAGGCGGGCCCCCTCTCGCATGCCGTCACGGAAAGCCCGTTCGTGAGAGAGAAGCTGCGTAAGCGGCGGCTGCTCTGGCCCGGGCTGCGGGTGCCCGCCTATCTGCCGAGCACGACGTTCGCGCGCGCCTTGATCGAGACCGCGCGCTCCGGGCGCTGGCCCAAGGAGGTGCCCGACGACGTGCAGCGCAAGCTCAGCGAGCTGATGCAGGATGCAGATGGGGATCTGCAGCAGCTCAGGGACAGCCTGCAGGACTGGTACGACGCGACGATGCAGCGGGTCTCAGCCTGGTACAAGCGCCGGGCGCGGATCTGGCTGTTCATCTTCGGCGTGGTCGTGGCGGGCGTTGCCAACGCCGACCTGGTCGACGTGACCGAGCGCCTCTGGCGCGACGATGCCGTGCGCACGGCGGTGGCCAGGCAGGCCGACCGAGTGGCCGAGGCGCAGTCCGTTGAGGAGATCCGCGAGAACCTCCGGGCCGAGATCGAGCGGACCGGGGACACCCTGGCCGGGATCAAGCAGTTCGAGCTCCCGGTGGGCTGGAACGCGGCCAACGGGGAGTGGTCGGGCCTGACACTCGGCTCGACCGGGCGCGGCGAGGAGAGCGCCTGGACCTGGCTGCTGGGGGTTCTGCTCACGGCAGCCGCGCTTTCGTTCGGTGCCCCGTTCTGGTTCGACATCCTGAGCAGGGCGACGCACGTCAGAGGCGGTCGTCCGCCGCCGCGTCAGTGACGGGCGGTCCTGACCGGAGGATGATCGTGGTCTCGGTGTCGGCAGCTCCGAGGCGCAGGCGCAAGGCCCGCAGCAGGGCATCGAGCTCTGCGGTGTCCTTGCAGGCGACCCGCAGCTGGTAGTCGGGGGCGCCGGTCAGGTGCAGCACCTCGACGACCGGGTCGAGCCGGTCCGCGGCCGTGGCGAAGTCGTCGGAGTCGGTTCCGGACGAGACCGTGACACCGACGAGGGCTTCGAGGCGCCGCCCGCCCGCCGCCGGGTCGACGAGGGCGGCGAAGCCGGTGATGACGCCGGCCCGGCGCAGGCGGCGCACCCGGTCGGCGGCGGCGTTGGCGCTCAGACCTACCTGCGCCCCCAGGTCGCGCCAGGACAGCCGCCCGTCGGCTCGGAGCAGGCTGACGATCTCACTGTCCAGTGCGTCCATGTCCGCGATTATCGCAGTCTGAGTGAGCAGTAGCTTGCGTTAGCGCGGTGGGGCCGCTACCCAGTAGGCATGGACCCAAGCGCCGCTCTGTTGGCGGGCCTCGTCGCGGGGCTGGCGATCGCCGCGCAGGTCGGCGCGGTGAGCCTGCTGCTGGTGGAGAACGCGATCGTGGCCGGGCCGCGGGCGGCAGTGGCCGCCGGGATGGGGGTGGCCACCGCCGACCTGGCGTTCGCGGTGATCGCCGCGGCCACCGGCGGCGCGGCGGGCGCGGCGCTGTCGAGCCACGAAGCCGAGATACGGATCGCCGCCGCGGTGGTGCTGGCGGCGATCGCGCTTCACGGCCTGCTTGCGCTGGCGAGAGAGGCCGAGGAGGTCGCTCCCGCGAGCACAGCGGTCGCGCCCGGCCGCCGAGACAGGGCCCGCGTCCACTTCGCGCGCTTCCTGGCGATCACCGGCGCCAACCCGCTGACGATCGCGTCCTTCGCCGCGGTGGCGGCCTCGCTGTCGCTCGCGGGACCCGCGGCAGGCATCGCGTTCGCGGCCGGGGTTGGTGGCGCCTCGGCGGCCTGGCACTTGATGCTCACCCTGGCCGCCGGGCACGCGGGCCGCCGAATCACGCCGGGCTTGCGGCGGGGGCTGGCGGTGGGCGGGCGTGTGGCGGTGCTCGCCATCGCCGTGCACCTGGCGCTAGCGGTGTAGGGGCTGCGGAAACTGCAGCAATAAAGGCTGGCCCGATCGGCGTCATACGCCGGCTCCGCGGAGGGGTGCCTTAGGTTTTGGGGGCTATACAACAAGAAGCTAAGACACCCCCGGCTCGCGGCGGCCCGTGAGCGTCTCCACCAAGACCGCTAGCGCCGGACTGCTCGCGATCGGCGGCCTCCACGTGGTCTGGGCGACCGGGTCGTCGTGGCCGATGAAGGACAGGCGGCTGCTGACCGACGCGGTGGTGGGCAGCAAGGACGACGAGCCCCCCTCGCCCGCGGCCTGCCTGGCGGTGGCGGGGTTGCTCGCGACCGCCGCGACCATGGTTGACGGCCGGCCGCGGGCGCTACCGCTGATCAGCCGCCTCGGGGCGGCGGGGGTGGTCGCCGTGCTCGCCGCCCGTGGCGCGCTCGGACTCGCCGGGCGCACGGACATGCTCGCGCCGGGCTCAGTCTCGGACAGCTTCCGGCGGCTCGACCGGCGCGTCTACTCGCCGCTTTGCATCGCACTGGCCGCGCTGTCGCTGCCTGCCGTGTTGGGGCAGCGCCACGCCTAACGGTAGGCCGCCGCAGCGTTTGGGGAGACGTGGCGACGGGTAGGGCCACCTAGCGAGTCTCGGATGGAATCCGCGGTTCCGCAGGGCCTTCGCCGGCCTCGGAGGCAGTGCCGGCGCCACAACACTTAAGGAGACAGGGTGAGGAGAGCACTTTTTACCGCAGTCCTAGCGACGGCTGCGGTTGCGGCATCTGTGATGAGCTCGGCGGCATTTGCGCTCGACGAGGTCAACACGAAGAAATTGCGGCAGAACGTGACCATCAACGGGATCCTGCAGCACGAACGCGCGTTCCAGTCGATCGCCAATTTCAACGGAGGCACGCGGGCATCGGGCACCGCCGGCTACGACGCCTCCGCCGCTTACGTCAAGGGGCGCCTCGAGCGCGCCGGCTACCGGGTGACCGAGCAGGAGTTCGAGTTCGCGTTCTTCCAGGAACTGGCCCCCGCTGAGTTGGAGCAGGTGTCGCCAACGCCGACCGTCTACGAGACGCCGACGCTGGAGTACTCCGGCAGTGGCGAAGTGACCGCCCCACTGCAGGAGGTCAACGACAACGTGTTCCCGCCGACGGCGGAGCCAAGCTCGAGTGCCGGCTGTGAGGCAGAGGACTTCGCCGGCTTCACGCCAGGCAACGTGGCGCTGATCCAGCGCGGCACCTGCAACTTCATCGTGAAGGTGGAGAATGCCGTGGCGGCCGGAGCGAGCGCGGTGATCATCTTCAACGAGGGTCAGCCGGGCCGCGACGAGGCGTTCGATGGCACGCTCGGTACGCCCGTCACGCATCCCCGTTGCCGGCCTCATCAGCTTCGCCGACGGCCGAAGCGCTTCACACCGCTCTGCAGGCCGGCGCCGTGACGGTGCGCGTCTCAACCTCGACGGAGTCGGAGACCCGCACGACCTCGAACATCCTGGCCGACTCACGCCGTGGCAACGCAAGCGAGGCGGTCGTCGTAGGCGCGCATCTCGACTCGGTGCTCGAGGGCCCGGGCATCAACGACAACGGTTCGGGTTCGGCGACGATCCTCGAGATCGCCGAGGAAGTGAGCAAGCTCGACAGGAAGCCCCGCCGCAAGCTGCGTTTCGCGTTCTGGGGAGCAGAGGAGAACAACCTGATCGGCTCGACGCACTACGTGGACGACCTTGGACCCGATGGGATCGGCGACCTGTACGCGAACCTCAACTTCGACATGGTCGGTTCGCCGAACTATGTGCGGTTCGTGTACGACGGCGACGGCTCGGACACGCCCGAGACGGGGCCGGGCCCGCCCGGATCGGCGCAGATCGAGGCGTTGTTCAACGAATACTTCGCCTCGCAGGGCCTGGCCACGGATCCAACCGCCTTCGACGGCCGGTCTGACTACGGTCCGTTCATCGCGGCCGGCATCCCGGCCGGTGGCCTGTTCACGGGCGCCGAGGGCATCAAGACCCCAGAGCAGGCCGCAGTCTACGGCGGCACGGCCGGGGTGGCGTACGACCCGAACTACCATCAGGCCGGAGACACGATCAACAACCTCAGCACCAAGGCGCTGGGCGAGATGGGCGACGGTGCCGCGCACGCGGCCTGGACTGTCGCCCGCTCTAAGTCCGGCTTCTTCGAGGACGGCAGCCGCGTAAGCGCCGCCAGCAAGAAGAAGATGAGAAGGGCGAAGGCCTTCAAGGGCCACAGCGCCGTTCGCTGAACCCGACGAGGGCTCTTCGGAGATACCTGGAGGGCGGCCCAAGGGCCGCCCTCCCGCGTTCCGGAGCCGTTCGTGTGCGGGGAGTCCACCTGTTCAGCGATCTATGCTGCGCGCGTGAATTCCACTCCTCAGCGCTGGGCCACCTTCGACTGCTACGGGACGCTCGTCGACTGGAACGCCGGTATCGGCGCCGAGCTCGAGCGCCTGTTGAAGGGTGCGCACGCGGATGCGCTATTGGAGCGCTACCACACCATCGAACCGCGCATCCAGAGCGAGCGCCCCGGGGCGAGCTACCGAGAGGTGATGGCACTCGCGCTCGCCGAGCTGGCCGCCGAGACCGGCACCGAGCTCCCGGCCGAGGAGCGCGACGCGCTCGGCCGCTCGCTACCGAACTGGCCGGTGTTCGCCGACACGAAGGAGGCGCTGGCCGAGGCTCACGAGCGCGGTTGGACGCTCGTTGCGCTCTCGAACAGCGACCGCGACCTGATCGAGGCCTCGATGGGCGAGATCGGAGTCCCGTTCGACAGTGCGATCGTGGCCTCGGAGATCGGGTCCTACAAGCCGGCGCACGGACACTGGCGCGCGTTCTACGAATCCACGGGCGCCGACCGAAACCGCCATGTGCATGTCGCGGAGAGCCACTTCCACGACATCGTGCCGGCGAGCGAGCTCGGGATACCTTCGGTCTGGATCAACCGCCGCGGCGAGCAGCGGGAGCCCGCGCCGACCCGGGAGCTTTCGAGCCTCAGCGGCCTGGCGGACGTGCTTGACGAGCTCGTGCCTCCGTCCTAGCAGCGCTGCCGGGCAACTCTTCGTAGAACGACGCGAGCGCCGTGGGGGATGCTGCGTGCGGTGCCCCGTTTGGCACCGCGGCGCAGTCGCCCAGCGCCCAGATGTTGGCAGCGCCGACTACCCGTAGCGTTTCGTCGACGCGGACCCGCCCCTGGGCGTCGTGCGGAAGCCCGAGTCTCGGCGCGCCCCGCGCGAAGCGTCCGAAGGCAACGATGAGCTGCGCGTAGGCGATGGCCAGACGGCCCGCTTTGGACTCGACAACCACCACGCGAAGCTCGGGATCGAGTTCGATGGCCCAGCCCGGCACGAGCTCGGTGTCCGGCCAGCTGCTCGACTCGAGCACCGGGCGGGGGTCAACCATGGTGACGCCGTGGTCCCCAAGCGCGCGGGCCACGTGTCCCCCGGCGTGGCCGCCGCCCAGCACCAGCACGCCGCTACGGGCCACTCGACGTGTTGGGGCCGGCGCCATGTATGGCCACGCTAGGTTGCCGCCGCGCCCATCGCATCGGGTGACCTCCTAGTCCTCGCCGATCGCGCGCTTGGGAATACGATCCGCGCGATGCTGGTGGGTCGAGACGCCGAGCGACGCAGGCTCGACGCGCTTCTGCGGAGCGCGCGAGAGGATCGCAGCGCGGTCCTCGTCATACGCGGCGATCCCGGAATCGGCAAGACGGCGCTGCTCGAATACGCCGCCGAGCAGGCAGAGGACATGAACGTGCTGCGCTGCGTCGGGATCGAGGCTGAGCATGAGATGCCGTTCGCGGGGATGCACCAACTCGTGCGGAGCTCCCTGGAGCTCCTCGATCGTCTTCCGGCACCGCAGGCCGCTGCGCTGCGGGGCGCGCTCGGGCTCAGCGCAGATGCAGTCGCGGACCGCTTCCTGGTCTCGCTCGCGCTGTTGAGCCTGCTGGCCGAGACCTGCGAGGAGCGTCCGACGCTGTGCTGCATCGACGACGCACAGTGGCTCGACGCCCCATCGGCTGAAGCACTCCTGTTCGCCGCGCGCCGCTTCGAGGCCGAGCCGATCGCGGTCCTGCTCGGCGTCCGCGAGGGTGAGCTGCGCCGCTTCGACGCGCCGGGACTGCCCGTGCTCGAGCTCGGCGCTCTCGACTCCGGGGACTCTCGGACTCTGCTCGCTGCCCGACTCGGGAAGGGAGCGTCGGCGGAGGTGCTCGAGATGCTGCTCACCGCCGCGGCCGGGAACCCGCTGGCCCTTCTGGAGTTGCCGGCGGCGCTCACCGCGGGACAGCTCGAAGGCAGCGAACCGATCCTCGGCCCGCCGCCGGTTCGCCCGGCCGTGGAGGAGGCATTTCGCGCTCGAGTCGCGGAGCTGTCCGAGACGACCGAGCGGGTGTTGCTGATAGCGGCGGCGGATGAAGCCGGCGACCTCGCGGCGATCGGACGAGCAGCCGAGCGGCTCGGGATCGATGCCGCGGCGGAGCTCGATGTGGCAGAGCGTGCCGGGCTCGTGCAACAGAACGGGACGGTGGTCTTCCGCCATCCGCTGGTCCGCTCCGCGGTCTACCGCGGGGCGCCCCGCAGCGAGCGCAAGGCTGTGCACGAGGCGCTCGCCACGGTTGTCGAAGACCCGGCTCGCGCGGCCTGGCACCGGGCCCTTGTGGCCGACGGGAACGAGGAGTCGATCGCCGCCGCGCTCGATGACGCCGGCGCGCAGGCGGCCGCGCGAGGCGCCCACGCCACCGCGTCCGCGGCCTTCGAGCGCGCGGCCGAGCTGAGCGAAGACGACGCGCTCAAGGGGCAGCGCCTGCAACGCGCCGCTCAGGCATCCGTCGATGCGGGGCGCGCCGACGCCGGCCTGGCCCTCGTCGAGCGGGCACGTCCGCTCGTGACGGGACCGATGGACGAGGCGAACCTGAACTTGGTTCGTTCCGCGGTGATCGGCCGGCGGGGGACGCCGAGAGAGGCCTACGACCTGGTCATGGGGGCGGCAGACAAGCTCGCTGACGTCGAGCCCGACGTGGCAGCCGAGTTGGCGCTCTTGTCGATCGCGGCCGGGTTCCAGGGTGGCTGGGGCGAGGGGATCTTCGAAGAGGCGCGGGCGAGGATCGAGCGGATTGCGTCGGACAGCGAGACGAAGCGGTTCACCACGCTCTTCCTCGAGGGATCGCAGGCGCTCGTGGACGGTGACCTCGACCTTGCACGCGAGCGACTCGATGCCGCGATTGAGATCGCCGAGCGGGCGAGGTCGGCCTCCCTGCTGGACTTCGGAGCGGGGCCGCTGCTTTTCTACAGCGTCTTCATCTGCCTGAGCCGCGGTGACCTGTCCCGCACCCACCAGCTCTTGGCCGAGACGCTGGCCCAAGACCGAGTGCACGGCGGCATGTGGGTCATCGTCGCAATCCTGCCGCTCTGCGCTCTCACGGAGTTGGCCGCCGGTCGCCCCGCTGTCGCCACATCGCTCGTCGCGGAGGGACTGGAGATCGCCGAGCAGCTCGGTTTCGAGAACGACAAGACGGCCTTGCTGGCCGTAGGCGCTCGAGTCGCCGCGCTCCTGGGCCAAGACGAGGAATGCCGCCAGAGTGCCGAGGCTGCGTTGAAGCGGGCGGCAGCCAACGGCGTCGGCTGGGCCGCCACGGGCGCGCGCGTGGCGTTGGCTCAGCTCGAGCTGAGCCTCGGCAACGCGAGCGAGGCGATGAATCTGCTCGAGCAAGTCGAGCCGAGCCTGTTCCCGCCGCAGGCGCTGCTCGCAACGCCGGACCTCGTGGACGCGGCGTTGCGCGCGGGCGAGCCCGAGCGTGCCGAAGCTGCGCTCGAGCGGTTCGCGTCGTGGGCCTCCCTGAGCCGGGAGCCGCTCGTGCCCGGGATGGTGGCGCGCTGTCGCGGGATGCTGGCGGCCGACCCGGACATGGCAAAGCTGCTCTTCACCGAGGCCCTCGAGCACCACACAAACGGCGTGCCGCCCTTCGAACGCGCCCGCACCCAGCTCGCCTACGGCGAGCGGCTGCGCCGCGACCGGCACAGGGTCGAGGCGCGCGCGCAGCTGCGCCCCGCGCTCGAGGCCTTCGAGGGCGCCGGCGCGCGGCTCTGGGCCGAGCGGGCTCGCGGAGAGCTGAATGCAACCGGGGAGACCGCGCGCAAGCGAGACGACAGCACGCGCGACGACCTCACCCCTCAGGAGCTCCGCATCGCCCAACTCGTCGCCAGCGGCGCCACCAACCGCGACGTGGCGGCCCAGCTCTTCGTAAGCCCCAAGACCGTCGAGTACCACCTCCACAAGGTGTTCCTCAAGCTGGGCGTGAAGTCGCGCATCGAGCTCGTGGGCACCTCGTTCTGAAGGGAGCCGCAATGATCATCACCACCATGAACGACCTGCCGGGCTACCGCATCGACGAGGTGCTCGGCGAGGTATTCGGCCTCACCGTCCGCTCGCGCAACATCGGCTCCCAGATCGGCGCGTCGTTCAAGTCGCTCGTCGGCGGAGAGCTCAAGGGGATGACGCAGATGCTCGCCGAGGGCCGCGAGCACGCCACCCAGCGCCTGATCGACGAGGCCGAGGGCAAGGGGGCCGACGCGATCATCGCGTTCCGCTTCGACACCTCGGAGCTCGGCAGCACCTGGACCGAGATCTGCGCCTATGGAACGGCGGTGCGCACGACGCGGGCGGCCTGAGCGCGCGGCGCTCGCTGGACGACCAGCGCCGCGGCCACAGCGAAGCACAGGAGGCCGAAGGGGCCGAACGGCGGCGCGTGAACGGCGACGATCGCCGACAGTCCGAGCAGAACGGTGACGGCCAGAGGAGCGCCGAGGCGGTGATAGGCGACGGCGGCCGCGATGGCCGCGACGATCCACGCCACCGTTCCAATCCCTATGAGCAGGTCGCTGGCGATGAAGTTGTCCCAGAGCCCCTGGGCAGCGTCGGCCGCGGCGGGGCGCTGGTCTGCCCCGACGTCGTTGGCGTGCTGGACGAGCGCTCCGGTCGCCACCCCCAACAGCGCCTCTCCGGCTCCGTAGAAGAGCACGAAAGGCCCGATCGCCAGCCGGCTGATGCGAGCAGCCGTTCCCGGCAGATCGCGGACGAGCAGCCAGAGCGCAACGCCCATCAGCCCGATGAACACCAGGGTGCCAACGTGCACGAGCATCCAGGTGTCGGCCTCGTCGCGCAGGCTCGCGTAGACGCCGTCGGCGCCGGGACCGGCCCCGTGGAACATCAACAGCACCGCCCAGGCGAGCGGGACCGCGATCAGGAAGGCGATCAGAGGGCGGGTGTACTGACCGGATTCATGCGTCTGGGTGTTCATCGCTGTTCCTTTCGGAGGTTGTCGTCAAAGAAGCTCGTGACTCGCTGCTCGTACTCGCGCGGCCGGGCCTCGAGGCCGCCGACGTGGCCGGCCTCGGGGACGCCCCAGATCGCCTTAGGCCGGCCGGCGGCGCGATAGAACGCGCGGTTGAACCGGCGCTCCTCGCCGTCGGACACGGCGGGGGCATGGATCAGCAACGTCGCGCGCGGCGAGATCTGTCCGACGAGGTCGATCAGGTGCGGCGGCGGGGTGGCGTCCGAGAAGACTGCCGTTCCGGCGGTGACAAGGGCGTTGAAGGCGACCGGGCCCGCCGCGCTTCCGGGCACACTGCGAAGCTCGCCCACCGAGCGGGCGCCGGCGCCCTCTGACACGACCGCCTGGATGTCCTCGCTGTGCGCGGCGGCCTGGAGGAAGGTCTCGCCGCCGACCGATAGCCCGAGCCCGCCTATCCGGCCCGGCTCGACGTCCGGGCGCTGCTTTAGGAACTCGACCGCGGCGAGCAGGTCCTGTTCGCCCTCGTCCCAGGCGTAGGAGTTGGGGTCGCCGTCGCTCTCGCCCTCGCCGCGGCGGTCGAAGATCAGCACGCCGTAGCCGTGGCGGGCCAGCATCCGCGCCGGCGCCTGTGTGTTCTTGCGGCCGAAGGCGACGATCACCGCCGCGCCGTTTCGCGAGGGCACATATGACCCTTCGAGCGTCAGGCCGTCGCTCGTCTGCAGCTGGACCTCCTCGACGTTTGCGCTGCCGAGGTCGATGGCCTCGACCGGGGGGCGCGCGACGTGGGTGCCCACGTACGCGTAGCCGACCGCGATCAGCACGAAGAGGGAGACGAGGGCACCGGCCCCGATGGCGACCCTGCGCAAGCAGCGCCGCAGCAGGCCGCCGTCGGTCCGGCGCGTCCGCCAGAGCGTGACCAGCCCCAACCCGAGCAGCGCCAGCCCGGCGCCGGCCGCGAGGAGGCCGGTGAAGTCGTCGCCCGACGGGCCGACCTTGGTCGTGTAGTGCAAGGCCTCGATCCCGGCGACGATCCCGAAGAAGCCGACCACCAGCGCGATCGTCGCGCGGGCGCCGCCACGCACGCGCGGGTACATGAGCGCCGCCAGCGCGAGCGCGGCCAGCGGAACCAGCCCGCTGACCAGATGATCGGCGGCCGCCGTGCCCGGCTGCGGCTGGAGGAAGGAGTCATCTGCCACATGCAGGCCGATCACGCCGACCGCCGCCATGAAGAGCGGGGACCGGTTGCGCGGGGCTTGGGCGGGCGGCGAGGCGGGGTCTGCAGCAACCTGCCTCGTGGTCGGAGTCACTGTCTGAGTCTGGGTCATCGCGCCGGAAGCCTCTCTCGGCACGCCGGCGATCACATCAGGGAAGTCCCTAGTCTGCCCCGCCGAACAGCTACTCGACGAAGAACCTCGCGGCTGGGTCCAGCCGGTCCCCGAATAGGCAAGCGCGATGGCGGCGCCGCTTTGAGCGCTTCGGCTTGCCCGAGCGCTGGATTTAGGTGGGCGCGTGCCAACGGCGGGCTATAAGGGGTGGGACGGGTTGCTTGCGGCGCTTCTTTGTGGCCGCCCGGATTTGCGTCCGTCGTCGAGTTAGCGGTCGCTGGGCCCGCTAACTCGACACTGGACGGGGTAAGGGAGGGGTCTGACCCCCCTAGCCTGCGCCACCACGCTGACTTTTGATGGCATCGGCCAGCAAAGCCAGGACGCTGGAGCAACAACACGCGAGGACGCCGCCTGGCGGCGCCTGGAACCGCAGCGTTACCTCGCGGCCCGCTCGGGGATCGCGAGGTCGTGGACCGACCGCGCGAGGGCGCCGTCGTCGCGCGCTTCACGCCGGACTGGTGACGCGCTCGCGTCGGTGCACCTCGCGCGACGCCGGCCACAATCGCCGGCCGCGGGCCTAGCGGTCGTCGTCCCCGCCGCGGTCGTCGTCCCCGCCGTGGTCTCCGCCGCCGCCCGAGCGCTCGACCTCGACCGCGACCCAGATGCCCTTTGAGCGCCGGACCGTGGCCTCGATCCCGGTCAGCCCGGCCCGCAGCGAGGAGAGCCCGGACAGGCGCTCGAAGCGCGTCCGGTCAGTCACCTTGATGCGCACCGTGCCGCGCTCTGAGTCGCGCAGGCGAAAGCGCCGTGCGTCGCGGTTGACCGAGACCACCGTGCCCTCGAACTCGCGCAGCGGCGCCACGCCGGACGCGACGCCAGATTCGGCCTCCCTGGCCGTCGCCGTCGCCGTGGCGCTCACGAGCACCGCGGCGAGAACTACCAAGACTGCGGTCAACTTCATGCGATCACCTCACTGGTTGCTTGATTGCCTGCAGCAGCATCGCCGTCGGCCGGCAAGCAACCTCCCAGCGGACGGATAGGGCTCGGTAAGGGGTAGTAACGCTAGGCTCCCCCGGCAAGTGGCCAGACCATTTGGAACCTTCGAGGGAATCGAGCCCCACGAGTTCGTCCCGGGCGTGCATCTGCGCGCGGTGGGCGGCGAGCAGGTGCTGCTCTGCAAGGTGACCTATGAGCCGGGCAAGCAGGTCCCCCGCCACAGCCACGCGCAGACCGAGCAGGTGATGTACATCCTCGATGGCGAGGTGACCATGACGATCGAGGACGAGACTCGAACGCTCCAGGCCGGGGACACCGTGGTCGTCAACCGCGGTCTCGAGCACGAGCTGCACTCCGAGCACGGCGTCACCTTCATGGAGGCGCTCGCGCCGGTGCCGCTCGATCACGTTCCCGACCGCGCTCGCGACCTCGTCCTCGGCCCCGATGACGGGTCGACGCACGTCGAGCGCTGACACTCAGAGCAAGGAGAGCACCCGCATGGCCTATGTCGTAAGCGTCACCTGGACCGCGAAGGAGGGCGAGGAGGACGCGGTTGCCGCCGCTCTCGAGCGCCTGCGCGAGCCGACGCTTGCCGAAGACGGCGTCCTGATGTGGATTCCCCATCGCGATCCCGAGGACCCGAAGGTCTTCCACATCTACGAGCAGTACAGCGAGCAGGCCGCGTATGCCGCACACGCCGACACCGAGCACTTCCAGCGCGACGGCGTGGGCGACGCGATCCCGCGGCTGGCCGAGCGCCGGCGCGAGTTCTACGAGACCATGGACTGATGTGACCGAGCCGCGGTTCGAGCCGCTGGCGCGCCGGACCTTCGTCGCCGACGCGATTCGGACGATCAAGGACATGATCCTCGACGGCCGCCTCGCGCCCGGGCAGCGGCTCCCGTCCGAGCGGGCGCTGAGCGAGGCACTCGGCATCAGCCGCCCCACGGTTCGGGAGGCCATCCGCTCGCTGCAGGCGATGCACATCCTTGAGAGCCGCCACGGAGCCGGGACCTTCGTCGCCTCGCTCAGCGTGGAGGAGCTGCTCGCGCCGCTCCAGTTCGTGCTCTCGCTGGCCGACGGCGGGCTCGAGCACCTCTTCGAGGTCCGGCTGATGCTCGAGCCCGGCGCCGCGGCGCTCGCGGCGGAGCGTGCGAGCTCGGAGGAAGTGGATGGGCTGCGCGACTGCGCGGCGCGTGCCGAGCACGCGGTCGACGATCCGGACGCGATGCTTCAGCTCGACACAGAGCTCCACGAGCGAATCGTCCGGGCCGCCGCGAATCCGCTGCTCGAGCACCTGTTGGCGGCCACCGCGGCACTCGGCGCGGAGAGCCGCGCCTATACCGCGCGGCTGCCCGGAGTCCTTGACGAGACCGTTGCCGAGCATTCGGCGATCGTGGAGTCGATCGCGACTGGCGACGCCGACGCGGCCCGGGCGGGGATGGCCGCGCACATCGACCGCATCCGCGACGCGGCGCGCGCACCGGCGCCCGCTCAGGCGAGCGGCTCGCCGGCCTGAGCGCCCGGACCGACGAGCTGCGCGGACTCGTCGTGGTCTCGCCGGATCGGGGCCCGAGCTGCGCCGGAGCGACTGGCCCTCGCGCCCGGTGCGCCGGGCGATGATCTCGCCGAGGATGGCCACGGCGGTCTCCTCAACCGTGGAGGACCCGATGTCCAGCCCGCAGGGCGCGTAGACGCGGGCGATGTCCTCCTCCGCGACACCCGCATCGGCGAGGCGCCGGTTGCGGTCCGCGGTGGTCTTGCGGCTCCCGAGCGCACCGACATAGCCTGCACCGCTCCCCAGCGCGGCCTGCACCGCCGGCACATCGAGCTTGGGGTCGTGTGTGAAGACGAGCACCGCGTCGCGCGGTCCGAGCTCCGTTCCCTCCAGGACCTTGTCCGGCCACGCGGCCACCGTGTTCGCGAAGGCCGTGAAGCGCGGCGACTCGAGGAATGCGCGCCGCGGGTCGGCGATCGTCACCCGGTAGCCGAGGCCCTTGGCAAGCGGGGCCAGCGCCGATGCGAAGTCGATCGCCCCGAAGATCACCATCCGCGGCGGCTCGGCGAAGGCGGCCACGTGGACGCGCATCCCTCTGCCGAGCGAGGCTCCGTCCTCGCCGTAGTCGCGGATCAGCGAACGGCCCTGCGTGGTCAGGCCGCGGGCCTCCTGCGCGACGTTGCGTTCGAGCAGCTCGACGCCGCCGAGCCCGCCGGTCGTCCCGTCTGCATCGACGTAGAGCTTGGCTCCGGCGTCCTCGCCGTCGAGCAGGGTGGCAAGCGCCGCCGGGCGCGCCTCCCGGATCGCGGCCAGCGCCTCGAGCGTCGCGGCACGGGCATCCCCGCGCAGCTCATGGATGAAGATGTGAACGGTCCCGCCGCACATCAGGCCGACGGTGCCGGCGAGCTCGTCGGAGATCCCATAGGTGATCAAGCGCGGGGGCCCTGCCTCGGCGAGGATCGCCATGGCCTCCTGCGCCACGGCGCTCTCCACGCAGCCGCCGGTCACCGAGCCCTCGATCGTCTCGTCCTCGGCGATGTAGACGCTCGCCCCGACGTCGAGCGGGGAGGACCCCTCCACGGCCACCAGCGTCCCCGCCGCCACCCGCCGGCCCGCTTCCAGCCATTCGGTCACGGTCGCCGCGGTCTGCTGCGCGGTGCGGATCATGCTGCCGCCGCCCAGGCCCGGCGAGCGCTCCGGCGCGGACGCGCCACGACCGCAGGCAGGCCGCGCAGCTCGCGCAGCAGGGTGGGCAGGTCGCGCGCGCCGGCGAGCGCATCGAGGTCTCCGAGCACGGCGTGCATGCCGCGCGTGACAGGGCGGTAGGCCGGGTCGCATGCGAGCGGCGACCACCACACGAGCCGGTGGCCCAGCCGCCCCAGGCGGCGAGTGGCATCGGCCATTGCCGCCGGGTCGCCGCGCTCGAGGCCATCGGACATGACCAGAATGATTGCGCCTCGCGCCAGCGCGACCAGTCGGCTGTCGCCCAGGAACTGCTGGAAGGCCACTCCGATGCGCGTTCCGCCGTCGGCGTCGAGCACGGTCGCCGACAGGTCGTCGAGCGCGTGGTCGACGTCGGGCGTGTCGAGCGCGCGCGTCACGCGCGTCAGCCGCGTGCCGAACGTGAAGGCCTCGGCGCGCTCTGTGCCGCGCACCACCTGGTGGGCGAAGCGCAGGAGGTCCGCGCTGTGCGCGCGCTGGGATCCGGACACGTCGATCAGCAGCAGCACGCGGCGCGGGCGCGGCGGGCGATGGCGCCAGGCGAGGCGCAGCACCTCGCCGCCCGTGCGGTTCGCCTCGTGAAGCACGCGCTGGAGGTCGAGACAGCGGCCGCGGCGCGCCCGCACGGCGCGCCGCGCGGTGGTGACCGGCAGCGCGGAGCCCATCGCCGCGCCGATCTCCCGCAGGGCCTCGCGCTCGGCGTCCGAGGTCCGCCCGAACCGGCGCGTTCCGACGGTCTCGAGTGGGCTCGCGTGCAGGCCCGACCCCTCGTGCGGCTCGGGAGCCCCAAGCTCGCCCTCGTCGCCGCTCGTCGGGGCGGCGGTCTCGCCCTCGGCTTCGGGCGAGGCGCCGGATGACTCTTCGAGCAGCAGCCGGCCGCCGCGAAAGAACGCGTCGAACACGGTGTCGAAGGCGGAGAAGTCCTCCGCCGAGGTGACCAGCGTGATTCGCGCGCGCCAGTAGAGCGCGTCCACATCCTCCGGCGGCGAGGCGGCGATGCGACAGCAGGAAGTCGGCCCGCTTGGGCGCCGGCGCCGCTACCCCGGCCTCGCGCAGCGCGCGCAGGAAGCCGAGCAGGTGCTCGCGAGCCAGCCGCGCGACGCTCATGCGCCCGCCCCCACCCCGAGCAGCTCGGGCCGCGCGGCCACGTGCTCGACGTCCTCCTGCTCCTTCAGCAGGAGACCGAGCGAGCGCTGCAGCGCGTCCGGCCACGGCGCACCCTCGCGAGCCAGCGTCTGCGCGCCCTGCGCCCAGTCGATCGTCTCCGCAATGCCCGGGCGCTTGATCAGCCGCTGCGTGCGGACTCGCTTGATCGCCTCGACGAGCGCAGCCGCCGCGGCCTCGTCGAGTCCGGGAGCGTGCGCGCGGAGGATCCGGCGCTCGCGCTCGGCGTCCGGGAACGGGATCCAGTGGTAGAGGCAGCGGCGCTTGAGGGCGTCGTGCAGCTCGCGCGTGCGGTTGGAGGTCATGACGACGATCGGCGGCCGCTCGGCGCGCAGCGTCCCGAGCTCCGGGATGGTGACCTGGAAGTCGGAGAGGAACTCGAGCAGGAAGGCCTCGAACTCCGAGTCCGAGCGGTCGATCTCGTCGATAAGCAGCACGGCGCCGGGCGCGGCGCGGACCGCGCGGAGCAGCGGCCGCTCCAGCAGGAAGCGCTCGTCGTAGAGGTCGCCGACATCGCGGCCCTCGGCCTCCGCCACGCGTACGTGCAGCAGCTGCTTCGCGTGGTCCCATTCATAGAGCGCCTGGCTCGCATCGAGGCCCTCGTAGCACTGCAGCCGAATCAGCTCGCGCCCGAGGACCTCGGCCAGCACCTTGGCCACCTGTGTCTTGCCGACTCCCGGCTCACCCTCGAGCGCCAGCGGCCGCCCGAGGACCAGCGCGAGGTGGATGGCGGTGAGCAGCCCCTCGTCGGCGTAGTAGCGGTGCTCGGCCAGCTTCTCCCCGAGCTCGGATACCGAACACGAGCCGAGCTCCGTCGCGAAGGGATCCGCAACCACGGCTAGTCGCCGGCGCCCTCCGCCGCCCGGGCGGCGTCGAGGGCGCGCAGGACGCGCTCGGGCGTGAAGGGCATTGTCTCGAGCCGGGCCCCACAGGCGTCGAAGATCGCGTTCGCGATCGCCGGGATCGGCGCGTTTGCGGTCATCTCCCCGATCCCCTTGGCACCGAACGGGCCGTTGTAGGCGGGCCGCTCGATGATCACGCTCTCCATGCGCGCGTTGTCCGCCGGCCCGGGCATGAGGTACTCGCTGAAGTCCTCGGGCCCATGGTCTCGCGCCGGGTAGTACGGCTCGGTCGCCTCGAACAGCGCGTGCGAGATTCCCATCCAGGCACCGCCCTCGATCTGCTGCGCAGCCATGGCCGGGTTGAGCGCCCGGCCGACCTCGTAGACGTTGTACATCGCCAGCACCTCGACGATCCCGGTCTCGTCGTCTACCTCGACCTCGGCCACCGTGCAGGCGTGAGCCTGGCAGGAGTCGGGATCCATCTCCCCGTTTCCGGAACCGGCTCGCTCTTCTCCTTGAGGAAGATGCCGCGCCCCGCGATCGTCCTCCCGTGCTGGAAGTGCGCGGCCAGCGCCAGGTCCACGATGTGGATCTTCTTCTCCTCGGACCCCTTGAGCTTGATGAAGCCGGTGCCGTCGGTCTCCAGGTCGTCGGGGTCCACCTCGAGCTCGTCGGCCGCCACCTGGAGCATGATCTCGCGTGCCTCGCGTGCGGCCATGATCACCGCGTTGCCCGACGCGGTGGGTGCCGCGGCTGGCGAACGTGCCCATGCAGTGCGGGCCGGTGTCCGTGTCGGCCGTGTCGACCAGGATGTTCTCGAACGGCAGGCCGAGCGTCTCGGCCGCACACTGCGCCGCGATCGTCTTGATGCCCTGCCCGAGGTCCACGGACGAGAGCGTGACGACGAACGTGCCGGTGGTGGTCGAGTGGATCAGCGCCTGGGAGGGGTCGCCGCCCAGGTTCATGCCCGTCGGGTAGTTGACCGAGGCGTAGCCGCGACCGCGGAGCTTCGCCATCTCAGGCCTCCCGGGGGTCGGTGGAGGACAGGCTGCGGTACTCGTCGGGCAGGTCATGGCCGACGAGCTCGGCGCTGCGCTGGATCACCTCGATGAGGGCAGTGCCCTCGGCCAGCTTGCGGTGCGCCTTCATGTCGCCGTCGCGGTAGGCGTTTTTCAGGCGCAGCTCGAGCGGGTCCATGGCCGAGCGCACGCGCGATGCGGTCCATCTGAGACTCGAGCGCGAAGTCCGCGATGGTCACGCCGAAGCCACGCATCGCGCTCGACGGCGTGCGGTTTGTGTAGACGCAGTGCCCGTCGACCCAGACGTTGGGAATCATGTACGGCCCGGGCATGTGCGCGGCGGCCTTGGTCGTGCCGTACGGGCTGTGGCGCGAGTAGGCGCCGGCGTCCACGTAGAGCGTGACCTTGCGCGCGGCGATCGTGCCGTCCGCCATGACGCCGTCCTTGATGAAGATGCGCTCGGCCGCGCGCGGAGATGAGACCTGCATCTCCTCGGCGCGCCCGTACACGTACTTGACCGGCTTGCCCGTGGCCAGCGCGGCGATGCATGCGATCGGCTCGACGATGACGTCGACCTTGCCGCCGAAGCCGCCGCCCACGGTGCCGCCGATCAGCCGCAGCTTGTTGAAGGGCGTCTCGAGGATGAGTGCGGTGTTGTCGAGCGTGAAGAAGCAGGCCTGCGTGTCGGAGTGGATGCGCAGCCGGTCGTCGGGCTGCGGAACGACGATGCAGCCGGTCGGCTCGGTCGGCGCGTGCTCGATCGGCGCCGACTGGTAGCTCCATTCGAAGACGTGGTCGGCCTGCGCGAAGCGCGGCGTCGACGTCGCCGAAGCGGATCCGCCGGCAGTGATGGCCCTCGTAGACGAAGTAGTTGGTGCCGTGCGGCTTGATCGCCGTCGCGCCGTCGGCGAGCGCTTCCTCGACGTCGAATACGGCCGGAAGATCCTCGTAGTCGACCCTCACGGCCGCGGCGCCCTCCAGCGCCGCCTGCTCGCTGGTCGCGACGATCGCGACGATCGGCTCGCCGCGGTACAGCACGCGGTCCTCGGGCAGCACCGGCTCGTCGTTCGGCTCGACGCCGATCAGACGGAGGATCGTGTACCAGTTGGCGGGCACGTCCTCGTGCGTGAGCACCCGCAGCACGCCCGGTACCTCGAGCGCGGCCGAGAAGTCCACCGACTTGAGCAGCGCGTGATGGCGCTCGGAACGGTGCATCTTCAGGTGGAGCAGTCCCGCCGGATTGACGTCCTCGAAGAACTCCGTTCGGCCGGTCACGTGCCCGAGCGCGTCCGAGCGCTGCACGGGCTTGCCGATCACATCGAGGTCGTCGCCGGCGTGGTCTGCCTCGAAGTAGGACCGGTCGACCTGCTCGGTCTGCAGGGCCATCATGCGCCTTTCTCGGTGTAGCTGATCGCGCCCGTGGCGCCGCGCCGCGCGGCCGCATCGAGGATCGCGTTGATGATCGACTCGTAGCCCGTGCACCGGCATACGTTGCCCGAGATCGCGCGGACGACGTCTTCGCGGCTCGGGTCCGGCTGCTCGGCAAGCAGCGCGCGGGCGGCCATGATCATTCCCGACGTGCAGAAGCCGCATTGCGTGGCGAAGCCCTCCAGGAAGGCCGCCTGAAGCTCGTCCAGCTCGCCGTCCGGACCGCCCATGCCCTCGAGCGTGTGCACCTCGGCGCCGTCGATCGTCTCGACCGGGATCAGGCACGACATCACCGGGTCGCCGTCGAGCAGGCAGGTGCAGGTGCCGCAGGTGCCCTGCGAACAGCCGCGCTTGGCGGCGGTCAGGCCGAGCGACTCGCGCAGCGCGGTCAGGAGCGTCGTGCCAGGAGGAGCGAGGAACTCCCTGGGCTCGTCGTTGACGACGAGCTCGATCACCCGCGATTTCACCGGCTCTCCTCCTTGCGCTCCGCGGCGTCGCCCATCAGGGCGCGGCGGATGTGGACGGGCAGGACGCGCCGGCGATACCAGGCGCTCGCGTAGGCGTCGTCGAATGGACTGGCGTCCTCCAGGGCCGCGTGTGCCGCGGCGTCGACGTGCTCGCGGTCGAACGGGCACCCCAACAGCGCCGCCTCGGCGGCAGCGGCGCGCACCGGCCGGGCGCCCGCGCCGCCGAGCGCGATCCGAAGCAGGGCAACCGTGCCGCCCTCGAGCTCGACCACGGCGGCAACGGTGACTATCGACGCCGAGTTCTGGCGCCGGCGCATGGCCTTCGTGTAGAACCAAGCGCCGGGCTCGGGCACGTCGAAGGCGACGGCGGTGACCAGCTCGCCGCGGGTCAGGCCGCCGTCGAGCACGTCGCCGACGGGCCGGCTCGAGCTCTCGTTCGGCCCGGTCACGTCGACCTCCGCGTCGAGAGCGAGCAGCGCGACCGCGAAGTCGCCGTATGGCTGCTCGACGAAGAGGTTGCCGCCGACCGTGGCGAGATTGCGAATCGTGGGCGAGGCGATCGACTCCACCACCGGCCCGAGCACCGCAAGGCGCTCGTCGCGGCCGACCTGCGCCAGCGTCGTCGCGGCGCCGATCACGGCGCGGCCGGCGTCCACCTCGATGCCCGCCAGACCGGCGCGGCGCAGGCTGACCAGCCGGGTTACACCGGTGGCGCGCGTCGTGACGCGCGGCATGACCTCCGTGCCGCCTGCGATCACGGCATCGTCCTCCCCGAGCGCAGCCACGACCTCGGCCACTGATTCAGGTGTCTCGACGGTTGAGTGCCAATTGCGGTTTCCTCCTCCTATGCGGCCGCGACCGGGTTACGCAACGTACCGATGCCGTCGATCTCGCACTCCACGACGTCGCCGGGGGCGAGGGAGCGCTTGGGGTCCATGAACTCGCCACAGCCCCAGGGCGTGCCCGTGAGCAGGACGTCTCCCGGCTCGAGCGTGAAGCTGTGGGAGCAGTGGCTGATCAGCTCGGCGACGCCGAACACCATCAGATCGGTGGTGGCGTCCTGCACGACCTCGCCGTTCACGCGGCAGACGAGGTGCAGAGCTTGGGGGTCCGAGATCTCGTCGGCCGTGACGACCACCGGGCCGAGCGGGCAGAACGTGTCGAGGCTCTTGGCACGCACCCACTGGCCGTCCGCGAACTGGAGATCGCGGGCGGAGACGTCGTTGGCGACCGTGTAGCCGAAAACGTGCGAGAGCGCAGCGTCGCGCGCGACCCTGCTCGCTCGCCGGCCGATGACCACCGCGAGCTCGACCTCCCAGTCGACGCGCCGCGTGAGCTCCAGCGGCAGGCGGATCTCGTCCCCCGGCCCCACGACGCTCGAGGGGAACTTCGCGAAGACCAGCGGCTGCTCCGGCGGCTCGAGGCCGGACTCGCGGATGTGGTCGAGGTAGTTCAGGCCGATGGCGACGATCTTGCCCGGCGCCACGGGTGCGAGCCGAACGGCGTCGCTCACGGGATCGGCGGAGGGGACAGGCGTTCGGCCCCCGAGCAGGGCCGGCAGGTCGTCGGCCAGCGGGTAGAGGGCGCCATCGCGCTCGACCGCGGCCACCGGCGTGCCGCCGTTGACTCGAGTTCGCGCAATCCTCACCCCTGCTCACCTCCTCCATGGTGCTTGTGTCACTGGCGAAGTGGTCGGACCACTCCACCGGCGGGGCGGGGAGGCTAGCCGAGCCACGCAGGCATCTCAAGGGTATGTTGCCCGAGGAGGCCGTGTGCGGAGAGGAGCCGTAGCCGTCGGGAAGATCGTCACGTTGGGCGAGGTGGTGGCGGACGTCTACCGAGAGCGTTCGACGTCCAACGTGGAGTTGCCGTTCACCGCCCGGCCCGGCGGGGCGCCGGCCAACGTGGCGGTCGCCGCCGCGAGGCTCGGTGTCGAGTCGGCGTTCGTCGGAAGGGTCGGCGACGACCTCTTCGGGGACTTCCTCCTGGAGGCCCTGAGAACGTCGGGTGTGGATACCTCCGCGATCCTGCGCGAGTCCCCACCCACACGCACGACGCTGGCGTTCGTCGAGGTGTCCGAGGACGGTGAGCGGGAGTTCACCTTCTATCGCTCCTTCCCGGCCGCCGACGAGCTCCTCGCGCCCGCCGACATCAAGCGCGCCACCCTGTCCGGCGCGTCGTTTGCGAACTTCGGCAGCATTCCGCTGATCAAGGAGCCGGTCCGCTCGGCCACGCGCAGGTTCGCCGAGCTCGCGAACGAGCTGGACGTCGCCGTGGCCTTCGACGTCAACCTCCGCGCCGATCTCTGGGAGAGCCTCGACTCGTTCCGCGAGGCCGTCGACCCGATGCTCGACCTCTCGAGCGTCATCAAGCTCAACGAGGACGAGCTCTCGCCGGTGCTCGGGACCGATGACGCCGGAGAGGCGGCCGACCTACTGCTTCGCCGCGGCGCCTCGCTGGTGCTGGTGAGCCTGGGGGCAGCAGGGGCCTTCTACGCCGCTCCGGGGTTCCGGGGAGAGGCACCGTCATTCCCGCTCGAGCGAGGTCGTGGACGCCACCGGCGCGGGCGACGCATTCCTTGCGGGCACCCTCGCCCACCTCTCGCAGAGCCCGGGATGGCCGGGCGACGAGGGGTCCGTGCGCGAGGCGGTGCGCCGGGGAAACGCGGCCGGCGCGATGGCGTGCGCGAGGTTCGGCGCAATGCAGGGACTGCCCACGGGTGACGAGCTCGAGCGGTTCATGGCCGTCCAGCGCTGAGCGACACGGCGACCTGCTCGAGGTGATCCATCGCCTCCTGCATGCCGGTCTCCATGCCGGAGTTGATGATCGTGTCGCGGAGCTCCTGACTCGTGGTCTGCACCAGCACGGTCAGGGTGGTGCGCCCGTCTACCTCGGTGAAGGTGACGATGTTCAGGGGCTCGTCCGCCTCGGGCAGTGCCTCCGCCTCGGGCATCTCGTAGACCTCGGTGGTGACGATCCGCTCGTTGGGGACGATCTCGCGGTACTCGCCGTGAAAGGCGACTTCGAAGCCACCGCTCGCCACCATCACGTAGCGCCACGCGCCTCCGACCCGAAGGTCGATCTCCGCGATCTTGACCTCGCCGCGGTCGCCGCTCCACCAGCGCTTGACCAGCTCGGGCGTGGTGTAGGCCCTGTAGACCAAGTCCCTGGGCGCGTCGAACTCCCGCGTGATGAGGATCTGCTCATCCGTGGGGAGCGTCACCGTCGCCGTTCCGTTGCTCGTCATTGCTCAGGCTCCCTTGGTGTAGGTGTTATTCGTCGTTGCTTCCATGGTCTTTCTCCTCTTTCTGCTTTAGGTCTTCCAAGACGACGTCCAGCCGGTCGAACCGCTCCGACCACGAGCGCTCGTAGCTCTTCACCCAGTCATGGATGGGCTTGAGCGCGTGACCGTTCAGCCGGTACATGCGCTGGCGTCCTTCTTCTCGCACGTCGACGGCTCCCACCTCTCGGAGCACCCGCAGGTGCTTGGACACCTGTGGCTGGGCCAGTCCGAGCTGGCGCACCAGGTCGTTCACCGGCCGCTCGCCGCCGGCGAGGGCGTCCAGGATCTCGCGCCGTCGCGGCTCGGCGACCGCGTTGAATGCATCTGCCGTGGTCGCCGCTCGTGCCATGTGAGGGACTATATATGCCTATATCGACATATGTCAAGCGACCGTTGTCGACTAAGCGGGCTGGAGGACCGCTAAGTCGACAATGGAGTGCGGCGCGCCAACTCGGCGGTCCGCCGAGCGGGTTAGCGCTCTGCCGGCAGAGTCATCTCAGAGATGGCCTCGGCACGCGCCCGTTGGCGCCCGCGGAGCCTTGCTCCTGCTCCCTGCGCCTCGAACGGCCCGACGTCCTGGGCGCAGGTGGTGCCTTCGGGCGGGGTGGCCCTGCTGAGCAGGTACCGAGAGACCGCCTGGTCGGCGCACAGCGAGAGGAAGGTCGATGTGTGACCCCAGCCCTCAACCGTCAGCAGGCTCGACCCGGGCATCAGATCGTGCACGATCTGGGCGCCGTCGTAGCGTGTCGCCGGGTCGAAGCGGTTCCCCACCACCAGCAGCGGATTGCGCGTCCGGCGGTTGAAGGGGCCGAGGTAGCGGTCCTGGTCGAACCCCTCCCAGACCGCGCACGCACTCGACAGCCAGGTCCAGGCCCGGCCGAAGTAGCCAAACCGCTCGTCGGCCTCGATCCCTGCGCGCGACCAATACGAGTGGTCGTCGGGATTGATGCTGTCGGAGCAGATCACTCCGGGGAAGCCTTCGACGAAGTTCTCATACGGGATGGGCTGCTCACGGCCTCCGTCTGGGGTGAAGGCCCGCAACGCCTTGCCGAGAGCGGCTGGGCCCGCCTCGGCCTCGACAAGCTTCTTCATGGCTCCCCCAAGTGGCGATGGTTGAGGCTGCGGCGATCTCACCCGGGGTCGATGGGCAACCGCAACCCTGCGCCGTGCCGCTGGTCTCCGTGCGCCGCGACCGGTCAGGCTCGAGGGGTGCCTGAGGTTGTGGGGGCTATGGAACAAGAAACTTAAGGCACCCGCCTCCTCGGCGAGACCGCCTTCGAAGTGCTTCAGGACATGTAACGCACGCCCGTCACGAGCCGGCACGGGCCTTCGCCCATTCGGCCTTGTGGACGCGCTTCGCCGCCTGGTAGTCCTCGAGCGCCTGCGGCGAGTCGACGTCGCCGAGCGTCGGATGCCAGGGCACGAGCTCACGGGCCGCTTCCACGCCGAAGCGCTTGAAGAGGACGGCTCCGAGCGACTTGACCTTCATCTTGCCGAAGCCCGGTAGGGCGGTGAGGCGTGCGCGGAGTTCATCCGCATCCCTGGCATCGGTCCACACGCGCGCGGCATCGCCGTCGTAGCGATCGCGCACGTGGACCGCGAGCTCGTGGACTCGCTTGGCCATCGACCGCGGGTACCGGTGGATCACCGGCTTGGCGAAGAACACCGGCTCGAGATCGGCCGACGCCAGAGTCGCGGCGTCGATCGCACCGAGGCGCTCCTTCAGCGCCAGCGGTCCCTCGAACGCCTTCATCACCGTGACCCGCTGGTCGAGCTCGAAGCCCACCAGCAGGGCCATCGGATCCGAGGCGATCAGGGCGTTGGCCTCGTCGGACTCCGTGAAGTACAGGCGGTCGGGCACGCGCCCGATCGTATCGGGGGACTCGCGGATCCCGTCGTTGCGAGAACGCCCCTGGGTCAGCATCGTGCGGCGGCGATCGCCGCCGCCTCGTCGCTGAACTCCTCGATGCGAGCGATCCGCGAGCCATCGACAGTCACCAGGTTCCACAGTCGCATCGAGGCCACTGCGCCGCTGCCCGTTCCACGTATGTGGACCCGGAACCCGGCGAGGACCCTGCGCTCGTCGAGTGCCGTGAGCTTGAGTTGCTCGATCCGCATCGCGCCCGCTTCGAAGCGGTCGCGAAAGAGGGCTGCGACCGCGTCGCGTCCGTGGTGAGTCGTGGCGCTCGGGGCCGCGGCGGTCTCCACGAACTCGACATCAACATGCAAGTAGTGGCGCGCCAACACGTCCGGAAAGTCGGCCCCGGCCGAGTTGTGTGCGTCGTAGATACTGCGAATGAAGTCGAGGTCCATGCGCGACACCTCAGTATGCCCCTACAGCGTGCGGGGCCCGCTGCAATCAGCGCTGTACGGAACTAGCTCGGGAGGACGGTTGCCCAGTCGTTCTTGACGCCCGCGGAGTCGCTCCTCAGGCGCGGATTTCATGCCATCCGGGTGATGCCCCAATCTCCAAGGTGCGTTTTGATCGCATCCGGTCGCGGACCAGCGGCCGAATCAACTAAGAGAGGTACGAGATGCGAGGTACAGGCCGAGTCGTGTTCGCAGCAACGCTGCTGCTGATAGCGGGCACGCTCAACATCATCTATGGCATCGGGGCGTTGGACAACGCGAACATCTTCGCGAACGACACGAGGTACATCTTCACCGACCTCAACACCATGGGCTGGGTTCTGATCATCCTCGGAGTGATCCAACTCGCCGGGGGCTTCTCGCTGATGGCCGGGAACACCTACGGCCGCGTGATCGGGATCATCGGCGGCACGCTCGGGGCGATCGGGGCGTTGCTGTCGGTCGGCGGGGCCTACCCGTGGTGGTCGCTCGCCATCTTCGCCCTCTGCGTCTACGTCGTCCACGGCATAGTGGTGTTTGGCGAGGACGAGCGGGCGGAAAGGCCACAGAGGAGCTGAGCCGGCGCGCTGCGACGGCTATCGATCGGCGAGGAGCGTGGCCGCGAGCTGCGCGGCCAGCCAACGCTCATATCGCTCGGGTGTCCATCCGCGCTGGCGCACGAGCGCCAGGTAGGTGCGCTCGCTGGCAAGCGTCCAGATCATGTCGGCGGCCTCACGGGCCGCCAGACCCGGTCTGAGCTGCTTGCGCCGATGCAGGTTTCGAGCGAGCCTGCGTTGGGTCTCGTAGCGCCGCCGGTCGTGCTCGGCGAGCAGCTCAGTCGCCTCGGCATCGGCGCCGGCAGCAGCCTCGAGCTGGGCGAACACCGCGGCTTCGCGATCGCAGATCAAGCGGTGTAGGCGCGCGAACAGCGCGAGCTTGTCTCGGGGATCGGCTTGGCCTTCCATCTCCTTCCAATCCGCGCGGGAGGCGAGCGTGGCTGCCTCGTCATCTCCCCGGACGGTGAGGTCGACCACTGCTCGGAGGATGGTGGCCTTGCTCTTGAGGCTTGCGTAGACCGTCGGCACCGCCACTCCGGCGCGCTCGGCGATTGCGCTGATCGAGGTCGCGGAATATCCGTCGCGCACGAACAGCAGGGCGGCCGCCTCCACGATCCGGCGCCGTGTCTCGCGTGCCTGCCGGCCGCGGTGGGACATCTCGTACGGCCGGGTTCTCACGTCATTGAACATTGGGTATAGTTCACTATACCCAATATAGGAGGCTTTACCATGGCAGTCGAGACCGGGCCAGCCAGGTATTCACTCGAGGCCGAGGGTGGCGAGCGCCTGCGGTTCGGCGAGGTGGAGATCCTGATCAAGGCGTCGGCGGCAATCACCGGCGGGGCGTTCACCCTGTTCGAGGAAAACGAGTCCGTGGACACCCCGCTCCACGTCCACGAACGCGAGGACGAGCTGTTCTATGTGCTCCAGGGCCATCACCTGTTCCAGGTCGGCGAGGAGGAATTCCGCGTCGCACCCGGCGGGCTCGTGCTCGCACCTCGCGGCGTCCCGCACTCCCAACGCCGGGTCGTCCCCCGTACCGGGCGCGTGCTCGTCCTGACGGCCCCTGCCGGACTGGAGGGCTTCTTCCGCGAGCTGGCCGAGGCCGACCGCGAGGGCAGGCTTGGCCCCGACGCCTACGCGAGGGCTTCGGAGCGATACGGCATCACCTGGCTCGACTGAGACCGACCGCCGCAGCGGTCGGTCATTTCGGAGGGAGCGACCGCGCGAACGCCACCCCGCGCCTGACCCACGGTTCGAGGCCTCGCTTGGTGCGCACGCCCTCCGCGTCCACTCGCACCCAGCCCTGCACCGCGCGGCCGCGCATCTCGAACGGTCGAGCATGCGGCTTGGCGATCAGGGTGTCCCCATCCTCGGGCTTCACCCGCACCATGAGCCCGCCCCGGCTGCTGGCCCCGACGGCCAGGTGGCCGCCGATGAGAAAGGCAAGCCCTCCGAACATCCTCTTCTCGGTCACCGCATTTTCGCCGGCGAGCAGCTCGCGGATGCGGTTGGCCAAATCCTCGTCATATGGCATAAGGGCATACTTAACTCCAGGATGCCGCCGGGCAGCGTTGAGTTCGTGCGCGAGATCATCGACGCCCTGAACCGAGGTGACGTCGAAGCGATGCTCGCGCGCATGGAACCCGCCTTCGAGTGGCGGCCGATCAAGGACAGCCCGGTGTTGCGCACCTATCGCGGCCACGAGCAGGTGCGCCGCTACGTGGAGGACTGGCTCAGCACATTCGAAGACCTCCGGATGGAGCTCGAGGAGCCGATCGCGGTCGGCGAGCACGTGGTGGTCCTGGTGCGAAGCCAGGCACGCGGCCGGGCGAGCCGCATCGAGCTCCATGGCCGCTTCTGTCAGGTATGGACGCTGCACGGTGGGAGGGCGGCTGCGATGGCGGAATACACCACTCGCGACGAGGGGCTGGCGGCGCTGCGGTGAATCGTGGCTAGCGGGTCGGTGCGAGCGCTGCGACGTAGATGGCTGCGGGGTTTCCCGGTGGCCATCCGGGGAGGGGGTCGATCATGTCGATCTGGATAAAGCCGCAGCTCTCCCAAAACGCCCTGGTGGCCTCGTACGGCGGATAGTCGGCGCTGCGGTCGAGCGTTTTGACTTCGAGTAGGGCAACGCCGTCGCGGGCGAGGTCGGCCTTGAGGTGGTCGAGCAGCGCCGTCCCGATCCCCGATCCACGGTCGGAGGGCCTCACGGCGATCCACAGGATCTCCGCGGCGCGCTTGGATCGTCGCTGCACCACCACGAACGCCACGACCCGCCCCGCTTCGACAAAGACCCAGCCCCCATGCTCTCCCAATTCCCCGATGACGGAGTCCGGCACGTCCTCGGTGAAGTGATCCGGGAGCTGGCGAACGATCTCGGCGCAAGCCTCACCGTCGTCCTCGCGAGCGCGGCGTATCCCAGCCACGCTCTCACTATTCCAAACGCCTCGCATCGGCGGGCGGCGACGCCTCACACCTCCAGCCGCGACTCCTCGAGGTCGAGCTCACGCTCGATGCGGTGCATCACGTCGTTGGAGATCTGGCCGCCGTTGCGCAGCTCGACCACGGCTCGGCGCTGCACCGTGTAGAGCTCGTGCATCAGGCGCTGATAGGCGAGCGAGCGGTCCTCGATGCCGTCGTCCTCGAGCTTGCCGGCCCGCACCTTCACCCGCCGTTGGCGGAACTGGTACAAGCCGCGGACGCGATCGATCGTGTCGTCGAGGGCCCAGTCTTCGAGGGCAAGCTCGTCGAGGCGTTCGAGGGCTGCGCGGGAAGCGGCGAATCGCGCCCGCATCTCCTCGGCCTCCTCCTCGGCGCCATCCTCCTGAACCCCCAGCCGCCGGATCAGGTAGGGCAAGGTCAGCCCTTGGCCGACCACCGTCACGAGGATCAGCACGAAGGTTATGAACAGGATCAGGTCGCGGTCGGGAAGCGGGGCGCCGGCGTGGGTCTCGAGTGGCAGCGCCAGCGCGGCGGCGAGCGAGACCGCTCCGCGCATCCCGGCCCAGGCAGACACGATCCGGGGGCGCGGGCCCACCCGCCGAGCCCGCTGCTCGGGCCGGCGATCCAGCGCCCGGATCACATAGGGCATCGTGAACGTAAAGGCGAAGCGGGCACCGATCACGGTGGCGCAGACGAGCGCTGAGTATCCGGCCAGTTGGCCGGTCGTGTACGCATCGACGCCCTCGAGGATCACCGGCAGCTGCAACCCGATCAGGATGAACAGCGTGGCGTTGAGCAGGAAGACGAGGATCTCCCAGACCGCGGTGCTCTGAAGGCGTGTCTGCGGCGTGATCAGCTCGGGCGCCCGCCAGCCGAGGTAGACGCCGGTGGTCACCGCCGCCAGCACCCCAGACAGCCCGAGCTGATCCGCGGGAATGAACGCCGCGTAAGCGGTCAGCAGCGAGATCGTGATCTCGGTCGGCGCGTCGTCGAGCCGCCGCCGAATCTCTGCAACCACGAACGCGACCACCAGCCCGATCGCGATCCCGCCGACGGCGGCACCCACGAACTCGAGCCCCGCATCGAGCGCCGAGAAGCTGCCGCCGACCGCGGCGGCCACGGCCACGCGGTAGGCCACGAGCGCGGTCGCATCGTTCACGAGGCTCTCGCCCTCGAGGACGTTCACTAGCCGGCGCGGGGCGCCGAGCTGGCGCATGATCGCTGAGGCGGCCACCGGATCGGTCGGCGAGACGATCGCGCCCAGCGCGAAGGCCAGCGGCCACGACAGCCCGATCGCCTCGTGGGCGACCACGGCGACGGCCACAAGCGTCACCAACACCAGCCCGACCGACGCCATCGCGATCGCGCGTAGGTCGGCGCGCAGCGCGCGCAGGTCCGAGAAGAAGGCGGCCGCGTACAACAACGGCGGCAGGAAGATCAGCAGCACCAGCTCGGGCTCGAGCTCGATCTCCGGCATGCCCGGGAGCAGCCCGAGCACCAGCCCGCCAAGCACCAGCGGTATCGGATACGGCACCGACAGCCACCGCGCGATCGTGTTCAGCCCCGCGACCGCCACGAATAGCGCGACCAGGACAATCTCGAACTCGTCCACGTCTGGCGACCCCTCGCCCGTTGGCTAGCTCGACGGCACCAGGGTCCACGCCCACGTCTGGTCCGGCGACCCGCCGCCGGTGTTGCCCGCGGCGCTGCCGGCCATGCCCCAGTCGCCTGCGACCGGACCGCCCGGCAGCGGTGCGTTCACCAGCGCGGGGATCCCCGCGGCGATCGCCCACCCGAAGGCGTCGCCCTCATCCTCTGGGTCTGTGCAGGCCGACTTGGTGCCGGTCACCGTCTCGAACATGGGCATCGGCAGCACATAGCCATAGGTGCGCGGCTCGCCATCGAAGACGTTCAGCACGGCCGCCCCCATCAGGTCCGGCTGCGCTGCCAGGTCGACCGTCTTGCTGCCCGCCACGTTGCAGTTGCCGACCCTCCCGGTGTACTGGTAGAGCACCGAGCCGGTCGCCACTTGATAGAACGTCGCCGTTGCTCCCGGGGACCCGGGCGGCGGAGCGCCGGCCGTGATCTTGACCAGTCTCACGGTGCCGCTCCAGTTCGCGCTGAGGGAGTTGCCGGCTCCGAGCGCCGCCGAGTCGTAGCTCGCAGTTCCCGAGATGTCCCCCGCGAAGGCGGGTGGCGGCCCGGCGCCACAGATGTGCTCGGCGAGTTTCTGGTTGAGGCGGCGCTCGAACTCGAAGAAGTCGCTCTCAGGCCCGCTCTCCGTGAAGCTCGTCGCCTTGCCCGTCTTGAAGTTGGTGTAGGTGGCCGTCACCGTCATCACACCATTCGCGTTCGAGATCGTACCCGTCACCTTCGCGTTGTCCTTGATGATCTTCCCGGCCTTCGGCCGGGTCCCCGGGTCCACCAGGGGCCCGCGCGAGAGCCTGAGCTCGCCCAGCACCGCGTCGATGCGTGTCCGCTCCACGATGATCGCCTTGCAGGGCGCTCTGGCGGCGATCGCTCCCAGGATGTCGTTTATCAGCATGTCGGCGATGCCCTTGCCCAGGTACGCGTCCGCCGGGTTGGCCGCCTTGAAAGGGTGAACCGCGATCGCCGGATGGTTCACGGCCACGTCTCCAAAGCCGTCCCGAACAGATGTGTGCGCGCGCCGCTGGCGGCGCCTGGGCTTCTTGAGCCGGAGCTTGACCGAGCGCGTCTTGCCCGCCTTCAGCCGCACACGCCCGACCACCTTCTCGATCACCTTCGGCCCCCCGAACGGCACCACCGCGGCCAGCAATCCGTAGGCGCCGGCCGGCGCCCGCAGCCGGAACCCGCCCCCGCGCTTCACGTAGCGGGCCGCAACCACCGCGCTCGTGTTGACGTTCATCGCGCGCACCGAAGCCACGCCCGCGCCTGCAGCAGGCACCTTGACGCCGGTCAGCTTGCCCTTCAGCGTCGCCGGAGCCGCCTCCACGACCGCGGGCGCGAGCAGCATGCAAGCCAGTGCGGCCAGCGCCGCCGCCGATGAAGTCCTCATTGGGGTTCTCCTGGATCCAAGGCCTCGGCTCCTCGCGTGTGATGCCACGGCCAACCGTTCGAGGTCGACACGCACACGGCCGAGTGTCGGAGCCGGAACTACGTCGCCCGCCGAGGTTTGAGGCGAAGCGCAACTCCCACCTTACATGGCGCTGGTCAGGTCACAGCTCCTCTCCTGATCAACGATCTACACCGGGCGGGCTGTCGGTGCGGATGCCGAGCCTGCCCAAGAGGACCCGGTGCCGGGCGACCCAACGGTAGGCATGATCGGTCTGTGACGGAAAGCGCGAGAACAGGCGCGCTGCGAGCGAGCCTCCGGGGAGCAACTCCGCCAGCGGTGCCGCAGCGGCACCGCCGGAATGCAGGGTTCCGTCGGGCGCCAGGAGGTGCGCCGACTCGATCCGCTCCTCCTCGGGCAGCTCGGTGAGCAGTCCCTGGCCCTCGGCGCCTTGGATTGCCACGGGGCGCAGGCATCGACGCCTGTCGAGCCGGAGAAGCCAGCGGACCGCCAGCCTGCAGAAGCCGCACTCGGCGTCGTAGAGGACGATGTAGGGCCTTGGCCCGAGGCTCATCCGCGCGGGGTGAGTTGGACGATCGGGATCGTCCGATTTGCCTTTGCCGCGTCCTCACGGTACGACGCGTACGGGGCGAACACGCGGTCGGCGAGCGCCCAGAGCCTGTGGCGCTCGACTTCGTCGCTCACCACCGCCGCCCGCATGGGGATCCCACCGAGCCTGACGTCCGGGTGGGCCCGAAGGTTGTGAAACCAGGCCGGGTGCCTGTCCGCGCCGGCCTTCGAGGCGACGATCGTGACCCGGCCCTCGTCGTGGAAGTAGATGACCGCATTGCGGCGCAGCACGCCGCTCTTCGCACCGCGGGTCTCGAGCAGAGCGGTGGGGAGGACGAGGCCCAATCCGACGCGTCCCCGAGTTGCCCGCAACAGATAAGGATCGACCTTCCAAACAAACTTGGCCGAGATGCACCGTCCCAGGCGTGTGGCGGAAAACGCGGCATATGCGCGAGTGAACCGGTTACGCCGACGGTTGGGATCGACGTGCTTGAGCCGATCCATCACGCGGGCGCTGGGGAACTGTCCAGCCCGAGCACGCCCGCGACCGTGCGGGCGGCCAGCAGCTCGTCGTGCGGTGCTTGCCCGGCGAGCGCGATCACGGCGCCCTCGAGCGCTCCCCAGAACGCCCGCGCCACCACCCTGGCCGGCGGGCCGGGGGGAATCGACCCGTCCCTGCGCCCCGCGTCGATCAGGCGGGCGCAGCGCTTGACCAGCGTTCTCGAGATCCGCTCGATCTCGCGCCCGACCGGATGGTCCTGAGCGCTGAACTCGACCCGGAGCGCCATCATCACGCGGGCGACATCTCGCCTGCAGTAGACGGCGTGACCGCGCGCCAGCGCGATCAGCGCAGTTGGCGGATCGAGCTCTTGCTCGAACACGCTGCCAACCTCGCGCCTCCACGTCTCGTCGACCCACTGGAGCACCGCCAGAGCCAGATCCTCCTTGTCCTTGAACTGGTGATAAAGGGCGCCGCGCGTGTAGCCGGCCTCACGCGCCACCTGTTCGAGCACGAGGTTGCCATAGCCGTAGCGAGAGAGGCCCCTCGCGGCCGACTCGAGCAACGCGCCCCGCGTGTGTGCGCTGCGCTCAGCCTGGGTGGGTGGTGAGCTACGTACATGCATGTATGTATGATACCGAGCATGAACGTCGCGCTGATCGTCGCCGGATCGCTCGCGATCCTCGGCGCCGCCATCCACGGCGTGGCCGGCGAGATCCTCGTAGTGAGAAAGCTGTCGCCGGGAACTTTGCCGCCCAGTCGCTTCGGTGGCCCGGGCACGACCGAGACGATGATCCACGCCACGTGGCACATGACCACGATCGCCTTTCTCACCGTCGGATCCGCACTTCTCCTGGCACGCTCGGTCTTGAACGACGACGCAGCCCGGGCCATCGGCCTGGTCGCCGCCGTCGCGTTCACCGGCTTCGCCGCGCTCGCGGCTGGACTGGGGGTCGCCAATTCGCGATCCCCTCGATCCCTGTTCCGCCACCCCGGTCCGGCCGTGCTCACCGCCACCGCCGCGCTCTCGTGGTGGGGAGCTCTCTAGGGAGACACGAGAAGCCGAGCCGCTGCTCGGCCTCGCGGGCAAGGACACGGAACTGACGTTGACCGCCCATGTCGCGGCTAACGTCAGCCGCACTGGTCCGCGAGCCACGGAACTGACGTTGACCACAACAGTTGTGCTCAACGTCAGGGGTCCCGACCCCGCATCCTCATTTCCCGACCGCAACTCCGTTTGGAGTCGGGAGCGCGACGTTCGCGATGCTCGTCGCCAGGGAAGCGAGCAAGATCGCAAGCGACAGCCCGGCGAGCGCGCCTCGCGCTGATTGCAACGAATGGCCCGAACCTTCTTCGGCGACCTCACCGAGGCCGATGCCGCGACCATCGTCGAACTGCTGCGAAAGGCGCCGTGATTCCTGGCGCGAGGCTGTCTAATCCGGTGATAGGCCGGTGTCGACGAGGCCGTGGGTCCTGAGCACGGTCGCCAGCTCGCCGATCAGCCGCTCTGTCACCGGCATGTCGATCGCGTCGGGTTCGACGCTGTGCTGGTAGTGGGGAAAGTCGCGCGTGCCCCAGCCCCGGAGCTGGCTGTGGAGGCGGTGAAAGCGACCATCCACCGTCAACACGAGCCCCGGCTCGTAGCGACGCGGCTTCTCGAAGTCCTCCCGGTCGACCGGGCGCAGCACCCACCCGAGGGCCGAGCCCGCCCGCCGAAAGGCCGACCGCTTCGACATGGGCGTCCGCACGGCACCGGGGTTGCCGGCCGCGCGCATGGCCGCAAGGAAGGCGGCGGTCGCGTCGGCGCAGCGCTCGGCCAGCGGCTGCATTTCCGCTGTGCTCGCGCGCGGCTCTCCACGCCCCCCGCCCTGCCATTCCGAACGGGTAGGCAACTGCTCGACCGCTTGGAGATTGCGTCCACACGCCTCGCAGAACACCCCGACCCCGGGTCGATTGCCGCAGAACGGGCAGACGCGCGCTTCCGCGTCCATGGCGGGATCCTGCCAGGCGGCCGCCGCCAGCGCGGCCGTTAGGGGGCGGGGCTGCTGAGCGCCACGTGCTCCGGGAGGATGTGCTTGCGTGCTGAGCCAGGCGATCGGTGACCTGCTCCCTTCGGCGTTCGCCGTCGCCCTGAGCCCGATCCCGATCATCGCGGTCGTCCTCGTCCTGGGAGCTCCGAAAGCTCGAACGGCGGGGCCGGCGTTCGCGTGCGGCTGGATCGCCGGCCTCGCCATCGTGAGCATCGTCGTGGTTCTCCTCTTGGGGAGCGGAGCCGACTCAGGTAGCGACGATCCGGGCCTCAACTGGCTGAAGATCGCGATCGGGCTTCTTTTCCTAGCGATGGCGGCCAAGCAGTGGACGAAGCGACCGAGGCCTGGAGAGGAACCCGAGACACCCAGCTGGATGGCGACCGTCGACACCGCGACGCCGGCACGAGCGGCCTTGCTGGGCGCCGCGCTCTCGGGTGCGAACCCGAAGAACCTGGCGCTTACGCTCGCAGCTTCCGCGTCGATCGCCGAAGCCGGACTCGACGACGCCGACACCGCGGTGGCGCTGCTGGTGTTCATCGCCATCGGATCGGTCACCGTGGCGGGCTCGGTCCTCTTCTACCTCATCGACGCACAAAGGGCGGCGCGGCCGCTGGCCGCGGTCAAGCAGTTCATGTCCGACAACAACGCGGTGATCATGATGGTCGTCCTGCTCTTGCTCGGCGCCAAGCTGCTCGGCGAAGGGCTCGCCGTCTTGTGACCCGCGCGGCTGTCAAAGCGTAATCTTGGCGACAGGCGAGAGCGAGGAGAGAGCATGTCTGAGAGCGGAACCCCAACCGCCGTTTCAGCAGCGACAGTCCAGCGTGACCGAGCGAGCGTGGCGCCGATTTCGATCGAGTGGACCCGCGAGTTCGTGCAGCGGTGGTTGGAGGCGTGGAACTCGCACGAGCCGGATCGCCTCTTGGCGCTCATGACCGACGACATCGAGTACCGCGACGACAGCTGGCAGAAGACGATGCGCGGACACGCCGACGTGCGCGAGTTCCTCGACGCCACCTGGCGGGCCACGCCGGACATGACGTTCGAGCTGCTCGCCGGGCCCTACGTGATCCCGGGCGAGCCCCGCGCCGCGTTCCACTGGCGAGGATGGGGTACGCACACCGGTCTGCTCGACCCGCCGGGGTTTGCGGCGACCGGCCGCCGCTGGGAGCTCGACGGCGCCGACTTCCACGAGTACCGCGGCGAGCGCGTCTGCAAGCTGCGGATTGCGTTCGACATGCTGAGCGCCTCCCGCCAGCTCGGGCTGATGCCCCAAGCGGGCGGCCGTGCGGAACGTGCCCTGGCGATGGCTCAGCGCTCGGCCTCCCGGGTTCAGCAAACGATCCGGGAACGCCGCGGCTGAGCTCAAGCCGGGCGTTTCGTCAGCGCTCGCCGTACTGCTCGACTGCGTAGCCGAGGAGGCCGCGCGCCTCCAGCCGGTCGGCAGGCGCACGGAAGGTCACCTGCACCACGCCGGGGTGCCGGCCGATCTCGATCGCGCCGGCGATCGTCGCCCGGTTCTTGACCTCGGGGACCGACATGTCCAGCAGCTCCGCCGACCGCGCCAGCCCGTTGTCGGTGGCCGAGTTGAGGTCGGGGCCGGTGCCGATTACCGAGATCGGCAGCGACTCCTCGAGCGCTTCCATGCCGTGCCGGCGCGCCAGCGCCAGGGCCCGCTCACGCTCGGCGCGGCTGAGCGGCCGAGCGAGGAACGGCAGATCCTCCTCCAGCGGGAAGAGGATCGGGCCGTCGTTGCCCAGATCCTTGAGAACCTCGACCTGCAGCGTCACGGCGCCGGACACGTCGCAGGTGTGCCCGGCGATCTCCCCGTCGCCCTGGAGCGCGTGCATGTCGCCGAGGTAGATGCCGGCGCCGTCGAGCTTGACCGGGCAGACGAGGATGGCGCCCGCGCGCACCGCGTCGATGTCCATGTGCCCGTCGGTCTTGTGGCGCTGCAGCTCCTGCGCGTCGAGGGCGTAGCGGTGCGGCGCCCCGAGCAGGAACGAGCCGAAGTCGCCCGCGTTGTGGGAGTCCGGGATCGTCGTCGAGGGCGAGGTGCCGAGCTGGCCCATGAACGGGCGCAGCCGCGTGGCCAGCGCGACGATGTCGTGCGGCGCGAAGCCGAGGATGGGGTTCTGCACCGAGTTGTCGGGCAGCGCCGCGAAGCGGGCCGCCTCGCGGGCGAAGCGCTCGGCCGTCTCGCGCGGCACGGTGACTCCGAGCGAGCGCAGCTCGTCGAACGCGATCGTGTAGCCGTTGGTGAACGTGAACGGCGTGCAGTCCGCGCCGCAGCCCGTGCAGCGCACCGACTCCTGCCCGACACCCTCGACGCGGGTCTCCGGCCACTCCGTCCGGCAGCCCGGGCAGACCGGCGCGCAGTAGGGATCGCCGTTGAAGCGATCCTCCATCGGCTGGTCGTTGCCCGACGAGGTGGCCAGGGAGGTCACCTCGATGTCCTTGATCCGGATCACCACGGCATCCCCAGCCTTCGCGCCGTCGACGGCGACCGGCTGGCAGACCTCGTGGCCGCCGCGGATCGACGGCGTGATCATCGGCCCCCAGCAGCCGGGGGTCGAGTTCCACACGACGTGACCGCCGTCGGCCACCGGGCCCAGCATCGGAACGTCCGGTCCGAGCAGGCCATCGGTGAAGGTGTCGACGAGGACGGTCTGGCGGACCTCGCTGGTCCGCACGGGGGATTCCTGGATGGCCATGAGCGTTCCTTTTCAGTCGTGGCGGTCGTACATCGGTCCGCCTCCGGAGACGGGGAGCAGCAGGGCGATCTCCTGGCGGTCCTCAAGGCGCTGGCGACGCTCCGCGTGCACGCCGCCGATCACGGGCAGCGCCGAGCGCAGCGCCGGAGCCAGATCCGGCTCGCGTTCTCGCAGGCGTGCGAGCAGATCCTCGAGGGTCGCGCCGTCGTCGAGCTCGAGCGTGAGCGCCGGCGCCTTGGCGAGCCGGGACAGCCCGGTGCCGAGACGGACACGCACCTGCACTGCTCTCACGCTCTCCCTTCGGGCTGCTGGCTGCCGCTGGCGCGGCGTCGAGCGCAGCGTATCGCGGAGCGGCCGACGAGGGGCGCGCTAGCCTGACCGCGTGGACGCGCGTGCCGGCCTGCTCATCCGCTATGGAGGGGACTTCGTCGACGGGGTCGTGGCCCGAGCGTCGGGGTCGTTCGTGGAGACGGTGGACGGGCGGCGCGTGCTGGACTTCACCGCGGGCCAGATCTGCGCCACCGTCGGGCACAACCATCCGCGGGTGGTCGCTGCGATCGAGGCCGCCTGCCGCGAGGTGCTGCACCTCAACTCGTGGATGCTGTCCGAGCCCGTGCTCGCCCTCGCCGACCGCCTGGTCGGGACGCTGCCCGAGCCTCTGCGCCGGGTGATGCTGCTGTCGACGGGCGGCGAGGGGATCGAGGCCGCGCTGCGCATGGCCAAGCTCTCCAGCGGGCGCTTCGAGGTCGCCTCGCTCACGCGCAGCTGGCACGGGGTGACCGCCGGGGCCTCGGCGGTCACCTACGCCGCGGGGCGCAGCGGCTACGGCCCGGCCACGGCCGGGGCGTTCGCCCTGCCCGCGCCCTACGCCTACCGCTGCCCGATCCGCCATTGCGACGGCGACTGCGACTGCACGTGCCTGGAGGCGGGCTTCGACCTGTTCGACCAGGCCTCGGTCGGCTCGCCGGCGGCCGTGGTGGCCGAGCCGGTGCTGTCGGCCGGCGGGGTGATCGTCCCGCCGCCGGGCTACTTCCTGCGCCTGGCAGAGCTCGCGCGCGAGCGCGGGATGCTGCTCGTGCTCGACGAGTGCCAGACCGGGCTCGGTCGGCTCGGGGAGATGTACGGCTTCGAGGTCTACGACGTGGTGCCGGACCTGCTCGTGCTGTCCAAGACGCTGGGCGGGGGCGTGCCGATCAGCGCGGTCGCGACCAGCGCCGCGATCGAGGAGGACTGCCACGCGCGCGGCTTCGTGCACGTGACCTCGCACGTCTCGGACCCGATGCCGGCCGCCGCGGCGCTGGCTGTGATCGACGCCGTCGAGGAGGAGGGGCTGGCCTCGCGGGCGCGCTCGCGCGGCGAGTACCTGCTGGCCGGGCTGCGGCGAGCTGCAGGAACGCCACGAGCACATCGGTGACGTGCGCGGCCTCGGTCTGCTGTGCGGCCTCGAGCTCGTCGAGGACCGCGACACGCGCGAGCCGGCCGACGCTCTCGGCCTGGCCCTCACCGACGAGTGCCAGCGCTGCGGGCTCTCCATCAACCTCGTGCGGGGAGGCACGGGCGGCCAGGCCAGCTGCCTGCGCATGGCGCCCCCGCTGACCGTGGCCGAGGACGAGATCGACCTCGCCGTCACGATCATCGACGAGGCCCTGCACACGATCACGGAGCGCCGCGCGGCAGACGTGGCGTCCAGCCCCGGCCTCTAGCAAGAGCGGCGCTTTCGCCGTCACCAACCCGCAGTCGATTCAGCGGCGCGCTGTCAGCGCGGCGCCACCTACAGAGCACACCGCGGTTCTGCCGCTCTGCACACTTGTACTGAGCGATCGCACGGGGTTCTGCTGATGACCGCGCGGTCGTCGGCCGCGACGATCAGGGTCAACTTCCGAAGGAGGCGCACCGTGACTGGCAAGGACGAGTTCAACCGGCAGGTGCTTCAGACGGCGCTCCTGACTGTGGCGCTCCTGGCCGCGCTCATCTTCGGGATCATCGTGCTGGCCGGCGGAGACTGGATCCCCGGCACGCTCATCGTGGCCGCCAGCCTGATCGGCTTGGCCGGCCAGATCCCGATCATCAACAAGCTCTGTAATCAGGCGCCGCCCTCACCGCCGCACGGCTGACACCGCGCGGCTAGCTCGCCTTCGCGATATGCGCGGTCGTTGTCGCCGCATGGCGCAGCGCGTAGGACTCGAGGCCCTCCCTCGCCCGCGCAATGGCCCAGTCGTGGTTCCATCGAAACAGCGGGCGCAGCAGCGGTGTGAGCACCCGCAACAGCGGCCGGTCGGCGTGCACGTGCCAGTCGAAGCGCACGTGCGTGCCACTGGCGGACGGCGTGAGCGTCCACGTGCCACGGCCACGCAAGTCGCCATCGACGTCGGCCGTGACCGTGTGCGGCGCGTCGAGCGCGACGACCACAGAGCGCGTGCGCAAGTCGTAGGGCAAGCGGCCCTTGAAGTGCTGGCGCGACTCGCTGCCTACCCGCGCCGGGCCGTCGGCCTCGACGTCGACGTAGACCGGACGCCACCACTCTGGGTAAGTTCGTGCGTCGGCGATCGCCGCGAACACGGCCTCGCGCGGAGCCGCGACGTCCCACTCGTCTATGAACACGTATGGACGCGACGGCCGCGCCAACGCCAGGATCAGGCGGGACAGCGCGCGTTGCACGGCGACCGGCGGCGAGCTGGCGTGGCCGCTGTCGCCGAAATCCCGCACGAGGCTCGCACCTGCCAGCGGGCGCGGGAGCCCCGATCGCGTGATCTGGCCGTCACGACAGAGCTGGGCCACCCGCTCGAGGAACGCCTCGGTCTCGCCGGCCGGCCGCACCTGGACCCGAATCCGCCCGGGACCCTCGCCCGCGGGGAGCTGACGGTGGGCCGCGCCCGCCTGAACCTCCATTGAATCGCCCTCGCGAAGAAGATGCTCGTCGCGGCCGACGACGAGCTTCAGCTCCCCCTCGATTACCTCCAGGCGCTCCACTTGCGACGCGTGCACATGGCTCTGCGCGAGGAAGCCACGCGCCCTACCTACGACATCGAACTCCAGCAGCTCGCCCGCGGTTTCCTGTTCGGTGCGCAGTAGCTCGACCCGAACACCGAGCGGGTCCATCTCCAGAACGGCCGGACGCTCAGATCGCCGGGTTGATGAGGCAGAACCGCCGCCTGCGCTCGGCGTAGCAAAGGACATTCCAGTCTCCTCTGGTCAGTGGTATGACGCGGTATTCGAACGACGCCCGGAATCGGATCAGACCGAATGTCTCAGGTTCGAATTCGGGACCCACGCGCTCTGCAAGCCGCGGGCACGGCGTGCTTTGGGCGCTACTCGTCCAACACCATCTCGAAGCCACCCCAGAACATGCGTTTGCCGTCGAAGGGCATCTGCATCTCCATCGCCTCGGGGTCGGAGCTCATCTTCTCGTTCGCGGCGTCCCGGGTTGCCTTGTCCGCATACTCGATCCAGCTGAAGATGACCGTCTCGTCGTCCTTCGCCTGCGTGGCCCGGAAGAAGTCGGTCACCTCGCCGCGCGGCACGTCGTTTCCCCAGCATTCGGTCACGCGGGTGGCGCCGAGGTTCTTGAAGTACTCGGCGCCCTGCTTGGCGCTCTCGATGTAGGTCTCCCGATTGGCGGTCGGCACGGCCGCGACGAAGCCCTCGACGTAGGGCATGAAGCCTCCTCGTGTGGGTCGGTGGAAGTCGTGGACGCTAACGGGAAGCGCTGGCCTACCACTGTTGCCGCGCCGTCTTAGGACAGTCCGCCACCCGGCGCGTAGCGGTGGTGCAGGTCCAGGGCGTTGCCCGCGGGGTCAAGGAAGATCGCCTGGTGGCACACGCCGCTGTCGAACGTCTCGCTCACGAACTGCACGCCCTGCGCCTCGAGCGCCTCGCGGGCGGCGGCGACGTCGTCGACCCGCAGGGCGACGGGCAGCGCATGCGAGCGGAACTCTTGGCCGAACGCCCCGGGCTCCATAATCGCGAGCGTGAGGTTGCCGGCCTGGTACTCGCTCGCCGGCATGTCGCCGTAGCTCTTGACGAACGGCAGGCCGAGAACGGTGCCATAGAAGTGGCGGGAGGCTTCGATGTCCTTGGCGGGAAGCGTCACGAAGTCGACCCCAGTGATGGCGGGTGGTACGTGGTCTGGTGCGGTCATGCTGGTCAGACTATGGGCGAAGGCCAGACTTGTCCGTCCGCCACCCCCGCGCAGCCTGCGGTCAGGGCTGAGTCTCCTCGTCCCCGTCCGCCGGTTGCGAGGAAGCGGCCGGCTCGGTGCCGTCCGGTCCCGGCCGGCAGGCCTCCTGCATCAGGCCAGAGAGGTCAAGAACGGTGCCCCAGGAGCGGATCGGCGGCAGCTCTGGATTCATGCTGCTACCTGCGCGGTCTCGACGCGCCGTGCGCGCCGCTTGGCGATGGCGGCCCGCATCAGATAGAGCGGAGTGGGCGGCACCCAGCCGAGCTGGAATGCGGTTCCGAGGTCGTCGCGGTTTGCCCAGTGCTCGATCACCTGGCCGTCGGCGACCCGCAGCCAGTGGGTCTGCGTGGTCGCGAAGCGCTTGCCGGTGGGCGGGAAGACCTCCCTGACCCGGGCCTCCGCGTCGTACTCGGCGAAGGGGCGCACGTGACGCCCGGACATCGTGCAGTGCACCACGGCGAGGTTGCCTTCGGCCACGACGTCGTGGATCTCCCAGCTCAGCTCGGCGAAGGCGTCGCGCAGCCACTGCGCGGTTACGTAGGCGGAATCGGGTCCACGTCCGCGGGCGCCGGGCGGCTCATCCTCGGCTTCGTGGTTGAGGAACTGCGGGTGCACGACCTCACGGAAGTCCTCGAGGGTTCCGTCGGCCATGATCTGCACCGAGCGCAGCGCGGTCTGCTTGACGTTGTTCGTTTGCATGCGGCGCATGCTCGCCGGCATTCGGGCGGGCCGCATCACAAGCCCACCCTGAACTTTCTGGCGGGCTACCCCGAGGAATCGCTCAGGGCGTCCGCCAGGCCGGCGCGCGAGCGCAGGTCGAGCTTGCGAAACGCGTGACGCAAGTGCGTCTCCACCGTGGAGGTCGTAACAAAGAGATCCTGTGCGATTTGGCGGTTCGACAGCCCAGAGGCGGCCAGCTCGGCGACCCTTCGCTCGCTTGGGGTGAGCGAGCCGGCGCCGGTCAGCGCGAGCCGGCGGGGGCGGGCGCCGGTGGCGAGCAGCTCTACGCGGGCGCGCTCCGCGAGCGGCTTGGCGCCGCAGGCGTGCGCCAGGTCCATTCCGTGGCTCAGCGGCCCGCGCGACTCCGTGCGGCTTCCGGCCCGCCGCAGCGCGGCGCCGAGCTCCACCTGCGCGCGGGCCAGCTCCAGGCGCGAGGGCGAGCGCCGCAGTTCGTCGGCGGCCGCTCGCAGCCCCTGGACATCACCGGTGACCAGCCCGAGCCCCAGCACTGCCAGGCCCCGGGCGAGGGGCGTGTCCCAGCGCTCCGCGAGCACAAGCTCCTCCTCGGCCAGCGCGACGGCGCGCTCCTCCTCGCCGCGGCCCGCCAGCGGCACCGCCGACAGCGAGCGCCAGGGAGGGACCGCGCGCCGCAGCTGCCAGCGCTCGTAGCGCCGGCCCACCTCGACGGCGTCTGCGATGGCGTCGTCATGGCGACCCTGGGCCTGGCGCACGCGGGCGCGGAAGTACAGGGCGAGGTTCATCACCTGGGTGGGCGCGAGCGGCCCGGACACCCCGAACTCGTCGAGGACCTCGCCGGCCTCCGTAGGCTCGCCGCGCTCGGCGAGGACCGCGGCCAGCATCGCGGCGAGCGGAGCGGCAGGGATCGAAAGCTCCTGCGCGAAGTCGAGCGTGTCGCGCAGGTCCTCCTCGGCCGCGCCGAGGTCGCCGCGCTCGAATCCGACCCATCCGCGCATCGAGAGCATCAGGGCGTGGCGGTGCACGAGGCCCTTGGCTCGCGCCTCTGCCATCACGCGTTCGATCACCGTTTCCGCGCGCTCGAGCTGTCCGGCGCGGATGAAGTTGGAGACGATGCCCGTCTCCGGGCGCGCGGAGTGCTCAGGGTCCAGGACAAGGCTGCGGTCGAGCAGCTCGGCGGCCGCGGCGTGCGCAGCCGCCGTGTCCGCCGGAGTGAGGGTCGCGGCGGTGGCGAGCACCAGCCGCTCTCCCGGGGTGTCTCCAGGTAGAGTGGCGGCGAGCCGCCGGATCTCGAGCGCCTCGTCGCCGCTTACGCTCAGATCCATCCGCACGCAATCGGCCAGCTGCGCGTGGAGCCTCAGTTGAAGCTCGCGATCGCGGTCGCCGAGCTCGTCGAGCGCTGCACGGACGACCTGGGCGCCCTCCGACCAGCGCTGGCGCTCTGCCAGGGCGGTGGCGAGCCGCAGCGCCGCCAGCGCGCGCTCCGTCGGTGCCTCGATCAGGGAGATCGCCTCGCGCATGTGATCGGGGCCGCTGGGCAGGCCGGCGGCCTGCTCGGCCGCCCCAAGCTCCAGCAATACGGCCGCGCTCACCGCGCCTGCCGGCGGCTCGTCGAGCGCTCGCCTCAGTCGCCCGGCCGCGAGGTCGGGCGCCCCCTGTCGCAGCGCCTCGCGCGCAGAGGAACGCAGTACGTCCACTGCAAACGGGTCGCCGGCCGGCGCGCTCTCCATCAGATGGGCAGCGACCACGGCGCCGGGCGCGTCACGAGCCGCCAGGATGCGCGCCGCCCGCGCGTGGGCTGCCGCGCCCCTCACCGCGGACAGCCGATCGGCCACCGCCGAGCGCACTAACGGATGGCGAAAGCGGAGGCTACGGTCGCGAGCGAAGATGTCAGCCGCGGCCAGTCCCTCGGCGCTGCGCGCGGCGGCCTCGCCGTCGAGGCCGGCCAGCGCGGCCGCGGCGTCAAGCGGGCAGCCGTCACCGAGAATCGCCACCGCCTCCGCGAGCTCCACGGCGCCCGGGGGAAGCGTCTCGAGCCGCCGCGCCACGCCCCGGCCCACGCGCTCGATGCCGGTGCTCTCGATCTCCCCGATCGCCCGCGGGTCCGCGCCGCGGCCGGACTCCTCGAGCTCTGCCAGCAGCTCCTCGACCAGCAGCGCGTTGCCGCCGGTTACCCGCCGGCAGGCCTCGGCGAAGGCCGGCTCGCCCGCTCCGAGGCGCTCCCTCGCCAGGGCGCTGATCGCGTCGACGCTCAGCGGCCCGGGCCGCACGAGCAGCGTGTCGCGCCCCGAGGCGATCGCGTCGACCGGCGCGCGCTGCTCGCCGGGCAGCGCCGGCCTCACGCCCACCACGAGAAGCGCGCCCACGCCCGAGATCCGGCGGCCCAGGTAGGCGAGAAAGCGCCCCGACGGCTCGTCGACCCACTGCAGGTCGTCGACCCAGAGCAGCAGTGGGCGCTCCCCGGCAAGGTTGGCCGTCAGCCACTGGAGCCCGTGAATCACGGCAAAGCGTGCCTCGTCGCGCTCTGGGAGCGGCTCTGCCGGCTCGAGCCCGAGGGCAGGAGCGGCCAGGCGCGCCGGGCCTTCGAACAGCTCGCGCCGCCGGTCTTGGTCGGTGTTCGCCAGCACCGGCTCGAACAGCTGGCGCACAGCGCCAAAACCGAAAGCTTGCTCGAGCTCGCTCCCGCAGGCGCTCAGGACGGCCATCCCGTGGCCCCGCGCGAGCGTCGCCGTCTCCCATCCAAGCCTGGTCTTCCCGATCCCAGGCGGACCCTCGATCGCCACAACGCCACCCCGGCCGAGGCCGGCGCGCTCGACGAGGCCGCTCAGCCGATCGAGCTCTCGCTCGCGTTCGAGCAGTAAGGACACGGCCCGTATGTTGCCCGTCTACGAGGGGGACTTCTGGCCGCAGTGGCGCTTGCGCCTCTCGCGCTAGACGGGAGCGACTGGCGCGTGGGTCTCAGCCGCCGTCTGATCTACGCCGGCAACTACATGGTCCTGCGTGTTGCGACTTCGTACTTGCTCACCGAGGAGCGTTGTCCCGGGGTCTCTCCGGCAGGCATCTCATTCAGCATTTCGTCGCCCTGCCTGTAGTCGTCCTCCGACTCGAAGAAGAGGACGACGAGCGACTTCTCGGCCTCAGGGTCGTGCAGCACCACAAGCTCCGTCGCCGGAAGCCCCTCCGGCGCCTCGTTGTCGCGCATCTCGCGCCTCATCTCCTCCATGCGGTCCTTTGTGACTCCGTCGAAGGACACAACACGTGCCAGTGCCATCCCAGCTCCTCTCGATCTATAGCCGCTTGTAGGCCATCCTCGCACAGGCCGCCTTCAGTACGCAGCTCTTCAAGCTCTGCTTTTCGCGTCCAGGCTGGTGGGGTTCCCAGGGCCTTCTCAGGCGCGGTCGGCGTACTTGACCACAGCAAACGGCCAAGCGTCCGCCAGCCAATGGCTGACGGCCGCATGCAGCTCGCGGTCGAGCTCGGGCACGCTCGCGCGCACCCACGACCAAACCTCTGCATCGTGACCCCCGTCGCGCGCCGGGTAGATGTAGACGCAGCCCAGGACGTCGTCGGTGCCGGGCGCCAGGACGGTGTAGCTGAAGCCCGCGCGCTCGGCGAAGTCGCGGGCGTGGCGCTCGAGATCGGCGAGATTCTCCTCGAGCGTCATGCCCTCCTGGGGCGGCCAGTCGCGCCCGTAAGCCGGGAGGCCCGGCGTGGCCCGGATGTGCTCGATGCTCGCGCTCCAGGCGCGGTGGTCGGCACCGTTGTGCTCGGGGCCGAGCGGGACCAGGCGGAAGACCGGCGTGCTCAGCCCTTCCGGGACTGCAAAGCCCTCGGGGACGAACCCCTCGCGCGACCGGTCGTTGTAAGCCATGGGCCCCTTCATGCGTTCCTGCTGCTCGGCCAGTCGGTGCGCCGCCGCCGGACCGCCGGACGACCTCGTCGGCTTTGTCGACGACGATCATGCCATGCGGGCTCGGGAGCGGTGAGGGCGACGCGGGCTTGGCGGGTGAGCGGTGACCGTGGCGTTCGAGCAGCCAGTGCTCGTTGAAGAGCGAGGCGAGGCGCCTCGAGCGCCGCGTGTTCGCCCGGGGCGAGGTCGTCTTCCACCGTGACGATCCGGCCGACACCCTGCATCTGATCGCGCGGGGGCGGTTCGCCGTCCGGATCGTTACGCCGCTCGGGGATACCGCCACGCTGGGGGTGCTGGTGCCGGGCGAGAGCTTCGGCGAGCTGGCGCTCGTCACAGCGGGACGGCGCAGCGCGACCGTGGTCGCCCTCGAGCGCGCCGAAACAAGGTCGATCCACCAGCTGGACTTCGCGGCGCTCCGGCGACGCCATCCCGACGTGACCGACGTGCTCGTGCGCGCGCTAGGGGCGCGTGTTGTGCGGCTCTCGGATCAGCTGGTAGAGGCGCTCTACGTGCCCGCCGACCGCCGCGTGCTGCGCCGGCTGGCAGAGCTCGCGCGACTGTACGCCCAGGACGACGGCACGGCGGAGGTGCCGCTCACCCAGGAGGACATCGCCGGGCTCGCGGGCACCTCGCGCGCGACGGTGAATCGCGTATTGCGAGAGGCCGAGGCGCGCGGCGAGCTGCGGCTCGGGCGAGGCCGAACGATCGTCGTCGACCCCGAGGCCATTCGCCGCCACAGCGACCGCCTCTAGGCGCGGACGTGGTGGCTGCCGGTTCGTTCCGCCTCCTGGTTGCAGCACACCGCTTGCTGTCAGCGCGTACGGTGCGGGTTGGGTGAGCTGGGTGAGCTGCTCGGTCGGCTCGTAGTGGTTCACGATCGCGATGACGGTGCTCGCGTCGGTGGCGCGGAGTGCGGCACGTCGGGCGGCGCTAGTCAGCCCACCAGTCGCGCTGACCCTCTACGTCTTCGCGCGGATCCTCGCCGAGATTGGGCGCGCCGAAGACGAGGATCTCGAGGCCCTCCGTCCCGCCCTCGTAGCCTCGCCACGTGCCGGGCGGGACGCGTACCACGTCCCACTCCTTGACCTCGACGATCTCGTCGTCGAGTTTCATCCGCCCACTCCCGCGCACGACCACGTACAGCTCCTCCTGCTCCTTGTGCGTGTGGCCGTACGGGAAGCGATAGTCGGGCGGGATGCGCTGGTAGCTAAGGCCGGACTGCTCGAGCTCGAGCCCCTTGGTTGCGAGGCGAAACTCCAGGTCCGGCGCGCCGTCAAAGTTGGACCCGAAATCCTCCAGATCCTCCTTGAGGTTCCTGAGCGTGAACGGCACGGCCGCGATTCTAATGTTCAGTCTCCGCCTTGCCGGGCCCCGCTGGGTCTCTGTGCGACGCGCCCGACAGGATTCGAACCTGTGACCTTCGGTTCCGTAGGTCGGCGGAGGTCCGTCTGCCAGGCAGTGAACGCTCTTACTAGAGCGGCTCACCTTCGCTCAGATCAGCCCGGATCTGGTCGGAATTGAACCACGTTTGAACCATGCTGTGAGGCTGAGCGGCGACGGCTCCCCCGACTGGTAAACGGCGTCGCGGCGAGCACTCGCTCTTGTTTTCCGGTGCCCAAGGCTCGAAAGTCGCAGTCTGGTGGCCACAGAGATCATCGGCCGCGAAGAGGAGCTTGCGGAGCTGCAGCGCTTCCTCGATGCCGTCGACGGGATTCCGGCGGCCTTTCTCATGGAGGGCGAGCCCGGCATAGGCAAGACGGTCCTCTGGAGAGCGGGCGTAGAACTGGCGCGGGCGCGTGACCTCCGGGTGCTTACCGCGATTCCGGCGACCGCGGAGACCAGGCTCTCGTTCGCGGCGCTGGCCGACCTGCTCGGGCCCGTGCTTGCGGACGTCCTGCCGGACCTGCCCGCTCCGCAGCGGCGCGCGCTCGAGGTCGCGTTGCTACTTGATGACGCGCCTGGGCCCCCGCCGGATCATCGCGCGGTCGCCTTCGCTTTCCTCGCCGCGGTTCGCGCGCTCGCACGCCGAGCTCCGCTTGTCGTCGCGGTTGATGACATTCAGTGGCTCGACGGCCCCTCGGCGTTCATGTTCGAATTCGCCATTCGCCGCCTGCGTGATGAGCCCGTCGTCTTCCTCCTCACGCTGAGGGCCGGCGAAGGCTCAGGACGGCTTGGGCTGGAGCGCGCCCTTCCCGAGGGCCGGCTTAGGCGGTTGACGATCGGGCCGCTCAGCCTGGGCGCTCTTCACCGCCTCCTGAGCGAGAGACTCGACCTGGTTCTCTCGCGGCCGAAGCTGCGGCGAATCCGCGAGCTCTCCGGTGGGAACCCGCTGTTCGCACTCGAGTTGGGACGCGCGGTGGGCCGCGGGGCGATCCGGTTGGAGCCTGGCGAGCCCCTGCCTGGCACGCTCGCGGCGCTCGTTCGCGATCGGCTCCTGCTGCTTCCAAGGGAGACGCGGACAGCGCTGCTGACGGCATCGGCTCTATCGCAGCCAACGCTGGCGCTTGTGGCGGCTGCCGTCGGCGGCGATCCGGAGCCACGGCTCGCCCCTGCACTGGAGGCACACGTGATCGAGCTTGAGAAGGACCGCATCGGCTTCTCCCACCCGCTGCTTGCCTCCGGCGTGTACTCCGAGGCCGGGAGCGCCGAGCGCCGAGCGCTTCATCTCCGCTTGGCGGAGCTGGTTCCCGATCTGGAGGAGCGTGCCCGCCATCTGGCGCTTGGCACCGAGGGCCCGGATGCGGACGTCGCCGCCGAGCTCGAGCACGCGGCCGAGCGAGCACACTCCCGCGGTGCCTTTGCGTCTGCGGCAGAGCTGGCTGAGCTCTCCCGACGGCTGACTCCCGCGGAGATGGAGGAACGCCGACACCGCCGCACTGTCCGGGCCGCGATCAATGCCTGGGAGGCCGGCGAGGGCGAGCGCGCCAGGGAGCTCCTCAACGGGGCTCGAGTCACCGCCCAGCCTGGGCCCAGGCGTGGTGAGATCCTCTACTGGCTTGGCTCGATAGAGGAGTACGAGGGCGACCGTCGACAGGCGGCCCAGCTGTACCGCGAGGCTCGCTCTGACGCGGAGGACGATCTCGTGCTCAGGGCACGGGCCGAGGAGGGGGTCTCCAGCGCGCTATTGCTCCTGCGGAGCGATCTCTCCGCCGCGGTGGACCATGCTCGCGCGGCGGTCACCTTGGCCGAACAGGTGGGGGACAGGGGCATGCAGGTCGTCGCTCTCGGCCAGTTCGGGCTCGTCGACGCGGTGACAGGCGGAAGCGAATGGAGGCCGGCCCTTCTCCACGGCCGCGAGCTCGAGGCGCGGACGGGCCCCGTTCAGACCGTCGTCAGTGCGACCTTCGCTCTGGCCGTCGTCCTAACCTGGGTTGATGAGCTCGAGCGTGCGCGCGAGCTGCTCCGCTCGCTTCTCGAGCTGGCCGAGGAACGTGCCGAGGAGAGCGCCCTGCCATGGATCCTCGCCCAACTCTGTTGGGCGGAGTTCCTGGCGGGAAGCTGGGAGGAGGCGGGTCTGCACGCCGAAGAGGGAATCGACCTCGCGCTCCAGGCCGACCAGGAGCCGCAGCGCGTCTACGCACTCGGCGTACGCGCACTGGTACGGGCCGCGCGGGGAGATCTCGAACCGGCGCGAGCTGATGCCGAGAGCACGCTCGCGGAGGCCGAAGCACGCGGCGTAATGATTGCGACGATCCTCGGCGCTTGCGCGCTTGGGGTTCTAGAGCTCTCGCTCGAGCGGTTCGATGCGGTGCACCGCGTGCTTGGCCCGCTCGGCGCGCAGCTCGAAGCGGGCGGCGTCCGGGAGCCCGGCTCCGTGCGCTTCGCCGCTGACGAGATAGAAGCGCTGATCGCACTCGGTCACATGGAAGAGGCCGAGGCGCTGCTCGGCATTCTGGAGCGGCAGGCAGCGCAGCTCGACCGTGCCTCCGCGCTCGCGTCAGCGGCGCGCTGCCGAGGCCTCGTCTCCGCCGCCTGCGGCGATCTCGAAGGCGCGCTCGTGTCGCTCCAGAAGGCGCTGGTCGAACACGAGCGCGTCTCGATGCCGTTCGAACACGCCCGGACGCTGCTCGCTCTGGGCGCGACGCGACGACGAGCCAGGATGAAGCGGCCCGCGCGTGAGGCGCTCGAGCGCGCGCTCGCAATCTTCGAGGAGCTCGGAGCGCGCCTCTGGGCGGACAAGGTACGCGCCGAGCTCGCGCGCATCGGCGGGCGTCGTTCTGCCACGGGCGAGCTGACGCCCACCGAGCGCCGCATCGCTCTGCTCGCCGCCGAGGGACGCTCCAACAAGGAGATCGCAAGCGCCCTATTCGTGACGCCGAAGACGGTCGGAACGCAGCTGTCCCGGATCTACCGAAAGGTCGGCGTCCACTCACGCACCGAGCTGGCCCGACATCTGTCGAGCGACGCCGAGACGCGCAAAGTGTAGGAATTCGCCGACTTTCTCACGCGCCGCTCGCGCCGTAGCTTCGGGGCCATGACCCGATTCCTCGCGGAAGGAAGCCTGTGATGAAGATTCCGAGATTTGTCCGGGCGGCGGCCGTTGCTGTCGCCATCGCCGCAACGCTGGGAACGCCCACCGCCTCGGCCGGTGACATCGTGATCAGGCGGGACGGCTCGAAGGCCGTCGACGTGCCAGTACCGCCCGCTCCGATGAGCCCGGATACGGCCGATGGCTTCCACCTCGACGACGCTGGCGTCGGTGCCGCGGGGATGCTCGCGCTCGTACTTGGCTCGGCCGCCGTGGTTATCGGGCGGCGCCGACCGCGCAGCGTGTGGGGGGTGAGTTGAGATGGCCCGCGAGACTGGCCTTGCCGTCACCGACATCCCTGTTCGCCGCCGCTCCCCGGGGCTCCCCCTCGGGCTAGGTTCGCCTTACGTCCAGAGGAAGGCCTTGAGATGAAGCTCCGACAGCATCGACTCGCCCGCTCCGCCGCACTCTGCCTTGTGACCGGAGCTCTCGCCGCCCCTACCGCGGCAGCGCATCACCTGGACCCCGACACACCCGACAGCCGCGCAAGCCGCCAGGCGCATCCGTCGGGCGGAATCGACGGGGGCGTTGCGGCCATCGGAGCCATCGGCCTGCTGGGACTCGGGGTGGGCGCGGCTGTGGCCGTTGGCCGCCGCATGGACGCTGCCGACGGCCCTGGGCCGAGCGTTTCGAACGACAGGCTGAAAGGAGTAGCACCATGAGAAAGAGGCTCACAGTGGGCGCTGCGACCGGCCTCGTGCTGGCCGCCGGAGGCATCGCAGTCGGGGCAACGTCGGCGTCCTCGGACCGGTCGTCAGGCGACGTTCTGCGACTGGTCGGGAAGGAGGTCTCCTCCCACTTCCTCGACCTCGGCGACGCGGACTTCAGCGAAGGCGACCAGTTCGTCTTCACGAACGACCTCTTGCGCGGGGACAGGAAGGTCGGTGAGGACGGCGGCTGGTGCATCGTCACGCGCCTCACGCAGGAAGGCGCCAACACCTGGGAGTGCCACGGCGTCAACTCGCTCCCCGGCGGCCTGATCACGGTCCAGGGCATCGTCACCTATGGGCCCGACGAGGAAATCAAGGCGGAGCCGTACCAGTTCGCCATCACCGGCGGCACGGGCCGCTACCGCGACGCTGGCGGCACGGTGCGGATCGAGGAGGTCAGCCCGGAGAAGCTGCGCCTGACCTTCCGGATCAGCGAGTAGGCGCCCTTAGCGGCACGTGCGCCGCAAGCGACGATCTGCCTGAACTCCGGGCTCTCCTACTGTGTCTCGTCGGATGGGTGAGCCCGTTCTACGTCGGTCAGTTCGATGCCCACGTCGCTGAGCAACTCGACGACGCGATCCGCAGTCTCGTCGGGGAAGTCGGGTGCCCAGGAGACCAGCAGGTCGTCGTTGCGGATGTGCCGGTCGACGGACTGGAGCGCCTGGAGGGTCCCGAGCCCGAGACGGCACGCGGCCTCGGTGAGCCCGAGGCCTGCCCGCCGGGTGATGTCCTCAAGCCACGGCTCGACAGCCGCTTCGAGCAGTGACCATGCCGCCTCGGTCGGTTCGACGTATCCGTACCGCGTTCGCCCGGCGCGGGCGGCGAGGTCTTCTTGGTCGAGCGCGAGCAGCGCCGCGACGACGGCGTTCGTGACGTCGTCGGTGTCGACCTGCGCGAGCCGCGCGCGCGCCGCGCGTTCAGCACGGTCTTTGAGTTCGTGGTTGGCGGCGACGAGCTCATCGAGCACGGCGGCCTTCTCGCCGTCGCTGGAGACCGCGAGCGCCGAGGGCACCGCGCGCGACACGCTCATCTGCCCTGCCAGCGCCGGTATGCGGCGACTACGACCCGAGCGCGCTGTCTGCGGCGAATGTGAGGTCGGCGAGCGCGACCTCGTGCGTTGTTCCGTCGCGCAGCACGCGGGCCGTCAATCCCGTGCGTGCGTCAGGGCCGCAATCGACGCTCATCACCTCGACGGTGACGCCGGCGATCGTCGCGTGCTCGCCGCGGACGAGCGCTTCCTCAGCGCCGACGAGAAAGCCCGACAGCTGCTCCTCGTCGTTGTATGCGTCGACGGTCAACTCCTCGATCAGCGCGTCCAGCTCGGCCGCCGTGGTCATGCGGCGCGCAGAGCATCGAGGTCGGGGATCAGCCCACGTCGGCGAGCTTCGTCCTGCAACTCGGCAGGCAGGGTGCGGGCGTCGAGGATGAAGCCGTCGACCTCGACCAGCCACGCCATCGGATGCTGCTCGATCATCGCCACCCGCGACAGGTCGGGCTCGAAGATCCCGATGTCCAGCGTCCGGTTGATCATCCCGGCCTTGTTGGCCATCGTCGTCTGCACGACGCCGAGCGCCTCGGCGAGTTGCTTGGCGGTCATGTGCGGCGTCTGCGTGCGGTCGAACAGGAAGTTGACCTGGCCGACCGCGTAGATCGCCCCGGCCGCCCAGATCCTCGCGTCCCCGCGCACGATCGGCGAGGGCCGCTTGCGCGCCAGCCGCGCCACCAGCCGCCTGACGAGCAGGCCGTACTCGTCGTCGAGATGCTCCCGGCAGGCGGCGTCGGTCACGTCAATGATCTGCTGCGCCCGATCACGCAGCGCAACGGGGATCCGCAGGTCTTCGGAGGGCATGGCGAAATGCTCGCGCGCGACCCGGACGCACCGAACCAGGCCATCGGCACCGTCAGACCGGTTATGGGTCCGGGCGGTCCGAGACGATGCCCGTGTGACCACGCCGACGAACGACCTGGCGCGAGCGCGCGAGCGACTCGTCGAGCTTGATCGCGAGCGGACTGAGCTGTGCCGCGCGATCGCGGAGCTCGAGTTCGCAGCCGGCGGGCCAGACGTTACGACTGCGGATGGTCGCGTCGCGCTGTTCACGTCGCTGTTCCGTGGGCGGTCGGACGTCTTCGCGACTCGCTGGGAGAGCACCAAGAGCCCGGGCAAGACCGGGTGGGCACCTCGCTGCTTGAACGAGTGGCGACCGGGTGTGTGCGAGAAGCCGAAGGTGAAATGCGCCGACTGCGGCAACCGGCGCTTCGTTGCGTGGTCAGACGCGGAGGCGCGCCGTCATCTCGAAGGGCGCCAGACGGCGGGCATCTACCCCTTGCTGGCAGACGAGACGTGCTGGCTGGTCGCCATCGACCTCGACGGCCCCGGTTGGCGAGAGGACGTCGGCGCGCTGCGTGACAGCGCGCGGGATCTGCACATTCCCGTGCTCGTTGAGCGTTCGCGTTCAGGAAACGGCGCGCACCTGTGGGTCCTGTTCTCGCGCCCGGTGACCGCGCGCGTGGCGCGCGCCGTCGGCTCGCTGCTGTTGACGCGTGCGATGAGTCGCCGGTCGATCTCGATGGCGTCCTATGACCGCCTGTTCCCCAACCAGGACACGATGCCAGCTGGCGGGTTCGGCAACTTGATCGCACTGCCGCTGCAACACGCTCGCCGCGCCGAAGGCTGCACCGTGTTCCTCGGCGAAGACCTCGAGCCGTGCCCGGATCAGTGGATCTATCTCGCCGGTGTTCAGCGACTGGACGGCGAGCAGGCCGAGCAGATCGCGGCCGAAGCCGAACGCGCCGGCGGGACCCTTGGCGTACCCGAGCGCACCGTCACGAAGGCCCCCGCACGCCCACGTCAGTTGACACCCGCACCGTCGAGCGCGATCGAGATCTGCCTCACCGGACGCGTCGAGATCCCCCTCGCCGGAATGGCGCCGGATCTCCGCGACCGCCTACGACGAACCGCAGCCTTCGCCAACCCGGAGTTCTTCGAGCGCGAGCGCGCGAGGCTGTCCACACACAAGACGCCTCGCGTGATCGCCTGCCACGAGGACACCGACGATCGGCTGCTCCTCCCCCGAGGTTGCGTGGACGGCGTCGTGAACGAGATCGAAGCAACCGGCGCCGACCTGACCGTCCGTGACGAGCGCAGCGACGGCTCCCCGATCGCGGTGACGTTCGCAGGGACCCTGACATCACCGCAGCAAGCGGCCGTCAAAGCGATGGCAGCGCACGAGACCGGAGTCCTCGTGGCGCCGCCCGGCGCCGGCAAGACCGTGATGGCAACCGCGCTCATCGCCAAGCGCGCCAGATCAACGCTCGTGCTGGTGCACCGTCGACCGCTGCTCGAGCAGTGGATCAACCGGTTGGCCAAGTTTCTGGACATCTCGCCCGATCAGATCGGATCGCCGGCCACGACTCCGGGCTCCAGCGGCGTCGACGTCGCGATGGTCCAGACGCTCACCCGCCGCGAACACGTCGACCTCTCGCGCTACGGCCACGTCATCGTCGACGAGTGCCATCACGTCCCAGCCTTCTCGGTCGAACGCCTCCTGCGCGACCTCCCGGCGCGCGCCATAACTGGCCTCACGGCAACCCCGCAGCGCCGCGACGGACACCACCCGATCATCACCATGCAATGCGGCCCCATCCGGCATACGCTGAGCCGCTCCGAGCAGATCGAGACCGCGACCCGACGGGTGCTAATCACCCGCGACAGCGGATTCGATCCGAACCAACTCCCCGTCGACCCGGACATCCAGGAGATCCTCAACGCGGTCGCCGCCGACGACGCCCGCACCCGACGAATCGCTACCGACGTCGTGGCAGAGCTGACCGAGGACCGCTACCCGCTCGTGCTCACCGAGCGCCGCGAACACCTCAACGCGATCGCCGACCTCCTCAAGGCTGAGACCGACCGCATCGTCGTGCTGCACGGCGGCATGGGCGTCAAAGCGCAACGCTGCGCCGACGCGATGCTCTCCAGCGACGGGCCGCGAGTGGTGCTCGCGACCGGCCGCTACATAGGCGAAGGCTTCGACGACCCGCGCCTGGACACTCTCCTGCTCGCGATGCCGATCGCGTGGAAAGGCACGATGACGCAGTACGCCGGCAGGCTGCACCGACACCACGACGCCAAGCATGAGATCCGCATCATCGACTACGTCGACCACGCCGTCCCGGTGCTGCGCCGCATGTACGCAAAGCGCCAGCGCGCCTACTCGAGCCTCGGCTACACGACCGGATGACGCTCGGCAGATGGACGGTGCGAGGAACCGTTCGCTCAGATCCAGCGACACAACGACCAGGAGCTCGCGAAAAGCTCTCCGCAGCCCGCCGCACCTCGCACGAGCCCTCCAAGCCGGGCCCCCTACCTGGACCCAGGTTCTTCCTGCAAATCTCTGGCTTCTGCAGCCCTTCGCAACTCTTCGCCTAGCGCGCCCGACAGGATTCGAACCTGTGACCTTCGGTTCCGTAGACCGGTGGACTTGCCAGCTGCAGCGCCACGTTTTGAGCAAATGCGACCTCAATGCGACCGCCATCATCCGATGATGTCCCGGACCTGATCGAAAGATCGACCTGGGGCATGGGTTTAGCGACCGAGCATGGTCTGCACCGTGTGGCCTGCCATGGCGGCAAGGTCCGCGTCATCCACTCCGGCTGCCCGCAGATGCGTGAGGTAGGAGTGGCGCATCTCGTGGGGGCGAATGTCGAGTCCTGACGCACGTTGCGCGCGCGGGACCAAACATCACGGTAGAAGTTCCGTTCCCACCAGATCTTGCCGGTGGGGTCGGATAGAGAAGGGCGGTGTCGATCCTTCGAGGCGTCGCCTTGATCAGTTCGGCCAGCTGGGGTGGGCATGGCACGATGCGGCCGGCGTCCGCCTCGCCGTGGTCGGTCTTCGTCCCCTCCTGGGTGCGGCCGTTGTGCGCGGTGCGGCGGACCTCGAAAGCCTGTCCGTCGAAGTCCTCGCGGCGCAGCGGCAAGACCTCACCCAGCCGCATCCCCGTATCGGCGAAGGTCCGGACCATCGCCTCGTAGCGGCCTGCACCACAGCTCGATTTCGAGGTCCCGACGGTTGACGTTGCGGCTACTGGTGGCGACCGAAGGCGATTCGCGCCAGCTCGACCAAGCCGGCCCAGACGCCCTCGGGCGCCCGGGCCGAAGGTGACGCGCCGGGGTGTTGGCGCGCGATCCGCACGCGCAGGACTGCGGGCCGGATGCGAAACCGCAGCGGCGGGTCGAGCATCAGTGCTTCGCCGTCTATGCCGGCGGGGACAGGGCCGTCGGCGTCGATCTCGAAGTCGGGCGCCGACCATTGGCGCCAGGGCCGCTGCGGCAAGCGGCCGCCCTCGCCGCGCCCCGAGGGTTCGCCGACGACCGCGATCCCGAGCAGGCCGTCGTCGATCCGCGGCCGGGTGCCCGAGCCGACGGCGCGGCCGAGCCGGTAGCGGTTGTTTGAGACGAGCACCAACCCGCCGGCGCGGTGTTCGTGGCCGCCCGGGCCGGTCCAGCGCATGTCGAGCTCGCCGCCGTCGGGGCCGAGCACGTCGGGCACGGTGTCGAGCAGCGTGCGCAGCTTTGCGTCGCGGTAGCCCTCGCGTTGGACGGCCTCGGCGTACAGCCCCAGCGAGACGTTGTTGACGAACACGCGCCCGTTGACCTCCGCCAGGTCCACGCGGCGCTCGCCGCCGTCGACGAAGGCGTCGAGTGCACCGACGACATCATCGCGATCGACGCCGAGGTCGAGCGCGAAATGGTTGCGCGTGCCCGCCGGCACGCACGCGTAGGGAAGATCGAGCTCGGCTGCGATCGCCGCGACGATCGCCTGCGAGCCGTCGCCGCCGGCCATCGCGAGCCCGTCGGCTCCGCCGGCCACCGCCTCGCGCACGAGCGCCTCGAGGTCCCAGGGGGGGCCGAGCTCGATCGGCTCGATCCCGCGAGCCCGCGCTTCTGCGTCCACCGCGAAGCGCTCCGCCTTACCGCCACCGGACTTGGGATTGAAGAACAACACCGGACGTTGCGGCGCGGGCGCGTCGGGGAGTTCCACATGCATGCCGACAGCGGCACGCGAGGCCGCCAGGGCGATCAAGAGCCCCACCACGACCAGCAGCTCGTCCAACGATGAGTCGTCAGCGACCAGCAGCGCCACTGCACCGGCGAGCGCCAGCGCTGCGACGGCCAGGCCGGCAACGCGCGCCGGGCCTCGCCGCAACACGCCGTACCAGGCCGCCGCGCCGGCGACCACCACACAAGCCAGCAGGCCCAGGCCGCGCGGGAACTCGGTCACTGCCACCGCGACAGCGAGCGCGATCGTCGCCACTATCGCCACCAGGGCAATGACTGCGGTCAGTCGTCGTTTCACAGGACTCCACCTTTTTCGCCCGCGCGCGCGGGTATGTGTGTCGTGAGTTGTTGTGTCGTGAGTTGCGCCAGTGCCGTGCCGATCAGCGCGCTCGCCAGCACGTCGGCAGGCAAGTTGATCGCGAGATCGAGGCGCTCGGCGTCCTCGACCCAGCGGGGGCTTTCCAGCTGCCGGGCCACTGGCGCCGAATCCTGCACCCACCCGAGGCGCCGGGCATCCCCCCGTTGGCATGAAATCGGAGACCGAACACGAGAGGGATTTCATCCCAGCGGGGTGACGACGCAGGGGCTGAGGCGCGGTTCCGTGGAACCGACGGCAACGGAGACATTCGAGACTTCGCCCGGCTGCGAAGGGAGCGACACCATGGCGGACAACAAGGACCCCCTCGGGGGCTATGAGGCGGTTAGGACACCCGAGCGGCATCCCAAGCCGAAAGCGGTACCCCATCCGGCGGTCGAGGAGCGCGCGGAACGGGGCAAGGCGGCCCGGGCGGCGGCGCCGCGCTCCGGGCATGGCGATTGGGAGCCGGCCTCTGATCGGCGCGATCCAGTCGAGCTGCTCGAGGAGCAGGCGGCTTCGCGGGTGCCCGAGCTGGTGCCGATCCGCTATGGGCGGATGTTGGTGTCGCCGTTCACCTTCTTCCGTGGCGCGGCCTATCCGATGGCAGCCGATCTCGCCGGCGAGCCCCGGACCGGCCTGGACGTGCAGCTGTGTGGCGATGCGCATCTGTCCAACTTCGGCGCCTTCGCCGCGTCCGATCGGCGGCTCGTGTTCAGCATCAACGACTTCGACGAGACGCTGCCGGGCCCGTTCGAGTGGGACGTGAAGCGACTCGTGGCCAGCTTCGCCGTGGCCGGCCGGGATCGGGGCTTCGACGTGAAGCAGCGGCGGTCGATCAACAGCGCTGTGAGCAGGGCGTACCGGGAGGCGATCAGGGATTTCTCGGAGTTGCGTAACCTCGACCTCTGGTACTCCCGTATCGACGTCGACGAGATTGCGGCGCTGGCGGCCCAGGAGGCGAGCGGGAAGCAGCTCAAGCGTTTCGAGCGCAACGTGGCGAAGGCCCAATCGAAAGACAGCTTGAGGGCGTTTGCGAAGCTCACGGAGATGGTCGACGGCGAGCCCAGGATCGCGAGCGACCCACCGCTCATCCTCCCAATCGAGGAAGTGGTGTCCGGCGTCGAACGGGCCGAGCTCGAGAGGTTCGTCGGGGGAGTCATCCGCTCCTACCGGCGCACCCTGAGCAGCGATCGCCGGCAGCTGCTCGAGCGCTTTCGCTACGCCCATTCCGCGCGCAAGGTTGTCGGCGTGGGCAGCGTCGGCACGCGCGCCTGGATCGTGCTGATGCTCGGCCGAGACGAGAAGGATCCGCTGTTCTTGCAGCTCAAGGAGGCGCAGCCATCGGTGCTCGAGCCGTTTCTGGGCAAGAGCTCGTTCAACAACCACGGCCAGCGGGTCGTCGAGGGCCAGCGCCTGACTCAGGCCGCCAGCGACATCATGCTCGGCTGGATCCGGTTGGACGACACGGAGGGCGTGAGCCGCGACTTCTACATGCGCCAACTCTGGGACGGAAAGGGCTCGGCACTGGTCGAGACGATGAACCCACGTGCGATGACGATGTATGCGAAGCTCTGCGGCCACGCTCTTGCGAAGGCACATGCTCGCTCCGGGGACGCGATCGCGATCGGGAGCTATCTCGGCGCGGGCGACAGCTTCGACCGTGCGCTGGCCTCGTTCGCGGAGGCCTACGCCGACCAGAACGAGCGCGACTACGACGCCCTGCGGGACGCGGTTTCGTCCGGTCGTCTCACCGCCGAGACCGGCCTCTGATCGCTCAGTCGGTCGAGGTCTCTCTTAGCCGGACGGCGCCGGCGCCGGGTCGCCTCTCGACGAGCCGTCGCTCCGGGCCTGCAGCTCGTTGGCGATGTGCACGGCCGCGGAGGTCAGCGGCGCGGCGAGCGTGAGCCCGACCATCCCGAACAGGGCCCCGGCGCCGATCGTGACGACGAGTACCACGAGCGGGTTGAGGCTCAGCGTCGCGCCCATCACGAACGGCTGGATCAGCTGCTGGAGCACGCTGTTCGCGAGCAGCGAGACAACAGCCATAGCGAGCGCGGCGTCCGTGCCCACGGTGCCGAGTGCGATCAGCACCGCGAATGCGCCGGCGACCCACGCGCCGACGAAGGGCACGTAGGCGCCGACGAACGTCACGACAGCGATCGTCCCGGCGAGCGGCACCCCGACGATCCATGCCGCGAGCCCGATCAGGACGCCGTTGAACCCGGCGATGATCGACACGCCAAGGAAGTAGCTGCGCAGCGACTTGGCGACGTTGTCAGTGACGACTTCAGCGTCGCGTTGGGGCACGCCCATGTGCCGGTTGATGAAGGCGCGCATCACCGGGCCGTCCTTGAGCACGAACAGGGTGCTGAGCGTTGCGAAGGCGAGGAAGAAGACCAGCGACTTCAGGCCGCCGATGCCCTCGGCGACCCCGCTCAGCAACGTCGTGCGGATCTTGGGAGTGGCCTCCTGCACGCCCTCCTTTGCGCTCTGCGCATTGTCGATGCCGAGGTGGGTCAGCCAGCCCTGGATCTTGTCCAGCGACTGGTTCAGCTTCGCCGAGATGTCGCCCGAGTTCGCGGAGATGCCGCCGAAGACAAGGCAGAAGATGAGCGCGCCGATGGCCACGAGCCCGAGCAGCACCAGGGCCGCGCCGCCGATGCGCGGAACCCGATGGCGCTCGAGCCACCCGACCGCCGGCCCGGCAACCGCGCCGAGCACCGCGGCGGCGACGACGGGCATGACGATTGTCGACGTCTGGTCGAGCACCCAGATGAGCCCGAGCATGATCAGCACGAAGCCGGTCAGCAGCCACGAGGAGAAACCCACGTTCCTGAGCCACGCGGGAGCTGTGAATTGAGGGGTGCGCTCGGATTCCATGGTGGGCGATCATCGGAGCCTGGGCGTACACGGGCATCACCCCGCTGGCATGAAAATGGGCCAGAGGGCGTTAGGTGCGCTGAGGTGGCGCGGCCCGCGGCTGGCGCGCCCCGGTGAGGCTGGCGCTCATCTTGATCGCTCTGACCGCTCCCGTTGCGCCCGCCTGCAGCGTGACCCCCAGGGCGATGAGGACGATGCCGGGGATCAGGAGAGCGCTCGATCCGAGCATCAGGAGCCCGAGGCGACCGAGGATGTAAGGCGGAGCGCAGACCGTCGCGCCCAGGACGCTGCTCACCAGACTAGTAGTGAGCTTGTCGCGCCTCGATTGGGTTTTCTTGACGCCGATCAGCCGGGCGGGCACGGCGACGTAGGAGACCATCATCACGCCGGTGACGATGCCCAGCGAGAGCGTGAACCAGGGACGACCCCAACGCGTTACGACCGTCGTCGACAGGGCGAGCAGCAGGCCGACCACCGCGCCCGAAGCCAGGATCGCGGTGAGGTGACGCCGCGCCTGCGCGACAGCCGGCCGAATCTCGGGGCGACCAGGCCGCGTGATCGCGAACGCGAACACCGCGTTGAGGAAGAAGCTCGCCACGGTGATGGCGACGATGGCCAGGATGATCGGGATGAGGATCGGTCCACGGACGACGTTGAAGGAGTTGCCCTGCAGGACGTGCACCCTGAGATCGGCCATCGCCAGATCCAGATCGCCGGGAGGAGCTGCACGAGAGTCAGGCGCCAGTTGGACACGAGCAGCTTGAGTCCGTCGAGGAGCAGCGCGAAGGCGCCGATCGCGAACGCGAGTGGAGCGAACACCCGCCGCGAGCGGCTCAGGCGGAGGACGGCCTCCTCGATCCGTGCCTCGTCGCTCTCCTCGATGGCCCGCACGAGTGACCCGATGCGACTCGACAGGGAGGCCAGGCGCTCCTGCATGGATGCGCAGCGCTACGGGTCGGGCCGCTCGAGCGCGGCGTCGACGTCGTAGCCGAGCGCGAGCGCGACCTTTGGTGCGCATTGGACAACGCGCGCGAGCGCCCGTCACCGGTGTGACCGCCTCGAGCGTGGCGACGATCTGGTCGCTCGTCGCCCCCGCGGCGAGGGCAATCGCCACTGCATGCTGAAACGACGAAGGCGCGGCGTCGACTGCGATCGTCGCGGCGACTCGCACGAGTGCCGCGGTCCTCTCGTCCAGGACTGACTCGGTGAGGGTGGTCTCCTCGGACAGGATCAGCTCGACGAGCGTTTCGTCGTGCATCGCGAGCCGCCGGAGGTGCTCTTTGTACTGGTCCATTGCCGCCAGCACATCCAAGCGGACACCGCCTCCCCGCGCGTCATCCTGCCGGGATGAGATTCTCCTGCCGGCGGGTAGACGGTGCTGTCCAGCAGCCCGAGCTCGACGGCGCGTTCGATCGCCTCGCTGCGCGATGAGACCCCCAGCTTGCGGTAGATAGCGACCGCCTCGCTCTTGACGGTGTTGCGCGAGATGAACAACCTGCTCCCGATCTCCGGGAACATGAGATGAGTGGCCAGGTAGGGAAGCAGTCGGAGCTCCGCACCCGTCAGGCTCATCGCCCAGGCACCGCCCGACCCGGAGGTGGCCGCCACGTGCTCGCGCATCTCCCGCATGTCGTCGACCAGTGTGCCCATGTGCGGGCGCAGCTGGAGGACCCGCTCGGTCTCGGTGAGGACCGTCCGGGCCGCGCCCGGCTCGGAGAGCGCGAGATGGGCCCGCGTCAACTCGAGCCCCACTTGGATGGTCACCCACGGAATGCCGTGGTCGAGCACAGGCCGCAGACGGTGCGCGTGCGTCAGCGCGTGGCGTGCGTCGTCCTGTCGAGCCTCGTGAAGTGCGACGCGCGCCGTCGCCACGTGCGCGAGCGCGCTCGACGAGTAGTCGCCAAGGCCGGCCTCGTCGACGACCGCCTGCGCCGCAGACGCTCGTCGTCCAGCCTCGTCCCAGCGTCCCTGCTTGGCCGCGAGAAGCGCGAGCTGTGCTTGTGCCAGGTAGACCTCCTCAACCGCGCCCATCGCAAGGCCCCTCTCGGCGGTCGCAGTCAGGTCATCCGTCGCGCGATCGGTCCCGCCGAGCAGCGCGTGCGCAACGCCTCGCCCCAGGAGTGCGACGGCGACCCACTCGCTCTCGGGGGGGAGCTGATTCAGCGCCAGATCGGCGCTGGCGAGCGCCTGCTCGACACCGTTCGGCATCATGTGCGCACGCAGGGTGGCGACCCAGGGTTCGATCGTGGCGCTGCCATCCGAGAGCGGGATCGTCGAGGTCGCCCCGTCGGCGAGAGTGAGCCACCGCTCTGCGTCTGCAGGCCGGCCGGTCAGTGCGCGTGCCCAGGCTCCAACGACCGCGAGCGCGGGGTAGCGCCGCAATTCGTCATCGCCGAACCACCCCAGCCATTCCTCCAAGGTCTCAATCCGGCCGTCGTAGTGCACTGACAGGGCAAGGGCGTCGACCAAGCCGGCGACGGCGTCAGACTCACCCGCAGCGTGCCCGTAGACGATCGCCGCTTCCGGCAGGTTGTTGGCGATGCACCACCCCATCGCACGACGGTTAAGTTCGGGCACCACGTCCGGCTCGCTGCGCTCGAGCTCGTTGCGCAACAGCTGGCCGAAGAGGTGGTGGTAGCGATACCACTCGCCTCGCCGGTCGAGCGGCACCACGAAACAGTTCCTACGCTCGAGCGTCTCGAGCGTGTGTGCCGACCGCGTCGTCTCGAGCACGGCGTCGCTTAGACCGCCGCACATGCGATCCAGCACCGACGTGTGCTTGAGGAACTGCGCCTCGGCCGGCGGCAGCCGGGACAGCAGCTCGAGGCGGAAGTACTCGGAAACGAAGCGGTCGTCGCCGCGGAAGGCCGCTGCGCCCGCCGGACTTGGAGCCCCGGCGTGCAAGGACAGCGCCGCGAGGTACAGGCCGGCGGGCCAGCCCTCCGTCCGCTCGATCAACTCGGAGAGCTCGGCCGCGTCGAGCCGGACTCCGGCTGCTTCCAGCAACAACTCGGCCTCGTGGTCGTCGAGCCGGAGATCCTCCACCCCGATCTCGTGAACCGCTCCCTGCGCCCGCCAGCGGGCCAGCGGCAGCGGCGGCTCCTCCCGGCTCGCGATGGCGATCTGCGACCCGGCCGGCACATACCGGAACAGCTCGGCGAGCACGTCCAGACAGGACGGATTGACCACCGTGTGCAGATCGTCGAGCACCAGCACCAGCGGCGCCTCGAGCGCAGCCAGTGCGCGTCCGACGCTCGGCACGCGCAGCGCCCAACTTGACCCACCCGGACCCGACAACGCGTCGAACACCTCCGTTGGGAGCGGCTCGACTCCGTGCAGCGCGACCGCGATGTACCGCAGAAACAGCACGGCGTCGTCGTCGTCCCGACCATCGAGCGAGACCCACGCGAACGGACGTGGATCAGCCTCGGCCCAGCTGCGCGAGAAGGGTCGTCTTGCCGTACCCGGCGGGCGCGACCACGGTCACAAGAGGAAGAGTCGACGTGCACAGCCGTGCGATCACCTGCTCCTTCGCCACCGTCCCCGGCCGGGCAGGCGGGGCAGCGAGCTTGACCTCAACGAGATCGAAGGGAGCTTCCGCGAGGGCCATAGCAAAGCCGATCCTATGGAAGAAATCTCCAGTGAGACAACGGGACCACGATTCAAATGAGGAGAACCGGCGTGCCGAAGGTCATATCACCCCGTTGGTATGACGACGACGGGGCCGAGCCGAGCCCACACTCACGAGAATGACCGTTTCCACCGAAACCCTCACGTCGATCTCGACTCCTGAGCGGTTCGACACCCGGCTCGGAACGCTCGAATTTCTCGACGGCGTGCCCAAAGGCGAGACCGCCGAGCTCGTCTACGACCACCTCGATTTCGTTCACGCGCTCAACGTCTATCTCGACGGCTTCGCGGGAGCATCGACGTACGCGATCCGAAAGGGCTTCCACGAGGCCGGCGTCGAGGACAACGCGATCCTCATGTTCTCGGAGCTGATGGGGTCGGAGTCCGTGTTCCTGACCGCGAACGCCGACACCGTCTATTACCTCGGCATCGTCGATCTCAGGTCGGGGCCGATGGTCGTCGAGACGCCTCCGCAGGCGCTCGGGGTGTTCGACGACATGTGGTGGGGGTGGATCATCGACTTCGGCCTGTCGGGCCCGGATCGCGGCGAAGGCGGCCGGTTCCTGCTCGTGCCACCCGGCTACGACGGGCCGCTGCCGGACAGCGGCTACCACGTCGGACACTCGCGCACGTCGAGGGCGCTCCTACTCGGGCGGTCGTTCCTGACTGACGACGACCCGGCGCCGACCGTCGAGACGATCAAGAGCACGCTGAAGCTCTACCCCTACGCGCCGGGCAACGCCGGCACGAGCGTCGCGACACTGCTCGAGGGCCAGGTGCAGCCCGCTCCACCGCCGCGGGTGCCCGACACGACGTTCGTCGAGGGGAGCGGCAAGGCGTTCAACACGGTGCCGCCAAGCGACCTCGGCTTCTTCGAGCTGATCAACGAGGTAGTGCAGACGGAGCCCCCCGGCAGCACGAGCGCGGAGCTCCTTGGACAGCTTGCCGCGATCGGGATCGTCAAGGGCGAGCCGTTCGAGCCCGACGAGCGAATGCGCCGCATCCTCGAGGAGGCGGCCGCTGTCGGGGCCGCGACCTCGCGGGCGCTGTTCTTCGACTCGCGAGCATCGGATGAGTTCACCTACTACGAAGGCTCGGCCTGGTTCAACATGCTGTGGGCCGGCGGATACACGTTCGAGACCCCGCCGCCGCTCGTCACGAAAGAGGGGATCAAGCCGTTCCCTGCGACCGGCGTCCGGAAGTTGCATTCCCGGACCTCGTTCCTGTACGCGGCCACCGGGGTCACGCCGGCGATGTGCATGCGGCTCACCGGTATCGGATCGCAGTACCTCATGGCCACCAAGGACGCCGACGGCAACCTGCTCGACGGCGCGAAGAGCTACCGCTTGACGCTGCCACCGGACATCCCGGCAGCGCGCTTCTGGTCGGTCACCCTCTACGACAACGAGACGCGCTCGATGCTCGAGACACCGCAGCGCTTCCCGCGGTCCGGGAGCCAGTCCTACCCGACACCGGCGGCGACCGCGAACGACGACGGCTCGACGACGATCAGGTTCGGTCCGGCGCGGCCCGAGGACAGCCCGGAGGGCAACTGGATCCAGACGACCGAAGGAAAGGGCTGGTTCCCGATCCTGCGCTTGTACAGCCCGCTCGAGCCGTTCTTCGACAAGTCCTGGCGCCCGAGCGAGATCGAGAGCCAGTGAACACGACCCCTAACGGAGGCAAGCACCATGGCATCAAATGAGACCCCGCTGCTCGACCTGCTCGGGCGCATGACCCTGGATTCGGTTGAGACGTCGAGCCTCGAGCCGGACGAGCTCATGCTCGTTCGCATCGCCGCGCTCGTCGCGGTCGATGCCCCGCCGGTCTCGTATCTGACGAACGCCGAGGCGGCCGCCGAGGTGGGGATCGACGCCGAGAAGCTCCGCGGCATCCTTGCCGCGGTCGCGCCGATCGTCGGAACCGCCCGAGTGGCTTCCGCGACCGGCACTCTCGCCGAGGCGCTGGACATCGCGATCGAGGTCGCGGAGCGCGACAGGTAAACCCGGCGAACCAGGCAGCAAATGCTGCTGAAGGGAGACGACATGTCCGACAGGCCGGTGTTTCTCTACGCCGCCATCTACGACGAGATCTACGACGCCGAGGCCGACTACGAGGCGGTGTTCGACCTGCATGCCGCGGGGGCGATCGGGACCTTCGACTCCGCGGTGATCCGCAAGGAGGAGGACGGCAAGGTCCGGGTGACGAAGACCGAGAAGCCGACCCAGCACGGCGCCTGGACCGGGGCCGCGGTCGGGGCGCTGGTCGGGATCGTCTTCCCGCCCGCGATTCTCGGCAGCGCGATCGTCGGCGCCGGGGCGGGCGGCCTGACCGGGCACCTGCAGAAAGGGCATTTCGCGCGGTGACCTGAAGGATCTGGGCGAGGAGCTCGAGGCGGGCAGCGCCGCTGTGATCGTGCTCGGCGAGTCGAAGATCGAGGAGCAGCTCGAGAAGGCGACCAAGCGCGCGAGCAAGCTGATCGAGAAGCAGATCGAGGCCGACGCCGAGGAGCTCGAGCGCGAGATCGACGCGGCGGCACGCGACGGCGCGAGCTAGGCGGTGATCCCGCTTCTCCTCGCCTTCCGGGGCCTCGCGCGAGCTATCGGCGCCGTCTGGCGCGACCCCGAGACCAAGGCGCTACCGCTCGTCGCGGCCGCCTTGGTACTCACGGGCACGCTCTTCTACTGGCGCTTCGAGGACTGGACCGTCATCGAGGCCCTCTACTTCTGTGTCGTAACGCTGACGACGGTCGGGTACGGAGACCTCGCCCCAACCAGCGCCGGCACACAGATCTTCACGATGGTCTACATCCTCACCGGATTCGGAGTGCTGGTCGCCCTGCTCACCTCGGTCGCCGAGAAGTACATTGAGCAAAAGGCCGAGCGCGGCGGGGGGCGAGCACGAGGACGTATTCGCGCCCGCCGAGGCCCCGACGCGCCCGCGGAGGACGACCGACCCGAGTGAACATTTCATGCCAGCTGGGGGATGCCGCTCCGCCGGAGTCGCGGTCTGATCGCTAGGTCCCAGATAGGCATCAATTCAAGGAGGTAGGACAAATGCGAGGTCATGGCCGAGTCCTTTTCGCAGCGATATTGCTGCTGATTGTGGGCACGCTCAACATCATCTACGGCATCGGTGCGCTCGACGACGCGAACATCTTCGTCAACGACACGAGGTACATCTTCACCAACCTCAACACCCTCGGCTGGGTCCTGATCGTCCTCGGCGTGATCCAACTCACCGGAGGGTTCTCGCTCTTTGCCGGCAACACGTACGGGCGGGTCATCGGGATCATCGCCGGCAGCCTCGGTGCGATCGCGAACCTGCTGGCGACCGGCGGCGGTTACCCGTGGTGGTCGCTCGGAATGTTCGCCCTATGCGTGTGGGTCGTCCACGGCCTCATCGTCTACGGCGAGGACGAGGCGGTGGCGAGGACCTGAGCCGGTGACACGCACCTGCCTCCCAGCGGTCGATACTTCATCCCGTTGGGATGATGCGTCGACTGGGACCGGACGATGGAGTGTGCCTTGTGAATCGCAAATCAGTTGCCCGAGAGACGCGCTGCCTTGCTCTGCTCGTCGCGGGGCTCCTCCTGATCGCGGGAGCGGCCGTCGGATGCGGAGAGTCGGACGAGGAGAAGGCGCAGACACAGGTCTGCGATGCCCGCGCTGACCTGAAGACGCAGGTCGACGACCTGGCGGGGCTCACGGTTGGGACCGCGACGGTCGACGGCGTGAAAGAGGACCTGAACGCCATCGAGGAGGACCTCAACCAGATCAAGGACGCGCAGGGTGACCTCAACGACGAGCGAAAGCAGGAGGTCGAGTCGGCCACCCAGCAGTTCACATCCGAAGTCGAGGCGGTCGCAAACGGCCTCACTTCGGACCTCTCTCTCAGTGGCGCACAGGCGAAGCTGGAGACCGCAGGCAAGCAGCTGGCAAGCTCGTACCAGCAGACCTTCGCGCAGATCGACTGCGAATGAGGCGCAGGAGACATGGGTCTGCGCCCGCCGCACAGTCAGCCGAGTAAGTCGTCAGGCGTGCAGCGCCTCTATTTTCGATGCTCACCGGTGGTGTGGTCGTACGCGATGAAAGGTGACCTTCCCGAGGAGTTGGCTAGGGGTCCTTCCGACCTGCTCGCCTAAGCAAGAACGTCGACCGTACGTGAAGGGAGTTAGGCCCAGGATGTGGCGAGCGAGATGACTTGGGCCACGCGGTTCCGTCAGCGGGAGAGCCTGCGTGAAAGCCTCTGGCTCATCCCGGTGATCGGAGCGGCGGTCGGCGGGATCCTCGGGGTCGTCGTTTCCGTCGCGGACGAGCACATCGGGACTCCGTCTCTATGGCAGTACTCGCCCTCGACCGCGAGCACGGTTCTGACTGCGATCATCGGTGCGACGGCGGCGCTCACCGGCTTCGTCGTCACCGTGACCGTGCTCGTCGTGCAGATGGCGACCGGGACGTTTTCGGCGCGCATCATGCGCCTGTGGTTCCGCGACCGCATCCTGAAGGTGACGCTCGCGGTTCTCGTCGGCACGCTCACCTGCTCGTTCGCGGTGCTCCAGCGGATCGACGACGACTTCTGTCCCGGACATCGGCGTGACCCTGTCCGGAGTCTTCATCTCCCTGTGCCTGCTGGTCTTCATCGTCTTCTTCGATCGATTCATCCGTCGGCTGCGACCGGTGGCCGTCGCCGCGGATGTCGCAAGCGTGGCTCGCTCGACGTTCGAGCAGACTCTGCGCTTCGCCGATCGGCCAGACATCCGGTGGGAGTACGCGACGACCCGCGCGCAGCCGACACTCGTCGTGCGGGCCAGCCGCGGCGGCGCAATCCAGGCCGTCGATCCCGACGGTCTCGTCGAGTGGGCTCGCACGCATCGCGCCGAGCTCGTCCTGCCACAACGCGATAGGCAACTTCGTGCATACCGGTGGAGAGCTGATCCGCGTCTACGGAGGCGAGAACGTCGATCGAGCCGCAGCGGAGCTCGAGGGAATGATCGCGCTTGGAGAGGAGCGCACGTTCGACCAGGACCCCGCGTTCGCGATACGGATGATGGTCGACATCGCAAACAGGGCGCTCTCACCCGCGGTGAACGACCCCACGACCGCCGTCCAGGTCCTCGACCACATCGGAGAAGTCCTCGGCCTTATCGGCAGGACCGACCTTGAGCAGCGAACGAAGCCGACAAACGCCGACACGCCGGCCGCGGTCGTGATGGTCACGCCCCGCTGGGAGGACTTCGTGACGCTCGGACTCACGGAGATCCGCGAGTACGGTGCAACATCGGTGCAGATCACGCGACGACTCCGAGCACTGCTCGAAGAGCTCCTCGAGACAGTACGGCCCGAGCACCGAGCCGCGATCGAAGAAGAGCTCCGCCGTCTCGACGCCAACGTCGCCGACAGCTGGCGCGACACGGTGGACCTCGATCGCGCGACCGTCGCCGACCGCCAGGGGATCGGGTGACCCCGCGCACGGCACGTACCGCCATGCGCGAATGTGACGCGGACTGCGCCGGGCTAAGCGGCCGTGTCCTGCTCCGCGTCAAGGTGCCGATGGATCGGCCAGTCTCGAACCTCTGTCAACGCTTGGGCACGCTGGCCGCCGACCTCGCTCTCGACCAGTTCGCGGACGCGGTCGCCGAGCGTGTAGTAGCGCACGGCGCTGATGTGCCTGGCGGACACGTAGCCCGCGAGGATGCGGCGCAGCCGCGCGCGGCCCTTGGCGGTCCGCTCGAGCTCGACCGCAAGGACCCCCGCCTGGCCGCTCGGCGGGTCTGTGATGGCGCAGTCGGGGAAGTGCAGGCGTGGATGGCCTGCCGGGGTTAGCTGTCGCTGGCCAGACGCCCCGGCGCGAAGAAGACGGCTGCTTTTGCCAGGATCTCCCGCTCCATCCGCAGCCTCGCGTTCTCGTCACGCAGGCGGCGGAGCTCCTCGCGCTCGTCCTGGCTCAGGCCGCCGGGGCGCTCCCCACGCTCGGCGCGCTCCCGCTTGAGCCAGTTGCGCAACGTGACGTCTGAGATGCCCAGATCCTTGGCCAGCTGACGCTGCGGCTTGTCGCCCAGCAGGGCGAGCCTGATCGCCTCGCGACGGAACTCCTCCGGATACGGCGGCCTCGTTCTCGGCACCCGAACCTCACTTTCTCCGGCTTACGACCGGAAGCGTCCAAGTGTCGTCGAAACCGGGGCAACTCCACTCGTGGGCCGCTGCTTTCCCACGGATGCAGGAGCGATACGGCCTCCGATCGTGCGCCGTCGGGCGCCTGCTCCTCGTCCGACGCGCCAGTCAGCGCCGCCGGAGCCGAGACGCCCGCTTCCATGGGGTCCAGCACTTGGGTTGACTCGCGCTTCTCGGCGGACGCGGCTGGGGGAGGTCGCCGGCCCAGTGCCGGTGGCCAGCGGCACCGGGTTGCCTCCCGCACCTTCGAGGAATCCGCAGATGAGCTTGGATCACCGCCCTGGCTGTCTCTGTGCGGCGCCGCTAGGTTCTGCAGATGGGCGCGAAGGCCCGCCGGGGGTGTCTCGCCGCCGCCGCCTGCTTGTGCGCGGCGCTGGCCGCGTGCGAGCAGTCGACGGACAAGCCAACCGGGCCAGCCGCGAGGACCCCGGCGCCCATGCCTCGCGTGGTCCTTACTGCGGATGATCGGGAGCTGTGGGCGCCCGGGCCGCCCGTTCGCTCGGTGGTTCCGGTGCTCCTCTACCACGGCGTGGCACCGGTCAGCGGCTTCTCGAAGCGCGCCGACGCCGACTTGGGGATCGACCCGGACACTTTCGCGAGGCAGATGGTCCTGCTGGACCAGGCCGGTTACGAGACGATCACTCTCGACGAGTTCGTCCAGTTCACTAGACGCGAAGGGGTCAGTCTTCCCCCCCGGCCGCTGCTGCTGACCTTCGACGGCGCGCGCGCCGACTCCTGGACCGGGAGCGATGCGATCCTGCGCGAACTGGACTTCAAGGCCGTGCTCTTCGTCGATGTCGGGCGCGTGGACGCGAAGAAACCTGAGTATCTGACCTGGAAGGAGCTCAACACCCTGCAGCGCAGCGGCCACTGGGACGTACAGCTTCAGTCCGGTACCGGTCATCACCGGATCCAGTACGGCTCTGCCCCCGACGACGTCGGCCCCTTCTATGCCTATCGTGGATCCGAGGAGCGGCTCGACGGCTGGCGCGAAAGGGTGTTCTCGGACATCACATGGGGTGAGGAGCAGCTGTCCTTCCGTGTGCGGGGCTATCGATCGCTCGCGTTCGCGCCCCCGTACGGCAACTACGGCCAGGCCGGCACGAACGACCGGCGCATCCCGCGCGAGCTGCTGGCCCGGCTGTTGGACAGCTTCGACGTCGTCTTCACCCAGGACCGCACCGGCTTCGCGTCCCCGGGCGCGGGCAAGGCTGGGCCGCACGGCCGGATCGAAATCACCCGAGAGGTCACCGAAGAAGAGCTCCACGCACTACTTATGTCCGGGGCGCGTCAATGAGGCCCGAGGCCGCTCCGGCGCCATCCAAGGGAATCACACCCTCTAAGCCGCCTCTCCTTCCCGGTGCGAAGAAACCGTGCCGCGCACGAGCTCTCGCTTCTGCTGTCGTGGGTTAAGGCAGAGGCGGGCGTCCCGTGACAGGCGCCCGCCGATCGGAGTGCTGGATCCCCCCTGGAAGCGGGCGTCTCCGTGGAGGCGGCTCTCGCTACCGCTCCGGACGGAGGCCGTCGCACAAAGCCGCCTCGGAAAGGCGCTGCCCGCTCGCAGAAGTGGGCTCCAGAGCGGCTGAGCCGGAGCCGCGTCGCGAGCCGCGGGTGGCGCGTGACGAACGACATGACCGTTTTCGGAGCCGGGCCTTAGAACGGATCCAGCGAGCTCGCTGGCAGTTTGTGCGACAGCTTCCGCGGAGGGTGTCGCGCAGACCGTTGGCGGCTGGGAGCGAGCCGTGTGGGTGATCGTCGCTGGGGCGATGCCCGCCCGGTCGGTCCGCTTCTGGCGAACGGCCCCGTGGTCAGGTGGGCGAGAGTTGGTGCTGGTGGAGCTTGAGCAGGTTGTGGGTCGCGGTGAGGAGCCGCCACTCCGACCTGACGGCCGATCTTCCGCGGCGTAAGAACCGGTCCGCGCCGCGGTTTGACTTGATCTGCCCGAAGACGGGCTCGACCGTGCCCTGCCGTCTCAGGTAGAGCTGCTTGCCCCAGTCGGTCGCGAGCACTCGGCGCGTGAAGTCATAGAGGCCGCCGCGGCGGCCCGGCCTTGGTTCTTTGCGGCGGTCCGCGTCGGGTGCGATCAGCGTTGGGATCCCCTGGCTGACGATCGCCTCGATCGCGTCGTTTCGCCAGTAGCCGGCATCGGCCAAGATGACGCCTGGCTTCGCGCTGACGCCCGCCGCTCGAAGCTCCGCGCCGGCCGTGTAGACCATCGGCTCGAGGTTGGCGGTGTCTAGCGACTCGGTCGAGATCTCGGCGGCGACCACGATCTGCTCCGGCGTGACGGCAGCCTGCGCGTTGTAGCCCTGCACCCAGCCGCGCGTCGTCTTGAGGTTGCGCGAATCGGGGTCGGTCACGTTGAGCTTGCCGGCGGGCTTGTCAGACAGTGGGTATGGCTTGATGTTCGCGCGGGCGCCAGTCATCCGCCGCGAGCCGTCGCTCGCGATCCCGCGTGCGTGCCAAGCCGCGTGCTCTGCGACCACACGCCGCTCGAGCCGCCAATCCTGCTCGAGCCGGTCCTTGCACTCTGAAAGGCGCTCTGAGCGGTCGCGCGGAACCTTCTTCGCCTGCGCCGCGCGCTCTGCCTCGAGCGCCTGCTTTGCCTCGCGCAGCCACCTGCGCCGATCGCCTGCGCTGCGCAGCCCCTCGGGCAGCTCGTCGCCGCGCGCCTCGCCGTAGAGCTCGTCCTCGGCGGCGTCGATCCGGCCAGCCTCCTCCAGGATCTCGGTGGCGATCTGCTCGTAGCTGCGGTTCGCGTGATGGGTCGCGGCCGCGGCGACCTTCGTGCCGTCGATCGCGACGATCCCGACCTGCACCAGTCCCGCACGAGCGCAGAGCGAGAGCACGCCCGAGAAGAGCTCTGAGATCGCCTGCTCGTGGCGAGCGCGGAACCTCGCGATCGTCGCGTGGTCGGGGACCTGGTTTGCCGTGATGACGCGGAACGCCACATCCTCCGAGCAGCGGCGCTCGATCCCGCGCGCCGAGCGCACACCGAGCGAGTAGGCATAGAGCAGCAGCGCGACCATCATCTGCGGATCGTGCGCCGCCGCCCCCCAACCGTCAGCGCGATAGGCCGAGTAGAAGCCATCGAGATCGAGCTCTGCGACCGAGTCCAGTACGAACCAGGCGAAGTGATCCTCGGGCAGCCACTCACGCAGACTCGGCGGCAGCAGCAGCTGCTGGTCGCGGTCGCACAAAAGAAAGTTCTGGGCCACTGCTCACCTTCGCTCGGGGACCAGCCCATGGTCCCGACCGGGTCAGACGAAAAGACCGCCAGAGCAGCCGGTTTATGCGACACCCTCCGCGAAGAGCAGAACCGAGGTAGAGCGGCCCAGACGCACCTGCAGCTCCCCACGGCTAGAGGAGGAAGGCGTCTGAACGCGGGGATAAGAACACCTCGACCTACACCCCGGCATCCTCGCTACGGCTAATCCTTCGGACGCTTAGAAACTGTATGGGCGCTCGCTTCAGCTCTTAGGGGCCACGCCAGGTATGCCCTCGCTTGATCCGGGACACGTGCGGCTGGCTGACCCCGTACCGCCGTGCCAACACGGTCTGAGTCTCAGAGGAAGCGCGTATCTCGGCGACCTGTTCTGCAGTCAGCTTCGTGTTGCGACCTCGTCGTGTGTTCTCCGCAGGAGTGACCGCTTCGAGATGCTCGGGGTTGACGCAGGCAGGCATCCGGCACAGGTGATCGATCTGCAGACCTGATGGAACCGGACCGTTAGCCCGCTCGTAGTAGGCGCGATGCGCATACCTGCAGGGACTGTCGCCGTTGTTGACGAGACCGTAGCCCTTCCGGTCACGGGCAAGGACCCAGATCCAGCAGTCGCTGGTGTAGCCGGTCCGCAGCTTGAGATACCGCACGTGGCGCCGCCCATGATGCCCTTGGAGGTACCGCAGCGGCTTTCCCTTGACGCGTCCGGTCGCGGGGTCGGACGACTTGGCGAGGCTCGTCTTGGCTCCGCAGCCGCAACCGCAGCGTCCGACCGGCGCGTCAATCCATGTAGAACCGGTGGTGAGCGAGTGCATCGCCCATTACCGGGGCGATGCGGCGAGAAAGTATGTACATGCGCTAGCCCTGGTCCACGTGCGGACCGGCGGAGAGCCGTCCATTCTTGGACGCGGGGACCCCTCGGAGGAACAGGGGAGAAGTCATTCCGTGATTTCTGTAGCAATCCCGTAGAGGCGCAAGCGCGTTTGCCCCTGGTCCACGCCTCACCGCGAGGTCCGGTGGGGAGGGCATGGGGAGGTGATCGGCCCAGACCAGCGGTCCGGAGCGGTCCTCAGCGCTCGCCGAGACCGAGGGCGCGCAAGCCAGCTTGCGCTCCAGAGCGGGAAAGATGGCTCAGACAGAGCTCTCCCGAAGCGCGCCCGACAGGATTCGAACCTGTGACCTTCGGTTCCGTAGACCGACGCTCTATCCAGCTGAGCTACGGGCGCTTGGGGACGGAGGGTATCGAGCCGCAAACCGCTAGAACGGCACGCGGCCTGCTCGCGTGATCGACTCGGTTCCCTCGTTCCAGCGCCAAGCCACGTCGTGACCCTTCAGATGCACGCCCCCGATCCAACGGTCGACGCCGTTGAGCGCGACGTGGTCGGCTTGGCCGCCGAGAACGCGACGGCCGGCGTCGGTCAGTCTCAGGCGATTGCCGCGCCTGATCGGAAGGGCTGCCGGCCTGAGATCGAGGAGGGGGACAGGCGCGGCGACGAACCGGGTCATCCGGTCGAAGCACCAGGTGTCTCCGAGAAACGGTCGTGTCTCCCGCGCCGCGGTACGCGCGAAGGCGGCGCCGGCGGTCTCGGCACCCTCGGAAACCGCGGCCAGGATGCGCCGCTCGGTCAAGGACAACCCGTCGCGCGTGGAGGGGTACTCGCGGCCTAGCCGGTCGAACGCCTCGGCCAGGAAGCGCAGCTCAGGCGACGGCGTGTCCGCGATCGAGCCCAGACCGACCGGCTCGGGTGCGCGCAGCGCCGCCCACGCTCGGGTCGCATGTTCCAGCGCGGCATCGGTCATCGTCGACGCAGCGGTCGCCGGCAGACGGCCGAGCTGCTCGGACGTGAGCTCTCCGAGCCCGCCAAAACGGGCGATGCCCGGATACTCACCGATGCAGATGAGGGTGATCCGGCCGGCCGGCACCTCCAGCGCGCGGAGCCTGGCGGCGACCTGAATCAGCTGCAATTGGTCACACAGGTCGGCCTCGAACCACAGCACGTAGCGCCCGTCGCGGTGCGCGGCGAGCGTCCGGTCGCGCTCGGCGAACTCCGCGGCCGTCCCGATGTCCGCGGCGTTCTCGCCGGCGAGGAAAGCGGTGCGGATACGTCGCAGCTCGTCATCGGGCACCTCGGGCACCGGACCCTCGTGCAGCACGTCACGCCAGGTGATGATCGCCTCCACCAATCCTGTGCCGCGCAGACCCGGCTCCGTGGCGTCCCCGTTGGTCACGTGCAGCACATCCGCATCCGGTCGCTTGAGGTCGGCATGTTTGGTCATGCTCGTCTCCTACGCCGTGGCCTCCAGATCCCCGGAGGCGAGACGGAGGGGTCCGGGTGCTGGAGTTGTGATTAGGCTCCGCCCGTGGCTTTCCTGTTCACATTCTCACGCAGGCTGGCCGCCGGTCTCGTGGCCCTGAGTGTCGCGTGGTCGGTGGCGCCGGCTTCTTGGGCCGGGGCTGGCGATCTCGATCCGAGCTTCTCGGGCGACGGCAAGTTGACTACGGATTTCGGCGTCGGCGGCGCCTTTGGGGTTGCGCTTCAGGGCGACGGCAAGATCGTGGCGGTTGGGGACTCCGGCGGCGACTTCGCGCTCGCCCGCTACAACCCGGACGGCTCGCTCGATCCAAGCTTCGCGGGTGACGGCATGCAGACGACCGACTTCGGTCGAGACTTCGAGAGTGCCTCTGACATTGCGCTTCAGCCGGACGGCAAGATCGTGGTGGTGGGAGGCGGAGGCCCCGGCGGGAACTTTGCGCTCGCGCGCTACAACCCGGACGGCTCGCTCGATTCGAGCTTCGCGGGTGACGGTATGCAGACGGCCGACTTCGGTGGAGACCTCGACCAGGCCTCGGGCGTCGTGCTTCAGGGCGATGGCAAGGTCGTGGCCGCGGGAACGACCGGGGCTTCCGGCTCAACCGACTTCGCGCTCGCGCGCTACAACCCGGACGGCTCACTCGACAAGACCTTTTCAGGTGACGGCATGCAGACCGCGGATTTCAGCGCCACCGACCGCGCCGCGGCCGTCGCGCTCCAGGCCGACGGCAGGCTCGTCGTCCCGGGGGCCGCCGGGGGCATGAGTGGGAGCCGCTTCGCGCTCGCCCGCTTTGACGCGAGCGGCGAACTCGACCCTAGCTTCGCCGGAGGCGAGCGTGAGCCGATGTTCGGGCCCCGGAGGTTCGAGGCGGACCAGGACGTCGCCGCGGATGTAGCGCTGCAGGCCGATGGCAAGATCGTCGCGGCGGGAGGAGCCGCCGCCCGGCTCTCCGGTCGCCTTGGCTTCGCGCTCGCACGCTTCAATGCGGACGGGTCGCTCGACCGGAGTTTCTCGAGCAACGGCAAGCTGCTCACCTATTTCGGGAGCTATGCCTCCGCCTCCAGCGTCGCGGTCCAGGGGGACGGCCGGATCGTTGCCGTCGGTTCCTCGGCCCCATTCGGCGGCGATCAGGACTTCGCGCTCGCCCGCTACAAGCGCAACGGCTCGCTCGACGCCAGGGAGGTGACGGATTTCGGCGGCGTCGATTACGCCGGTGCCGTCGCGCTCCAGGGAGACGGCCGGATCGTGGTAGCAGGCACCAAACAGGGACGCGGTGGCGGCGGTGTTCCCGTCCGTGACTTCGCCCTCGCCCGCTACCGGACGCTGACCCTCGACCCGCCGCGGCTCGGCGTGCTGGCAGGGCACGGGCTGAGCTTCCGCCTCAGAACGAGCGAGCGGGTGCAGTTCACGGCGAGCCTCGAGATCTCGCGCCGGCTGGCCCGCAGGCTAGGGCTGTCACAGGAACTGCAGCGCGGGAAGCGACAGCCGCTCGTGATCGGGCGCAGCCCGAGGCGGCGCGTCGGCCCCGGCGCCGCGCGAGTGCGGATCAAGCTGAGCCGGGCGGCCCGGCAAAGCATCGGGGGTGCCCGCCGCGTGCGAGCCACGCTGCGCGTGCGAGCCATCGACGCCGAAGGCAACATCAGAACTGCCGCGCGGCGACTTACCGTCCAGCGCTGAACGGAGGCGGAGAGGGAGGGATTCGAACCCTCGATGGAGGTTTCCCCCCATACTCGCTTAGCAGGCGAGTGCCTTCAGCCACTCGGCCACCTCTCCGCGAGGGACCCGATGGTAGCCGCGCTGGTGCCTTCGGGGTCGCCGACGAGGAGCATGTGGGCTTCGACGGCTTCTGGACCCTCGACGGCGCCCGCCCGGGCTAGACGAGCACGCCCTCGAGGCGCAGCAGGAACTCCTTGCGCTCGAGGCCGCCGGTATAGCCACCGAGCGCCCCGCCCGTCCGCAGCACGCGGTGACACGGCACCACGATCGGCATCGGGTTCGAGCCCAGCGAGTTGCCGGCGGCGCGCACCGCCCGCGGGCTCCCGGCGCTGGTGGCCACCTCGGCGTAGGTGGTCGTGTGGCCGAAGCCGACCTTCGCCGTCGCTCGGAGCACCCGCGTCGTGAACCCCTTCGTCAGCACCCAGTCGATCGGCAGATCGAAGTCTGTGCGCTCGCCCTCGAAGTACTCGTCGAGCTCACGGCGCGCGTCGTCGAGCCGGCCGGGCGCCTCCAGCATGCGCGGCGACAGCCTGCGCGCCATGTCCTCGAGCACGTCGTCGCGGCTTTCGGACAGCGTGTAGGCCACGCGCGCCAACCCGCGCGGCGTGGAGGCGACGACCAGCGGTCCGAGCGGCGAGTCGACCGTGGCGTAGGCAACGTCGAGCAGCCCGTCGGCGGCGGCGCGCTCGACAAGTGAATCGTCAGGGGCGGTCTTGGGGAGGCGCTCCGCCGCGTCGCGGAGAGCCGTTTCGATCTCGTTCATGGGGTCCATTCCTCTCTGAGTGTCTTGAGGCCCTCGAACACGTTTCGCCGGGCGGCGTCCTGCGATGACTCGAGGAGAAGTGCCAGCTCGTCGTAGGGCATTCCGAGAACCGTGCGGCAGAAGACGGCGGTGCGCTGCTTTGGGGGCAACCCGCGCACGGCGGCCCAGAGCTCGGGCTCGCCGTTCGGAGAGCGCTCGGCGGCGGCCGGCGCCGGCGCCGCGTCGGGGACCGAGGCGACCGGGACCGCCCGCCGCGAGCGCGCGCGATGCAGGTCGATCGCCTTGTTCTGCGCGATCCGAAAGAGCCAGGCCCGCAGGTTGTCTGTGCGGCGCAGCTTCGGGTAAGCGCGCAGCGCCGCGATCCAGGTCTCCTGGAAGCAGTCGTCGGCCTCGCCCGGTGCCGCGCTTGCCACGCAGAAGCGGTAGACGTCGACTCGATGCTCGTCCAGCAGAACCTGAAAGGGCGGCAGCTTCACGTCAGTAAAACGCCGGCGGCGCGCTCTCTGTGAGGCTCACGCACGGATGAAGATCGGCGCCCCGAGGGGGATCGTCTCGATCAGCCATCGCACCTGACTCGACGTCGCGCGCAGGCAGCCGAGGCTGACCGGCTGGCCGATGCTAGACGCATCCTTCGTCGCGTGCACGGCAAGGCGGTCGCCACCCGGCCAGTACGGGGGCAGGTCGGTCTGATGTCCTGTCAGGGCGAGCACGCAGCAGCCGTAGGGCGAGGCGCTTGCGTCCGAGACCTTCAGCTTGTCGGTCACCGAGAAACGCCCCGTAGGGGTGGGGTTCTCCTCACGGCCTACCGCGACCGTCAGCTTGCGCATCGCGCGACCGTCGCGGCGCACCACGATCCGGCGCTTGGACAGGTCGGCGTGCAGCGACCAGCGTGCGCAGTCGACCTGGGCCTCGGACCTGCGGATCCATGCGATCTCACCGTTCTTCAGCTCGGACGCCTGGACCCCGAGCCAGCCGGTGCGCTGGGTGACCACCCCGAGCACCCGAGGCGAGTTCCACTCGGTGCGCGCGGTGAGCTTCATGCGCTTGCGGCCGCCCGGCTCGCGGTAGAGCACGGTCGCGCCGCGCACCCGGGCGGTCGTGTAGCACGAGGCCGTCTGCGGGTCGGTCGGGAACGGCGCGGCGAGGGCGCCGCCCTTCTCGGGCTCGAAATTGCGCGTACCGTCGTCTCCTCCCCCGCCCCGCTTGGCGACCGTGTCCGAATCGATGAACTGGGTCGCTCCTATGACCCCGGCGGCGCCGGCGAGCGCGACGACGCCCACCCCTACGAGGGCGAACAGGGCTCTCCGCCGCGGCGGATCGGGCTCCTCACGATCGCGGTCCGCGAGCATCTCGAGCACAGGTTCGGCGGGTGCGGGAACGACCGTGCTCGGCTCCGGCGGATCCGGCTCGGCGGCCTCCTCCGCTTCGACGGGAGGCACCGGCGCAAGCGTCGGGCCGGACACCGGTTCCGGCCCCGGCTCGGGCTCTGGCGGTAGCGGCACGGCGGCCAGGCGAGCGCTCCCACCGCCCGCGCCGGCGGCGAACTCCTCGCCGAGCGTGGCCGCCGCGGCGCTCCAGGTATCCGGCTCCAGCAAAGCCTTGAGCACGGCGCCGAGGTCCTCCCCACGGTGCAGATCCATCTCGTCGGCCAGGTGCTCGATGGCCCGCGCGCGCCGGCGGGCCACCTCCGTCGTGTCGATCTCGAACACGCTGGCGAGCGCCTCGTCGGGGACGCGGCGGCGCAGCGAGAGCGAGAGCAACTCGCGGTCGCGCGGGTCGATGCGATCGAGTGCCTGGGCGAGCTGTTCGGGAGCGATCAAAGGGGCTAATTCCAAGCGTAACGGCGGCGTGCGTCGGAGCGAGTGCAATTTCGGCCCGGGAGGCGGGAACGATCGGACCTCTACAGGGCTCCGGCGAACGGCGGGCTACAGGGGGCGAGGGGGTGCCTGACCTTCTTGTTGTATAGCCCCCACAAACTAAGGCACCCCCCGCGACCGTGCCTGCCACGTGCGAAGCAGTGCGGCAACCCGTCGCACCCGTTATAGCCCGCCGTTGGCCAGAGCCCTGCGCCCGCCCGGCGAGACGGAGGGGGTGGGATTCGAACCCACGAGGGACCGAGAAGGCCCCTAGCGATTTTCAAGACCGCCGCATTCGTCCACTCTGCCACCCCTCCGTGGCAGCTTCATCGTAGGCGCGGCCGTGGCCGCGTAGGCTGCCTCGCCGTGGACCCCGCCGCCATCCGCCGCTCCTACGCCGACGCCGAGCCGCGGCCGTTCTGGACCGCTCACCCCGGCGCGCCGCAGCCGCGGCCCGCTCTCGAAACCGTGCGCGAGGCCGACCTGCTCGTGATCGGCGGCGGCCTCACCGGCCTCTGGGCCGCTCTGCTCGCGCGCGAGGCCGACCCGGAGAACGAGGTCGTGCTGCTCGAGGGCGAGCGGATCGCGTTCGGCGCCTCGGGGCGCAACGGCGGCTTCATGGACGCCTCGCTCACCCATGGGATCGAGAACGGCGTGTCGCGCTGGCCCGGACGAGATGCCCGAGCTCGAGCGCCTCGGGACGGAGAACTTCGACAGCCATCAAGGAGACGATGGCGCGCTACGACATCGACGCCGGCTTCGAGGAGACCGGCGAGCTGTCGTTCGCGACCGAGCCCTACCAGGCCGAGTACCTCGACGAGGCGGCCGAGACCGCCCGCTCGTACGGCTGGACGGCCGAGGTGCTCGACGTCGAGCAGGCCCGCGCCGAGGTCCACTCGCCCACCTACCACGGCGCCGTCTACCTGCCCGACGGGCGCGCCGTCGTCGACCCGGCGCGGCTCGCCTGGGGGCTTGCGCGCGCGGCTGAAAAGGCCGGCGCGCGCCGTGCACGAGGGCTCGACCGTGACCTCCCTGCAACGCGACGGAGACGGCGTGCTCGCGCGCACCGGCGCGGGCAGCGTCAGGGCCCGGCGCGTGGTGATCGCCACCAGCGCCTTCCCACCGCTCGTCCGCGCAATTCGCCGCTACGTCGTCCCGGTGTGGGACTACGTCCTCGTGACCGAGCCGCTGAGCGCCGAGCAGCGCGCCTCGCTCGGCTGGGCAAAGCGCCAGGGCCTCACCGACCTCGCCAACCAGTTCCACTACTACCGCCTCACGAGCGACGACCGCGTTCTGTGGGGCGGCTACGACGCCGTCTACAACTTCCGCAACGGAATGGGCCCGCACCTCGACGAGCGCCCGGCCACCTTCGAGCTGCTCGCCACCCACTTCTTCGAGACCTTCCCCCAGCTCGAGGGCCTTCGCTTCAGCCACCGCTGGGGCGGCGCGATCGACACCTGCTCGCGGTTCTCGGTGATGTTCGGCAAGGCGCTCGGCGGGCGCGCCGTCTACGTCGTGGGCTACACCGGCCTGGGCGTGGCCGCCAGCCGCTTCGGCGCGCAGGTCGCGCTCGACCTGGCCTACGGGAGGGACACCGAGCGCACGCGCCTGAAGATGGTCACCTCCAAGCCGATTCCCTTCCCGCCGGAGCCGCTGCGCTACGCCGGCATCACCCTGACCAGGCGGGCGCTTGCGAGGGCCGACCGCCGTGAGGGGCGGCGCGGTCCCTGGCTGCGGGTGCTCGACCGCCTCGGTCTGGGCTTCGACAGCTGACCTACCGCCGCAGGCGCTCGCCGACCACCTCGTGGACGAGCTTCGGCGCCTCCACCTGCGTGTCCGACCAGCTCAGCGCGTCGCGCAAGTCGCGCTCGGCCGCCTCGGCTGCGTCGTCGTCGTTGGCGAGCACCTCGGCCACCAGCGAGTCGTCGTCCACCTCGTCGCCGATCCGCACGAGCACGTGGATGCCCACCGCGAGGTCGATCTCGTCGCCCTTGCGCAGCCGGCCGGCGCCAAGCCGGGCGGCGGCGTGGCCGATCGCCTCGGCGTCGACTGACTCGAGCCAGCCCGCCGCGCCCGGCACGCACCTCGCGGCGAACCGGCGGCTGGGGCAGCAGCGACGGGTCCTCGACGATGCGCGGGTCGCCGCCCTGGGCTTCCACGAACCGGCCGAAGCGCTCGAGGGCCGACGCCGCTCTCCAGCGCCTCGCGGGCCGACTCGACGCCCTCCTCGGGGCCGGCGGCCGACTCCGGCCAGGACGGCCATATGGCCGGCCAGGTCGATGCACAGATCGGTGAAGCGGCCCGAGCGCTCGCCCCGCAGCACGTCGATCGCCTCGTGCACCTCGCTTGCGTTGCCCACCGACTCGGCCAGCGGCTGGCCCATGTCGGTGATCAGCGCCCCGGTGGCCCGGCCCGCCTCGTCGCCGAGCGCCACGCACAGCTCCGCGAGCTCCAGCGCGGCCTCGTGGCTCTCCATGAAGGCACCCGAGCCGGTCTTGACGTCCAGCAGGATCGCCTCCGCGCCGCCGGCCAGCTTCTTGCTCATCACACTCGAGGCGATCAGGGCGATGTTGTCGACGGTCGCGGTCACGTCGCGCAGCCCGTACATCGCCTTGTCGGCGGGCACGAGGTCGGCCGTCTGGGCGCACACTGCAAGGCCGATCGCCTCGACCTGGTCGATCAGCTCCTCGCCCGAGAGCTCGGTGCGCATGCCGGGGATCGCGTCGAGCTTGTCGAGCGTGCCGCCGGTGTGGCCAAGCCCGTGCCCCGAGAGCTTGACCACCTGCATGCCGAGCTCGGCCGCGAGCGGCGCGACCACCAGCGTCGTGCCGTCGCCCACCCCGCCGGTGGAGTGCTTGTCCGACGGTCGGCCCCGACAGCGCGCGAGAGGTCGAGCTGCTCGCCCGAGCTGACCATCGCGTGCGTCAGCGCGACGGCCTCGTCGCGCGAGAAGCCCTGGAGGTAGCCGGCCATCAGCAGGGCGGCCATCTGGTAGTCGGGGATCTCCTCGCGCGCGTACGCGAGCACGAACTGCCGCAGCGTCATCCGCGGCCAGCTCACGACCGTCGCGCTTGGCGGCGATGACCTCGACGGGGCGCACTAGATCGTCGCCGGCGCGCCGTACTCGTGCAGCACGGCCGGGATGTCCACGCTGCCGTCGTCGCGCTGGTGGTTCTCCGCGATCGCGATGATCGTCCGGCCCACCGCCACGGCCGTGCCGTTCAGCGTGTGCACGTGGCGCGGCGGCGTCGCCCTCGCGCGGGCGCTAGCGCACGTCGAGGCGGCGCGCCTGGTAGTCGGTCGTGTTCGAGCACGAGGTGAGCTCGCGGAAGCGGCCCTGCCCCGGCAGCCAGGCCTCGAGGTCGTACTTCTTGGCGGCCGAGGCACCCGAGGTCGTCGACGGCGATGTTCACCACCCGGTAGGGAATCCCGAGTGCCTGCAGGATCTCCTCCTCGATCGCGAGCAGGCGCTCGTGCTCGGCCTGCGACTCGTCCGGCTCGACGAACGTGAACATCTCGACCTTGTCGAACTGGTGCACGCGGAAGATGCCCTGCGTGTCCTTGCCGGCCGCTCCCGCCTCGCGGCGAAAGCACGTGGAGAAGCCCGCATAGCGCAGCGGCAGCGTCGCCGGCCCGAGGATCTCGCCCGCGTGGAGCGAGGCGAGCGGCACCTCGCGAGGTGCCCACCAGATAGAGGTCGTCCTCGGGCACGCGGTAGATCTGCTGCTCGGTGTCAGGCAGGAAGCCGGTGCCGAACGAGCGCGCGACTCGCGCACGAGGACCGGCGGGATCACGGCGACGAAGCCCTTCTCCTCGAGCAGCGTCAGGACCCACTGGACGAGCGCCAGCTCGAGCCGCACGAGCGGCCCCTTCAGGTAGGCGAAGCGCGAGCCCGCCACGCGCGCGCCGGCCTCCAGGTCGAGATGCTCGCCCAGCAGCTCCACGTGGTTGCGGCCGGTGGCGCCCGCCTCGCCCTCCTCCCGCAGCACCTCGTCCTCGTCCGGCGCGGTCGGGTCGGGCAGGTTCGGCAGCGCAGCCAGCGCGGCGGGCGGCGCTCCTCCACCGAGCGCAGCTCCTCGTCGAGCTCCTTCTCGCGCGCCGAGACGCTTCCGGACCTCCGCGATCGCCGCGGACGCGTCCTCGCCCTCCGCTGCAGCTCGCCGATGCTGCTTGGAGGCCTCGTTCTTCGCGCGGCGCAGCTCCTCCAGCTCGGGCAGGATCGCGCGCCGGCGCTCGTCGAGCTCGAGCGCCTCGTCGAGCAGCGCGGGTCGACGCCGCGGCGGGCGAGCGCGTCCCGCGCCGGCTGCGGGTCCTCGCGGATCTGCCGGAGGTCGAGCACCGACTCCGCCGACCTCGTCCGAGCCCTGGCCGGACGCGGTCGGGTCGTTGTGCCGCTCTCCTTGCCCGAGTACTTGGCCAGGAAGTCGGCGACCGCCTCGGCCTCTTCGCCCGCACGATGTTCGCGGGCATGATCGCCCCCGAGAAGCCGCCGTTGCGGATGGCGAAGAGCGCGTCGTCGCGGGCCACCTTGCGGACGTTGAAGTTCGGGCCCGTTGGTGCGCTCGCCGCCCTGAAGCTGCGCCCGTCCGGCTTCGATCCGTAGGCGTTGGCGGCCTCGAAGCGAGTGGCAGCCGGAGCAGCGCTCGTTGAACAGCACGGCGCCCTCGGTGCGCGGCCTGCTCGTCTCGGGAACCTTGATCTCGCCGCCGCAGCCGACGAGGACGGCGGCAGCGAGGGCGCAGAGCAAAGACGATCGGGCGGATCACGGCGGCGCATAGTATCCGCTCTCCTTGCGCCGCCCCGCCCTCGTCCTCGCGCCATCTGGCCGCTCCTGCGCCTGCGGCTGTGGAGACGACGGCGAGAGCGAGACGCGGACCGTCACGGCGCCCGCCGAACGCGACGCTGCGGGTAACCGCGAAGGAGTACTCGTTCGACCCCGCGACGCGTGGTGGTCAGCGGCGCCGGCCCGCTGACGATCCGGCTCCAGAACGAGGGTTCGCTCGCCCACAACCTGAAGCTGCTGAGGGGCGACGAGGAGGTCGGCGGGACCTCCACCCTCCCCGCCGGCGAGACCGGCTCCGGCGCGTCAACCTCGAGCACGGGCGCTACGAGATGCTCTGCACCGTGGGCGACCACGCGGAGCTCGGGATGACGGGCACCTCGAGGTCACGGAGGAGCCCCCGGCGCGGCGAATCCACTGCCCCGGCGACGGCCGGTGACGGCCAAGCTGTTGCGGACGGATTCGCCGGCGGTCGTCACATTCGGCGGCGATGGCCGCCGTCGGGGCGTTCTAGGCGGCGACGGCCGCTTCGACGAAGCGCATCAGCGTGCCGCCTCTCGCCCGGCCCGCAGGTCCACCTCGTCCATCAGCAGCCGCATGAACTCGAGCCCGCGGCCGCGATCTCGGGCAGCTCGCCGCGGCGCATCACGCGCGGGCCGAAGCGGCCGGTGTCGAGCACCTCGAAGACGAGCGCGCCCGCTCCTCGGCCGCCACCACGATCCGGATCGGGTCCTCGGCGAGGACGAGCCGTGCTGGATGGCGTTGGTCACGGCCTCGCTCATCGCGAGCTTCACGTCGTAGCAGGCGGCGCCGTCGAGGCCGAAGTCCGCGGCGGCCGCGCTCGGCGAAGTCGCGCGCCTCCTTGAGGAGACCGAGGTCCGCGCTGGATGTGAGTGCTCTCGCGGCTTGAAGTTGACCATCGCCCACGTCCAACCGGTTGTGCCCGGCCAGTGTTACGTGAACGTCGGCGAAACGCATTTCATGCGACCCGAGTGATCCGAATTCGCAGGTCGCCGCGAAAGGGAGTGTGCAACGGGAGGCTGGACCCGTGACACGGATCCGGCCTCCGAGGCTCCCACAAGGAGGACTCGCACATGCGCAAGCTGCTGCTCGCCCTAGCGGCGCTGGCTGCGTCGGCAATCGCGGTACCGCTCGGCTTCGCGTCGAGCCATCGCGAGGCGCCGGACATCTCGCTCGACCCGTCGGCGGACAACACGGACACGTACGCGTGGACCGCGAAGGACGCTCCCGGCGCGCTGACGTCGCGGCCAACTGGATTCCCGGCGAGGTGCCGGCGAACGGCCCGAACTTCTTCGGGTTCGACGACCGGGCCCGCTACTACATCCACATCGACAACACCGGTGACGGCCGTCCTGACGTCAGCTACCGGTTCCAGTTCAAGACGACAGGTGCGGAACAAGGAGTCGTTCCTGTACGCGCTCCCGGGCGCCAGCGGATACAACGATCCGAAGCTGAACGTGATCCAGCGGTACTCGATCGTCCGCGAGCACGTACCGCGGCAAGAGCCGGAAGGACCACGTCAGGAGAGACGATCGCCCGCGGACTGCCGGTGGCTCCGCCGAACATCGGCCCGAAGACGTTCCCGAACTACCAGCACGTTCGTGAGTGGAGCGATCCGCTCGCTGAACGACGGCACCAAGGTGTTCGTCGGCCAGCGCGACGATCCGTTCTTCGTCGACCTGGGCGCGACGTTCGACGGCATCAACGTCCGCAAGCTCACCGGCAACCAGGGTGAGGGCAAGGACGACCTGAGCGGGAACAACATCCACTCGGTCGTCCTGCAGATCCCCGAGCGCCACGTGACGCAGGAACCAGCAAGGCCGTCTCCGGGCCCGACGCCGCCAACGCGGTGGTGGGCGTGTGGTCGACCACCGAGCGCCGCAAGCTCGAGGTGCTCGGACTGCCGCGCGCAAGCACGGCACAGGGTGGCTGGGTCCAGGTCTCGCGCCTCGGCAACCCGCTCGTGAACGAGGTCGTCATCCCGCTCGGGCAAGAAGGACCAGTTCAACCGGACGACCCCGGACCGTGACGCCGCGCTCTACGGCAAGTACGTCGTGAAGCCCGAGCTCGCGGCGGTCCTCAACGCGCTGTTCGACATCGACGCTCCGGAGAACGACCGCACGGACATCGTGCAGGCGCTGCTCCAGGGCATCCCGGGTCTCAACCAGCACAAGGGGATCAAGGGACCGCCCGCGGTCGACACGATCAAGCTCAACCTCGGCATGCCTCCGGCCGACACCGAGGACCGCTTCGGGGTCATCGGCGGCGACACCGCCGGGTTCCCGAACGGCCGTCGCCTCGGCGACGACGTCGTGGACATCGAGCTGCAGGTCGTGGCCGGCTTCCTGAAGGACAACAAGGTGCCGCTCGGCGACGGCGTGGACCAGAACGACAAGCCGTTCCTGTCCTCGTTCCCGTACCTGGCCGGCCGCCACGAGCGGCTTCGACTCCGCGCCGTCGACGCGGTTCGAGCCCAACCACCCGCCGGTGCCGGCCGGCGGCTAGACGAGCCAACCGTGGTGAGGGGGCGCGTCGAATCGCGCGTCCCCTCGCCCGGGCTCCCCCAAGGACTTCCGATGACCATCTCCCCGCCAAATCTGATGAAGCTCCTGGCCCCGCTCGCGGTGTTCGCCGTGCTGCTCGCCGTCTTCTGTCGCGATCAACCGCGACGAGGCGCCTTCGCTGCCCACGATCGCCGACGCCGGCTCGCCCCAGCGGGGACGCGGTGGCCGACTACCAGCGCGCCGTGCGCGCCGCGCCCGAGAGCGCAACCGCGTTCGCGGGCCTCGGCGAGGCCTACCTCGCGCGCGCCCGGGAAACCGGTGACCCGGTCTTCTACTCGCGCGCGGAGCGCGCCTTCGACGCCGCCCTGCGGCGCGATCCGGATGATCTCGGCGCGCTGATCGGCGCCGGCAACCTCGCCGGCCTGCGCCACGACTTCCGCGAGCAGCTGCGCCTGGGCCGGCTCGCGGTGGCGGAGGCGCCCGGGCTGGCGCGCCCCTACACGGTGCTGGCCGATGCCCAGATCGAGCTCGGCCGCTACCCCGACGCCGCCGACTCGATCCAGCGGGTCGTCGACGTCAAGCCCGGCCTCGCCGCCTACTCGCGCGCGTCCTACTACCGCGAGCTGCACCGGCGATCGCGGCCGGCGCCGTCGAGGCGATGCGGCTTGCGGCCTCGGCCGGCGGCGCGCCCGAGAGCGTCGCCTACATCCAGGCGCTGCTCGGCGATCTCGAGCTCGGACGCGGAAATGCCGGGGCGGCGCGCGACGGCCTACCGCGTGCGCTCCGATCGTTGCCGGGTTTTCCCCCAGGCACTGGTCGGACTCGCACGGCTCGACGCGGCGGGCGGCGATCTGGGAGGGCCGCCGCCCGCCTGCGTCGAGCCACGGAGCGGCTGCCGCTGACGAGCGACGCTCACGCTGCTGTCCGAGGTCGAGCGCGCGCTGGGGCGCGACGCGCGGCCGAGGCCGCGCCGACCGGGGCCACCGCGCAGCGGCAGCGCCTGCTCGCAGAACGGCACGCGCACCGGACGCCGAGAGCGTGCTGTTCGAGGCCGACCACGGCTCGCCCGCCCGCGCGGTGCGCCTGGGGCGGCGCGTCTGGCGCGCGGCGCCGAGCGTCCGCTCGGCCGACGCTCTCGGTTGGGCCCTCGCGCGCTCCGGACGTCCGGCGGCGGGGCTGCGCTGGGCACGGCGCGCACTCGCGCCGGGCTCGCGCGATCCGCTCTTCCGCTATCACGCCGGGACTCGCCGCGGTGGCGGCCGGGCGGCAGCGGCACTCGTGATCTTCGATAGCCGTCAGGGGCGGGGGCATGCTCTCGCCGCGGCCAGCTCGATGCAGGCCAAGGAGGCTCTCCGATGAGGCGCTCTGTCCTCGCGCTCGTACTGGCGCTGGTCGTCCTCGCGACGGTCGCGGGTTCGCGCCGCGGCGGCCCACCCGCTCGGGCAACTTCTCGATCAACCACCTGAGCACCGTGTCGATCTCCGACGACCGCGTGGACGTGCGCTACGTGCTCGACCAGGCCGAGATCCCGACCGTGCAGGAGCGCTCGCTGTCCGCGGCCGAGGTGCTCGCCGACAAGCGCGACGAGGTGCTGCGCGGGCTCGAGCTGACCGTCGACGGGCGGCGCGTGGCGCTCGAGGCCGACGGCCGCGGCCGGGTGAGCTTCCCGACCGGAAGCGGCGGCCTCAAGACCTCGCGCTTCGAGTTCCGGCTGCTGGCCGCGGTGGACTCGCCGCGCAGCCGTGGCGCTGCGCGACAACACGTTCCCCGACCGCGTCGGCTGGAAGGCCATCGTGGCCGAGCCCGGCGAGGGCACCGCCGTGCGCACCCCAGGCGCCCAGCGGCGATCCCACCAACGGGCTGCGGCGCTATCCCGAGGACCTGCTCAACAGCCCGCTCGACCGGCGCGAGCGCGAGCTTCCGCGTGGAGTCCGGGCGATGGCACGCTGGTGGCGCCCGCGCAACGAGAACGGGGACTTCGTGACCACGCGCGCGGGCAGCGACGGCTTCGCCGCCCTGTTCGAGCAGGCCGCCGCCGGGCGAGGGCGTGCTGCGTCGCTGCTGCTCCTGGCCGCCTTCGGCTGGGGCGCACTGCACGCGCTGTCGCCCGGGCACGGCAAGGCGATGGTGGCGGCCTATCTGTGGGCACCAAGCGGAAGCGCGCGCGCACGCGATCGCGCTGGGCGGAACCGTGACGATCACGCACACCATCGGCGTGTTCGCGCTCGGATTCGTGACGCTCGCGCTGTCGCAGTACATCCTGCCCGAGGACCTCTACCCGTGGCTCAACCTCGTCTCGGGGCTGCTCGTGGTGGTGATCGGGGCGGGCGTGCTGCGCTCGCGGGTGCGCTGGGCGCGCGCCCGGCGAACCGCGGCCGAAGCGGGCGAGGTGCTGCCCGCCGAGTTGGGGCCGAGCGCCGATGCGGGGCACAGCCACGGCCACGGGCATGGCCATGACCACGGACACCACGGCGCGGGGCTGCAGCACTTCATGGAGCACCTGCGCGGTCGCCCGCACGGGCACGGGCACGAACATCGCACGACGACTCGCACGATCACGACCACTCGCATTCCCATGATCACGGCCACACGCATGAGCACGGCCACACGCACGACCACGGACACGCGCACACCCATGCGCACAAGCCGGCGGAAGACCACACCGTCACCAAGCGCAGCCTGATCGGGCTGGGCGCGGCCGCCGGCCTGATCCCATGCCCGTCGGCCCTGGTCGTCCTGCTGGGGGCGATCTCCCAGCACGAGGTCGCGCTCGGGCTGCTCCTGATCGTCGCTTTCAGCCTCGGTCTCGCCGGCACGCTGACGGGGCTCGGGCTCGGCGTCGTCTACGCGCGCAAGCTCGTCCCGAAGCTGTCGGTGCCGCGCTTGGGAGCGGCCGGGAAGCTTGCCGCGGCGCTGCCCGCGGCCTCCGCCGTGGTCATCGTGGGAGTCGGCTGCGTGCTCACCGCCAACGCCCTTCCGGGCTTGGTGTGAACGAGTTGCAGTTGCGAGTGATCTGTTTTAGCGTCTAGCGCGGAAGAGCAAACAAGACGCTTGGCGCGTGTGCCGAGCTCTCCTTTTGGACATGACCGCTCCCCGCACAGGCCCCTCGCTCGACGCGCCCGACCTCGACTCCGCGGTCGACGCGCTACGGGCGAGGGGCCTTCGGGTGTCCGCCGCGCGCCGGCTGGTTCTCGAAGCTCTCTACGGCGCCCCGGGACCCGTCACCGCCGACCAGATCGCCCACGGCCTGTCCGGACGTCTGCCGCGGTCCGACCTCGCCTCGGTCTATCGCAACCTCGAGACGCTCGAGGAGGTGGGCCTCATCCGCCACTTCCATCTCGGCCACGGCCCGGGGCTCTACGCCCCCTCGAGCGCGGCCGGACGCGAGTACCTCGTCTGCGACTCCTGCAGCACGGTCACCGCCGTGGACGCGGAGGACATGGAGCCCGTGCGGGCGCTCATCGAGGAGCGCTTCGGCTACGAGGCCCGCTTCAGCCACTTCCCGATTCTCGGCCTCTGCGCGGAATGCGCCCGCGAGGAGCCATCCGACTCCACCCACGAAAGGAGACACGCGCATGATTGACATTCCGATTGCCATGCACATCCCCGACGGCTTCCTCAGCCCGGGGGTGGCGGCCATCGCCGGGGTCCTCGCCATCGCGGCGGTGGCCTACGGATTGCGCGTCGCCAACGTGGAGCTCGACGAGGCCCGCGTTCCCCTGCTCGGGGTGCTCGCCGCGTTCATCTTCGCAGTGCAGATGCTCAACTTCCCGATCGTCAGCGGCACCAGCGGTCACCTGCTGGGAGCGACGCTCGCGGCCGTGCTCCTCGGCCCGTGGCTTGCCTGCCTCGTGATGGCGGTGGTGCTCATCGTGCAGGCGTTCGTCTTCGCCGACGGCGGCATCAGCGCCCTCGGTGCGAACGTGCTGAACATGGGCGTCCTGGGCGCCCTGCTCGCCGGATACCTCGTCGTCGCCTCCGAGAAGGTGCTGCCACACACGAGGGGCGCCTTCCTCGGCACCGTCGCGGTCGTGTCCTGGCTGGCCGTGATGGTCGGCGCGACCGTGACCAGCGTTGAGCTCGCCATCTCCGACACCGTGCCGCTCGGCACCGTGCTGCCGGCGATGCTGGGGGTGCATGCGTTCATCGGGGTCGGGTGAGGCCGTGATCACGGTCGCCGCCGTGGCCGCCGTGCTGGTATCCCGCCCGGACCTGGTGGCGCTCGCGCCGAGGGAACTGACAGCCGAGCCGGCCACACGCGACGCCGGCAGCCGATTGGGGAGGCGATCTAGATGAAGCGGATTCCAACCGGTGTGTTCATCGCCCTGGCGCTGGCCGTCGCGATCGGCCTGGCCACGGCGGTGTCGCCGTTTGCCTCGGCGGACCCGGACGGCCTCGAGAAGGTCGCCGAAGAGAAGGCGTTCCTCGAGGACGGCGAGCTGCACTCGATCCAGAACGACTCGCCGATTCCCGACTACGCGTTCCCCGGCGTCGACAACGAGCGCGTCGCGACGGGCCTGGCCGGCTTCGTGGGCACGTTGGGGGTGTTCGCGATCGGCTTCGGAATCGCCTACGTGCTGCGCCGCCGGCCGCAGAGCGGGCCGGCGCAAGAGGCGCCGGCATGAGCGGCTGAGCAGGCCGCGGCATGGGCGCGCTCTGCAGCCACTCGCTGGAGCTCACCGGGCTGGCGGGCAACCCCGCCAGCCGGGTGCACCGGCTGGATCCACGAGCCAAGCTCCTCGGCCTCGTCTCGGTGACCTTCGTTGCCGTCTCGACTCCGATCGCGGCCTGGCCGGTGTTCGTGGCCTGCCTGGCCATTCTCATCGCCGTCGCGATGCTGGCGCGCGTCTCGGTGCGGGACATCTGGCGGCGAACGCGCTTCATCCTGCCGATCGTGCTGTTCGCGGCCGTCTTCCTGCCGTTTGTCCGCAAGGGAGGAGAGGAGTACGCGGTCGGCCCGCTCACCGCCTACCAGGACGGTCTCCAGACGTTCGCGGCGGTGTCGCTCAAGGCTACGATCGGGACGCTCAGCGCGGTGCTGCTCGGCGCCACCACGACCTTTCCTCAGGTGCTGCGCGGCCTCGAGGCGATGCGCACGCCGCGGCTGCTCGTGCTGATCGCGGCCTTCATGTACCGCTACCTGTTCGTCATCGTCGAGGAGACCGGCCGCATGCGCGCCGCCCTCGCCGCTCGCGCCTACCGCCCGCGCAACGCGCTCCATGCGGCTGCGCTCGGCCGGCTGGCGACGGCGATGTTCCTGCGCACCTACTCGCGCGGGGAGCGCGTGTATCACGCCATGCTGGCCCGGGGCTACGACGGCCAGATGCCGCAGCTCACACCGCTGATGCTGCATCGCGGGGACGTCGTCTTCGTCGGCCTCGTGCTCGTGGTGCTGCTGCCGTTGCGGGTGGCCGTGGGGGTGGCCGCGTGAGCTGCGCGATCCACGTCTCGAAGCTGACCTACCGCTACCCGAACGGGCATCCGGCGCTCGACGAGCTCGAGCTCCACGTCAGACATGGCGAGCGCGTCGCCGTGCTGGGGCCCAACGGCGCCGGCAAGACCACCTTCATGCACCACCTGAACGGCCTGCTGCATTGGCACCGGCGACGCTCGAGGTGGCCGGCCTGGAGGTGAAGCGCGACACGCTCGGCGAGCTACGCCGGCGCGTCGGCCTGGTCTTCCAGGATCCCGACGACCAGCTCTTCATGCCGACCGTCGAGGAGGACGTCGCCTTCGGGCCGCTCAACATGGGCCTCGACAACGCGGAGGTCGAGCAGCGCGTCGCCGAAGGGCTGGCGGCGGTGCGGATGCAGCACGCCGCCCCGCGGCCGCCGTATCAGCTCTCGATGGGGGAGCGGCGACGCGTGGCCATCGCCACCGTGCTCGCGATGCGCCCGCAGCTTCTGGTCCTCGACGAGCCGTCGGCCAACCTCGATCCCCGGGCGCGGCGCGAACTGCTCGAGGTGCTCGAGCGCGTCGGGCACACGATGCTCGTCACGACCCACGACCTGCCGCTGGCCGCCGAGCTGTGCGAGCGCGCCGTGATCCTGGCCGCCGGCCGGATCGTGGCCGACGCCCCGTGCCACGAGCTTCTCGGAGACCCCGGCCTCCTGGCCGCGCACGATCTCGAGTTGCCGGCGGGCTTCGATCTCGACCGTGTCGAGTTGCGCCCGCGTCCCGATTTGCCCAGGGCCGTCCGGGTACCCTTCGCCGAGGCGAGTTAGGCAACAAGGAGATAGGGATGGAAGAGCACGAGCACAGCGAGCCGCACACCCACGAGCACTCTCACGACGGCGAGACCCACTCGCATCCGCACACCTCGCACGAGCACGATCACGTCGAGCACGAGCACGAGCACTCACACGGCGACGAGACGCACTCGCATGCGCACACGCACGCGGAGGGCGAGGAGCAGGCGCACGAGCACGAGCACTAGCCCCCGGCCTGCCCCTGCGCCGGCGCGTGGGCCCGTGCTGGGCAAACTACGGGCAACCAAGGGGTGGTCCGGGCCGCCCCGGCCGCCCCCGCCGCTGACGGCTTCGTTGTCGACTTAGCGGTCTCCGCCACCGGTAACTCGACAATGGATCTGGCAGCCCGACGCCTGCCGCCTCGCGGCCCGGGGCCGTTGTCGAGTTAACGGTCGCTGGCACCGCTAAGTCGACAACGGACGCGCCCGGCGGCGCCGGGCCGGTCTTTTGCTGGATATCGAGAGTCGGGCGGCCCACGAGCGCGGTTGCGACGGCTGGGTCACCTTGTTGCCGGACACGGCGAGTGGGGCGGCCCGCGGAGCGCCGGCTCGATCGCTGGTCATCCTTATTGCTGAAGTTCGAGGTCGAGGAGCGCACGGAGCGCCATGCGACCCCACGAACGCCGTCCCGGCCCCCTACTCGTACCGCATCCGCGCCGGCGCCGCCCGCATCCGAATCAGACGCGCGGGCACCCCACCCACAACCGCGTTCGCGGGCACGTCGTTCGTCACCACCGCGTTGGTGCCGATCACGGTGTTGTCACCGGCGGCCGGTCGCTCAGCCGCCGGTCTGGTACGCCCGCAGCGCCAGCGTGAGGATCAGCAGCGCGCCCACCGTCATCACGCCCATCTCTCCGAGCGCGACTCGCCTGGCCAGCGTCACCTGCTCCGCTCGCTCGAGCGCGTCCACGTCCTCCACCGCGTCGAGCTCGCGCTGGGCCACCCCGGCCCGCATCCCCTCGCTGACGAGCGAAACCACCAGCGGCGCGATGCCGTAGGCCACGTGCAGGCCGTCGGGCGCCGTGAGCCCGCGGGCCAGCAGGAAGAAGCCCACCAGGGCCTGGATCACGACCGTCGCCTGGGCCACACGCAGCAGCGGCCAGAAGGTGATCGACGCCCGCGCGTCCTTGCGCAGCCAGGCCGCCGCCCCCCACAGCCCGGCCACCGCGTTTGACAGCAGGACGGCAATGCCGACCCACATGTGAAACGCGCTCAGCGGGTGTCCTTCCGCACTATGTCGCACCGCCGCACAAGAAACCGTTATACCTCCCGGCTCTAGTGCTGAAGAGCTACCTGCCAGCCCTCGTCTTTCTGGTGCTGGGCATCGGTGTCGGCACCGCCTTCACCATGGCGAATCACGTCCTTGGTCCCAAGCGTCCCGGCAAGACCAAGAGCGAGCCCTACGAAAGCGGCCTCCCGTCGGACGTGACGAAGTCGTTTCGCTTCGGGATCAGCTTCTACCTGATCGCGATGCTGTTCATCCTGTTCGACATCGAGGTCGTCTTCCTCTACCCGGTGGCGCTTCAGCTGGATGCGTTCGGGGTATTCGCCCTCGTGGAGACGATCATCTTCGTCGTACTGCTGCTGGTCGCGTTCGTATTCGTCTGGCGGAGGGGAGCACTCGAATGGAAGTGACCCGGACCAAGCTGGACGGAGATCCCTCCGATCTGCGCGTGCGCCAGCTCAAGGCCCAGCAGATGCTGCGCGGGGAGCTCGCGGGGCGCGACCTCGACGAGTACGTCGAGGAACGCCTGCTCTTCACGACGCTCGAGACCGCGCAGAACTGGGCCCGCAAGAACTGCCTGTTCCCGCTCGGCTTCGGCCTCGCGTGCTGCGCGATCGAGATGATCACCGTGATCGGCTCGCCGCGCAACGACCTCGCCCGCTTCGGCGCTGAGGCGATCCGCTTCACGCCGCGCCAGGCCGACCTGCTGATCCTCTCCGGCCGCGTCTCGATCAAGATGGCGCCGATCATCCGCAGGCTCTACGACCAGATGCTCGAGCCCAAGTGGGTGATCTCGATGGGCGCCTGCGCGTCGAGCGCCGGCATGTTCAACAACTACGCGCTCGTCGCGGGCGCCGACAAGTTCCTCCCGATCGACGTCTACGTCCCGGGCTGCCCACCCCGCCCGGAAGCGCTGATCTACGGGATCATGAAGCTGCAGGACAAGATCATGGGCGAGCCCGGGATGGGCTGGCGCGAGCGATACGGGGCGCAGGAGACCGGAGAGGTCGAGCAAAGCGAGAACGGTCACCTTGCCTGACGCCACCGGGCTCGAGCTGATCGCCCAGCGCGTGCGGGAGGGGGTCGCCGACGAGGCCGTGACCGGCACGACCTTCCACCGCGAGCAGGCCACGCTCGAGGTCGCGCCGCCGGCGGTGCACGACGTGCTCGCCTACCTCAAGAACGATGACGACGAGCCGTGGGAGGCGCTGGCGAGCCTCCACGGCTGCGACTACCTGCCCGAGGAGCCGCGGCTCGGGGTCCACTACCAGCTGCTCTCGATGGAGCGCGCCGAGCGCATCTGCGTCAAGACCCGCCTCGGCGCCGAGGACCCGCGCCTGCCGACCGTGGTCGACCTCTATCCCACCGCGGATTACCAGGAGCGCGAGGTCTACGACATGTTCGGAGTGGTCTTCGAGGGCCACCCCGACATGCGCCGCATCCTCATGCCGGAGGACTACGAGGGCTTTCCGCAGCGGCGCGACTTCCCGATGGGCGGCGAGCCGGTTCTCTACACCTTCAACGAGAGCAAGTACCCGCGCTGGTATGACTGAGCCGAGCGACCCCCTCGCAATCCCGTACCGCGAACGCGAGCGCTCGGTGACGATGGAGCGCCTGGGCGAGCAGCCCGTGTCGGGCACCGAGGCGCTCGTCGAGGGCGACGTCGAGCGCTCGGAAGAGCTGTTCACCCTCAACATCGGCCCCCACCACCCCGCCACCCACGGGGTGCTGCGCCTGCTGACCACGCTCGAGGGCGAGGTGGTGCGCGACACCAAGCCGATCATCGGCTACGTCCATACCGGCATCGAGAAGAGCTGCGAGGACCAGCAGTACTGGAAGGTCGTCACGTTCGTCGAGCGGATGGACTACCTGGCCTACTACTACAACGCGATGGCGTTCTGCATGGCCGTCGAGCGCCTGCTCGGCGAAGAGGTGCCGCTCCGCGCGCAGTACCTGCGCGTGATCCATATGGAGCTCAACCGCATCGCCTCGCACCTGTTCGCGCTCGCCACCGGCGCGCTCGACCTCGGGGCGATCACGATGCTCTGGTGGGGCTGTCGCGACCGCGACCTGGTGCTCGACCTGTTCGAGATGTCGTCCGGACAGCGCATGCACACCCGCTACTTCCAGGTCGGCGGCGTGATGGAGGACATCCCGCCCGGCTTCGTCGAGAAGACGCGCAAGTTCCTGGAGTTGATGCCCACGCGCATCGACCAGTACGAGGCGCTGCTCGACCGCAACGAGATCTGGCTGCGCCGGCTCAAGGGCACGGGGATCATCTCCCAGGAGCGCGCGCTCGAGCTGGGCGTGACCGGGCCGCTGCTGCGCGCCACCGGGCATCCGTGGGACCTGCGCAAGGCGATGCCCTACTCGTCGTATGACCACTTCGACTTCGGCGTGCCGGTCGGCACCGTGGGCGACAACTACGACCGCTTCAAGGTCCGCATCGACGAGATGCGCGAGTCGATCAAGATCGTCGAACAGGCGCTCGACGGCCTGCCCGAGGGACCCTGGATCACGGACAACCGCAAGGTCGCGCTGCCCCCTCGCCATGAGCTGGCCACCTCGATGGAGGCGCTCATCCACCACTTCAAGCTCGTGACCGAGGGCTTCCGCGTGCCGCCCGGCGAGGCCTACGCGGCGATCGAGTCGCCGCGCGGCGAGCTCGGCTGCTTCGTCGTCGCCGACGGCTCGGCCAAGCCGGCGCGCGTGCACATGCGCGATCCGAGCTTCGTCAACCTGCAGTCGCTGCCGGACATGGCGCGCGACACCCTGATCGCGGACTTCATCGCCTGCGTCGCGATGCTCGATCCGATCCTCGGGGGGATCGATAGGTGACAAAGGATTCCTCCATCGCGGGCCAGCCCGCGACCTCGGACACAGCGGACGAAGGGGCAATCCATGCGGTGCCGCTGCCCCCCGGCTGGGACGACCCGGTCCGCCTCGACGAGGACCCGGCCACGATCCCCGATCCGGCCTCGGTCGACGTCCCGGCGGGGCTGCGCGCGACGATCGAAGGCCACATGGCCAAGTACCCCGAGCGCCACTCGGCCGCGCTGCCCGCGCTGGGCGCCGCGCAGAAGGTGCACGGCTGGTGCTCGCCCGCGGCCATCGCCCAGGTGGCGGCGGTAATGCAGGTGACCCCGGCCTACCTCTCGAGCGTGGCCACCTTCTACGACATGCTGCGCACCCAGCCGACGGGCTCGCGCTATGTGTATGTCTGCACCAGCGTCGCCTGCCACCTGCGCGACGCGAAGACCGTCTACGACGCAATAGCCGCCGAGGCGCGCGAACAGGGCCTCGAGGACGTCGAGGTCCGCGAGTTCGAGTGTCTCGGCGCATGCGAGATGGCTCCGATGGCCTCCATCGACGGCCGCTATGTGGGACCGCTCACGACCGAGGACTCGCGGGAGCTCGTGTCCGCGCTGAAGGAGGGCCGCGAGCCGTTCCCGGGACGCGCGCTGGGAGATCCGCAGTGAGCGAGACGCGCGTACTGCTGGCCGACATCGACGAGCCCGACCTCCACACGATGGACGTCTACGAGCGGCTCGGCGGCTACCGCCCGCTGCGCAAGGCGCTGCTCGACATGAGCCCGCAGGACGTGCTCGACGCACTCGAGGCGTCCGGCCTGCGCGGCCGCGGCGGCGCCGGCTTCTCGATGGGCAAGAAGGCCTCGTTCATCCCCAAGGGCTCGATGGACAAGTACCTCTGCTGCAACGCGGACGAGTCCGAGCCCGGCACCTTCAAGGACCGGCTGCTGATGCAGAAGAACCCGCACCTGCTGATCGAGGGCTGCATCATCGGCTCGATCGCCGCCAGCGCGAACAAGGGCTTCATCTTCATCCGCGGCGAGTACGAGACCCAGGCCGACATCCTCGACACGGCGTTGCTCGAGGCCTACGCCAAGGGCTACCTCGGCGAGAGCATCCTCGACTCAGGGCACACCTTCGACCTGGTCGTCCACCGCGGCCAGGGCGCCTACATCTGCGGCGAGGAGACGGGCCTGCTCGACGCGCTCGAGGGCAAGCGCGGCAACCCGCGCCTCAAGCCCCCGTTCCCCGCGAACCAGGGCCTCTACCAGGGGCCGACGCTGATCAACAACGTCGAGACCCTCTGCAACGCGCCGCTGATCATCGACAAGGGCGCCGACTGGTTTCGGTCCTTCGGCGAGGGCAACTCAACCGGCACGAAGGTCGTGTCGGTGTCAGGCAACGTGCAGCGGCCGGGCAACTACGAGATCGAGCTGGGCATCCCCGTGCGCGACATCATCTACGGCCTCGCCGGCGGCCCGCCCGATGGCAACGAGGTGAAGTGCTTCTTCCCGGGCGGCTCGTCGGCGCCGGTGCTGACCCAGGAGCACCTCGACCTGCCCTACACCTTCGAGGCGATGGCTCAGGCGGGCTCGATGCTCGGCTCGGGCGCGATCATCGTGGTCGACGACTCGCAGCCGCTCGTCCCGCTGGCGCTGCGCCTGGCCGGCTTCTACCGCCACGAGTCGTGCGGCAAGTGCGTGCCCTGCCGCGAGGGCACCAACTGGACAGTCAAGATGCTCGAGCGCATCGACGACGGCGAGGGCACGCCCATGGACCTCGACATCCTCGCCCAGGTCCAGGGCAACATCATCGGCAACTGCCTGTGCGTGCTCGGCGACTCGATGGCGATGCCCGTGGCGTCGATGCTCGAGCACTTCCGCGAGGAGTTCGAGCAGCACATGGAGGCCGCGCGCGAGCGGCGCGACCTCGAGGAGGTCCACGCCTTCGGCGCGCAGGAGCTCGGCTCCGTGCCGCAAGCGGGAGCGGCCTAGCCCATGGCGCGCCCCGAGGTCAACTGGATCACCTTCGAGATCGACGGCAAGGAGGTGCGCGCCCCCGAGGGCGCGATGCTCGTAGACGCGGCCAAGCACGGCGACGTCGAGATCCCGTACTTCTGTTATGAGCCCAAGCTCGGCCAGCCGGTCGGCGCCTGCCGCATGTGCCTGGTCGAGATCGAGGGCATCCCGAAGCTGCAGACCTCGTGCTCCACGCCCGTGCGCGACGGGATGGTGGTGAACACGACCTCCGACCGCGTCAAGCACGCGCAGAACGCGATCGTCGAGTTCCTGCTGGTCAACCACCCGCTCGACTGCCCGGTCTGCGACAAGGGCGGCGAGTGCCCGCTCCAGGACATCTCGTTCGGCTGGGGCGCCGGGCGGTCGCGCTTCATCGACCCCAAGCGCCACTTCAAGAAGCCGCTCGAGCTCTCGCCGCTCGTGGCCATCGACCGCGAGCGCTGCATCCTCTGCTACCGCTGCGTGCGCTTCTCGCAGGAGGTGGCCGAGGACTACCAGCTCGTCTTCCTCGAGCGCGGCGACCACACCTTTGTCGGCACCCACGACGGCCGCCCCTACGTGGGGCCCTTCAGCGGCAACATCATCGAGCTCTGCCCTGTCGGCGCGCTCACCTCGCGGGCCTACCGCTTCCGCGCGCGCCCGTGGGACATCGAGGGCTCGGGCTCGGTCTGCACGATGTGCCCGTCCCAGTGCAACGTCGAGCTGACGCTGCGCGACGACGCCAAGGTCGTGCGCGTGCTCGCGCGCGACAACGAGGAGGTCGACGACGGCTGGCTGTGCGACAAGGGCCGCTTCGGGTACCAGTCGTTTCGCTCCCCGGAGCGCGTCACGGCGCCCATGGTGCGCGACGGCGGCTCCCTGCGGCCCGTGCTCTGGGAGCGCGCGCTGTCCGAGGCTGCCGCGGCGCTGAAGAGGTCGGGCGAGCGGGCGGTCGGGTTGGTCGGCGGGGCGGCCACAAACGAGGAGGGCTTCCTCGTCCAGCACCTGATGCGCGAGGGCCTTGGTTCGGCAAATGTCGACTCACGCGCCGCGGGGCGGATCTCGGGTGCCCACGCCCGCGCGCTGGCGCGCCCCGAGCTCTCGGCGAAGGTGTCCGACATCGACCACGCCGGGGCGATCCTCGTGCTTGACACAGAGCTCGTCGACGAGGCGCCGATCCTCGACCTGCGAGTGCGCAAGGCGGTCCGGCGCAACGGCGCCCGCCTCGTGGTCGCAAGCTCGCGGCCCTCTACGCTCGACGCAAATGGTGCGGCGTCGCTGCGCTTCGCGCCCGGCGGCGCCGAGGCGGCTCTGGCCGCCCTGACCGCGGCCTCCGGCAGCGCTCGCACCAGCGATGCGTCGCTCGACGACCTCGCCCGCGCCGCACGCACCTCGGAGGGCTTCAGAGCCGGGGCTGCCAACGGGAACGGACCGCGCTCGGCCGCCGACGCCGTGCGCGCCGCGGCCGACGTGCTGCGCGACGCCGGCGACATCGTCGTCATCTGGGGCGAGCGCGTGGCGGCCGGCGAGCGCGGCGAGCAGGCGATCGAGGCACTGCTCGCTCTCTCCGGCTCGCTCGGGGTGGCCGACCGCGAGGAGTCCGGCCTGATCGAGATTCCCGCCGGCACCAACGGGCGGGGGCTGCGCGAGGTCGGCTGCCTGCCCAACCTCGGCCCGGGCTTCGCGGATGCGTCGGCCGACGGGATGACGGCCGCCGAGGCGCTCGGCTCGGGGGAGCTCGGAGCACTCCTCCTGGTCGAGCGGGAGCTTCCCGCCGCGGTCCTCGAGCAGGCGGGCACCGTAATCGCCTTCGCCGGGTTCCTCGACGAGGGCCTCGAGGAGCACGCCGACATCGTCTTCCCGGCCGAGACCTACGCCGAGAAGGAGGGGACGGTCACCCATCCCGACGGCCGGTTGCAGCGCGTGCGCCAGGCGCTCGGCCACGCCGGCGAGGTGCGCGCCGGCTGGAGCGTGCTCGCCGAGCTCTGCGAGCGCACCGGCGCCGGCGTCGGCGCGCTCACCGCACCGATGGTCACAGCCCGGCTCACCGAGGCGGTGCCGTGCTACGCAGGCATCACGCTCGAGGAGATCGGCGGCCTGGGCGTGCGCTGGCAGGAGCGCGACGCCGCCGCGTCGCTCCCGGCCGGCGACCTCTCGAACGAGGCGCTGGCGGACCCGCCGCCGGCCCCCCACGGGCTGCGCGTCGCGGGCGTCCCATCGCTCTGGAGCGGGCCCGAGACCGAGCACTCTCCCTCGCTTCGCTTTCTCTCCACGCGTGCGCGCGCGGAGCTGTCGGTCGAGGACGCCCGTCAGGCGGGGGTCGCGAACGGCGACGAGATCAAGCTCATCGCCGGCGACTCGGCCTACACGGCGACCGCTGTCGTTCGGACCGGCGTGCCCGCCGGAAGCGTCTTCCTCAGCGGCGAAGAGCTGCCCGACGGCGAGGTCCGGATCGAGCCGGCGCGGCCCACGGTCGAGGCAGTGGCCGCCGGGGAGGTCCACGCCTGATGCTCGAGTCGACGGTCGTGTTGATCGTCAAGGCGATCGTGATCTTCATCATCTTCCTGCAGATCGTGCCGATCGTCCTGCTCGGCGAGCGCAAGATCCTGGGGCGCTTCCAGTCGCGCATCGGCCCGAACCGGGTCGGCCCCTACGGCATGATGCAGCCCGCCGCCGACGTGCTCAAGCTGCTCTCCAAGGAAGCGTTCACGCCGGCGTCGGCGGTGCCGTGGATGATGGCCATCGCCCCGGTGATCTCCGTGACCACCGCGGTGGCGACCATCGCCATCATTCCGTTCGGCCCGCCTGGCGTCTGGGGCGGCGACCTGGGCCTCTACGGGATCGACGTATCGATCGGGCTGCTGTACTTCTTCGCTTTCGGGTCGCTCGCCTTCTATGGCCTGGTGCTCGGGGGCTGGGCCTCCGGCTCCAAGTACTCGTTCCTGGGGGCGATGCGCGCCGCGGCGCAGCTGATCTCCTACGAGGTCGCGCTCGGCCTCTCGCTGCTGGGCGTGGCGATGACGGCCGGCTCGCTCTCGCTGGTCACGATCGTGGAGGCCCAGGACGGCGTCTGGTTTGTGATCCCGCAGTTCGTCGGCTTCTGCATCTTCATGGTGGCCGGCTTCGCGGAGACCGCGCGCGCCCCCTTCGACCTGCCCGAGGGCGATGCCGAGATCGTCGGCGGCTACAACACCGAGTTCGGCGGCATGCGCTTCGGCTCTTTCTTCATGGCCGAGTACATGGAGGTCCTGATCATCTCGGCGATCGGGGCCGCCTGCTTTCTCGGCGGCTGGCACGGACCGGGGCCGGAGGCGCTAGCGCCGCTCTGGATGCTGGTCAAGATCCTCGCGGGCACGCTCTTCTTCATCTGGATCCGTGCCTCCCTGCCCCGCCTGCGCTACGACCAGCTGATGTCCTTCGGATGGAAGGTCCTGCTTCCGCTGGCGACCCTGAACGTGCTCGTGACAGCAATCGTCCTGGTGGTGACCTGAGCCTGATGGCAACCGACTGGAGATCAGCAGCCCAACCCGTGGAGCGTGGGCCCGAACCCGGTGGCATGGGCGCCGATCTACCGGGTCTTCGGGGAAACGCTGCGCGGGCTCAAGACCACGCTCGGGCGCGTCGCCGAGGGCCACCACGTGATCCAGTACCCCGAGGAGAAGACGCCGGTCTACCCGCGCTTTCGGGGCCGCCACAAGCTGCACCGCTTCGATGACACGGGCCTCGAGAAGTGCGTCGGCTGCTCGCTGTGCGCCGCCGCCTGCCCGGCCAAGTGCATCCGCGTGGTGGCCGCCGAGAACGAACCCGGCCACCAGGTCTCGGCCGGCGAGCGCTACGCGGCGGTCTACGAGATCAACCTGACCCGCTGCATCTTCTGCGGCTACTGCGAGGTCGCGTGCCCATTCGACGCGATCACGATGGGCAACGACTACGAGCTTGCCGACTACTCGCGCTCGGACCTCATCTTCACCAAGGAGATGCTCCTGGCCGACCCGCCCGAGCACACCCCGCTGCGCAGGGAAGGAGAGTAGGGCCGGCGGCATGTGGTTCGAGCAGGTCCTGTTCTTCATCGCCGGCATCGGCGCCCTCGCCGGTGCGCTCGGCGTGGTCATCCTGCGCAACCCGTTCTACTCGGTGCTCGCGCTGGTCGGCCATCTGTTGGCGCTCGCCGTCCTGTTCCTGCTCCTGAACGCCGAGTTCCTGGCAGCGGGCCAGGTCGTGGTCTATGCCGGCGCGGTCATGGTGCTCTACATCTTCGTCGTCGCCTACATCGGCGGATCGGACGAGCCGCTGCGGCCCGAGGGCGGCGCCGTCGGGGCGTTCGGCCCGCTCTTTGCGGCAGCGATCGGCATCGAGCTGTGCATCGCCTTCGTCGCGAGCGGCCTGGAGGCGCTCGAAACGCGCGGGCCGGAGCTGACCGGCGCCTTCGGCGACCCCAAGGGCATCGGCCGGCTGCTGCTGACGGACTACCTCGTGGCCTTCGAGGCGGCCTCGTTCCTGCTGCTCGTGGCGGCGGTCGGCGCCGTGGTGCTCGCCCGCCGGCGGCGCGGCCTTGAGGACATGGCGTCCGTCGGCCCGCGCAGCGAGCCCCCGCCTTCGCGCGAGGAGACGCTGGAGGTCCGCGTCTAGATGGACATCGTCTGGTTCCTCGTTCTGTCGGCGTTCATCTTCGTGATCGGCGCCGCCGGTGTGATGACGCGCCGCAACCCGCTCGTGGTGCTGCTCTGCCTCGAGCTGATGCTGAACGCCGGCAACCTCGCTCTGATCGCGTTCGCGCGCATGCACGGCAACGAGGGCGGCCAGGTGTTCGCGCTGATCGTGATGGTGATCGCTGCCTGTGAGGTCGTGATCGGCCTCGGGATCATCGTGGCGATGTACCGCGGCCGGCTGCCGATCGACGTTGACGAGATGTCGGAGCTGCGCGGGTGAGCGCCACCTCCTACGGCTGGCTGGTGCTCGCGTTCCCGCTGGCGGGGACGCTGATCGTGTCGCTCGGCTGGCGCGTCCTCCCCGGGCGCCTGGCCGGCTGGATTGCCAGCGCGGCGATTCTCGGCGCGTTCCTGTCGGCGATCGCGGCGCTGGTCGAGCTCCAAGATCTCCCGGAGGAGGAGCGCGCGGTCGTCGACTCCGCATGGACCTACGCCTCGACTGGCGACTTCAAGGTGGATCTCGCGATCCTGATCGACCCGCTGTCGGTGTTCATGTGCCTCGTGGTCAGCGGAGTGTCGTTCTTGATCCACGTCTACTCCGTCGCCTACATGGGCGGCGACCGCGGCTACGCGCGTTACTTCGCCTACCTCAACTTCTTCGTGTTCTCGATGCTGGTGCTGGTTCTCGCCGCGAACTTCATCCTGCTGATCGTCGGCTGGGCCTTCGTGGGCGCGGCGTCCTACCTGCTGATCTCCTTCTGGTACCGGCGCAGCACCGCCACCCACGCCGGGATCAAGGCCTTCGTGATCAACGTGATCGGCGACGTCGCCCTGGTGGTTGCCGCTTTCCTGCTGCTGAACGAGACCGGCGCGCTCGACTACAACGGCGTGTTCTCCGGCGCAGAGGAGGTCTTCAGCCAGAACGACCCGACGCTCGTGGCCATCTGCCTGCTGATCCTGGTCGGCGCGTTCGCCAAGTCGGCCCAGCTGCCGCTTCGAAGCCGCTGACAAAGATCTGGTTGCACAGGAGATTGGCGTAGGCCCCGGCCTGGTGGCTGAGGATGTCGCCGGGCGGCGGCTCATGCCGCCCGGGCAGTTCGGCGGCTTTCGCCCGGGCCAGCATGGCCTCGCGCTGTGCCGATGCGGCGCCCTGCGCGTGCGCCGGCTGCGCCGCGACGATCACCATGGCGAACGCCGCGCCAAGCCTCAGCATGTCCATCCTGTCCCCCTATCGGATTGCTTAGTCCCGCGATCGACCGAAATGCTCTTCGGTGCACTTTCGGGCACTTAGGTTACAGGTCATTCCGGTCACATAGGTAAACTCTCTCAGGCATTTGCAAGAGACGCAAATGCCGTGGCAGGAGTGTTCCAAAGTGGACCAGCGCCTACGCTTTGTGGCTCGGCTACTCGAGGGAGAGAAGATGGCTGACGGGCTCGGGTCAGGTTCGCTACATGCTCAAGACCCCGTACCGTGACGGCACCACACACACATCGTGCCAGAGCCGCTGGATCTGATGGCACGATCTGCCGCACTGGTGCCGCCGCCACGCATGCACTTGACGAGAGTCCATGGCGTGTTCGCCCCACACAGCAAGTTGCGGGCAGCGGTGACGCCCGCGCACCGGCGAATTCGGCATCGTCGACTGGCAGCAAGCGGTCGTGCGATATCTCGAGGAGCTCGACCCCCATCTCCGGTCCCGGCGGCTGGATGCGATCGACATGACGGCGCTGCAGCCGGCCGTTGAAGGCATGGTTCGGACGAAGTTCGGTTACGGCGAGAGTAACTTGTCGACCCAGCTAAACGATTGTACGCCGCCGACGCGATTGGCGGGTTGAGGGTCGGCATGGGGTCGGTCGCGAAGGGAGGGCGCCACTGCCGACAGAAAAGCGCTACCGTGTTCTTCCACTTACTACCGGCGAGGGTGGCCGTGCGTCGGACTGAAAATCCGCGTGTCGGTGGTTCGATTCCGCCCCTGGCCACCATCATCCCCTCGCTCCCCCAAGGACCCGTTAGTATCTGGCGCATTGGGGGGAGCTAGAGCCAACGCATGACTGAGCAACCGCGCCTTTCCGGTGCTGTTTTCCTATCCTATGCCTCCGAGGATGCGGATGCCGCGACGCGCATCTGCGAGGCCCTGCGAGCTGCCGGCGTTGAGGTGTGGTTCGACCGTAGTGAACTGCGCGGGGGAGACGCCTGGGATTTGCAGATCAAGAAGCAGATCCACGATTGCGCGTTGTTTCTGCCGGTGATTTCGGCACACACCACTGCGCGAACCGAAGGTTATTTCCGGCGCGAGTGGAATCTCGCCAAGCGGCGATTGCTAGACATGGCGGAGGACAAGGCTTTCCTGGTGCCGGTGGTAGTTGATGAGACGCGCGAAACCGACGCGCGGGTGCCGGAAGAGTTCTTGCACTTGCAGTGGACCCGACTGCCGGGCGGTGAGACGCCGCCTGCGTTTGCGAAGCGGGTGCGCCAGTTGCTGGGCTTAGACCCTGCCCCTGCTCCCGCGGCGAAGGCAGCGGCAACGGGCGCAATCGAGCCAAACACCCAAAGTGCCGGTTCTGTACGGCCACGCAGTACGGCGCTAGTGCGCCGGATTGGACTCCCCCTCATTGCGGGGCTGCTGGTACTGGGCGGTGGAGCTTACTGGTACTTTAAGGATACGAGCGATGTACCTGCCGCTAAGCCGCAACCCGCCACGACCCCACCCGCAGCGGCTGCAGTGCCAAACGAGAAATCCATTGCCGTCCTGCCCTTCGTAGACATGTCGGCCGAGAAGAATCAGGAGTACATGTCCGACGGTATTGCAGAGGAACTTCTGAATCTGCTGGCGCAGGTCCCGGACCTAAAAGTGATCGCGCGCACGTCTTCGTTTGCCTTTAAGGGGCAAAACATCGACATCGCAGAAATCGCGAAGAAACTGAACGTCACCCACGTGCTTGAAGGCAGCGTGCGTACTTCCGGCAAGCAGATGCGCATCACGGCGCAGTTGGTCCGCGCCGCCGATAGGACGCATTTATGGTCGGATCGCTATGACCGCCCGATGGATGACATTTTTGCGGTTCAGGATCATATCGCTAACGCCGTTGTATCAGAACTAAGGATTGAACTGCTCGGCGCCGCACCGAAGGCGAAGCAGAAAGATCCCGAGAGTCTATGCCCTTTTTCTGCAAGCTCGCGATGTCGGGTACCAAGCCACGCCATCAGCACTCGAACAGGCGATCTCACTTTACCGGCAGGCGCTTGCGCTCGATCCAGCATACGCCGAGGCGTGGGACGGCTTGGCCTACATCTATGGGTCGCAGGCGATACAAGGCTTACGATTTTCCACCGAAGCTTTCGGCCTAGCGTCTGAAGCAGCCAACAAGGCACTAGAAGTTGACCCACATTACGCACAAGCGCATGCGCGGCTTGGATGGATTGCTATCTTCTACGATCGTGATTACGAGATGGCCGCGCGGCACCTTTCGCGCGCGATGGCGCTGGATTCGTCAAGTGCGGACATCTTGTTTGTCGCTGGGATTTTGTCGCGGCGCCTCGGCCGCCTGGAGCAGGCCATCGACTTTGGCAAGCGTGCGATTGCCCGCGACCCGGTCAATGGCGAGGCGCACTTTGAACTAGCAAACTCATATAAGTACGCGAAGCATTGGGACGCTGCAATTCAACAATGGCGCACAGTGCTCACACTGAGTCCGTCGGCTCTTGGTGCGCGCGGCGCCGTCGGTGAAGTGTTGGTATTGCGAGGGCACCCAGAATCAGCTCTTGCGGAAATTCAGCTTGAGGCCGATGACGCATGGCGCCTCGCAGTGAAGTCCATTGCCCATCATGCGCTTGGACAATCAACGGAATCCGAAGCTGCGTTTGCCGAACTGAGCAAGAAACATAGCCGGCTATACTCGTACACTGTCGCCGAAGTTGCGGCCTACCGCGGGGACGCTGATTTCGCCTTCGACTGGTTAGAAAAGGCGGCCGAGCTTCACGATCCTGCGTTCGGAATTACGCCTTTCGACCCATTCTTGAAGAACCTTCACGATGACCCGCGCTGGCTACCATTTCTGCAGAAACATGGCTTGGCGCCCGAGCAGCTGGCGGCCATCAAGTTCGACGTGAGGCTACCGGTGGAGGCAGGGGCGCAATAGACAACAGCATGCAGCGGGATGGGGCATGCGTCGCGCAACACGGACCAGGGACTGAAAATCCGCGTGTCGCTGGTTCGATTCCGGCCCTGGCCACCATCATCCCCTTGTGGACTCTCAATACAGAGGTGACAACGCTGGCTCTCCATTCTAGGTTCGGAAGAACCGCAGAGAGGAGACCCGATGAACAAGACGGAGCAGACACGCCTGGCTGGCTGGCGGTTCAAGGTGTTGCAGCGGGCGGCCGAGTGTCACTCGGTGGCTCGCACCTGCCGGCATTTCGGTATTTCCCGCCAAGCCTTCTACAAGTGGAAGAAGCGATTTGATGAGCACGGCACGGCCGGTTTAAGTGACCGCCCGCGCAGGCCGCACCGTTCGCCCCGGGCCACGCCGGCTGCGATTGTCAGCAAGATCTTGTATTTGCGAGAGAACTACCACTTCGGTGCGGGCAGGATTGCAGCGTATCTGAAGCGCTTCCACCAGCTCTCGATCGCCACCTCATCGGTGCATCGGATCCTCCAACGCCACGGTCTGGCCCGGCTGCCTGCCAACCAAAAGCATCGGCCGCACAAACAGCGCTGGCAGCGCTATGAGAAGCCCCAGCCAGGCCACCGGCTGCAGATGGACGTCAAGTTCCTCGAGCGCATCCCGGGTACCCGGCGGCGCCTCTACCAGTTCACGGCCATCGACGACTGCACCCGCATCCGGGTGCTCAAGATCTACGACCGCTGCAACCAGGCCACGGCCATCCGGTTCGTCGACGAAGTGCGCCGGCGGTTGCCGTTCCGGGTGCAAGTCGTTCAGACCGATAACGGGGCGGAGTTCCAGTCGCGCTTTCACTGGCACCTCGACGGCCTGGATATCCGCCACGCCTACATCCGCCCGCGCACACCGCGCCTGAACGGCAAGGTGGAGCGATCCCACCGCGTGGACGACCAGGAGTTCCACCAGCTGCTAGATCGTGAGGGCGTCAGCGACGACATCCACCTGTTCAACGCCAAGCTGCGAGAATGGGAGGACTACTACAATTACCATCGCCCCCATGGAGCCCTCGACGGGCAAACGCCCTACGAAAAACTCCTGGCAAAAACGAGGGCCGCAGTGTCACCGGCGTATTGAGAACCTACAAGGGGCTTATCCGGCCTGACGTCCATGCTGCTTTGCGCGGAATCTTCTTCTCCCATGCTCTGACGTCCTTCTTGGCCTGGTCAAACAGCCGCTCATGATTTTCGAACTTAACCAGACGTCTGGCTTCGGGCGTCAGGAGCTTCCAGATTGGATCGTAACCATGGAACACTTTCATCATGGATTTCAGGTTCTTTGGCGCAACGCAATCCGTGCCGAACAGAATCCGGTGCGGATGGCGGTTGATCACGCCGGCTACCCGCTTGGCGCTCTCTGCCGACTCGACAGCGTACTTCGCGACTTCGTCCCAGGAAATGTCGAAATAGACGTGCTCGAGGTCCGGATCCTTGAGGGCGCGTTCGATGATCTCCGCCTGCTTGGCCACAGGGTGGACGATTCGTCCCAGTCCCACGTGCGCCCAGATGATCTTGGTCTTGCGGTGGCGCTTGAACAGCTCTTTCGTCTGCAATGCCAGGACCGGCGGCTGATTCCGCTTGGGAAAGGGCCTTTCAATATCGGTGTGGATGAGCGCAACCAGCCCCACCTCGCCGGCAAAATCCATGATGCGGCCCAGAGCCGGATTCGTGAGAGTCGCTTTCTCTCCCGCGATCTTGGACGAAACGAACTCCTTGTAGACCGAAAACTCACCGATTCCGCAGAACACCCCGGGGAATGTCTTCAACACGCGCCGGATGTGGTCCACGCCGAACATGTCTGCGGGGTTGAACCCGGAGATCAGCGGGTCGAACCGGGCTTGCTCTTTCGCGCTCAGCGACTTGAACTGCATGGCGATGTGCGCGTCGGTGAAGGAGTAGTAGTACAGCGGCGCATCCGCCTGCATGTAGTAGGTGGGCGGGACGTCGCCCATCTCCGCAAACGACCAGGTTTGCTGCAGCGGCAATCCGAACAGCACGGAGCGTTTGACCGTACTCCCCATCATCTGCAGGTAGTCGTGGATATCCGGCCCCTCCTGGACATAGTTGGTGAGGTGGATGTGCGAATCGTTAAACAGGTAGCGGGACATGGCACGGCTCCTCGCGGCGAGCTGTAACGCGGAAAGGACTCCATAAGTCTAGGCGGCAGTCGGCTCGGCCGCATTTCCAGCAACAGTGCCTGCGCTTGAATCACCTTCTCTACGGGACGGGAGCCCCGCTAACCGGTTGATGCAGTTGATGTTGCGGAAATCAGTCTGTGACTGAAAATCCGCGTGTCGGTGGTTCGATTCCGCCCCTGGCCACCATCTTCTTCAATTACTTATCAGGCTCTGCAATCACTCGCAGATTTCCGTGCGGGAGTTTCGCGGGACCGTTCAACTCCCACTTAGGCGCCGCAACACGACCAGCTCGGGTCGCTCGTGCGTACCCCAGTCGCATACCCGATTCGCCGCCTCACTCAGTTTCGAGAGCTCTGCGCCCGAATAATGCGTCGTGATTAGCATAGTACGTATGCGCGGCCGCGCCGACTCACTGCATGCTGGGCGAGTTCCGCGAGATCCTGATACAGGCGGCGGCTGACGGCACTGCCGTGAGGCATTTTAGGTACTAAAAAAAAGGGGCCGATGTCGGCCCCTTTACTAGCGCTGTGAATGCGTTAGTTACTCGGCGGAGGCTCGGTGGGTTCCGGCGAGGAGGAGTTCGGCGTCATGGCGCCGGGCTTCTGGCTCGCACTCCAGGACTCAAACTCGGCCATGCTCATGCCTTGGTTTGGGTCGCTAACGGCGTCTTTATAGCCCGCATTGAGGTCGTTGTGAACGCGCGCTTCGGTAGCGGAGATACGCCCATTGCCATCCGTGTCAAGTGACTTGAATGTCGCAGCCGGATCTGCAGAAGCGGTGGTGTTGGCGGGATCGCCTGCAAAGGCGGCCGTTACCGCCATTACCGCAACTGCGCCCGCGAAATAGGGTAGTTTCATGTAGGACTCCGTGATTGAAATTTAACAGGCAAACCTTAGCCGCTTCTGCGCGCGTGGGCAGTCAGCGAACCGGATTGCCAGCGAGAAGACGACGCCTACAGGCCGAGCAGGTAAGGGAGGCGCCGAGAAGGACGTCGCCGCGCAGCGGCGAGATCGAGCTAAGCGAGGGATTCGCGGCCGAAGAATGCGAACCATCTCTCCGAGCGCGCCGAATCTCTCAGTCGACTTAGCTCACCTCGCCAAAGTCTTTCGAGTCGGGGCCGCATTTTAGGCTACATGCTTTTTTCGATTTTCTAGCTAAAGCTTTGGAATTCGAATACGGCTGATCATGAGCGTACCAGACAGCAGAAACAGCAGCGCCAAGGGATGCAGAGTGTGCCCCATGATACTAACGGCACCAATCCAAAGGTTCGACCCGATGGCGTGTTGGGAAGCGGCAAATGTTAGTAGGGCTACCAACACGATAGAGGTCGGAATCGGCGTGCCCTCAAAGTATTTCACCTTGCCCGTGCCTTCGGAGAGCTTGTCCGCAGTGACGTTGTAGCGCGCGAGTCTCGATACGCCACACGCCACAAAAAACACCAGGATCAAGCGGTCGTACAATCCTTGCATGCCGCATGCGTACGCAAGGACCGCCGGTGCAACGCCAAAGGAAATAACGTCCGCCAGGGAGTCGAGCTCGCGTCCCATGGCCGAGGTCTTCTGTCGCCAGCGGGCTATGCGGCCGTCCAGAATGTCGAAGACCAATCCCGCGAAGATGAGGGAGCAGGCGACGTAGATGCGCTCAACGTAACCGGTCTGCAAGTAAGTCATGCTGGAGAACAGCGCGCCGGTGCCGCAGACCGCATTGCCCAGGGTGAACCAGTCTGCGAAGTGAAACTCGCGGATCATCGATAAGCGCTTACGGGACTCAGCTGGCATTCGCGAATTATGACGTTGTTCTTAGCTCGCGAGCTGATCCGAGTATGCCTCGGCGAAGATACGCGCTTTCGTAGCACGACGTAGCGAAATCGGGGCGTCCTACAACAACCGCAAATGCCTAAGATGAACCGCCTAACGCTGCAAACGGGTTGAGCTCAATCGCGAGGGGGCTCTTACGCTAGGCAAAACTGTCGAGCGAGAGGGCTTAATTTCCCGAACGGGAAGGCGGACTGAAAATCCGCGTGTCGGTGGTTCGATTCCGCCCCTGGCCAACAATTCCATTCTGAGGGCTGCCGCGCCCAATTCCGTCGCCGAGCGCGAGCGAATCAGAGCTGCCGCGACAGTAGCGCGGCGGCCTTTTCCAGCAGCTTCTCCGAAACGGGGCGCTGCTGCCATTCCTCATAGCTGATGCGCCGGGACTGTCCCAGGTCTGCTTCAAAGACCCGTGTAACGTCCTCGGCGAATGCCGGATCGTAGACGTTGAGGTTCGCCTCGTCGTTGAGTCGGAAGGAGCGGTTGTCGAAGTTGGTCGAGCCGACAGATACCAGGAGTCCGTCCACGATCAGCGTCTTGCAATGGAACATGGTCGGCTGGTACTCGTGAATTTCCGCTCCGGCGGCGAGCAGTTCGCCCCAGCTGCGCGCGCGAGGCCTTGCGCACGACTTCAGTATCGATGTGCTCGCCGGGCACGATGATGCGTACGCGCACTCCGCGCTGGAGCGCGTCCCGCAGCGCGGTCCGAGTCAGTTCGTCCGGCACGAAATAGGCGGCGGACAAGTCGATTTTCCGCTCAGCGGCCGTGATCGCGAGCAGGTACATGAGCAGCATGCTGTCGCCGCCGCCGCTCGGCGACGACTGGTGAATACCTGCGCCGCGCTTCCCCTGTCGAAGCTAGATCGGGAAAGTAGCGTTCACCCTGCAGAACCTTTCCGGTGGTCTTGATCCAGTTGTCCATGAATGCCGCCTGCATCTGCGCGACTGCGGGGCCCTCGATACGATAGTGCGAATCGCGCCAGTGCTGGGGAGACTCGGCGTTCCCGTTCCAGTTGTCGGCGATGCCGACGCCCCCGGTGAAGCCCGATTGTGCCGTCGACGACGAGAAGCTTCCGGTGAGTGCGGTTGTTCATGCGTGCGAGGTGGTACCAGTGCAGGGGGTGGTAGCGTTCGACCTCGGCACCGGCCGACACTCAGTTGCTGTCGATAAGGCGTTCGTCCATCTTCTGGCTGCCGACCCAGTCAATGAGGACGTGGACTGGTACGCCCGCCCGCGCACGCTCGCTGAGGGCATCGACGAACTCACGACCGATCGCGCCCGACCAGTAGATAAAGGTCTCGAAGCAAACTGAGCGTTGCGCGCCGCGGATGGCTTCGAGCATCGCCGGAAAGATCTCAACGCCGTTCTCGAGGTTCTCGACCCGATTACCGTCCAGGATCGCCGGCCCGAGCAAGGTTCCGAGTTCACGCTGGAACTGCGCATCGTCGATGCCGTACCGGTGCGCAAGCTCGCGCTCGACACGCTGCTCTCCGCCCGTGAAATTGAGGACGATGACGGTCACGAAGACTGCCGCCAGCGCGCCGACGAGTGCCGCGATGAGCATCTTCTTGTGTGTACTGGCCAGCTTCTTCGCGGAATGTTGACGCAAGCCGCGAGCCTATCATCGCGCCTCGAGAAACGGACTCGGTGTTTGTCCTACGTCGAGAAGCGGACGACCACGCGATGCCAGGACGGACCAGCAGTCGGAGAAAACAGCCGCGGAAGAATACGATTCAAGGGGTCAGATGCTCTACGAGATGATCGAGCGCCATGTCAAGGAAGAGGAGCAGCCGGGCGTAATGTTAGCCGAGGTCCGCAAGTCCAACATGTAACTGAGAATCCGCGTATCGGTGGTTCGATTCCGCCCCTGGCCACCACCTACTCGCGCTAGTTTGCGGTGTAGCCTACCGCTCGCTATATCAGTAACTCCTAAATGCACGCTGGGTGCCATATTGCATTCGCGTCGAACGCAGTCGTGAGGTTGGCGACACACTCGGTAGACGGTGACAGATGCGGCTGTTCGCCCGCCATTCATTAGACTCGGCTCGACAATCCATCTAACCGTTAAGAATCCCGCCAACTGATGCGACGCGTTGATGGTCCCGGCCTGACTATACGCTCGCCTTCAGCGTGCCCAATCAAAAACATCCTGGGGGTGCTGGTCTCGCTCGAATTTGTGCGCTATCCAGGTGCGGTAGAACTCGACAATGGGTCTCGGTGATGGTGACGAATTGCCTTGGAGCGACATCGTGCATCTCTTGGACGATGCCCGAGGGCCACTCGACGCGTACCGTGTCGATGGTCGTTGCATCGCCAAGTCCGAACTCGGCGTTCAGACTCTGCTGGTTGCCGTTGCCGTCCCCGCCCGATATCTCGCGCACCTGCCAGCGACTCGCTCCGCGATAGAAGGCGTTTACGCGGACCTTCGCACCGATGGCCGAGCGGTTCGAAACCGTGCCCACCAGCTTCACGTTCAACCAACCGTTGTTGTTGCCGTCGTTGTGATACAGCAGGTTGGTCTGCGGATTGGGCGCGTGCGCGCCCTGTGCGACGAACAGATCCAGGAAGCCGTCGTTGTCGTAGTCCACCCAACCCGCACCCGACGCCCCTGTTGTGCGCTCGGTGGCGACAGGACCCTCGGTAACCCTCGTAAATCCGCCGTCGCCGTCGTTGTGATATAGGAAGCTGCCCAGCATCGGCAGAGTGGGAAAATCGAAATCAAGAGTCGTCACGTAGAGATCGATGAAGCCGTCGTTGTCGTAGTCGCCCCATGCGCAGGTACCGAAGATCGCCGAACTCGGAATCTTGTCCTTCACGACCCTGCTGGAGCTGATCCGTGTAAACGTCCCGTTTACCGTCGTTGTGATAGAGGGAGTTTCTCTGCCTGTTCGCCAGGAAGAGGTCGGCCAAGCCATCGTTGTCGTAGTCGGCCCAGCAAGACCCAAACGTTTCCTCCTGGAATCTGCTGAGTCCGCTGTCGATGTTTCTCGTGAATTTGCCGTCCCCGTCGTTCCGGTAGAGAACGCTCGTGAATCCGGCGCGAGGGAAGCACGAAGAGGTTGGAGACGTACAAGTCCAGATCCCCATCGTCGTCGTAGTCTACCCATGCTCGACCTTGCGAAGCTGGGCCACTGCTCTCGTCGTTCACGAGAACGTGGTCAAGGATTCGGGTGAAAGAGCCGCCACCGTCGTTATGGAACAAGCGATTGAAGACGTCATGGGCACCGATGAACAGGTCCAGGAGCCCATCATTGTCGTAGTCGCCCCACGACGGGGCGTGGACTCCGGGATTCGCGTAGACCAAAGTGTCATTGGATATGTCCGTTGTTCGTCCACGAGAACGTCCCATCACCGTTATTCCGGTAGAGCATGCTGTGCGCAATTTCGGGATTGCCGGCCGTCACAATCAGGTCGAGATGGCCGTCGTTATCGTAGTCACCCCAGGCTGAACCGTGCTGGTTGCTCGGGATTTTTGGCATGGCAGCGTCGTCGATGAGCGTAAACGTGCCACCACGATCGTTGTGAAAAAGATAGTTCCGCTCCGACGAGTACTCGGAGCCGACGAAAAGATCGAGCCACCCGTCATTGTCGTAATCACCCCACGACCCATGCCAAAACATGGCCTCCGCTGTTGACAATTTCCCCGCTGGTGATCTTCGTGAATGATGCGCCGGCTGCGGAATTCCTGTGCGCTTGGCTGTTCCCAGTGGTCATACGTTGCGTCTTCAAAGACTTGCACGTTTAGACCAGGCTTCTCCGAGGTCGCAATATCAACCGCGAACATCGTCACCGACCCAGCCAAAAATATCGAAACTACATTCGCTCGCATTTTTGCCACCCCTCAATGTCCAGTTTCTTGAAGTGGGGCCGAGGGCACCGGGGCTGTAGTTCAGGTGACTATTAAGTGTCGGAGCTTCAGGCCACTGCCGAACAGTGATGACACGCGCGCAATATCAGGTGGTCGGCAATGGACAAGCTGCTCCGGTAAGTGTGCCTTCCGCGAGACGCACGGTATCAAGCGCAACCTTCACGTCCAGATCCGTAAAGACTGAATCATGGCTGTAAACGATGAGGGCGAATCGCAGATCCTGCGTTCCGACATCGCTGCTCTCGAGCTCCACCCAACGTGAGTGTGCCGTTGACCAGTTGTAGCCGGTCACGATCGATCCAACGCGCTGCAAGCGTAGACGACCAGACATATGCGCCGTCTCATGGTCGATCGCGATTGCACCGCGATCTGCGAAGAAAACATACACCTCACGGGGATTTTCGGGATCGTCGGCCTCACTAAAACTGTCGCGTTCAACGAAGACGCCCCTGTCGGTGGGGATCCCCTCCAGCGTGCCGACATGAAGAGCGACTCTTGTGCCATTGTGCAGTGGCCACTCCAGAAGAGTGTATGTAGCTCGCAAATCAAAGTCGCCGCTGACTGCACACGTGCTGCCTAGGCCACTTGCGAAGAAATCCTCCCCGTCGCCTGCAGCATCAGCGGCGAGCGAAACCTCTAAGCGGTTCCGCACCATTTCTGAAGTCGTTCCCGTTCCGATGCTAATTGGTCGCCACTTGGTCCCAAAGGTGTCGTACAGGGTATCCGAATGTGCTGCCGTGACCGCGATAGACGATGCGGCTATAAGAGACCACACGCGCCCGGTGATTGTCGGTTGCATGACCGCTTCCCCCTTTAAGTGATTGCCCGTCACAGCCGCTTGCGGTGACGGAGCTTTACGCCACGTATGCGCGCAGGACAAGCAACCCTGCCGCAGGGATGTCTTCCTTGACGGTCGCGGTGTCCCGAGAATCGGGACAGGATTCACCGACCTTTTCGCCGCGGCTACGTTCCAGCAGCCTGATCCGGTCGGCGGGAGTGACACGCATCGTATACGCCCGACGAGCGGCATTGTCCATTGCTCAAGCGGCCGTGGTTCCGGCACGGGCACTACCAACTGCCACTCCGCATCGCTGGCACCCTAACGACACTCGCGCCGGCGGCGCGCTAGAGCATCGGCACAACAGCTGGGGTAGCAGAATCGTCGGTCTTCATAGAGATTCTCCTGGTCAAGTTGTACTTTCCGTTGCAGTTGCGATGAATCCCCGTGGAAAGCCCTGAATTGCCTCTCTGCTAAGTACCGGGAATCAATGCGATTACGCGTGTAGAGGTTGCGCAAAAGAGCGGGTTAGGGGTCTTGAATACCGGTAGCTCTTCCCCGGGGCTCGGGTTCAGGGTGATTCACTCCAAGCGAATCTGCCTATAGGGACGAAATCCCGCCCCCGATTTGAACCTGCTCTTTCAGGAGGGTCGCGATGTCAAATGTTTCCAGAATGTTTCCAACCTGGCATTAACTACCGTGGTCCCACGTAACCTACCGCGCCGTGATCGCGGTCTATTTCGCGGGATTCACGCCGGTGGGTTCGCAAGGGTTATCGTCGGCGGTTTCTGAAAATCCGCGTGTCGGTGGTTCGATTCCGCCCCTGGCCACCATCCTCCGTTTGTAGGTTCTCAATACGCCGGTGACACTGCGGCCCTCGTTTTTGCCAGGAGTTTTTCGTAGGGCGTTTGCCCGTCGAGGGCTCCATGGGGGCGATGGTAATTGTAGTAGTCCTCCCATTCTCGCAGCTTGGCGTTGAACAGGTGGATGTCGTCGCTGACGCCCTCACGATCTAGCAGCTGGTAGAACTCCTGGTCGTCCACGCGGTGGGATCGCTCCACCTTGCCGTTCAGGCGCGGTGTGCGCGGGCGGATGTAGGCGTGGCGGATATCCAGGCCGTCGAGGTGCCAGTGAAAGCGCGACTGGAACTCCGCCCCGTTATCGGTCTGAACGACTTGCACCCGGAACGGCAACCGCCGGCGCACTTCGTCGACGAACCGGATGGCCGTGGCCTGGTTGCAGCGGTCGTAGATCTTGAGCACCCGGATGCGGGTGCAGTCGTCGATGGCCGTGAACTGGTAGAGGCGCCGCCGGGTGCCCGGGATGCGCTCGAGGAACTTGACGTCCATCTGCAGCCGGTGGCCTGGCTGGGGCTTCTCATAGCGCTGCCAGCGCTGTTTGTGCGGCCGATGCTTTTGGTTGGCAGGCAGCCGGGCCAGACCGTGGCGTTGGAGGATCCGATGCACCGATGAGGTGGCGATCGAGAGCTGGTGGAAGCGCTTCAGATACCCTGCAATCCTGCCCGCACCGAAGTGGTAGTTCTCTCGCAAATACAAGATCTTGCTGACAATCGCAGCCGGCGTGGCCCGGGGCGAACGGTGCGGCCTGCGCGGGCGGTCACTTAAACCGGCCGTGCCGTGCTCATCGAATCGCTTCTTCCACTTGTAGAACGGCTTGGCGGGAAATACCGAAATGCCGGCAGGTGCGAGCCACCGAGTGGGACTCGGCCGCCCGCTGCAACACCTTGAACCGCCAATGGGTCAGGCGGATCTGCTCGCTCTTGGTCATGGCGTCTCCTCTCTGCGGTTCTTCTGAACCTAGAATGGAGAGCCAGAGTTGTCACCTCTGTATTGAGAATCCACAGCTTTGTAGGTCCTTAGGCGTTGTTGGCCACAAGCCGGGTGCGCGCCTCAAGAGCGGTTACTGAATCCATGTGGTACAACTTTGGCCCGTCCGATGTGACCTAAGCACACTGATGGCAAAAAAACCTTCCAATACGGTCGCCCCAGTGAGCAGGGCGGTCTTTCCGACAGTCGGCGCCGAAGTAACAGCCGACGACGGAGATGCCTTCCGATTCTGTTCCACCTGCGCCTTCTCGCAGGCATGCATTGCCGAAGGCATGGACAAAAGTGCGTTACGCGACTTGCATGTTCTTGTCGAACATGTCGGCCCTTTGCAGCCTGGAACACATGTGTTTCGCGAAGGCGATTCATTCGATGCAATCGCCGCAGTGCGTAGCGGTACGGTCAAGACGAGCCGGGTCGATCGCGATGGCCGCGAACAGGTCCTTGGCTTTCATCTCCCGGGCGAGGTCATCGGCTTGAGCGCCATCGACGACGAACGCTACCCTTGCAACGCGATCGCACTGGATACGGTGCATTTGTGTCGGTTCTCGTTCCCGAAAATCGCCATCCTTGCCATGCGCCTGCCGGGCCTGCAGAGGCAGCTCTTCCGGCTTCTCAGCCGAGACATAAGCCACGGCGAGCGTCTGGCCGGTGACCATTCTGCCGACGAACGAATTGCCTCATTTCTGATTGAAATGTCCCGACGTCTCGCCGCTCGCGGTTTTTCGGCTGACCGCTTTCAGCTAACGATGCCACGCACTGACATTGCGAACTACTTGCGGCTCACGCCTGAAACTGTGAGTCGAAGACTGCGGCAGTTCCAGGATGAAGGTGCGATCCGGGTGCGAAAACGCGAGCTGGAATTGAAAGACCGCAGGAGGCTCGAAATACTCGCCGCGCCAATTCTCCGCTCTTGATCTGGATCAAGGCGTACGAACCACGTATAACCCCAGAATGATCTAGGCCTCCATCCCGCGTAGGGCATGACAGATGGCTAGCTACAGCTCTCAATTTTCAGTCGCGCGTCTTTGGAAGATTCTCGCCGCCAGCATGGTCCTCATGTTCGGCGTGCTGCTCTACTTCGGCAACCAGATATATCACCTGGCACCGCCGATACCGAACGCAGTCAAGAGCGATGCTGGCGTCACGCTATTCACGCGCGAACAGATCGGGCGCGGCCAGAACGTCTGGCAGTCCATGGGCGGCATGCAGCAGGGCTCGATCTGGGGCCATGGCAGCTATGTAGCGCCGGACTGGTCGGCTGACTGGCTGCACCGGGAAGCACTCGCGCTGCTCGACCGCATCGCCAAGCAGGAACAGGGCGTCAACTACGCCGCGCTCTCATCCGGGGATCAGGCGCGCGCACGCACGATGCTCAGGCAGGCCATGCGCATCAATACTTACGATGCGCAGTCAGGCGTCGTGACCGTCACGAACGACCGCGCAGAGGCCATCGCGGTAGTTGGCGCGCACTACGCGGCGCTGTTTCAGGGAAGCTCCGCGGACGGGGAGGCTTTGCGGGAGCAGTACGCATTCCCGGTCCACGCCAAGCTGAAGGTGGACGAATCTGCCGCGTTGAACGCATTCTTCTTCTGGACGTCCTGGGCGGCGAGCACGCAGCGCCCCGGGACCACGATCACGTACACGAGCAACTGGCCGCATGAACCTCTCGTCGGCAATACGCCGACGGGTGCAGTATTCATGTGGACGTTCATCTCGATCTTTGTCCTCCTCGCCGGAATCGGCGCCCTCGTGTGGTATTACGCGAGGGAATTCGATATTTGGCGTCGCGATGGCGAGCCGGAAACGGGCTTCTCCCGGGACGACTTCATGGAAACGGCGAAGGTGACGCCGTCCATGCGCGCCGCGTCGGGGTTCTTCATCGTCGCGATTCTGCTATTTGTCTTTCAGGTACTGCTCGGCATCGTGACCGCGCACTATGCCGTCGAAGGCCAAGGCCTCTACGGCCTGCCGCTGTCGGACCTCTTCCCGTATTCGGTCACGCGGTCCTGGCACACGCAGCTCGCGGTGCTCTGGATCGCGACCGCGTGGCTCGGTACCGGGCTCTATGTCGCGCCGCTGCTGGGCGGGCGCGAACCTCGATTCCAGGCGTTCGGTGTGTGGTTCCTCCTGGTCAGCCTCGTCGTTATCGTTGCCGGCGGGTTCATAGGACAGTGGCTTGCGATAAATCGCATGATCCCGGACCCGACGCGGAATTTCTGGTTCGGCCATCAGGGTTACGAATACGTGGATCTCGGCCGTTTCTGGCAGATCTACCTGTTCATCGGTCTGTTGCTCTGGCTCGCGCTCGTGTTGCGAGGCCTCGCGCCGGCACTGAAGCAAGCGCAGAGCCGTTCGCTCCTGTTCCTGGTCATCGTCGCCGCCGTCGCTATCGCACTACTGTTCGGTGCAGGCCTGATGTACGGCCAGGACACTCATATCTCGGTCATGGAGTACTGGCGCTGGTGGGTCGTTCACCTGTGGGTGGAAGGCGTATTCGAAGTCTTCGCCACCGCGATCGTCTCCGCGTTGCTCGTGCGCATGGGCCTTGTGCGGGTTTCGGTAGCGACGACCTCCGTGCTGGTGGCGACGATCATCTTCCTCGGTGGCGGAGTGCTCGGGACGTTCCACCACCTGTACTTTAGCGGGACCCCGATTGGTGTCATCGCGCTCGGAAGCGTGTTCTCGGCGCTCGAGGTGGTGCCGCTAATGGTGGTGGGCTTTGAGGCGTACAGCCGGGCCAAGCATGAGGGCATCTTCGATTGGCAGCAACGCTACTACTGGCCGTTCCGTTTCTTCACAGCGGTGCTCGTGTGGAACCTCATCGGTGCCGGCCTGCTCGGATTCCTGATCAATCCGCCGCTTGCGCTCTACTACATGCAGGGGCTCAATACGACCGCAACACATGGCCACGCGGCGCTGTTCGGCGTGTATGGAATGCTGGGCCTCGGTCTCACGCTGTTCTGCATGCGGGGACTTACCGACCCGAGCCGCTGGAACAACCGGTTGCTGTCGGTCAGTTTCTGGTGCCTGAACATCGGCCTTGCGATGATGGTGTTCCTGTCGCTGCTGCCACAGGGGCTGTGGCAAACGTACGCGAGCTTCACGCAGGACTATGCCTACGCGCGCAGCGCCGAAGTCATCCATGGCCCGGTGATGCAAGCGCTCGTGTGGGCACGGGTTCCAGGAGACCTGGTCTTCGGGATAGGGGTGTTTGCATTCGCCATCGTCGTGTTTCGGGCTTTCTTCTCGGGCCGGGCCACGCGCGTGTCCAAGGCCGAAAACGCCCGGGCAGCAGGATCGCCGCCACTGCGAACTGCCACCTGATCCAACCGCTAGTCGGGCCGGTCGGCCCGCGTTCGGTCGCGGTGTGAGCAAGGCCTTGCGTGGCATGGGGGTTCGCGCCGCGTCAACACACGCTGGCGGAAATCGGTCGGCATAGGTTCGGTCAGGCGGGACCCAAGGCGGCGCCAGCGAAAAACCTCTGCTGGCTCTTCGGTCTACTCGCGGCGGCGTAGACTGCGCCTGCTACTGAAAATCTAAGGCGCCCACGTCACTTAGCCCTTCGCAGCCTCTGCGCGCGCGCCCGGAAAGGTGATCTCGACGCGCGTTCCCACACCGGGCTGGCTCTCGATCTTCACCGGCCAGCCGAATCGGTCCGACAGCCGCCTGACGATCGACAACCCGACGCCGTGCCCTCCGCGTTGCGCCGATTCCCCGCGCACGAATGGACGGTAGAGCTCCGCCAGCCGGTCCGGCGCGATGCCGACGCCCGTGTCGCGGATCACGACCTTGTCCGCGTCGATCGACACGTCGACTTCGCCGCGGTCCGTGTATGAGAAAGCGTTGCGCAGCAGGTTGCCGACCAGGATGGCCAGCACGCGCTCGGGCGCATCGACGTGCAGCCGGTAGTTCTCCGTGAAGCGCGACACGACCGGCTTGCCCTCCGCGGCCTGTTGCGCGCGTGCCAGTTCCTCCGACACGACGTCGTTGATGCACACCGAGCTCGCCGGCAGCCCGACTTCGTCCTCGCGCGCCAGCAGGAGGAAGGCATTGGTCAACTCGTCCATGTCCCCGGCCGCCCGGCGGATTCGCTCCGCGGCACGCCGGCCGCCATCGGTCAGCGGCTCGTCCGCCAGCAGCAGCTCGGACGAAATCTGGATGACCGTCAGCGGGCTGCGCAGTTCGTGGCTGGCATCGCGCGTGAACTGCCGCTCGCGCGCGACGAGCTGCGACCAGCCGGTCGGAGTAGCGGCCCAGCGCATCCGCGAGCTCCCGCACTTCATCGTCCGCCGCCGGCGGCAGCCGCGAGCGATCGAAGCGGGCCGGGTTGGGCGCGGTCGGATCGAGCTCGCGTACCTGGCGTGCCAACGCGATGACCGGCGAGAACGCGCGGCGAGAGGCGCGGAACGCGAGCCACGTGGTCAGGTAGAGAACCAGCAGGACGAAGGCGAGCGGCAGCAGCCCGAACAGGGTGACGAGCTTCGCCACGCCGCCGCGGTCGAAGACGAGTGTCAGCCGGCGGCCCGCATTCTCCGTGACGTACACGACCGTGGGGCGCGCCTTGCCATCGCTCTCGTGGAATCCCGGACCCAGGAGCGCAAGCTCGGCAGGCGCGTCCTCGAGATAACCGGTCAGGTTCAACGTCGCCGGAAGCGGATGCGAGGGATCGGCGACGTGCCGCTCCCAGAAGAAAGTCGCCTCGTCGCGCAGCGCCTGCCGGATCAGGACGTTCTCCAGGAGCACGTTGGCGAGGAACACGCTGATTACGGCCGCAAGGCCGATGAAGGCGGCCTGCAGCACGAACGTGCGGCCGAGCCGCGCACGGACGCCGCTACGGCGAGCCATCGTCTGCAAGCCGGTAGCCCCTCGCCGAAACGGTGTGCAGCAAGGGACGGTCGAACGGGCGGTCAATCGCCTTGCGCAGGTTGTACAGGTGACTTCGCAGGGCGTCGCTGTCCGGCGGGACTTCCCCCCACACCTCGCGCTCGAGATCGGGCCGGCTCACGACGCGGGGCGACGCGCGCATCAGGGCGGTCAGCAGCCGAAAGCCGATCGGCGTGACCACGAGCGCACGTCCGGAACGCGTCACCTGCTGCGTCGCAAGGTCGAGCATCAGGTCGCCGACGCGGTAAGTCTCGCGCGCGGTGGCGCCGCGGTGCCGCCGCACGAGCGTCCGCAAGCGCGCCTCCAGTTCGCGGATCTCGAAGGGCTTCACCAGGTAGTCGTCCGCGCCCGCCTCCAGGCCGGTGATCTTGTCCTCGAGCGTGTCTCGGGCGGTCAGCATCAGGATCGGCGTGTCGCGCCGAGCCTCCTCGCGCAGCTTGCGGCAGACGACGAAACCGTCGGCGCCGGGCAGCATCACGTCGAGCACGATGACGTCGTAGCCGTGGGTCACCGCAAGGTGCATGCCGGTGATGCCGTCGGCGGCATAGTCGACGACGAAGCCGCGGGGCTCGAGGAAATCGACGATGGACTCCGCGATGTCGCGATGATCCTCGACCAGAAGGACGCTGACTTGCCGGGTCTCGTCGGGCATGGCCTGCAGACGGTTCGGAGTCGAGGTCACGCAGGATTGTAGTGCAAGGCGGCCGGCAGCCCTAAGCGGGGGGATTGGGGGTGCTGCCGGCCGCCTGCAGGGGGAAAACCCGTCAGCCGTCGCGATCCTTGATTCGCGCGTAGACGCGTGCGGTGCCGATCGGGAAACCCGCCGTGAACACGCCGTCGAGCCCGAATGCCCCGTTGAGCGCGTCGGCCGCGAGCTCCGTGAGCGTCAGGTTCGCGCCGCGGATTCGCAGGATGCCCACCCCGCTGGCCGGGTCGCCCGTAACCTCCGGAGCGCGCGTCAACTCGACGTCAAACAGCGCAATGCGGCCGACGATCGTGTCGTTGGCTTTCACGACGCCGGTCAGGCGCAGTGCCCCATCCAGGTTCTCGATGATGAAGGACGTGAGCGCGACGCGCGTCTCGCCGGCCGTCAGGGTGAGTCCGCCTGAATGGAAAATTTCCAGCACCGGCCCGGCGCCGTCCAGCTCGCCGGTCGGAATCGGAAACACGACCGAGGCGCCCTCCTCGGTCGGGTGCAGCCCGCCGGGCAGGACGTTGTCGGGCGTGACGCCGAGCGAACCCAGCGCATCGAGAAGATCCGTCGACAGGCGGACCGTGGTCTCGCCGGTAACGAGCTGAACCGAGGGCGCTGCGACCGCCGCCGGTCCGATGATCAAGGTGCCAGCGAGGGCGAACCCGGCAGCAGCGAGGCGAATTGGCGTGTACATGGACTTCCTCCGTGAGTGTGGTTCTTGACTGCCGCGCACCCTGTCACGCGCGCGCTCTCGGGGACGTGAAAGTCCGGTGAAGCCGCCGTGAAGATGCCGGCTCCGGCGATCGCCTCGCTTCACGTCGGCTTCACGGCGACTCGTATACCGTGCCGGCCGGATAACTTGGCGAGAGGCTCCACATGTCAACTGGCGGCGTGACGCGCGCAGCGCTCGGCTGGGTCGAGCAAGGGCTCGTGCCGGATGGCGTCGTGCGCGCCGGAATCCGGCGCCTGTGCGAGGCGCGCCTGGCCGACATCGGCGCCGGCGATTGCGAGCGGTCGGCCGCGGCCACGGAGCGTTTCATCGAATCGATGAACCGCGCACCCATCGCGCTGCTGCCAGACCGGGCGAACGAGCAGCACTATGAAGTGCCCGCACGATTCTTCGCGCAGGTGCTGGGCCCGCACCGGAAGTACAGTTGTGCGCACTGGCCTGCGGGCACGGCAAATCTGGACGCGGCGGAGGCGGCAGCCCTCGAGATCACCTGCGCACGGGCACGGCTCGCCGACGGGCAGGACGTGCTCGAGCTGGGCTGCGGCTGGGGCTCCCTCACGCTCTGGATGGCCGAGCGTTACCCCGCCAGCCGGATCACGGCCGTGTCGAACTCGGCGTCGCAGCGCGCCTGGATCGAGTCCGAATGCGCGCGACGCGGTTTCGCCAACGTTCGCGTGCTGACCGCCGACATGAACGATTTCCAGCCGGGTCGGCGCTTCGACCGCGTCGTCTCGATCGAGATGTTCGAGCACATGCGCAACTGGCGCAGCCTGTTCGGCCGCGTGAACGGATGGCTGGCGCCCGACGGCCTGTTCTTCATGCACGTGTTCTGCCACCGAAGCACGCCGTACGCCTTCGAGGAACACGGCCCGACCGACTGGATGAGCCGGCACTTCTTCTCCGGCGGGATGATGCCGTCCGACGGCCTCGCAGCGCGTTTCCAGGATGACCTGCGACTCATCGAGCGCTGGCGGTGGGACGGCACCCACTACCAGAAGACGGCGAATGCATGGCTCGCAAACCTCGATGCACGCCGCGGCGAGGCGCTCGAAGCGCTGGCCGCCACGTACGGCGCGGAGAAGGCGGAAGCGTGGCTGCAACGCTGGCGAGTCTTCTTCATGGCGTGCGCAGAGCTGTTCGGCTACCGGGCAGGGCAGGAATGGTGGGTCGGCCATTACCTGTTCCGGCGCGGCGAGCCGGACGCGTAGTTCGCATCGTGCAGGCCTCAACCGTCATCGCGAACGTGATTCTCTTCCAGGCCGCCTGGCTGAGCGGCGTGCTCGGCGCCGCCAGCGGCCGGCCGTGGCTCGGGCCGCTGGCCGCGCTCGCCGTTGTCGCGTGGCACCTGGCGCGGGCGAAGCGCGCGCTGCCGGAAGCCCTGCTGCTGGCGGCCGCACTCGCCCTCGGCGCCGCTTTCGAAAGCCTCCTGGTCTGGGGCGGCTGGCTGCGATTCGGGTCGGGCGAGGTCGCGGCCGCCATCGCGCCCGTCTGGATGATCGCGCTGTGGGCCGTGTTTGCCACGACGCTGAACGTGTCGCTGCGGCTGCTTCACAACCGGCATTCGTAGCCGCTGTCCTGGGAGCCGTGGCCGCGCCGCTCGCCTACTACGCGGGCAGCCGCCTCGGCGCCGTCGAGTTCGTGAACGTCGGCACGGCGCTGCTCGTCATCGGCGCGGGCTGGGTCGTCCTGATGCCCGTGCTGGTCTCGCTGGCTGCACGGCTCGACGGGTACGCGACTCCATGAACGCGCTGTCCGACTGGGTCGCCACGCTGCCCGCGCTCGCGGCTCTCGCGCTGATCGCGTGGATCGTGGCGAGCGCGCGCCGGAACGTCGGCCTGGTGGACATCGCCTGGTCGCTGTTCTTCCTGCTCGCCGCGTCCGTGCTTGCCGTGCGGGCGCCGGACGTCGGCGCTCGCGGCTGGATTCTCATCGGCCTCGTCGCGCTCTGGGCATTGCGGCTCGCTGCGTACCTCGCCATCCGGAACTGGAACGCGCCCGAGGACCGCCGCTACCGCGCCATCCGCGCGCGCAATGAGCCGGGCTTCGCCTGGAAGAGCCTCTACCTCGTGTTCGGGCTGCAGGCACTGCTCGCCTGGCTGATTTCCGCCCCGCTCGCCGTCGCCATCCCGGCACCGGGCGCGCCGGACGCGCTCGGCGTGCTGGGCACGATCATCGCCGGCTTCGGAATCGCCTACGAAACCGTGGCGGACTGGCAGCTCGCGCGTTTCAAGGCCGACCCCGGCAATTCGGCGCGGGTCATGGACCGCGGCCTGTGGCGGCTGAGCCGGCACCCGAACTACTTCGGGGAATTCTGCGTCTGGTGGGGCTTCTACCTGCTCGCGGCGGACGCGGGCGGCTGGTGGACGGCGTTCTCGCCGATGCTCATGAGCATCCTGCTGCTGCGCGTCTCGGGCGTCGTGCTGCTCGAGCGCGACATCGGCGAGCGCCGCCCCGACTACCGCCGCTACGTGTCCCGCACCAACGCGTTCTTTCCCGGACCGTCGCCGGGAGGCCTGATGCGCATCGTCGCGCTACTGGTTGCGCTCGCGTTTGCGGTCCCGGCTTCGGCCACCGCCGGGGCCTGGAACTTCCGCGTCATGCTCGACGACCGCGAGATCGGCCGGCACCGGTACGAGCTGCAGCCGCAGGACGACGGCATGGAACTGCGCAGCGAGGCGCGCTTCGACGTGCGCTTCCTGTTCGTCAGCGCCTACCGTTACGAGCACGAGGCCGTCGAACGCTGGCAGGGCGGCTGCCTGCGTGAGCTGCAGTCGCAGACCGTCACCAACGGCGAGCGCGTCGCGGTCTCGGCCCGCGACACGGACGGACAACTGACCGTGGACCGCCCCGGCGGCCGCGACGTGCACCCGGGTTGTGTCCTGAGCTTTGCCTATTGGGATCCGCGCATCCTCGAGGCCCGCGCGCTCCTCAACAGCCAGACCGGCGAACTCGTGCCGGTCCAGGTCATGCGAGTGGGACCGGAAGCCGTGACGGTCCAGGGACAGGACCTGCTCGCCACGCGTCACCGCATCAGCGGCACCGGCTGCAGATCGATCTCTGGTACGTGGGCGAGCGCTGGGTCGCCCTCGAAGCGCTGACGGAAGGCGGGCGGCGCCTGCGCTATGAGCTCACCGAGGACGCTCTCCCATGAACCGCGCCGTGCCGCTCGCCGCCTTTGTCGCGCTCGCGCTCTGCGCCTGCCGGCAGGAAAGCCATCCGCCGCTCGCGCTCGCCGAGGACGTCGACCTCGAGCGCTTCATGGGCGACTGGTACGTCATCGCCAGCATCCCGACCCGCATCGAGCAGGGAGCGCACAACGCGGTCGAGTCGTATCGCCTCGCAGAGGACGGCACGATCGAGACGACGTTCACTTTCCGCCAGGACGGCTTCGACGGCGAGCTGAAGCGCTACACGCCGCGCGGCTTCGTGCGGCAAGGCACGGGCAATGCCGTCTGGGGCATGCGCTTCGTCTGGCCGGTCAAGGCCGACTACCGCATCGCCTGGCTCGATCGCGACTACACGCTGACCGTGGTCGGACGGGAGGCCCGCGACTACGTGTGGATCATGGCCCGGCGTCCGCACATCGCCGAGTCCGATTACCTCACGCTGGCCGCCTTCGTCGCCGACCAGGGCTACGACGTGTCGAAACTGCAGCGCGTGCCGCAACGCTGGGAGGCCACGCCGTGACGGCGAGCCGCCTCGCGCTCGCACTGCGCCGCTGGGTCGACAGCGGCGCGGAAGCGGCCGGCCCCGGCGGCGAGGCGGAGCAGCGCGTCGACTGGGCGCGCGTGCTGCCGTTCGTGGCCGTGCACGCCGGATGCCTCGGTGCCCTCGCGACCGGGGCGAGTGCCACCGCGATCGCCGTCGCGGCCGCGCTGTTCCTGGTCCGCATGTTCGCGATCACGGCGTTCTATCACCGGTACTTTTCCCATCGCGCCTTCCGCGCCTCGCGCGCCGCGCAGTTCGTGTTCGCGCTGCTGGGCGCCTCGGCCGTGCAGCGCGGCCCGCTGTGGTGGGCGGCGCATCACCGGCATCACCACGCGCACGCGGACCGCCAGGACGACCCCCACTCTCCCGTCCAGCACGGCTTCCTGCGCAGCCACTGCGGCTGGTTCCTGGCGCGCGAGAACTTCGCCACCCGCCTCGCGCGGGTTCCGGACCTCGCGCGCTACCCGGAGCTGCGCTGGCTCGACCGCTACGACGCCGTCGTTCCGGCCGCGCTCGCCGCCCTGCTGTTCGGGATCGGCGCCTGGCTCGAACGCGCGGCGCCTGGCCTCGGCGTCACCGGCGCCCAGCTCCTGGTGTGGGGGTTCTGCATCTCGACGGTCCTGCTCTGGCACGCGACCTTCACGATCAATTCGCTCGCGCACCGGTTCGGCAGCCGCCGCTACGCCACGCGGGACGACTCGCGCAACAACGTCTGGCTGGCGCTCCTGACGCTCGGCGAAGGGCTGGCACAACAATCATCACCGCTACCCGGCCGCGGCGCGGCAGGGCTTCTTCTGGTGGGAGATCGATGTCGCCTGGTACGGGCTTCGACTGCTCGAGGCGCTCGGCGTGGTTCGCGACCTTACGCCCGTGCCGGCGGCGATTCGCGATTCGCACCGCCGGGCCCGCGACGGGGCGCCGCGATGAGGATTGCCGTCATCGGCGCCGGCATCGCCGGGAATGTCGCCGCGGCGCGGCTGCATGCCGCGCACGAGGTCACGGTCTTCGAGGCGGCCCCGCGCGTCGGCGGCCATACGCACACGCACGAGGTCGAGGTCGCGGGCCGGCATGTCTCCGTCGACACGGGATTCATCGTCTACAACGAACGCACCTATCCGCGCTTCACCGCGCTGCTCGCCCGGCTCGGCGTCGCCACGCAGGAGAGCTCGATGAGCTTCTCGGTGCGCGACGAGGCGTCCGGTCTCGAATACAACGGCACTTCGCTCAACGCCCTGTTCGCCCAGCGGCGAAACCTGGTGCGACCCGCTTTCCTCGGCATGGTCCGCGACATCCTGCGCTTCAACCGCGAGGCGCCCCGCCTGCTCGACGGGCAGGTCCCGGAACTGGCGCTCGGCGACCTGCTCGCCGCGGGACGCTATGGCCGCGCGTTCCGCGAGTTCTACATCGTGCCCATGGGCGCGGCGATCTGGTCCACCGATCCCGCCCGGATGCTCGATTTCCCGGCGCGCTTCTTTATCCGCTTCCTGCACAACCACGGCATGCTGACGGTGAACGACCGGCCGGTGTGGCGCACGATCACGGGCGGCTCGGCGCGCTACGTCGAGCGGCTCATCGCCCCGTTCGCGGATCGCATTCGCCTTGCGACGCCGGTCGAGTCCGTGCGACGACTCCCCGGCGGCGTGCTGGTGAAGCCGCGCGGGCACGAGGCGCAACGATTCGACGCCGTGTTCCTCGCCTGCCACAGCGACGAGGCACTGCGGCTCCTCGCCGACCCGGACCCGGGCGAGCGCGAGGTGCTCGGCGCGATTCCGTACCGCCGCAACGAGGCGGTGCTCCACACCGACGGGCGGCTGCTGCCGCGCTCGGCCCTCGCCCGCGCGGCGTGGAACTACCATCGGCTGGAAGATCCGGCCGCGCCCGTGGCCCTGACGTATTGCATGAACACCCTGCAGCGGCTGGAGCTGCCTGTTCCGCTGCTGGTCACGCTGAACCGTACCGATTCCATCGACCCCGACCGCGTCCTGCGGCGGATGACCTACGCGCACCCGGTGTTCACCTCGGCGTCAGTCGCGGCCCAGGCCCGGCAGCGCGAGATCAACGGCGCGCGGCGAACCTACTACTGCGGAGCCTGGTGGCGGAACGGATTCCACGAGGACGGGGTTTCGAGCGCCGAGGCCGCCGTCGGGCATTTCGAGGAGGACCATGCACAGCGCCGTCTACACCGGTCGGCTTAGGCATCGCCGCTTCGAGCCCGTGCCGCACGCGTTCAGCTACGGCATCACGCTGCTCTGGCTCGACCTCGCGGAACTCGACGACGTGTTCCGGGGACGCTGGCTGTGGTCTGCCAGGCGTCCGGCACTCGCGCGCTTCCGGCGCGAGGACTATCTCGACGGCGACGGGCTCCCGCTCGATACCGCCGTGCGCGAACGCGTCGCTCGCAAGAGACCGGCCGCCGCCCGAAGGGGCCGATCCGGCTGTTGACGCAGATTCGCATGCTGGGCTTCTGCTTCAATCCGGTGAGCTTCTATTACTGCTTCGACGAGCACGACACCCGCGTCGAAGCGATCGTCGCGGAGATCACCAACACGCCCTGGAAGGAACGCCATGCGTACGTGTTGCGCACGGCGCCCGGCGCGCCCATGCGCTTCGGCCTGTCCAAGGCCTTTCACGTCTCGCCCTTCCTGCCGATGGACATGGACTACGACTGGCGCTTCTCGGTCCCGGCCGACACGCTCGCCGTGCACATGTCGAACCTGCGCGGCGGCCGTCGCATCTTCGACGCGACGCTCATGCTTCGGCGCCGCGAGATTTCCGGGGCGGAGCCTTGCAGCGACGCTCGTGCGCCAGCCTGTCGGCTCGCTCGCCGTCGTCGGCCAGATCTACTGGCAGGCGTTGCGGCTCTGGGCCAAGCGCGTCCCTGTCCACGCCCATCCCGCCAAGCGCGCACCTGGAGAAAGTCGCGTGACCGACACGACCCTGATCGAACGCTGCGCACCCATCACGCGGCCGGGCCTGCCGGCCCGAATCGCCCGCAAGGCCGTGCACGCGCGGCTGTCCCGGCTCACGCGCGGACGCCTGCGGCTGCGCGACGGCCGGCAGATCCACGCGTTCGGCGACGGCGACGGCATCGAATCCTCGATCACTGTCGCTCGACCCGGCGTTCTATGCCGACGTCGCGCTCGGCGGATCGGTCGGCGCCGGGGAATCCTACGTCCAGGGACGCTGGCGCTCCGACGACCTCGTGGGCGCGATGCGCCTGATGCTCCAGAACGGCGACACCCTGGGCGGCATGGAGCGCGGCCTCGCGCGCCTGTCGGCGCCGCTGCGTCACCTCGCGCATGCGCTCCGGCGCAACACGCGTGCCGGCAGCCGCCGCAACATCTCGGCGCACTACGATGTCGGCAACGACTTCTTCCGGCTGATGCTCGACGAGACGATGATGTACTCGTGCGCGCTGTTCGAGCGGCACGACATGTCGCTCGCCGAAGCACAGACGGCTAAGCTCGACCGCCTTTGCCGCGCACTCGACCTCGGCCCGTCCGACCATGTCCTCGAGATCGGCACGGGCTGGGGAGGCTTTGCGATCCATGCGGCAGAGCGCTACGGATGCCGCGTGACCACCACGACCATCTCGCCGGCCCAGTTCGAGCTCGCGAAGGAGCGCGTGGCCGGCGCCGGGCTCGCGGATCGCGTGACGCTGCTGCACGAGGACTACCGCGACTTGCGCGGCCGTTACGACAAGCTCGTCTCGATCGAGATGATCGAGGCCATCGGCCACGAGCAGTATGGCCAGTACTTCCATCGGGCGGCGGCCCTGTTGCCGCGCGGCGGCCGGATGGCGCTCCAGTCGATCACGATCGCGGACCGGCACTACGAGCGCACGCGCGACGAGGTCGATTTCATCAAGCGCTACATCTTCCCGGGCGCCTGCATCCCGTCCGTGAGTGCGCTGGCGGCGGCCATGGCCGAATCCAGCGACCTGCGCATCGTGTCGCTGGAGGACATCGGCCCGCACTACGCCACGACGCTGGCTGCCTGGCGCAGGAACTTCATGGGCAAGCTGCCCAGGGTTCGCGAGCTGGGCTATACGGATGACTTCATCCGCCTGTGGGAGTTCTACCTCTGCTACTGCGAAGCGGGATTCGCCGAACGCCAGCTCGGGGACGTGCAGATGATCCTCGCCCGCGATCAGCGTGTACTTGGAGCGGGCCGACCGGGATGGGAAGCCCTACAAGCCACTAGCCGCCGCCTTGGAGAATTTCGTCGAAGCTAAGGAGGCCTGGGACATCAAGATTTCGAGAGCGAATGTGCGACTCCCGGAGCTAACGCAATACCTTCCGGATTCCGACTCTATGATTGATGTCCCCGGTGGACCTGAAATTTTCTATTCTGGGAACAGTTTTCGCGGGGAAAATCAGATCGATCTGGATATGCTTGTCAAGATTCACTGGGGACTCGCTAGCAAGCACCTTGCGGAGGCGGGTGAGGCGTTGAAGTAATGCTGACCTGTCTGGCGAATCTGAGGACAAATTGATTCTTGAAGAACTGCTTTTCTGAACCAGCTATTCACGTATCAGGTCGGTACTGCGAACGGGATGGAGGGATGCGGTCGTTCACGTTTTGGTCACGTTGCGGCGACCGATTGGTCAGCCTTCGCGACGCAAACTAGACGTGTCGGCAACGTCCACGGGAGGACGGCAACGATGACACAGGCTCTGCGTGCCAACTGTATCCGTGTACTGGTGGTCGAAGACAATCGGGATATCTGCGAGAACATAGGTGACTATCTCGGTGCCCGAGGCCATATCACCGATTTCGCACACGACGGTATCAGCGCAATGCATCTGGCGCTGACGGAACCAATCGACGTGATCGTTCTGGACCTCATGCTCCCCGGCATGGATGGCTTGACTTTTTGCCGGAAATTGCGCCTCGAGGCGAAACGGGATACGCCGGTCCTGATGCTGACGGCGCGCGATACGTTGCCGGACAAACTGGCGGGGTTTGACGCCGGCGCCGACGACTACCTGGTGAAACCGTTCGCACTTCAGGAGTTCCATGCGCGCCTCGTGTCCCTCTACAGACGCGGCCAGGCAAAGACCACTCAATTGCTGAGCGTCGGGGACTTGACGATGGACAAACAGACCCTCGAAATCCGGCGAGGTAGTCGAAAACTGAGTCTTAACCCTGCGTGCCTGAAGATCCTGGAGCGGCTGATGGAAGCTTCGCCCGCTGTTGTGGTGCGCGCCAGTCTGGAAACCTTGCTCTGGGGTGATGAGCGACCCGATAGCGATGCGCTTCGTTCCCATCTGTACAAGTTGCGCCAGGCGATAGATAAGCCCTTTGACCGGCAGCTATTGCACACCGTGCATCGCATTGGTTATCGGCTGGCGGAGTCGGACGACGATGTTCCGACATAGCCTGCGTACCCGCGTTGTCTTCGCGTTTGGATTGTTTGCGGCGCTGCTCGGCATCACCAGTGGATTTGGAATACTCGCGACGATGCGAGTCACCGAAGACCGTATGGTGGAGAAACAACTTCGCCTGTCCGTGACAGACTACATCGGCCGATCCGGCGTCGATCCCGATGCGGCGCCGCCGCACTCAGCTTATCTGAAGAGCTATCGCGAGCCCGTCGACCTGCCAACAGCCTTGCGCGATTGGGCGGCCGACATGCCCGATGACGGATACTACGAATTCCAGAGTGATGAATTGCATATCGCTGTAGTCACCACCGGCGTACCTCCGAGACCCCTGTACGTCGTAGCCGACGTTTCGGGCATAGAGGCTTCCGCGACCGAAGAAGTGTGGTGGATCATTGGCCTGGTCACAATTGTCTCGATGTTGACCATGCTGGCGATCGCCCTGGGTGCCTTTATCAGCCGTCGCGCCATCGATCCCGTAATACGCTTGGCCGAAGCGGTTGGCGGCATAAACTCGGAACAGCTGTCTGACGACGATTGGCGGCGCGTCAAGGCCGAGTGTTTTCACGACGACGAGGTCGGGCTGCTGGCAAGGACCATCGAGAAGACCCTGAAGCGCATTTGCGCGTTTATCGACCGTGAACGCTATTTCACGAATGCCGCGAGTCACGAACTGCGCACGCCGATAACCGTCATTAGAGGAGCGTTGGAACTACTGGAGCAAGCCGAGCTGTCCAAGAATGTATCCCGGGCAGTGGGACGCATCGAACGCGCAACGATCGACATGCAAACGACAATCGATATGTTCCTGTGCCTGTCTCGTGAATCCAATGACAGCAGTTACAGCGAACACTTCGAAGTCGGCCCGTTGGTTGACCAGGCGATCGAGCAACAGCGCCATCTGTTAGCCAACAAGAACATAACCGTCGACGTGAAGCGCTTGACTAACCCGAGTTTGCTCGGTCATCCGCAGGCATTCGCTATCGCAGTTGGCAATCTGGTACGCAACGCATTCGAACACACGCCCCATAATCAAGGTCCGGTTAGCGTCCGGATCGATCAACACGAAGTATCCGTCAGTAACCACAGCGGCTTGGAAGTTGACGATCCTGAGGAATTGAGTAAACGGCGTTCCCGCGGATCGGAGACACAAGGGTTTGGACTCGGGCTTAGCATTGTCGAGCGACTCTGCGAGCACAATGGCTGGACATTCACGCTGGACGTCAACCGGGGCGCGATCGACGCTTGCCTGTCATGGGGACCACGTCACTTGAACGTCGATGCGATTGTCCGGCAGCATGCCCCGATTGTGAACGGAACGGAAGCTTAGCAATGATTGATTGTTCCTTGAATCAATGCTTCTTGGAAAGCAGATTAATTTGAAGCAGCTACGGTATTTTGTGAAGGTGGTCGAAGCCGAAAGCCTGTCAAAGGCATCGGAACTACTCTGCGTCGCTCAGCCGGCTGACGGGCTCCCTAGAACTGAACCGATGGGCGGTACCGAACAGCTGGCGCAGGTAACCCGACTTCACGCGGCAGTAACGCGCTCTTCACGCGCTTTTCACGCGGCCTGCACCTTAATGGGCCCAGAATTCATGCGCGCTGAGCCTTCATGGCAACCGCGCCCAGCACAATGAGGAGATCGGCATGAAACGGATCATTCGGCTTTTCGCAGGGGTGCTGGTCATCTGCGCATCATCTGCTGCGATGGCGCAAAGCGCAGATGGTGGGATGCGCATTGCAGTCGTCAGTATGGAGACACAGCGACCTCTCGAGGGCGTGACTGTGACCGTGACCGACCGCGACGGTAACGTCATTACCGGTCGCACGGAGGCCAACGGAACTGTCGAATTGAGTGATCTTGACATCGGGCTCTATGCGGTCACGGCAGATGGCCCTGGCTTGGTTGCAGCGAGGGAGCCCAGCGTACGTGTAGTCCGCCGCAAGGTGACTCCGCTAAACCTCGAGATGCTCGCCCGCACGGAGGCGCTCGAGGAAGTCGTGGTTCTGGCCCGCGCGCAAATTGCCGATCCGCATGGGGCGGTGAGCAACTCCTTGCTGAACCGGGAGGAACTGCGCAGTGCCCCTGGCACAGGCAGTGACGTCCTGCGAGCGCTTGACGGCCTGCCGGGGCTGATATCCGACGGCGACTTCGCCAGCTTCTCAGTGCGCGGCCGTGGACCCCGAGACAACCAGATTCTGATTGACGATGTGCCCTTTGACCGTGTGGTTCACTTCGACCAGACACTCGGCGAGGAGGAGGACATCGGTGGCGGTGGTCGCTACTCGATCTTCGCGCCGAATTCCATCGAGAGTGCGGAATTCTCGCCCGGCGGCTGGAGCGCTGCGTACGGAGGGCCCTCGGGCTCCCTGCTGAAGCTCGACGTCGCTGGCGGCAGCCCGACGCCCAGCGCCAGTCTGCGGGTGGACATCGCAGGGCTCGAACTCAGCTACGAGGGGCCAAGCGGCATCCATGATGATACGACCATGTTTCTCACGGCGCGCCAATTCGATTTCGGCGAAGTCTTCGACATGATCGACGAGCTGGACATTGGTGATCCGGAACTGACCGATATCGTCCTCAAGACGGTGACTTCCCTCGATTCTGGCGACACGATTGAATTTCTCGGTGTTTACGCGCCGGAGGAATACACGCGGGACATCTACAACGTCCTCGAGTCCCCGGACTTCGAGGACGTGTCGCTGATCGACACCGAGCAGGACCTGTACCTGACGGGGCTGACCTGGCGCCGTCTGGTCGGGGAGACCGGTGAATGGACGAATCGGATCTACCTCCGCGCGAACGACAAGACTTCAGCGGAGGGTGAGGCTTATCCGGACCTCGTGCCGGAGGGTACGCCGGCCCCGGACGTCCCGGTGCGCGAGCGCCTGATTACCGTCACCGAGAAGGAAACCGAGATCGGCTGGCACAGCGATTATGTGACTCGCAACCGTTTCGGCCAGGGATCGGCCGGGCTGCGCGTCTGGCAGACCGACGTTGATTATTCGACTTTCCTCAGAGAAGACTGGGATCGATTCGTCTTTCGTACGACTGACCCGCGTCCGCCCGGCCAGCAATACATTACGTTGACACCGGATGACATCAACTCGGTTTATGAGGCGAAGGAGACCAGCTATGCCGCCTACGGCGAGCAGGTGTTCGAGTTCGGTGACTGGGATCTGAGGGCAGGGCTTCGTTACGATTACGATGGATTTGCGGACGAATCGCTCGTCTCCCCGCGGCTTGCAGCGAACTGGCGCCCCGAGCCGGACATGCGGGTGTCGGCAACCGCGGGCGTGTTCTATCAGTCGCCGCGCTTTCTGGTCCGCGCGGCGAGCCCGGAGAACTTCGCTATCGAAAACGAGCGAATCACGCACGTGAGTGTCGGCTTCGAGCGGTACTTCGGCCCGGACTGGTCGCTGCTCGTCGAGCCGTACTATCAGTGGCTGGATAATCTCGTCGTCGAGCAGGAACGCACCAGCGGCCGGGTCACCAACGACGGGGAAGGCACGAATCTCGGACTGGACGTCGTTCTGTCGCGGAGTTTTGAGGATGGCTGGTTCGGGAATGTCGTCTACGCCTACAACGATGCCCGGATCGACGACAACGACGGCTTCGGGGAATATGACGCCGATTTCAACCGCGAGCACTTCTTCTCCATCGGCGGCAGCTGGGAGATCAGCGAACGCTGGAAAGTAGGTGCGCGCTGGAAATGGGCGACCGGGCGACCCACGGACGACTTCATCATCAATAGTGACGTGCTGGGACCAGGACAGCCGCTGCGCTACTCGAAGGAACTGACGCAGCGGAACGCGCTTCGGCTCGATGACTTTCACTCGCTCAATATCCGGGTCGACTACCGGCTTCCTCTCGGCCCGGTGGACCTTGTCGCATTCCTGGACGTGATCAACGTCTATGGCAACCCAGGCGGTGGTTCGCAGGAATTCGACCCGCGGCGGGGCGTGAATGTCGCAGAAGAAGGGGAAGCATTTCCCATCATCGGCCTGATATTCGAGCGCTCCTGGTGAGAAACCTGCGTGCAAGACTCGCGGCTCGGTCGCAGTTCAGTCACGCTGTAAGTAACTCGTTGAGCGGAATGGGGGTACGGGCCGCCCCGACGGAAACTAGCTGAAACCGTTCGGCATGGGTTCGGTCAGACGCGATCCGGACCGACGCCCTTGGATAAACTCTGCCGAGTCTTCGACTTACCGGCGCCGGGGTCGACTGTGCCTGCTACTGAAAATCCGCGTGTCGGTGGTTCGATTCCGCCCCTGGCCACCTCCATCCCCTCACTCCCCCAAGGACCCGTTAGTATCTGGCGCATTGGGGGGAGCTAGAGCCAACGCATGACTGAGCAACCGCGCCTTTCCGGTGCTGTTTTCCTTTCCTATGCCTCCGAGGATGCAGACGCAGCGGCGCGCATCTGCGCGGCGCTGCGAGCTGCGGGCGTCGAGGTGTGGTTTGACAAGAGTGAACTGCGCGGCGGAGATGCTTGGGACTTGCAAATCAAGAAGCAGATCCACGATTGCGCGCTATTTGTTCCGCTTATCTCGGCACACACCAACGCGCGATCTGAGGGTTACTTCCGCGGCGAATGGCATCTCGCCACGCGGCGGCTGCATAACATGGCGGATGACGCGGCTTTCCTGGTACCCGTCGTGGTTGACGACACCCGCGAGGCCAATGCGCGTGTCCCCGAGGAATTTTTCCGAGCGCAGTGGACCCGGCTGCCGGGCGGTGAGACGCCGCCTGCACTTGCAAATCGGGTGCGTCAATTGCTGGGCATGGATCGTGTCTCCGTGCCCAAAGCGAAGGCAGCGGCAACGGCGGCAATCGCGCCAAGCGCGGTTAGTCCCGGTTCAACACGGCCACGCGTTACACCGCTAATGCGGCATGTCGGACTCGCTCTCATTGCACTGCTGCTGGTACTGGGCGCTGGTGCCTTCTGGTACTACCAGCGGGCGAGTGACCAGAACTTAGCGGCGGCGACCAATGTGGGCTCGAAACAGTCAACAGCCGCCCGTGAAGCGACCATCTTGCGACTCGCTGTGCTGCCACTGGAGAACCTGAGCCCGGATCCCGCCAACGCCTTCTTCGCCGACGGCCTTCACGATGAGATCCTTTCGGCCATGTCGGCCACTCCGGACCTCCAGGTGGTATCGCGTACGACCATGCGCACCTATGCGGGCACGCCGAAGACGGTGAAGCAGATCGCCGCAGAACTCGGTGCGAGTCACCTATTGGAAGGAACTGTGCGCCGTGCGGGCGAAAAGGTGCGACTGACGCTACAGCTAATCGATACCACATCGGACAGCAATGTATGGTCGCGAACTTTCGATCGACAATTGAATGACGCGCTCAGTCTGCAATCGGAAGTTGCGACACAGGTGGCGACGGCCCTGGACGTACGACTCTCGCCAGCGAACGCGAACGACGACTCTCCAGCCGCGATAAACAGTTCCGGTGCTACAAATCCGATCGCCTACGACTTGTATTTGAAAGGCAAGTTACAACTTGGCGCCTATATCCAGTTACAGGGTCCACGTGCCTTCGATCGACTTGAAGGACTCGTGACTCGCGCAATCGAGATTGACCCAGGATTCGCTAATTCCTATACGTTGCGAGCCCGCGTCCTGCTCTGGCGTCTATGGTACCTATGCGATCTGACGGATGAGCAGTGGCGGATGATCGGCAGCGACATTGCCTCCGCTAAGCGGCTAGCTGGGACTACAGCAGACGTGCTGGCGGCCCAAATCTCCTTCGAATACTACGGCAAGATGGAATATGCACAGGCTCTCGAGACTACCCGCGCTGCGCTCGGGCAATACCCGAATGACTTGGACCTCCGTGAGCTTGAAGGATTACTGCTTCGCAGGCTCGGGAGATCGGATGACTCCATCGCGGTATTCCGAGCGCTTGTTGATCGCGAGCCGGCAAATGCCGCCTACGTGGTAGAGCTTGCCGAAACCTTGATGTTCATGCGCCAGTACAGACAAGTGCTCAGTGTGGTAAAGGAGTACGAGCGTCACGGCGCATCTGACAGCGTTGTAGCATCGTTTGATGCCTTAGCAAACGAAGCAATTGCGCGCAACCCGGAGGCTCAGCGCCGTTACCTAGATACCTGGCGTGACCGTATCGATCCCAGTCAAGCCTGGATCACCGAGCAAGACTACCTGCGCAATGCTGGACACACCGACGCACTTGCCTCGCACCTCGTAGCAGGCAGAGCGGACTTTATCGCGGACTCCCCACGTTACGGCAGTGGTCTGCTAATGCCGGTGGCGGGCTTGCAGGGGTACGGTCGATTGCTGCAGGGCGCCCCAAGCGCTCCTGCAGAAGCTCGTGCATTGTCGGTCGCGGCAGCCCGTATCAGTCGACTTCCCTCGCGGGAATGGAACATCGCACTTCTTGAAGCTCATTCCTCGCTGTTTTCTGGCGACAAGCGACGCGCCGTCGAGCAGGCCAATCGTGCTCTGGAGCTTATGACCGTCGAACGCGACGCCCTATTAGGACCAATTTTGATGGGGGCCGCAGCTACGGTCATGGCCTGGGCAGGTCAAGGCAACGAGGCAGTTGAGCTCCTGCGCAAAGCTAATGCGGTGCCGAATTTCGTCCCTGCCTGGGCGATGGTCAGGGACCCTATTCTCGCCATCCCACTGAACGGCAATCCTGCTTTCGAGGCACTGAAGCGCGAGGTCGATCCGTAAAGTTGAACCTACGCACCGCTAAACGTCATGGTAAACAAGAAAAACAACCGGCGGCTTGCACCTAATAGCTTATATTGGCACCGCGCCGGGGTTTCTGTTTGCGGGGCAAGCGATAGGGGGAGGGTGGCCTACCGCAACTCGAGGTGGGCAGCGATACACGCACCGACCGTAGCGGGCCCTCAATTTGAACCTGTGCACCCAGACGAGTCGAGATGGTCGCGGGTTCTCTGCGGAAGTTTTGCGGGAATCAGTCGTGCACGGTCCTGCATCGTAGGGCATTCGTTGCAACGGGCGCCCCGGCTAACCGGTTGATGCAGTTGATGTTGCGGAAATCAGTCTGTGACTGAAAATCCGCGTGTCGGTGGTTCGTCCACCTTCCATTCCGGGGGGCCCGCTGGCCACCACTTGCGGATACGCCAGGTCGTCGAGCCCGTGATCAGCTGTCGGGAATCACCCGCGGAACATACGTGCTCGGCTGTGCGAGCCACTGAGTGACACTCGGCCGACCGCTGCAGCACTTTGAACCGCCAATGGGATCAGGCGGTCTGCTCGGTCTGGTGCCGGGCTCCGACATCGCGGTGTCGCCAGCCACGACTGCCGGTTGTACATCTTGTGGCGGTAGCCGCCGACGCGCATGCCGCTACGGCGACACTTTCCAGCTGGAGTTGAGCCAAATGCCAATTCCCGTAGCGCAGCTTCATTCAGGGACTGATCGTGTATCCCTTGCTGCTAATGCAGGCCGAGAAATTCTGCTTTGAGGCGGCATCTGCTGACTGCTCGGCCGTGGCCGACTGTTGCTGCGTTTGCTGCTCCTCAGCCTGCTCCTCCTGGCGGCGGTCCCGGCGCTGCCGCGAGCCGCCGACTACGGCACCTGCTACTGCGGCCTCCTGCGCCTGATCCTGCCGATACTCCTTCTGGACGTCGCTATCGACCTTGTCATAGTTCTCGTATTGGTTGCCCCGCACCTCGGCGGCAGCTGCACCTGCCGCCGCACCGGCGACAGCGCCGCGCGCTCGTCCGCCGGACGGCTGCGAATCGGTTGTGGTCGACGTAGCCGCGGTCTGGTTGGCAGCAGCGAGCGCCTGGTCGTAGGCTGACTTCGCCTGCGCCTGGCATGTCGCAGTATCAGCCTGGATCTGTTCCGGCGTCTGCCCCTTCATCGGGACGACGGTGTCTGCGTGGGCCTGAGTCCCCAGTGTCATGACAACCAACGCGCAGGCAGTCTGGACAGTCATCGCACTCACTTTAGCGTCCTCCGTATAAACTGGAATCTGTTAGCGTCGTTCCACGCGCACAGGCTCCCGGCTCACCCCATCCCACCCAGCAAGTCTAGCTCTTCCAGTCGCCTATGGTCGATTGGAAGGGTACCGCAGCTTCGCTCGTGGTCGCGGCAACCTGAAAGCGAACGATCACCGCCAGACGAGCGTCCAAGTTGAGGCTATCGGGCGAGACCCGGGCCGACGTCTGCCGCGCAAACTCTATCGAGTCCTCGACTTCCGAGCGGCGAGAGCGGCTGTAGCCGCTACTGAACAATCCGCGTGTCGGTGGTTCGATTCCGCCCCTGGCCACCATTTCTTGTCAGTCGATTTGACCGGTGCACGAGTGCTGGACTATCGGCGCTGAGCCGCGCTCTATCGTGAATCGAGTATCCTTCCGGCCAGTCTCACACGGGGCGCGATTAATGAAGAAACTGATTGCATTGGCGGCTGCAATGACTGCCTTGTTCTCTGCTACAGCAGCCGCGCAGGTTGCCGCACACGAAGTGAAAGCGCGAGAGATCTACGCGCGAGTCATTTCGTTCCGGACGGCGGCCGGCCAGAAGCAGACGCCGCCGATGGTTGCCCATCTGGTCGAGGTACTGAAGGCCGGCGGCGTACCGGAAGCGGACATCGCGACGCTAGACGAAAAGGGCGAGCGTGCGCTCATCGTGCGGTTGCCTGGACGAAAGGAAGGACGGCCCATCCTTTTCTCTGCGCACATGGATGTCGTAGATGCGCGCCGCGAGGAGTGGGAGCGCAGTCCCTTCGAACTGATTGAGGAGAACAGCAACTTTTACGGACGCGGCACCTTCGACAACAAGGCAGGCGTCGTCGCACTTGTGTCGACGATCCTTCGCTTCAAAGCCGAGAAGATGCAGCCCGCGCGTGAGATTGTCTTCGCCTTCGTCGGCGATGAAGAGACGCGCATGGACACGACCCGCCGGATCGCGGCGCACCCGTGGGTCAGGAATGCCGAGTTCGCCATTAACACGGATGCCGGAGGCGGGATCCTGGATGAGACGTCCGGCAAGCCGCTCATCTATCTCGTGCAAGGGGCCGAAAAGACGTTCGCGACATTCGATGTCATCGTTACCAATCCCGGTGGGCACAGTTCGCGTCCGCGCAGTGACAACGCGATTTACCAGCTCGCTCATGCGCTCGAGAAGGTCGAGGCATATCGCTTTCCGGTGATGGCCAACGATCTTACTCGTGCCTATCTCGGCGCAGTCGGCAAGGCGCAGTCGGGGCCGCTGGGCGAGGCGTTGCGGAAATTTGCTGCCGACCCGACCGATGCATCGGCCGCCAATACGTTGGCGAAGTCACCGGAGTTCGTCGGCACGACGCGCACCACGTGCGTTGCCACGATGCTGGACGCCGGTCACGCAGAGAACGCATTGCCGCAGACAGCCAAGGCTGCCGTCAATTGCCGTATTTTTCCGGACGTCGCCGTTGAAGCGGTGCGCGATGCACTTGTTACGGCCATCGCCGACCCTGAAGTGAAGGTCACGGTGCGCGGGAAGCCCGAAGCCAGCCCGGTCTCGGAAATGCGACCGGATGTGATGGCCGCGATCACGAGGGCAGTGCATGCAGACTATCCCGGCGTGACGGTCGTTCCCTACCTGGAATCCGGTGGCACGGACGGCAAGATCTATCGCGCGGCAGGCATTCCGACGTTCGCGAGCTCCGGTTTGTTCACCAAGCCCAGCGAAATGTTCGCGCACGGACTCAACGAACGACTGCCGGTCGCAGCGTTCTACCGCGGCCTGGATCACATCCATCGTCTGGCTATCGAGCTGGGCGAAGCTCGCCCGGGCCCGTAGCGATTTGAACTTATGCTCCGGCGCCCCGACTAAATGGCTGATGGCGTTGGTATTGCGGTTCTGAGCTTGTGACTGAGAATCCGCGTGTCGGTGGTTCGATTCCGGCCCTGGCCACTGCCAGTCTTGGCTAGCACCGATGCGCTATTCGTCGTCCTTGTTCGGGGAGACCGAGTTCTGCGGCGCGTAGACAGGCTCAAAACCGAATACCCAGGGCTTGGAGGTGTCGACGTTCACCCGTACGGCTTTCATGTCGGGCCAGCCATAGACCTGCAGGCGCATAAGGTTCTGCCGCGTCACGCTGGGCTTGTCCAGGTCAAGCTGGGTCAGCGGCCGATCGATCACAAACTCGTGATAGTGACCCTGGACGATTAGCACTTGCCCGTCAAAAGCCTCGGCCTCGGTGTCGATCGCTTTGACGATGGACTCGAAGGGACCGCCGTCGTAGCGTAGCTTCTCGTCGAACGGGTTAGAGTGAAAGGCCAAAACGATGGCGCGCTGTTTCGCACGGCGCGCTGCCGCGAAGCTCGCCTTGACCCAGGCGAGATTGGCTTGTTCACGGCGCACGAATTCGCGCCAGTATTTTTCGACGCGCAGTTCCTGGTTGTTGTGCGTGCCCGCCAGGTTCAGCGTCGCGAAGGTCGCGCCGCCGAAGGTCCATCGCGTATTCTCCGCGAACTCGGCGAATTCCGGGATCTCGTCGGACTCGCGCGCCAGCGGCAGGCGCACTCGGCCAAGGCTCTCGGGCTTCGACCAGAACACCTCTCGCATCAGCGCGAGAATCACGGTCGGGTCCGCTGCGCCGCGGTTGGCTTTCCAGCAGTCCGCCCACTCGTTGTTACCCGGCGTGTAAAACACCGGGCCAGCAAAGCGATTGAAAAAGTCCCGCTGACTCTCCTGGAACGCGCGGCCGCAGTCGCCGTATCCCTTGGTGTCGCCAACATGGATCGAGAATGCCGGTTGCGCAGCGTTGATAGCGTCGATCAGCTGGCCATAGAGTTGATTGTCGGCCGGTTGCGCGTAGGTCGTATCACCGAGCGCGACGAAGCTGAACGGCTCGGCGGCGGCCGAAGTCGCGAACAAGGCCACGAGCAGGATCCGCGGTAACATGCAGCGACTCTAGCAGAGGAGTTTGCAACTGAAAAATCCGCGTGTCGGTGTTGCGATTCCGCCCCTGGCAACATTTCCCTTTCTAAAAGATTCAACGCGAAGAGCCCATGCGCTACTTGGAACTCCGCATTCCGCCGACGCTTGTCTGGATAACTGCTGCTGCGGCGATGTGGGTCATGGCGTCACTTCCTCCGATCTGGCCCCCGCCATCACCTTTTCGTCTGTGGGTCGGTGGCATTCTGTTGGTTATTGGCATTGCAATAGCCCAAAGCGCGATTTTCTCGTTCCGGCGGGCTCAGACAACTGTTAATCCGTTCAAGCCAGAAACGTCCAAGTCGCTCGTCTCGACAGGAATCTATGCAAGAACGCGCAACCCAATGTATCTGGGGATGCTGATCGACCTGCTTGGCTGGGCCGTGTATCTCCCGTCTGCTCTTGCACTGCTTGGGCCTGTAACGTTCGCCTTTTATATCACCCGCTTTCAGATAATTCCCGAAGAACGGGCGTTACATTCAATATTCGGTTCGGCATATTCCGAGTACTCACAGAGAGTTCGCAGGTGGTTTTGAGGCCCGCCATGGTTCGTACGTAGACGTTACCCCTCGCGGTCCATTCCCGAGCACCGGGTGGGGTGCGAAAGCCCCGCCTGTTCAACCTCGTACGAACTGATGCGCCCTCCAGCCGGGGCCGTCTTAATCATCTCTTGTGCTTCCCAGAGAAAAGGAGCACTTTCGCCCCACTACAAGATGGCGGGCCTCCCGCGAGAGACCTGCCGCGATTATTCGACCGTGCTTCAGCCAGTCCTGATGCCCTCGATTTTCCGAAGAGCTGGCAATGTCCCTGCTCGGGGCGAGGTGATCGTCTTTAATTTTGACCATTCGTGAGCGCGGGAGTCTTCATTTAAGTGCTCAACAGGTCGCATGGCAGAGGCGTCACGGGGTGTAGGGGTAGCTTCGCGGCATTGAATAATCGCGATCTCGGCGTGACCAACTATCAAAGCGGAGAAGTTCAATGAACACTACCCGTCGCAAATCGCATTGCACATCCGTAGCGATCGTAATGGCATTCTCGTGCTGCGTTCTCTTTACGCCGGTCCGCGCCGGAGCAAGTGACAGCGTCGAGCGTTGGAACATCGCCATGACCGACTACGCTGCCGGACAGCCACCCCCCGGTCTTCCGCCCTTCGTCGAGGCGCGGGCGTTCTCCATGGCTCACATCGCAATGTTGGACGCGCTCCGGGTCGCAAAGGCGAGCACCACGCCTGCCAACGTCAATGCGGCGATTGCCGCGTCTGCGCACGACGTGCTGGTCTCGGTATTTGCGCCGTTCGGTCCCAACTCGTTCGACAGCGTCTATCAGAGCGAGCTCGCCGCGATTCCGGATGGGCCGGCCGAGACGCGCGGCGTTTCGATCGGCCAGCAGGCGGCGGCTGCGATGCTCGCGACCCGGGCCGATGAGGACATATTCGCCGCAATCAATGCGCCGTACACACCCGGCACGGAGCCCGGCGACTACCAGGCGACACCCCCCGTGGGAATGGTCGTCGGCGCGGGTTGGTCCGGGCTGCAAACCTTTGCAGTGCAGTCGTCGCAGCAGTTTCGTGCACCGCCGCCGTACACGTCGCTGCGCAGCCTGGAGTATGCGATGGACGTCAACGAGATCGAATTGCTCGGCAAGGCGGTCGGCTCAGGGCGAACCACGGATCAGACCGCAATCGCATTCTACTGGTACGAGAATTCGTCGTTCGCCTGGAATCGCATCGCCCGCAAGGTCGCAGGCGGGCTTTCGCTGCTCGGAAACGCCCGTCTGTACGCGGCTCTGAATGCCGCGATTTCAGACGCCTACATGACCTCGCTCGAATCGAAGTTTCACTACAACTTCTGGCGGCCCATTACGGCAATCCAAGCGGCCAACACCGACAAGAATCCGTTGACGATAGCGGATGACACGTGGGAACCAGCGTTCGCAACTCCGCCGGTGCCCGATTATCCATCCGGGCACTCGGCAGCGGGTGGCGCGGCGGCGGAGGTCATTGACGCGTTTGTCGGACCAGGTCGCTCGTTCACGCATGTGTCAACGACGGGGCCCATCTCGGGCGTGCCCGGCGCCGAGACTCGCTCGTTCAGCAACGTACAGAAAGCGGCGATCGAAAATGCCTATTCACGAATGCTCGTGGGCATTCATTTCCGGCGCGCCTGCACGGTGGGGTTGGAACAGGGACGCGACATTGGCCGCTATGTCGCGAAGCACGCCGCGTTTCTGGACAACTGAAAAAAAAGCATGCTCAACTCCACCCGTGATTGGGAGCCACTGTGAATGGAACTACTACTTGTTCAAACTCAGGAGCAATTCGCCCATCGCCGTCCAGAAAATTCGTAGTTACACCAAGTTTTCGGATGCTGCCGCAGATTGCGTCCTGGTTCGCATTCTCCACGGCATCCACTTCCGCACGGCGGATGTTGTAGCAAGGACGCAGGGCAGGCTCGTGGCCGACTATGTTCATGACCACTACCTCCTGCCAACGGGCAACCACTAAGCTATTGGCCGACACTCAATAAGTGTTGAGTCGGCCGAGGGCCTCGTACCGAAAGGTGCGAGGCCTTCTCTTTCGACCATTCGCGCACCCACGGCCGATTGCGCAATTGCCTCCCGCACAAGATCATATGGGGCTGCCGGGAGGACAACCGATGATTCGTTCGACCCTCGCTTTAGCGCTGCTGACGGCACAAGTGGCCTCGGCGGACGATGCGCGAACCGCTGTGCCCGCCGACTCGATTCTCCGCAACGGCCGCATCCTCGTATTCAGCGGTCCGGAACGCCACGAACGCGCGGACGCGCCGAAATTCGAGCAGGCACTCGCCATCCGTGATGGCCGTATCGTCTACATCGGCACGAACGAGCAGGCCGAGATTCTTGCCGGCCCAAAGACTGAGGTTACCGACCTGCGAGAGCGCATGGTCATGCCGGGCATCGTCGATGGGCACTTCCACGGCACGCGCACGCCCGACTGCGCGATGGGCTACGAAGGCGGCACGATCCCGCAGATCCTCGCCAAGCTACAGGCGTGCCTCGATCGTTCCGACCAAGCCGTTCACAAGGGGACCAACGTTGGGCTGTACGCGAGCCAGTTCTTTGGTGATGCGATGCTGCCGCGTGGAACCTCACTGACACGCGACGATCTCGACCGGCTGGTCACCACGCGGCCGATCCATTTGCGCAATGCCGACGGCCACAAGTTCTGGATGAACAGCCGTGCTATCGAAAACGCTGGCATCGATGCGACGACGCCCATTCCGCTCGGCGGCCAGATCGGCCGTGATGCGAGCGGCCGACCGAATGGCTTCTTCGCGGACATGGACGTCGGCGACTGGGGTGAAATCGCGGAGGTGTCTGAATCGCAGCTCGTCGATCTGGTGCGGCGTACGATCGCCGATGCCAACCGGATGGGACTCACTTCGGTCTTCGTCCCCGGCGGTAATCAGGGGCAGCAGATCGCGCGCTGGGCGAAGGTTCAGGACGAAGGCGGGCTGACGCTACGCGCCAACCTCGGGTTTTCCGCGGGTTTCGTACATGAGACGCCCGATTTGGCCGACCTCCGTAAGCTGATCGCTGCGCTCGACGACGATCGGAAGTACGCCAAGGGTTTGATTTCGGTAACAAGCGTCAAAGTCTACTGCGATGGCGTGATGGAGTATCCGGCGCAGACGGCAGCGATGCTAAAGCCGTACAACGTCAATTCCGGCGGTGCGGACAAGCCGGTCTGGCGGCCGGGTACGTCAACTGGTCCCGATCCGGCCTGTTCAAACGCAAGGCAGGGATTCATCGAGCTCGACAAGGCCGGCTGGCAGATCCACGTCCACGCGATCGGCGACCGTGCAACGCGCGAAGCTCTCGACAATTTCCAGGCCGCCCGCGACGCGAATGGGGCACGGGACCTGCGCCACACGATCACTCATCTGGAGGCGATTGACGCGGCGGACATTGCCCGCTTCCCGCGTCTGGGCGTGATCGCAAGCATGTCGCTGCAATGGGCAAGGCGGGATGCCTATACGGTGGACAACACCGTCGGCTACATTGACGACACCCTCTACGACCGGCTGTTCCCGGCGGCGGAACTCTGGCGCGCAGGAGCGCTCATTGCGGGCGGCAGCGACTACCCCGTCGACCCGCTGCTGCCCATGGTGCAGATCGAAACGGCGCTGGATCACACCGGCGAGGCGATCCCGGGCGTCTTCCCGGGCGCGCTGAGCCCGCAGGAAACCGTCGACAACCTGCTGGCAGTCATCAAGATGCACACGATCAACGCCGCCTACCAGTTGCACATGGACCGGGACACGGGCTCGATCGAGGTCGGCAAGTACGCCGACCTGATCGTTCTGAATCAGAACCTGTTCGAGGTGCCAACGGAGCGCATCTCAGACACGACCGTCGTGCAGACCATTCTGGGCGGCAAGTTGGTCTATAGCGCGGAATGATTCGCGTCGCGCGGATTCTTCCTTCTATCGCGCACAAACACGGCTGCCTCGCATTGATGTAGGACCAAAGATCTATGCCAACGCCCTCGTGCAGCGCTACGATTCCAGGTGATCGGACCAGGGACTGGCTTCGGAGAGTGCCAATGCGAAAGCAAACCAAGCTACTCGTCGCGCTTCTGGCTATCACCGTCGGCGCATGCGCCAAGGATAAGCCGGCGGAAGATAAGCTCACCGTGGCTGAAGCCAGGTCCATCGCCCAGGACGGCTATATTTTTGGCTTGCCGCCGGTGTACATCGCCGTCCAAATGGACTCACAAACAAATGTCGCCAGGCCCGAAGGTGTGCGAGCGCCATTCAATCAGTTTCAACACTACCGCGAGTTTCCCGACGCCAAGAACAACTCGATCGTCGGCATGAATGTGGACACACTGTATTCGATTGCGAACGTTGACGTGGCCGCCGAGCCAATCGTGCTGGTGGTGCCGCCGATGGAGGGCAAGCGCTGGTGGATCATGCAGGTCATCGACGCCTGGAACGACGTGCCGGCGGCGCCGGGATACCGCACGCACGGCGATAAGGGCGGGAACTTCGCGCTCGTCGGCCCTAACTTCAAAGGCACGCTGCCCGCCGGCCTGGATGAGATCCGCGTCGACACGAGTCTCCTTGCATTGGGCGGTCGGACATACACGGGCGGTAAGCCTGATTACGCCCCAGTTCACAAGATTCAGGATCAGTACGAGCTGATCCCGTTGTCGCAATGGCAGGGCGCGAGTACGGAATACACACCGCCCGCCAGCGTTGACGGTCAAGACCGGACGTGGACAGCAAGACGCCTATCCCCGCGCAGGTATTCAAGTTGACGGCCGAACAATACTTCGGGCGGTTAGCAGAACTGCTCGTGGACAATCCCGCACGGTCCGCGGATGCACCGATCATGACGCGGCTCGCCAAGCTGGGCGTCACGCCGGGTGCGAAATTCTCCACCGCAGGATTCGACGCGGATACGCGCAAGGCCATCGACGAAGGCGTCGCCGCCGCTCAGCAGGCAATCCGTGGCAGAAGAATCGAAGATGGGTGAAATGGTCAATGGCTGGCAGGTCGCCCGGGACCTGGGCCGATACGGGACGAAATACACCTACCGCGCCGCGTGGACCTACTTCGGCGTGGGCGGCAACCTGGTTGAGGATGCCCTATATCCGCTGACACTGGTGGATGCCGACGGAAACAGGCTCACCGGCGCGAACAAGTATGAGCTTCATTTCGCGAAGGGCGAGAATCCGCCGGTTGATGCGTTCTGGTCGATCACGATGTATGACAAGGACTCATATCTCGTCGACAATCCGATCAATCGCTACGCGGTCGGCGACCGGAGCAAAATGAAGGTCGGCGAAGACGGTTCGCTGACGATCTACATTCAGAACGAGTCACCCGGCAAGGGCAAGGAAAGTAACTGGCTGCCGAGTCCCAAAGAGAACTTCAAGCTGGCAATGCGGCTGTACGTTCCGAAGAAGCAAGTCATCGACGGAACTTGGAAACCTCCGGCTGTGCAGAAGGTGAGTTGATTCAGGCGGAGCACTTGCTTCGTGCGGAAGTTCTGCGGGAATCAGTCCTGCACGTCAGCCCGCCGCCACCAAGCGAAAATACGGTGGCGGCGCCTAGGCCAGGCCTGAAGAATGACGACTAACGATCCGATTCAGCTTGCCCTGAATTTTAGAAAACAATCGCAAATACGTTGACAGTGCTGACATTTTGGTCAACGGCCGTAATCGGCGGGAACCGTCCGACCACATTTCTTGTTTGAGGCGGTTAGAGTATCGATCCAGAAGCGAAAGCGATGAGGATTAGATATGGACCTCCAATTGCCACCTCCGATCGAAACGTATGTACGCGCCGAGAATGCGGGCGATGTTGAAGCGATGGCGGAATGTTTTGCGCCCGGTGCAACGGTCCGCGATGAAGGGCACTACTACGAGGGTGTGCCTGCAATCAAAGCATGGAAGGCTGAGACAAAGAGAAAGTACAACCACACGGTCACGCCGCTGGAGATCAGCACATCGAATGGAAATGCGACTCTCAAAGCTCGGCTTAGCGGGACATTTCCTGGCAGTCCGGTGACCGCCAAGTTCCACTTCGCGCTCGTGGACAACCAGATAGCGTCATTGCAAATTCGCAGTTAGCCGCCCCCTATCAAATCGTCAGCGCATTTACTGGAGAAAGGAGATCACCATGGCTGAAAGTACCGGCGCGAAGTCTGTCGCAGTCGTTCTCGTTCACGGAGGCTTTGTGGACGGTTCGGGCTGGGAGGGTGTGTACAGGATCCTGAAGAAAGACGGCTACAACGTGAGCATCGTGCAGAACACGACCACATCGCTGGCCGAAGATGTGGCAGCCACGAAACGCGTACTTGCAACGCAGAGTATGCCTGTACTTCTTGTTGGCCATTCCTATGGTGGAGTCGTGATTACCGAGGCAGGCAATGATCCCAAGGTCGCGGGACTTGCCTATATTGCTGCCTTTGCTCCGGACGCTGGGGAATCGGTGGCTGCCCTAATCAAAGATCCGCCACCCGGTGCATCCGTACCGCCGATACTGCCGCCGGAAAACGGCTATCTAGCTCTCGACAAATCGAAGTTCTGGGAATCATTCGCGGCCGACGTTGGGGAGGACAAGGCCGCGTTCATGGCCGATTCGCAGGTTCCATGGGGCGTCGAGGCGCTCAGCGGCACGATCACCGAGCCCGCATGGAAGGCGAAGCCGAGCTGGTATCTGGTCGCCACCGACGACAAGATGATCCCCCCGCCGGCGCAGCACTTCATGTCGAAGCGCGCGGGCTCGACGGTAGTCGAGGAAAAAGGCAGTCACGCCGTCTACGTGTCCAAGCCAGAAGCAGTGGCAGCGCTGATCGAGAAGGCCGCCAACGGTGTGAGGTCGGCCGCACACTGACTTTGCAGACGATATCGCCGCCGGCAGGTTGGTCAGCGTGAACTTGCCGGTGGCGTCAGTCCCAAAAGGAGTCGCACCATGCCCGCGCTATCGAAAGGGCCCGATACGATTGTACTGGTTCATGGCTTCTGGGTGACGCCGCGAAGCTGGGAGCACTGGATTACACGCTATGAAGCCCAAGACTACCGCGTGCTCGCTCCAGCGTACCCCGGGTTCGAGGTCGAGGTCGAAGCCCTCAACCGCGATCCTTCGCCCGTCGAACGCCTCACGGTTGCCGCGATCATGGCGCACCTCGAAGTCGTTGTTGAGCGACTGGAAGCGCCACCGATCCTCATGGGTCATTCGGCGGGTGGCGCGTTTGTGCAGCTGTTGCTCGATCGTGGCTATGGGGCGGTGGGAGTGGCGATCAACTCCGCACCTACCGAAGGAGTGCGCATCACGCCGCTTTCGCAGCTCAAATCGACGTTTCCAGTGCTGAAGAATCCCGCGAATCGCCACAAGGCAGTGCCGTTCACGTACGAGCAATGGCGCTACGTGTTCACGAACACATTTGACGAAGCGGACGCGCGCGCAGCGTACGATCGCTATCACGTCCCGGCATCAGGGGGCATTTTCTGGGACAGCGTGCTGGCGAACTTCATTCCTGGCCCCCAGGACATCGCGGTTGACTACCATAACGACGCCCGTGCGCCCCTTCTCTTCATTTCGGGGGGCGAAGATCATTTGATGCCGCCCGCCGTGCAACGCTCGAACGCGAAGCACTACAAGTCGAACACGATTACGGAGGTCAGGGAATTTCCGGGACGCTCGCATCTCATGCCTGCCGAGCAGAGGTGGGAGGAGATCGCCGACTATGCACTGGTTTGGGCCAAGGAGCACGCGACGCACCAGCCGCAGGCCGTTCTGACATCTTCATGAGATGGGGCCGCTAACGCCATCGGGGGTTAGCCGCCAGCGACAGGAAGTTCACACATGAAAACCATTGGCTACGCCGCTCAATCCACCAATTCTCCGCTTGCACCTTTTTCCTTCGAGCGGCGTGAGCTGCGACCGAATGACATCGCGATGGAGATTCTCTATTGCGGTGTCTGCCATAGCGACCTGCACATGTCCCACAACGACTGGGGATGGACCACATACCCGATTGTCCCGGGACACGAAATCGTGGGTCGCGTGATTGAGGTCGGTGGGGAGGTCAAGCGTTTCAAGGTCGGTGATGCCGTCGCGGTCGGCTGCATGGTCGACAGTTGCCAGGTCTGCGACCAGTGCCGGAAGGGCGAGGAGCAACTGTGTCGGCAGGGCATGACGATGACATACAGCTCGCCGGATCGAGTGACGGGCGAGATGACCCACGGCGGCTATTCCAGACACCTCGTTGTCCGCGAGGAGTTCGTCCTGCGCGTGCCGGCTACGCTCGAACTCTCCCGTGCCGCACCTTTGCTGTGCGCCGGGATAACGACCTATTCACCGCTGCGGACCTGGAACGTCGGGCCGGGGAGCAGGGTGGGGGTCATTGGTCTTGGCGGCCTGGGCCACATGGCGGTCAAGCTCGCGTCGGGTATGGGCGCCGCGGTGACGGTCCTCAGTCGTAGCGCAGACAAGGAGGCCGACGCGCGGTCGCTCGGTGCCGATGCGCTCTTGGTATCGACCGACTCGGAGGCGATGACCAAGGCCCAGTCGAGCTTCGATCTCATCATCGACACCGTGCCGGTCAAGCACGACCTCAATCCCTACCTGCCGCTGCTCGATATCGACGGCACTTTGGTCGTCGTCGGACAGGTCGGGCCGCTCGACGAATTGATCACGTTTCCTCTGCTTCTGGGGCGTCGACGCGTAGCAGGATCGCCGATCGGCGGCATTGCCGAGACTCAGGAGCTGCTGGACTTCTGTGCGCGCAAGAACGTCCTGCCCGAATGCGAGATGATCCGGATGGACGAGATCAACGACGCGTTCAAGCGGATGGTGCGTTCCGACGTCCGTTATCGTTTCGTGATCGACATGTCCTCGCTCCGAACGACCAGTTCCTGAGAGACGGGCCCATTAGAGCCCACGAAATTCTTCCGGGGTCACCCCGGCTAACCGATTGATAGAGTTGATGATGCACAGTCGCGCACCATCGCTTGAGCCTGCTCTGCATTGAGACCTTCACGAGCGTAAGCTGCCTCAATCTGAAGCGGCAGCTCGACATAAGTAGTCTAGAAATTGAGCCACCTATAATCGCAGCGCTGGTGTGCTAGGCCCTCCATTCGAGAAACATTAGCAAACGCTAATCCATGTCAGTACAGCCCTCCCCACCGGTGCCGTCTTCCTTTCCTACGCCTCCGAGGATGCAGAGGCAGCGGCGCGCATCTGCGAGGCGCTGCGAGCTGCGGGCGTTGAGGTGTGGTTCGACCGGAGCGAACTGCGCGGGGGAGACGCCTGGGATTCGCAGATCAAGAAGCAGATCCACGATTGCGCATTGTTTATGCCGCTGATTTCAGCGCACACCAACGCGCGGACCGAGGGTTACTTCCGGCGCGAGTGGAAACTCGCCACGCGGCGGCTGCTGAACATGGCGGACGACGCGGCTTTCCTGGTGCCGGTGGTGATTGACGAGACACGCGAAGCCGATGCGCGGGTACCCGAGGAGTTCCTGCGACGCGCAGTGGACCTGGCTGCCGGGCGGTGAAACGCCGCCGGCGTTTGCCCAGCGGGTGCGCCAGTTGCTGGGCTTGGATCGCGCCCCTGTGCCCACAGCGAAGTCAGCGGCAACGGGAGCAATCGAGCCAAGCGCCAGAAGTCCCGGTCCTGTACGGCCACGCAGGCACGCCGCGCATGCAGCGGTGTCGGACTCGCCCTCATTGCGCTGCTGCTGGTTCTGGGCGGTGGGGCTTTCTGGTACTACCAAGGCGCGAGCGACGCGCCGGCCGCGAAGCCGGAACCCGCTACGGCGCCATCCGTAAGCGGCTGCTAGCGCCCAACGACAAGTCGATCGCCGTGCTGCCGTTCGTGGACATGTCGGCCGAAAAGAATCAGGAGTACATGTCCGACGGCATCGCGGAGGAACTGCTGAACCTCTGGCGCAGGTTCCCGACCTGAAGGTGATCGCGCGCACGTCGTCGTTCGCGTTCAAGGGCCAGAACATCGAGATCGCGGAGATCGCGAAAAAGCTGAACGTCGCCCACGTGCTGGAAGGCAGCGTGCGCACGTCCGGCAACAAGCTGCGCATCACGGCGCAGCTGATCCGCACTGCCGACAGCACGCACCTGTGGTCGGAAAGCTATGACCGACCGCTGGATGACATCTTCGCGGTGCAGGACGAGATCGCCAACGCGATCGTGCAGGCGTTGCAGATCAAGTTGATGGGCGGAACCCTGAGTCGGCGCGAGGGTGGCACCCAGAACCTCGAGGCCTACCAGTTGTACCTGCGGGCCGTGAGCTGCACGTGACTCAGACCACCAGGTCGTCGCTGGACGCCGCCAGGCGCTACGCGGAACAAGCGGTCAAACTCGACCCAGAACTATGGCCGGGCATGGTTCGCGCTGGCGAATGACGTATTCGATGCAAGGCGACAACGGCTGGTCATGCCCGCGATGAAAGGCTATGAACGCGCGCGGAGTTGGCCAAGCACGCATTGCAAACTGAGTCCGGATCTTGCGGAGGCGCACGCCCAGCTTGCGTACGTCTATCAGGCATTCGATTGGGACTGGGCGGCCGCGGAAGCCGAAATGCAGCGGGCGCTTGCCATTGATCCAACGAATCCGAAGGTGCTGGATGTCGCTGGAAGACTCTCCGCTACGCTCGGCCGTTGGGACGACGCGGAGCGGCAACTTCGCGCGGCACTGGTGCGAGATCCACTTCAACATCCGTATGTAATCTGGAATCTCGGAAATACCTATTACCTCGCCGGTCGATTCGCAGGAATCCGAAGCGACTGTATCGAAAGTTGCTCGAGCATCGCAGCCGGACTTCGAGTGGACTCGCTCGTACCTCGGCAAGACACTGCTGGCGCAGGGCAAGCCGGAGGCGGCGCTTGCGATAGTTGCAGCAGGCAACCGACAGACGACTCGACTGCTGATTCCTTGCCGATTTTCTTGCAAGCAGCCGGGCGTCAGGCCGAGGCTGATGAAGCGCTAAAAGCGCTGATCGCGCGATGGGGCGACACGCCGTGCGTACTTATGTGGCCCAAGACCTACGCGTATCGCGGCGATCTACGATCTTGCACTCGAATGGCTCGAACGAGCCTACGAGCAAAAAGATTCAACCCTTGTGAAATTGTAGCAGCCGCTTTATAGAGTCTGGCCGATGACCCCCGCTACAAGGCATTCTGCGCAATGAACCTGCCGGTCGAGAAGCATAGAGAAACGCTAATCCATGTCGGAACAGCCTCTCCCCACCGGTGCCGTCTTCCTTTCCTACGCCTCCCAGGATGCAGAGGCAGCGGCGCGCATCTGCGAGGCGCTGCGTGCTGCGGGCGTTGAGGTGTGGTTCGACCGGAGCGAACTGCGCGGCGGAGACGCCTGGGATTTGCAAATCAAGAAGCAGATCCACGATTGCGCATTGTTTCTGCCGGTGATTTCAGCGCACACCAAAGTGCGGACTGAGGGCTATTTCCGGCGCGAGTGGAAACTCGCCACGCGGCGGCTCTTGGACATTGCGGACGACGCGGCCTTCCTGGTGCCGGTGGTCATTGATGAGACCCGCGACGCCGACGCACGGGTACCGGAAGAGTTCCTGCATGTGCAGTGGACTCGGCTGCCTGACGGTGAGACGTCCCCAGCGTTTGCCCATCGGGTGCGCCAGTTGCTGGGGTTGGATCCCGGCCCTGTACCCACGGCGAAGGCAGCGGCAACGGGGGCCATTGAGCGAAGCGCCCGAAGTCCCGGTTCTCTACAGCCAAGCGGTACGCCGCTGGTGCGCCGGTTCGCGACTTCCTCTCATTGTGCTGCTGCTGGTACTGGGCGGTGGAGCTCTTCTGGTACTTCCAAGGAGCGAGCGACGCGCCTGCGGCGAAGTCGGCACTCGCAACGGCGTTGCCGGCAGCGCCGCCTGCCGCGACTGAGACACGTCCGTCAATCGCGGTGCTTCCTTTCGAGAACCGCAGCCGGCTCGAGGACGATGCGTACTTCGTCGACGGCATCCACGATGATATCCTGATGCAGCTATCGAAGATGAGTGCGCTCAAGGTTACGTCCCGGACATCGGTCGAGCAGTTCCGTGACACCCGAGTCGGATTGCGGAAAATCGCGGAACAACTCGGCGTCACGAGAATCCTCGAAGGAGGCGTGCAGCGCGCGGGCGACCGGGTACGCATTAATGTCCAGCTCATCGATGCCCGCACGGACGCGCATCTCTGGGCTGAGTCCTATGACCGCAAGCTGACTGCCGACAACATTTTCGCGATCCAGAGCGAGATCGCCACGTCGATTGCACATGCGCTCCGCACGACCCTGACTCCGCTGGAGCACGAACGACTGGCAGCCATTCCCACGCGCAACCTCGATGCCTGGAAGGATTACCAACTCGGGCGGCGTCGTTTCGAACAGCGCAACTCCGCCGCCCTGGCCGAAGCCGAAGTTTTCTTTCAAAAGGCCATCGACCGCGATCCCGATTTCGCGCTCGCCTACATGGGGTTGGCCGAGACCTTACAGGTGCAGATGTACTTCAGCGCTGTACCACGCAAAGACGTGATGTCAAGGGCGGACAAGGCGGCCGCCAAGGCGCTGGCTCTGGACGAAAATCTGGGGGGCGCGCACGCGACCGCTGCGGCACTCGCGAACGCCCGGAGGGAGTTCACGCGAGCGGAAGCCGGCTTTCACAAAGCGATCGAGCTCGATCCGAACTACGCGACGACGCACCTTTGGTACGGGTTTCTCCTGGCGCGGCTGGGGCGTTTCCCCGAGTCACTGCGGCAATTGGAACTCGCGGCGGAACTCGATCCGCTCTCGAGTCGTGCCCAGTCCATGGTCGCATCGGGGCTCGGAAGCCTCGGACGCTTCGACGAGGCGCTGCAACGTCTGGACAGGGCAGTAGAGATCGATCCCTCGGTGGCGATTTCGTACTCCGTCCGTGGATCCATCCTGTCGCTGGGCCTCAATCGCTGGGATGCTGGCCATCCCGTGGTGGGAGCAGGCCCGACAGCACGACCCGGGCGGTCCTGCCTATGCCAATTGGTTGGCGATGGCCCACGCAGAGCTGGGCATGGACTCTGATGCCAAGCGTTGGAACGATGTCGCGCGCAGTCTTGGCGCGGACACCGTCGTCACGGCCCGGACAGCGGCCCTGATTCACCTCTATCGCGGTGCGCTGGAACAATCGGCACAGGCGGCCGAAAGAGCGCTCGCGATCCAGCCCACCGACACCGTCGCGCTGCGCGTGCTGCGCGATGTCGACCTTCGCGCGGGCCGGCCGGTTCGCGCCCGTGCACGCTACGCCGTCGCTTATCCAGAGCTGGTTGCGCCAGGCGTGCCGCGGCTCGACATTCGCGAGCTTCATTGCGGCCGTCGACCTGGCGCTGGTCCTGCAGCAGACGGGCGAGCGCGCGCGGGCGGAGCTGCTCCTCAGTCGTGCCAGCGAATTCCGCCGGTCGCTGGGTGACGGCGTCTTAAAAGGAAGCGGTTTTGTCGATCAGAGCTACGGCAACTACGGCATCGCCGATGCGCGGATCGCCGCCCTGCGCGGCCGTCCCGCGGAAGCCCTTGCGCAATTGCGTCAGGCGGAGCGGAGAGGATGGCGCGAAGGGTGGCGCTACTATCGCGATCACGACCCCGCGTTCGCAACGATCCGCAACGAACCCGAATTCAAGGCGGTCTTTGCCGACATCGAGCGCGACATGGCGCAGCAGCGCGCCCGGCTCGTTGCGCGGCCTAAGGACGCGCCAATAGTTAATTCTGCAACAACTAAGCAACAAACCGGCAATTGAAGGTCCGCGTGTCGGTGATTCGATTCCGCCCCTGGTTACCAACATGCATTTATCGCTAACAGTAAACGGCCAGAATTACGAGCTGAACACGGAGCCGAGCATTCCTTTGCTTTGGGCTCTCCGCGAGAATCTTTCCCTCACCGGCACCAAATACGGTTGCGGCATCGCCCAATGCGGCGCCTGCACCGTCCACCTCGACGGCCGCCCCGTCCGCGCTTGCATCACCCCCGTCTCCGCCGCCGTCGGCAAGCGGATAACGACAATCGAAGGGCTCGGCACCAAGGACAACTCACATCCCGTCCAGGTCGCCTGGACCGAAATCGGCGTCCCCCAGTGCGGCTATTGCCAGTCCGGCCAGATCATGTCCGCCGTCGCGCTCCTCGCCGAGAAGCCCAACCCAACTGACGCCGACATCGACGCCGCCATGGCCGGCAATATCTGCCGCTGCGGCACGTATCTTCGGATCCGCAAGGCCATCCACACGCCGCTGCCCTGATGGCTAAGAAGGACGCGCCGGCATGAGCGCCGTCCCCGTCACTCGCCGCCACTTCCTGAAAGTGTCCACCGCCGCCGGCGGCGGCCTGCTCATCGGCTTCTGCATCCCCGAAGTGCTCGCCGCCACCGTCCAAGCGAAGCCCTGGACCACGCTGCCCGCAAGGCGCCGAGATCAATGCCTGGCTCGCCATCGACGCCGACGGCAACGTCACCATCCGCGTCCCCCACACCGAGATGGGGCAGGGCGCCCTCACGGCCGTCTCGATGATGATCGCCGAAGAGCTCGACATCGACTGGACCCGCGTGCGCGCAGTGTTCGCCGACCCGAACCGGCACCTGCGCAATGGCAACGAATATGAGTCCATGAACACGTCCGGCTCCGCCGTCGTGAGCCAGCAGCACCCCCACATCATGCAAGCTGGCGCCTCCGCGCGCGAGAGACTTAAGGAAGCCGCCGCTCGTGCCTGGGGCGTCGAACGGAGCAGCGTCGAAGCCAGGCTCGGCACGCTCAAGTCCGGCACGCGCACCGGCACTTACGCCGAATTCGCGACCGCCGCCGCGGCCGTCACGCTCCCCGAAGAGCCCGCCATCAAGAAGCCCGGCGAGTGGTGGCTGCTCGGCAAGCCGCTCAAGCGTCTCGACGTCGACGTCAAGTCGAACGGCAGTGCGGTGTACGCCATCGACGCGCAAGTGCCGAACATGGTCTACGCCACCGTCAAAGCCTGCCCCGTACCATGGGGCACGCTAAAGAACTACGACGACAGCGCCATCAGGAGCCGCCCCGGCATACTCGCCGTCGTCGCGCTCAAGGCCGTGCCTGGCCAGACCGGCAACTCCGACTTGCAGGACGCTGTTGCCGTCGTCGCCGATAGCTGGTGGCGCGCGAAGAACGCGCTCGAAGAGATCACCATCGAATGGGACTACGGCCCGTACGCACACGCCAGCACCGCTTCCCAGCTCGCCGATGGCGCGCCAGCGCCTCGAGCAGCCGGGCGAGCTCGTCACGGAGAAGAGCGAAGGTGACGCTCAGTTAGGCGAGTCGCGCGAGGTGACCGCCGAGTATCACCGTCCCTGGGAAACGCACGCGCGCATGGAGCCGATCAACGCGACGGTCAGCGTCACGCCCGAGCGCGTCGACGTGTGGTCGCCCACCCAGGACCAATCCGTGGCGCTCAAGCTCGCCGCCGACCAGGCCGGGCGAGATCCGAAGGACGTCTACGTCCACACGGTATTTCTCGGCGGCGCCTTCGGCGGCAACGGCGGCGGCGCCACCGCCGTCACGCGCCAGGCCACCGAGCTTTCGAAGCAGCTCAAGCGGCCCGTGAAAGTGATCTGGACCCGCGAGGAAGACATCGCCCAGGACAAGCAGCGCCCGCCGAACGTGACCCGCCTGACCGCGGCCCTCCGGGCCGACGGCCTGCCGTTCGCGTGGAAGACGCGCTCCCTGTGGTTCGTGCCCGAAGGCGTCGAACGCGTCGGCCCCGCGACCGCCGACTATGCGATCAGCAACATGCCCTATCAGGTGCCGAACCGCCGGCACGAGCGCGTGAATGCCCGGTCCCACATCCCCGTCGCGACCCACCGCGCGCCCGGAACAAACCAGCATGGGTTCATGACCGAGTGCTTCGTGGACGAAGTGGCCGTCGCCGGCGGCATCGATCCGCTCGAGTGGCGGCTCCGGATGACGCAGGGCCTCGACGACTGGCAGCTCGTCCTGCGCACGCTCAAGGAGAAGTCGGGCTTCCGCACCGACCTGCCAAAGGGGCAGGGCATGGGCGTCGCCATCGTCGAGGACCATGGCTCGATCTGCGCTGCCTGCGCCACTGTGCGCGTGACCCAGGCCGGGGAGCTCGCGGTCGAGAAGGTGGTGATCGTCATCGACAGCGGTCACGTCATCAATCCGCATAACGCGGCCGAGCAGCTCGAAGGCGGGGTCTGCTGGGAGCTGTCACATGCCTGGATGGGCGGTCTCGAGCTGCGCGAAGGTCGCTTCGTCAACACCAACTTCGACAGGTACACGCTGCTCCGGATGCCGCAGATGCCCCAGGTCGAGGTGCACTTCGCGCTCTCGGGCGGCAGCAAGTGGGGCGGCGTCGGCGAACCTGCCGGCCCTCCGGTGCCGCCGGCGGTCGCCAACGCTATCTACTACGCGACCGGCAAGCGGATTCGGTCGACGCCATTCAAGAATCACGACTTGAGCTGGAGTTGATGAGTCCTGCATCGTGGGGCATTCAGGAGCATTTCAGTGACCCCCACCATCACGGCTTTTGAACGGTCTCCTGATCGTGGCAGGGGACTGGCGCGTGACATGCGCGTTCGCTGGGCGCTTGAAGAAGTAGACCAGCCTTACGACGTTCGACTTGTTTCGTTCGCCGAGATGAAGAAACGCGCGCATCGTGCGCTCCATCCTTTCGGTCAGATCCCTACTTACGAAGAGGGCGATCTCGCACTGTTCGAGTCGGGAGCAATCGTGTTCCATATTGCGGAGAGCCATGCGGGCCTGCTGCCAGACGATGTGAATGCCCGGGCGCGTGCGATCACATGGATGTTTGCTGCGCTCAACACGGTGGAGCCGCCGATCGTCGATCTCGCAATTGCCAAGCTTCTGGAGCGCGACGAGCCCTGGTTCGAGCAGCGCCTGCCGCTAGTCGAGGATCGCGTTCGCGACCGGCTCGGCGAACTTTCCGCTCGCCTGGGCGATGCCGATTGGCTCGACGGAGAGTTCAGCGCGGGCGACCTACTGATGGTGACGGTGCTGCAGAGGTTGAAGGGCTCGGGCATATTGGAGGGAGATCCGAATCTTTCCGCCTATATCGCCCGCGGCGAAGCGCGGCCGGCTTTCAAGCGCGCCTTTGACGCTCAATTAGCGGTTTTTACTGGCAAGCCGCCGAGCGGCTGATAGAAGTCCGACGCAGGCGCTGCACGCGTAGATTGCCTTCAATCGCGAGAAACCCCCCGACCCATAGCAGTTCGTCCCAGAAATACAAGATCTGTCCCTTCGACGCCCAGTAGCAGGCGATGCAGACGATCAGGACATAGAGCGCGAACTTCAGGCGGTTGACGAGCGCTAACGCCTTGCCGCCCGTGATTCCGCGTGCCTGCATCCGGACTTTGATTTCGATTGCGAGCACGATCAGGAGCCAAGACAGGTTTTCGGCCAGGTCGGTCCACGCGAGGACAATTGCCTCGTGGAGTCCTGCCCGGTCGATGATGACGGGCTCGGGATCGATCGCGAAGAACTCGGGGCCGCTGCCGATTGTCGCGCAATTCTCCGGCTCCACAGTCGTGTAGCCGCGGTTCTCGAGGAACGACCAGGTGCCGTCCGTGTATGCGCAGAGGTCCACGGCCGCCGGCAGTCGCCGTGACGTCTGGAAATCGCGCAGGATGGTCACGTCGGCGAAGGTCGTATGCAGGATCGCCACATAGCAGAGGAGGCGCACCGCCTGGATGGCACGCTGCTTGCCCTCCGACTTGAGGCGGCCGGCCAGCGCGCCGGTTTCCAGCTCGAAGAACGCGATCAGCACGAACCAGGCGATCAGGTCGATGGTGGTGAGGAAGGCGCGAGCCCACTGGAGCAGCGAGGGATTCGCTCCAAGCGTGTGAGCAGCAGACTCCACGTCCTGGTAGACGTAGATGACGAAATTGATCAGGAGCAACGAGTAGACGGTCCACTTCAAGCGCCGCTGCCACGCGTCGGGTATCACCGGGGTGCGACAGTCCCGCGTTGCATCATGTCGCGGTACCGCCTGTGGGTAGGTCAGTTCATCATAGCGCGGGCGCGAGCCTGCCGCATCAGGTGATCGGTCGAACGGACCTGACTCCGTTGTAAGCTGCGTAAGTATCGACGTCTTATTGCGGAGGCCCGGTCAATGAAACATGCACGCAATTTCGTTATCAACGCGCTGATTGGTGGCTTGCTCGTCGTGTTGCCAATCTATCTGGCCATCCTGCTGCTGCTCAAGGCGATGCAGTCGGTGGCGGGTCTCGTGCGGCCGATTGCCAAAATGTTTCCGGAATGGATGCCGGCGGAAAATCTGCTGGCGCTGTTGGCGGTGCTGGTCATCTCCTTTGTCGTCGGCGCCGCCGTGCGTACCAGGGCGGGGCGAGCCGTCCGGGAGCGCCTGGAGATTTCGCTCTTTGAAAAACTGCCCGGCTACGCAGTGATTCGCGGCATGACGCAGCGGATGGCAGGGAAAGGCGACGAAAACGAGTGGAAGCCCGTGCTCGCTGAAATCGAGGATGCCCTCGTTCCGGCCTTCATCGTCGAGGAGCTCGACGATGGACGCTTCACCGTATTCGTGCCGTCGGTGCCGACGCCGTTCGCCGGCGCCGTTTACATTCTCGCCCGGGAACGCGTGCATCTCGTCGACGTCCCTTTCACCCAGGCCATGAAGTCCGTCTCGCGCTGGGGGTCAGGATCGAAAGAGCTGGTAGCAGCCATGAAGGGTGTCCCTTCGCCTTAGAGAGAAATCGAAAGATCTGGCAAGTCCAATGTTCGCTACCGCACAGACCACCGCGGTGTGACCTCAATACATACTTGCATCGTCTCATCCCGCGCGAGAAGGATGTTCGAGCGTGCTGAGCCTGGATCAGAAGGATGCCCACGGTTTCGGCTTCGTCGAAACCCGTGAGCGTGCAGATGAGTTTCAACTCCAGCCGATCAACGGGCGGTCGCGACCTCAGCCAGCGGAGCTCGCGAACGCGCTCAGCGTCCTGGGCTGGCTTGGCGATGTCTTGCTCGCCATGTCTATTGCCGAAAAGCGCCTGTCCCAAGCCTTGCACGAGAACGTGAGCCTGCGGATCAGAAATGAGAAGCTGATGCACGCTCTCGATGGCGCCGCGCGACTGGCGGTTGCTGCGCAACGCGTGGCCCATCACGACAGGCTGACCGGACTGCCGAATCGGCAGCTGCTTATCAAGCGCCTGCAACTGGCAATCCAGATCGCCGCTGAGCGGCATTGCCAGTTGGCGTTACTGTTCATCGATCTCGATGGCTTCAAGATCGTGAATGACCAATTTGGGCACGCGTTGGCCGACCGACTGCTGTCGGGGGTCGCCGCTCGCATTGCAACTTGCGTCCGGGCTGACGACATTGCCTGCCGGTACGGTGGCGACGAATTTGTGGTGTTGTTGACGAACCTGCAAGACGCGCAGTTTGCCGTAAGAATTGCTGAACACATTCGCGAGCGGATTGGCCAGCGCTATGCGATCGATGGCATGGAAGTTTGCATCACTGCGTCCATCGGACTGGCCGCCTATCCCGCCGACGGCGAGCGCTATGAAACGCTGCTCAACCACGCAGACGCCTCCATGTATCGCGATAAGGCGAGCCGCCGGGCGCATGCAGAGTCAGGTAAGGCGCAAGAATCCGCCGGCATGGGAAATAGATAACTGCCTACTTGAAAGGCCGGCTGGCTACTCCGAACAATTGTCTGGGCCGTTGCGCACAAGCGGTGGCGGCGCTACTATTTTGGCCTGGTAAAGCTACAAGGTTTGTGTCGCCGCAGAGCTTGGCGCGGACAGTGTGACTCGGAAGTTGCACCATGCAGAATCCCGAATCGCCAAGGGAGAATCATCTTCTCGCAGCGCTGCCTGCGCACGAATTGGCACGCCTTCTTCCGAAGATGGAGCTTTGGCCGATGCCGCTCGGCAAGGTGCTGTACGAGTCCGGCAGCAAGCTGCAGCACGTCTATTTCCCGACAACTTGCATCATCTCGCTGCTGTATGTGATGGAGGATGGGGCGTCGGCCGAGATTGCCATCGTCGGCAACGAGGGGATTGTCGGAATCTCGCTGTTCATGGGCGGCGAAACGACGCCGAGCCGCGGCATTGTGCAAAGCGCCGGCAGCGCCTATCGCGTGGCTGGAACCAGTCTGAAGGAAGAGTTTCTGCGTGCTGGACCGCTGCAACGCCTGCTACTGCGCTATACCCAGGCGCTGATTACACAGATGTCACAGACGGCCGTATGCAATCGCCATCATTCCGTGGAGCAACAACTCTGTCGCTGGCTGCTGATGAGTCTCGACCGCCTACCCTCGAACGAATTGACCATGACGCAGGAATTGATCGCCAACATGCTGGGCGTACGACGCGAGGGCGTCACGGAGTCGGCGGGAAAACTGCAAAAGCATGGATTGATCAGTTACAACCGCGGCCACATCAAGGTGCTTGACCGGCCGGCCCTGGAGGCCCACGCCTGTGAGTGCTACGCGGTGGTCAAGAAAGAGTTCGATCGACTGTTACCCTGGATCGCGAGCAAGCAATCGATTGCAAATTGAAGGTGCGGTGATCATTCCTCCTTTTGCCAGCCGCGGGCGAGCACCGCTGCTTGCTGCAAAGTAATGCGCTGGACAAGCGGGTCTGCATGACGGTGCACAAGCTGCCATTCCGAGCCGTCCTTGCGATAGACCTCGGTTACGCGTAGCGACCAGTCCTGGGCAGGCAAGCCGCCCACCTCGCTCCGCTGGCGCTCGATCATGACGAGAACGACGAGCTCATCCGACGCATAGGTTTGCGAAACTTCCAGTCTGGCTTCGCCGTTCTTGAAGTACTGCGAAAGCTCGGCCAACCGCTTGGGGCTGGCATCGAACCCACGGCTCGCAGGGCCACCGAACGGTTGCATCAGCGTGAAGTCAGACGCAATGCGGACGAGCTTGGACCAGCGCTCCATGTCGCCACGCATGAAGGCCGCATTTTTTTCTTCAGCGCGTTTGACGAGACCGGCAACCGCATCGTCCGCAGCGGCCACGTTGGCCGAAAGCAGAAGGGACAAGGGCAACGCAACCCACAGTGTCATTTTGAGGTTCCTGATTGAGCAATGTGTAGTGGCCAATAGTTGCCGCTTCAGACGATATGAATCAAGTGATATGATTTCATAGATATGCTGAATAATATTCATCTATCAAAGATCGATCTGAATCTGCTCGTGCTCTTCCGCGTCGTGTTGGCAGAGGGTCACGTGGGGCGTGCGGCTACTCGGTTGAACCTGACGCCATCGGCCGTCAGTCACGCGCTCGGCCGGCTGCGCGGTCTATTGAATGACCCGTTGTTCTTGAGGACGCCTAAAGGTGTCGTGCCCACCGCCCGGGCATTGGAACTCAGCCAACCTGTAGCCGAGATTCTGGCGCAAGTTGAAAGCGTGATGGCCTCGGCCGCGCCGTTCGATCCGGCTACGAGCGATCGCCGCTTCTTGATCGGCGCGCCTGACGCCGTATTGACCTCGGGAATGATTCCGCTATTGCGACGCATCGAGATCAAAGCGCCCCACGTTAGCATCGGTCTGATTCATCTCATGCCTGCGCAGCGCGGCGGCTCGATCAAGAAGCCTTGGCAAGGAAGCCTGGAGATGCTTGAGAAACGCGAGCTCGACGTAGCGATATTGCCGCTGAATTCGATACCCCCACGTTTCAAGTCTCGCAGACTCTACGAAGAGGATTTTGTGGTTGCCATGCGGAAGGGTCACGCGTTTGCCCGCGCACCGAATGAGGCCGCTTTCTGCAGATCGCGACACCTGTTGGTTTCACTTGATGGCGATCGGGTTGGATTTGTCGATCAAATGCTGGCAAAGCGCGGCCTTGTGCGCCGTGTTGTTCTCACCGTACCGTCGTTCATGACGGCACTTGCACACCTTTCGAGCTCCGATTTGATCGCGGCATTGCCACGTCGCCTCGTCCAGCAGCACGCAGCCCAATTCGGGTTGGTGTCCGTAGATCTGCCGTTCAAACGTAAGTCTGATTCAATTGAAGCGATCGCAAGCAAAGCGGCGATGAGGGACCCGGGAATTGCCTGGCTGATGGCAATTACGGTCGCCGTGTTTGCGACCTAAGGAGAAATCCCATGCAATTCATGATGCGGGTGATCCAAAGAAAATTGAGGAGATGACACGCTTCAATGAGGAGTTGGGCGAGGCGGACTTCGCCGTCAAATAGCGGGATTGCCCGCCTTGCCCTTCACGGCCGCTTCGATCCTGGCGACGTCGATCTTCTTCATCGTCATCATCGCATCGAACGCGCGCTTGGCGACGTCGCCGCCACGGGCCATCGCTTCGGTCAGGACGCGAGGCGTGATCTGCCACGACAAGCCCCATTTGTCCTTGCACCAGCCGCACTCGCTCTCTTTGCCGCCGTTGCCGACAATGGCATTCCAGTATTTGTCAGTCTCCGTCTGATCGTCGGTCGCGATCTGGAAGGAGAACGCCTCGCTTTGCTTGAATGCAGGCCCGCCGTTGAGGCCGATGCAGGGGACGCCGCAGACCGTGAATTCTACGGTCAGCACGTCGCCCGCCTTGCCGCTTGGGAAGTCGCTCGGCGCGGTTTGTATCGTGCCGACGCTGCTGTCCGGGAAGGTTTGAGCGTAGAAGCGTGCGGCTTTCTCGGCGTCCTTCTCGTACCACAGGCAGAGTGTGTTCTTGTTCATTGCACTATCCGTGTGACCGGACCTCCATGATCTCAATGGTGGCCTTGGGGATCTGCAGGTGCGGATGGTCCTTGAACGTCTTGGCGGCCGCATCGTGTGAATCCGCCTCGACCGTCGCATACAACATGACATCATTGCGGGAATCGGAGATGCCTTCCTGCTTCACAACCTTTGTCTTGCCGACACCGGCGTCCGTGTCATCGAACATCTTCGCGTGATCGCTGCTCCACTGCTGCCATTCCTTTTGCATCTTTTCTTCGGCCGCCTGCCGCTCCTTGGGGTCCTTCTTCATCCAGTCGTCCACAACCGAGACGGGGGCAAGATACAGAACGAGAAATTTCTTCATATCGCGGCCTCCTGCGATCGGGTTACCAAGCCATCTTGTAGGCGCGCGGCGTAGCGAGAAGCGGAGAGACAGCGGTTCGGCGGTAAGGCGTTGCCTACACTAGCTGGACCACGTACCGGCTGAAGAATCAGCGCGACGCCTGACCGATGCCGTCGCACCTGCGCTCGCGATAACGACCAAGGCAACAGCGATCCATTGCGCGCGAGTCAGATGTTCGCCGAGCAGAACGAGCCCGCAAAGCGCGGCGATCACTGGCTCCAGGCTCATGAGGACACTGAATGTCCGACCTGGCAACAGGCGGAGAGCCTTCATCTCCAGCGTGAATGGCAGCGCGCTCGAAAGCACCGCCAACGCGACGCATGGGACGAAGAGACCAGGCGCGAACTTTTCAATTCCGCCGTCCACCAGCGCAAAGGGCGTTACCACCAGTGCCGCAATCGCCATGCCTATTGCGACCGCGACCCCGGCATCCAGTCGCTGCGATACACGGCCGCCGAGAACGATGTATGCAGCCCAGCACGCACCCGTCAGCAAGGCATAGATGACACCGATCGGATCGACTGCGCCATCAGCCTGGAACGGCGCGATGAGTGCGATCCCGGCCATCGCAAGCCCAACCCAAACCATGTCGAGAGCGCGCCGCGATCCGACAATGGCGACAGCCAGAGGACCCACGAACTCGAGCGCCACCGCCAGGCCGAGCGGGATGCGGACGAGAGCCTGGTAGAACAACAGGTTCATGACGCCGATCGTGATGCCGTAAGGAATGACTGCGCGCCACTGTGCCGCCGTGAATCGATGGACAGCAGGGCGAAACACCACGAGCAGAATGATCGCGGACAGGACAATTCGAATTGCCGCAGTCCCTGCCACGCCGATGAGCGGAAAGATGCCTTTCGCGATCGCGGCGCCGCCCTGCACGCTGAAAGCCGCCACCAGGATGAAGGCCACGGGCGTCAACGCCGAGTGTTCCGCGCGCTTCACTCGATTTCAGCCCTTTCGGGTTCTCGCATAGTGACGGCGCGCTTTCATGCGATTTCCGCACGCGTTCATGTCACACCAACGACGACTGCCGTTACGGCTTTCATCGACGAAAAGCTTGGTGCATTCGGCGGAGGCACACTCACGAACGCGCCCCAGGCGATCGCTCGCAAGCAAGTTCGCCGCATCTGCCAAGACAGGAAAAAGAATTTGCGACAACCCTTCGGCTGCACTGCCCCATTGCGTCCCGACCGTGCCGGAGTGCTCGCGAACACGCAGAAGGGCAGGGGTCTGCGCGAGTGCGGAATTCAGTTCGGAAAGGTCCCGGTCCCGCAACGGACGTCCATTCGCGATGCCGGTGAAGATCGAACGCAGGAGATCGCGGACTCCAATGGCCTTGGCAAGGTCCGCGGCGGCCTGCCGTCGATTGCCCTCGTAATGCTTCGCCAGGCGGCCGCTGTCGGCCGACGAAAGTACGCCCGCTTTCTTCGCCCACTGAAGCACGTCCTCGATGCTGTGCAGCTCCTCGTACTTTGTCCGCAGCACGCGACGTGTCGGCGAACTCGAGGCAAAGCTTTCCGGCAACGAGCTCAAACCGCATGTTCGCCAGTCTAACCACCTAAAATGCTATTGACAAGTTAGACACAAAAGGCGTACCAAGGAGGCTTCCAAACAAGGATGGCCGGCCATGAACACAAATCTGGCGGAACGATCGTCGGATGACCTGATCGCCGATAACCCCACGGACGAGCTTCGTCAGGTCGAGCCAGAATCGCCCGTAACGGAGATTCGCGAGCCTGCCGAGCCGTACGACGCTCAAGAGAACCGTGGCGTGCTCGATGGCCTCAAGATCATCGGACTCGCCTAGAGCGGAGCTGAGGAAGCGATCGGTCACTCCGGCGGGTATTTCGGTCACTAACAAGAATTGGGAATTCTCCGGCATACCCATCTGTCCGCTAGACCACATGCTCTGTCGTCGTCCATGTAATGCCAATTGAGGAGACCATCGATGAACTACGTCCAAGGATTCGTGACACCCGTGCCGACCGCCAACAAGGAAAAGTACCTCAAGCAGGCGTCGGAGGCCGTGCAGCTCTTCAAGCAGTTCGGCGTAAAGCGGATGGTGGAAGGCTGGGGCGACGATGTGCCCAAGGGCAAGGTGACCGATTTCCAGGGTGCAGTTCAGGCCAAGGATGACGAGACCGTCGTCTTCTCCTGGATCGAGTATCCCGACAAGGCGACTTACGAGGCCGCCAACAAGAAAATGATGGACGACCCGCGCATGAAGGAAATGTTCTCGGACATGCCGTTCGACGGCAAGCGCATGATCTTTGGCGGCTTCGAGTCGATCGTCGACGAAGCCGGCCGAGGCTCTTCGGGTTATGCCGACGGCTACGTGGTGCCTGTCCCCAAGGACAACAAGAAGGCCTATCGGGAGATGGCAGCCAAGGCGGCAGACGTGTTCAAGGAATATGGCGCGACCCGCGTCGTCGAAGCCTGGGGCGACGACGTGCCCGACGGCAAGGTCACGGACTTCAAGCGCGCCGTGAAGGCCAAGGAAGGCGAGAATGTGGTCTTCTCGTTCGTCGAATGGCCCGACAAGGCGACACGCGACGCAGCCTGGCCGAAGATCATGGAAGACAAGCGCATGCAGCCCGATCGCGACAAGATGCCGTTCGACGGACAGCGCATGTTCTGGGGTGGCTTCCGGCCGATCCTCGACGAATAGAGGCAAGCCTCGACGGGCAACGAGCCGCTGGGCGGCTCGTTCGTTCTTTTTCAGGGCTAGGACTGACAGTCCGCGCCTGGCGGTGGTTTGATTCCGTTCCTGGGCACCGTCCAAGCGGTGAACCGTGCAGCGCGTACGGTTCCTCCTTACCATCTAATTAGACTAGTGGAATGGAAGTAGAGGTCAACCGCACGATTATCGGCCGGGGACTACCGGGCAGCCAGATCCTACGACTGGGTCGAATGGATTCGGCAGGGGTTGAGAGCCGCGACGCTGCGTTCGGTGCGCGTTCCGCGGAAGGTCCGGGTGCGTGGACGATGCTGCTTCTCATCTCCGCGGTGACGGTGATTGCTACTCGCGCATCACGCCTTGAAGTAAACGGTCCGGCAACGTTCGACCTGCGCTCCTGGTTGTTCGGCTGGGCGCCCGATGCATTCCTCATCTTCGGAGTCTGGCTCGTGCTCAACTGGACGCGGAGCGAGTCCACGCAGCGTCTCCGGTCGCCGCCTGGTATCTGCTTGGCGCGGTTGCCACGCTTCCGATCAGTCTGACCGGCGTAGCAATTGGAGTCCTGGAATCTCGCGGATACATGCCGCAGTGGTGGTGGGCAGTTGGCTTGCCTGGGCAATCTACGCGGTACCAATGGTGTGGGTCGTCATCGCGATGTGGCGAATTTCGCGTGCAGTCACTCGCTCGACGCTCGCAGCCGCGAGCCTGGTTTTGTACGCGTTCGTCGTACTCATGTTCTCCAGCTGGCAACTCACACGGAGGAGTGGCAACCGGCGGAATCCTATTCCGACGAGGAAAGTTCGCGTCATTCGAGCTCAGCCAGGAAGTGTTCGAGTCCCAGCAGGCATTGCTGAAGGACGCATTGCAGGGGATCACTCCCTCCGCGGGCGGTGAAAGGCAGACGTATGGGCTGGTCTATGCACCCTACGATCAGGATGTCTTTCTGCGCGAAAGCGCGATGGTGAAACAGGTGCTCGAGGAACGGTTCGACGCTCGTGAACGCGTCGTTCGCCTTGTCAACAATTCGGCAAGTGCGGCCGACCTGCCGTGGGCGACCAGCCTGAATCTCGAGCGAAGCCTTCGTGCTCTGGCCGACGCGATGGATACCGAGCGCGATGTGCTGGTGGTGTATCTCACGTCACATGGTGGTGCTGATTTCAAGCTTGCCGCAATGAACTGGCCACTGGAGGTCGAAGAGCTGACAGCGGCTCAGTTGCGGGGGATGCTGGACGAGTTCGGCATCCGCTACCGAGTCGTTGCGGTCTCTGCGTGCTACTCGGGCGGATGGATCGGGCCGCTTCACAGCGACGACACGCTGATCATGACCGCCGCCGATAACGAGCACACGTCGTATGGTTGCGGGTCGAAGTCCGAGTTGACGTTTTTCGGACGTGCCGTGTTCGACGAGCAGTTGCGCAAGACAATGTCGTTCGATCAGGCATTCAATGCAGCCGTGCCGGTGATCAAGCAAGCGCGAGATCGAGGCGAAGAAGGACGACGGATTCTCGAATCCGCAGATCTTCGTGGGCAAGAATATTCGTGACGTCCTCGATGAGCTGACCGAGGCCCGCTACTGATCAGCTCCGGTACGCCAGGATCTCGACCACGTCGACGGGTTCCGTACGTCCTTTCACCGGCAGAGTCGCAGTGCGGCCGCGCAGGAACGCCGGTCCGAGACGGGATGCGATGGCGCCCGAAACCAGCACCGTCGCGCCGACTTCCTTGGTGAGGGATTCGACGCGATTGGCCCGATTGACGGCGTCACCGACCACCCCGTACTCGACGCGATTGTCCGGCCCGATCAATCCGGCCACGACCTCGCCGCTGTCAATGCCGACGCCGATCGCCAGCGGCGCGATGCCCTGCGCGCGCAGGCGCTCATTGAGTGTGCCGAGCCGGTCCACGATGCCCAGGGCCGCGCGGGTCGCCCGCTCGGGATGGTCCGCAAAGGCCTGCGGGGCGCCGAAAAGCGCCATGACGCCATCGCCGACGAACTGCTTGACCACGCCACCTTCGTGTTCCACCGCGGCAACTGCCTCGGTGAAGAAACTGTTGAGCAGGCTGAGCAGCGCGGCGGGATCGAGCCGCTCGCTCAGGCCTGTGAAGCCGCGTATGTCCTGAAAGAGGATGCTGACCTCGCGACGCTCTCCTTCGAGCGGCACTTTGCCACCGAGCACGGCCTCGGCGACGTCATGGGAGACGAAGCGGCCAAAGGTATCCTTGATGTGTTCGCGTTCCTCGAGTCCACCGACCATTTCGTTGAACGATCGCGCGAGAAAGCCGATCTCATCCTCGCCCTCGATCGTCGATCGGTAGCGCAGGTTTCCCCGGACGACCTCGCGCATGCCGGCGACCAGCGTTTGCAGGGGCGCCGTGATGCCGCCGGCAAGCGAAATGCCAATCAGGAGTGCGAGCAGGAGCGCAGCGGCGCCGATTGCGACGATCCGCCACTGCAGCGCACGGAGCGGCGCGAGCGCCTCGTCATACGACCCCTGCACCAGCGCATGGAGTGGCTGCGCCAGCCGCGCGTCGACCGGGGAGACCAGCGACAGGAATCGCTCCCCTGAAAGCGTCAGCAAGGTGGTCTCACCGGGTGTCCGTGCCGCAAGAATCGCGGGCCATGTATCCAGCGGTGGTACGAATCGCTTGCGTGCGTCTTGCGGCCACGATGACGCGAACAGGCGTGCCCCGGTCAGGAAAGAGATGTGCGAGCCCGTGGCCTTCCTGAGTTCCGCCGCGAAGGCGTCGTCAATCGCCTGTCCCAGCACGAGAAAGCCGATGACATCGGGGGCATGGACGGGAACGGCAACGAGCTGGAACAGCGTGCCGTCTACCGCGGCGATGGCCGAGCTCGATTCACCCGTTTCAAGCGCCGCCTCGATGGGCGAGTAGCTGATCAGGAGCCGATGCCCCGGGGGCGATCTCGGAAGATTGACGAGCAGCTTGCCCGTGTCGTCGGCAATCCAGAGTAGCTCGGCCCCGATGCGCTGCTGATAGCTCAGGGCCGCCGAAACGAGTGTCTCGGGGTCGTAGGTTGCCGGATCGAAGTAAGTCGCCATGACGCGCTTCAGCGCGAAATCGCTGGCGAGCAGTGCAGAATTGGACTCGAGGCGCGCGGCGCGCTCTTTCACGAGCCGGCTGAACACTTCGCCGGTCGTCAGCAGCTCGCGACTGAGCGTGCGCTTCGCCTCGCGGCTGACGACCCATTGCGTGAATCCGAGCGTCGCGATCAACGCGGCGAGCAACAGGGTCGAGAAGGCAACGAAGATCCGCGTGCGCAGACGGCTCCGCGCCCACCGCATCATGGATTCGCCCGCGCACCGTGCCGGGCGGGCCGATCGCGTCGCTCGGTGAGCGAAAGCTCGAAGTCCGCGGTGACGTCGCTTCCGGCCACTTTCACCTGCCGGGCCAGCTCATCCGTCTTTTGCCGGCTCTGCGCATGCCAGGCGGTGATCGTGTAATCGCCGGGAGGCAGGCTGGACAGGGAATAACGCCCGTCGTCGCCCGTCATGGCGAAGTGCCGCGTCGGCAGAACGAGGATGTACGCCGACATCCAGTCGTGGATGTTGCAGCCGAGCTTGACCACGCCCGGCTTGTCGAAAAGCACGGGCTTCGCACTCTCGCCGCGATAGAGCGGCAACTCGAAGGTCTTGGTGCGCGAAAACGAATAGACGTGGTGTTGAATCTGGTCCTGGTTTGGGAAATTCACCAGCGTGCCCACCGCGATCGGAAGCACCGGGGGTACGAAGGTCTTGTTGACCTGGTTCATCTCCGCCGAAGGCGGTGCTCCCGCCTGCTGGGTCACCGGTGATTCCACGAATACGACGGCGTGAGCGATGCCCTGGCCGTCCGGCCCGATGACTCGCCCGGAGATGGTGGCGGCGCTTACGCTGAATGCAGCCATCGGAAGAAGGGCGAGTGCAAAGCAGCAAGAATCGATTGGCCAGGGGCACGGTGCGATTTCCGTTCAGTAGCGGAGACGGTAGCTGACTTGCCATCCGTCCGATGAAAGCTGGAGGGGCGAGTCTTCCGGCCGGCGGCTGTCCAGCCAGGTGTACTCGAGACCCACCCGGTGACGAAGACCCCAGTGGTAGAACCAGGCGGCAGTCACACCGTCGCCGCGTTCGCTCGTGTCGTTGCCGCCGTCGAGGTCCTCCACGCGAAATTCGTCGTAGCGGAGGCTGAAGCGATGATCCCCGTAGCGCTGGGAGATCAACGCGTAGAACGAGCGCAGGTCGCTGTCGTTCGACAGTGTGTGCACGCGGGCCTTTCCCTCCAGGTATTGCACGACGAGATCGAGGCTCGAATACGGATGCAGGACCGTGCCGACGGTCCAGAGACGCGTGTGCCAGACGCCTTCTTCGTCCTGATCGCCAAAGTTGTCGAGAAAACCGAGCTTCAAGGTTGCCCGCTCTGCCACGTCGCCGAGCGTGATCCAGGTGTAGGCCGCCGGTCGATCGTCGCGCTCGTCAAAGATGTCCGTGCGCGTTCCATTCGGGAGCGGAAGGTCGCCGTTGAAGCCGCCGATCGCATCTCCGGTCACCCAGCCGCGCAGCGCCAGCAGGCGGCCAAACAGATCCGGGCCATAGCCGATGCCCGCGAGCATGCCGAGCCGCAAGCCGTCTTCCGTGTCTCGCCACCACTCGGCTTCGATGCCGGCAAGGCTCATTTCTTCCCACAGCCAGCTATTGAGCGTGGATGCCGAAATCGTGAGCTCGGGCGACCAGGCCGCTCCCGTGTGCTCGAGGGAAAATGGCAGCTTCATCAGGCCCGCTTGCAATCCCCATCCGCGGGTCGGCTCGCCCCATTCTTTCCGGAGGTTCGCCTCGACGAGCCAGGGCGTGTAGTCGCCGGCGACGTCGTTCTGCACGTTGAGCTGCGCCTGCGCGCGCAGGTCCCACGGCAGCGCCGCGCCGAGTTCAATAGCAAGTTGCGCGAGCTCGACGCGCGTGACGTGCTCGAATCCGGTGTCGGTGGACCGGCCGCCATAGCGCGTCTTGCCGGGTCCGCTATCGGTCCAGCTCGGCGCTTCTCCGCCTCGCGCGAGCCGCACGTCCAGCAGCGCACGGACCCAGACCCGGTCTTCCGTCCTCGACTTCGTACTGCGCTACCGCCTGCGGGTGGACGAGGCAGCCACAGGCCAGCAACAGGCGGGCGAAATGGGCCGACATACGGAGCATGGCAGGCCACTAATCCGCCAGATCGCGCGTTGTGTCAACCGCCCGACAGTTCCGCGGCCGTCTTTCGCCCATCCTTTGCGCCACCCGAGATTCAATCTCAACCATTCGACACTGGAGACAATCATGGACAAGAAAGGCAAGTTCGAGTCGTTCCGCGCAGTCTTTCGCGGAAATCTTCACGACGCTGCTGTTTACGGCAGTCGTAGTCCTGGTGGTTGGCGGTACGACGGCCATGCTGGCGCAACCTTCGGCACTGCTTGCATGACACGCCGGGAGCAACAACTCGCCGCGCAGCGGGTTCTGGCCACCGTGTTACTCAGTCCTTCGTCGGGGATTCGAAATTCGGCGAAATCAAGTCCTGCAGTTCCCCCGGAATCGGCAGTTTCTTGAATGCGCCGATGTTCGTTCCGCCCGTGTTTCCCTCAGGCACCCAGGCCCAGGTGAAGAGGGCGGCGCCGAGCAGTCGAGCAGCCTGGCCGATGAGGTCCCGCGCGCTCCCGTACCGCAACGCGTAGCGCAGCATCGCCCAGTGTGCGCGGACGTGCGCCGGCGTGTGCCTCTGGCCGAGCACGTGCGCGCGCTCGAGGTGCGTAAATGCGGGAATCTCGTCGCCTGCGGCCAGCTTACGGCGGGCCTCGCTAAACTCCGTTGCGATCGCGTTAGCTAGCACGCGATGTGGTCTCATGTCCGCGACTGTCCTACAAGCGATTCTCTTCACGCCGGTGAAGCATGCGGGGAGTATGCTTCGAAGACTGGATCGATGAATGGTTCGGAGAAGGATGCTGGAGAGGCGAGGCAGATCGCAAGGAGGCGAGTAATGGAGACGCAGACTGTTCAACAGGTCGTGGACTACCTGAAGACTCATCCAGACGTGGCAAGAAAAGCGATGGATTTTGTCAAGGCTCATCCGGACGACGTGAAGGGCGCCTTGAGTAAGATCGCTGAGGAGCGTGGTTGGGACTTGTCAAAGATCGACACCAATGCGCTCAGGACGGAAATCGGAAAGCTGAGCTGAGTTCGAAATCTGATGTAGGCGATTAAGCGCTTCGCCTCTCCAGATCCATTTCCGAAGGTGGCGCCGACGAGACCCTGTCGCAGAACGGGGGACGGCGGTGCCACCGCCCCAGGCGGAATACCTGTCGGGCAGCGGACTGAAAATCCGCCCAGCGGGTGATCAGTTCTGTGACGTGTGCTCCAGCATGGCCGGCACGATGACCGGCCAGGTGCCGCGTGGAAGTTCATGGCCCATGCCTTCAATCGAGATGAGCTTGGCGCCCGAAATCTCCCTGGTCATTGCTACGGCGTTCGCGAAGGGCAGCACGGGGTCCTTGGTACCGTGGATTACCAGGGTTGACGCAGTGATGTTCGGCAGGCTAGAGCGCCAGGGCGGCGTTTTGGTTTCGGCAATCGGCATGTTGTAGCGGAAACTCAGAATATTGCGCTGGCGATCGTACTCAAGCGGTGCCCAAGCCATCACTTCAGCTTCGTCAACCGGGTAGGCGTCACCCGCAACCATGTGCGCTTCGTCGACGAACGCTCTTATCGCTTGGTCGCGGTCCAGCCAGTTGACGTTGGCGAGCTTTCTCACCTTTTCCAGGAAAGCATCGTCAAGCTGTGATGTAGATTTGCCAGACGCCGTCTCGTCGACGGCGTGCGCGGCGGCGGGGACTTCGGGTGACGAGATAAGCAGAGTAAGGCTGTGTACACGCTCTGGGTTCCGGAAGGCAACGTGCTGTACGATCATTCCGCCTGATGACGCTCCGGCCAGGTGTGCCCTGTCGATACCGTAAGCGTCGAGCAACATCACCAAATCGTCGGCGAGATCACGCAAATCGTACGGAGGCTGGCCCGGCGAGAATGCAGTCGAGCGACCGATATCGCGTGGATCGTAACGTATGAGATAGCGACCTCCTGACGCGAACTGGGTGCACAAGTCGAAGTGGTAACGGATCATCGACGAACAGGCACCGTTCACCAACACAAGCGCGGGACAAGCTGGATCGCCGAATGCTTCGGTACAAGTCTCGATTCCATTGGTCTCTACCATCACCTCGCCGGTTGATGTGCGGTTAATAGCGGCTGCTTGTTGTGCGGCGGCGATGCTCGGGTGAACCGTCCTTCTCGAACTCATGAAAGTCTCTCGTTTATTTGTTAGCGACCCCTATCGGCTCATTGAATCACTGCCTTTGATTGCAGCAATTCAGTCACTTCCAGCCAGTTGGTTTCGACTTTGTCCAGTTCATGCTTCAACTGGTTTTGCTGATCTAGCAGTTCACGCAGGCGCGATTTGTTGGCGGCGTCGTAGATATCTGCAGCGGATAGTTGCAGGTCGATCTCCTGTTGCTGTTGTTGCATCTTGGCGAGTTGTTTGTCCAGCTTGGCCAACTGGGTTTTCAGCGCTGACTTTCCAGTTGCTTTTGGCTTTGCGGCGGGTGTGGCCCTTACGGCTTTCACCGGCTTCTCCGTCGAATCTCTTGGATTGTTGGCAGCCCACTTGGCATAGTCGTCCAGATCGCCATCGAAAGGTGTGGCTCGGCCATCGGCAACGATATAGAACTCATCTATCACGGTGCGCAGCAGATGCCGATCATGCGACACCATCAGCACGGCGCCCGAATAGTCCTGCAGTGCGAGCGCCAATGCCTGACGCATTTCCAGATCAAGGTGATTGGTGGGTTCATCCAGCAATAGCAGATTGGGTCGCAGATAAGTCAACAGTGCCAGCACCAGGCGCGCTTTCTCGCCACCGGAAAATGGACCGATGGCTTCAAACACGCGATCACCGCGGAAGCCAAAGGTGCCAAGGAAGTCGCGCAGTTCCTGTTCGGTGGCCTTGAGTGCTGCGGGGCCGCCCATGTCGCGCAGGTGCTGTAAGGGCGATTCTCCCTCCTTGAGCTGTTCAAGTTGATGTTGCGCGAAGTAACCCAGGCGCAAGTCCTTGGCTTCCACGCGTTCACCACTCAGCGCGGGCAGTTCACCCGCCAGCAGTTTCATGACGGTGGACTTACCCGCGCCGTTGTGGCCCAGCAACGCAATGCGTGCGCCCGGCGAAATGGTGAAACGTATCCTTTCAACCACTGGGATTTCGCCATAGCCGGCAGCCTGGTCTTCAATGGTCAGCAGTGGACGCGGCAGTTTGTACGGTTCCGGAAATGAAAACGTGAATTCCGTATCCACGTGCGCCGGTGCAATGCGCTGCATGCGTTCGAGCGCCTTGATGCGGCTTTGTGCTTGTCGTGCCTTGCTGGCCTTCGCCTTGAAGCGATTGATGAACGATTCAATATGCTTGACTTCGCGTTGCTGGCGCACATACAGCGCCTGAATCTGCGCCAGCCTGGCAGCACGCGCTTCTTCAAACGCGGAGTAGTTGCCGCGATAGACGTCGACCTTGCCTTGTTCGATGTTGACGATTCGATTGCATATCTGATCGAGAAAGTCGCGGTCATGGGCGATCAATAACAATGTGCCGCGATAATCCTTCAGCCATTGTTCAAGCCACAGTACGGCATCGAGATCCAGGTGATTGGTGGGCTCATCCAGCAGCAGGAGGTCAGAGCGACACATCAATGCCCGTGCGACATTCAGGCGCACGCGCCAGCCGCCGGAAAAATCTCGTACCGCGCGTTGTTCGTCGGTGGTGGTAAAGCCCAGTCCATGCAGCAGTGTGGCGGCGCGACTGCGGGCGTGATAACCGCCGATGGCATCATAGTGACCATAGTGTTCGGCCAGGCGGTGGCCGTCGTCGGCGGCTTCCGCAGCAGCAATCTGTCGTTCAATCGCGCGCAGTTCGGCATCGCCATCCAGCACGAACTCGAGGGCTGGGTCGTCGCTGGCGTCCAGTTCCTGTGCGACATACGCCACCGAAAGTTGCGGGCATGTCAAAGCTGCCGGTTTCTGGCGCGACTTCGCCACGCACTAACGCCAGCAGCGTTGACTTGCCGCTGCCGTTTTCGCCGGTGATGCCGATCTTTTCGCCTCGATACAGGTTGAAGGTGGCTTTCTCGAACAGTACTCGCGTGCCGCGGCGAATGGAGATATCAGAAAGGTTCAGCATGGCCGAACCTATTTTATTGGTAGTGGCCCGTGATTGCCGGGATCAAAAGCAGGGATCGCGGGTCCTTGTTTGGCGTTTCTGTCTAATACGCAGCCCCGAGCATGGCCAGGTAGCTGAGGTGGTGGAGCAGGGGACTGAAAATCCGCGTGTCGCTGGTTCGATTTCGGCCCTGGCCACCATTCCCCTACCGGGTTTAACGCTAGCTCCGCGCAAATATTGAACGCGGGAATGCGTGAGATCTGGGACAATTTCGTCGTGACGTATGCCGTAGGCGCACTTCTGATCGGCGTTGCGATCCAAGCCACAGTCATTATGGTGTTATTGGTTTCAGGGGACGAACGCGCGCCCGCAGTGAACGCGCAATGCGTGACGGATTGGCGAGATTTAGATACCTGGCGGATCGCCTGCCGGTCATCATCTGGTCGGGTCGCACGGACGGCAAGGTCGACTACCTCAACAACACCGCAGTCGAGTTCAGCGGGCTGTCGATCGAGAAATTGATGGACGACGGCCTGCCGAAGCAGCCGTTCTTCATTCTGGTCGGCTGGACCTATGCGCATTACCCCACACTGCCCTCGCCCGAGTTCAGGGCAAGTTGCGCATCGGCGTCTTTGGCGACTCCATGATGGAGCTCGATCATCGGACCGGCGAGGTGCTCGATGCGCTCGAGGCCGCGGGCGTCGAGGACAACACGATCGTGATCTGGGTTTCGGACAACGGCTCCACCTCGACCATCGGCTCGCCGGAATCTCGCGGAAGTTCCAGCGGACCGTTCCGAGGTGAAACCGGCGACGCGCTCGAAGGATCGCTTCGCGTGCCGGCGATCATCAAGTGGCCTGGCAAGATCGCTCCGCGCGTCAGCAACGAGATGGTGTCCATCCACGACTTTGCGCCCACGCTGGCCAGCCTGATCGGCGCAACGATGCCCACCGACCGCCCGATCGACGGCGTCGACCAGAGCGCGTTCTTCCTCGGCAAGCAGGAAAAGTCCAACCGCGAGAGCGTGATCACCTGCGTCGGTGAAGAGATCGCGGCGGTGCGGTGGCGCAACTTCCGCATCTACCCGAAACAGTTTGTGGCGTCGGCGGGCAACCCCTCGATGCCCGGCCTCAGCGGTTATCGCATGGAGGGCGCGGGCTATCCGGGCATCTTCAACATCGAGGCCGACCCACGCGAGGAGGTCAACGTCGCCGGCTGGAACGCCTGGGCGATCGGCTCCTACCTGAAGGTGGTTGGCGAATACATGAAGTCCCTGGAGAAGCATCCCAATCCCAAGGCAGTCAACATGACGCAGTTCGGCAGATGATAAAGGCCGCGATTTCGCGACTGGAGGAGGGCCGCAGCACGGTGTCCGTGCTCCGGCTCTTTCCCCGCATAGAGGAGAGATAAACGATGAACCGCATCTTCATGGCTTTGCTGATCGCTGCCACGGTCTCGGCGAATGCGCAGGACAAACCAAACGTAGCCGCCTCCGGGCCCGTATGCGAGGCGTTCGGCCCGCAGGCGCCGCGCGACATCGATGTGCGCGACGGCCGAAAATCCGCAGACCTACCGGCTCGCGCCGCGCTACCAGGAAATGAATCTCTGCAACATCCATTTCCACAACCACGCCGAGCACAAGGCGAAGGGCTTCGCCATTCACGCGGGCGAAGGCCAGCACGGCCACGGCGGCGGCTACCAGTGCGGAATCAGCAAGATGCTGAGTGCGGCGGAGCTGAAAGCGCCGGATCAGGACGTCTGCAAGGGCCTGAAACCGGGCGACACGATCGAAGTGCATTGGGTACATTCGTCGTGCCAAGTGAAGCCCGGCGCGGGCCTCGGCGCCTGTTCTTCGGACAAGTGCGCGAACCCAGAGCTGCGCGTCGAAGCGCAGGTATTCACGCTCGTGAACGATCCGGCGGCGCTGAAGTTCGGCGACTTCGGCTATGGCGGCAATGTCGTCGGCGGGCGACACCAGGCCAAGACGATCCCTACGAAAACCGGCGAACCGGTCGAATTCATGGGCTCGACGACCGGGCCCAAGTACACCGAGCAGGCGTGCTCGCCAATGCAGGTCACCTGGGGCGTGCGGCCCAAGTGCGCGAAGCTCGACATCAACAGCCTCGCGCAGTGGTGCAAAGCCAACGAGTTCGGCGAGGACCACGCGCACGGCGTGCGCGAGCTCGTGGTTAATCCAAAGCTGCTGTCGCCGATCAAGTAGCGGCGGTGCCCGTACCTGACGGAATTCGGTAAGTGAGTGCCGTGAAAGGCGCGCGATCATAAGCAAGAGCATATGAGGCACGCGACTGAAGGCCGGCAGCGAGATGCCGAGGTTGAGACGTCGCAACTTCTCGCGGATCTTGGGCGCGCCCCAGCTGGGATGGTGCTGCCTGAGTTGGACGATTCCCTGCTCGATCTGGAACGGCAGGTGGTTGGCCTGCCGGTAGGGCCGACGCAAGCGGTCGGTGAATCCCTCTCCAGGCCGCAGTCCTTGAAGCGATGAAGGATCTTGTAGCCGGTCTTGCGGGAGACATCGAACTTCCGGCACAGCTCGGCCATCTTCTCGCCTTCCCGAAGTGTTACCTATGTGACCGGTATGACCTGTAACCTCGAGGCCCGAAAGGTCATTTAGTGCACTCGAAACCTATCTGCCTATACTCCGAGCGCGAGTGGGGTAGCCCTTATTCGGGACGGGTGAGAAAGCGCTAATCCATGCCGGAACAGTCTCTCCCCATCGGTGCCGTCTTCCTTTCTTATGCCTCCGAGGATGCAGACGCAGCGGCGCGCATCTGCGAGGCGCTGCGAGCTGCGGGCGTCGAAGTGTGGTTCGACAAGAGTGAACTGCGCGGCGGAGATGCATGGGACTTGCAAATCAAGAAGCAGATCCACGATTGCGCGTTGTTTCTGCCGGTGATTTCGGCGCACACCACTGCGCGGACGGAAGGCTATTTCCGGCGCGAGTGGAATCTCGCCAAGCGGCGATTGCTGGACATGGCGGAGGACAGGGCATTCCTGGTGCCGGTAGTAGTTGACGAGACGCGCGAAACCGACGCGCGGGTGCCGGAAGAGTTTTTGCACCTGCAGTGGACCCGATTGCCGGGCGGCGACACGCCGCCGGCATTTGCCACGCGCGTGCGCCAGTTGCTGGGCATGGATCTCGCCCCTTTATCCTCCACGAAGGCAACGGCGACGGGAATAGTCGAGCCAAGTACCGGAGGCCCCGCCTATTTACGGCGACGCAGTACGCCATCAACGCGCCGATTCGGACTCGCCCTCATTGCGTTGCTTCTGGCATTGGGGGGCGGGCTCTTCTGGTATTACCAAGGCGTTGGCGACCCACCTGCGACGAAGTCGGCAACCACGACCGGATCACCCAATGCGGCAGCTGCGCCAAACGAGAAATCGATTGCCGTGCTGCCGTTCGCGGACATGAGCGAGAGCAGGAGGACCAGGAATACTTTGCGGATGGGCTGTCGGAGGAGTTGCTCAGCGAACCCTGCTGGCCAAAATCGCCGAGTTGCGCGAAATGTCGAGGCAGCCCCTGTCAGTTCCAGTTTAAGGGACGAACGAGGATCTGCGGGAAATGATCGGTAAGAAACTCGACGTCGCGCACTTCTGAGGGCAGCGTGGAAGTCCGGCGAGAAAGTTCGTATCACCGCGCAGCTCATCAGGGCGGCCGACGGTTCCCATCGTCTGGTCGCAGAACCTACGATCGCACGCTCGACGATATCTTCGTCGTGCAGGACGACATTGCCGGCGAGGTGGTAAAGCGATCGAGAAGGTCACCTTGCTCGGCACGGCGTCCGTGACGCGCTCCAGGCCAACAGACTCAGAGTCCTAGTACCCTCGCGTTGCACGGACGCTCTTCCTCGAGCCGGCGAGGCGAGAAGACCTCGAGCAGTCAGGTCGATTACTTCCGGCATGCGTCCTCGAGCGTTCCCGACTAGGCCGCCCCGGCCTGGGCGGCCTGTCGCGGCATACGCGTACCAGGCAGACGCCGGTCTGGTGCCCGCTCGCGGCCGGTTATCGACGGGCGCGTGATGCTGTGCAGAATCCGCTGGCGCTCGATTCCGACAGCTCGCTGAGCGCGCATCTGGCGATGGGCTGGACAACGGCAACGCAAGGTCTACGACATCGGACGGGCAGGCCGGCAGACGCCAGCTATCGTCGGGCACTCGACGCGCCGAACCCGGCAACGCCCTGGCCCTCCGGCACGTCGCCGTCCAGACGTCTACCCTTGGCCGCTGGACGAAGCCATGATCCATGAAGACAAGCCATCGACCGGGATCCCCTGCGCCGCCGAATTCCTACAGTAATCTCGGTCTTTTCTTGCATGCGGTCCACCGCGACGCAGAGGCCGAGGCTGCGTATACGCAAGGCTCTTGAACTCGATCCCGACGGGGCCTTCGGCACCTCTACACTCGGGCGGGCCCTGCTCCTGCAGGGCAAGCCCGACGCCGCGCTGCGGGATCCAGCAGGAGAAAGACGAGGGTTGGCGGCTCTCGGGATTGCCGCTCGCGTATTTCACGCGCTCGGCAGGCGCAGCGAGTCCAACGCGGCGCTGGCGTCACTGAAGAGCAGGTACGGTGGGGAGATGGCCTATCAGATCGCCGAAGTGCACGCCTTCCGCGGCGAGGCCGACCTGGCATTTGAGTGGCTTGAGCGCGCCTACGCCCAGCGCGACGGCGGCGTCACGGAGATCAAGTACGACCGACTGATGCGTGGGCTCGTCGGCGATCCGCGCTACCAGGCGTTTCTGAGGAAGCTGAAGCTGCCGGTGTGATTGTGCCCTGCGACTGAAAATCCGCGTGTCGGTGGTTCGACTCCACTCATTCCTTGAGTGATATTCTAGGACCATGGGAGACGATCTCGCGGCAGCCAATGTCAATCGATCGTATTCGCTCGCCGCGTCGAGCATCGCGATCTTCACGTTCATGCTGTTCTTCCTGTTTCCCAGGTTCGCGAGCGGCGAGATCAATGCCTGGCTGTATCAAGCGGCGTTGATCGTGATGGGGGTGGCGACGTTCTCATTTGTGTTCGCGTCCTTCTACTACTACTGCACCTCGCTTGGCTCCCGGTTCGCTGATGCCGAGCGGGCCACGTACTGCCGGCGGGGCGATCGTTTCTGGCTGGTCGGTTACGTCCTGCTGTTTCTGGCTCCCAGCCTGGTGCTCTTTGCGATCCGGCTTGTTGCCGTCGGGTCTGTCTGGTTCGCACTCTGGCTGGTGTTTCTGGTGTTCGTGGTTCGCTCCTTCCCGAGGGTCCAGACCGCGAGGTCGCGTTCCTAGCACCTGCTGAGTCCGTTGTAGTACCTTCCGACCCATCGGGAGGGCGATCATGTCCGAATCCGATCGAAGTGGGCTGGACCGGCGAGGATTCCTGCAAGGGATCGCCGCTGGCGCCGCCGGGGCGATGACGCCGGCCGGCGCGCGATCTCAGGAACACGACCATCAGGAGGTTCCCTCGGATCTGACGCTCCGAGTCAAGGCCCTGGAATCTCTGTTGGTGGAGAAGGGCCTGGTGGACGCGGCGGCCCTCGACACCCTGGTCGACACGTTTGAGCACAAGGTCGGCCCACGCAACGGAGCGCGAGTCATTGCGCGCGCCTGGGTTGACGCTGCATTTAAGAGACGACTCCTGGAGAACGCCCCGGCAGCGATGGCCGAGCTCGGCTTTACCAGCGGGCAGGGCGAGCACATGGTGGTGGTGGAGAACGGACCTCGCGTTCACAACCTGATCGTCTGCACCTTGTGTTCCTGTTATCCGTGGCCGGTTCTTGGTCTCCCGCCCGTCTGGTACAAGTCCGCTCCCTACCGGTCTCGCGCGGTCATCGACCCGCGCGGCATTCTCCGCGAGTTCGGAACGCAGGTAGCGGAAGACGTCGAAGTTCGCGTTTGGGACAGCACGGCAGAGCTGCGCTACGTCGTATTGCCAGAGCGTCCCGATGGCACTGGTGAAATGGCTGAAGAGGAACTGGCCGCACTGGTCACACGCGACGCCATGATCGGAGTCACCAAGGTAACCTTGCCATTGCCGGGGAGCGCTGCATGAACGGCGTGCACGACATGGGCGGCGACCAGGCAATGGGTCCGGTCGTGTACGAGAAGAATGAGCCTGTTTTCCACGCGCGCTGGGAAGGGCGGATCTATGCCTTGAACCGATCCATGCGGGCTCGGCGGAAGTGGAGCCTCGACACCGACCGTCACTGGCTGGAGGTCATGCCTCCGGTTGACTACCTGCGGATGAGTTACTACGAGCGGTGGGTTGTCCGACTCGAAGGCCAGCTGCTGAAGTTTGGATTTGTGACTCCGGAGGAGCTGAGAACCGGCAAGGCAGCTCCCGACTCCTTGAAGGCGGAACCAGCGCTCACGCTGGAGACGTCATCCCGTTGGCTCAGTCGCGGTGTGGCGGCGAGCCAGGATTCGAGCGTCCCGCCGCAGTTCCAGGTCGGCCAGCGGGTGGTTGCCCGCAATCTCAACCCCGTCGGTCACACCCGGCTCCCACGGTACGCGCGAGGCAAGGCGGGAATCATCGTGCGAGACCACGGGGTCTATGACTTTCCGGATACCAAGGCCCATTTCCAGGGCAACAAGCGTCAGCACGTGTACTCCGTCCAGTTTTCCGCGCGTGAATTGTGGGGAGACCAAGTTTCACGACTCGACTCCATCTACATCGACATGTGGGACGACTACCTTGAGCGAGCCTGACTCGATTCTCGGCCCTGAGCGTGCTGACGAATTACCGCGACTTCCCCGCGACCAAGGCGGGCCGGTTTTCGCCGAGCCTTGGCAGGCGCAGGCCTTCGCTCTCGCGGTTCGTCTGTCGGCCCAAGGGCATTTCACCTGGAAGGAATGGGCAGCCACGCTGGCCGATGATTTACAAGCCGCCGTGGATCGCGGAGAGCCCGACGACGGTTCCCATTACTATGAGCATTGGCTGGCGGCACTCGAACGTCTGGTTGCCGCCAAAAACCTGGCCAACGCTGCCGAGCTGCTTGCGCGAAGGAATGAGTGGGCGGACGCCTATCGCCACACACCTCACGGCATGCCCGTCGAGTTGCGCAAAGCCTGACACCATGAGAAAGCCATTTGGCCTTGACTGGGGTCACCGGCACGGCGCTCGAATGGCTGCGCTTGCCATTTGCATGTTGCTGCCGCTTTCAGCAGGCGCACACCACGCAAGCGGCGGCAAGATTCCGTCGAATGGCTGGGAAGGCTTCTTGTCGGGCCTCGCACATCCAATTCTTGGCCTCGATCATTTCGCTTTTGTTGTCGCGGCCGGCTTGATCGGCGCGTTCCATCGTCGAGGCGGCCTTGTTCCCGTCGCATTCACCGCCGCCTCGCTCATTGGGACCTGGATTCATTTGTTCGCATGGGACTTGCCTGCACCGGAGTTGTTCATCTCGTCATCCGTTGTACTCTTCGGCGTACTCCTGATTGTGAGGCAGATGAACCTGCCGCTCGTCGTTGTCTTGGCGGGCACTTCAGGAATTTTTCATGGGTATGCCTACGGCGAATCAATCGTGGGCGCCGAGATGACGCCGTTGTGGGCGTATCTTCTGGGGCTGGCCGTCGTCCAGATCGCGGTCGGATTCTCGATTCGGTGGCTCGCTCAGAAGACTCCGCGATCGACTGCTTCCGGGGAAGGCATGTCGCTACGGCTTGCGGGTTTTGCGATCGGGCTGGTCGGAGTCGGGTACTTGATCGCTCTGTAACCGAGCTACAACTGTCGACGGATTCGGCCTTAGCAGTTCCCGTCAGATCTTCTCGATGTCCGGCAGTATCCATGCCTTGTCGAAGAATGGCTTCTCGGGGCCATACAGCCGGAAAAGAACCTCAAACTGCCCGCCCGGATTCGTTGGCACCCAGTTCGAGTTCTTGCCGGCGGGCGCCTTCGGTCCGAAGTAGATATCGACTGATCCGTCGGCATTTATCGCGAGTTCGGGCGTATGCGACGAGCGACTTGACCACGACGACTCGCGGATCAGCGCATGGGTTGCGCGATCATAGGCAGTTGCAGACCAGTAGAGCTTGACGGGCGCGTTGGCCGGCACGTTGAGGCGATACGTGGCGTTGCCATCCAGCGGCTGCCCCGCCTTGTCTACAATCGTCATCAGGTAGTACTGGCCTTCACCCAGGTGCTTGGCGCTGAAGAACGCCATCGAATACGCAACGCCGCGGCCGTCAACCGGGTATACATCGGGTGCGGCGAAATTCGACATGATGCTTTCCGACACGCCCGGCGCTGCCGGCAGTGCCCAGTGTGTGCCTGCGTTGAACGGCGGCACGAAAATGCGTTCGTACTGGTGATCAAGGTAGGCACGCGCCTCGCGCGCGGCGCCGTCCAGGACCTTCCGCGTGTCCGCATCCGGACTGAAAGGCCTGCCCTTTTCGATGCCGACCGATTTGAGCTGGTTGATCATCACCTTGTCGCGTTCGAGCCAGGGCTCACGTTGCACGAACCGATCGAGCGCTTCGAAAAAACGCGCGTCGTAGGGAATCGTGCTGTCAAACAGGATCTCGATCGCATCTACGTATCGAGTCTCCGGAGGGCTTGCTGCCGCTGACAGCGGATAGAACCTTACGCGCCTGCCATATGCGGCGGCCTTGGCAATATCGGCGTCGGTGCCGCTCTTGAGGTTAGAGCGCAGCAGCGCATAGCCGGTGTACGTCGCCGAGGGCATCGGAATGTAGCCCTCAGGAACTTGGTCCTTGTAGCCCGGCGGCAGGACGAGGTACTTGCCACCCTTGCCCTTGTCGACGCCCGCAGGTCCGACATCCTCGATTGCGGTCTGCCAGGCATCGTCGACGCTGCCGGTGATTGTTTCGTCGGCGCCGGCCGGTGGAATTTCGAGTACAACCGGACCGCGTCCTTCGTGTTGTACATGGGCATCAGGTAGATCGTGTCTGGGTTCGGCGTCAGCGTCTGGTTCTTCCAGGTGACGGGCCGCGACCAGTAGACGACCTGGTTGAAGTCGGCCTTGGCGTCGCGCATCGCCTCGAACATGAGCTCGGCATTGACCGCCGGCATGCCCCAGATCACGGCTTCCACGGCGCGCCTTTCCAATGCACGACGGGCCAGTTCATCCGCCGAGTACGTCTGCGCCTCCGTAGTCACGGAGACGAGAATCAGGCAGAGCGCTGCGATAGGTTTGCGAGTCATTTTTTGCTCCGAGTGTCAGTCGACTCTGACTGCTGCCGTCGCCGGGTCCAACCCGGGGAAGGGGCTGGCGCTAGCTACCTGCGCAAACCCTCATGTGCAGTCCAACAGGCTGCTCCCATATGCAGTCGGCGGCAAGCCTCCGGGAGTGGTGTAGGCTTACATCAGGCGATCGGGGGAATGGACGCTTTTACATGAACTCGGCCTTCATCCGAGCCATTGCTGCCGTTGCGGCAGCTGTCGGTGCGTTCGGTGGCACGAGTTCCATTGCGGAGGACTCGCCAGGCCGGCCCGAGTACATTTCGCGCGCCCGTTCCGGAATGCAGGGAGAGGTGCGTGTTTCTGCGTCGGCACTCTCCGCCGACGAGAGCGCCGACGTCTACGGCGCGCCGCTGGCCGACAAGCTGATTCAGCCGGTCTGGATCGAGGTCGAGAACAAGGAATCTGTCCCCTACTGGCTGATGCATGCGGGACTCGATCCCGATTTCATTCCTGCGTCGGAAGCGGCAGAAGCGATGGTGCTCAAGGACCCCGGCCGCAATCTCGGGGACCTGGATCGCCGCTTCAGCGAGCTGGCCTTCAGGAATCCCATTCCGCCCGGAGCAACCGTGTCGGGTTTCGTCCTCACGAATCAACACGAGGGCGCAAAGCTGCTGCAGATCGACTTGTACGCAGACCGGCGCAGCCACAGCTTTTCCTTCCTCGCCACGGTGCCCGGCCTGAGGACGGACTACCAGGAGAGCAAGGTCTTCGACCCTGAACATGTCGCGAAGCAGAACGGCGTCGTCGACTTCACGAACGACGCGGAGTTCGCGGCAGCCCTGGAGGCGCTCCCGTGTTGTGCGACCAACAAGGACGGCACGCGCAATGGCGACCCGCTGAACCTGGTCATCATCGGTGGCGTCGAGGACGCCTTCGCTTCACTGGTTCGCCGCGGCTGGAGCCCGACGGAGGTGACCTGGAAGGGCTCGGTGATGCGGACAATGAGCTCTGCCATGTCCCGGGAGCGATATCCGTACGCGCCGATCAGCAACCTGTACCTGTTTGGCCGCCCGCAGGACATTGCGCTGCAAAAGGCACGCGACAACATCCACCAGCGGAATCACCTGCGGCTATGGCGAAGCTCGATGCTTTACCACGGCAAGCCCGTCTGGGTGGGCCAGATCAGTCGCGACATCGGCAGCCGGATGACGATCCATTCTCCGACGTTCACCACGCACAAGATCGATCCCGACGTGGACGAGGCCGGCAGGGCCCTGATGGAGGACCTCGTCTATTCCCAGAGCCTTCGTGCCATCGGGCTGGTCAAGGGCGTGGGCGCGGCGCCGAAAACCGCGCCGCGCGAGAACCTTACGACCGATCCCTATTACACCGCCGGCATGCGCAGCGTCCTGCTGTTCGACAGCGAGCTGACGTCCCTGACCCAGATAGAAATGCTGCCGTGGCAACCCTTTGAAAAAGGATTCCTGACGCCCGTCGGGACTGACGGGCCATGACCACGTTCCCGGTGCCCCCTCGCGTGACGGCAAGCTTCAGCGGCCTTGTGTGTATCGGGATCCTGCTTTCCGGTTGCGCCACCTGGACGGCACCCACCGACACCAGCGATACGCTGTTGCGCACGCGGGCTGTCACGGAAACCGGGGAAGGCGTGAAAGTCAGCGCCGCCGTGCTCGGGCCCGAAGACTCCATGCGCATGCTGGGGACGGATGTCACTGCGGCGGGTATTCAACCGGTCTGGATTGAAGTCAAGAACGATACGGAGCACTTGCTCTGGCTGTTGCGTGCGGGCGCGGACCCGGACTACTTTTCGCCGCTGGAGGTGGCCTGGTCGGCGCACGTCAAGCTGGCGGGCAAGACCAACGCGCGTATCGACGAGCACTTCAACCAGTTGGCATTCCCCAACCCAATTCCGGCGCATGGCAGCAGCAGCGGCATCCTGTTCACCAATCCACAGCCCGTGACCAAGCTGCTCACGGTCGACCTGCTGGGCAGCAGGATGCTGATTCCCTTTACGCTGTTTGTTCCGGTGCCCGGAGAGGAATCAGACGCCAGGAACTTGATTCATCCCTACGCAGCCGCCGAAATCGACCACTACGACGATCCGGATGCCTTGCGAAACGCGCTGGCGAGCCTGCCTTGTTGCGGCGCAACCGGTGACGGCCGCCCGGTTGGCGAGCCGCTGAATGTCGTGTTGATCGGCAAACCCGACGACATCGCCGCCGCCCTCAGCAGGCGCGGATTTCGCCGGGACGAGTCAGCGGCGGACGCGACGCAGCAGGTATTTGGTCGGCCATCGGACCTGACCGTCCGCAAGCGTGCCAAGGCCGGCGCATCGAAGGGCTGGCTGCGCATCTGGCGCGCTCCGCTCAGCTACCGCGGCGAAATGGTGTTCGTGGCGCAGGCGGGGAGAGCGATAGGAGGGCGATTCGTTCCAGAGTCCATCGGAGAGTTGCGCCTGCATGCGGACGTGGACGAGGTTCGCAATCAACTGATCCACGATTTCATGTACTCGGGCGGCCTCGAGAAGATTGCGTTCGTGGGTGGCGTCGGCGAGGCCACGGCCGATCAGCCAACGTCGCTGCCCGGGGGCGGCCGATATTTCACAGACGGGCGGCGCGTCGCGCTGTTCCTCAGTACCCGGCCACGGACGTTTGCCGAGGTGGAAATCCTGCAATGGGAACCGATATTAAAGGACGCGAGCAGTGCGAGCGATTAGATTGCTGCTGGCCGCGTTCGCCGCTGCCGGACTTGGTGCCTGCGCGACGACTTCAGTGCCAACCGTCGAGAAGTACACGGTCGAAGTGCCTGAAGGCGTGACCGATGCGCGCGGACGGTTCCGGGAAATCTACTGCTCGGTTCTGCAGCATCACGGGACCGATCAGCCGGACTATCGGCCGTGCGAGCAGGCTCTCACTCCAGTGGTCAATGAACCCGCTGCCAGCGGACGACCCGTGCCGCTGGATGCGTCCCGTCGCCGGCTCACTGCGGGTGTAGTGCCAGGCGTCGGCTACAGCTGCATTGCCAAGTGGCTCGATTCGCCCGGGAGCGTGGCCGCACATCTGCGCAAGTACGAGTACGACCAGTTCCTGATCGAAGTTGATGCCCTGTCAGGCATCGAAACAAATGCGCAGCAGATCCGTGACGCAGTCATGGCCATGCCGGAAGTGCTGGGTCCGCCCCGGCTCGTGTTGGTCGGCTATTCCAAGGGTACGCCGGACATCCTGGAAGCCGTGGTTCGCTACCCCGAAATCCGTGGACGCATCGCCGCGATCGTGAGTGCGGCCGGCGCCGTGGGCGGCTCCGCGCTCGCAAACGACGCGGAGCAGGAGCAGGCGGAGTTCATGCGCCATTGGCCGGGTGCGACCTGCGACAGGGGCGATGGTGGCGCCGTCATGAGCCTGCGCCCGGACGTCCGCAAGACGTGGATGGCGCAGAATCCGTTGCCACCAGTGATTCGCTACTACTCGCTCGTCACGCTGCCGACACCCGACCACGTCTCGCGTGTCATCGAGAAGTCATACCGGAAACTCGGCGCGATCGATTGGCGCAATGACAGCCAGGTGATCTACTCCGACCAGATCATTCCCGGAAGCACGCTGCTCGGTTTCCTGAACGCCGATCACTGGGCGATCGCCGTGCCGGTGAGCCGCTCTCACCCGGTCATCAGCCGGTCACTGGTGAACAAGAACGACTATCCGCGCGAGGCCCTGCTCGAAGCTGTACTGCGCTTCATCGAGGAAGACCTGCAATTTGGCGGCAATTGAGCGTCAAAAAAAGGCGCCGATGCGCTCGATGACCCAGAACATGGCGACTGAGCCGATCGCATACGGCAGCGCGTAGGGCATCCATGTCGGGCTCGGGACAGGCAGCCGCACAATGACTGCCCGGGCAGCCAACACGACGGCGACGAAGATCAGCTGGCCGAGCTCGACACCGACGTTGAAAGTCAGCAGGGCAACCGGTATCGCCTTCTCAGGCAGTCCGACCTCCGCCAGCGCTCCCGCGAATCCGAATCCGTGCAGCAGTCCGAAGCTGAAGGCGACGACCCACGGCGCGCGTGCCGTCAGTCCCGGCCGGCCCCGCAAGCCATGCACGATCTCGGCGGCGACGAAGACGATGCTGAGGGCGATCATCGCCTCGACCGGCGGTCCGGGCACGTGCACCCAGCCGAGCGTCGCGGCCACGAGCGTGATGCTGTGTGCCACCGTGAAGGCGGTGATCGTGATGAGGATGCGCTTGCCGCCGCGCACGATCAGCAGCAGGGCCAGCACGAACAGCAGGTGATCGATGCCGCCGAGGATGTGCTCGACGCCGAGCACGAGGTACGACCAGGCCACCGCGCCCGTGCCCGCCGGCGCCTTGACCGTGAACTGCGGCGATTCGGGCAGCAGGCGCTCCATCTGGCTGCTGCCGTCCCGGCGCTCGAGACGCACGATGACGTCCGACACTCCGCGGCTCAGGTCGTCGATCCCGATTTCCTGGCCGACCAGCCCGCCCGCCCGCGAGATACGCCAACGCTCGACGAACGCATTGCCGATGAACACGCCCTGCGGTTCGGTCAGGTTCGTCGTGCCGGCGGGCAGTCGCACGCGCCCGGACATGCGCATGTCGCCTTGCGCGGGCACTTTCCAGAGGATCTCGTAGCAGGATTGCCGTCCGCGTCCGGGCCGGCTTCGCGCAGTTCGAGGTAAGCGGGGCGGAAAATATCCGCCTGCGCGGCTGTCGCCAGCACGCAGACGAATAGGGCGGCCAGCCACTTCATCCGGCGGGATCCGCCGAACCTTCGCCTGCGCCTTCGATCTGCACGTCGTAGTTGGCGCGCAGCCGCTTGTAGTAGGCGTCGCTGGCTTCTTCGGCGCGTGCATGCAGCAGGTCGCGCTCGACCGCCGCGCGTGCTTCCTCGAGCGTGGGCTTGCGTCCGGGGACACGTTCCGTGACTTCGACGAGGTGCAGGCCGAATTCCGAGCGCAGGGGGCCCTGCCAGCCGCCGACCGGGAGGGACTCGATCGCGGTCGCAAAGTCGCCGCCGAAATTTCGCTCCACGTCCAGCCGCTGCGCCGCCTCGAGCGTCCGCGGCAAGAGCGTCGAGTCGCCTGCGACCGACTTGCCCTTGCGAAGGCGTTCGAGCGCATCGGCGACGTCGGCCTGCAGCCGCTCGCCGTGGCGCGACGGATCGAAATAGACCTGCCGAAAGGAGTGCAGGGCCGCGAGGGCGTAGCGATCCGGATGAGCGTCGAGCCAGGCCTGAAGTTCATCGACCGTGGGCGCCGCGGGCGTCATGCCATCGACGATGAACTCGACCTTCTGGCCGATCCGGCGCCGCACGATCGGGTCGTCACGATCGAGGCCCATGGCAAGGCCTTCGCGGTACAAGATCTCCTCGCGGACCCAGTTGTCGATGAGACCCTGCAGTTCCTCGGCAGTCGGCGGTCGCCGCCAGGCACGCTCGAACTGCAACCGCAATCCCTGGACCTGCGCGCGCGAGACCACGATTTCGTCGGGAGCGCCCGGCAGGCCGCCCTGCAGCCAGCCGTACAGCAGGAACAATCCCGCGCCGAGGAGCAGGAAATGGAACAGCGGCTCGCGGAGCAGACGCTTCATCTGAGTCGCTTCTCTAGACCAGGATCTTGACGATCCGCTTGAGCAGCTCTTCGAACGAGATGAGCGTCAGCGTCAACGGCACGCAGCGGCAGCATCGTCACGACCACGAGCTGAGCCACGGCTCCCGCGTGATCGGCACGACGCTCATCCCGCGAACCTTGTCGTAGCTGTTGCCGAGATCGGCCAGCGACTGGATGTCGGAGCTGCCGATCAGGGCCTCGCCGGCAGGCGGCGTCCCGCGAATCCACTTATCGGAGAACTCGTCGGCGTACCGCCTGCGCGAGCTGGGCGTATTCGCGCACGCCCTGTCGCTTGGCAGCGGCAGGGGGAGCGCGAACAGGAGCAAAGGCGCAAGTGACGATGAAGACCGCGAAAGCCACGGTGAGGACGATTTCGACGTAATAGGAGGTCAAGGATCTGCCCTGCGTACAGGATCGAGTTGGCAGTTGGCCCGCGAGCAAGGCGCCCTGGGCGAACAGGATCGGCGCAAAGGCCCGGGTCACGCCGGCGAGGAAGCCGACGCCGCCGTTGCCATCCGGATGAAGCGGCTGGTAGGCGAGCGGCAGGCGCGACATCTGCCACATGAAGCGCGTCCAGACGAAGAGACGGAAGTACCAGCGCAGCAGGATGAACTGGTAGATCGGCAAGCTCACGAAAAAGTACCACCAGCCGGCCAGCTTCGGCTGCACGCGGTCCGCCTGCGGTGTCGCGTACCAGGTGGGCACTTCGAGGACCATGTAGTAGCGCCACACGACGAAGATGCCGACACCGTAAACGAAGGCGACCAGCAGCAATTCGGCGACGATCGAATTGCGCAGCTTCATGGCACTTGCGATTGCGGCGTCGAAGCGAGCGCGTAGCGAATCGGGCACGAGGCCCTGTTCGACAAACTGCTCGACCACGATCCGGGTGCGCTGGTGAACGATGAGTTCGGCGGCGATCAGGATCGGCAGCGACACCAGGAATCGCACGTGCATGTCCACGTCGAACAGGAATGGCACCTTGACCGCCGGCCCCACGGCAACGCCGTCGATGATCGACAGGACGAGCAGGGGAAGCCAGGTAATCAGGACGAGCCAGGATGATGCGCCGATGCAGGAGTTCGAGGCCGTTGCCCGACAGGCGTGCGCGGCGAAACAGCTGGAACAGCGGCCCGCCCAAGGATGAGCGAGAAGTCGCCGGCAGCCCCTGGTCGACTTGGATTTGCCTGTACTCGCTCTATGCCACCCCGTATCGACGCCAGGCTGCGCGGCCAGGGATCGCGCACCAGGTGGACACCGGGATGCGGAACAGGATAGGCTGTGCGGATATATGCACGCAGCTCGAAGGCTATTTTTCGCCGCCGTACTGTTGACGCGAATAGTCCACGTCTGGTGAAACGTGAATTACGTTATGCGCGACCTGTTTGGTTGTCCTGGGAATCCTCGCTGCGGCAATTGGCGCTGTGTGGTTTCAGACCGTGAAACTGAAACGCGGACCCGGAAGCGAGGTGGCTCGGCCCGTACCTGAAACTCATCGGCGGATATTACAAATCCCTTGAGAAGTACCCCAATCCAAAACCGGTCAAGTTAACCGAGTTTACGAATTGAATCCTTGACCTGCCAATACCCGTAGTAAGATTCCCAGGCGCGAGATTTGGCGGCCAGATTAGATCGCTAAACGACTATGGAGATCGTCATGAAAAGTTCCCGGATCCCAATTGCCATGGTACTGGGATTGGCTATCTCGGCGCTCATCGCCGGATGCTCGAGCAAGGAGCCTGAGCAGGCCGCTGCTACGTCGTCCACTGATGCGGCCGGGTCGGCGAAAATGGCGACCGCTTACCCGACGCACGTGTTCTTCGGTGACACGCACCTGCACACCGCCATGTCGATGGACGCGGGCGCATTCGGCAATCGCCTCGGCGTCGAGGATGCATACAGATTCGCACGTGGCGAGGAAGTGATGGCTTCCAGCGGACAGAAGGCAAAGCTGTCGCGCCCGCTCGATTTCCTCGTGGTGGCCGATCACTCCGACAATATGGGATTTTTCCCGGACCGTTCGCTGAAAAGCCGGAACTCCTCGCCGATCCCACCGGCAAGAAGTGGTCGGACATGATAAAGGCCGGGGAGGGCGACGCGGCGGCGTTTGAAATCATCGACAACTTCTCTCGGGGCACCTTCCCCAAGGCCCTGATGTATTTCCCCGGCACGAAGGCCTACGGGGCGGCGTGGAAGATCACGCTCGACGCGGCCGAGAAATACAACGAGCCCGGCAAGTTCACAGCGTTCATCGGCTACGAGTGGACCTCGCAGGTGCCGCCGGGCAACAACTTGCATCGTGTGGTCATCTATCGGGACGGCGCCGACAAGGCGGGCCAGACCGAGCCGTTCACGACTTATCCGCCCGCGGGCAGCACCACACCTGAAGATTTCTGGAAGGTTCTGCAGGCCTATCAGGACAAGACCGGCGGCCAGGTACTGGCAATCGCCCACAACGGCAACCTGTCCAACGGCTGGATGTTCCCGTGGGACATGAACCCCGCCAGCAAAGAGGCGCTGACGCGTGAGTATGCGCAGACGCGCATCAAGTGGGAGCCCCTGTACGAGGTGACCCAGATCAAGGGCGACGGCGAGGCGCACCCGTTCCTTTCCAAGAACGACGAATTCGCTGACTTCGAGCTTTGGGACAAGGCCAACCTCAATTTGAGCGAGCTCAAGAAGAACGAGATGCTGCAAGGCGAGTACGCGCGCACGGCCCTGCAAATCGGTCTGCAGTTGGAGCAGAAGTTGGGGGTGAATCCGTACAAGTTCGGCATGATCGGTTCGACCGACTCTCACACGTCGCTTGCGACGGCCGACGACAACAACTTCTTCGGCAAGAACACCCCAGCCGAGCCATCGGCGAAGCGCTGGGATCACCCCTTCATGAAGACGCCGCTCGCCACCATCGAGGGGTGGGAGCAGGTCGCTTCCGGGTACGCCGCGGTCTGGGCTTCGGAAAACACACGCGCCGCTATTTGGGATGCGATGAAGCGCAAGGAGACCTAGGCTACTACCGGGCCGCGCATGACCGTGCGCTTCTTCGGCGGCTGGGACTTCACCGAGGCGGATCTTGGCCGTGATGTCGTCAACGCTGGCTATGGCAAGGGGGTGCCGATGGGTGGCGACTTGAAGGCCGCGGCGGCGGGGAAGGTTCCAACCTTCCTGGTGGCGGCGATGAAGGATCCGGAAGGGGGCAACCTGGATCGCATTCAGATCGTCAAGGGTTGGGTCGACGCAAGCGGCGCACGCCAGGAGAAGGTGCACGACGTCGCCTGGTCGGGCGATCGCAAGCCCGGCGCCGACGGCAAGCTACCGGCAGTCGGTAACACGGTCGATCTCACCACCGCCACCTACACCAACAGCATCGGTGCGGCCGAGCTGACCGCAGTATGGAAAGACCCGGAATTCGATCCGGCCTTGCGAGCCGTGTATCACGTGCGCGTACTCGAGATCCCGACGCCGCGCTGGACCGCGTACGACGCCGTCCGCTTCAAGGTCAAGATGCCGAAAAAGGTGCGGATGATCACGCAGGAGCGCGCCTACACCTCGCCGATCTGGTACACGCCGACCAGTTAGCGCGAATCCGCGTCCACCATACCGGTAGCTTTCAATTGGGGGGAGTTGTCATGACGATTGCCAGGGAATCACGGACGATTGTTTCTGGTCTAGTTGCGGCCTTGCTGGCGGCAGCGGCCTTGGCCCAGGAGGCCCACGCACCTGCGGAAACGCTGACCAACTCCTTCCCTAAGAAGAGTTATTCGCCGCACGCGGCACGCAACTTCCCGACACGCCCGTTCTTTGGCGACACCCACGTGCACACCGGCGCCTCGATGGATGCGGGCGCGTTCGGGGCCCGTCGGACCTGCCGATGCCTTCAGGTTCGCCAGTGGCGAAGAAGTCACGGCGGCGAATGGCATGCGCGTCAAGCTCGCGCGCCCGCTCGATTTCATCGTCGTCGCCGATCACTCCGACAATATGGGATTTTTCCCCAAGCTGTTCGCCGGCGACCCTTCGTATCTTGCAGATCCAACCGGCAAGAAGTGGTATGACGATATCCAGAAAGGTGGCGAGGCGGCGGTGGCCGTTGCCACGGACGTAATCGACAGGTTCTCGAAAAACACCTTCCCGCCGGCGCTGGCTTCGCTGCCGGGCACCAAAACCTATCGCGATGCATGGGAAGTCACGATCAAGGCAGCGGAGGCCTACGACAAGCACCAGTTCACCGCGTTCATCGGCTTCGAATGGACCTCAAATACCGGCGGCAACAACTTGCACCGTGTCGTGATCATGCGGGACGGCGGCGACAAGGCAGGCCAGGTCGAACCGCTCGCGACGATCCGCCCTAGCGGCAGCGACGATCCGAAGGACCTGTGGAAATACCTGCAGGCCTACGAGGACAAGACAGGCGGCGAGATCACGTCCGCGTGCTGATGCCGTCGACCTCCGGCTCGGACAACCCGATGGTCCAGCACGCGGGGCACCGCAACTTCGAGAAGCTGCTGCGCTGCGGAGTCCGGCTCATCGAGTACCCGTCGGCGCTCCTGCACCAGAAAATAATGACCATCGACGGCGGTGGTGTGCCGTGGGCTCGGCCAACTTTGACGACCGGTCCTTCGAGACCAACGACGAGATCATGGTCGCGTTCGTGGATGCCGCAACCGCGAGGCGCTTCGACGCAGATCTTCGAGCGTTACGCAGCCGACGGCAGCGACATCGAGCTTGCGCGCTGGAGCCGGCGGAGCGTCGCTCACAAGTTCGTGGACCACATGTACTATCTGATCAACGAACTCTTTTGACGCTCCTCGCCACCGTAGTCCTGTCTTCGCTTCGACTGGCGCTGCCGAGTCCTGGTGCAATGCGGAACCGGCCCCTGAGCTCGCGGCGCTGCCGATGGTCGCGGCCGCAGACGACTGGTTCAAGGTCCATGCGGTCGCGCCCGGCGTGTTCGCGATCTCGGAGCCGCGGCAGTACGAGGGCGTCACGTCTTTCCTGATCGTCGGTTCCCGGCGCGCGGTGCTGTTCGACACCGGCCTCGGCGTCGTCGGAATCGATCGCGTCGTGCGCCAGCTCACGGCAATGCCCGTGACGGTGATCAACTCGCACACGCATTTTGACCACGTCGGCGGCAATCGCGGGTTTGCGGACGTCCGCAATCTGGACCTGCCGTTCAGTGTCGCGAGCGCGCGCGGCCAGGTGGGCGAGGCGCTGCGCGAATACGCGAGCGATACGCTCGCCGAGGATCGAGTTTGCGGGCCTCTGCCGGATAGCGTGCGGAGCCGCGACTACACGATCCCGACCTGGTGCACCTCAGGCAATGTTTCAGACGGCGAAGTGCTGGATCTCGGAGGCCGGGGCCGTACGCTCGAGGTCCTTCGCACGCCCGGTCATACGCCGGACTCGCTGGTGTTGCTCGACCGCGCGAACGGGCTGCTGTTTACCGGCGACACCTACTATTCCGGCGAGATCTACCTGTGGTCACCGGAAACGAACGTGGGCGACTACAGGAAGCGTCGATCGACAAGCTCGCCCGCCTCGTACCGGGATTGAAGATGCTGTTGCCCGCGCATGGGCCGCCGGTGGCAGAGCCGCGCCGGCTGCTGGAGCTGAGGCAGGCGTTGCAGGGCATCCAGACGGGGACTGCGATTTCCGAGCCGGCGGACGAAGGCCGGCGTCTGTACCGGTTCGAGCATTTCTCGATCCTGACGGCGGGACCTGGAAGCGGGAATCGGCCCTGAGGATTCTCAGCCGCCCGGTGCGGCGAGGCGGGCATCGGCCTGCGCCATCATCGACTTGAAACGCGGAAGCTCGCGCAGGGCGTCGAGATCCGGGTCGACCTTCGCCCAATTGACCGTTTCGGCCGCATCCCGCTCGAACACCGGTTCCAGCAGGTCGAGTGCCGCGTCGAATTCGCCGAGTGCCGTGAAGCCGCAGCCAAAGTTGTAGCGCATGGTCAGGTTGTCCGGATCCAGCAGCATGGCGCGCTTGGCAAAATCCCTGGCGCGTTCGGCCTCGCCGAGGGTGCACAGCGAGGAAACGACATAGCCGAGTGCCAGACCGTTGTCCGGTTCCTGTGTCGTGATCCTTTCGGCGCGTGCCAGCGTGCGTCGCGCTGCGTGGCGCATGTTCTCGAGGTCGCCCAGGGCCTTGTAACAGGTCATCAAGAGGCTGACTGACGAAAAATCGGTCTCCATCAGCGCCGCCGCCTTCTCGTAGAACCTGATTGCCTCGGGCAGGCGGCGCTGGGTGAAGTACAGCCGGGCCGCCGCCGAGTTGACTTCGAATGATTCCGGATCGAGGCGCAGTGCAGCCTCGATCTCGATGAGCGCCTCTCCATAGCGGCCTTCGGAGGTCAGTACGCGGCCCTTGGCGGCGTGCGCTTCGGCGAGGTTCGCGTCGAGCGCCAGCGCGCGCTCGGCCGCCGCGAGGCCGCCGTCGCCCGGCCCGTTGAAGTAGAACTTCAACGCGGCCTGGGCGACCGCCATCAGCGCCCAGGCGGGCGCGTAGTCGGGGTCGATCTCGGTCGCGCTGCGGCACAGCCGGATGATGGCCTCGCAGCGGCGGACGTTGCCGTAGTTGCCGGTGACGCTGTACTGCCGCGCCATCAGGTAGAGGTTGTAGGCCTCGAGGTTGGTCGTGCCGCGCTGCTCGATCGCCTTCTTCTCCTCCGGCAGCAGCTTCAGCTTCAGCGCCGTGACGATGGCCTGCGGAGATCTCGTCCTGCAGCGCGAAGATGTCGTTGAGGTCGCGGTCGTAGCGCTCGGCCCAGACGTGGTCGCCGGTCGCGCCGTCGATCAGCTGCGCGGTGATGCGCACGCGGCCGCCGGCCTTGCGCACGCTGCCCTCGAGCACGTGGCTGACCTTGAGCTGCCGCGCGACCTGGGCGATGTCGACGTGCTTGCCCTTGAAGCGTGAAGGCCGTGTTGCGCGCGACGACGGACAGCGCGGAGACCTTGCTGAGGTCGGTGATGATGTCTTCGCTGATGCCGTCGCTGAAATATTCCTGCTCCGGTCGCCGCTCATGTTGGCGAACGGCAGAACGCAGATCGAGACGCGCGAGGCTTGCGCGGCGCCGGGGCCGCGGCGCCGGGGCGAGGCGGCGTCGGCCTGGCTGCGGCCGCTGCGCGCGATCATCGCCGCCGAGCGCGCGCAGCACTTCCTGGAAGGGCGGGCTCGCGGGATCGTCGTCCCAGCCGTCGAGGTCGGTGGTGTGGATGCGCCCGCACGTCGATCGGCAGGCGCGCCTCCTCGAGGCGCACCGGGACGAGGATGCCGCGGTCGGCGGCCTCGCGTGCTTCGCCGCGGACCCAGCGCGAGGCGACCGAAGTCGGGGTCCAGACGACGACGCACGCACGGGCGGCGCGCGAGCTGCGGCCGTCGATCTGGTCGTCGAATTCCTGGCCGGCCGCGATCTCCGGGTCCCACCAGACCGACCAGCCCTGCGCCTCGATCGCGGCCACGAGCGGGGCGACCCGCGCCTTGTCGACGCGGGCATACGAGACGAATACATCAGCCATCTCCTTAGTTTAACCATCCGACAGGCTCCACGCTGAGCAAGGTCAGGTGGGATCGCGTAAAGTCGCCGCGGGGTCTCGGCGGCATCATTCTTCAGGGGGAGTTCATGAGCGACTGGTTCCGTCGTTACCTGCTGCCTGGGTTCGTGTTCGAAGCGGCGGTCATCGCCGGGGGCTACGCGACCGGGCGCGAACTCGTCGAGTTCTTCCTGCCGGCAGGGCCGTGGGGCGGCCTGCTCGGCATGCTGGTCAGCATGCTGTTCTGGAGCGCCGTGTTGATGATCAGCTTCGAGCTGGCGCGCCGTGCACGGACCTACGATTACCGGTCATTCTTCAAGCTGCTGCTCGGGCGCGGCTGGTTCCTGTTCGAGATCGCCTACCTGCTGCTGCTGGTGATCATACTCGCGGTCATGGGGGCTGCTGCCGGCGAGATCGTGCACAGCCTGTTCGGCCTGCCGAAACTCGTTGGCTCGCTCGGCATGATCGGGCTGACGGGAGTACTGCTTTTTTACAGCACCGCGACCATAGAGCGATTCCTGACGCTCTCGGTTGGCTACCTCTACCTGGTCTACATTGTGTTCGTGGTGTGGAGCATCGTGGTCTTCGGCGACCGGATCGGGGAGGCACTCGAGACCGAACCAGTCGGCAACACTTGGTTCAAGGCGGGCATCACGTACGCGGGCTACAACGTCGCGACATTGCCGGCCGTACTGTTCTGCATCCGCCATCTGACGCGGCCTCGCGAGACGCTCATCGCCGGGTTTCTCGCCGGACCCTTGGGCATGCTTCCCGGTGTACTTTTCTTCATCGCGATGATCGGCTATCACCGCGAACTCGCCGACGTCGCGCTGCCCTCGGCCTTCCTGCTGGGCAAGCTCGGAGCGCCGTGGTTCGAGTATGTGTTCCAGACCGCCGTGCTTCTGACGCTCGTCGACACCGGCGTCGCGCTCCTGCATTCCATCAATGAAAGAGTCGCGAAGGTCTACGAGGAAGGCAACCGGCCCATGCCGAGGGTGCTGCGTCCTGCTCTCGCGGTGACCATCATGGTCATCTCGGTCTACGCGGCTTCCGCGATCGGGCTGGTCGACCTGATCGCGAAAGGCTACGGGTACCTCACGTACGCATTCATCCTGCTCCTGATCGTGCCGGTCCTCACGATCGGGCTCTGGCGGCTGCTGCGCGCCTGACCGTCAGTCCGTGAGCAACTGGTAGCCGATGATTGCGGCAACGACCCCGCCCGCGATCAGCCACTCGTCATTGATGCCTTCAATGATGTTGCCGTCATCCTTATCCTTCTTCCTGCCGTACTTCTGGCGGTCGTAATAACCGTCTTCATAGCCGCGCTGGAATCCCTCGCGGAAGTAATGGTTGTACTCGTCCTGGTCGATGTAGCGGCCGTCGTAACCGTAGTTCGCGTCCTTGTATGCGAAGGCTGAGCGGTAGTCGTAACGCCAGTGGTCCTCGCGGTCGGCGCGGCCGGCCTTGAAGCCCTCGTTGTAGCCGGCCTGCAAGGCCTTTTCCAGCTTCTTCATGCCGTACTGGTTGGTCTGGTAGTAGCGGCCGTCGCGCTGGTACCGGTAGTTCGGCGCCGTGTAATAGTACGGATCGTTGCGGTAGTCGTAACGCGCCTGGCTCAGCTGCGCCCGTTGCGCGCGCAGGCGCTCCTCGTACTGCTCCTGGAAGCGCAGGTGCTGGATGCGCTTTTGCTGGCGCAGGATTTGCTCGTCGCGCTCGGCAAGTTCTTCCCGCAACGCGATGTTCTTGCGATAGAGCGCCAGCTGCTGTTCCTGCTTCTGGATCCGTTGCCTGCTGCTCCTGATCTGAAACGCGCTTCTGCTTGAGCTGTTTCTGCTCCTGCGCCCGCTTCTGCGCGAGTTCCTTCTCCTGCTGCTTTTGCAGCTCGGCCTGTCGCTGCTTCTCCTGCTGCTTCTCCTGCTGCTGCTTAGGATCGTCATTCTTCTTGTTGTCCTTCTCCTTGTCCTTTTCCTTGTCATCGTCCTTGTGGTCAGGCTTCTGCGGATTGGCCGCATGTTCAGGCGGCTGGGCTGGAACGGCCTGGGCTTCAGTTCGCTCGATGGCAGTGACGGCCAGCAGGGAACCCAGAAGGGTCGTGAGGAGGAATTTACCGGCTTGCATGGTCATCTTCGGATGCTCGTGGTTGAGGCTGACAGGCCATTGACGAATACTTCGCCTGAACAGGCACTGAATGACAGTGAGGATGATCCCGAGGCGCCTACGGACTAATCTTACAAACGACTACAATGGAACACGCGGGTCGAGCCGGGTCGTGTATGAGCAAGATTCGCAAGGAAAACAAGGTGTCCGGGAAGGGACAGGTCCGGCGGCAAGACGCTCGCGCCGAGCAAGGACCGGCGCGGCCTGGATGCCGCGGACATCGCGCTGCCGATTGATGACGAGCGCATCGCGGCACTGGCCGCGCAGGTGCGCGAGCGCGGCGGCGCCCCGATCGGCGCCTACCGCGAGCCGCTGTCCGGCAGCACCATCCTCGTCGCCTCCCTGCCGCTCGCCTCGGTGCAGCCCACGCCCTTCCAGCGGGACCTGTCGCCGACGCACACCAAGCGGCTGGCGCAGAAGATCGACGAGGCGGGATCCTTCCTCGACCCGATCATCGTGGTGCGGGACGAGAAGGGCGAGTTCTGCACGCCGAACGGCCGCCATCGCCTCGCGGCCGCAAAGGTGCTGGGCCTCAGGCAGATCACCGCGCTGGTATCTCCGGACGAGAGTCTCGCTTTCCGGATCCTCGCGCTGAACACCGAGAAAGCGCACAACGTGAAGGATCGTAGCCTCGAGGTCATCCGCATGGCGCGCGCGCTGGCAAAGCGCGAGCCGCGCGCGAAGGAAACCGACTACGCCGCCCAGTTCGAGGCGCCGGAGTTCCTGACGCTCGGCGTGCTCTACGCGAAGGACGGGCGTTTCGCGGGCGGTGCGTACAGCTCGTTCCTGAAGAAGGTCGATCGCTTCTACGACCGCACGCTGGCGGTCAGCCTGCGCGAGCGCGAGGGCTATGCCTCGCGCCTGCGCGAGATCGACACGCAGGTGCGCAAGATCGTCAAGGCGCTGGAGGCGCGCGGCTTCAAGTCGCCGTACCTGCGCGCCTTCGTCGTGGCGCGCATCAACCCGGTGCGCTTCATCCGCACCAAGCCGGGCGACAAGAAGCCGCCGATGCCGATCGCGGCGGCGCTCACGCGCATGACGGCGGCCGCGAAGGGCTTCGACGTCGGCAAGGTCCGTTCGTCGGACCTGGCGCTGGTCGCCGCCCTGTCCGGCGACTGAGAAACACAAGATCAAGGGGATTCCGATGAGCAGACGGATGCAGTGGAGGGCCGCGCCGGCGGCCGTCGCCGTGGCATACGCGACGATCGGAGCAGTAAACGCCCAGTCCGCATCGCCGGACCCCGGCGAAGCCGCGTTCCGATCGCTGTACAAGGAGCTGATCGAGATCAACACGACGCGCTCGGTCGGGGATTGCACGCGGGCGGCCGAAGCCATGCGCCAGCGCTTGCTGGCGGCCGGCTACGCGGAAGAGGACATGCAGATCCTCGCGCCGCCCGAGGCGCCCAAGGACGGCGCGCTCATCGCCGTGCTGCGCGGGCGGGATCGGTCCCTGAAGCCGATCCTGCTGCTCGCGCACATCGACGTCGTCGAGGCGAAGCGCGAGGACTGGGAGCGCGATCCGTTCAAGCTCGTGGAAGAGGATGGCTGGTTCTTTGCGCGCGGCGCGAGCGACGACAAGTCGATGGCCGCGATCTTCACGGACAGCCTGATCCGCTACCGGCAGGAAGGCTACCTCCCGCGCCGCGACATCAAACTGGCGCTCACCTGCGGCGAGGAGACGGCGGGAGCGGGCCTGTTCGACAGCGTGCGCTGGCTGGTGCAGACGCAACCCGGGGTGTTGGCCGCCGAGTTCGCGATCAACGAGGGTGCGGGCGGCGAGTACGACCGCAATGGCAAGCCGATCGTGCTGCAGGTCCAGGCGGGCGAGAAGGTGTACCAGGACTTCACGCTCGAAGTGACCGATCCCGGTGGCCACAGCTCGCTACCCAAGGCGGACAATGCGATCGTGCGCCTGAGCGCCGGGCTCGCAAAGCTCGGTGAGCACCAATTTCCGATCGGACTCAACCCGGTGACGCGCGCCTACTTCGAGACCATGGCGACGCTCGTGGATCCGGCCATCGGGGCCGACATGCGTGCGGTCCTGCGGTCGCCGCCCGATGCCGCGGCAGCGGCCCGGCTGTGGACGATCAATCCCCAGTGGAACGCGATGCTGCGCACGACCTGCATCGTCAGTGAGATCTCGGGCGGCCATGCGCCGAACGCCATCCCTCAGCATGTGAAGGCGACGGTCAACTGTCGCATCCTGCCCGGCACGCCGGTCGCCGGCGTACAGGCTGAGATCACGAGGGTTGTCGCTGACGATGCGATCAGGATCTCGACGAAGGGCGAGGGCGGCGTGCACTCGCCGATACCGCCCTTGACGGAGGCGATCCTTGGACCCGCCCGCGAAGTCGCCGGGCGGATTTGGCCCGGTGTCACGCTCGTACCGACGATGCTACCCGGCTACACCGACGGGAAGTACCTCAATCCGGCCGGCGTCCCGACCTATGGAATCTCAGGTCTCTTCGAAGACGCCGAAGGCGACTACATCCATGGGCTCAACGAGCGCATGCGGGTGAAATCGCTGATGGACGGGAGGCGGTTCCTGTACGAAGTCGTGAAGCTCTACGCGGATGCCAAATAGGAGACTGCTGGCGCCGCCGCGTTCGCGGCTTTCATCGGCTGCGCCCTGGCCGACGAGGTAAAAGTCGACCGCGACGTCGCGGTCCCGATGCGCGACGGCGTCGCGCTGCGCGCGGACGTCTACCGGCCGGCGCGTGAAGGAAAGTTTCCGGTACTCGTCTTTCGCACGCCCTACGGCAAGCACTACGCGGCAGGCAGCGATGGCGTTCACCTGAAGGCGGTCGAGCGCGGCTATGCCGTGGTCCTGCAGGACGTGCGCGGCCGCTACGCCTCGGACGGGCATTTCGATCCCTACCGCCAGGAGGGCAAGGACGGCTACGACACGATCGAATGGGCCGCGTCGCAATCGTGGTCGGACGGCCGCGTCGGAACCTATGGGCTTTCCTATCCCGGCGCGGTGCAGTGGCTCGCCGCGATGGAGGCGCCGCCGCATCTCGTCGCCATGGCGCCGGCGATGACCTTTTCCTCGCCGCGCCGCTTCTTCTACATGAACGGCATTTTCGACCGCTCCTGGCTGCCGTGGATCTACCAGTACGTCGCGCCGGATGCGCGGCGGCGGCTGGGGATGCCGGTGGGTGAGGACGCGGAGGAGAGCTGGCGCGACGGTTGCGGACAAGTTCCAGTCTTTCCTGCCGCTTCGCGACCTGCCGTGGCTGCGGCAGGAGGCGCCGTACTACTTCGAATGGCTGGCGCATCCGCCCGAGGATCCGTGGTGGGACTGGGCGGAGCTGCGCGGCCGCTACGACCGGGTCTCGGCCGCCGTGCTCAACTTCAGCGGCTGGTACGACGACGCTTATGGCGTCGAAGGCGCGGCGACCAACTACAACGGACTCGTGCAGGCGCGAGCAGGACAGGCGCGTCCGCGCACGCATCTCGTGCTCGGCCCCTGGGTGCACGGCGTGCCTTCCGCGACGGAAACGAAGGCCGGCGAGCTGGATTTCGGTCCCGCCGCGGCGATCGACTACGACGCGCTGGTCCTCGATTTCCACGACCACTACGTGCGCGGCATCGCAAACCGCTTCGCGACGGATGCACCTGTGCGGTATTTCGTCGCGGGCGCGAACGAGTGGCGCGACGCCGACGCCTGGCCGCCCACGGCGGAGCGCGTCGAGACGCTTTACCTCGATGCCGCCGGCGACGGTGGCGCGGGCCGATTGCAGGCAGCAGCGCCGGCAGAGCAAGAGTCAAGCAGCGGAATAATCGGGGATCCCAGGCGCCCGGTCGCCGATCCTCACGTCGCGCCCGGCGCCCACGACTATCGTGCGCTCGTCGCGCGTGAGGATGTACTCACCTTCGACAGCGAACCGCTGCCGGACGACCTGACGGTCGCCGGCGACGTGACGGCGGAAATCCACGCCTCCTGCGACTGCCGCGACTTCGACCTGTGGGTGCGATTGCAGGACGTCCACCCGGACGGCCGCGCCTTCAATCTGATGAGCCCGGGCAATGACGTCGTGCGCGCGAGCTATCGCGACCCGGTCGCAGGTCCGCAACCGCTGGTTCCCGGTCGCGTCTACGCGCTCAGAATTCCGACGTTGATGACGGCCAACCGTTTCGGCAAGGGCCACAGGATACGGGTGCAGGTCTCTGCGTCCTTTGACCCGCACCTGTCGCGTAACCTGCAGACGGGCGAGTCAGAAGTCGTGTCTGCCGAAGCTGCGCTCCGCCAGGATCACAATTCGTCATGACCCCGGCCATGCGTCGCGACTGCTGATTCCGGTCGCCGCCGACCAAGAGAGCCCGGGCTTCCGGCAGTTCGCGCAGTAATCCACTCTGGCGACGGACAATGACCGGCGTCATCTTGTCATTCGCCTAGGCTTCTTAGTTCGGCAATGCGCTCGCTGGTCGCCGGGTGCGTGGACAGGAATCCGCCGCCGTCATCGCCGCCCGATGCGCGTGAGACCCACGCCAAGGCAGCGATCAGCGTCTGCTTCGAGTAGCCTGCCCTACGCAGGATCACGACCGCGTGGCGGTCGGCGTCGATCTCCTCGTTGCGGCTGTAACCCCGGGCGATGAGCTCGCCGGCCACCGGCGTGATGGCGCTGCTGCCGGGGACCAGCTCCTCGAGCAGGTACACGCCGAGATTCAGGCCCGCGCCGAGTGCCTGCATCTGCGCCACGTGGCCGAGATCTTCGTGCGCGACTTCGTGCGCCATGATGCCTCGCAACTGCTTCTCGTCGGCCTTTGCGAGGAGTCCGGTGGTGACGTAGAAATTGCCGCCGCCGGCATTCGCGGCGTTGATCGACGGGTGTTCGATGATGCCGACGCGCACCTGCCGAGGGCCAAGCGGCTCGTCCATGGCGCGCAGGAGAGGCGTCAGCACCGCGTAGAGACGCTGCGCTTCTTGCGGAGCTACGCGACGGATGTTCTGGGCTGGCGGTACGGCGGCCGGCTCTGCGACCGGGAGCGAACCGCAGCCGCCGATCATGGCCGGCAGGAGGAATGCGGCAACCCTCATGCAGCGGTGCAGGTTCTGGTTCACGAAACCCCGTGCGCGTTGGTCGTAGGCGATCGTGACCCGCGCGCGTCCGCAGCAAAATCCGGCGGGGCCCGCTGCGGCTGTCGGATGTCGCCTACGATTGCGGATGGTCATCGGCCGGCTCGGCTTGCCGTAGCCGGGATTCGTTCCGTCGCATCGCCCACTGCAACCGCAGCGGCGCCGCCTAGCATGCGGGGCAGCACTCGAATCGGGGATGCTCGCATATGACCATTCGTTCCGGACGCTGCCCGTACTGGGCGATTGCCACGATTCCTCGCCGCCGCCGCGGCGCTGTTCGCGATGCCGGTTGCCCACGCCGGCGACGCGCTCGAGATGGAGTGGCGCGAGCTCGCAAGCGGCGTCTGGGCCGGTGTCCGGCCGGTGTCCTACCGTTCACCCGTGATGACCAACACCGTCGTCGTCATCGGGGACAAGGGCGTCCTGGTGTTCGACGGCGCCGGCTTCGCCCTGCAAGGCGAGCGGCTCGTGAAGAAGGTCGCCGAGCTCACGGACAAACCGATCACGCACCTCGCCATCAGCCACTGGCACGGCGATCACAGCATGGGTGACTCCAGGATCCTGGAGAAGTTTCCCGCGGCGGAAGTGATCTCGCACGAGTTCACGGCACGCTACATCGCGAGCCCCAACATGGACTCGGTCCAGCCGCGCGACCTGAAGGCAGAGGGCGAATACCGCGCCAAGGTCGAGAAAGCGCTCGCCACCGGCATCCGCTCGGACGGGACGCCGGTCACGCCGACGATGCGCACGTTCTTCCAGGATCTCCTTGCGAATTACGACTTCGTCAACGAGGAAATCACTCGTCGCGAAGTCACGCGGCCGACCCGCACGATGAGCGACCGGCTCGAGATCGACCTCGGGGGCAGGACGGTGGAGCTGCGACACATCGCGCCCGGCAACACCAAGGGCGACATGATCCTGTGGCTGCCTGAAGAGAAAATTCTCGCCACCGGCGACATCGTGGTCCGGCCGACGCCCTACGGCTTCTTCAGCTATCCGAAGAGCTGGGCGGCCGTGCTGCGCGAGCTCAAGACGTTCGACGCGAAGTACATCATTCCGGGCCATGGCGAGATCATGACCGACACGGCGTATCTCGACCTGCTGGCGGAGACGATGGACCTGGTCGCGACCCAGGTCGACGCGCAGGCCAAGGCCGGCAAGTCGCTCGACGAGACGCGCGCGGCGATCGACTGGTCTTCCGTGGAGCAGCGCTTTACGGCGGGCGATTCGATGCTCGCCTTCCTGTTCAACATCTGGTTCAAGACGCCGATCGTCGAGGCGCAGTACAACCTGTCCACCGGCAAGGACAACGAGTCGCTGGAGGCGCCACCCGCAGCGGGGAACTAGCGCGCTTATCCGGCCTCGCGGCCAATCACGATTCGCTCGAGGAACGCCAGAATCCTGCCCTCGACGTCGTGGAACGTGGATTCGAAGGCGTCCCGGACCGCGGCATCGCTGCCCGCGACGGCAGCCGGGTCCGCAATCCCCCAATGCTCCGTCGCCGGCTGGCCCGGCCAGACGGGACAGACCTCTCCGGCAGCGCTGTCGCACACCGTGATGACGTAGTCGAGCGACGTCGGGCTAGGCTTCGCGAATTCATCCCAGCCCTTACTGCGGAACCCGGCGACGGGCAGACCATGGCGCTGGAGCACTTCAAGCGTCTCGGGATGGACCTGACCCTTCGGGTGGCTTCCGGCGCTGTAGCCGACGATGGTGCCGCGCCCATGGAAGTTGATCAATGCCTCAGCCAGGATGCTGCGCGCAGAGTTGCCAGTGCAGAGGAAGAGGACGCGCAGGGGCTTTGCACCGATGGTTGGCATGCCGCTAGGGGACGAGCGGCTTGCGCATGCAGCTCGCAGACTGCGGGCACAGCGATTTGAACTCGGCGCTCTCGCGCACCGCCGCAGGCGCGCGGTCACGCGCGATGTCGGCGTATCCGAGCTTCGCGAAGAAATCGCGCGCCGTTTCAGTAAGGAGCACGAGCTCCTGCAGGCCTTTCTTGCGGGCTGTCTTCTCGATCGCATCCACCAGCTCGCGGCCAAGTCCCCTGCCGCGTCGGCTGTCCGCGACCACGATCGATCGCAGGAGCCCCGTCGTACCGTGAGACTCGAGGCCGGCGGCACCAAGCAGTGTTTCGCCTTCGCGTGCGACGAGGAAGAATGGCTGCGAACTGTCGAGGTCAGCGGTCGGCAGGCCGTAGCGCTCCAGCAGCCGGCGGATCTCCTCCATATCCCTTGCGTCAGCCGCCTGCATGACAAGGACCTCGCTCACAACGCCTCCTTGAGCGCTGCGATTTCCGCCGGCCCCACGCGACAGCAGCCGCCCACGAGGCGCGCCCCTGCCTGGACCCAGCCCGGGGCGAGGGCCGCGAGGCTTTCGTGACCCGGAGCGCCATGCCAGGACTCGTGCCCCGCGTCCCAGCGCTCGCCTGAGTTCGGGTAGACGACGATCGGCTTGCCGGTGCCGGCTGCGAGCGAGTGGATCGCGTCGCCGACCACTTCGGGCCTCACGCAATTCACGCCGACCGCGAGGACATTGGAAACGCGGTCGACCAGGCGCGCGCATTCGATGAGCGGCTCGCCGTGCGACGTGTGTACGCCGTCCTGCGACGTGAAGCTGAGCCAGGCGCGCGTACTGCGATGCTGCTCGAGCAACGTGACGTAGGCTCGGGCCTCCTCGAGGACGGGAATTGTCTCGCAGGCGAGGAAATCCGCACCGGAAGCTGCGAGCACTCCGAATCGCCTGGCGTGGAAATCCACCAGCTCGTCGGCGGTTAGCCCATAGTCGCCGCGGTACTCCGCCCCGTCGTGCGTGATCGCGCCGTACGGACCGACGGAGGCCGCGACGAAGAGCTCGCGGCGATCGTCCGGGCGGTCATGCCGGTAGCGATCACGGGCGGTGCACGCGAGCTCGACCGACAGGCGCAGCAGGCGCGTCGTCTCGTCGGCGTCCATACCGGCCGTCGCGAAGCCTTCGTAGCTTGCCTGGTAGCTCGCCGTGATGGCGACGCACGCTCCCGCGGCGTAATAGTCGTAATGCAGCTGCTCGATTGCCTCCGGCGCGCTGCGGAGCACGCGAGCGGACCAAAGCACACCCGAGATGTCGCAACCGCGCGCCTCGAGCTCGGTCGCGAGCCCGCCGTCCAGGATCACCGTTTCGCTTGCGAACAAGGTCATCGGCGTATGATTCGCACCTTCACCATGATCGCATTTCTCGAAGCCCGCCGGGCCGGATTGTTTCGCCGCGGCGAGATCTGGCGCAACGTCGTCGCGGGCGTCGTCGTCGGCGTAGTGGCACTGCCGCTCGCCATGGCTTTCGCGATCGCGTCCGGCGCGAAGCCGGAGCAGGGACTGTACACGGCGATCGTCGCGGGCCTGGCGACCTCGGTCCTGGGCGGCACGCGCGTGCAGATTTCAGGCCCGACCGGCGCCTTCATTGCCGTGCTCGCTGGTATCACCGCGCAGTACGGGATCGCGGGCCTGCAGGCCGCGACATTGATGGCGGGCGCGATGCTGGTCGCGATGGGCCTGCTCCGGCTCGGCAGCGTCATCCGCTTCATCCCGAACCCGGTGATCGCCGGCTTCACCTCCGGCATTGCGGTCATCATCTTCGTTGGCCAGTGGCAGTACTTCTTCGGCCTGCCGCCGGAGCCCGCCGCGGCACACTTCCACGAGAAAGTCTGGTCGCTGGCGCAGGCGCTGCCGGACCTTCACCTCGCGACCACAGGCATCGCGGTCCTCGCGCTCGCGATCGTCGCCGCCGGCAACCGGCTGCTCGACCGGATCCCGGGTCTTGGCCGCGTGCCGGCGCCGCTGGTCGCGATGCTGGCGGCAACCGCCGTCCAGGCGATCTGGCAGTTCCCGGGCGTCGCGACGATCGGCAGCGCCTTCGGCGGCATCCCGCGCTCGCTGCCTGCGCTGCACTGGCCGGAAATCGGCTTGACGGAAGTCATTCAGCTGGTCGGGCCGGCGTTCGCGATCGCGCTGCTTGGCGCCATCGAATCGCTGCTGACCGCGGTCGTCGCCGACGGCATGACGGGCGCGCGCCACGATCCGAATCAGGAGCTGATCGGTCAGGGCGCGGCGAACCTGCTGACCCCCGTGTTCGGCGGCTTTGCGGCGACCGGCGCGATCGCGCGCACCGCGACCAACGTCAGGAACGGCGCGACCAGCCCGCTGGCCGGCATCGTGCATGCCTTCTTCCTCGTGCTCGTGATCGTGCTGTTTGCACCCTACGCCGCCCACGTGCCGCTCGCCGCACTGGCGGCGATCCTGTTCTTCGTCGCCTGGACCATGAGTGACGTGCGGCACTTCGGGCGGATCCTGCGGCGGGCCGCGCCTTCGGACCGCATCGTCCTGCTCGCGACTTTCGGCCTCACGGTGTTCGTCGACCTGGTGGTCGCCGTCAACGTAGGCGTCGTGCTTGCAGCGCTCCTGTTCATGCGGCGGATGGCGGAGTCGGTCAGCGTGCAGCAGGAGGTTTTCGGCGGCAGCGAAGCCCGCAGCGAAGGCGGCGAGCCGCTGCCCGCGGTGCCCGGCAACGTGCTCGTCTACCGCATCGACGGGCCGTTCTTCTTCGGCGCCGCGGAGAAGCTCGAGGCCACGGTGGAGCGAGCGCAGCTGCACGTGGACACGGTCGTGATGCGCCTCGGGCGCGTGCCGTTCATGGATGCGACCGGAACCTACACGCTCTCGGAGATCATCGAGCGCTTCCACCGCCGCGGCATCCGCGTACTGCTGGTGGAAATCCAGGCGCCGCTCGAACGGGCGCTGGCGCGCGCCGGCGTGATTGCGCTGGCCGGCGTCGGCAACGTGCTCCCGGACCTGGCGTCGGCGCTGCGGTCGATCGAACGCGCTGCGCCGTCCGCGCGGTCCTAACGCACCACGGGATTGCGCGCGCGATGGCTGCGGGCGATCGCCCGACGCCGCCACTGCCACCGAGCGGCGCAGCGCTGCCGGTGCGAGCACCTCGACGTCGGGACCGAGGCTGAGCAACTGTCGTGTCGCGAAAGGCAGGGCTCTCGACCGGGATCTCCGCGCGGATCCAGCCGGTCGGCGAGCAGGCTTGTGCTGCCGTTCGGCCGCTTCGGCGGCAGCGGGACTCACTTCGCGCAGGAGCCTCAGACCTTCCGTCGACAGGCGCACCGTCGCCCGCCCGGCGAGCAGGCGCGACTCGAAGTCGCGCGCCGCCTCGGCCCAATGACGCGCGAGTTCGAAGCGGGCAGGGCGGCGGAATTTTTCGTCCAGCACGTCGAGCCGGCGAATGGCGCCGACGCGGTAGGTACGCGGCCGTCCGTTGACTGCGGCGACCAGGTACCAGACGCCCGCTTTCAGCACCAGTCCGAGCGGATCGACCTCGCGCGTGATCGAGCCTTTCCATCCCTCGTAGTCGAGCCGCACGCGCGTGTCGTTCCAGAGCGCGGCGGCAAGGCGGGGCAGTATCTCGGGCGGCTCGGCACGCGTATACCAGCCGTGCGGGTCGAGGTGAAAGCGCGAACCGACGCGCTCGGCCCGCGCTCCGGATCGCGGCGGCAGGCTCGCGAGCATCTTGAGCTGGGCTGCGGCCGCGTCCGGGCCGACGCCGAGGTCTGCGGCCGCCTGGCCGACACCCGCGAGCAGGAGCGCCTCGGCTTCCGTGGGCGTGAGGCCGGTGAGCGTCGTGCGGTAGCCCTCGAGCAGGCTGAAGCCGCCGTTGCGGCCGCGCTCGGCAAAGACCGGGACGCCCGCGGCGCTCAGCTGGTCCACGTCGCGGTAGATGGTCCGGACCGAGACGTCGAAGCGGCGCGCGAGTGATTCCGCGGGAACCCGTCCGCGGGTCTGGAGCAGGATCAGGAGCGACAACAGCCGGCTCGCGCGCATGGGGCCCATGATCCGCGATCAATGCTGACATTAGATGTCAGGTATTCGGGAGTATCAAGGGAGCCTTCACCCCGGAGGTTTCCCATGGATGAACAAAGGCGATTACTCCTCAATGCCGGCGTCGCGCTCGGCACGGCGGCGCTCGTGCCCGCAGCGGCATCCCGGTCGGAGGAGACGTTCGATCCCATCCCGCCGCTTCCGGAGTTCCCGACGCCCGGCAAGCCAGGCGACTTCGACTTCCTGGCGGGCGAGTGGCGCATCTATCACCGCTGGCTGCGGAACGGATCGGCGAATTGGGACAGCTTCGAGGGAGAGGCAACCTGCTGGACGATCCTTGGCGGCATTGGCTCGGTGGAGGAGCTCCGGATTCCGGCGCGCGGCTTCAGCGGCCTGGGGCTTCGCCTGCTCGACGTCGAGCAGAAGGTCTGGAGCGATTTCTGGGTGAACGCGAAGAGCGGCGTGCTGACCACCCCGGGCCAGACGGGCAGCTTCGAAAACGGCGCCGGGATCTTCGCCACTCGCGACACCGAGGACGGCAAGCCCGCGATCTACGCCGGGATCTGGGACCGCATCACGGCCAACGGATGCCGCTGGCGCCAGGCCGCCTCTTACGACGGCGGACGCACCTGGGCGCAGAGCTGGATCATGAACTGGACGCGGGCGTAGCGGGCGCGTCGGAGAAGAGCGGCCGAGACCGAATCCGGAATGGCGCATCGAGCGCCTCGGCCCACTTCGCGTCCTGGCCGTACAGGTCGCGCCGGAAGTTCACGCGCCCCTCGGGGTCCACCCACGTGGTCCAGTAGGCGAGCAGCACGGGCATGCGCTGCTTGAGCGTCACGTTCTGGAGCTTGCCGCCCTGGATCACCGTGGCGATCGACTGCGCGTTCCACTGGCCCGGGTCGTTGAGCACGAGCTCGGCCAGCTCGAGCGCGCGCTCGACGCGCACGCATCCGGAACTGAAGGCGCGGTCGGCTTTGTCGAAGAGCGCCTGCGAGGGCGTGTCGTGCAGGTACACGAGGTAGGGATTCGGGAACATCAGCTTGACGCGTCCCAGCGCGTTCTTTCGGGCCGGGGTCCTGGCGGAGCGTGTACGGGATGTGCCCGCCACGGAAGCGCGACCAGTCCACCGACGCGGGGTCCACTTCGCGCCCGCCCTTGTCGAGCACCTTGAGGCCACGGCGCGTGATGGACGTGGGATCCTTCTTCGCCGCCGGCAGTATGTCGTTCGCGATGATGCCAGGCGGCACGGTCCAGGTCGGGTTGAACACGAGGTAGTTGATCTCGGAACGGAACAGCGGCGTCTTGCGATAGGTCTTGCCGACCTGGACGCGACCGTTCCACGCGATGTTCTGCCCGCGCACGAGGTAGGCCGTGAAGCCGGCGATGTTCACGATCACGAACTGCTCCGGAAGGTCGTGCATGATCACGCGGCCGCGGTCGAGGTTGACGCGCAGCAGGCGGATGCGCTCGGCGACTGGCACGTTCAGTTCGGTGACCGTGCCGGCGCCGATCACGCCGTCGCTTTCGAGTCCCATGCGCTGCTGGAATCGGCGCATGGCGGCCTCGAGCGCGGCGTCGTAGACGTCGGAGGCCTGCGCGGCATCCGCAGCCAGGTCGCCGCTCGCGATCAGCCGGGCGCGCAGCAGCGGCACCCGCGGGTCGCTCGCTCCCGGTTCTAACGATGCACCGGCCGGAATGGGCGCGGGCGCTGCCGAACTTTCCGCCGCACGGTAGCGGGCGAGCTCGCGCTTGAGTTCCCCGTACAGCCGATGCGTCGGCTTGAGCGCCTCGATGCGCTGGTAGATGTCCTGGGAGGCGAGCGCCCGCTCGATCCTGCCGGCGACGTCCCGGTCGTCGAGCGTGCGCCCGTAGTTCCACTGCGCGTCGAAGGTCTCCGGGTCGACCTTCCCAAATGACAGGTGGTAGCCGAGCCGCAACAGGGCCTCGGTCAGCAGGATGTCGTGCTGCGCGAGCAGCATCGGCGTCGCCGCCGGATCTCGTGCCTGCCGCGCGAGGTCCTCGAGCAGCGGCTGAAAGTAGTCTGCGGGATTGAGGCCGTCCGCTGCGCTGTCGGCGATGGCGCGGCGCAGCTCCGAGGCATTCTTCGCGTCGCCCCAGGCCGGTCGGTAGGCGCGGCGCGCGTAGAAGTCCTGGATCAGCTCCTGGAACGCAATGTGCGCGCCCTGGATGCCGTTGACGGCCGGGTCCATCAGCGACTCGAGCTCCACCGCGATCGCCATCGCGACCGGATCGGAAATCGCGCCCGCGGGTTGCGAAATCGCAGGCTGCGGCGGCAGCAGCAGGACTGCAGCGCCGGCCAGCACGGCCAGCAACGTCGCGCGAATCATCCGCTTGAAGACTTGTCATTTAGCCCGTACCTTGCTTCGCCTCGGCGCGACTCTTCCGTTGTTCTTCGGCCATCTGGTAGGCCAGATAGTACTTGTAGATGTTGGCCACGTACTGGACCGTTTCGCGGCCGATGCTCTCGGCGGCGACGACCTCGACGTTGTTGAACCACTTGTTGGGGTCGAGCCCGCGGGCCGCGGCCTTCTCGCGCAGCTGCCGGATGCGCGCGGGGCCGGCATTGTAGGAGGCGAAGGCGAACAGGCCCTTGTTGAGGGCGTCCATCGGCTCGTCCGCGTAGTAGCGGTCGATCATGAAGCGGATGTACTTGACGCCCGCGTGGATGTTGGGCTCGAGCTGGCGGACGTCGCCGACTTTCAGCTCCGCGCCGGTCTTCGGCATGACCTGCATGACGCCGATCGCGCCGACGTTGCTGCGGCGCCCGTGGTCCAGTCCGGACTCCTGGTAGCCCTGCGCGGCCATCAACAGGTAGTCGAGCTCGTACTGGTCACTGTACTTGCGCATCAGGTCGACGACTTCGCGGAAGTCGCTTCATGTCCGCCTCCGAGGTCGCCGCCTTCGCGTACTTGACGTTCTTGAGGTACTTCTGCAGCAGGACGTTGCGCGTCAGCGAGCCTTCCGGATAGCGGGTGATGAATGCATTGAGCTCCGCGAGCAGCTGCGGGCTGCCCTTGCGGACCATCATGCCGGTCTCGGCGTCCGGACCGTACCGCCGCCGCCGGATGCAGCACGAGGTCGGGAAAGATCTGCTTCCAGAATTCGGCGATGTGATCCTCGACCAGCGTCATCGGCACAAGCCCCGCAGCGACCATCTCCAGCATGTCCTCGTCGGACAGCACCTCGGGCGCGGGCCGCACGTGCACGGGCGGCTTGCCGGCGGCGGCGAGTTCGGCGTTGAAGCGCTCGACGACGCGCTTCGGGGCATCCGAGGGCCGTAGGTAGATCTCGCGTCCCGCGAGGTCGAGCACGCCCGCAAGCGGCGGACTGCCGGGTCCGGTGACCGGGATGATCGAGATTCCGGTTCGCGTCGGGTTGGTGAAGTCCACCTTCTCGCGGCGCCAGTCGGCGATCAGCGTCCCTGCCGCGACGATGTCGCCGCGGCCTTCGAGGAGCGCGGGGACCAGCTCGTCGTGCGCGACGGGTACGAAGACGACCTGCACGCGCAGGTTCTTGTTCTTGAGCCGCTTGTTGAGATCGTCCTCGAACAGCTTGAAGGCGTCGGGCACCAGGCCGCGCGGCGTGCCCTGGTCGATGAAGAATGTCGTCTTGGAGTAGTTCGTCAGCACCCGGATGTAGCGCCGCTCGATCATGCCGTCGAGGTCGCCGGTCCAGGGCGCGAGCGCGACCGAAGCGATGCCGGTTTCCGGGATCGCGACTTCGGGCGTTGTCTCGGGCTCGGTGGCGGGCGAAGGAGCGTTTGACTGCGTCGTGTCCTGTCCACAGGCGCCCAGCAGGGTGGCCGCGAGCAGCCAGACCGGCGCCTGGGTTCGGGCGAATTCGGGCAATTTCACGTAGGTTCGCTCCGGTTCCTGATCGCCGCATTGTGCCCGTAGTCAGGATAATGTACGAATCGTCTGACGGAGAGGGCCGGTCCGGCACCGTTGCTGCGCCCAGGGGGCGGCCGGAAAATCGAGTCCGATGCACCCGCGGAAAACCGTACTCGCGATGCTGCTGGCGGCGGCGTTCGTCGGGCCGCCGGCTCGTCGCCGCGGAAGCCGACTATCTCGGCCTGCTGCGCGGACGCGACCTCACGACTTTCGGCTTCCTGCGCCTCGACATGCGCCCGGCGCATGCCATCCACGCTCCCGCGGGCACCTGGGCGATCGAGACCGAGCTCGCCCACCAGAACACCTGGGCCCTGAGCAGCGGTGCGCGCGACTACCTGGACTCGCTGGAGGGCAGGCGCGCCCTCGGGCCGCAGGAGGTCGCCGACATCCTCGCACTGCCGGGCGAAAACTACGTGTTCGACGTCGAGCAGGCCACGCTCGACGTGACGATGCACTACAAGTTCACCGAGCACTGGGGCGGCTACCTGGTGATGAGCGGCGTGAACTACAGCGGCGGGTTCATGGACTCGGCGATCGAGAGCTTCCACGACGCCTTCGGCTTCGACGACAACGCACGGCCGTCGGCCCGGCGCAACGACGTCAACCTGATCGCCGACCTCAGGAACGCGAACATCATGGCCTCCGACGCGCCGACCAGCGGCGGCCTACTCGATCCTACGATCGGCATCCGCTATTCAGGCGCCCAGCAGATCAAGGGCTGGAGCATGGTGTTCGAAGCTGCGGCGAAGCTCGCACTGCAGGGAGAAGAGGAGTTCCAGTCGACGGGGGAAACGGACTACGGCGTGCAGGCGACGCTGCAGCGCTTCGGCGACAGCCACGCCTGGTACGTGAGCGCCTCGGCCGTGTATTACGACGGCAGGTCGAGCATCATTCCCACTGACCCGCAGGTCGTGCCGACCCTGGTGCTGGGCTACGAGCGCAAGCTGAACGACCGCACCCACCTCATCTTGCAGGGCTACGTCAGCGACAGCGTGTTCTCGGACGAGGACACCGACCTCGACGAGCTGCTGGACGTGAAGTACCAGCTGAGCCTCGGCGTCTACCAGCGCTTCGGGCGCGGCGTGCTGTCCTTCGCGATCACCGAGAACCTGCAGAACTTCAACAACACGCCGGACGTCGGGCTGCAGCTCGGCTGGGCCTACAGCCCGGCGCTCGCGAGCACTTCCGACTGATCAGGCGGGCTTTACGTTCGCGTTCAGCCGGAACAGGTTGATCGGGTCGTACTGCTTCTTGACCGCGCGCATGCGGCCGATGTTGCCCTGGTAGTTATCGTCCACCACCGTCTGCGCTTCGTCGGCGACCTCGTTCATGTAATAGCCGCGCGCGTGCGATTCGAGCGACCCCCACAGGCCCTTCAGGTAGTTCACATGAGGCGTCCGGTCGATCTCGAGCGGCCAGGTGACGGCGGTCAACATGTTGTGCGTTGCATACCGGTGCGGGAAGGCGGTCGCTTCCGCGGGCACTGCGCCGACGGCGGCCCCGCCGTGCTGGAAGAAGAGCGCTGAGCCGCGCTGCGGGTCGCCCTGGAAGCCGGCGATGATCGCGTCGACCAGCTCCGGACTGAAGCCGCGTATGAAGCCCGACTTGAGGTACTGGCCTTCATTGCGCGGGTCGGCGCGGTCGTGCATGCGCTGGACGGCGACATAGTCGCGCGCCTGGATCGAGTCGGCGATCGGCTTGCCGAGCTTGCGTAGCGGTGCCAGCACCGCCTCGGACTGCCCGGCAGGGCCCGAATAACAGCAGCTCAGGACGAATGCGCCCGGCTTGCCGCCCGGCGGCGCGCTCATGATGGCGTCGATGTACATCTCCGGCGGAACGCTCGCGCTGTACTCGGCATAGAAGTTCAGCAGCTCCCGGGCGCGCTCGAGCGGGAACACGAGGTCGCCGCCGACCACTTCGCGTTGCATCGGGTGCAGCACGAACTCGAAGCGCGTGACGACGCCGAAGTTGCCGCCGCCGCCGCGCACGCCCCAGAACAGGTCCGGGTTTTCCTCCGCCGAGGCGCGCAGCAGGCGACCGTCGGCGGTGACGATGTCGACCGCGTGCAGGTTGTCCACGGCGAGCCCGTAGCGCCGCGCGAGCCGGCCGAAGCCGCCGCCGAGGGTCAGCCCACCAACGCCGGTGTGCGATACCGTGCCCGAGGTCGTGACCAGGCCGAGCGCCATCGCCTCGTGGTCGAGCTCGCCGAGCAGGCTGCCGCCCTCGACGTGCGCGATGCGCGCCGCAGGATCGATCCGTACGCCGCGCATCCGCGACAGGTCGATCTGCATGCCGCCGTCGCAGGTCGACTTGCCGCCATAGCTGTGCCCGCCGCACTTGACCGCGACCAGCAGCTCGCGCCCGCGCGCGAAGTCCACGGCATTGCGCACGTCCGTGACGCCGGTCGGCTGGATGACGAGCGCGGGCCGGCGGTCGATCGAGCGGTTCAGCACGCGCCGCGCTTCCTCGTATCCGGGGTCGCCCGCGACCAGCAGCGTACCCCGCAGGCCCTTCTTGAGCTCGGCGAGCGCGGCCTGCTCGATGACGGTCGCGGAACCGTCGAGCTTGACCGCCGCGAGGCCGCCCGCCGCCTGGGTCGCCGCCTGGTCGAGCGCGAACAGCCGGGGCGCCGGCAGCGCGTACGCAACCGCGGCGGCGAGCGAGGACTGGAAGAATCGGCGACGGTTGATCAAGTGGCTTCTCCCACCGCGACGGTGCTGCCCCTGAATGCCGAGCGCAGCAACAGGAAGGCGGCGTACAGGACGACGACGACGACGCCCCAGCGCAGCACGACGATATCCAGGTTCTTGACGACGAATGCCGCGAGCAGCACCGCGGGGACGCCGCCGATCGACATGCCGATCGCGAGCTTCATGTCGATGCGCTTGCTCTTCATGAAGCTGAAGCCGGTGGTCGGCATCAGGAACGCGCAGGCGCTCATCATGATCGGGAAAGCGAGGCGCGGATCGAGGCCGAGCAGGCTCAGCAGGATCAGCGAGGGCGCGTAGAGGCCGATACCGAACGCCATCAGGGCCCCCAGCAGGAAATGGACGGCCACCGCGATGCCCATCTGCATCGCCGGCAAGGCCGTCGCGGTGCCGCCGAGCGGCATGAGGTTCAGGTTGCTCATCGCGTAGAGGCAGGCGGCGATCAGGAGCGCGATCCCGACGACGGTCTGCACCAGCCGCACGGGCGCACGGATGACCAGCGGCGCGCCCAGCAGGGCGCCGAGCACAGCCGCGACGATGCAGGAGGTGAGCAGCACCGGGTCCACGGTCACGCCGAGGATGACGAGGAAGATCGCGGCCTGCGCGAAGGTCGGCAACGCATGGCCAACGTTCAGGATGGCGGGTATGAAGCTGTCCGGCACCAGGTGACGGAACTTGATCCAGGCGGTGGTCGGCGCGAAGGAGCCGATGCCGAGCGTGTCGAAGAAGTTGGTGATCGCTCCGAGGGCGATGGACTCACCAGAAGGACGGGTCTCGCCACGTTTGACGGCGGTGGAGACGAAGACGATGGTGAAGGCGATGCCGAGTGCCGCGAGCGCGGCGAGCAAGACGATGATCGTCACGTTACCCCCCGTTTGCGCAACGCGCGTACTCTACAGCAGAATTACCGCAACTGCTCCGAGGGATCTGACCTATGCCATCCATGCTCTCCGGGCGCCGCCTGGGCGCCGTCCTGTTGTGCCTCGTCCCGTTCGCGGCCACCGCCGCAAGCGACGCGGCCGTTCCGCCGGAGCTTTCCGCCAGGGCGCTCGAGATGCTGAAGCGCTCGGTCGGATTCAAGACCGTGGAAGGCGAGGGGCAGGTGCCGGCCTACGCGGAGTTTCTGGCGGGCGAGCTGAAGGCCCACGGCTTCGCGGCCGAGGACATCACGATCACGCCACGGGGCGAGACGGCGACGCTGGTCGCGCGTTTCCGCGGCAGCGACCCGACACTGAAGCCGATCCTCATTGCCTCGCACATGGACGTGGTGCCGGCGAAGCGCGAAGACTGGGAGCGCGATCCATTCACCGCCGTGGTCGAGAACGGATTCCTGTTCGGTCGCGGCTCGGCCGACAACAAGTTCGGCCTCGTGACCTCGACCGTCGCACTCCTGTGGCTCAAGCAGGAAGGCTTCAAGCCGCGTCGCGACATCCTCATCGTGCTTTCCGGGGACGAGGAAACGTCCATGGAGACGACCGCCGCACTCGCGCAGGAACTGAAGAGCGCGGAGCTGCTGCTCAACAGCGACGCCGGTGGCGCGAGACTCGGCGACGACGGCAAGCCGGTCGTTTACTCGCTGCAGGCGGCCGAGAAGACCTACATGGACTTCGAGGTCACGACCACCAACCCGGGAGGCCACAGCAGCCGACCGGGCCCGACCAATGCGATCTACGACCTGGCGCGCATCATCGACCGGCTCGCGGCGTTCCGCTTCCCGCCAAAGATGAACGAGATCACCAGAGCCTACTTCGAGGCCGCAGGCGCCAGCACCCCGGGCCCGGTCGGGCAGGCGATGCTCCGCTACGCGAAGAACCCGGGCGACACGGAGGCCTATGAGCTGCTCGCGTCGAACCCGGAGTACGTCGGCCAGGTCGGCACGACCTGCGTCGCGACCATGCTGCGTGGCGGTCACGCCCCGAACGCGCTGCCGCAGAGCGCGACACTCTCTATCAATTGCCGCGTCTTCCCAGGCGAGTCCGTGGAGTACGTGCAGTCGACGCTGACCAAGGTGATCGACGACCCGAACGCGCAGCTGAAGCTGATCTACCAGCCGGTGCCGAGCGACGCTTCGCCGTTGCGCGAGGACGTCATGAAGGCCCTGCGCAAGGCCATCGACCTGCGCGCGCGCGGCCTGCCGATCGTGCCTTCGATGTCGGCCGGCGCGACCGACAGCCTGTACTTCCGCAACGCAGGCGTGCCGAGCTACGGCGTGGGCGGCCTGTTCATAAGCTCGAAGGACAGCTTCTCGCACGGCCTCAACGAGCGCATTCCCGTCGACTCGATCGACGGCGCCGTCGTGCAGTGGCGGAGCCTCATCAAGGACCTGTCGCGCTAGCCGTCGGGTCTCAGGGCGGCGCGACCGGGGCGAACTTCAATCGCTCCCGGTGCATCAGGTAGACGCCCGCCGCGATGACGATCGCGGCGCCGGCGAACATCCGCGCGCCCGGCATGGTCTGCCAGACGATCCAGTCGATGCCGGCGCCCCACACGATGGACATGTACTCGAACGGCGCCACCGTCGAGGCAGGCGCGAGGCGGAACGCCTCCGTAATGAGGTGTTGGCCCGCCCAGCCCGTGAGGCCCATGAGGGCGATCCAGCTCCAGTCGCGGGAATGGATGCCGATCCAGCCGGGCGCGGCCAGGACGCCCGCGCCGACGGCGGCCAGCAACAGGAACCAGAACACCATCGAGGCGGTCGTCTCGGTGACAGCCATGACGCGCACCAGCACGACGACGACCGCCCAGCACAGGGCGGCGCCGAACGCGGCGAGCCCGGCAAGGGCCGCGAAGCCCGCCGCCGTCGGCTTAAGGATCACGAGCACGCCGGCGAGGCCGGCGACGATCGCGGCCCACACGTGCACGCCGGGCTTCTCGCGCAGGAAGAGCGCGGCGAAAGGCACGACCAGCAAGGGCGCGCTCAGCGTGATCGCGTAGGTATTGGCCATGCTCATGCGGGCGAGCGCCCACACGAAACTCCAGAGCATCAGGATCGAGAGCACGGCGCGAGCGAGGTGCAGGGGGATGCGCCGCGGGCGCAGCTCGGAGAGCCGCCCGGTGAGCGCGTAGGTCAGGAACACGAAGGGCAGCGAGCTCGCCGCCCGCAGGCAGGAGACCTGCATCGGCGGGTAAGTCGCGGCGAGGTGCTTCATGAGCGCGTCCATGACCGAGAAGATGGCGACGGCCGCGATCATCAGGAAGACGCCCCGCAGCCGATCCGTGGCCTCAACCATCGGGCGCGGGCAGAACTTCGACGAGGCGCTTAGCGAAGCCGGCGAGCACGGTGAGGTCCTGCTCGTCGGGACCGTCCGGGTCGCGACCGTTGGAGAACGCTGACACGATCAGGCGCCGTCCGTCGGGCAGCTCGGCGTAGACGATCTCGGCCAGGGTGTCGTAGGCATCGCCGACCTTGCTCTCGTAGCGCGTGCCCGACGGGAAGCCGCCGCCCATGAAGCTGTGCGACGACACGGGCGGGCGCTGCAGCAGTGGCCGCAGGTAGTCGGCGGACTCCTGTCCGAAGCGGCCGGTAACGAGCGCCAGCATCAACTGCGCGCCGCCGTCGGCGTGCATCACGTTCCGGCCTTGGCGCTCGCGCGCGAGCGCCTCGAGTCCCGTGGGCTCTTCGCCGGAGTTGGTGGGGTAAGTCTTGTTGAAGAAGCGCTGCCCTTCGAGCAGGCGATACTCTGCGAGCAGCCGCTCGGTGTACAGCCGGCGCGCCACCCAGGCTTCGTAGTCGGCACCCTCGACGGGCCCGTTCGGCGCGCCGGTGATCGCGTCCACGACGAAGCCGGTCTCGACGTTGTCCGAGACCCGCAACATCGGCGCAACGTGCGCGTCGAGGCAAGCGGCCGGCCGGCCCTGCGACTCGCACCAGTGCACCGCCGCGAGCGCGAAGCCGAGCTTCACGCAGCTGGCCGGGTACCAGGGCGTGCGGCCGCCGACGCTGCCCCGCAACCACGACCCATCCCGCGCGGCCAGCAGCACGGTAACGTCCAGTCGGTCGAGGCGCCCGGCGGGCAGGAAGCTTGCACGCGCCTGCTCGACAGCGGCCTGCAGCCGCGCGTCGTCGCGTATCGTCGCGGCTGCCGGCAGCGTGCGCGCGCCCGTGCAGGCGGCCATCACGACGAGCCCGGCAAGCGAGCCGACGATTGCCGGCATTTTCACGGACGTCCGCCAATCCACCGAGCGACTCCCGCTACAATTGCGCCATGCAAGTCTATCGAAACGTGCTCGAGATGATCGGCAGGACGCCGATGCTCGAGCTCGGGCAGCTCGATGCCGGGAACTGCCGCCTGTTCCTCAAGCTCGAGCTGCAGAACCCCGCGGGCTCGATCAAGGACCGCATCGGCCTGTCGATGATCGAGGAAGCCGAGCGCCGCGGCGCGCTCCGGCCCGGCGAGACGATCATCGAGGCGACTGCGGGCAATACCGGCATCGGCCTCGCGCTGGTCGCGCTGCAGAAGGGCTACCGCGTCGTGCTGGTGCTGCCGGACAAGATGAGCCAGGAGAAGATCTTCAACCTGCGCGCCATGGGCGCGGAGGTCGTGCTGACGCGCTCAGACGTCGGGAAGGGCCACCCCGAGTACTACCAGGACCTCGCCACGAGCCTGGCGCGGGAACGCGGCTACTACCACGTCAACCAGTTCGGCAACCCGGACAATCCGCTGGCGCACCGCCGGAAGACCGGCCCGGAGATCCTGCGAACAGATGGAGGCGAGCTCGACGCGGTCGTGGTCGGCATCGGCTCGAGCGGCACGATCACGGGGCTCACGCAGTTCTTCCGCGAGCGGCGCCGACGGTCGAAATCATCCTCGCGGACCCGGAGGGCTCGGTGCTCGCGGACCAGGTCGAACAGGGGCAGCTACGGCAAGGCAGGCTCCTGGCTGGTCGAGGGCATCGGCGAGGACTTCATCCCGGAGATCTGCGACTTCTCGATGTGCCGCAAGGCGTTACAGCATTCCCGACGCCGAGTCCTTCGCGGTCGCGCGCGAGCTCCTGCGCAAGGAAGGCCTGCTGGTCGGTTCTTCCACCGGCACGCTGGTCGCCGCGGCGCTGCGCTGGTGCCGCGAGCAGTCGCAGCCGAAGCGCGTCGTGACTTTCGCCTGCGACACCGGCAACAAGTACCTGTCGAAGCTGTTCAACGACTTCTGGATGGAGGACCAGGGCTTCATCCAGCGTCCACAGCACGGCGACCTGCGCGACCTCGTCGGCCGACCGCACGGCGAGCGCGCGACGGTCGTCGTGGGGCCGAATGACGTGCTCGCGACGGCGCACAACCGCCTGCGCAACGCCGGCTACAGCCAGCTCCCGGTCATGGAGAACGAGCGGATCGTCGGATTCATCGACGAGGACGCGATCATGCCGCTGCACGCGTTCGGCAAGCCGGAACGGTTCAACGACCCGGTGTCGCCAGGCGATGTTCCAGCACTTCCCGTGCGTCGAGCCGTCCTGGCCTTGCCCGAGCTGGTCGCGCTGCTGGAGTCGACGCCCTACGTCGCCGTCATCCTCGGACGGCGACGTTCCTCGGGCTCATCACGCGCGCCGACGTGCTCAACTACCTGCGTCGCCAGATGACCGCGACGCAATGAGGCAGCGATGAAGGACACGAAGAAGACGCTCGGCTTCTCCACCCGCGCCATCCACGCCGGTCAGTCGCCCGACCCGACCACGGGCGCGGTGATGCCGCCGATCTACGCGACCTCGACCTACGCGCAGTCGAGCCCCGGCGTGCACAAGGGCTTCGAGTATTCGCGCACCCAGAACCCGACGCGCTTCGCCTACGAGCGCTGCATCGCCGACCTCGAGGGCGGCACGCGCGGCTTCGCCTTCGCGTCGGGCATGGCGGCGACCTCGACGCTGCTCGAGCTGCTCGACACCGGCGACCACGTCGTCGCGATGGACGACCTCTACGGCGGCACGTTCCGCCTGTTCGAGCGCGTGCGCCGCCGCTCGGCGGGTCTGGATTTCACTTTCGTCGGATCTCTCCGACCCGAAGGCTGCGGCAGCCGCGATCGGGCCGAAGACGCGCATGCTCTGGATCGAGACGCCGACCAACCCGCTGCTGAAGCTCGTCGACATCGCCGCCGTGGTCGCGGCGGCGCGCGGCCGCGGCATCCTGGTGGTCGTCGACAACACCTTCGCCACCCCCTGGATACAGCGCCCGCTCGAGCTCGGCGCGGACATCGTCATGCACTCGGCGACCAAGTACCTGAACGGCCACTCGGACATGGTCGGGGGCGTCGCCGTCGTCGGCGACGCGGAGCTCGGCGAGCGCATCGGCTTCCTGCAGAACGCGATCGGCGCCGTCGGCGGGCCGTTCGACAGCTTCCTGGCGCTGCGCGGGCTCAAGACGCTGCCGCTGCGCATGCGCCAGTCGAGCGAGTCGGCGCTGGCGATCGCGGCGCTGGCTCGAAAAGCACCCGCGGGTCGAGCGGGTGCTCTATCCGGGCCTGCCGTCCCATCCGCAGCACGCGCTCGCGAAGCGCCAGATGGCGAAGGGCGGCAGCGGGATCGTCACTTTCTTCCTGAAGGGTGCGCTGCCGGAAGCGCGGCGCTTCCTGGAGCGACTCGAGGTGTTCACGCTGGCGGAGAGCCTGGGCGGCGTCGAGAGCCTCGTCGACCACCCGGCGATCATGACGCACGCCTCGGTGCCGCCCGAGTCGCGTGCCAAGCTCGGCATCAGCGACTCGCTGGTCCGCCTCTCGATCGGGATCGAGGACACGGACGACCTGGTCGCGGACCTCGAGGCCGCGCTCGGCTGAGGCCTACTCGTCGCCGTAGATGTCCTCGACGCGGCCGTCCGGGAATATGAGCTTCTGGTCGCCCGCCTCGACGGTCGCCGTCACTTCGCCCGCCGCGAAACGGACCGTGACCTCGTAATCGCCCGGCCAGGGTGCGCCGATCAGGATGTCGTAGAGACCCTGCGAACGCAGGCCGGAGCCTGATTCCACGACCCGCGTCATGATCCGATCGGGCTGGCTCTCCGGCACGATGCGCACGACGCGGCCTTGCTGGTTGCGGTCCTCGTCGCCGCCGACGATACGCAGCTGGATGGTCCGGGAAAGCGGGTTCGCGCCGCGCATCAGCCGGTAGGTTGCGCCCCAACGCGCCAAGGCGTCGGGCATGCCGTCCCGGTTCTGGTCGCCGCAGGCAATCCGCTCGTTCCTGCCGACCAGGGCGTCGGGGTCGGCGGCCGTGCCTTTCTGCGTGCTGGACGGCAACAAGCTGCCGTTCACGTTGATGAGGACCTGCGGCGTGCCCTTGTCTGTGGTCGTGTTATTGGCCGCGTACATGACGTCCTCGAAGCCGTCGCCATTGACGTCGCAGACCGCAATCCCCGACCCCACGGTCGAGCCGGTCTGGTCGCTGACCACGACGCCGGCGTCGAACACGCCGCCCTCGTTACGATACAGGCGCGTGGCCAACTCGGTCCGGTAGACCAGGTCGAAGTCGCCGTCGAGGTCGACGTCGATGACCTCGAGGCCCTGATCTACCAGGGCCGGGACGTTTGCAGCGGCACTGCCGTCCCGGAACGTGCCGTCGCCGTTGTTGAGCATCAGCCGCGACCCGAACAGGAGATCCACGAAGCCGTCTTCGTCGAAGTCGATGGCCTGGCCGCCGGCCGGAACGTAGTCCGTCCCGGTCGGCTGGATCTCGAGGCCCGCCGCAGCGGCCTGGTCGGTGAAGACGCCCGCGCCGTTGTTCACGAGCAGCCAGTTCCGGGCGCCGTCGCCGCGGGTCTGGTCGTATGGCGCGAACACGTCGACGTCGCCGTCGTTGTCGAAATCGGCCGTCAGCAAGGTCCCGCCGACACCGCCGATCTCGAGCGCCGCGACGGCCGCCGACGTCTGGAAGTTGCCGTCGCCCTGGTTCACGTGCAGCAGGGCATGCGAGCCGTCGACCGTGGCCCGAGTCCGGGTGTTGCTGAACATGTCGTCGAAGCCGTCGCCGTTGAAGTCGGCGAAGCGCACGTCGCTCACCTGCCGCGGATCCGCGACCAGGTCGGCGAGACCGGAATCCTCGAGATCGCGCGCCGTGTAGGTCGGGGCGCACAAGCCCGAATTGGAGTTGCCGGTGGCAGTGGGCAGGTCCAGGCAGTCGTCCTCGGTCGTCAGGCCGAACGCGACTCCGGCCACCTCTAGAGCCTGGTCGGCGATGATGACCGTCGGCGAGGTCGCGATCGGCCCGCCGTCGCCGATCCGATCGTCGTTCACCGCGAGGACGCGGTAATACACGGGCGAGGTGACCGGGATGTCCTCGCGGACGAAGGGCGAGCCGTCGGTCTCCAGGAACGGCGCGGCCGGCCGCGGGCCGGCCAGCGCCAGTTCGGAGCCCCCGAAATAGACGCGATAGTTCGTGGCGCGGGCGGTCGGCGAGAAATAGATGGTGTGGCCCGGATTCTCCATAGTGACGGCCACCCATTCGATACGGCCGGGAACCGGTCCGGGGGCCGCGAACACGGGACGGCTCTCGGGGCCGCGCCCGCCGCTCGTTTCCGCAACGATCCTGTAGTGATAGATCCGCCGATTCGTCAGGCCCGTATGGGAATAGCGGGTGGCTTCTATCCCGGTGATCTCGTTGTCGTAGGTGGGGCCGGCCTGGTTGTTGTCCCAGAGGATCACATAGCTTGTGGCATCGGTGACCGGGAACCAGGTGAGCTCTACGCGGCCGTCCGCCCCTTCGGCGGTGGGGTTTGCCGGCGCGGCATGGGGCGGACTGGTCCCAAGACTGCCCTCGCAGCCGGCCAGCCACGCCAGGCAGGAGAGTGCACAGAACCCGGAGGCCGCCCGACCGGCGGCTGCTGTTGCCAATCCCATTCGCTTGAAGCCCCGTGCCAGTTGATGTTTCGCGACCCTTAGGACGGCCGCGCCAGACGACAGTTCCACCGGATTAGCTACCGGCGGTGCGGGGCATTATACCCGGCCCGTATCAGGCCGCGGCCGGGCGCAGGTCGATGCGGGTCGGCGACTCCATGCAATAGATTTCGACCGGACGGGTGCGGCCGCGCAGCACCAGCGGCGGCAGTTCCACGATGCCCGTTGGCACCGGGTCGAGCGATCGCTTGACCGACAGGGAGAAGAGGGCCTCGCCGGCGCGCGCGCGCTGCACCAGCCGGGCGGCGACGTTGACCGTGTCGCCAATGAGCGTATAGCTCGGTCGCTCGGGGGCGCCGACGTCGCCGACGATAACGTCACCGGCGTTGATTCCGATGCCAATGCCGGTCTCGATACCGAGCCGCGACTTCCACTCGGAAGCGAGGCGCCCGAAGCCTTCGATCATCCCGCGAGCGGCGGAGATCGCGCGGCCACTCGCGTCGTCGGCAGGCAATGGCAGGCCAAAGCCGGCCATCAGCCCGTCGCCCGCCATGTGAAAGACCGTGCCGCCGTGCTCGTGCGTGACCGACGACAGCATCGCGAAGTACTCGTTGAGGAGCGGCACCACGTCCGACGGCGAGAGCCTTTCGGCGACCGCGGTGAACCCGCGCATGTCCGCGAACAGCACCGTGCCGGAGACGCGCGCCTGCCCGATGCCTTCACGTGCCCTGGCCGTGCAGCGGCAGGTGCCGAGCTGGTGCAGCTCGACGAGGTTGCCCGCCGGGTCCGCGAGCAGGAGGCGTCGCGATTCCGGTCCGAAGCGGCCATGAGCCACGCGATAAGGCACGGCCAGGCGGTCGAGCTCCGCCTGGGCCTCGTCGATCGAGGCGACAGCGCAGGCCAGGTGCGGCGCCGTTACGTCGAGCTCGCCGCCTGCGAGCGTCTTCGGGACGCCGGGCAGCAGGTGGACCTGGGCCTGGTGGCCGGCATTGATGCGGTACGCGTCGCCGGGGCGATCGGAGCTCGCGCGATCCGTCTCGAGGCCCAGGACGTCGTTGTAGAAGCGTAAGGCAGCGCCGGCGGCGTCAGGTCCGGGCGGGATGCGGACCGCGAAATGGTGCAGTTCCGCGATCTTGAGCGTCATGCAGGTGGCGGGTCGAAGATCTCGACGCTGAGTTCGACCTTGCGCTCTTCCCCCGGTGCAAGACCGCCCACTCCGATGACCTTGCGGGCGAGCTCGGCCCCGCCTGCATCTCGGATCACGACCACGACATGGTATTCCCCGGGCCCTGCCGCCGTCGCACGTGCAAACTCGCCCGATACCTTGAGCACCGCCTGGCTGGCAGGCCGTGGCTCCTCGCCGCGCCGGCTCTCGAAACGCAGGTGGTGGCGGCAGGCGGGACAGACCGCTGAGCTTTCGAGGATCGTCGCCCGGCAATGCGGGCAGGACCGCGTTTTGCCGACCGTCGCGCGCCGTTCCACCGCCCGCACCATGCTTTAGCGGTTTCCGCCGCCCTTGCCGCCGGCTTCGTTCCAGCCGAATTCTGACTTGCCGCGCATGCGCGCACCGTCGGCCACGGTCAGGGATCCGGCGCTGATGTCGCCGTTCACGACACCGCTCTGGTGCAGCTCGACGCGCTGCGCCCCCTCGATGTTGCCCTCGATCTCGCCCGCCACCACGACCGAGCCCGCGCGCACGGCGCCGGCGAGGTGCGCACCCGCCTCGATGGTCAACGTGCCGTCAACGTGCACGTCGCCCTTGAAGCGGCCGGAAATCCGCACATGGCCGGAGCCCTCGATCTTCCCCTCGAAGGTCAGGCCGGAGGCGATGATCGACTCCTTGAGATCCTTGCGGCTGACGGGTGCGGCAGGCGGCGGCGAGACGCTCAGTACCGCTTCCGGTCGCGGGCGATTGATGGGCGGCGCGCTTACGGGGGCCGCTTCGGGCTGGGTCGAGTCCTTGGCGACAATGTCCTTCCAGATGGCCATGCGGAATCCTCCATTGGGGGACGCCAAGAGTAGCCAGTTGCCTGTCAGCGGGCGAGCACGCAGTGCCGTTTTCGCCAACTGGCGACAGGGAGCGGGAGGGGGAGGCTCTGCCGGTCAGTAGAGACCTGGGAGGATGGCCTGGACCGCCGCAGGCTGGCGCGGTCGGGGTATCCGCACCCCTGCAGCCTCCGGCGCCAGGCGACTCTGGGCCGTCAGGACCTCGGAGCAGGCGCCCGAGCCCAGCCAGCTGAGCGCTTCCGCCGTCGAGGCTTCTGCGGGGTCGCCCGGCGCGTAGGCCAGGTCGTCTTCAGCCCGGCAGGCAAAGGGCAGGGTGGCCGCCAGGCCCTCGTAGTACTCACCCTGTCCGTCCGCGTTGGTGAACTGGAACGAGATCAGCCGCAGGCGGAGGTCGCAGCCCGACAGGTCGAACGCCGCCTGGCCTACGGGCTTGCCCAGGGTGTCGTCGCCCACGATCGCGACCTCGGCCCAGGGGGCGAGCGAGTTGATGACGATCTCGCTCGCCGATGCGGTGAGTCCGGTGGTGATGAAGGCGATGCGCACCGGGGCCACCGATTCGGCCCGGGGCTGGAAGTGCCGCACGACGTCGTTGCCTTGGGACTTGCGGTCGTTGAAGCGCATCTCGAGGTAAACGTCCCGGTTGTCGCGCACGGCGCCGTTCAGGTCGCCGATCAGCTCGGCAACGCTCACCAGCCCGCCGCTGTTGTAGCGCAGGTCCACGACGAAGTACTCGACGCCCTGCGCGCGAAAATCGGCGTAAGCGTCGCGGAGCGGCCGTTCGGCCGTCGAAATGAAGGTGCGCAGGTTGAAATAGCCGACGCGCACGGCCGGATTCGCGGGCAGCGTCAGGATCGCGGCGCCGCCTTGCGCGAGCGGCGTGATCTCGACGATGCGCTTGGTGATGACGGCCTCCGCGCTGCCGCCGGCCGGAAGGATGAAGCGGATGCCGCGCTCCGTGCCCTCGGTGGCCGGCCCGAACGCCTCTTCGAGCTCCGGGTCGTCCGCAAGCACCGTCGCGACCGGGACGAAGCCGTTTCCGGAGTCGATTTCCGTGATCTCGACGCCGCGCGCGAGGCCGCCGTCCTCGGCTGGACTGTCCTCGTAGACGTCCATGAGCCAGAGCCGGTCGCCCTCGATCCGCGTGCGGAACCCGAAGCCGATGAACTGGCCGGCCTGGAAGATGGCCTCGTCCTGCTGGCGAGTCGTGAGGTAGCTGAAATAGCGATCCTTGCCCTCGGCCCGGGCCTCTGCGGTCAGCGCATCGAGCAGGTCGGCCGCCGTCGCGTAGTCGGCGGTGTCAATCTGGCCGGGGAGCAGGTCGTCGAACAGGTACCACTCGCGCGCCGTGTCCAGGACAAAGCGCTTCTCGTGAGTGTCGGAGCAGCCACCTCCGGAGGCGCTACCTCCGTTGCCGCTGCCGCCGCAGGCGGCGAGCAACGCACAGAGGACGCCGGTTGCCGCGGCGGCCAGGCGGGACATCGGGGTCAGGCGAGCTGGGCGTCCAGGAGCTTCAGGCGCCGGTGCTGGTGCCGTAGCTCCGCGAGCAGCGCCTGCGCCTCGGAGCGGAAGCCCGCTTCTTCCCAGCGTTGCACGAGCTCGCTGCGGGTCTTCTGGTACCAGGCATCCGTGAGCCGGGTCCACTTCGCCAGGGTTGCCGTGAACACCTCGTATTCGCGGGCTACGAGCGTGCGCAGGTGCTCGAGGTCGACGTGCGGCAGCGTCGCGCTCCGGTGGGCCAGGTTCGCCTCCATGCGCCGGAACTGCATCGCGAGCCGCGTACGCTGGATGACCACCGCGGGCGTGCGCTTGAGCCGCTGCGTCAGGCCGAACCAGGACAGCGAGCAGATGATCCACTTGCTCGGGTCCCAGTGCCACCAGCGGATGCCGTTGCGGTAGTCGTGGGCAAACTGGTGGTGGAAGTTGTGGTAGCCCTCGCCGTAGGTCAGGAAGGCGAGCCAGCCGTTGTCGCGCGCGCTGTGCTCGTCGCTGTAGGGCTGGCGGCCGAAGGCGTGAGCGGCGGAGTTGATGAGGAACGTGAAGTGGTGGCTCACGACCAGGCGCAGCACGCCTGCGAGCAGGAACACGCCCCACAGGTCGCCATGCAGCCAGCCAAGGGCCAGCGGCAGGCCAATGTTCATTGTCAGCGCGATCGGCAGATACCAGCGGTGCTGGAACGCCAGGATCGGGTCCTTCTGAAGGTCGCGCACCGTGTTGTAGTCCGCCACGCCGCTCGGCCAGGCGCGCAGCATCCAGCCGATGTGCGAAAACCAAAGGCCGCGGCCGGCGGAGTAGGGGTCGCGGTTGTTGTCGTCGACGTAGGTGTGGTGACTACGGTGATTGGCTGCCCAATGCAGGACGCTGTTCTGCAGCGCCATGCTTCCGAACAACATGAGCACGACCCGCACGCTCCAGTGAGCGTCGAAAGTCTTGTGCGACCACAGACGGTGATAACCGGTCGTGATCGCGAGGCCGTTGGCGTAGAGCAGGACCGCGAACCAGATCCAGGCGGCGGCGCTGTAGCCGTGCGTGAACCCGTACCAGGGCACGACGGTCAGCGCGACGGCTCCCGTCAGCACGAACATCAGCATGGTTGACCAGATCAGGGGCGCGCGGGTGTCTTGGGCGGTCGAATTCATCGCGGGGGGTTCCGTCAGTCAGGGGGGCAGGCGCATTGTGGACGATGACCCGCCCCCTGCATACCCCGGAGCGCGAGCCAGGTCACTTTTTTGGGCCAAATAACGCGTCGAGGGCCGTCCTGGCCGATTCTGAGGCGGGATTTGCGGGGGCAAAACGGCCGGCAGCCGGGTCGAAATACCCGCAGAAATTGGCGCGCTCCTTGTTCTGCACGGGCTCCGCGACCGGCTCCGCGCATTGCTTCGCCTTCGTAATGTCGTAGAACCGGCACAGCCGGCATACGTGCAGCTCCGCGCGGCAGGCGCGGCAGTACTCGGCCCTGCCAAAGGGCAGGCTGAATTCGGCGAGCGACCCACCGCATTTCCAGCACACGAGCGAGTCGGGCGCAGCCATATCAGGTCGGCACGCCTTCGGATTCGAGAGCAAGGCGGAGCGGTGCGAGCTCGTCCTCGAACTCGCGCCACGCGCCGACGCTCGTCTGGTAGATGGGCCGGCGTACCTGCAGCGCGCTGAAGGTGCGTACCGCACCGCCACCACGGTGGAAGTCCAGGTACTCGTCGCGCCACTCGAGCCCGCAGTGCGCGAAGACGCGCTGGCCTTCGGCCGCCGGAGAGGCGACCAGGTCTTCGTAGCGGACGGTGATGAAACCGTCCCCGCACAGCGACTGCCAGTGCTGCATGAGACGCAGGTAGCGGGCGTAGGCGTAGGCGAGCAGGCCCATGTCGCAGGTGTGCGGCGAGCGGTCGTCGAACTGGAACTGCAGGATCGAGAAGCAGGTGTCCATGGCGTCGCGCATCGACGTGGATGATCCGGCCTTCCGGGAACAGCAGCCGCAGCAGCCCGAGCAGGTGAAAATTGCCGGGCGTCTTGTCGGTCACGAACCTGGATCCCTGGCCGATGGTCTCGAGGCGCCTGGCGAATGCCTCGGCGACCGACAGTCATGTCGGCGGCCGGGACGGCCTCGAATCCTCGCGGAAACGGCTGGCCGGTCACCTGCTCAACGGCGCGGCGCAAGGGGCGGCGCATGTAGTCCAGTTCGCCGCCGGCCCGTACCTCGGGATGTCCCGCAAGCAGCCGTTCGAGCAAGGTGGTGCCCGAGCGCGGCATGCCGAGGATGAAGATCGGCCGGGGTGCCGTGGGCGCGGCACCTGCGGCGCTGGCGAAGGCCGCGGGCGTAAAGGCTGCTTCGAGGCGATCGAAGTTCTCCGCGTACTGTTCGCGCCCGGCCGTGGAGACTGACCGCTGGAGCGCGTTGGCCTCGAACAGGTGGCGGATGAACGCCTCGCGACGGCCGGCGCGGCGGCTGGCCTGGGCGAGCGCGTAGTGCAAGCCCGCGGCTTCCGTGGGCCGCAATTCCGCGGAGCCCGCCAGTCGGCGCATCCGCTCGGCCAATGCGCTGTCCGGCTCGATCGCGCCGGCGAGGCCAAGCCCGCGCAGCGCGGCAACGCTCGCAGGCTCGATGTCGAGCGCGCGCCGGAATGCGTCTGCGGCGGGCCCGGTCTCGCCGAAGTTCAGCCGGACCTCGCCGAGCCGGATCCAGGCCGGGGCGTTGCCCGGCTCGAGCGAGATCGCCCTTTCCAGCGACCCGGCAGCCTGATCGTGGGAACCCAGCTCGCGCTGCGCGAGGGCGAGATCGAGCCAGAGGGCGGTCATCTCCGGGAACCGTTCGAGAAGCCCGCGGATGACCTCGTGCGCGGCGGCGGGCTCGCCGGCGGCGAGCGACAGCCGGGCGGTCAGGGTCAGCGCCCCGGGGTCCAGCGGCGCCTCGCGCAGGACGCGCCCCGCGGAGGCGGCCGCCTCGGCGTGGCGGCCCGCCGCGAAAGCCTGCCAGCCCCGGGCGGTTTCGGCAGCGATGTCCACGACGGGAGTTTACGCGGCGCGGCGCAGCCAAAAAAAAAGTGGCGGGCCCCGCGGCCCGCCACTCGTCAAGGTCGATCCAGACGCTTAGAACTGGAAGTTGATTCCCAGGTACCAGGTCCGGCCGATCGGGTTGTAGACGTTCGCATCCGTGTCGGTTCCGGTCGAGTTGCCGGGAACGCCGCTCAGGATGGTCGGCGCGTCCTCGTCCAGCACGTTGTTGGAGCCGAGGTACACCCGCGCGCCGCCCAGAATCGAGTTGTCCGACAGGCCGCTGTTGGCGAAGTCGTACGCGATCTGCACGTCGTGCACGTCGTAGGCGCCTACGTCGAAGTTGAACAAGGAACTGGAACTATCACGGCTTGGAGTCACCGATGTGGGTCCACTCCCAGGTGAAGTCCCAGGCGCTGATGCCGTAGACGAGGCCCAGCTGCCCCTTGTTCCTCGCGTAGCCGGTGTCGCCGACGAATTCCGTTCACGGCGCCGAACTTAGTCTCGGTGAAGTCCATGAGGTAGGTGTAGTTCATGCGCAGGCCAAGTTGCCCCGCCGCCTCCAGGTCCCAGTTCCAGAACATCGACAGGTCGACGCCTTCGGTCTCCAGCGTGCCCTCGTTGATGAAGCCGTTGTTGACTTCCGTCAACTCGCCCTGCTGGAACGCCGCTCCGGCCGTGTCGCGCGTCAGGGACCCGCAGAACTCGTTCGGGAAGCTTGCCGGCGCCACGTCGAAGCAGTTGTCGACCATTATCTGACGATCAACCGTGTCGATCAGGTTGTCGATCTCGATCGAGAAATAGTCGACCGACAGGGTCATATCGCCGCCCTGGCCGAAGCTGTGATCGAACACCGCGCCGAAGGTATAGCTGTCCGACTCCTCGGCCTCGAGGTTCGCGTTGCCCGTGCCCGTGAAGCCGCCCACGCCCTGCTGCTCACAGCTGCAGAGTGAACGACCCGGTCGCGGCGATGCGAGCGGCGATCTCCGGGATCGAGCGGCAGTTCTCGTCGATGTTGCCCGGGCTCGTCGCGGTTGTCCCCTGGCAGGGATCGGCCACCGTCGCGAAGTTCTCGCCGCCCGGCGCGAACAGCTCGCCGATATTCGGCGCCCGCACGGCGCGCGCGTACTGCGCGCGGAACCGCAGCGACTCGATTGGCGAGTACGAGATGCGGCCGGTATAGGCGTCAGTCGTGCCCACCGTCGAGTAGTCGGAATAGCGGTATGCGCCGCCGACCGAGAGCTCGTGCACGCCGGTCATATCGGCCAGCAGCGGCACATCGAACTCCACGAAGGCTTCCTTGACGTGGTAATCGCCGAAAGTCGGTGCCTCGGCATTCCCGGCGTTCAGACCGGCCTGGGTGAGCACGTCCGGCACGTCCTCGGCATGCTCGTCGCGGTACTCGAGGCCGACAGCAAAGCCGACCGGGCCAGCCGGCATGTCGAACAGGGAACCGCCGAACTCCGCGCCGAGCGAGCTGCTGCTCGGTGCTCTGCTGGCGCGAGGTTGGGCGCACGGACGTAGTCCGCGGCCGCCGGCGAGATGGAGCCCAGGCCGAACAGGTTGATCGGCACGCAACCTTGCGCGACCGCCACTGCGTCGGCGCAGACCGGGTCGAACGTGCCGGGATTGCCGTCACCGTCGACCACGTTCAGCGCCTCGCGCATGTTCAGCACGTTGATCTGGCCGCCGCCCTGCTGCGCGTCATCCATGCGGCCGAAGCCGAAGTAAGTCTGCCAGTTGTAGTTCTCCGCGACGTCGCCCTCGAGGCCGACGAGGATGCGGTAAGTGTTGCGCGTCGAGGTGGCACCGCGCTGGCCGAGCTCGGTCGTGCGACGGAAGTAAGATATTTCATCAGCGGGGCAGGGGACGGTTTCCGGCGTTACAGGATTGCCGTCAGCGTCGCAGACGGCAGCCGCCGCGGCATCGCGCAGCGCCTGCGGTACGAACGGATTCGTGAGCGGGATGCCAGTAATGCCGAGGTCGCTGTTCGAATGTGGGAACGGCTCCAGCTCGCTCTCGGTGCGGGTCTGGGCGAAGGTCGCCTCGACGAACGAGTTCACGCCCTCGTTCACCTGGTAGTCGAGCAGGGTGGAGACCAGGTAGCGCTCGGTCGGCACCGTGTAGCGCCGGAAGTGCTGCCGGTTGAAGCCGAATTGGGCGGTGTCCCACGGAACGACCGTTCCGGTCGGGCCTGTGCCCGTCGGAAACCGTGTACGAATCGCCATTGGTCGGGATGAAGAACCGTCCGTACTCCGAGAAGCTCGAGAAGGCCGGCGCCAGCGAGTTCTGGCAGGTGCCGGGCACTTCGGTGATCGCGCACTCGGCGACGTCGTCGACCTGCGTGTTGTCGCGCTGGCGGGACAACAGGCCGCTCCTGGTCGGTGTAAGTCGCCTGCACGACGGCATTGCCGCGACCGTCGGCGAAGTCGCCGCCCGCGGTGAAGTTGAACCGGTTCTCGATCTCTCCGCCGGCGTCGGCCTCGCCGTACTGGTAGCCGAACTTCACGCCCTCGAAGTCGTCCCGGAGGATGACGTTGATGACGCCCGCGAGCGCGTCCGAGCCGTAGATGGCCGATGCGCCGCCGGTGATGATCTCGACCCGCTCGATGAGCTCGGTCGGGATGGTGTTGAAGTCGACGGCTGCCGAGCCCGCGACGCCCGAGACGTAGCGGCGCCCGTTCACCAGCACCAGCGTGCGGTCTTCCTCGAGGTTGCGCAGCTGCAGCGTGTTGATGCCGCTCGACGTAGTCAGGAAGTTCGAGTTGGCCGAGGAGAGTGCGGACACGCCGAAACTCGGCACGGCGCGCAGAATGTCGGCGACGTTGATCAGGCCCGACTGGTTGATGACCTCGGCGTCGATGGTCGTGACCGCGGTTGGCGCGGTCAGGTTGGCGCGCGGAATGCGCGAGCCCGTGACGACGATTTCACCCAAGTCTTCCGTCTGGGTGTCCTGGGCCAGTGCCGGCGCTACCTGCAGCGCAGCACCCAGGGCCGCAGCCGAAAAGAGGGTCGGTTCGTACTGCCCTTGCGATGCGGAAATTCGACATCTCTTGTGCCTCCCGAGACGTTTTCTGATGTTGGAATTCAGCGACGAGTCCGATCAGATCCGCCGCCGCTCACCCTTCAATACCCCTCGATGAACAACAAATCCGGCCGTTGCCAAACTGCCGGGCGATCGAAGTGTGGCGCCGATCATAGCCGCGCTTGTAGGCCTTGGAAACATCTTAGGCAAAAAAACAACAGGTGATTTGGCGAGCGTAGGGCTGCGCCCGCTCAGGATCCCATCGCCTGGCAGCCATTCCCGGCCGATCCTGCCGTTGTCGCCCGGCTTGTCGCCCTTGCACCACAAAGCGCTGTGGGGCCTGGGCGACAGGCAAAAGAAAAGGGCGGCCCCCTTGCGGAGGCCGCCCTTGGATCGCAGTCAGCTCAGATCTTAGAACTTGCCGGTGACGGCGAAGAAGACCTGCCTGCCGAGCGTGTCGTACGGGCCCCAGGTGTTCGGGGTGCCCGGACCGGACCAGGTGGTGTCAACCAGCGGCGGATCCTGGTCCGTCAGGTTGTTGATGCCGAGACGCATGCTGTACTGGTCCGTGATGTCCCAGGTGCCAGCGAGGTCCAGGTAGCTACGCGCAGACAGCTCCCCGCCGAAGTCCACGAAAATGGGCGCGCCATTTCCGCGATGCACCCTGAGCGCTGGCTCGTGCGAGTTCTGCTCGTGGATCACGCTGTCGACGTAGCGCCACTGCAGTGAGGCCGAGAAGTCACCCGGGAAGAGCCAGGAGAAGCGCAGCGAACCGCGCAAGTCCGGGACTGCCGGACCGCACTGGTTGCCATACTTGCCAGCGCAGTCGTACTCCACCGCGCCCTCGATCGGCAGCGTCGAGGTGTCGATGACGTACACCACGTTCATCGAGGTCACGAGCGAGCCGAGGTTGCCGATGTCGAACCGGTAGGAACCCTGGGCGTCCACGCCCTGGAAGGTCGCCTTGGCCACGTTGGCGTTGGTGCCAACGATGTAGCCGCCGCCGGCGATCGTCTGGCCGAACAAGAAGCCGAGACGGCGCGCGCACGACGCTGGCGCAGTACTCGGGGTTCGATCCAGTGGCGCACCCGTTGAAAATGGTGTTCAGCGGGATGTTGCCGATGATGTCCTCGACCTCGATCTCGTACCAGTCGAGGCTCACCGTCAGTTCCGGAAGCGCCGTCGGGTTGTACGTGAAGCCGAAGGTGATCGTGTCGGCAATCTCGGGCTCGACCAGCGGATTGCCGCCGGTCAGGACCGCGCACTGGGCCGCCGGGCACTGCGTGATGTTGCCGTACTGGCCCGCCGTCACGCCGGTGCGCGCGCACTGCTCCGGGCGTCATCGTCGGGTTCGGCCCCGCGCAGGGGTCAACCGAGAACACCGAAGTGTTGGTCACCGTCTGCGGGTTGAACAGCTCGATCAGGCTCGGCGCACGGATCGCGTGGTTGAAGGAGCCGCGGAGCCGGACGCTCTCGATCGGCGCCCACTGCAGGCCGAACTTGTAGGTGTCGACGCCGCCCGACAGCTCGTAGTCCGAGTACCGGTAGCCGGTCTCGAACACGAGGTCCTGGGCACCCGTCACGCCCTGCAAGAGCGGAACGCGGAACTCGACGTACATTTCCGTCACGTCGGTGTCCGCGTTGATCGTCGGGCTCGCGCCGCCGCTGCCCGACAGGTCACCGGAACCGAGCGTCTGGTCCGGCAGGAACCCGAACGTGTCGCGGCGGTATTCGGCACCGACCGCAACGCCGACGCCTTCCTCGGCCGTCGGCAGCTGCAGGCCGTAGGCGCCAAGATCGCCGGTGATGTTTGCAGCAGGCGATTGCCTGCGTGGCAGAGCCTTGGGCAAGGCCGAACGCGAACAGGTAATCGGTCGCCGCCGGGGTGACGCCGCCTTCCTGCCAGATGTTCCACGGCACGCAACCCGCGAGCCAGATCGTTCGGATCGGCGCTCTGCTGGCAGCCGTTCAGCGCCAGAAGCGAGCGCGGCTGATGGAGATGTAGCCGTTGTTGCCGTTGAACAGGTCAGTGTCGTAGTAAGACGCGTAGGTGTCATAGCTCCACGCATCGCTGAGGTCACCGCGCACGCCGGCCATGGCCCGGTAGTTCGTGTGGTCGTAATCGAAGAAGCGCGGACCGCCCTCGATGTTGCGCCGGCCGATCAGCATGTCGACGGTGTCGCCACTCGGCGATCATGCCGGCATCACAGCCGATTGCCGTCCGCTGCTGGCCGGACTCATCAACGGGTTGTTGCAGAACACCGGGAATCGGAATCGCCGATGAACAGGCCCGACGGCGCGACCGCCGTGTTGGCCTGGTCCTTCATGAACATGAAGTCCGTGTACAGCGTCGCGCTGCTCGCTCCACTCGTACTTCGCGAACACGCCGCCCTGGTAACGCTCGCGGCCGTGCTTCAGGTTCATGTACGGGTTGGAGTTGAACAGCGTGCGGCGGATTGGTACCCGGGTCCGGCGTACCGCCACGGGACGACCAGCGTGTCGCCGAGCACCGAAATCGACAGCCGTTCCGTGCTGGCCGAACGTAGACCTCGAAGTAGTTCGAGTTGGCCGATCCGCCGCAGAAGCCGTCCCTGACCCGACAACTGGCAGGCCGAGAAGTCGCGCTCGGACAGGCGGGTCGGCTTCGCGTCGATGTACGACAGGTAGCCGGTCGCGTTGCCCTTGCCGTCGGCGAAGTTGCCGCCCACCACGACGCTCACGGCCAGCTCGTCGCCGTCCGTGACGCTGCTGCTCGGGGAGGGCAGGCCGCGCGGCGTCCACGAGGCCCTGCATGAAGTCGTTGTTGTTGTCGTGCCAGTTGAAGCCGTACTGGGCGTCAATCTGCACGCCTTCGAAGTCGCGGCGCATGATGAAGTTCGCGACGCCCGCGATGGCATCCGAGCCGTACACGGCCGAGGCACCACCCGTCACGATGTCCACGCGCTCGATCAGCGCCGAGGGGATCTGGTTGATGTCCGGAGCGGGGTTCGGGTTGCCCGAGTTCGGGTCGCCGACACCGAGACGACGGCCGTCGATCAGCACGAGGGTGCGCTGCGGGCCGAGGCCGCGCAGGTTCATCGTGGTGACGCCGCCAGGTCCCGACAGCGGGTTGTTGGTGTTGCTGAGGTCAATCACCGTCGTGATGTTCTGCGGCAGCTGGTCCACCAGGTCGCCGGCATCGACGATGCCCTGCAGCCTGATGTTCTCCGCCGACACCGCCAGAATCGGGCTGGAACTGACCGCATTGGGGTTGGCAATGCGTGTGCCCGTGATGACGATTTCCTCGAGCGCAGCCCCTGCCTCTTGCCCCACGGCCACGCCTGACGACAGGCTGGTCGCGGTGAGCACGGCAGCGGCGATGCTTGCGCGCCGAAGTCCCGTGAGTTTTGACATCTGTAGATCTCCGTTGAAGTCGGATGAAGCGAGCACTGCGTGGCAGGCGAAAAGCCTGGGCGCAGTCGTTTCAGTGGCCGGGAGCATAGATCGCGCACGCTGGAAAATAAAGCGTGTCGATAAAAAAACAACAGAAATCTTTGTGAGCGAACAGCGGGAGACAGCGGCTTTAGGTGTTTTTGTTGCTGCCGGGCAACACAGCGCCGGTAATGGGGGGAATCCTACCGCAGTGCAAAACGAGTTGAAACGATCCGATCACCCGTGACGACGCCGATCCGGGCAGTGGTTCCTGCCGCCAGTTCGAGGACATAGAGGACCGGTGAGACCGACGCGATGGGGTCCAGGGACAGCGGCTTAGCGTTCGCCGCGACGTTCACCACCCTGCCGTCCGCGGCGATGAATATGAGGTCCAGCGGGACATAGGTGTTCTTCATCCAGAACGAGGCGTATTGCGGCTGCTCGAAGACAAAGAGCATCCCTTGGGCTGGCGGCAGCTCGCGCACGTACATCAGGCCGTGAGCGCGGGTTTCGTCATCCGCTGCGATCCAGGCCGTGAATGGGTGGCTTCCGCGCGCCGTTTCCACGCGAAGCTCGGTGCGCTCGAGCGCCGGGAACAGATCGGGACTCCCACCCGGTGCGCCGCCGTCCCCGCTCCAGCTCACGAGGCCGGCGAAGTCGAATCGTGTCACGAACACCGAGCCGTCGCCGTCCACTGCACGCGCCGGGGCCGTGCAGAAGCCACGTGCGTTGACCCGATAGCTGCGGGACGGAAGCGCCGCGCCTTCCAGCGGCTGCTGCTCGACCTCGTCGAACGCACAGCGGCTGTCGCCCTGAGTGCCGTAGATCCGCTCGCCGACGCCGTCGAGCAGGGTCACGTTGACCGGCACGGTGCGCCCGGAGGCGCCGGCGCCGAGTTCAGGCGCCGCGAACACGACCGCGAGCTCTCCCCCGGCGCGCGGGCCGGCAAAGCGCAGGCGTATGCCCCGGCCGTCGGGCCGCGACATGCCTTCGCAGGCGAGGGCAGGCTCAGTCCAGCGAACCTCCTCCTCGATGCTGCCGCGCAGGCGCATGGTGAGAAAGCCTTCCTGCCCGGGCAGGCAGCGCAGTTCAGGTGTCGCACCGGCCGCGGCTGATCCCGCCTGTCCCACCAGCAACAGGAGCGCGGCGACCGTCATGCGGGCGGTGCCGCACCGGCGTCGGCGCGGGCCACCAGGAGGTGCTTCGCCAGCGTGCCGTGTCCGCGGCCGACGGCGCGGAACCAGGTGCATTACCGCCGTCAGCAGCACGATTCCCGCAATCACCAGGAACGGCGCTGCCCAGGGCGAAGGTCCGTAGTACATCGCGTGATCGTTCAGCGAGAAGCTCCCGCCGCCGAGGTCGAGCGCAATCAGCACGCGCGGCGATGGAGCCGCCGACCAAGGCGATGCTGACGCTGATGCCGACCACCGCAACCACGAAGTAGAAGATCCCGAGCGGCAGCATCAGCAGGAAATACAGCATGGTCGTCCAGGTGCGAGGATCCACAAGCATGTCCCGAATGCGCTGAAAGATGGGCACTCCCTTGGTCGGATACAGCGGCCGGCGAGGCATGCGCTGGCCCAGCAGGCCCTCGACGAGGCGTCCCTCGGCGAGCGCCAGCACGCGCGTGAACCCGACGAACAGCAGGAAGAACGGGATGCCGATTATAAGGACTGCGAAGCCCGCCGACATCGACAGGCCTACGACGGTCATCGTGAAGTAGAACACGCCGGTGACCAGCGCAAGCAGCATGTAGAAGAGCGCGGTCCAGGTGCGCGCGTCGCCATATACGCCGAAAAAGCGCCCGAATGCCGTGCGCGCCTGGACGCGCGGCGGCGGGGCGAGTGCGGTGCGCACCTGTTTCTCGGTGGTGCGATAGGCGAGAGCGACTTCGTCCGGCGCCCCGTAGGTGCTGGCGATGAGCTCGAGCGTGTCGGATTCGCTGCGCGACGGATTCGCGGCCACTTCCGCGCGCAGGTATTCCTCCGCGTCGTACAGCGCGTCCTGGATGAGCGCGGGATCCTCCCCGGCGAGCGCGGCGCGCAGCTCCTCCAGGTACTGATCGATGGAGCGTGGGGCAGACTTTTCGTTCATGAGGAGGCTCCGTTCACTTTCGTAAACCCGTCGACGAAATCGCGCGTGCTGCGCCATATCCCGCGCCATTCCGCGAGGGCCTCGCGACCGGTCTGGGTGATCCGGTAGTAGCGCCTCGGCGGGCCAGCGTAAGACGGCACGATGCGGCTCGCCAGCAAGCCATTGGCCGAGAGCTGACGCAGCACGGGATAGAGGGCGCCCTGCTTGACGGGCGGACTGCCGTCGGCCGCCAACTGGAGGCGTTTGGCGATCTGATAGCCGTACAGGTCCTCTTCAGCCTGGTCGAGGATCGCGAGCAGGACGAGGCCCACCAGCCCGGCGTTCAACTCGCGCTGGAACTTGAGCGACAGGCGCTCCTGGTCATCGCGCGTTTCCGGGGTTTCCGGGTCGGTATCTGCAGGCACTAACGACTACCCATTGAGTAGCAATGTGAAGCTAATACTATTACTAACTACACAATAGTCAAGGACGGGCTTGAAAGGCGCGCCAGTTCAGGCAAGGTCCGATCTCGAATGAAGACTCTTCTGCTGCCCCTGGCCGGCGTGCTGTGGCTCTCCGGTTGCGCCGGGATTCCGCGGGACCTCAAGACGCCCGAGGTCTCGTTCGTCAGTTTGCGCGCGGTTGAAGCCTCGGTATTCGAACAGCGGCTGGAAGTGCGCATGAAGGTGCGCAATCCCAACGACGTCGAGCTGCCGGTCAACGGGCTCGACGTGGATCTCGAGCTGGCCGGGGAGCCGTTCGCGCGCGGAGTTTCCGCTCGCGAGTTCGTCGTGCCCGCCCTGGGTGAGGCGGAATTCGACATGAACGTGACCGCCAATGCGGTGACGGCGCTGCTGAAGATTGTCGGCGGCGACCGCAAGACCGACGAGATCGATTACCGGCTCAAAGGCAAGTTGTCGACCCGGCTCGGCCTGCTGCGCACGATCCCGTTCGAAGAGACCGGCAGTCTGCCGGTATCGGAGCTGCTCGGGAAGAAGCACAAGCGCGGCTGAAAGGCAGCAGGATCCGGGTTGCCGTGCGACGACGCCGGCTTCAGGCTGCGCCCATGGACCAATCAACAAGCTTTCATCGCATCCGCAAGGTCATTGCCCACATCGACCGCAACGCCGGTCGACAGCCCGCGCTCGCCGAGCTCGCGCGCGTGGCGGGGCTCTCGGTGTTCCATTTTTCCCGCGAATTCCGGCGCTGGGCAGGGCTCTCGCCGACGCGCTACCTGCGTACCCTGACGCTCGCGACTGCCAAGCGCGAACTGGACAGCCGCGGTTCGGTGCTGACCGCCGCCTGGGCCGCCGGGATGTCGGGCGGCGGCCGGCTGCACGACCTGTTCGTACAGTTCGAGGCGGTAACGCCGGGTGAGTACAAGGCGGGCGGCGCGGGTCTCACGCTTGCGCATGGCTTCGCCGACTCGCCGTTCGGCCGCATACACGTCGCGACGTCGCCGCGTGGAATTGCCTGGCTCGCATTCGTGGACGGCAGCGACGAGCGCGCGGTGGCGGCTCTTGCGGACCGCTGGCCGCGGGCGGTGCTCGAGCACGACGATGCGGACGCAGCCCGCATCGCTCGGCAGATCTTCGTCGAGCGTGAAGGGCGCATCGTGCTCGCGCCGATGGGCACGAACTTCCAGGTCAAGGTGTGGCGTGCGTTACTGGAGCTCGGTACGCGCGGGGCAACGAGCTACGGGGCGCTGGCGGAAGCCATCGGCAGCCCCGGCGCGAGCCGTGCGGTTGGGCAGGCGGTCGGCGCGAATCCGGTCGCCTGGCTGATTCCCTGCCATCGCGTCTTGCGGCGCGATGGGGACCTCGGCGGCTATCACTGGGGCGTCGAGCGCAAGCGGGCGATTCTTGCGTGGGAACACGCCGAAATCCAGAGGGGACAGTCCCCTTTGTCGCAGGGCCGACAAAGGTGACAGTCCCCAGGGACTCGTTCCCTAGGGGTTCGTGCCGTCGGGCGCGGCGGGCTCGTCGTTTTCCGGGCTGCCTTGCGGCTTGCGGGCCGGGACCATCATCTGCAGCAGGCCTTCCTGCATCCGGCCCCACATTTCAATGTTCTGGCGCGTCAGCTCGGCCATGGCGTTCATCGGCGGCGGCGCGTTGTTCAGCATCTGGGAGATCTGCTGCTGGACGTTTTCCTGCTGCTTCATGAACGCCGCCACGCTCTGCTCGAGGTAACCGGCCATGAAGTCCTGCATGGGGCCGCCGTAGTACCGGATGATCGACTCGAGAAGCTGGCTGGTCAGGATCGGCTTGCCGAACTGTTCCTGCTCGGCGATCACCTGCAGGAGGATCAGGCGGGTGATGTCCTCGCCGGTCTTGTCCTCCACGACCTTGATCTTCTCGCCGCGCACGATCAGGTCGCGGATGTCCTCGAGGGTGACGTGCTTGCTGATGGAGGCGTCGTAGAGCCGCCGGTTGGCGTACTTCTTGATGAGCCTTTCCTTGGTCATTCCAAGAGTCTACCGGAACCTACCGCAGTGCGAAAAAAAAGGACGGCGGCCTGAAGGCACGCCGTCCCGAGGGGGGAGGGTTGAATCCGGTCAGGCGGCCTTCTTGGCGCCCTTTGCGGACTCGGAAACGGTCTGGTCGAACCACTTCGTCAGCTCGGCCTGGTGCTCCGAGGAGAGCTTGATCAGGTCCTGCGAACGCTGGGTCGCGCGCTCGGCGAACTGCGTCGACAGCTCGATGTGACGGGCGGTCAGGTCGTTGAAGTCGCGCGCGGTGCTGGCGAGCTGCATCTGCTGCAGCGAGAACTCGAGCATTTCGCCCACGAAGGCGTACTGCTGGCGCGCGATGCGCTCGAACGCAGCGGCCGAGAGTTCGTTCAGCTTGACGGCAGGCGCCCAGGCCTTCTTGCCGGCGTCGATGAAAGCGTTGAAATCGAAGGTCGGGTTGGTCATTTCTGGCATCCTTGAATGCGGGACAAGTGGATCCGCGATGGGTGCATTATAGGGCCCGGCGTGTTGCAGTGCAACATGAAAATCAGTCTTGCCGGTGCATCTGCCGATGGTTGCGCTAAATATTAGCAATATCAAACAGATAGGTATCTATTTTACGCCTGGCACGGGCCCGCGCATAGGCGTGGTCCTTTTGCGGCGCACTCAGTCCGGCCAGGGCTCGTGCCGGTGAACCGGGACACTGGCCTGCCTCCTTTCCTCACGGCCTGGCTGCAGGCCCAGCAGGCCTTCGCCCAGTTCGCTGGCTCAGGACTTGCGGCGAACCCCACGTCAGGCGCCGCTCAGCAGTTGTTTGCCGACCAGTACCGGCAGCTCCTGTCCATTTCCGGCTTCCCGCTCGCGTCCGCGAGTACCGGCGCATCCGGCGCCGCACTGCATCGGCAGCAGCAAGCCGTCGAACGCTTCGGGCGTCTGCTGAACGAGGTCGCTATCGATGCGAGCAGGCGACTTGCCTCGGCGCTCGCCGACGACGGCCCGGAAACTCTGCCGATCACGTCCCTGCGCGAGTTGCACGCGCTCTGGATCGACTGCGGCGAGGCAGCCTGGTCGGCGGCGGCACACCGCGAGGATTTCGCGGCGGCGCAGGCCGATCTGCTCGCCGCGCTCGTCGCCTTGCGCGTGCCGGGCTCCGCGCCATGACCCGCCTCGCGCTCGACCCGGCGCGCGTCGCGGCAGAGGTCGCGGAGTTCTCCAGCCGCATGGGCCAGGCCGCGCAGCAGCTCGCGGCAATGGACCTGCGGACGGAGGGCTGCTCTGCGCGCTCCGAGGTGTTCCGCACCGACAAGACCGTCCTGTGGCGATATGCATCGAGCGCGCCGGACGCCGGACTGGCACCGCTCGTCATCTGCTACGCGCTGGTGAATCGTCCGTACATGATGGACCTGCAGCCCGACCGGTCGCTGATCCGCGGGTTGCTCGCGCGCGGCCTCGACGTGTACCTCGTCGACTGGGGCTACCCCGACCGCGCGGACAGCGCGCTCTCGCTCGACGACTACGTGAACCGCTATCTGGGCGCCTGCATCGACCACGTGCGCCAGGCGCATGGAATCCCTTCAGTCAACCTGCTGGGCGTGTGCCAGGGCGGAACGATGGCGATCTGCCACGCGGCGCTGCACCCGGACCGGGTCCGCAACCTGGTGACGATGGTGACGCCCGTGGACTTCCACACGGACGACAACCTGCTGTCGAAATGGGCGCGCAAGCTGGACGTGGACGCCATCGTGGATGCGCTCGGCAACGTGCCGGGCGAGCTGCTGAACGCCGCCTTCATCGCGCTCATGCCGCTGCGGCTCACGGCCCGCAAGTACGCCGGCCTCGCCGACATCGCCCATGACCGCGCCGCACTCGAGAATTTCCTGCGCATGGAGCGCTGGATCCACGACAGCCCAGACCAGGCGGGCACCGCGTTCCGGCAGTTCATCCGCTGGTTCTTCCAGGAGAACCGCCTGGTGCGCGGCGGGCTCGAGATCGGCGGTCGGGCCGTCGATGCGCAGCGGATCGCCTGCCCGATACTCAACGTCTACGCGAGCCAGGACCACCTCGTGCCGCCCTCGGCCTCGCGGCCGCTCGCGGGCCTGACGTCGAGTCGCGACTACACGCCGTTCGAGTTCGAGGGCGGGCACATCGGCATCTACGTCAGCCGCAGCGCGCAGGAACTCCTGCCGCTCACCATCGCCCAATGGCTGCAAAGCCGCTGATGCACGACGGTCAAGGGCTTCGGTTAGCATGGTTCATCCGATGAATGAAGCCCGTTTACTGACGATTTTTCGCATTTGCATCCTGTCCGCCGCGCTGGCGGGGAGCGGGCTTCTGTCGGGCTGCGGGGACGATGCGGCCGAGGCCGGCGGGCCGCCGCCCGCCACGATCGTCGTCACCGCCCGGGTTGCTCCGGTCGAATGGCGCGACACCCTCGAAGCGCTGGGGACGGCGCGCGCGAACGAGTCGGTCACGCTGACCGCGAAGGTGAGCGAGACCGTGCGCAAGGTAGCCTTCGACAGCGGCGACATCGTGCGCGCGGGCGACGTCATCGTCGACCTCTCGAGCGGCGCGCAGCTCGCCGGTCTCGAGGAGGCGCGTGCCGCCCATCAGGAAGCGGAGCGGCAGCTTGCCCGCGGGCAGGAGCTCGCGCAGTCGAAGATCATTTCCGAAAGCCAGCTCGACACGCAGCGCTCCACGCGCGACGCGGCGAAGGCGCGCATGGACGTCGTGCGCGCCCAGCTCTCGGACCGCGTGATCACGGCGCCCTTCGACGGGATCCTGGGCCTCAGGCGGGTGAGCCCGGGCTCGCTGGTGACGCCGGGCACGGCGATCGCGACGCTCGACGACATCTCCGTCATCAAGCTCGATTTCTCGGTGCCCGGAGCGCTACCTCGCCGTGCTCTCCAAGGGCCAGGAAGTCACCGCGCACAGCGAGACCTACCCGGACCGCGACTTCACCGGGACGGTCGCGAGCGTCGACTCGCGCGTCGATCCGGTCACGCGCGCGGTCACCGTGCGGGCTGCAATCCCGAACCTGGAGCGGCTGCTGCGCCCCGGCATGCTGCTCTCCGTGCGGCTCTACCAGGCGCCGCGCCAGGCGATCGTGGTGCCCGAAATCGCCGTGATCCAGGTCGGCACCGAGGCGTTCGTGTACCGCGTGGCGCAGGACCAGACCGCCTCGCGCGCCAAGATCACGCTCGGCGCGCGGCGCCGCGGCGAGGTTGAAGTCACCTCCGGCCTCGCGGCGGGCGACACCATCGTCACCGAGGGCGCGGTCAAGCTGCAGGACGGCGCGCGCGTCACCAGCGCGCCGGCTGCCGCAGCCGGCCGCTAGCATGTTGCTCTCCGACGTCTCGATCCGCCGCCCGGTGTTCGCGACCGTGATGAGCCTGCTGCTGGTCGTGCTCGGCGTGATCGCCTACACGCGCCTCACGCTGCGCGAGCTGCCGGCGGTCGACCCGCCCGTCGTATCGGTTTCCGTCGAATACCCGGGCGCATCCGCCGCCGTGGTCGAGACGCGCGTCACGCAGGTGCTCGAGGATGCACTGTCCGGCATCGAGGGCGTGGAGACCATTGAGTCGGAGAGCAGCAACGGCGAGGGCAGCATCAGCATCGAGTTCTCGATCGACCGCGACATCGAGGCGGCGGCGAACGACGTGCGCGACGCGGTCAGCCGCGTCGTGGACCGCCTGCCCCAGGAGGCCGACCCGCCGGAGATCGAGAAGGCGGAGTCGGATTCCGACGTGATCCTGTGGCTCAACATGAGCTCGACGCAGATGGACACGCTCGAGCTGACCGACTTCGCCGAGCGCTACGTCGTCGACCGCCTCTCGTCGCTCGACGGCGTCTCGCGCGTGCGGGTCGGGGGCGGGCAGCGTTACTCGATGCGGATCTGGCTGGACAGCGCGGCACTCGCGGCGCGCGGCCTCACGGTCACGGACGTCGAGGAGGCGCTCGAGCGCGAAAACGTCGAGCTGCCGGCGGGTAACCTGGAGTCCGTCGACCGCGACTTCACGCTGCGCGTGCAGCGCGGTTATCGCGAGCCGGCGGACTTCGCGCGCCTGACGCTCGCCAAGGGCGAAGACGGCTACCTGGTCCGGCTCGGCGACGTCGCGCGGGTCGAGCTCGCTTCCGAGGAGCGGCGGTCGTACTTCCGAAGCAATGGCGTCGAGAATCTCGGGCTCGGCATCGTCAAGACCTCGACCGCGAACAGCCTCGACGTCGCACGCGCGGCGGTCGCAACCGCGGAGGAGATCCAGAAGTCGCTGCCCGAGGGCATGCGCATCTTCGTGGCCTTCGACTCGACGGTGTTCATCGACGCCGCCGTCAAGCGCGTGTTCACGACGCTGTTCGAGGCGATCGCGCTCGTGATCGTCGTGATCTACCTGTTCCTCGGCAACGCGCGCTCGGCGCTGATCCCCGCGGTGACGATACCGGTGTGCCTGGTGACCGCCTTCGCCGCGCTCTGGGCGTTCGGCTTCTCCGTCAACCTGCTGACGCTGCTCGCGATCGTGTTGTGCATCGGCCTGGTCGTGGACGACGCGATCGTGGTGGTGGAGAACGTGCAGCGCCGCGCAGACCTCGGGGAGCCGGCGCTGCTTGCCGCGCGCCGCGGCACGGCGCAGGTCGCGTTCGCGGTGATCGCGACTACGGTCGTCCTGGTCGCCGTGTTCCTGCCGGTAGGGTTCATGGAGGGCAACACGGGCCGGCTGTTCCGCGAGCTGTCGGTCGCGTTGGCGAGCGCGGTCGCGATCTCCTGCTTCGTGGCCCTCACGCTCACGCCCATGATGTGCTCGAAGCTGATCCGCCCGCACACGGAACCGCGCGGCCTCAACGGCTGGATCCACCGGCAATTCGCGCGGGTGACGGAGGCTTACCGCCGCCAGGTGGCCGCGACCATCGGCAAGCCGGTCATCTTCGGCGCGATCCTCGCTGGCAGCGGCGTCGCGAGTTTCGTCCTGTTCAACGTGGTCAACAAGGAGCTTGCACCGGGCGAGGATCGCGGCGTGTTCTTCATCTCCGTCGAGGCCCCGGAGGGCGCGGGCTACGACTACACGGTGGCGCAGATCCACAGGGTGGAGAGCCTGCTCGCGCCGCTGACCGGCGACGACCAGCCAGTGCAGCGCGTCAACACGCGCGTGCCGGGATTCTTCGGCTCCGGCGAGGACATGAATTCCGGCCAGGCCATCATCTTCCTGCAGGACTGGGACAAGCGCGACGAAACCACGGCGGAGATCGTCGCCTCGCTGCGCAGCGAGCTCGCCGCGATCCCGAGCGTGCGCGCAACGCCCTTCGTGCGCACCGGCTTGCTGCGCAGCAACAGCCGACCGCTCCAGATCGTGCTCGGTGGGCCCGATTACAAGGACATCGCGCAGTGGCGCGACGTGATGCTCGCGCGCATGGCGGAGAACCCGGGCATCCTCGACACCGACTCGGACTACAAGGAGACGCGGCCGCAGCTCCGGGTGGAGATCAACTTCGAGCGTGCTGCGGATCTGGGCGTTTCCACCGAAGAAATCGGCACGACGCTCGAGACCATGATGGGCTCGCGGCGCGTCACGACCTTCGTCGAGGACGGCGAGGAGTACGACGTCGTGCTGCAGGCGCGCGCCGACGACCGCGCTGCGCCAGCGAACCTGGAGAACCTCTACGTGCGCTCGGGCCGCAGCGGCGAGCTCGTGCCGTTGTCGTCCCTCGTGACGCTCACGGAGATCGCGGAGCCGGGCACGCTCAACCGCTTCAATCGCCTGCGCGCGATCACGGTTTCGGCGAGCCTGGCGGAGGGCTACACGCTCGGTGAGGCGATCAAGTGGATGCAGGAGACCGCCGCCGCGGAGCTGCCTGAAGTGGCGCAGTTCGACTACAAGGGCCAGTCGCGCGAGTTCATGGCCGCGGGCGGCGCCGTGCTGTTCACGTTCGCCATGGCGCTGCTGATCGTCTACCTGGTGCTGGCGGCGCAGTTCGAGAGCTTCATCCACCCGTTCGTGATCATGCTGACGGTGCCGCTCGCGGTGACCGGCGCGCTGCTCGGCCTCCTGGTCTCCGGCGTCACGTTGAACCTGTTCAGCCAGATCGGCATCGTCATGCTGGTCGGGCTCGCGGCCAAGAACGGCATCCTGATCGTCGACTTCGCGAACAAGCTGCGCGACGAGGGCCGGCCGGTCCGCGACGCGATCGTGGAGGCGGCAGCGGTTCGCCTGCGGCCCATCCTGATGACCTCGATCGCGACCATCGCCGGCGCCGTGCCCCTGGTGGCGGCCGGTGGCCCTGGTTCGGCAGCACGAACCTCGATCGGCGTGGTCGTCATTTTCGGGGTCGCGTTCTCGACCCTGCTCTCTCTGTACGTCGTGCCATCCTTCTATGCGCTCCTGGCGCCGCACACGGGCTCGCCCGAGGCCCTGTCGCGCGAAATCGACCGGCTCGAGGGCGAGACACCTGAGGCCGCCGGCCAGGCTTGAACAGCGCGCCGCCCCGCCCCGGTGTCAAGGCGAGTCGCGCCATTCAACTTATTGATTAACAAGAGATAAAAAACCATCGCGGGCGGCCGCGAGAGCCCCGGCTGGTAGAATCGATCGCGCATCGAGGGCCCTGCGGAATCCTGCATCGGCCTTTCACCCGGCGGCAATGGAGCGGCGCCTTGGCGACGGCCACCCCCTATCAGCAGCTCGAGCAGGAATTCCGCAGGCTCCACGCTTTCCGGGGCGTACTCGCGCTCCTGCGCTGGGACGCGGCCATCACCATGCCGAGGGCGAGCGCGGACGTCCGGGGCGACCAGGTCGCGGCGCTCGAGATCGAGACCCACACGCTGCTCGTTTCGCCGCGCATCTCGCGGCTCCTCGACCGCGCGGATGCGAACGCCCAGTCGCTCGCCGGCTGGCAGGCGGCAAACCTGCGCGAGATGCGCCGGCTCCACGACCACGCCATCGCGACGCCGCAGTCGCTGATCGCGCGCATGGCCAAGGCCATCGCCCGTTCCGAGGCGCGCTGGCGCGAGGCGCGCGAGGCGAACGACTTCAACGTGCTCGCGCCGCAGCTCGAGGAAACCGTCAAGCTGGTGCGCAGCAAGGCGGAGCTCCTCGGACAGCGCTTTTCGCTCGACCCCTGGGACGCGCTCGCCGACGAGTTCACGCCGGGATTGCTGTCCCGCGACATCGAGGCAGTGTTCACGCCGCTGGCGCAGCGGCTGCCGGGCCTCGTGACCGAGGCGATCGAGATCCAGGCGGCCGCGCCCGCATTGCCGATCGAAGGCCGCTTCTCCGCGAGCCGGCAGCGGGGCCTGTGCACCGACGTCATGAAGGCGCTCGGCTTCCCGTTCGACCGCGGCCGCTTCGACGAGAGCGACCATGCGTTCACCGAGGGCGTGCCGGGCGACATCCGGGTCACGACGAAATTCGCGCAGAAGGACCCGTTCCAGGGCCTGCTCGGCGCACTGCACGAGACGGGCCAGGCGCTCTACGACCTCGGCCTGCCCGCCGCATGGGTTGACCAACCGGTCGGCCAGGACCGTGGCATGGCCACCGAGGAGAGCCAGTCGCTGCTGCTCGAGATGATGGTGGGCCGCAGCCGGGCGTTCGTGACTTTCCTGCGGCCACTGCTCGAGAAGCACTACGGCGCGGCGGGCCCCGAATGGAGCGAGGAGAACCTCTATCGGCACCTGAACCGGGTCGCGCGCGGACCGAGCCGTATGGACGCCGACGAGCTCACCTACCAGACCCACATCTGGATGCGCTACGAGCTCGAGCGGCGACTCCTGACCGGCGAGCTCGCGGTCAAGGAGCTGCGCGAGGCCTGGAACGCCCTGTCCGCCGACCGGCTCGGGCTGGTGCCCGCGAACGACGTGGAAGGCTGCCTGCAGGACATCCACTGGGCGATCGGGTCGTTCGGCCACTTCCCGTCGTACGGCGTCGGCGCAGTCATTGCCGGCCAGCTCTGGGAGACGATCCGCGAGCAGCAACCGGGCATCGAGTCCGAGATCGCCGCCGGGCAGTTCGGCAGCCTGCTGGCTTGGCTGCGCGAGCGCGTGCATGCCATGGGAGCGAGCCTCGGCGTGCCGCAGCTCGTCCAGCACGCGACCGGCCGGCCGCTGTCCGCCGCACCGTTCCTGCGCTACCTGGAGCGCAAGTACCGCGCGGAATCCTAGAATGTCGCCATGATTCCGGCGGCCACCGAGACATCCGCGAACTTCCGCCGACTTGCGGCCCGCATCCGCGGCCTGGTCGGCAAGGCCATCGCCGACTTCCGCATGATCGGGGAGGGCGACCGCGTGATGGTCTGCCTGTCCGGCGGCAAGGACTCGTACACGCTGCTCGACATGCTGCTCTCGCTGCAGCGCGCGGCGCCCGTGACGTTCCGAGCTCTGCGCGGTGAACCTCGACCAGAAGCAGCCGGGCTTTCCGAAGCACGTGCTGCCGGAGTACCTCGAATCGCTCGCCGTGCCGTACCACGTGATCGAGCAGGACACGTATTCCGTGGTGCGGCGCGTGATCCCCGAGGGCCGCACGCAGTGCGGGCTGTGCAGCCGGCTGCGCCGCGGCGCGCTGTACCGCTTCGCGCGCGAGCGGGGCTTCACCCGGATCGCGCTCGGCCACCACCGCGACGACCTGGTCGAGACGCTGTTCCTGAACCTGTTCCACGGCGGCAGGCTGAAGGCGATGCCGCCGAAGCTGTTGTCCGACGACGGCGCGAACGTGGTGATCCGCCCGCTGTGCTACGTGCCCGAGCGCGAGATCGCGCGCTATGCGCGCGCGCGCGGCTTTCCGATCATCCCCTGCACGCTGTGCGGCTCGCAGCCGAACCTGCAGCGCGAGGCGATCGCGCGCATGCTCGCGGACTGGGACCGAGAGAGCCCCGGCCGCGTCGACTCGATCTTCAGCGCACTCTGCAACGTCGAGCCTTCGCATCTCGCGGACCGCGTCGCCTTCGACTTCGCCGCGCCTCGAGCGCTCGCCGCCGGCCGGCGGCTAGCCGCGTGGCGCGCGCGCCGCTGCCGAACAGCCACTGGATCGAGGCCGGGCGCCTGCTCGCCGGCGAGCATCCAACCGGGGCGGACGACAAGGCGACGCGCAAGCGTCTCGGCAGGCTGCTCGGCGCCGGCATCGACTGCTTCATCGACCTGACTGAGTCCGGCCGAGCTCGACTCCTACCAGCCGTTGCTCGCCGCCGTGCGCGGCGGGAAAGATGCGCTGTACCTGCGCCGCCCGATCCGCGACCACGGCGTGCCGCAGAGCGAGGCCGCCATGCAGGCGATCCTCGACGCGCTCGACCGCGCGCTCGCGGAGGGGCGCTCGCGTGTACCTGCACTGCCGCGCCGGGATCGGGCGGACCAACCTGGTTGCCGGGTGCTGGATCGCGAGCCAGCGGCGGCGGCGGCGAGGCCGCGCTCGAGCGGCTCAACCGGGCCTGGCGCGGGCAACCGTCGCTCGCGCAACTGGCCGACGATTCCCGAGACCGAGGAGCAGGCGGATTTCGTCCGCCGCTGGGGCTGCCACCTCCGGCCGCCGTGGAGCCTGCGGCGCCCGCGTCGCGCCGCCGTGCCTGCGGGCAGTCGACCTGCGCGACCGGGTGCGGGGCATGCTGCTCGGGCTCGCCGCCGGCGACGCGCTCGGCCACGCGGCGCACGGACTGCCGGCCGGCGCCTGGTCGGACAAGACCGCGATGGCGCTCTGCCTGGCGGACAGCCTGATCGCGAGCGACGGGCCCGACGCCGCGGACCAGGTCGCGCGCTACTGCGACTGGCAACGCAGCGGACTCTGGTCGAGCACCGGCAGCTGCGTCGGCATCAGTGCCGCGACCGGGCGCGCGCTCGCCACCGCGCAATGGACCGGAAACCCCTACGCGGGCTCGCACGACCCCGCGCACGCCGATGCCGAGCCGCTCGCGCGCATCGGCCCGGCCGTCGCCTGGTTCAGCGCGATCGCCGCTCGAGGCCATCGAGGCGGCCGTCAACTGCGCGCGCGTCACGCACCAGGCGCCGCTGACGCTCGATGCGGTGCGACTTCTCGCTGCGCTGCTCGCCGGCGCGCTCGCGGGCCGCGACAAGGCGACGCTGCTCGCGGCCGGACTTCAGCCCGGAGCCCGAATCCTTGGCGCCCGGACTCGCTGCGTTCCCCGGTACGTGAGACTCGCGGGCGGCGCCTGGCGCGGCCGCGCGCCGCGCCGGCTGCTGCGCGGCAAGCTCGCGGTCGTCGCCGCGCTCGAGTCGGCGCTCGCGGCATTCGAAGGCAGGAGCCGACCTCGCGCAGTGCCTCGCCGCCGCCGCCTCGCGGCCCGGCGACGCCCGGGTCGCGGCCGCGATCACCGGCCAGCTCGCGGGCGCGCATTACGGCGCGTCGTCGCTGCCGGCCGGAAATCCGCGACGGACTCGCTCGCGCCGCGGAGATCGAGGCGCTCGCGGACCGGCTGCTCGACGCCGCGCCGCGCGCGCGCCCGGGCTGAGCCCCGATGCGGCGACTGCGCATACTCGTCCTGGTCCACGAGACGCTGGTGCCGCCGGAGTCGCTCGAGGGCGTCGGCGAGCAGGCGGCGGCCGAGTACCGCACGGAGTACGACGTCGTCAGCTGCCTGCGCGAGTCGGGACACGACGTGCGGCCGGTCGGCATCGGCGACAGCCTCACCGAACTTGCGCGCCACGATCCAGGACTGGCAGCCGCAGGTCTGCTTCAACCTGCTCGAGGAGTTCGGCGGCATCGTCACCTATGACCAGCACGTGGTCGCGTACCTCGAGTTGCTGCGCCAGGTCTACACGGGCTGCAATCCCGCGCGGCATGATGCTCTCGCGCGACAAGGTGCTCTCCAAGCAGATCCTCTCCTACCACCGCATCCCGACGCCGCACTTCGCCGTGTTCCGCCGCGGTGGCGCGCTCCGGATCCCGAAGGCGCTGCGCTTCCCGCTGTTCGTCAAGTCGGCGACCGAGGACGCGTCGCTCGGAATCTGCGCAGGCCTCGATCGTCGAGGACGCGGCGCGGCTCGCGGAACGCGTCGAGTTCATCCACGCGCACACGCAGTCCGACGCGCTGGTCGAGGAGTACGTGGAGGGCCGCGAGTTCTACGTCGGCGTGATCGGCAACGATCGCATCCGCACGCTGCCGCCCTGGGAGTTCATCTTCGGCGAGCTGAAGGCGGGCCGCGCGGCGATCGCGACGCGCAAGGCCAAGTGGGACCGCGCATACCAGAAGCGGCACGGCATCACGAGCGGAAGGCCGGCAACCTGCCCGACGGGCTCGCGGACCGGCTCGACCGGCTCGCGCGGCGCATCTACCGGGCGCTGCACATGACCGGCTACGCGCGCATCGACTTCCGCGTGCGCGAGGACGGCACGCCCTTCGTGCTGGAGGCGAATGCCAATCCGAATCTCGAGCGCGAGGAGGACTTCGCGCGACTCGGCGCTGCACGCCGGCATCGCCTACCCGGAGCTGCTGCAGAAGCTCATCACGCTCGGGCGCGGCTATCGGGCGGAGTGGCGGGAGGATTAGATCGGCACCGTTACTTCAGGTGACGGTCGAGCCAGCCGAGCACTTCCGCGTGCCACTGCAGGCTGTTCGCGGGCTTCGGCGATCCAGTGGTTTTCGTCGGGGAAGTACAGGAAGCGGCTCTCGATGCCCGCGGCGCTGCAGTGCGGTGAAGGTCGCGAGCCCCTGCGCATAGGGCACGCGGAAGTCGAGCGCGCCGTGTATCACGAGCATCGGCGACTTCCAGTCCGTCACGTATTGCGCAGGGTTCGACTTCTCGTGGCCCCCGGCATTCGCGAAGTACGGCCCGCCGTGGTCCCACTCCGGGAACCACAACTCCTCGGTCGTGTAGTACATCGAGCGACTGTCGAAGATCCCGGCGTGGTTCACGAGGCAACGGAAGCGCTCCGGCCACCGGCCCGCTATCCAGTTCACCATGTAACCGCCGTAGGACGCACCGAGCGCGCAGGCGCGCTCGCCGTCGAGCCAGGGGTAGCGCTCAAGCGCCGCGGCGAGGCCACTTCTGCAGGTCCTCGAGCGGCTTGCCGCCCCAGTCCCCGCTGATCGAATCGGTGAACGCCTGCCCGTAGCCGGTCGAGCCGTGGAAGTCGACGAACACGACGGCGTAGCCTGCGCCCGCGTAGAACTGCGGGTTCCAGCGGTAGCTCCAGGTGTTCGCGAAGCTGGACTGCGGACCGCCGTGCACGATGAACGCGACGGGATAGCGCTGCCCGGGCGCGAAGTTCCAGGGCTTCATCACGTAGCCGTGCACCGTCTCGCCGCCCGCGCCCGTGAAGGTGAACGGTTCGTACTCGCCGAAGCGCACGTCCGCAAGCCGCTCGGCGTTGACGCTCGTGACGCGTCTCGCCGGCGCGCGGCCCGTCGATCAGGTACAGGTCCGCAGGCGCCGACAGGCTCTGCAACCCGTACACGATGCGACCGCCCGCGGCGTCGAAGTCGGAGACGTTGCCATCGGTCGTGAGCCTGCGCCGCTCGCCGCTGTCGAGGTCGATCGCAAACAGCGGGTGCTGGCCGAGGTCGTCGGCGACGGCGTAGACCTCGCTGCCGTCGGCGGAGAAGCGGAAGCTGCCGATCGAGCGGTCCCAGTCGCGGCTCGTGAAGCGGATCGCGCCGCTCGCCGCGTCACGCACGACGAGGCGGAACCGGTCGGCCTCGAAGCCCGGCCGCTCCATCGCCAGGTGCGCGAGCAGGCGGCCGTCCGGCGAGAACGCGGGCTGCGCGTCCCAGGCCGGGTTGTCCGCCGTCAGGTTGGCGGGCGCGGCGCTGCCGTCCGACGGGCACGCGCCAGACGTCGAAGTTCGTCGACCACGGCTCGTCGCGCCCGCGCAGGCGCGCCGCGATCACGAGCTGCTTGCCGTCGGGACTGAACGCGTAGTCGTCGCGGCCGCCCAGCGGCTTCGACGGGATGTCGGCATCGAGCGCTGGCCGTGAGCGGAACCGGCTCGCCCGCGCGCGCGCAATCCTCCATCGAGCGCGATCGAGAAGAGCTTCGACACCCGCCCGTCCTTCCACCGGTCCCAGTGGCGCACGAACAGCCGATCGTAGCGCCTGGCCGTGCTGTTTCGCCGCCTGCGTTTTCTTCGAGGCGTTTTTTCGTGCACTCGAGGTCGCGCAATCCGGGAACACCTCCACCGCGACCACCAGCCGGTCGCCGCGCGGCGAGGCGCGGAAGCTCGCGACCTCGAGCGGCAGCCGCGTGACCTGGGTCGCTTCGCCGCCGGCGAGCGTCAGGTACCAGACCTGCGGCGAGCCGCTGCGCGAGGACAGGAAATAGACGCCGCGATCCGATCCGGCCCAGTCCGCGGCGCCGTCGTTCTCCTCGTGGCTCGTCAGCCGCCGCGGGGCGAGTCGCCGTCGAGGTCCGAGGAGCCACAGGTCCGTGCGCCCGCGGTCGCCGGCGAGGTCGGTCTCGCGCAGCGTGTACACGACGCGCCGGCCGTCCGGCGACAGCGCGGGCTCGGAGACCCGCGCCAGCGAGACGAGGTCCGCGGCCGTGAGGCCGTGCGGCGCCGACCGCGCGCGAGACACGGAAGGGCCGCGAGACCCGCGGCCAGCAGGAATCGTTGCATCGCAGCCCCCGGAAAGAGGCGGCGATTCTATCAGGGGACGGTCGCGGTCCGCGGCCGGATCAGGCCGAACACGCTCGAGTAGCCGTGCACGAAGGTCGCGCCCTGGATCGGCGCGATCTCGCCGGCGCTGAACATGCCGGCGACCGGGATGTCGATCATGCGCCGGAGCGTGCCGGAATCGTGGCCGCTGACGCCGAACAGGTTCCTGCCGCGGCCCGCGCAGGCGAACAGCAGGGCGGCGGACGGCGGCGCATGGCCGGCGAGCGAGGCGGAGAGGCGGCTCTCGAGTTCCTCGGAGGCGGACTCGCCGTCGCGCAGGTGGAACTGCACGATCGCATTCGGCACGATGCGTGCGCCGATCCACAGCGCGCCGCTGTCCGGGTCGAGGCCGAGGACGTTGCGGATCAGGAAATCGCCGGCGCCGACCGTCTGCCGCGGGCCCGGGCAGCGCGAGGCCGATGCAGAGCGCGTCGCCGAAGCGCGCGCGGTCTGCCTCGTCGAGGGTCGAGAACAGCGCAGGTGAGCAGCTCCTTGGGCGGGCGGCCGTCGAGCTCGCCGATCAGGTTGCCGTCGCAGGCGGTCACGAACAGCGGGATCGCCGACCGGCCGGCAACCCTGCGCGAGCACGGAATCGATGATGACGTTGCCGGAGAGCGCGAGCAGCGTCCCGCCCGAGCGGTGCACGTCGCCGTCCGTCACCAGTCGCGCCGTGCCGGGCGCGAGCATGCCGCCCGTGAGTCCGCCGATCACGGTGGAGCCCGGGATACGCGCGATCGAGCCCGCGCGCGCAGGCCTCCGCGTCGATCGTCGCCGGATCGGCGATCAGCAGGAAGCTCGGCTCGGCCTCCGGGGCGAGGTCCAGCAGCCGCCACCAGCTCTCGCGCGAGGCCGTCAGCGGCGGCAGCGTCTCCTGCTCGAGATGGACCGCGGCGAGCACGGCATCCGGCAGCCGGCCGCAGAGCAGGGCGATGCCCGGCTCCTCCTCTTCCTCGCTGCCGCCGCCGATCAGGCCGCCGGCATTGCAGCCGAGCAGCAGGCAGTCGCCGAGGACCGGGCGCAGGAGCTGCGGCAGCCGCTCGACCGCCGTGCCGTAGGCGGCGGAAACGAAGGCGATCGGCGAGGTCGTGCGGTCGCCCGCCCGCGGTCGCCGAGACCTGGCCGACTGCCTCGGAGATCGCCGCCTCGAGCCGCGCGCCGAGGCCGATGGCGCTCGACCAGGACATCGACCTCGCGGCGTTCAGGCGCCGGCACCGACTTCCTCGTGCGGAATCACCCGCGTCTCGCGGCCGATGCGGCTCGATCCAGTCGCCGAGGTGGCGTCGGCCAGCATCGTGTCGAGGTAGCGCGCGGCAAGCGACGGAGAGCGGCAGGCCGTAGGTGCGCACGCGCAGCGCGACCGGCGCGTACATCGCGTCGGCGACGCTGAAGCCGCCGAACAGCCAGGGCCCGAGCTCGCCGTGGTCGCGCCGGCAGCCCGACCAGATCGCGTCGATGCGCGCGAGGTCGCGCGCGAGCGGCGGCGTCATCGGCACGCGCCGGCCGGTGGCGCGCGCGTTCATCGGGCAGGCCGCGCGCAGCGCGCCGAACCCGGAGTGCATCTCCGCCGCGACGGCGCGGGCGAGCGCGCGCAGACGCGGCGCCGTGGGCCATCCGCGCCCGTCCGCGAGCTCCGAGACGTACTCGCAGATCGCGAGCGACTCCCAGATCACGAGTTCGCCGTGGATCAGGACCGGCACGCGGCGCGTCGGGGAGATCTTCGCGATCTCCTCGTCGAATTCCGGCGTGTCGAGGTGGAACTGGCGCTCTTCGAATTCGAGGCCGAGGTGACGCAGCAGCAGCCAGGGCCGGAGCGACCAGGAACTGTAGTTGCGGCTGCCGACGACCAGCGTGAGCGCGTTCATGCGGCCGAGACTGCGCGTCCCGGCCCGGAGGGTCAACCCTTCATTCGTCCTTGGGACGCTGCGACTTGATCCAGTCGGACAGCTTGCGCAGGTCTTTCTTCTTCTTCCATTCCTTCTTCACGAGCTTGCCGCTGTCGTACGGGTCGTAACCCTTCTTGAGGCCGAGCTGGTTTTCCTGGATGCGCTTCTCGGTGCCGGCTGGTTGTAGTCGTTGCTGAAGGCGAGCGTCGGATCGTCGAGCAGGCGGCGCATGACTTCGTCGCTCGCGTTCGCGTCGGCCGGCACCCAGACGGCGTTGCCGAGCTCGTCGAACTCGATGCGACCGTGGCCGAGGCGCTGTTCCTCGGCGTAGTGCGCCATCTCCTTCATCGGAGTCGCCGATCTTTCGCGATTTGTCCTTGTCGCCCATCGGGTTACCGCGCGCGGCATGCCGCCCACTTGCGGAACGGTAGCGGAGCCGCCCCGGCCGTTCCGCGAAAGGCTTCACATAATGATGGCGCCCGCGCAGCCCGCGACCGGACGTCCATACAGGGGTTCACGGCAGGAGGCCGAAGGGAGCCTTTGCGAGCACGACGTAGGACTCGTCGAGCATCAGGCGCAGCTCGTAGTCGCCGGGCGGGAGAGGCGCACCGTTCGGGCCAGGCAGGAAGCTCGTCTTCGCCCGCGAAGGCAGCCTCGGTGTAGACGAAGCCGAGGTACTTCGAGACGTCGTCTCGCCCGCGCGGTACACGCCGATCCAGTCGCGCAGTTCGCCGGGCGCGTGGCGCCAGCGCACCTGGACCTGGCTCGTCCTTGCCTCACGGTCGTCGTGATCGCCTCGACTTCGGGCCGCGCGCCCGGCGTCGCGATGCGTGAAGGCGGAGCGCCTCAGCAGCGCAGCCGTCCTCGCCGACGAGCAGCGCGTCGTAGTCGCCCGGGGGCAGGCCGATCGTCGAGATCGGGATCATGCGCTGCCAGTCGTGCTGCATGTCGCGCACGCCGGTCAGCGCATCCTGCGGACGTGCCGCCGCGACGGACGACGAGCGCGGTCCAGCGCCGGGCCAACGGATCCCAGGTGCGCACGAACACGCTGGCGCCTTCCTGCACGATGCGCGGCGTCGCTGCGATCAGCGCCGGCGCGTCGACCGGCAACGACGCGGAAGGTCGAGACCACCGCGCGATGGTCCGACGGCCAGGGGAAGACCCGATGTCGGTGACCGGACCGTCGACCTCGCCGACGACCTGGGACGCGAGCGTCTCGCTGCGACCCGGCGGTGAACACGTAGTCGATGCGGCTGTGCCTGCGCTTCGTGGTCCACCAGCGGATGCGGCGCGCCAGGCGTCCAGGTGTAGCCCGGGTGCGCGCCGGCGTCCGGGTCGCGCCTCGCGGTAACTGTCTCGCAGGCCGGCGTCCGCCAGAAGTCGCGTGACCGCCCGGTCGAGCGGGTCCTCGCCGTCGGCGCGGCCGCGGCGCCGGGTGCCGGCAGGTGAGGAGCGAGGATGAGTTGAAGTCGCCGGTGAGGAAGACCGGCGTGCCGTCAGCGCCGAGGCGGCCGAGCGCCGCGAGCGGCTCGGCCTCCGCGAGTCGCGTCGCGTCTTCGCCGGATCCGCTGGACAGGTGCACATTGGAGACGGCGACGACCTTGCCCGGCCGCACCATCACCCAGGCATGCAGCGCGGACCGGTCGAGCGCGGTGGTCGAGTACGGCGAGGCGCCGGTCGTCGGTGCGCACGCCCGAGCCCGAGTCGAAGATGGGCCAGCGCGACAGCAGGCGGCGGCGCTGGTCGACGTACGGCATGCCGGCGACCTCGGCGATGCGCAGCCAGGTTGCACGTCCGCTTCCTGGACGCCGACGATGTCCGGGTCGGCCGCGCGGATCGCTTCGCCGATGCTTCGCGAGGCTGACCTGCTCCCCGCCGTACCAGACGTTGAAGGTCATGACGCGCAGCGTCACGACCTCGTCCGGCGCGGCAGCTGCGGCGGTCGCGCCCTGAGCCGCGAACGGAACGCGAGCGCTGCGCCCGCGATCCTCAGCGCGGCTCACTCCGGCTTGCGGAAGCGCAGCGTGAAGCGGTCGCTCTCGCCGATCGCGAGGAACTTGTCGCGGTCCACGTCGCCGCCCTCGAAGGTCGGCGGCAGCGACCAGACGCCGTTCGGGTGGTCCGCCGTGTCCTTCGGGTTGGCGTTGACCTCGCTCTTGCCGAGCAGCTTGAAGCCGGCCTTCTCGATCATCGCGATCGCGTAGTCCTCGCGCACGTAGCCTGATTCCGCTTTCGGGTCCTGCGGCTTGTCGGTCTTGGCGCGATGCTCGACGACGCCGAGGACGCCGCCCGGCTTGAGCGCGGCGTACATGGCCTTGAACATCGCGTCGGCCGAGTCGTTGCCCATCCAGCCGTGGATGTTGCGGAACGTGAGGACCATGTCCACGCTGCCGTCCGGCACCGGCTTCAGGGCATTCGGCGCCTGCAGCGCGGTGACCTTCGCGCGGTCATAGAGATCCGGGCGGGCGGCGAGCTTGTCGGCGTACTTCTTCGAGTTCGTCTTCACGTATTCGCTGGTGGAGTTCGGGTCCCAGCTCGCGGCGACGTACTTGCCGTGCTCGCGCAGGCTCGGCGCCAGCATCTCCGTGTACCAGCCGCCGCCGCCCGGCGAGACCTCCATGACCGCCATGTCCTGGCGGAAGCCGAAGAACTGCAGCGTCTCCTTCGGGTGGCGGTAGCGGTCGCGCGCGCGGTTCGCGTCGCTGCGGTGGTCGCCAGCCAGCACCTTGTCGAGGGTTGCGAGGGTCGCCGCGTCCGTGACCGGCGGGTTCCGAGGCCGCGGCCGCGAAGGCGGCGAGGCAGGCGACCGCGGACAGGGCCGGTGCGGGCGATTCGCTGCGTCATGCTCATTCCATTGCTCCTTGACTTGCGCCTCAGGCGGCGCCATCCGGTTCGAGATACGTGTAGCCGGCGAGTTCCGACTCGTAGAAGCGCTTGAGCGCCTGGCCCTCGGCGACCGACAGGCTGCCCTCGCGCATGGCGCGCTCGCAGTCGCGCGCGAAGCGCGGGTAGAGCTCGCCCGGGTCGTACTGCATGTAGCCGAGCACCGCGCTCGCGGTGTCGCCCTTGACGATCTCCTCGATCCACCAGCCGTGCGCGTCGTCGAGGCGGATGTGCACGACGTGCGTGTCGCCGAACAGGTTGTGCAGGTCGCCGAGCGTCTCCTGGTAGGCGCCGACCAGGAAGGCGGCGAGGTAGTACTCCTCGCCCGGCAGCAGTTCGTGCACCTCGAGCGTGCGCTTGACGTCGCGCTGCGAGACGAAGCGGTCGATCTTGCCGTCGGAGTCGCAGGTGATGTCCGCGAGCACCGCGCTGCGCGCCGGGACGCTCGTCGAGCCGGTGCAGCGGCATGATCGGGAACAGCTGGTCGATCGCCCAGCTGTCCGGCAGCGACTGGAACACCGAGAGGTTGCAGAAGTAGATGTCGGACAGGATCGTCTCGAGGTCCTCGAGCTCCTCCGGGACCTTGCCGAGCTTGCGCGTCAGGTCGCGCACCTTCGCGCAGGTCGCCCAGTACAGCCGCTCGGCGAGGCTCCTCATCTCGATCGTCAGGTAGCCGAGGCTGAACATCTGCAGCGCCTGTTCGCGCGCCTGCTGCGCGTCGTGCCAGCACTCGACCAGGCGCCGCTCGCTGACCGTCTGCCAGGCGTCGTAGAGGTCCGCGACCGGCGGCGGCAGGCCGCCGTTGCCGGGTCGCTCGGGCACGCTGAAGCGGTCGAGGCGCGCGGCGCCGAGCGTGTTGAACACCAGCACGCTGTGGTGCGCGGTGATCGCGCGGCCCGACTCGCTGATGATCATCGGGTGGGGCAGGCCGCGCGCATTGCAGACGCTGGCGACGCGGTAGACGACGTCGTTCGCGTACTCGCGCAGCGAATAGTTGGTCGAAGACTCGAAATTGGTGCGCGAGCCGTCGTAGTCGATGCCGAGCCCGCCGCCGACGTCGATGTATTCGAGCCCGGCGCCGAGGCGGGCGAGCTCCGCGTAGACCTGGGCGAGCTCGTTGACCGCGTCCTTGACCCGGCGGATGTCGTGCAGCTGCGAGCCCGGGTGGCAGTGCACCAGCTTCAGGCAGTCGAGCATGCCGTGCGAGCGCAGCACCTCGACCAGCTCCAGGATCTCGGTGGTGAACAGGCCGAACTTGGAGCGATCGCCCGCCGACTCGCGCCAGCGGCCCGCACCCTCGGCGGCGAGCTTCACGCGCACGCCGATCCGCGGCCGCACCTGGTACTTCTCGGCGTGCTTCAGGATGTAGCCCAGCTCCGAGAAGTTCTCGATCACCGGGATGATCGAGCGTCCGAGCTTGGTCGCGAGGATCACCGCCTCGATGTAGTCGTCGTCCTTGAAGCCGTTGCAGATGATGAGCCGGCCCGGCGCGTCGCCGGTCATCGCCATCACCGCGAGCAGCTCCGGCTTGCTGCCGGCCTCGAGCCCGAAGCCGAGGTCCGCGCTGCCGCGGTACACCTCCTCGACGACCAGGCGCTGCTGGTTGACCTTGATCGGGAACACCGCCGCGTAGCGGTTCTTGTAGTCGTTCTCGGCGATCGCCGCGGCGAACGCGTCGTGCAGCGAGCGCAGCCGGTCGCGCAGGATGTCCGAGAAGCGCAGCACCATCGGCGCCGTCAGGTCGCGCGCCTCGAGCTCGCGCACCACCTCGTACAGGTCGATCTCGCGTTCCTGGTTGCGGTCGGGGCGGCAGACGACGTGCCCGGCGGCGTTGATGCCGAAGTAGCCGGTGCCCCAGGCGCTGACCGCGTAGAGCTGCTCGGAGTCCTCGATGCTCCAGTTCGACCGCGGGGTCACCGCTCCGCGTGTCAGGCTGTCCAAATCGGCGTCCCGTTCGATGCCAGAGGGCGCGGACGATACCAGATCAGGTCGCGCGCGCAACCGGTCGCGCCGGATCGCGGATCCACTCGCTCCACGAGCCTGCGTAGAGACGGCCGCCCGCGATGCCGGCCGCCTCCAGCGCAAGCAGGCCCTGGCAGGCCGTGACGCCCGAACCGCACATGCAGATCGGAGCGCGCCCCGCCGCGGCGCCGGTGCGCGAGCGCCACAGCTCGCCGAGCTCTGCCTGACCGCGGAAGCGTCCCGCGGCGTCGAGGTTCTCGAGGTAGGGGAGGTTGACGGCGCCCGGCACGTGTCCGGCGACCGCGTCGAGCGGCTCGACCTTGCCGGAGAAGCGCTCGGCGCCGCGCACGTCGACCAGCGATTCGCCGCGCGCGAGCGCGCCGATGACTCCCGCCGTGTCGAGGACCATCCCGGGCCGTGGTCGCGGGACGAATGCCGCTGCGCGCCGCGGCGGTGGCTCGTCGGTCGCGACAGGCCGACCTTCGGCAACCCAGGCCGCAAAGCCGCCATCGAGCACGGCGACGGCGTCGTGACCCAGCCATCGCAGCATCCACCACAGGCGTGCAGCGAAGGCGCCGGAGCCCGCGTCGTAGCAGACCACGCGCGTGTCGTTGCCGATGCCGAGCCGCGACGAGCGTCGCCGCGAGGTCGGCGGGAGCGGGCAGCGGGATGGCGGCCGGTTGCCGGCGTGACCGGCGCGGAAAGATCGCGCTCGAGATCCACGTGCACGGCGCCGGGGATGTGGCCGGCGCGCCAGGCGGCGATGCCAGCTTCGGCTTGCCGAGCTCGAAGCGGCAGTCCGCAACGAGCCAGCCGGGATCCGGCAAGTCGTCCGCGAGCTCGCTGGTCGAGATGAGGGGGGTTCGCAACCTTTTCTCCGCTCGCCGCATCTTACCCGCCATGGACGACTGCGCACGTGAAAGCGAACGGCCCGCCGGACGCGTCGAGGGACGAGCAACGATCTCTGCCGCCGGTGTCGAGCGCCGAGCGCGAATTCTGGCGCCGCGCCGTCGCCAGCGAACGCGCGCGCCAGCGCTGCGGCCGACCGGCGCCATTTCCTTTCCAGCCCGCCTGACTCACCCTTGGCGGTCGGGGAGCCTGCGCATGCAGGCTCCTTTTTCATGGGTGGATTGCGGTAATCTCCGTAATCATGACCGAGCACACGATCCATACCCACTTCCCGGGCCGCCTGATCTTCATCGGCTTCGGCAGCATCGGCCAGGGCGTGCTGCCGCTGATCCTGCGCCACGTCGGCGGGTTGACCGCGGACCGCATCACGATCGTGACGGCGGACGACGCGGGACGCGAGGAGGCGGCAAAGTACGGGATCAAGTTCGTCAATCACCCGCTCACGCGCGAGAACTACCGCCACGTGCTGGAGCCGCTGGTCGGGCGCGGCGACTTCGTGCTGAACCTCTCGGTGGACGTCTCGAGCTTGCGCGCTCATCAAGCTCTGCCACGAGAAGGGCGCGCTGTACCTCGACACCTGCATCGAGCCCTGGCCGGGCGGCTACACCGACCCGAACATCCCGGCGAGCCGGCGCACCAACTACGCGCTGCGCGAGGAAGTGCTCGAGCTGCGCAAGGGCTGGACCAACGGCCCGACGGCGGTCATCACGCACGGCGCGAATCCCGGGATGGTGTCGCACTTCGTCAAGCAGGCACTGCTGGACATCGCGCAGGCCACCGGCTACGAGGCGGGCAACCCGGAGAAGCGCGAGGACTGGGCGAAGCTCGCCTCGGGGCTCGGTATCAGGGTGATCCACATCGCCGAGCGCGACACGCAGGTGTCGAGCAAGCCCAAGATGCCCGGCGAGTTCGTGAACACCTGGTCGGTGGACGGCTTCGTGAGCGAAGGCTGCCAGCCGGCCGAGCTCGGCTGGGGCACGCACGAGCGGCATTTCCCCCGCGACGCACGCCAGCACGACTTCGGGCGCAAGAGCGCGATCTACCTGACGCAGCCGGGCTGCGCCACACGGGTGCGCACCTGGACGCCGGAGGCGGGTCACTTCCACGGCTTCCTGATCACGCACGGAGAGTCGATCTCGATCTCGGACTTCCTGACCGTGCGGCAGAACGACCGGGCGGTCTACCGCCCGACGGTCCATTACGCCTATCACCCGTCAGACAACGCGGTGCTCTCGGTGCACGAGTTCGCCGGCCGCAACTTCCAGCTCCAGGCAAAGAAGCGGATCATGATGGGCGACATCACGAGCGGCATCGACGAACTCGGCGTGCTGCTCGCCGGCCACAACAAGAACGCCTACTGGTACGGCTCGCAGCTATCGATCGATGAGGCGCGCAAGCTCGCGCCCGTACAACAGCGCCACCTCGCTGCAGGTCACGGTCGCCGCGCTCTCCGGGATGATCTGGGCGATCGAGAACCCGGCCGCCGGGATCGTCGAGCCGGACGAGATCGACTTCCGCCGCAATCTCGAGGTCTGCCGGCCCTACCTCGGGCCGGTGGTCGGCAAGTACACGGACTGGACGCCGCTCTTCGACCGCGGTCGGCTGTTCCCCGAGGACCTCGACGAAAGCGATCCCTGGCAGTTCAAGAACATCCGCGTCCTCTGATCACTCGTACTCGATCGCGATGATCGAGAACGCCTGGACTCCGCCCGGGAGAGCGACCTCGAGCTCGTCGCCGACCCGCTTGCCGAGCAGGGCACGGCCGAGCGGCGCGTCCATGCTGACGTAGCCCGGCTCGCGGTCGAACTCGTCCGGGCCCACGACGCGATGCCGGCGCGTCGCAGCCGCTGTCGTCCTCGATCGTCACCCAGGCGCCGAAGAACACGCGGCCGCGGTCGGACGGGCGGCTCGGCGACGATCGTGAGCCCGTCGAGGCGGCCGCGCAGGAAACGCACGCGCCGGTCGATCTCGCGCAGGCGCCGCTTTCCATAGATGTATTCGGCGTTCTCCGAGCGATCGCCCATGGCGGCGGCCTCGGCGACGGCGCGGGTGACGGCCGGCCGTTCCACCCGCCAGAGCTCGTCGAGCTCGGCGCGCAGGCGCTTGGCCCCTTCGGGGGTCGCGTACTTCGACCCCGGATCTTGGCCGGTTCCTAACCATTTGATTCTGAAGCTGTTTTCGCGGTTTACCAGAATGCAGGTCCGGAAACTGTGGCCCGGGTCACGCATGCCCGGCAAGCGGGGGCTTAGGCTTGAGACCGTCCTTCCTGTCTGCGTCAGTATCCCCTAGCGGACTTCCTTCCCTTCACCGAAAGTCCGCACTTCAGCCCCGGGTCAAAAGCCCGGGGCTTTTTTTGGGTGCCGGGTCGAACATTTCGTACATCGCCTGGGAAATGTTCGAAACGTTCGACCCGCACTTCAAGGACCATTTCTCGGGCCAGTCGAAGGCCTATCAGAGGTATCGGCCCGGACTACCCGGCCGGCGCTCTTCGAGTGGCTGGCCGCCGTCGCGCCGGGCCGCGGGCTCGCGCTCGACGTCGCGACCGGCAACGGCCAGGCGGCCGTCGCGCTGGCGGCGCACTTCGAGGCGGTCGTCGCGACCGAGCCTTCGGCCGCGCAACTCGCCGAGGCCCGGGCCCACCCGCGGGTGACGTACCGGCAGGAAGCCGGCGGAGGCGATCTCGCTGGCGACGGGCAGCGTGGACCTCGTCACCGCCGCCCAGGCCGCGCACTGGTTCGACTGGCCGCGCTTCGCGGCCGAGGCGGTGCGCGTGCTGCGACCGGGCGGCGTGCTCGCGATCTGGAGCTACGGCAACTGCGAAGTCGCGCCGGACATCGACCGCCTGGTCGCCGATTTCTTCCGCGATGTCGTCGGGCCCTACTGGCCGCGCGAGCGCCGCCACGTCGAGGAGGGTTACCGGGACCTCGTGCTGCCATTCCCGCCGCTCGAAGCGCCGGATTTCGAGATGCACACGCACTGGGACATCGCGCGCGATGCTCGGTTATCTCGACACCTGGTCCGCCGTGCGCCGCTGCCGAGCGCGCACCGGCCGCGATCCGCTCGCGCTGCTTGCGCGCGCCGCTCGCGGATGCCTGGGGAGCGGGGCGGCGCGAGATGCGCTGGCCGCTGACGCTGAAGGCCGGTCGCGCCTGAGCCACGCTGGTCGCGGCCGGAACCTGTCCGGCGCTGGCGCCTGCCTTATACTCCGCGCCCTCTCGGACTGGAGCTCTCTGGCATGTCCCTGCGCAAGCTGCTGACCGCCTTCCTGTGCCTGCACCTCGCCGGCGCCGCCCTGGCCGACAACGGCCCCGCGCCGCCCGCCTCCGGGCATCGACGCCGACGGCGATGGACAAGGCCGTGCGCCCGCAGGACGACCTGTTCCGCTTCGTGAACGGCACCTGGCTCGCCAACACGCCGTTCCCGGCGGAGTACGCGAGCGCCGGCGTCGGCATCATGCTGTTCGAGAAGGCGCAGGCCGACGTGCAGGCGATCCTTCTGCGAGGACGACGGCAAGCTCGGCGCCATGTACGCGAGCTTCATGGACGAGACGACCGTCGAGGCGCGCGGCATCGAGCCGCTCAAGCCGCTGTTCGCCGAGATCGAGGCGATCGACGGGCCGGCCGCGCTCGCGCGCTACTTCGGCCGCGCCCAGGGCCGCGGCATCAGCACGCCGCTCGGCGTCTACGTCTATCCCGACGCGCGCAACTCCACGCACAACGTCGCTTACGTGGACCAGGACGGCCTCGGGCTGCCGAACCGCGACTACTACCTCAAGACCGAGGACACCTACGTCGAATTCCGGAAGAAGTACGTCGACTACCTCGCGAAGCTCCTGACGCTCGCGGGCGAGGCCGACGGGCGCGGCGCGCGCGGCGAAGATCCTCGAGCTCGAGACGAGGCTCGCGACCGACCAGTGGACGCCGGTCGAGAACCGCGACCCGGTCAAGACCTACAACAAGCACAGCCTCGAGTCGGCGGCGAAGCTCGCGCCCGACTTCGACTGGAACGCCTGGTTCGCGGCGACCGGCCTGCCGGCAGGCGACTTCGTGATTCGCCAGCCGAGCTACGCGACCGCGCTCGGCGGGCACCTGGGCGAGGCCGACCTCGCGGTGTGGAAGGACTACCTGAAGGTGCGCACGATCGGCGCCTATGCCCGCGTGCTGTCCTCGCCCTTCGTCGAGGCCTCCTTCGACTTCAACTCGAAGACGCTGCGCGGCGTCGAGACGCTGCGCCCGCGCTGGAAGCGCGCGGTGCAGGAGACCGACAACGCGATGGGCGAGGCGATCGGCGCCGCGTACGTCGCGCGCCACTTCCCGCCGGAGGCGAAGGCGCGCATGGTCACGCTGGTCGACAACCTGCTCGCGGAGTTCGACCGCGGCATCGACCAGCTCGACTGGATGAGCCCGGCGACCAAGGCCGAGGCGCACGACAAGCTCCGCAAGATCAAGGTCAAGATCGCCTACCCGGACAAGTGGCGCGACTACTCGGGCCTCGAGATCCGCGCCGACGACCTGGTCGGCAACGTGATGCGCGCGAACCAGTTCGAGTGGAACTGGCAGGCGGCGCGCGCGGGCCAGCCGAAGGACCCGAGCGAGTGGTTCATGACGCCGCAGACGGTCAACGCCTATTACCTGCCCACCAACAACGAGATCGTGTTCCCGGCCGCGTTCCTGCAGCCGCCGTACTTCAACATGCAGGCGGACGACGCGGCGAACTACGGCGCGATCGGCTCGGTGATCGGCCACGAGATCAGCCACGGCTTCGACGACAAGGGCCGGCAGTACGACGGCGACGGGAACCTGCGCGACTGGTGGACGGCGGAGGACAACGAGAAGTTCCAGGCCAAGGCCGCGGGGCTCGTGCGGCAGTACGCGGCCTTCGAGGCGCTGCCGGGACTCAACGTCAACGGCGAGCTGACGCTCGGCGAGAACATCGGCGACCTGTCCGGCGCCGCTGTCGCCTATCGCGCCTACATCCGCTCGCTCAACGGGGCCGAGGCGCCGGTGATCGACGGCTACACCGGGCCGCAGCGCTTCTTCCTCGGCTACGCCCAGGCCTGGCGCACCAAGTGGCGCGAAGCCCGGCTGCGCGGAGATCGTGATGACTGACCCGCACTCGCCGAGCGAGTTCCGCGCCAACGGCGTCGTGTCCAATCTCGACGAGTTCTACGCCGCCTTCGACGTCAAGGAAGGCGACAAGCTGTGGCGGCCCGCCGCGGAGCGCGTGAAGATCTGGTGATTGCGGTTCCCGCCGGGGATAATGGCCGGGCCATGACCCGGGCATTGCTGCGCATCGCGATTCCCCTGCTGGCGGTGTCCGTCGCCGCCTGCACGCCGTTCGAGTCGCTGTGGAAGAAGCCGAAAGCCGCGGACAAGCCCGCGGCCGAGGCCGCGCCGCCGCCGCCCCTGCCGCTCGGCGAGGCGACGCATCGCTTCTTCGTTGCGCCCGACCAGGACGTCATCGGCCACGTGCAGGTGACCGTCGCGAAGCACGAGGACACCTTTGCCGACATCGCGCGCCGCTTCAACGTCGGCTACACGGAGCTCGTGCGCGCGAACCCGGACATCGATCCCTGGCTGCCGGGGGCGGGCACCGAGATCGTCCTGCCGACCGAGTTCATCCTGCCGGACGCGCCGCGCGAGGGGCTCGTGCTGAACCTCGCGCAGATGCGTCTCTATTATTTCCCGGAGCCGAAGAAGGAAGGCCCGGTCGAGGTCATCACGCACCCGATCGGCATCGGCAAGGTCGGCTGGGCGACGCCCGAAGGAACGACCAAGGTCGTCTCGCACGTGAAGGACCCGACCTGGACGCCGCCGGTATCCGTGCGCAAGGAACACGCCAAGGAGGGCGACATCCTGCCGGCGACCGTGCCGCCCGGACCGGAGAATCCGCTCGGCCGCCACATGATGCGGCTCGGCTGGCCGAGCTACCTGATCCACGGCACGAACAAGCCGCCTGCCGTCGGCATGCGCGCGAGCGCCGGCTGCGTACGCCTGTATCCGGAGGACATCGCGCTCATCTTCGAGGCCGCGCCGGACGGCACGAAGGTGACGGTCGTGAACCAGCCGTTCCTGCTGGGCTGGCAGGACGACCGTCTGCTGGTGCAGGCCTACCAGCCGCTCGAGGACGACGAGCGCAACTGGGACGACGTGCCGAAGGCGCTGCGCCAGAAGCTCAAGAAGCCGAAGACGCCGCTCTGGAAGAAGGTCGCGGAGCACGACGAGGCGATCGACTGGGAGGCGGTGCGAGCCGCTGCGGCCGAGCCTCGCGGTATCGCGTTCTCGGTGGGCCCGGGTCCCGGGCCGCGATCTCGCGGCGACGATCGCGGCAGCGCCGCGCGTGCGCAATGCGCTGCCCGTGGGCGCGACCTGGAACGGCGTCGAGGACCAGTACGCCGGCGACCCGCGCTTCGCGAAGCCGGCGGAGACCGAGATAACGAAGGCGAGCAGCGGGCAGTAAGAGGGGACAGTCCCCTTTTCCAAGATCGGAAAAGGGGACAGTCCCCTTTCACTCTTTTAGTTCCGCGCCGCCAGCGCGCAGATCATCGAACCGGCGACGACCATCAGCGCGCCCGCGATCGACAGGCCGTTCAGCCCTTCGGCAGGCACGAGTCCGAGCCCGAGCCGCTCGACGGCCCACATCGCGCCGATCGTGAACAGGGGAGCGGTGGCGAGCACCGCGCTCACGCGCGACAGGTCCCAGTGATAGAGCGCCTCGCCGAACGAACCGTAGGCGGCAAGCGTGTTGAGGCAGCAGAAGGCGAGCATGCCGAGCTGCAGACCGTCGAGCTCGAGGATGGCGGCCGGGCTGCTGGCCGGGAGCAGCAGGATCACCGCGCCGACGTAGATGATCCACAGCACCTGCTGCGCGGAAAAATGCTCGTGCAGCTTCTTCTGCGCGAGGCCGTAGATCGCCCAGGACACGCCGGCCGCCACCGTCAACGCGACGCCGAGGCCGATGCCCTTGCGCCGGGCGCGCGAGCTCGGGCAGCCGGTCGTTGAAGAACAGCAGGAGTCCCGCCACCAGAACGGCGAAGCCGACCCACTGCATGCGACCGAAGGGCTCGCTGAACACGAACACGCCGCCGACCAGCAGCATGAGCGGCGCAAGCTGGATCACGACCTGCGTCACCGAGGGCGTCGCGTGGTCGAGCGCGACGAGGTAGAGCACGTAGTTGCCGATCAGCGTCAGCGTCGCGACCGCGAGCAGGACCAGCGCCGTGCGGCCCGCGCCTGCGGGCCTCGGCAGCTCGCCGCGCCACGCGAGGAACGCACCGAGCCCGGCCATCGCCGCGGCGAAGCGCCACCAGACGATCGAGTACGCGTCCATGCCCTCGAGCACGACCTTGAGCGCGATCGGCAGGAGCCCCCACAGCACGGCGGTCGTGAGCGAGAGCGTAAATCCGAGCCGGGTGTTGGTCGGGCCGCCTGACATGCCCGTTCATGATAGTCTGCGCGCGATCTGGGGGAGTCAGCCGTGGCGGAACGACTGGCCGGCATCCATGTTCAAGAAGAAGCCGGCTCGGGGCATTGGATTGAGGAAGCACCGACGGCCGTCACGGCATTCGTCGGCCGCTGCCTGCGCGGCCCGATCGACCGGCCCGTGCGCATCTCGGGATTCAACGAGTTCCAGCGCGTCTTCGGCGGCCTGTGGCAGCCCTCGACGCTTTCCTACGCGATCGAACAGTACTTCGAGAACGGCGGTCGCACGGCGATCGTGGTGCGGGTCACGAACCGGGCGCGCTGCTGCACGATCGAGCTTCCCGCCGGCGCCGTGCCGCTGGTGCTCGAAGCGCTCGCGCCCGGCACGCGCGAGTTCCTGCGCGCCGCCGTCGACTACGACGGCATCGGCGACAACGAGGAGGACTGCTTCAACCTCGTGATCCAGCGCGTGCGCACGCCGGGCTCGGAGCACATCGAGGACCAGGAAATCTATCGCCGCGTGTCGATCGACCCGGATTCGCCGCGCACGGTGGCCGCGGTACTCGCCGAATCGGAGCTCGCGCGCGTCTCCGGGCCGCTGCCGAGCCTGCGTCCCGACCCGACGCCACGCCACGACCCGCGGGGCATCGCGGGTTACGTCTTGTCCGGCAGCGACGCGGACGACGGCGCGCCGCTCACCGATTACGACGTCATCGGCTCCGCGACGGAAGGCACCGGAATCTTCGCGCTCAACGCCACAGACGGATTCAACCTGCTCTGCATCCCGCCGCTCACCCGCGACATGGACATCGGCGCGAGCACGCTGCTGGTGGCGAACCGCTACTGCCGCGACCGCCGCGCGATCCTGCTCGTCGACCCACCGGCCGCCTGGGACAGCGCGGCGAAGGCGCTGGCGGACATGCGCCACTGGCCGCTGCCGTCGGACTCGTCCGCGATGTTTTTCCCGCGCCTGCTCGCCTACGACAAGTTGCGCGGCCGCTTCGAGGTATTCGCGCCTTCGGGCGCGCTGGCCGGCACGCTGTCGCGCGCCTCGGAACACTGGCCGGTGTGGACCGGCGCCTGCGGCGACGACACGGTCGTGCGGCCCGGGACTCAAGCTCGCCTGCGCGGTGGACGACGACCAGCGCGCGCGGCTCGCAGCGGCCGGCGTCAACACGGTGCAGACCGTGCGGCGCCCCGGTCGCGAGGGCCCGAGGGTGTGCACGCTCGCCGGCCGCGGCGCCTCGAGCGCCGACTGGCGTTCGCTCCCGGCCCGGCGGCTTGCGCTGCTCGCCGTCAACAGCATCGAGCGCGGCACGCGCTGGATGGTGTTCGAGCCCAACGAGCCGCAGACCTGGCGGCGCGCGGAGCGCCAGGTGCGCGACTTCCTCGGCATGCTCGAGGAGCGCGGCGCCTTTGCCGAGCGCGAGACGGGCGACCGCTGGTTCGTGGTGTGCGACGAGCGCCTCAACCGCGAGCGGCACCGCGAGCAGGGCGTATTCAAACTCATGTTCGGCATCCCCGCGCAGCGGCCGGGTGGCTTCCACGCGTGGCTCGTGAGCCACCGTCCGGGCGGCAGCCACGTGCAGACGGTGAGCCCGAACCTCGCGGGCCTGCCAGACGCCGGTCTCACGCTGGCGCTCGCGGAACTCGACGTTCCGGAGATCGGGATCCTCTAGCCGAAACCGCCGCCTCCCGGCGTCTCGATCACGATCACGTCGCCGGCTTCGACCTGCTCGGCCGCGCAGGAGGGCAGCACGACGGTCACGCCGCCCGCGCGAATCAGCCGGTTCACGCCGGTCGCGCCGGGCCTGCCGCCCGCGAGCCCGAAGGGCGCGATGCGGCGGTGGTTCGACAGCACGGCGACGGTCATCGGCGCGCGGAATTCGATGCGTCGCACGAGTCCGTCGCCGCCGCGGTGACGCCCCATGCCGCCCGAGCCGAGGCGGTAGCGGAACTCGCGCAGCAGCACCGGGTGCCGGCTCTCGAGGACCTCCGGGTCCGTGAGGCGGGAGTTCGTCATGTGGGTCTGGACGCCGGAAGCGCCCGCAAATGCCGGGTCCCGCGCCCGAGCCGCCCGCGATCGTCTCGTAGTACTGGTGGCCCGCGTCGCCGAAAGTCAGGTTGTTCATCGTTCCCTGCGAGGCGGCGAGCGCGCCCAGCGCGCCGAACAGCGCATCCACGATGCACTGCGAAGTCTCCACGTTGCCGGCGACCACCGCTGCCGGCGGGACCGGGTTCAGCATCGAGCCCGGCGGAACGCGGAGCGTGAGCGGGCGCAGGCATCCCTCGTTCAGCGGGAAGTCGGCGTCCACCAGCGCCCGGAAAACGTAGAGCACGGCCGCCGTGCACACCGCGAGCGGCGCGTTGAAGTTCCCCGGATGCTGAGGCGAGGTGCCCGCGAAGTCGACGACCGCGCTGCGGTTCGCGCGATCGACCTGCACGGCGACCTCGATGGCGCTGCCGTCGTCCATCTCGTAGCGCATCCGGCCGTCGGCAAGCCCGCCGATGACTTCGCGCACGCAGGCCTCGGCGTTGTCCTGGACGTGTTCCATGTAGCGCTGCACCGTCGCGAGGCCGGTGCGCGCGATCAGGGCCTCGAGCTCGGCGATGCCGCGCGCGTTGGCGGCGAGCTGGGCCTTCAGGTCGGCGACGTTCTGATCGGGGTTGCGCGCGGGCCAGGGTCCCGATCCGAGCCGCTCGCGCAGCGCCTGCTCGCGGATTTCGCCGTCCTCCAGCAACAGGAAATTGTCGAACAGCACGCCTTCTTCCCCGATGGTGCGTGAGGCGGGCGGCATGGAGCCCGGCGTGATGCCACCGATGTCGGCGTGATGCGCGCGCGAGGCGACGAAGAAGGCGGGCGCGTCGCCGGCGCCGGCGAACACCGGGCTCACCACCGTGATGTCCGGCAGGTGCGTGCCGCCGGCGTAGGGTGCATTCAGCATCCAGGCCCGGCCGGGGCGAAGCGCGCCCGGGTTCGCCGCAACGACCGCGCGCACGCTCGCGCCCATGGAGCCGAGGTGCACGGGCATGTGCGGGGCGTTGGCGACCAGCGCTCCCGCCGAGTCGAACAGCGCACAGGAAAAATCGAGCCGCTCGCGGATGTTGACCGACACGGCCGTCGCCTGCAGTACCGCGCCCATCTGCTCCGCCACCTGCATGAAGCGGTGGTTGAAGAGCTCGAGTTGCGCCGGGTCGGCGCGACGCGCGTCGATCACGGCTGCCGCCTGGCGATGGCGCCGCGCGAGCCGCAACATGCCGTCCGCGAGCCGCTCGGCCGACCAGCCGGGCTCGACCACCGTCGTCGAGTTCGGCTCGACGATCAGCGCGGGTCCTGCGACCGGCTCGCCCGGCGCAAGCGCGGCGCGCTGCAGCAGGGGCACTTCGCGCCAGCCGTCGAACCAGGCGCGCACGCTGCCCGTTGCTGCGACGGGCGTGGCGGCATCGGCGGCCGCGTCGACCCCGTCCGCCCCGTCACCGGCGACCACGGCCTCGACGCGCAGCGTCGCGACTTGCGGCGCTTCTGCGGGCGGCGCGAAGCCGAAGCGACGCGCAAACGCCGCGCGGAAGGCGGCGAGCATTTCCGGGAGCGGCCCGAGCGAGACATCGAGCGCCGTCTCCGTGCCCGGCGCGCGCAGCTCGAGCGAGCGGCGGATGTGAACCATTTCCGCGGTGGTGCCTTGCGCGACCATCGTCCCGGCGAGTTCCGCGGCGATGGACGCGAACGCGGCTTCGATGCCGGCGTGCGTCGCGACGTCCAGCGGCCGCTCGAGGCTCTGCCGGCGCATCAGCCGCCGGTCGGCCAGGCCGATGCCCCAGGCGGAGAGCACGCTCGCGAGCGGATGGATGAGGATCTCCGCAATGCCGAGCGCATCCGCGACGCGGCAGGCGTGCTGCGGCGCCGCGCCGCCGTAACAGAGGAGCGCGAACTCCGCCGGGTCGTGTCCCTCGCGGACCGACACGTGCCGGATCGCGCGCGCCACCGACTCCACGGCGACGTCGAGGAAACCGGCGGCGAGCTGCTCCGCGTTCCGCGCCTCGCCCGTGGCGCGCGACACCTCGGCGGCGAGCGCCTCGAAACGATCCTGCACCACGGCCGCATCGAGCGGCTGGTCGCCGCCGGCGCCGAACAGCGCGGGAAAGCTCCCGGGCCGGATGCGGCCGAGCAGCACCTGGATGTCGGTGACCGCGAGCGGACCGCCGCGGCGGTAGCAGGCCGGGCCGGGGCGCGAACCCGCCGATAGCGGGCCGACCTGCAGCCGCCCGCCCTGGTACGCAAGCACCGAGCCGCCGCCGGCCGCGACGGTGTGGATGTTCATCATCGGCGCCTGCAGCCGCACGCCGGCAATGCCCGTCTCGAAACGCTGCGGCAGGGCGCCGTCGTAGAGCGCGACATCGGTCGAGGTGCCGCCCATGTCGAATGCGATCACCCGCCGCCGCCCCAGGCGCTCCGCGATGCGCGCAGCGGCGACCAGGCCGCCGGCCGGGCCGGAAAGCACGGCGTTGCAGGCGCGAAAGGCGTCCGGCCCGACCAGCCCGCCATTGCTCTGCATGAACTCGAGTCGCGTGCCCGCGTGGCGCTCGCCGAGCCCGGCCCGGAACGCGCGCACGTAGCGACCGAGCAGCGGCGTGAGGTAGGCGTCGACGACCGTCGTGTCGCCGCGGCTCACGAAGCGGATGAGCGGCGAGGCCTCGTGCGAGGCGATGACCTCACCGAAGCCGAGGCTGCGCGCGAGCGCCGCGGCGCGTCGCTCGTGAGCCGGGTGCCGGAAGCCGTGCAGGAACACGACGGCGACGCTCTCGATGCCGCGCTCGCGGGCCTGCGCGAGGCCGGCGGCGAGCCGCGCCTCGTCGAGCGCCCGCAACACCTCGCCCTGCGCGGAGACGCGCTCGTCCGCCTCGACGGTCAGCGCGTAGAGCGGCGGCGGCAGCTCGATCCGCAGGGCGAAGAGGCGCGGCCGGTTCTGGTAACCGATCGCGAGCGCGTCGCCGAACCCCGCGGTGGTCACGAGCGCGGTCGGTACGCCGCGGCGCTCGAGCAGCGCGTTGGTCGCGACCGTCGTGCCGATGCGGATCACGTCGATGCGCGCGTCCGGTTCGCCTGCGCGCGCGAGCAGGGCGAGGATGCCGCCGACGCCCGGGTCCACGGCGCCGCCGTCCTCGGACAGGCGCTTGTCGACGTGCAACCGGCCGTCCGGCGCGCGGCCGACGATGTCGGTGAACGTGCCGCCCCGGTCGATCCAGAATTGCCAGCCGCGCCGCTGCGCCATGCGCTCAGGATAGCGGGTCGCCGGCGTATACCTTCCGGAGCTCTGCGAGGGCCCCGCCCGCGAGCCGCTCGCAGGTGTCGCGGTAGCCGATGTCGATGGCGCGGCGGAAGCCCTTCCAGTCGAGGAGGTCGAGCGATTCGAGCGCCGGGGTGATCAGGAGGTCGCTCTGGTTGCGACGCTCGGACGTCGCGGTCGCGCTGTTGACCATGCCGGCGCGCCAGAGGATCTGCAGGATGTTCGGGCGCTTCTGCCTGCCGCGCCCGCCGAGCAGCTTCCAGATCGAGGGCGTCTCCGTCGCCTCGACGTCGGTCGTGAAGGCGCGGTCCATGCCGCAGTCGACGCCGATGACGGCGCCGCGCACCCTGGCGCGCATCACGTCCACCGGCAGGTTGTTCATCGCGCCGCCGTCGACGAACACCTCGCCGCCCTGGAACACGGGCGGAAGCACGCCGGGGATCGCGACGGATGCGCGCAGCCAGCGCCACAGCGGGCCGTGCTGGTGCACCGCGATCCGGCCGGTGGTGAGATTGGAGGAGACGCAGAAGAAGGGCAGGGGCAGGTCTTCGATGTCGATGTCGCCGAGCTCGCGGCGCAGCAGCATCCCGACCTTGCGGCCCGAGACCAGCGACACGAGCGGCAGCGTGAAGTCCGAGAGCGGGTTCGTGTCGACGAAGCAGCGCTTGAATCGTTCGACGAGTTCGGCATCGTCCCAGTCCTTGGCGACGCCGGCGGCAAGAATCCCGCCCATGCTGGTGCCGCCCACGAGGTCGATCGGCACGCCGTGCTCCCGGAGCGCCCGCACGACGCCGAGGTGCGCGAACCCGCGCGCGCCTCCGCCGGAGAGCACGAGGCCGACTGCCCGCCCGGTCAGCAGCCGAACGACCCGCCCGAAGTCCTCCGGTCCGCGCACGTGGTGATGCCGGATTCCCGGGAGCGACGCCTGCCAGCGCGCGGCCGCGCCGTTCTCGATGCCGGACTCGTGCAGCAGCAGGAGTTCCGCGCGGCGCATGCCGCCGTCCCGCCACAGCGGGTGGGTCCAGGCGGCGTCGCCGCCCGAGCCGCGCGCCGCCAGCAGCACGACGTCGGCCTGGCGCAGGCACAGCCGCGTCCAGGGCGTATCGCCGGCATCGGCCGGGTACACGACGAAGTCGTTCTGCGATTCGCGTTCGTGGAACCAGCGCGGGCTATGGGTCCCGGCGCGCTTGCTGCCCCACGACTTCTACGCGGCCAAGTCGCGCAAGGGCGGCTACCAGCCGGCTGGCGTGCATTTGCAGGTCGAGCCCCGCGTCAAGCGGAACCAGGGCGATCGTGCGCGGAACGATGTCGTGCGTGTGCTCGCGTACGCGGTCCACGAGGCGATTTACGCTGAGGCGGGCGAGCCGCAGGATCGCTTCCGGATGTCCGAGCAGGACGCGCTCGAACGTCGCCGCAGACAGCGTCGCGAGCTCGGAGTCGCGCAGTGCCCGCACCGTCGCGGTGCGCGCCCGCGAGACGATGATGCCCATCTCGCCGACGGCCTCGCCGGCCGCGATTCGCCCGATGAGCTCGCCACCCGGGCCGTACACGCCGAGGCAGCCGCTCACCACGAAGTAGACCGCGTCCGCCGCGCTGCCCGCTTCGAACAGCGCCCGACCGCCCGGCAGCGACATCCACTCGAGACCGGTGACGGCCTCGTCGACGACGCTCTTGGGCAGGCCGGAGAATAGCGGGAGCGCCGCGAGCATCGCCCAGGGATTGGCCTGCGGGTCGATCTGGGTCCGGTCGTCCTCGGCGTCCACGGCAGCGGGACGATAGCACGCGATCCCTCGGCCGCTAGAATCGGCGCTCATGAGTGTGACGGACCGCAAGCTGCTCGAGCGGATCTGGAAAGCGGTCGCAGCGATCCCGCACGGCGAAGTGGCGAGTTACGGCGGCATCGCGCGACGCGCGGGTGCTGCGCGGCGCGCACGGCTCGTCGGTCACGCGCTCAAGGTCGCTCCGGCCAGCCTGAAGCTTCCCTGGCACCGCGTGCTGAATGCGCAGGGCCGGATCAGCCTGCCCGCAGGCTCGAAGGCGCACCGGATGCAGCGCCGCCTGCTGGAGGACGAGGGCGTCGTGTTCCGGAACGGGCGGGTGGACCTCTCGAAGTCCGGGAGCCTCGACCTGGACGCGCTGCTGTGGCGTCCTCGCAGGGACTGATAACATCGGCGCATGGCGAGTCGTCACGTCGTGTTCTCGCACGGGCAGGAGAGCGGCCCGTGGGGCACCAAGATCTCTGCGCTGTCCGAGGTCGCGAAGAGCGAAGGCTGGAACGTCGACTCGGTCGACTACCGGGGCGTCAACGACGCCCGCGATCGCGTGACGCGCCTGCTCAGCTTCTGCCGCGACCTGCGCGGCGACCTCGTGCTCGTCGGCTCGAGCATGGGCGGCTACGTCGCGACCTCGGCCTCGGCGCTGCTGCACGCGCGCGGGCTGTTCCTGATGGCTCCGGCGTTCTACATGCCGGGCATGGAGCAGCTCACCGCGAAGCCGGCACCCTGCCCGAAGACCATCGTGCACGGATGGAAGGACGACGTCGTGCCGCTCGAGAACAGCATGAAGTTCGCGCGCGAACATTCGGCGACGCTGCACATCCTCGAGTCCGACCATCGGCTGCACGACGCGCTTCCGCTGGTCAACTATCTCTTCGAATATTTCCTGGTCGCCCTCGACCTGCCCAAGCGCCGCTGAATTGCGCACGGACTGTGGTCCTGCGCGCGCGCGCGGTCGGCGGGGCCTCCTCGCAAACTCCGCCGGAACTTACGAGTTTGCTCGCGGGACCCCGCACCTCGCGCGCGCCGCGCGACGCCGCGGACCGTTCGCGCGCGCGTGGCCGGGCGGGTCACCTGAGCGAGCGCGTAAGTTCCGGCGGCGCGAGCGAAGGGTCCCCGCCCGGCCACGCGCATGCTGCTGGTCCACGGCGGTCACGTCGTGAATACGCGCTATGCTTGCCGCCGAATCGTCTAGGGAGGTGTTGAAATGCGCATCTACGCAGCCATCGGGGTGTTGTCCGCGGCGCTCGCCTTCGCGGGTTGCGGCGGATCGGACGAGCCGGAGAAGAAGGAAGAGCCGATGAAGGTGGAGGACACCGCGTTCGGGCCGCTGGTGACCACGCCGAAGAAAGTCGAGGAGCGCACCGACGCCGCCGCCGAGCTGTACCGGGACAACATGAACAAGCGCCTGGAGGAAGACGAAGGCGCGCCACGGGAAGAGCCCGCCGGCGACTGAGCAGCCCGTTCGTGAACCGCACCCTGATGTGGATGCTGCGCGGCCTCATGCGCGTGTTCGTGCGCCCGGCGGTGGTGCCCGAGGATGCGCTATCGCGCCTGCACGGGCGCGCGCGGCCGCTGCTCTACGTGCTCGAGGAGCGCAGCACTTCCGACCTGCTCGCGCTCGAGATCGCGTGCATGGAGGGAGGTCTGCGCCGGCCCGGCAAGCGCCTCAAGCTTCGCGACCTCGACCTTCCGCACTCCGCGCTCGCGCTCGAGCGCCGGGCGGGAGTGCTCCGTCGGCGCGCAGACCGGCGCATGCCGCCGGAGCTCTCGCGCGCGGTCGCGGCGGCGGGAGCCGATACTGCGCTCGAGCTCGACGTCGTCCCGGTCGCGGTCTACTGGGGCCGCGCGCCGCAGCGAGAGAAAACCTGGCTCGGCCTCATGCTCTCCGAGAACTGGGCGTTCGTCGGACCGTTCCGGCGGCTGCTCTCGATCGTGTTCAACGGGCGCAGCACGCTGATCCGATTTGGCGAGCCGCGCCCGATCCGCGGCTACGCGACGGCCGGGCAGGACGGCGCCCGCGGCGCGCGCCGGCTGCTGAAGGACATGCGCGCCGAGTTCCGGCACATGCGCGTGGACACGCTCGGGCCGGACCTCTCGCGGCAGCGCGCGATCATCGCGCAGGTCCTGCGCACGCGCGCAGTGCGACAGGCCGTGCGCCAGGAGATCCGCGACACCCGGCGCACGCGGCGCGATGGCCTGCTCGTCGCCCGCAAGCACGCCCTGGAGATCGCCGCCAACTACTCGCATTCGTTCGTGCGGGTTGCGGAGCGGATCCTCAACCGCTTCCTGCCGCGCGTGTACGACGGCATCGAGGTCAGGAACGCCGAGTACCTCGACCGCCTGCCGCCGGCCTGCGAGATCGTGTACACGCCCTGCCATCGCAGCCACTTCGACTACCTGCTGCTGTCGTACGTCATCTACCAGCGCGGCTACGCCGTGCCCTACGTGGCCGCGGGCGTGAACCTCAACCTGCCGGTGATCGGCCGGCAGCTCCGCAAGGGCGGGGCGTTCTACATCCGCCGCAGCTTCCGCGGCTCGGGCCTGTACCCGATCGTGTTCATGAAGTACGTGGACGTGATGATGAACCGGGGCCATCCGATCGAGTTCTTCATCGAGGGCGGCCGCAGCCGCACCGGGCGGCTCCTGCGCCCGCGCACCGGGATGCTCGGCATGACCGTGCGCAGCTTCCTGCGCGACACGCGCCGCCCGGTCGCCTACATCCCGGTCTACTTCGGCTACGACAAGCTGCTCGAGGGCGAGAGCTACACCGACGAGCTCATGGGCCGGCCGAAGAAGAAGGAGTCGATCGGGGGCCTGCTGCGCGCGCTTCCGGAGTTCCGCCGCCGCAAGCAGCACGGCCGCGTCTACGTCTCCTTCGGCGAGCCGCTCCTGCTCGACGGCATGCTCGACCAGGTGCATGCCGACTGGCGCCAGGAGCCGCACGACGAGAACTCGCGGCCCGTCTGGTTCGGTGACGCGGTCGACGCGGTGGCCGGCGAGATCATGCGGCGCATCAACGCGGCCGCCGCCGTCACGCCGGTCAACCTGCTGTCGGTCGCGCTGCTCGCGGCGCCGCGGCAGGCGATGCTCGAAACCGACCTCGAGCGCCAGCTGCAGCTCTACATCGAGCTCCTGAAGGCGTTTCCCTACTCGCCGGACGTGTCGGTCACGGCGTCCGACGGCGCCTCGATCATCCGCTACTGCGAGCAGCTGGGGCTGCTGGAGCGCCGCAGGCACCCGCTGGGCGACGTGCTGCGCATGGACGAGCGCAACGCCGTCCTCGCGACCTACTACCGAAACAATGTCCTGCATCTCTTTGCCATGCCCTCGCTCGTCGCCTGCGCGTTCCTCAACAATCCCGCGATGCGCGCACGAGGACATCCAGCGACTTCTGTGGCGCGTGTACCCCTACGCGCGCGCGGAGCTCAACCTGCGCTGGCGCGAGGACGAGCTGCCCGGCGTCGTGGACGGCGTGCTGGCCACGCTTTCGCAGCAGGGACTGCTCGAGCGCGATGCCGACGGGGGTCTCTGGCGCCGGTCGACGACCGGCAGCGCGGAAGCGGTGAGCCTTTCGGTCCTCGCCCAGGCGACCATCCAGTCGATCGAGCGCTATTACCTCGCGATCGCGCTGCTGCTGCGGGCCGGGCGCTCGGCGCTGACGCCGGATGCGCTCGAGCAACGCTGCGTCGCGATGGCGCAGCGCATGTCCATGCTCTACGGTCTGGCCGCACCGGAGTTCTTCGACCGCGCGATGTTCCGCGACTTCATCGACCTGCTGCGCCAGCGCGGCGTCGTCCGCCTCGACGGCGAAGGCCGCCTCGATTACGACGAGGCGCTGCTGACGGTCGCGGAGGACGCGCGCATCGTCCTGTCCGAGCAGATCCGCAACAGCATCCTGCAAGTCACCCACAGCTGATCCGCGCCGCCGTTTTGCAGTGCAAAGCTGGATCGCTGATATATCCTTGCGCCGAAACCGACCGGTCCTGGCCCTGGGGAACCACATGACCAAGACGCTGATCCGTCCGTTGCCCGCACTCGTGGCGGCGATGCTGGCGCCCGCAGCGGCGCAGGCGGTCGAATTCGCCGCCGGCGGCTGGAATGGCAGCTTCGACACGACGGTTTCCTTCGGCCAGACCTGGCGCGAGCAGTCGCGCGACCCGCGCCTGATCGCCACCGCGAATGGCGGAACCGGGCGCTCGCCGAACATCGACGACGGCAACCTCAACTACCGCAAGGGCCGCGTCTCGAGCGCTTACAAGATGGTCGCCGAGCTCTCGCTCGATCGCGGCGAGAACTTCGGCGTCTTCGTGCGCGGCTCGCTCCTGTACGACACCATCGTCGAGGATTCGCGCACCGAACGCACGCCGATCTCGGAGGAAGGCAAGGACCTCGCCGGCTCCTACCTGCGGCTGCTCGACGCCTTCGTGTACGGCCGCTGGGACCTCGCGGGCCACGAGCTCGACGTCCGCGCCGGCCGCCAGGTCGTGAACTGGGGCGAGAGCACCTTCATCCAGGGCGGCATCAACGCCGCGATCAACCACTTTGACGTTTCCGCGCTGCGGGCCCCGGGGTCGGAGCTGCGCGAGGCCTACCTGCCGCAGGAGTTGTTGAAGGTCGGGTTCGGGGTCACTGACAACGTGACCGTCGAGGCGATCGGGATCTGGGACTGGAACGCGACGCGGCCGGAGCCGGTCGGCACGTATTTCGCGAGCAACGACTTCGTGCCGCGCGGCGGCGAGCAGGTGTTCCTCGGCTTCGGCGCATTCTCCGACCAGGGCACGGACTTCCGGCCGCTCGGCGGCCCGTTCATCGAGAACTTCCAGGGAGTGCCGCGGGGCGAGACCATCACGCCATCCGATTCCGGGCAATATGGCGCCGCGCTGCGCTGGTTCATGCCGGATTTCGCACAGGGCACCGAGCTCGGCTTCTTCTTCGTCAACTACCACAGCAAGCTGCCGGTCATCAGCGGCCGCACCGGCACGCAGGCGGGTATCGGCAACGCGCTCGGCGCGCTGACGGCCTCCATCGCGACCGCACAGGGGCTGGCCTCGGGCCTGCCCTTCGACACCGCGGTCGGCATCGCCGCCAACGCGGGCAGGAATGCCGCGATCGCGAACGGCGGCGACCTGTCGCTCGAAACCGCGGCGGACTATGCGACTATCGCGGGCAACACCGTGCTCGGCGGAGGCAGCGTTTCCGCGCAGGCTTCGGCGCTCGCGACCCACGAGTACGCGCAGACCGCGCGCTACTTCACCGAGTTCCCCGAGGACATCCAGCTGCTCGGCCTTTCTTTCAACACGCAGCTCGGCACCACCGGCGTCGCCCTGCAGGGCGAAGTGTCCTACCGCATGGACGTGCCGCTGCAGTTCGACGACGTCGAGCTCCTGTTCGCGGCGTTGACGCCATTCGAGGCAGCCGCGCTCGCTGCCCAGGGCGTGCCGATGCCGGCCACCTGCGCGCCGCCCGTGACGACGCTCGCGCGCTGCGGTCCAGCTCGGCGCCTTCGGCCTCGACCAGGTCGTGCAGGGCTGGGGAGAGTTCGACGTGTGGCAGAGCCAGATGACGGCGACCCAGGCCTTCCCGCCGATGCTCGGCGCCGCGCAGCTCGTGGCCGTGGTCGAAGCGGGCTATACGCATGTTTCCAGCATGCCGAGCAAGACCGTGGGCGGGCCGAACGGGCGGGGCATTCGCTTCAACGGCCCGGGCACATCGGTCTCGGGCAATCCCGAGCTCGCGGGGCGGCACTTCGGCGAGGTGGAGCCGCTCGGCCGCTTCGCCGACGCGAGCTCCTGGGGCTACCGCGCGGCGCTGCGGCTCGACTACCTCAGCCTGATCGGCGCCTGGAATTTCTCGCCGCGCTTCGTCTGGTCCCAGGACGTCGACGGCACGACGCCGGGGCCGGGCGGCAACTTCGTCGACGGCCGCACGGGCGCGACTTTCGGCGTGCTCGCGAGCTACCAGTCCAGCCTGGAGTTCGACGTGAGCTACACCGAATTCGACGGCGCGGGGCGCTACAACGAGCTGACCGACCGCGACTTCTTCGCCGCGACGATCAAGTATTCGTTCTGATCCGGCCCGGAGACACGACATGACGAAGCAGCTGAGGCACTTACTCGTTCCCGGGTTGCTGGCAGCCGCAGGCGTGGCCGCCATGGCAAACGCCGCCGTCACCGCCCAGCAGGCGGCGCGGCTCGGTGCGGACCTGACGCCGATGGGCGCCGAGAAGGCGGGCAACGCGGCCGGCACGATTCCCGCCTGGACCGGCGGGATCAAGACGGCGGCGGACGCGGGCGCGCCGGGATTCAAGTCGGGCGGCCACCATCCCGACCCGTTCGCCGCCGACAAGCCGCTGTTCAAGGTCGACGCCACGAACATGGCGAAGTACGCGACGAACCTGACTGCAGGGCACAAGGCGCTGCTCGCTGCCTACAAGGGCAGCTACTTCATGAACGTCTATCCGGCGCACCGCAGCGCCGCCTTTCCGCAGCGCATCTACGACGCGGTGAAGGGAACGCGACGACCGCGAAGCTGACGGGCGAGGGCAACGGCGTGACGGGCGCGATCGGCGGCTCGCCGTTCCCGATCCCGCAATCGGGCGTCGAGGTAATCTGGAACCACATCCTGCGCTACCGGGCGGACGTCGCCGAGCGCGTGATCGGCCAGGCCGCGGTGACGCGCGGCGGCAGCTACAACATGGTGAAGCTCCACGACGAGACGTACGTCGGCTACGCGCTGCCGGGCGCGACCGAGGCGGCGCTCGACAACGTGATCCTGTACTTCATCCAGGAGACGACCGCGCCGGCGCGGCTCGCGGGCGAGATCCTGCTGGTGCACGAGACGCTCGACCAGACCAAGGAGCACCGCAAGGCCTGGCTCTACAATCCGGGCCAGCGCCGCGTGCGGCGCGCGCCGAACGTCGCGTTCGACAACCCCGGCACCGGCTCCGACGGCCTGCGCACCTCCGACCAGTTCGACATCTACAACGGCAGCCCCGAGCGCTACGACTGGAAGCTGGTCGGCAAGCAGGAGATCCTGGTCCCGTACAACGCCTACCCGCTGCACAGCAACAAGCTCAAGAACGGCGACATCCTGAAGCCGCTGCACATCAACCAGGAGCACGCGCGCTACGAGCTGCACCGGGTCTGGGTCGTGGACGCGACGCTGAAGGCCGGCCAGCGACACATCTACAAGCGCCGCACCTTCTACATCGACGAGGATTCCTGGCAGATCCTGGTCGTCGACTGCTACGACAACCGCGACCAGCTCTGGCGCGTGCAGGAAGGCCACTCGATCAACTACTTCGACGTGCCGACCTTCTGGACCACGCTGGAGACGACCTACGATCTCCAGGCGGGACGATATCTCGCGCTGGGCCTCGACAACGAAGAGCCGATGACCGTCAACTTCAACGCGAAGCGGACAGCCGCCGACTTCACGCCGGCCGCGATCGCGAACCGCGGCACGCGATAGGCCGCGGCCGGAGTCCGGCGTGAGGCTCGCGCTCGCGGCCTTCGCCCTCGGGCTCGCGCCGCAGGCTCTCGCCCAGGACGCGGCGCGGGAGGACCCGGCGGCGAGGCCCGCGATCATCGCCCGGCTCGCCGAGCGCTCGCTCCTGCTCGACCTCGCCTGGGCCGGCACGCGCGTGTTCGCGGTCGGCGAACGTGGACACATCCTGCATTCGGACGACGGCGGCAGGACCTGGTCCCAGTCACGCGTTCCCGCCAGCGCCAACCTGACGGCCGTGTATTTCGCCGACGCCAGGCGTGGCTGGGCCGTCGGTCACGTCGAGGCCATCCTCGCTACGTCCGACGGCGGCGATTCGTGGCAGCTCGTGCACTTCGAACCGGCAAGTCCGCAGCCCCTGCTGGACGTCGCCTTCGCCGACGCTTCGCGCGGAGTCGCGGTCGGCGCCTACGGCGTGGTCTATGTGACCACCGACGGCGGCTCCGTGTGGAGCCAGGTGCCGTTCGAGCCGGAGGCCCTGCCCGGTGCCGAGGGAGTCGAGTCCGCGGCGGACGAGATGGAGGCGGACGTGGACCTCGGTTTCGAGTTCCACCTGAACGCCATCGCGCGCGGCTCGCCGGGACGGATGTACATCGCCGCGGAGGCGGGCCGCCTGTTCCGCTCCGACGATGACGGGACGAGCTGGCGCGAGCTGCCCTCGCCGTACGACGGGTCCTTCCACGGCGTCCTTCCGCTCGACGGCGACGCGGTCCTGGCGTTCGGCCTGCGCGGCAACCTGTTCCGCTCCGAGGACGGCGGCACCACCTGGTCGCAGATCCAGACCGGGACCACCGTGCTCCTCAACGGCGGCGCGCGCATCGACGCGGGCACGGTCGTCGTCGTCGGCATGGCGGGCGTCATCCTCGTGAGCCGTGACGGTGGCCGCAGCTTCGTGCTGCACCAGCAGGAAGACCGCAAGGCCCTCTCGGCCGTCGCGCCGTCGGGCGACGGCGCGCTGATCGTGGCCGGCGAGGGCGGCGTGCGCCGCCTGCCGCTGCCGGGAAGCGCGGCGCCATGAGGGAGTCCGGGGACGAGCGGATCGCGGCCTGGCTCGAGCCGAAAGTGTTCGGTCACCGCGGCCTGATCCTCGCGTTCTTCGCGCTCGTGACAGTCGCGCTCGGCTGGGTGGCGGCGACCGGCCTCAAGCTCGACACGAACTTCAACAAGCAATTGCCGCTCCAGCACGAGTACATCCGGACCTACCTCGACCACAAGGAGGAGTTCGGCGGCGCCAACCGGCTGCTGATCGCGGTCATCGCCCGCGACGGCAACATGTTCACGCCGGAGTTCTTCCAGGCGCTCAAGGTCGCGACCGACGAAGTGTTCTTCATCAAGGGTGTCGACCGCTCGCGCGTGCAGTCGCTGTGGACGCCGAACACCCGCTACACCGAGGTGGTCGAGGGAGGCATCGAGGCGGGCGACGTGATCCCCTCGGACTTCGAGCCCGACGCCGAGGGACTCGCGCGGGTGCGCGAGAACATCCTCAAGGCGGGCATCGTCGGACGCCTGGTCGCGAACGACTTTTCCGGCGCGATGGTCAGTGCGCAGCTCCTCGACGCCGATCCCGAGACCGGCGCGCCGGTGGACTACATCGCGATCTCGCAGGAACTCGAGCGCAAGGTGCGCGGGCAGATCCAGGAGGAGGCGGTCGCAGTTTCGGTGCACATGATCGGCTTCGCGAAGGTGGTCGGCGACGTCGCCGACGGCGCGCTCTCGGTCGTGACTTTCGCGATCGTGACGGTCTTGCTGACGCTGATCTTCGTCTGGATCTACATCCAGTCGTTCCGCATCGCGCTGGTGCCGGTGGTTTCCTCGCTGGTCGCGATGGTCTGGATGCTGGGCATCCTGGTCCTGCTCGGCTACGGGGTGGACCCGCTCGGGATCCTCGTGCCCTTCATCATATTCGCGATCGGCACCAGCCACGGCGTGCAGAAGATCAGTGCCGTCAGCGACGCGGCGATGAGCGGCGCGGACAACAACGAGGCGGCGCGGCGCACTTTCCGGCTGCTGTTCCTGCCCGCGATCGTGGCGCTGCTCGCGAACCTGGTCGGCTTCATCACTATCCTGCTGATCCCGGTTCAGGTGATCCGCGAAATGGCGGTAACGGCGAGCCTTGGCATCGGCGTGATCATCCTGACCGACCTGGTCCTGCTGCCCGTGCTCGTTTCCTACGTGCCGCTCTCGGGCCGGTTCCGCGGCCGGGTGGAGCGGCGCCAGGAAGCGCTCAGGAAGCTCTGGGAGCGGCTCGCGCGCATCACGCACCGCGGCCCCGCGGCCGTGATCATCGCCATCGCCGCCGTGCTCGGCGTGCTCGGGGTGATCAAGGGCCTCGAGACGCCGATCGGCGACACGCAGGCGGGCGTGCCGGAGCTCAGGCCCGATTCACTCTACAACCAGGACACCAACCTGATCAGCAACCGCTTCTCGATCGGCACCGACATCATCAACGTGATCGTCGAGACCAAGGCCGACGGCTGCATCGACTTCGAGGTCATCGACGCGATCGACCGCTTCGCCTGGAACATGGCGAACGTCGAGGGCGTGCGCGACGTCATGTCGCTCGCGGGCGTCTCGAAGGTGGTGAGCGCGGGCTGGAGCGAGGGCAGCCTCAAGTGGCGCAACCTGCCGCGCGACGAGCGCCAGCTCGTGCAGGCGCAGAGCTTCGTCGAGACCAGCACCGGGCTGCTCAACCGCGACTGCAGCGTGATGCCGGTGATGCTGTTCCTCGCCGACCATCGCGCCGCGACCATCGAGCGCGTAGTCGCGGCCGTGAAGGAGTACCGCGAGAAGCACCCGACGCCGGGGGTGGCCTACCGGCTCGCGACCGGCAACGTCGGCGTGATGGCGGCGCAGAACGAGGAGGTCGAGGGCCAAGGAGTTCGTGATCCTCGGCTGGGTGTTTGCCGCGGTCACGATCATGTGCCTCGTCAACTTCCGCTCGGTCATCGGCACGATCATGGTGATCGTCCCGCTCGCGCTCGTTTCGATCCTGGTCTACGCGGTCATGGCCTTCGTCGGCATCGGGCTCAAGGTCAACACGCTGCCGATGGTCGCGCTCGGCGCGGGCATCGGCGTGGACTACGGCATCTACCTCTTCAGCCGCATGCAGGAGCAGCTGCGCCGGGGCCACAACGTGCACGACGCCTATCTCGCCGCGCTGCAGGTCACCGGAGCGGCGATCTTCTTCACCGGAATCACGCTCGCGATCGGCGTCGCGACCTGGGTGTTCTCGCCGCTCAAGTTCCAGGCCGACGTCGGCCTGATGCTGACCTTCATGTTCCTGGTGAACATGCTGGGGGCGATGCTGCTGCTGCCGGCGCTGGGGGCGTGGCTGCTGCCACGGCAGCCACCTTCAGATTGATCCTGCCGGCGCCGACATGCGCTGCTAGTCCAGCGCCGGCCTGCCGCGCAGCCGCTTCTTCGCCTGGTTGAGCCGTTTCCCCTCCAGGCGCCGCGCCTTCGCCGCGCGGCCTGGTCTGGTCTTCTTGCGCGGCTTCGGCACGTGCCGTGCCTGCACGATCAGCCGCTCGAGCCTCTCGATGGCGTCGTGTCGATTCCCTTCCTGAGTCCGGTGACGATGCGCCTCGAGGACGATTTCGTCCAGGCGAGTGAGCCGGCGGCCAGCGAGGACCCGCAGCCGCTCTTTGCCGGCATCGTCAAGCAGGCGCGTGCGGCCGACGTGGAATCGCAATTCGCACGCGGTTGAGACCTTGTTGACGTTCTGGCCGCCGGGGCCCGGGCTGCGGACGAAAGCGAGCGTGTACTCGCCCTCGGGAATCACGCTCAATCCTGGCCGTCGGCCGACGGCGTGATCGGCTTGCCGTCACGCGGTGCGAGCATCGATGCCGACTTGCCGCCCTCGAGGATGCGGATCTCGCGCTGCGCCGGCGGAATGGTGATGCCGTGATCGCGGAACAGGGCCCAGATCCGGCGATTCACGTCCGAGCGCACGTTGTTGACGCCCTCGGCCGGGTCGCCGATCCAGAAGCGCAGCTCGATCTCCATGCCGAAGTCGGCGAACTCGAGCAGGCGTGCGACGGCTGGCGGGTCCTTCAGGATGCGCGGGTGGTCGGCCGCCTCGAGCAGCAGGACCAGGGCCTGTTCGACGTCGTCGTGGTAGGCGATGCGCACCGGCAGCCGCAGGCGCACGCGCGGGTGCCCGTAGCTCCAGTTGATGAGCGGATTCGTGATCACGTTCTGGTTCGGCACCAGGGTCGCGACGCCGTCGCGGTCGCGGATCACGACGTGCCTGCCGCGCAGCTCCTCGACCCAGCCGAACCCCGTGGTGCTGGTGCCGGTGGCGCCGGTGAAACTGATGACGTCGCCGGGCTTGATCGAGCGGTCGATCAGCAGCACGAAGCCGCTCACGAAGTTCGCGGCGATCGCCTGCAGGCCGAAGCCGAGGCCAAGGCCGATCGCGCCCGAGAACACGGTGAGCGCCGTGAGGTCGACGCCGGAAGCCTGCAGTCCGAACAGCACGCCGAAGGCGATCAGGAAGGCATAGGCGAACTTGCCGATGCCGATGCGCGTCGCGGGCGCCAATTCCTGGACCGCGCTGATGCGCTTGTCGATCCAGCGCGCGATCCAGACGCTCACCACGACGAACACGGTGACCGTCGCGATCGCCTTGAGCACCGACCAGATGGTGATGCGCGTCTTGCCCTCGATCAGGCCGATCGAGTCGAGCTCGGCGACGGCCGGGTCGAGCCAGCCGAGCGTTTCCGCCGCGATCAGGGCCCAGACGAGCAGCGCGACGCGCAGCTCCCAGGACTTGATCGTCCGGCTCTTGCCGAGCGAGAGCCGGACGAGGAAGGTCGCGAGACGGATAAGCGCAAGCAGCGCGAGCAGCATCGCAGCGGTCTCGTACCACGGCCGGGGCTCGCCGGCCGCGGCGAACAGGGCGAGCCCGAGGATCACGAGGCCGCCGAGGTAAGGCACGACGACTGCCAGGGCATCGGTGAGGATGCTGTGGGAATGGCCGTTGGTCTGCCCAAGGTACCAGCGCCGGCCCCACAGCACGCCGACCGTGACGAGGAGCGCGGTCGCTGCGATCACGGGGAACTGGGGATTGCCGGCGACGGTCTTGACCGTTGCGAACAGGGCGGTGGTGCGTTCGATCATGCGTTGAGGTCCGGGATCAGCTCGCTCTCGAGCCGCAGGATCTGGTCCTTGAGCAGGAGCTTTCGCTTCTTGAGCCGGCGAAGCTGCAGCTCGTCCACGTAGAGGTCGAGCGACAAGCGGCAGATCACGTCGTCGAGGTCGCGGTGCTCGATACGCAGCTCGCGCAGGCGCTGCATGCGCGCGAACAGCTCGGTGTTGACCTTTTCTTCGTCCGTCATGCCGGCAGGAAGTCGGACCAAATGGGCCGGATGGAGTCCGGAAGCTTAGCCAAACGACCCGGGGGATTCCATGGCACTGCAGGGTCGTGAAAGTCCGATCCCACCGATCCCTCGAGCCCGCAACGCACGGCGAGCGAGATCGCCTGTTCGCGCTGTGCCGGGCCGGAGCCGCCCGTGACGACCTCGACGCCGTGGCCGCCCGCAGCCTTGAATTCGCTGCACATTTCGCGGCGCGCGCCGGCGGAGAGCGTGTAGCGCATCGGGTGCGCGATCGCGGCCTTGCCGCCGGCGGCGAGGATCCAGGACGTCGCTTCGTCGAGTTCCGGCCACTCGCTCTGGACGTGGCCCGGCCGGCCGTGCCCGAGCCAGCGGTCGAAAGCCGCGCCGACGTCCGCCGCGACGCCGGCCGCCACGAGCGCGCGGGCGAAATGCGTGCGCGTCGGCAGGCTCGCTCCGGCCCGGATCGATGCGAGCGCCGCGCTGCCCGGCGCCCCGGCGGCGTCGAGGCGCGCGGCGATGCGCGCCGCCCGCGTCTCGCGCAGCGCCTGCTGCGAGGCCAGCCCGGCGGCAAGCCGCGGGGCGGCGGGATCGATCGCGAGCCCGAGCACGTGGATCGTCCGGCCGCGCCAGCGTGCGGAAATCTCGACGCCCGCGACGAAGCCGATGACCGCCGTTCGCGCGGCGCGCGCCGCCGCGTCGATGCCGGCGACGGTGTCGTGGTCCGTGAGCGCCATGAGCTTCACGCCGCAGGCCGCGACGTGGGCGACGAGCGCGGCGGGATCCAGCATGCCGTCGGACGCCGTGGAGTGCAGGTGCAGGTCGACCGGCGATGACTGGTTCATACCGCGCGGGGACCGAGCCCCACGGTGTCCACGCGATCGCCGGTCAGGACCACGAACCCGCGCTGGCGCTGGTAACCGTCGGCCGTGTAGTCGAAGACGTAGGTGCGGTGCCAGGAGAGCGGCGCGTCGCCGCCACGCACCAGGCGCAGCCGGTGAATCGCCACCGTGCCGTCCAGCATCTGCACGCTGGCACCATCGCAGGTCTCCTGCGCGATGCGGTTCGCGAGCTCGCGTGCCGCGAGGCTCGAATGCCAGAAGAAGCCCAGCAGGGCGAGCGCAGCGACCGAGAGCAGCAGCCCCCAGGTCATTGCACGAGCGCTAGCCAGTCCGTATCGGCGTCGGCGAAGCCCACGAAGCTCGGGTTGAGCGTGTTCTCGCGGTTGTAGGCGAGCGGCTCGCCATCGAGCCTCAGCACCTGGCCGCCGGCCTGCTCGAGCACGCACTGCCCGGCGGCCGTGTCCCATTCGCAGGTGGGGCCGAGCCGCGGGTAGACGTCGGCCTTGCCCTCCGCGACGAGGCAGAGCTTCAGTGAACTGCCGACCTCGACGAGCTCGTGCGCGCCGACGCGCGCGAGGAAGGCGTCGATCGAGGTGCCGCGATGCGAGCGGCTGCCGACCACGCGCACCGGGCCGGCGCCGCGCTTGTCGACACGGATCGTCTGGCCGGTCGCCTCACGGTCGGAGCGGAAGGCGCCGACGCCTTCGCAGGCGTAGTAGGTACGCTCGAGCACCGGCGCATGCACGATTCCGAGCACCGGCCGGTGGTTGTCCACGAGCGCGATGTTCACCGTGAACTCGCCGTTTCGCTGCACGAATTCCTTGGTGCCGTCGAGCGGGTCGACGATCCAGAGCCGGCTCCAGTTCCGGCGCGTCGGGTAGGGCGCCTGGGCCGATTCTTCGGAGAGGACCGGGATCTCCGGCGCGATGCGCTTCAGGCCCGCGAGGATCAGCTTTTCGGAGCGCAGGTCCGCCTCGGTGAGCGGCGAGCGGTCCTCCTTCACCTGGACGCTGAACGACGACGCATAGACCTCGAGTATGGCGCGGCCCGCCTCGCGCGCGAGCGCGGTCACTTCGACGAGCAGCTGGTTCGGGTCCATGGCGCCTTCGGCTCCGGAAAGTGCCGCGTTATATCATAGGCACGTGCAGGGACGCGCCCAATTTCCCGAATGGCCCGCCATCGACTCCGTGCTGCTCGACATGGACGGCACGCTGCTCGATCTCGGATACGACAAGCGTTTCTGGGAGGATTACCTGCCGCGCCGCCTCGCCGAGAGCCGCGGCATCGCGGTCGAGGAGGCGCGTCGCCTCATGCGGCCGATCTTCGAGTCGACGGCCGGCACGCTCGACTGGTACTGCATCGACTACTGGAGCCGCGAGCTCTCGCTCGACATCATGGCGATGAAGCGCGCGACGCGCCACGAGATCGACTGGCTGCCCGAGGCGCGCGGCTTCCTTGCGCGCGTGAGGGCGGCGGGCAAGCGCATCGCCCTGGTCACCAACGCGCACCCGGAAATCCTCGCGCTCAAGGACGCCCAGCTCGGCGTTCGCCGGCGGTTCGACGCCGTCTACAGCTCGCACGAGTTCGGCGACCCGAAGGAGAACGCCGACTTCTGGCCGCGGCTCGCCGCACGCGAGCCCTTCGACCCGGCGCGCACGCTGTTCGTGGATGACACCGCCTCGGTGCTGGCCGCGGCCCGCCGCCACGGCATCCGCTGGCTGTATGCGGTCCGCCGGCCCGTCAACCGCGCGCCCGCACGGGCGCCCAACGGCTTTCCGGGCGTCGAATCCGTGCTGGAGCTCGCCGCAGGACTCGACGGCTAGTTTCGTCCGCGTCCACTGCCGCCGCCGCGCCGGGGCCCGCGCCGTCCCTGGGCGGGCCCGGGCTGGCGCTGCTGCTGGTTCGGCGGCGGGCCGTCGCCTTCCTCGTCGCCGAACGATCGCGGCGCGAAATGCGCGGGGCGCAGCTCCGGCAGCTCGGCCGGGTCGAAGCTGCCGACCGCGATCCGGTGGCCGATGAAGCCCTCGATGTCCGGCAGTGACTCGACGTATTGTTCGCAGCCGAAGCTCACGGCGTCGCCCGCGGCGCCTGCGCGCGCGGTTCGGCCGATGCGGTGCACGTAGTCCTCGGGATCCTGCGGCAGGTCGTAATTGAAGACGTGGCTCACGTCGGGGATGTGCAGGCCGCGCGCCGCGACGTCGGTCGCGACCAGCGCCGCGAGCTTGCCGTCGTGGAACTCGCGCAGCATGCGCATGCGCTTGCGCTGCGGGACGTCGCCCGACATCGCCGAGGCCACGATCCCGTTGGCGCGCAACAGTCGCTCGAGCCGCTCGGCGAGGCGCTTGGTGTTGACGAAGACCAGCGTGCGCGTCGCCGCGTCCTTGCGCAGCAGGTGGACGAGCAGGGAGGCCTTCTCCTCCATCGCCGGGTAGTAGATGACCTGGCGCACGCGCTCCGCGGTGATGCGCTCGGGCTCGATGCGGATCAGCTCCGGGTCGTTCATGTGCTCGTAGGCGAGCTCGAGCACGCGGTGAGAGAGCGTTGCCGAGAACAGCATGTTGAGGCGGTGCTCCGGCGCGGGCAGCCTCCGCAGCAGGAAGCGGATGTCCTTGATGAAGCCGAGGTCGAACATGCGGTCGGCCTCGTCGAGCACCATGACCTGCACGTGCCTGAGGTCGAACACGTGCTGGCGGAAGAAGTCGATGATGCGCCCGGCGTGCCGATCAGGACGTCGACGCCCGCCTCCAGGGTGCGGCGCTGCTTGTCGTAGTCCACCCCGCCGAAGGCGAGCCCGAGCGTGAGGCCGGTGTATTGCACGAGTATCTCGGCGTCGTGGTGGATCTGGATCGCGAGCTCAGCGCGTCGGCGCAAGGATGAGCGCGCGCGGCGAGGTCGTGGAGCGGTCGGGCGAAGCCGGGTAGCGCAGGAGGTTCGTGAACAGCGCGACCAGGAACGCCGCCGTCTTGCCAGTGCCGGTCTGCGCCTGCCCGGCGACGTCGAAGCCGGCGAGCGCGCGAGGCAGCGCCTGGGCCTGGATCGGGGTGCAGCGTTCAAAGCCCGCATCGGCGATACCGCGGGCCACGGGTTCAGGCAGGTGCAGTCCGGTGAAAGAGAGGTCGGAAAATTGATGTTGTGTCAACGGTTCACTACTTTGGGTGTCATCACTTGAAAATTACCCTCCGACGCGCTACAAAAGGGCCCTAGCGGTGCGGATCCCCGCACGTATTGCTCCCAAACCCACCTAATATTGTGCCGTATCGGGCATTCGCCCGTCACCGATCAACTTGAAACCAGGAGAAATGCCCGCGTGAGCGGCAATATCGTCCATACGACCGACGCGACGTTCGAGACCGACGTCCTCAAATCCCAGACACCCGTCCTGCTCGATTTCTGGGCCGAATGGTGCGGCCCCTGCAAGGCGATCGCCCCCATCCTCGACGACATCGCGAAGGACTACGCGGGCCGCGTGAAGGTGGCCAAGCTCAACATCGACGACAACCGCCAGACCCCCGTGAAATACGGCGTGCGTGGCATCCCGACGCTGATCCTGTTCAAGAACGGCGCCCCCGAGGCGCAGCAGGTCGGCCTGGTCGGGAAGTCGAAGCTGACGGCCCTGCTGGACCAGCACCTGTGAGGGGCTATCTAGGCAACCAGTCGCGGAACCGCCAGAAGGGCCACCGCAATCGCGGTGGCGGCGGTCCCAGGCACGGCCAGGAAGGACTCCCGGTCGACGACCACATGATGGAAGGCGGCGAGGCCGACATCATCTCCCCGGAGGAACTGGCCGCGTCGCGCAGCGCGATGAGCCTCACGGTCCTCAAGAACAAGCCGGTACACGAGCTCGTCGCCATGGCGGAGACCATGGGCCTCGAGAACATGGCGCGGCAGCGCAAGCAGGACGTGATCTTCTCGATCCTGAAGGCGCACGCAAGGGGCGGCGAGGACATCTACGGCGACGGGGTCCTCGAGATCCTGCAGGACGGCTTCGGCTTCCTGCGCTCCGCCGACAGCTCCTACCTCGCCGGGCCGGACGACATCTACGTCAGCCCGAGCCAGATCCGCCGCTTCAATCTCCGCACCGGCGACTCGATTTCGGGCCTGATCCGCCCGCCGAAGGACGGCGAGCGCTATTTCGCGCTGCTGAAGGTCGGCGAGATCAACTTCGACACCCCCGAGAGCGCGCGGCACAAGCTGCTGTTCGAGAACCTGACGCCGCTGCACCCGACCAAGCGCCTGAAGCTCGAGCGCGGCAACGGGTCCACCGAGGACCTGACGGCGCGCATGATCGACCTGATGGCGCCGCTCGGAAAGGGCCAGCGCGGCCTGATCATCTCGCCGCCAAAAGCCGGCAAGACGATGCTGCTGCAGAACATCGCCACTTCCATCACCTGGAACCACCCCGACGTCTACCTGATCGTGCTGCTGATCGACGAGCGGCCCGAGGAAGTGACCGAGATGTCGCGCACGGTGAAGGGCGAGGTCGTCGCCTCGACTTTCGACGAGCCGGCGAGCCGGCACGTGCAGGTCGCCGAGATGGTGATCGAGAAGGCCAAGCGCCTGGTCGAGCACAAGCGCGACGTGGTCGTGCTGCTCGACTCGATCACGCGCCTCGCGCGCGCCTACAACACGGTGGTACCGAGCTCCGGCAAGGTGCTGACCGGCGGCGTGGACGCGAACGCCCTGCAGCGCCCGAAGCGCTTCTTCGGCGCCGCGCGCAACGTCGAGGAGGGCGGCTCGCTGACCATCATCGCGACCGCGCTGATCGACACCGGCTCGCGCATGGACGACGTGATCTACGAAGAGTTCAAGGGCACCGGCAACAGCGAGATCCACCTCGACCGGCGCATCTCCGAGAAGCGCGTGTTCCCGGCGTTCAACATCAACCGCTCGGGCACGCGCCGCGAGGAGCTGATCACGGCCCAGGACGAGCTGGCCAAGATCTGGATCCTGCGCAAGCTCCTGCACCCGATGGACGAGCTGGCCGCGGTCGAGTTCCTGATCGACAAGATGAAGGACACGAAGACCAACTCGGACTTCTTCGACTCGATGAAGCGCGGATGACCGAAGCCCTGCGCCACCTGCGCCGGGTCGACCCGGTGATGGCGCAGCTCATTCGCCGCGCCGGGCCGTATTCCGTCAAGCCCGAACGCGGCGAGGGCGCCTACGAGGCGCTCGTCCAGGCCGTCGCCCACCAGCAGCTCACGGGCAAGGCGGCCAGGACCATCCTCGGCCGCTTCTACGCGCTCTATGGCATCGACTGCTGCCCGGAGCCGGCCCGCCTGGTCGATACGCCCGACGAGCAGCTCCGGTCATGTGGTTTCTCGCGCGCCAAGACGGCCGCGCTCAAGGACATCGCGGCCCGGTCCCTCGACGGCACGATTCCGCCGCGGCGTGCGCTCGCGCGCATGAGAGACGAGGCGATCGTCGAGCGCCTGGTCGAAGCGCGCGGCGTCGGCCGCTGGACGGTGGAGATGTTCCTGATGTTCACGCTCGGCAGGCCGGACGTGCTGCCGGTGGACGATTACGGCATCCGCCTTGGCTACAGGATTGCCTACGGCAAGCGCACGCTGCCGAAGCCCAAGGCGCTCGCGAAGTTCGGCGAGCGCTGGGCGCCGCACCGCACGACGGCGTCCTGGTACCTGTGGCGGGCAGTGGACCTGGAGAGGAGTTCGCGTGGAAAGGCTACTTGAGCTGATCGAGCGCCGCGGCTTCGTGCTCGGCGACGGCGCCATGGGCACGATGCTGCACAAGGCCGGCCTCACGGACGGCGCGCCGGAGCGCTGGAACGCAGAGCGGCCCGACGTCGTCCTCGCGATTCACCGCGCGTATGTCGATGCAGGCAGCGACTTCATTTCGACCAACACTTTCGGCGGCACACGCAACCGATTGGCCCTCGACGGACTGGAGGGCCGCCTCGCAGAGCTCAACGAGGCCGGAGCGCGCCTCGCGCGCGAAGCGGCCGGTGAACGCCTGGTGGCCGGCTCCATGGGCCCGACCGGCGAGCTGATGGAACCGCTCGGCCTCCTGACGCCGGATGGCGCGCGCGCATCGTTCGCCGAGCAGGCGCGGTCGCTCAAGGCGGGCGGCGTCGATTTCGCGCTGATCGAGACCATGAGCGCGCTCGAGGAAGTGCAGGCGGCGGTGGAGGGCGCGCGCGAGGCGGACTTGCCGGCCGTGGTCACGATGAGCTTCGACACGCACTTCCATACCATGATGGGCGTCTCGCCGGCGAAGGCGCTCGAGGCGATCGCGGGCCTCGGCGTGCGCGTGATCGGCGCCAACTGCGGCAATGGTCCCGCGGAGATCGAGCGGATCCTGACCGAGATGTCCCGGTCCAGGCCGGACGGCGTGCTGCTGATGGCGAAGTCGAATGCGGGCATGCCGCGCTGGAAGGACGACCGAATAACCTACGGCGGCACGCCCGAGGTGATGGCGGACTACGCACGCAAGATGTCTTCGCTCGGCGTCAACGTCATCGGCGGCTGCTGCGGCAGCACGCCGGAGCACATCGTGGCGATGCGCCACGCGCTCGACGCCCCGTCCTGACGCGTCAGGGCACGAGGAATACAGCGGTCGCCAGCACCAGGAAGGCGATCACCGCGACCAATCCATGGATCACGATGACGCCGTTCGGCAGTGGCTTTTGCCGCATGTGGTGGCTGACGAGGTAAAGCCCGCCCAGCGCCGCGACGACGAACAACAGGAATGCGACCCCAAGCGCGCCGCCGAATCCGGTTTCCCACAGGTAGAGCAGGAGCACGATCACGCCGGAGCCGGCCAGGACGCCGTGCAGGATCGCGAGCGCAGGCGCGGGCGGCGTACGGCCCTTGAAATGCTGGACCGCCATGGTGAGGCCGATGACGGCGCCGAGCGCGATCAGGACGACGGCGAGCCGGGTCATGGGAATTCTCCTGGATGGCGGGACGCGACGAGACTGGAGATCGGGGCACTGACGCGCCAGACGACATTGCCGACATCGTCGGCGACGAGCAGGCCGCCGCGCCGGTCCACGACCACGCCGACCGGCCGGCCGCGCGCATTGCCTTCGCTGGTCGACGAATCCCGTGAGCACGTCGATCGGCATGCCGGACGGCATGCCGGCGCTGAACGGCACGAAGATCACCTTGTAGCCGGATCGCGGCTCGCGGTTCCAGGAGCCGTGCTGACCGATGAACATGCCGCTCGCGAACTGTTCGGGCAGGCTCGCGCCGGTCGACGTGGCGAGACCGAGCGAGGCCGTGTGCGGCCCGAGCGCGTAGTCCGGCTTGATCGCGCTGCGCGACGAGATCGGGACGCGGCGGCTGCACGCGCTCATCGACGATCTGTCCGTAGTAGCTGTACGGCCAGCCGTAGAATCCGCCGCGTCGGACCGACGTGAGGTAGTCCGGGACGAGGTCGCTGCCGAGCTCGTCGCGTTCGTTGACCACGGTCCACAGCGTGCCGGTCGTCGGCTCCCAGGCAAGGCCGTTCGGGTTGCGCAGGCCCGATGCGAAGACCGTGCGCGAGCCGGTGTGCGGATCGATCTCCAGGATCGCCGCCCGCTCGACTTCCTTGTCCATCCCGTGCTCGGCCACGTTGCTGTTCGAGCCGACGGTGACGTACAAGCTGCGTGCCGTCGGGGCTCGCGATCACGTTCTTGGTCCAGTGGTGGTTGAGCGCGCCGCCGGGAAGGTCGGTGACCTTGACGCCGGGCTCCGTGATCGCCGTGTCGCCGGCCCGGTAGGGAAAGCGCATCAGCGCATCGGTATTGGCGACGTAGAGGTCGCTTCCGACGAGCACCATGCCGAACGGCGAGTTGAGGTTCGTGAGGAACGCCGAGCGCTGCTCGGCGATGCCGTCGCCGTCCTGGTCGCGCAGCAGCGTGATGCGGTTTGCGCTCGGCACCGCCGACCCGGCGCGCTTCATCGCCTTCTTCATGAAGAAGCCCTTGATGCCCTTGCCGTCCTCGGGCCGCTCGGGCGCCGCCGTCTCGGCGACCAGCACGTCGCCGTTCGGCAGCACGTACAGCCAGCGCGGATGGTCGAGCCCGTCGGCAAACGCCACGACCTCGGTGCCTTCCGCGGCGACCGGGCGGCCGCCGTCGGCCCAGCCGACGGCGGGCGCGATATTGACGGTGGGAATCAGCGATTTCTCGGGCTTCGGCAGCTCCGGGTCGGGCCCGATGCCGCGCTCGACAAGCAGGTTGGCCTCGCTGCCGCAGGCGGTGCACGCAAGCGCAGCCAGGATTGCCAGCGACGTTCTATGATTCTTGCGCATGGCCAACTGCAGCCTCATCGCCGGGGCGCTGCTCTGTCTGTCGGCCGCCGGCGCAGCGGCGGGTGAGAATCGTCCGCCACGCCCGCTCGGCAGCCCAAGCAACGCGACCGACAACTGCTACCGCCTGCACAGCCGCGACGGCGAGGTCACGGGCGAGGCCCAGGTGACCGTTTCGGTCAATGCCGAGGGACGCGTGACCGGCGCGGCGAGCGCGCCGGGCACGCCAGAGCCGCTCGCTGCGGCGGCCCAGTGCGTCGCGGTGACGCTGAAGTTCGAGCCGGCGCTCGACGCACGGACCAACCGGTCCCGGGCAAGGCAACCGTCGCGATCGGCTTCCCGACGCCGCCGCAGCTTCGCCAGGACCTGGCGCGCGCGATCAAGTACTGCCAGCCGGCAATCCAGCCGCTGGTGACGCTGGAAGCAACGCCTACGAAGGAACGCTCGACCTGTTGGTCAAGGTCGGCACGGACGGGCGTGTGCTCGAGACCGTCCTGCCCGAAGGCGTCCTGCCGTGGATGGAGGAGGCGGCGCGATGCCTGAAGGATCGCCTCGACTTCTACCCGGCGCGCCTGAAGCTCGAGGCGGTGGAATCCTGGACGATGGTGCCGATCGACTTCAACCTCACGAGCAACCCGCACGAGCAGGTGCGGCTCGAGCCGCCGACGCTGCGTTCGGACGACGAGCAGATCCTCGCTGCCTACCGCGACTGCTATCCGGCGGGACGCAGCGACGAAGTGAAGATCAACTACCGGATCACGGTCACCGACGGCGGGCGGGTGCGCAAGGCGGAAGTCGTCGACGTCGAGCGGCGATGCGGAGCTGGACGAGGCGGGGGTCTGCATCCTGCGCCGGCTCATCTTCGTGCCCGCGCGCCGGAACGGCGTCAACGTCGAGTCCACCGTCGGCTGGCCGATCCTGGTTCGCCCGCCGGCCTAGGCCTTGGCGTCCGGGAATTCCTTGTCGAGGATGCGGACCAGCTCCTCGTCGATGCGGTCGCGGAACATGGCGAGCAGGAAGCCGAGCTTGGCCTCGACGACGACGTCGTTCTGGCCGAGCGTCACCTTGCCGTTGACGCTCGGGTGCTCGACCGACAGCACGTCGCCCTTCCAGGCGCACTCGGCGTCGAACTTCCTGGCGAGCACCTCGGCCACGCGCTCGACTTTGGTGCGGGCGACCTCGCGCGTCAGGTCGTGCTCGCGGCGCAGGTGAATCTTGCTCACAGCGCCCGCCAGCCTATATCGCGGCGGCACTGCATTCCATCCCAGCGAATGCGGTCGACGAGTTCGTAGGCCGCGCGCTGCGCCGCCGCGACGCCGTCGCCGAGCCCGACCGCGCACAGCACGCGCCCGCCGGCGGTGACGACGCGACCGCCGACGTGACTGGCGTGTCGCCGCGTGAAAGACCTTGCCGGGCAGCTTCGCGGCTTCGTCGAGCCCGTCGATCGGATCGCCCGTGCGCGGATCGTCCGGGTAGCCCGCGGCCGCGAGCACGACGCCGAGCGCCGCGCGCGGGTCCCACTCCGCCTGCGACGGCATCGAGCCGGCCCGCGAGCGCGGCCTCGACCAGCGTCACGAGGTCGCTCCTGAGCCGCGCGAGCACGGGCTGCGTCTCCGGGTCGCCGAAGCGGCAGTTGAACTCGAGCACGTTCGGCGTGCCGTCCTTCGCGATCATGAGGCCCGCGTAGAGGAAGCCCGTGTACGGCATGCCTTCCGCGGCGAGGCCGGCGAGCGTCGGCGCGATCACCTCGCGCATGATCCGCGTCGTGCAGCGCCGGCGTGACGACGGGCGCGGGCGAGTAGGCGCCCATGCCGCCCGTGTTCGGTCCCTGGTCGCCGTCCCGAAGGCGCTTGTGGTCCTGCGAGGTCGCGAGCGGCGAGCACGTGCCTGCCGTCCGCCATGACGATGAAGCTCGCTTCCTCGCCCTCGAGGAACTCCTCGACGACGACCACGCGGCCCGCGTCGCCGAAGGCGCCCGCGAACATGCCCTCGGCCGCGCGGATCGCCTCCTCGGCGCTGGCGGCGATGATCACGCCCTTGCCGGCGGCGAGGCCGTCCGCCTTGACGACGATCGGCGGGCGCTGTGCGCGGATGGCGGCCGGGTCGAAGGTCTCGCGCGTGAACGCGGCGTAGCGCGCCGTCGGGATGCCGTGGCGGACCAGGAATTCCTTGGTGAACTGCTTGCTGCCCTCGAGCCGCGCGGCGAGCCGTTGTCGGGCCCGAAGCAGGCGAGGCCTGCGGCCTCGAAGGCGTCGACGACGCCCGCGACCAGCGGCCCCTCGGGCCCGACGACCGTGAGGCCGACGCCCTCGGCACGGGCGAGCGCGACGAGCCCGGCGAGGTCCGTCGCCGCGACCGGCGCGTTGCGGCACTTCGGCTCGAGCGCCGTGCCGGCGTTGCCGGGCGCGACGAGGACTTCGCGACACGCGGTCGGACTGCGCCAGCTTCCACGCCAGGGCGTGCTCGCGGCCGCCGCCGCCGATGACGAGGACCTTCATCCGCGTCAGTGCCTGAAGTGGCGCATGCCCGTGAAGACCATCGCGATGTCGCGCTCGTCGGCGGCGGCGATCACCTCGTCGTCGCGCATCGAGCCGCCGGGCTGGATCACGGCGCGGATGCCGAGCTCCGGCCGCGGCGTCGAGGCCGTCGCGGAACGGGAAGAAGGCGTCGGAGGCCATCGCGCAGCCCGCGACCGTCGAGCTTCGCGTCTGCCGCCTTGCATCGCGGCGATGCGCGTCGAGACGACGCGGCTCGTCTGCCCGGCGCCGATGCCGACCGTCCGGCCGTCCTTCGCGAACACGATCGCGTTCGACTTCACGAACTTGCAGACGCGCCAGGCGAAGAGCAGGTCCGCGAGCTCGGCGGCAGAGGGCGCGCGGCGCGTCACGACCTTGAGCGCCGCGGCGTCGACCGCTGCCGTCGTCGCGGGTCTGCACCAGCAGGCCGCCGGCGACGGACTTGAGCTCGACCGACGGGCACGGCGCGGCGTCGAGCGCGCCGGTATCCAGCACGCGGACGTTCTGCTTGGCGGCGAGCAGCTCGAGCGCCCCGGACGAGCAGGCCGGCGCGACGATCACCTCGACGAACTGTCGCTCGAGGATCGCCGGCGCAGTCGTCGCGTCGAGCGGGCGGTTGAAGGCGATGATGCCGCCGAAGGCCGAGGTCGGGTCGGGCTCGTAGGCGCGCTCGTAGGCCGTCGCAGCAGGTCGGCCGCGACGGCGACGCCGCAGGGATTCGCGTGCTTGACGATCACGCAGGCGGGCGCATCGAACTGGCGCACGCACTCGATCGCGGTGTCGGCGTCCGCGATGTTGTTGTACGAGAGCTCCTTGCCCTGGAGCTGCCGGGCGGACGCGACCGTGCTGCCTGCGGCGAGCGGGTCGGCGTAGAACGCCGCCTGCTGGTGCGGATTCTCGCCGTAGCGCAGGTCCTGCTTCTTGCGGAATCCCGCGGCCAGCTCCTGCGGAAAGCCGGCGTCGCCCTGCTGGCGCCGCAGCCAGCCGGCGACCAGCGCGTCGTACCCGGCGGTGTGGCCGAAGGCCTTCGCCGCGAGCCGGCGACGCGTCGGTTCCGTGACGCCGCCCGCGCGCAGCTCGCCGAGCACGACGGCGTAGTCGGCGGGATCGACCAGCACGGCGACGCGCGCGTGGTTCTTCGCGGCGGCGCGCAGCATCGCGGGCCCGCCGACGTCGATGTTCTCGATCGCGTCCTCGTAGCGGCAGCCGGGCCTGGCGATCGTCTCGGCGAACGGATAGAGGTTGATGACGACGAGGTCGATCGGGGCGATGCCCTGCTCGCGCATCACGGCGTCGTCGACGCCGGCGCGGCCGAGGAGGGCGCCGTGCACCTTCGGGTGCAGGGTCTTGACGCGACCGTCCATGATCTCGGGAAAGCCGGTGATAGCGGCGACCTCGGTCACCGCGAGTCCGGCGCCCGCGAGCGCGCGCGCCGTGCCGCCGGTCGAGATCAGCGCGAAGCCGAGCCCGGCGAGCTCGCGCGCGAGTTCGACCACGCCAGTCTTGTCGGAAACGGAAAGCAGCGCCCGCCGGGCGTCCGGCCTCGCCATCTCGTCAGGAAGCCAGCCCGTATTCGCGCAATTTCTTGCGCAAGGTGCCCCGATTGATGCCGAGGATGGTCGCGGCGCGGCTCTGGTTGCCTTCCGCGTAGTCCATGACGGCCCGGAACAGCGGCAACTCCACCTCGCGCATCACGAGGTCATAGAGCCGGCCCGGGCGATGGCCGTTGAGGCTGTCGAAGTAGCTGTTGAGAGCCCGCTCGGTATGGTCGCGCAGCGGGATTTCGCGTGAATGGCCATTGACGGGACGGGCCCGGTGCTTTGCAGTCATTGCCAATCAGGTCCCCGATTTCCGTCCGTCAGTGTCGGTCAGGCTGCGTCGGCCATGCGGCCGATCAGTCCCGACAGGAACTCGCTCGTGAGCCGGTGCTGCTCGTTCGCGGATTCCGTCGTCAACAACCCGGCTGGCAAGTGTCCGACCTCCGGGTGGAGGCGGCAATACCAACCGAGATGCTTGCGCGCCACGCGGACTCCTTTTCCCTCGCCGTAGAACGAGTAAAGGGCCTCGAGGTGCGCAAGCATGATAGCACGGACCTCGTCGAGCGCAGGCGGCGGCGCGGCGTTTCCTGCGAGGCCCGCGGCGATTTCGCGGAAGATCCAGGGCCTGCCTTGTGCTGCGCGCCCGATCATCACGCCGTCGGCGCCGCTTTGTTCCAGCGCCTTCAAGGCCTTGGCGGCACAATCGACGTCGCCGTTCACGAACACGGGCAGGCGAACGGCCTGCTTGACGGCGGCGACCGTTTCGTATTCCGCCTCGCCGGTGAAAAAATCGGCGCGCGTGCGGCCGTGCACGGCGAGGCCCGCCACGCCCTCGCGACTCGGCGATCCGCGCGATCGCGACGGCATTCCGGTTGCTCGCGGTCCCAGCCGGTGCGCATCTTGAGCGTCACCGGCACGTTCGCGGCCGCGACGACTGCGCCGAGGATCCGGCCGACCAGCGGCTCGTCGCGCATCAGCGCCGAGCCAGCGGCGCGATTGCAGACCTTCTTCGCCGGGCAACCGAAGTTGATGTCGACGACCTGCGCGCCCAGGTCGACGTTCATGCCGCGCCGCCTCGGCCATCATCGCCGGGTCGTCAGCCCGCGATCTGCACCACCCGCGGCTCTGGCTCACCGCGGTGATCGAGTCGGTGGCGTGACTTGTCGGTTTTCCACAGCCGGACGTCCGAGGTGACCATCTCGGACGCCGCGAGGCCCGCGCCCATGCGGCGGCAGAGCCTGCCGGAACGGCAGGTCGGTCACGCCAGCCATCGGCGCGAGCGCGAGCGGCGCCGCGAGCTCGAAGGGACCGATCCTCATTGGCGCGCCGTCTTGATCTGGCTCGCGCAGCGGACGCCGCCGTCGGACGGCAGGCAGATGTCGAGCTCGAACCCGACCGCCTCGGACCCCGGGTCGACGATGCGGATGAGCGCATCGGCGCGCTGGCCGGGCTCGAGCAGCTTCTGCGTGCCCGCTGCCGGGCAGGTAGTCGGCCGGGCCGACGTCGCGCTGGCCCAGCGTGCCGCCGAAGCGGTCCTGGAGCGTCAGGCGCAGGAGCGGCAGCGGCTGCGCATAGCTCGCCCGGTTGACGATGCTCGCGCGCAGCATCAGCCGGTTCGCCTCGCGCGGGTCGCTGGCGGCGCCCCACTGGCGCAGTTCGTAGGCGGAGAGGTCCGTCGGCGCGAGGACCGACAGCCCGAAGAAGTCATAGGCGCCCGCGAGCGCCGGACCAAAGGCCGCGTTGCGCACGAGGTCGTTGCGCCGTGCGTGCACCACCTGCAGCGCGAGGAGCAAGGCGAGGATCGCGATACCCGCCACCCAGGGCCAGCGCTGCGTCAGCAGGCCGGTTGAGTCCGGCTCGTCGGGCTCGAATTCACGTGCCGCCGCCTCGCGCGCCGCGGCTTCCTCCGCCAGGCGCTTGCGCATCTCGTCCGGAATCAGGATGCGCGGCGCGGTCAGCCCGGCGGCCGGAACGGCGGCGGTACCGGGACCGCGACGGGATGCGGGCAATGGAGACTTCGACCGGAACCTCAACCGGAACTTCAACCGGAACCGGCTCGGGCTCAAGCGTCTCGAGCACGATGGACTCGGACCGGGCGGGCTCATCGCTCTCTTCGAGCACGAGGATCGGGTGTTCGTCGGTGCTGTCGGGGTCGATGGGTGGCTCGGCGATCGCGAGGTTCGCGGCTCCCTCGTCCGGGTCGAAGCTTGCGAGCGAGGGATTCTCGACCACGAACAGTCGGTCGAGGTCGGCGACGTCGCCGTGAAATTCCATGGCCTCGGCCTCGTCTTCCGGCGGAGGCGGAGGCGGAGGCGGAGGCGCAGGCGCAGCCGGGCGCTTCCGGCACCGCGGCGAGCTCGATCGGCGAGGACAGCTCGATGTTCTCGTTGCCGGGCAGTTCCTCGACGGTCATCGAGTCGTCCGGCGAGGGAGCCTCGTCCTCCGCCGCCGCCTTGAACGCCTGCTCGCTCAGGTTTTCGAGCGCGTTGAAGGTAGTCGCGCAGACGCCGCAGCGCACGTCGCCCTGCGCGGCACGCAGGGCTTCCGCGGTGACGCGAAAGACCGTCGCACAATCAGGGCACTGGGTGTACACGCCTACTCCGGGCGGCGCCGGCCCGCGAGCAGGGTCCAACCCTCGCGTTCCGCTACCGGGCCGATATCAAACCACGGCCGGTAGGCCTGCGCTACCTCGTCCGCCTGGTGCGCAAGCATGCCTGCGAGCACGCAGCGCGCCGCCGCCGACGGCCCGCGGCGCGATTCCCGGCGCGAGCGCGACCAGCGGTCCGGACAGGATGTTGGCGAGCACGACGTCGAAGCGGCCGGCAACGTCTGCCTGGCGAGCTCGGCGATCTCGAGGCGATCCGCGAGCCCGTTCTTCGCGGCGTTCTCGCGCGTCGCGAGCAGGGCCTGCGGATCGATGTCGAATGCGATCGCCTGGTCTGCGCCCAGCCGGAGCGCCGCGAGGGCAAGAATCCCGGATCCGCAGCCGTAGTCGAGCACTCGCTCACCGCCCTCGATGGCCGCGTCGAGCCATTCCAGGCAGAGCGCCGTGGTCGGATGCGTCCCGGTGCCGAAGGCGAGCCCCGGATCGAGTTCGAGCACCACGGCGGCCGGGTCCTCGGGCTGCTGGCCGGCGGGGCACACCCACAGGCGCCGGCCGAAGCGCATCGGCCGGAAGTCCCGGAGCCACTCGCGCTCCCAGGCGCGGTCCTCGACGTGCTCGATGGCGATGGCCTCCGGATCGAGGCCGAGGACCGCGGCGAGGGTTGCAGCGAGCAGCTCGGGGCTCGCGGCGAGATCGAACAAAGCGCGCAGCCGCACCGCCTGCCACAGGGGCGTTTCGCCGGGCGCCGGCTCGAGCAGCGGCTCGTCGCCCGCGTCCGCGAGGGCGAGCGCCAGGGCGCCCAGCCGCCGGCAGGCGTCCTCGGCGCGTGCGAGCTCGCGGCCCGGGAGCTCGACGACGAGCTGGTGGAACGGCATCGATCGCCCGCGGCCGCGGCTACTTCAGGCCGAGCCGGCGCTCGAGGTAGTGGATGTCGAGGCTGCCCTGGCGGAACGCCGAGTGTCCGAAGATCTCCAGGTGGAGCGGCGCGTTGGTCTTGATGCCTTCCACGACCATTTCCGACAGCGCATTCCTCATGCGCGCGATCGCGGTGTCGCGGGTATCGCCGTAGGAAATCAGCTTCGCGATCAGCGAGTCGTAGTAGGGCGGCACGTTGTAGCCGGAGTACAGGTGGCTGTCCACGCGCACGCCCGGCCCGCCCGGGGCGTGCCAGAGGCGCACCGGCCCCGGCGAGGGTGCGAACGTTTTCGGGTCCTCGGCGTTGATGCGGCACTCCATGGCCCAGCCGCGCAGCACGATGTCCTCCTGCTTGAACGGCAGCGGTTCGCCGGCCGCGATCCGCAGCTGCATCTTCACGATGTCGATGCCCGTCACGAGCTCGGTCACCGGGTGCTCGACCTGCACGCGGGTGTTCATCTCGATGAAGTAGAAATTCCCGTCCTCGTACAGGAACTCGAGCGTGCCTGCGCTCCGGTAGCCGACCGCGGCACAGGCGGTGACCAGGCGCTCGGTCATGTCGGCGCGCTGTTTTGCGGTGATGCCCGGGGCCGGCGACTCCTCGATGATCTTCTGGCGGCGGCGCTGCAGCGAGCAGTCTCGCTCGCCGAGGCAGACGACGCTGCCGTAATTGTCGCCGAGCATCTGGAACTCGATGTGCCGCGGCTTTTCCAGGAATTTCTCCATGTAGACCGTGTCGTTGCCAAAGGCGGCGAGGGCCTCGGTCTTGGCGACGTTGATCGCGTTCACGAGCGTGGCGTCGCTGTGCACGACCCGCATGCCGCGCCCGCCGCCGCCCCCGGAGGCCTTGATGATCACGGGGTAGCCAATCGCGCGCGCCATCCGGAAGCACTCGTCCTGGTCCTCGGGCAGCGGGCCGTCGGAGCCCGGCACGCAGGGCACGCCGTGCTCCTTCATGGTGCGGATCGCCGAGACCTTGTCGCCCATCTGGCGAATGGTCTCGCTCCTCGGCCCGATGAACACGAAGCCGCTGTTCTCGACCCGCTCTGCGAAGTCGGCGTTCTCGGACAGGAAACCGTAGCCCGGGTGGATGCCGACCGCGTCGGTGACCTCCGCGGCGCTGATGATCGCCGGCATGTTGAGGTAGCTCTCGCGCGAGGCGGGCGGCCCGATGCAGACCGTCTCGTCGGCGAGCAGCACGTGCTTCAGGTTCTGGTCGGCCGTCGAATGCACGGCGACCGTCTTGATGCCGAGCTCGCGGCAGGCACGCAGGATGCGAAGCGCGATCTCGCCGCGGTTGGCGATGACGACCTTGTCCAGCATCGGGCTTACTCGATCGCGAACAGCGGCTGGCCGAATTCGACTGGCTCGCCGTTCTTGGCGAGCACGGCGACCACCTTGCCTGCGCGCTCGCTCTCGATCTGGTTCATCATCTTCATGGCCTCGATGATGCACAGCACCTGGCCGATGCGGACCTCCTGGCCCACCTCGACGAAGGACTTCGCTCCGGGTGCGGGCGAGGCGTAGAAGGTGCCGACCATCGGCGCCGTCACGAGGTTCTCGTCGCGGGCCGGGGCGGGCGCCGGCGCGGCGGCAGGCGCTGCGGCAGCCGGGGCTGGTGCCGCGGCTGCGACCGGCGCGGGCGCCGCCGCATACTGGGTCACGACCGGCGTGCCCTGGGTACGCGCGATACGGACCGATTCCTCACCCTCGGTTATCTCGATCTCGGCGAGCCCCGACTCTTCCAGCAGCTCGATGAGTTTCTTGATCTTGCGGATATCCATCATTTCTCCCCAGGTGACCCGTCGAGGCGGTCCAGCGCCGCCGTGAGCGCGAGCTCGTAGCCCTGCGCCCCGAGGCCGACGATGCTGCCGGCCGCGATGTCCGAAAAATACGAGTGCTGCCGGAAGGGCTCCCGCGCATGCACGTTGGAAAGGTGTACCTCGATGAACGGGACGGAAACCGCGAGCAGGGCGTCCCGCAGCGCAATGCTGGTGTGGGTGAACGCGCCCGGATTGACGATCGCGTAGTCGACCGGTGTGGCGGCCAGGGCCTGGACCCGGTCCACCAGCTCGTGCTCGGCATTGCTCTGGAAGCTGTCGAGCAGCGCCCCGCGCCGGCTGGCGAGGGCTTTCAGCCGTTCTTCGATGGCAGGCAGGGTCACGTCGCCGTACCAGCCGGGCTCCCGGCGGCCGAGCAGGTTCAGGTTAGGTCCGTTCAGGAGGAGGATCCGCCACATGTGCGGATCGAGTATAGATTATGCGGCGAACAGCGTCGATCTGACGCCAAATTAGCCGATCTTGGCGAGTTCGGTCCGAACCTGCGCTTTGGCTGCAGGAAGGTCGATTTTGCCGGCATCCAGGGCCCGGACGGCCGAAAGGATGACGTCCGCCTGCGGCCGGTGCAACTCGCCGAGGTGGATGGTCACGATCCGGCCGGCGCGGTCGATGAACGCGGTGTAAGGCAGGCCCAGGGTCCCCATGCCGAATGCCGCCGATGCATCGAGCCCATCCTGCTCACCGATGAGCACCGTGTAGTCGACCGGCGTCTCGGCCAGGAACGCGAGGACGTCCTCGCGGAAGTCGATGGCGATGCCGATGAGCGCGAAATCGGCGAGCGCCGGGTCGCGGGCGAGCTCGTTCAGCATCGGGATCTCGCGCCGGCAAGGCGCGCACCAGGTCGCCCAGAAATTGATGATCAGCGGCCGGCCGTCCCATTCGGAAAGCTTGCGAAGCGTGCCGTCTCGATCCGCGAGCGTGACGTCTGGCCGGCGCTCAGGGATCACCGACTGCGGGACTTCGGGCGGTGCAGTGGCGTTCGTTGGCAGAGACTCAGGTGCGAGCCAGGCGCGGCTCGCGAAATAGGCGGTGGCGCCCGCAGCGAGCGCGAGCAGCAGGATGAGGATCCAGCGGCCCGGCCGTTCCATGTTCAGCACTCGCGGGCGAGGCGCGCGAGATGCGACCGGAACTCATCCGCCGCGACGAATCCCACCAGCCGGAATGGCCGGCATTCCCGTCCCTCGGCGCTGAAGAAGGCCGTGGTGGGAGGCCCGTAGACGCCGAAGCGCCGGAACAGCGCCTGGTCGGCCTCGCTGTTCGCGGTCACGTCCGCCTTCAGCAGCACGAAGCCGGCGAGGTCAGACTGCACTTCGGGCACCGAGAAAGTGTACTTCTCCATCTCCTTGCAGGAGACGCACCAGTCCGCATAGAAGTCCAGCATGGCGGGCTGGCCCGCGGCTTTCGCCGCCGCGAGTTCGCGGTCGAGGTCCTCGACCGAGGCAATCTTCCGGAATGGCAGCGACTCCGTGGACATCGCCGAGGCCTGGCCGCCAAAGCCCGGCAGCGCCGCGCCGCGCAGCGGCTGCAGCGGGTCGTGTCCGCCGGCCGCCGCGCCGAGCATCATGATGACGCCCCAGACGATCGCGGCGAGCCCGAGCCCCTTGGCGACCAGGCGCGAGGCCTCGCTGCCGGCGCCGGTCCGGCCGAAGCCGCCGAAGTAGTAGCCGGCAACGATGACGAGCAGCGCCCAGAGCGCCAGCGTCAGCGATCCCGGCAGCACGCGCTCCAGCATCCAGACCGCGACTGCCAGGAACAGGACGCCGAACAAGGCCTTGACCGTGTTCATCCACGGGCCCGCATGGGGCAGGAATCGCCCGCCGGCGACACCGACGAGCAGCAGCGGCGCGCCCATGCCGATGCCCATCGCAAACAGCGCAAGCGACCCGCGCAGGACGTCGCCGGTCTGTCCGATCACCGCCAGGGCGGCGACCATCGGCGGCGCGACGCAGGCCGTCACGACCAGCGCCGAGAGCGCGCCCATGATCGCGGTGCCGACCAAGCTGCCGGATTTCTGTCGGCCCGAGACCCCGGCAAGGCGCGTCTCGAGGGCAGCCGGGATCTTGAGGTCGAACAACCCGAACATCGCGAGCGCGAGGACCACGAACAGCGCGGCGAAGGTGATGATGATCCAGGGTTGCTGGAAGAACGCCTGGGCCTGCTGGCCGGCAGCGGCGAACGCGGCGCCGGCCGCGGTGTAGGTCAGGGCCATGCCGAGCACGTAGACCACCGACAGCAGGAACGAGCGCCGCGGCGTCGCCGCTTCGCCCTGGCCGGCGATGATGCCCGACAGGATCGGGATCATCGGCAGCACGCAGGGCGTGAAGGCGAGCAGCAGGCCGAAGCCGAAGAAACTCGCCATGACCACGAGCAGGCTCCCGCCGGCGATCAGTCCCGAGAGGCGGTCCTGCTCGGAAACCATCGGCGGAGGCGCTTCGCGCGGCGAGGCTGTGCCCGGCGGCGGCAGCTCGATCGAGACCGTCTTGGTGACCGGCGGGTAGCACAGGCCCGCGTCCGCGCAGCCCTGGTAGCTCACCACCAGCTCGAAGGTCGAGGCGCCGTCCGGCCGGGTGACTGGCACAGTCGCCGTCAGCACGTCGTAGTAGACCTCGACGTCGCCGAAGAACTCGTCGGTCTTCTTCTTGCCGTCCGGCATCGCGAGCTCGCCGAGCACGAAGCCGGGCGTCGCCGTCTTCGACCGACAAGCGGTGACGATAGAGGTAGTAGCCGGGCGCGATCTGCCAGTCGAGCAGCACGCGGTCAGCGCCGTCCGCCACCGCGGTAAAGACGAAGGCCTGGTCCACCGGCAGGAACTGGTCCTCGTTGGACACCGGGCCGAGCAGGCCCTGGGCGCTGACGGCGCCGGCGAGCGACGAGGGCGAACAGCGAGGCGAGGAACCGAAATTTTCTCATCGCGGCCGAGAGGTTAGCGGCCCGATCGGCGCTTGTCGCGACGGCCTGCCCGGTTTCCTGATCGCGGCGCCGTCGTCGGCCGGCGACAGGAGAAAATACCGGTTCATAATCAACGACTTGCTCAGCGTTATCACTCGAGGCCCGAGAGTGCTTGAATTTGGGCCGCCGATCCCTATCATTAGCACTCGTTCGGCCCGAGTGCCAAGGAATCCCAAGGAGTGTTGAACCATGAAGATCCGTCCGCTTCATGATCGAGTGATCGTCAAGCGCGAAGATGAAGAGCGCAAATCCCCCGGCGGCATCGTGATCCCCGACACCGCCGCCGAGAAGCCGATCCGCGGCAAGGTCGTCGCCGTCGGCAAGGGCAAGATCCTGGAGGACGGCAAGGTCCGTCCGCTCGACGTGAAGGTCGGCGACCGGATCCTGTTCGGCAAGTACGGCGGAAACGAAGTCAAGGTCGACGGCGAAGAGCTCCTCGTATTGCGCGAGGAAGACGTCATGGCCGTGATCGAAAAGTAATCCAGAGGACTACGAAACATGGCAGCCAAGGAAGTCAGATTTTCGGATGACGCGCGTACCCGCTTGGTCCGCGGCGTCAACCTGCTCGCGAACGCCGTCAAGGCGACGCTGGGCCCCAAGGGCCGCAACGCCGTGCTCGAGAAGAGCTTCGGCGCGCCGACCATCACGAAGGATGGCGTTTCGGTCGCCAAGGAAATCGAGCTGAAGGACAAGTTCGAGAACATGGGCGCGCAGATGGTCAAGGAAGTCGCATCGTCGACTTCCGACGAGGCCGGTGACGGCACGACCACCGCGACCCTGCTCGCGCAGGCGATCATCCGCGAGGGCATGAAAGCCGTCGCCTCGGGCATCAACCCGATGGACGTCAAGCGCGGCGTCGACCTGGCCGTCAACGCGGCGGTCGATGAGTTGAAGAAGCTCTCCAAGCCCTGCAAGGACTCGAAGGCCATCGCCCAGGTCGGCACGATCTCGGCGAACAGTGACGAGGCGATCGGCAAGAAGATCGCCGAGGCAATGGAGAAGGTCGGCAAGGAAGGCGTGATCACGGTCGAGGAAGGCTCGGGTCTCGACAACGAACTCGAGGTGGTCGAGGGCATGCAGTTCGACCGCGGCTACCTGTCGCCGTACTTCATCAATAACGCCCAGAACCAGACCAGCGAGCTCGAGGGCCCGTACGTCCTGCTGTACGACAAGAAGGTCTCGAACATCCGCGAGATGCTGCCGCTGCTCGAGAGCATTGCCAAGGCGGGCAAGCCGCTGCTCGTCGTCGCCGAGGACGTCGAAGGCGAGGCGCTTGCGACGCTCGTGGTCAACACGATCCGTGGCATCGTCAAGGTCTGCGCCGTCAAGGCGCCGGGCTTCGGCGACCGCCGCAAGGAAATGCTGAAGGACATCGCGATCCTGACCGGCGGCACGGTGATCGCCGAGGAAATCGGCCTGTCGCTCGAGAAGGCGACGCTGAATGACCTCGGCAAGGCCAAGAAGATCGTCGCCGACAAGGAAAACACGACGATCATCGACGGCGCCGGCAAGTCCTCGCGACATCAAGGCGCGGGTCGACAACATCCGCCAGCAGATCGAGGACGCCACCTCCGACTACGACAAGGAAAAGCTGCAGGAGCGCGTCGCAAAGCTCTCCGGCGGCGTTGCCGTGATCAAGGTCGGTGCGGCGACCGAGATCGAGATGAAGGAAAAGAAGGCCCGTCTCGAAGACGCGCTGCACGCGACCCGTGCTGCGGTCGAAGAGGGCGTGGTGCCGGGTGGCGGCGTCGCGTTCGTTCGCGTGCAGAAGATGCTGGACAAGCTGGTGGGTGCGAACGACGACCAGAACGTCGGCATCCGCATCCTGTCGCGGGCGATCGAAGAGCCGCTGCGCCAGATCGTGCAGAACGCCGGTGAAGACGGTTCGGTCGTGCTTGCCAAGGTCCGCGAGGGCAAGGGCAGCTACGGCTACAACGCCGCGACCGGTGAGTACGGCGACATGATCGAGATGGGCATCCTGGACCCGACCAAGGTCACCCGTCTCGCGCTGCAGAACGCTGCTTCCGTCGCGGGCCTGCTGCTCACCACCGAGGTGATGGTCGCCGAGGCTCCGAAGGAGGAGCACGACCATCCGTCCCCGGGCGGCATGGGCGGCATGGGCGGCATGGACATGTAAAGCCGCCAGGCTTTACGGTCGAACCAAGGGCCCGGGAGGCGACTCCCGGGCCTTTTTCATTTCCGGGGCGGCGCAGCGTCGGCCGGCAGGAACAGCGCCGGGTCGACCATCGTGCCGTTCAGCGTCACGCCGAAGTGCAGGTGCGGGCCCGTCACGCGGCCGGTCGCGCCCACGGCGCCGATGCTCTCGCCCGCGCTCACGACCTGTCCCGCCTGCACGTCGATACGGCTCAGGTGGCAGTACATCGTCACCAGTCCCGAGCCGTGGTCGAGGATGACCGTGTTGCCGTTGAAGAAGAAGTCGCCGACCTCGGCGACGGTGCCGGCGGCCGCCGCCAGAATCGGCGTGCCGGCCGGCGCGGCGATGTCCATGCCGGTATGCGGGTTGCGCGGCTGGTCGTTGAAGAAGCGGCGCAGGCCATAGGAGCTCGATCGTTCGCCCGGCACGGGCTGCACCAGCCTGAGCGTTTCTGGCGGACGATCCGTGAAGCCGGCGAGCGCCTTGCGGATCCGCTTCCTCTCGCCTTCGACGCGCTCGAGGTCTCGCTTCGACAGATCCACCTGGCCCGGCGGCACCTTGAGTTTCTGAACGTCGTACTTCCTGTCGGCGACGTCGAACGTGAGGCGCTCCGTCCGGCCGCCCTGGCTGACGACGAGAGTCCGGGGACCCGCGGTCGTATCCAGGGGGATGCCGACGACCGCCAGCCAGCGCGCTCCGTCTGGCAACACCATGACGCGCGCGCCGTCGAGAGATGCCACCGGCAGGACATCCGGCGGCGCGTCGATCGGCAGCGTGACGACGCCGCCGGGCACGGCCGCGATGCGCGGCAGGATGTCGGCCGCCTGAGCAGCCGAGGCGAGGCCGGCGAGCAGGATGCACGCGGAAATCATGGCGCCGGGACGTTAACATCGGCCCTTCACGCGTGTCGAGGCGACGACCGCGAGTCGGCGGCTGGAACCGGGAGAAATCCAAATGAAAAGCGCGACGTCGCTGGACGCCCAGCGTCAAAGCGTTTTTGCCGCGAGCCGCTTCGTCGAGGAGGCAGCACGCCGCGATCCCGGGCTGCTCGCGGGGCTCGCGAGCTCCGGCGAGCTTGAGCGGGCGCGGGGCGCCGGCGAGGTTGCCGCCTTCGCGTCCGCAATCGCCGCGGACGACGAAACCGCCTTCATGGATGCGCTGCGCCGTCTGCGAAGGCGCGAACTGGTGCGTATCGCCTGGCGCGACCTCACGGGGGCGTCGACGCTTCCCGAGACGCTGACGGAAACCTCGGCGCTCGCGGATGCCGCGATCGCCACGGCCCTCGCGTTCGCGAATCGCGCGCTCGCGCCGCGCTACGGAACGCCGCGCTCGGCCGCGGGCGAGGCCCAGGAGCTGCTGGTCATCGGCATGGGCAAGCTCGGCGGCCGGGAGCTCAATTTTTCCTCCGACGTCGACCTCGTGTTCCTGTTTCCGGAAGGCGGCGAGACCGACGGCCCGCGCGCGGTGTCGAACGAGGAATACTTCACGCGGCTCGGCCAGTCGCTGATTCGCCTGCTCGACGCGCGCACGCCCGAGGGTTTCGTGTACCGCGTGGACATGCGCCTGCGGCCGCTCGGCGAGCCGGGTCCGCTCGCGATGAACTTCGCGGCATTCGAGGGCTACCTGCAGCAGCACGGACGCGACTGGGAGCGCTACGCCTGGGTCAAGGCGCGCGCGATCACCGGCACGGCGCGTTACCGGGCCCTGTACGACGACGTCGTGCGCCCGTTCGTGTACCGGCGCTACCTCGACTTCGGCGTGTACGAGAGCCTGCGCGAGATGAAGGCCATGATCGCCGCGCGAGGTCGAGCGGCGCGAGCTGAAGGACAACGTCAAGCTCGGCCCGGGCGGAATCCGCGAGATCGAGTTCATCGTGCAGTCGCAGCAGCTGATCCGCGGCGGCGCGGAGCCGGGGTTGCAGACGCCGTCGCTGCTTTCGGCGCTGCCGCGGCTCGCCGGCGCGAAGCTCCTGGCGCCGTCGACGGTCGCGGAGCTCGCCGATACCTACGCGTTCCTGCGCCGGGTCGAGAACCGGCTGCAGATGGAGAACGACGCGCAGGAGCACACGCTGCCTGCCGACCCGGCCGGCCGCGAGCGCCTCGCCGCGACCATGGGTTTCGACGCCTGGGCGACTTTCATCGCGGACTTCGAGGCGCACCGTCGCCGGGTCACGGCGCATTTCGTGGCAGTCGTGCTCGGCCGCGGCGGCGCGGCGGACCAGGCTTCCGCCGCCGGGCTGGAGGCGCTCTGGATGGACGAGCCGCTGTTCGAGCGGCTCGTCGAAGACCTCGGTCGCTTCAGGCTCGCCGACCCGCAGGCGGCGGCGCGGATGCTGTTCGAGCTGCGCCAGTCGTCGTACTTCCGCCGCCTCGACGCCTTTGGCCGGCGCCGGCTCGCGACCCTCGCGCCGCGCATCCTTGCCGCGGTCGCACGCGTGGAGGCGGGCGGGGGCGCCGACGGCCCGTCCCTGCTGGCCCGCCTGCTGCGCATCGTCGAGGCCATAGGCGGGCGCACGGCCTACCTCGCGCTGCTCAACGAGAACGCGCAGGCGCTCGAGCGCCTGGTCGAGGCCTGCCGCATGGGCGACTACCTCGCGCGCCAGGTGGCCGCGCACCCGCTGCTGCTCGACGAGCTGCTCGACGCGCGGGTGTTCGAGACCCTGCCGGACCGCGCGCAGTTCGCCGCGGAGCTCGCCGCGCGCCTCGGACACGCGGGCGACGACGAGGAGCAGCGCATGGACGCGCTCCGCCACTTCCGGCGCGCCGCGACGTTCCGCGTCGCGCTGCAGGACCTCACCGGCCGGCTGCCGCTCATGCAGGTGAGCGACCGGCTGACGGACGTCGCGGAGCTGGTTCTCGAGCAGGCGCTGTCGCTTGCCTGGCGACACACGGCCGCGCAATACGGCGAGCCGCGCTGCGAGGGCACGCGCGGGCCGCGCACCGCGCGCGTCGGAATCGCCGGCTACGGCAAGCTGGGCGGCATGGAGCTCGGCTACGCCTCCGACCTGGACCTCGTCTTCCTGCACGACTCGGCAGGCCGCAACCAGCAGACCGCGGGGCCGAAGTCGGTGGACAACGAGGTCTTCTTCCTGCGCCTCGCGCAACGCCTCGTGCACGTCCTGACCGTGCACACGCCGGCCGGACGCCTGTACGAGGTCGACGTGCGCCTGCGGCCCTCCGGCAAGGGCGGGCTCGCCTTCACGCAGGTCGGCGCGTTCGAGGAATACCAGCGGCGCGAGGCCTGGACCTTCGAGCACCAGGCGCTGCTGCATTCGCGCTGGGTGGCGGGCGATGCGGCGCTCGGAGCGGCCTATGCGCAAGTCCGCCGCGCGGTGCTCGTCGAGGCGGTGAAACGCGAGACGCTGCGCGCGGACATCCTCGCGATGCGCGAGCGCATGCGCGCCGAGCATGGCGGGACGCGCGAAGGGCAGTTCGACCTCAAGCACGACCGGGGCGGCATCGCGGACATCGAGTTCCTGGCCCAGTACTGGGTGCTCAGGCATGTGCGCGAGCACCCGCCGCTCGCCGAGTTCGCGGACACGATCCGTCACCTCGAGTCCGTGGGCTCGGCGGCGCTCGTGGACCACCGCATCATCGACCGGCTGGTAGACGCCTACCGCGCCTACCGCAGCGCCGCCCATCACCTGTCGCTGGAGCAGCGGCCAGCGGCCGTCGACGCGGGCGAGTACGCGCCGATGCGCGCCGGGGTTGCCGAGGTCTGGGACCGCGTGATGGTCGCGGGCGAGGACCCCGTGCCCGTATAATCGTGCGATGCAGCCCGAGAGCCCATTGCAGCCGCCAAACGCGCGCGCGCGTTACGACGTGACCGCGGCCGACCTGCCGCTCGCCTGCCCGATGCCTTCAATGTCGCTCTGGAACAGCCATCCCCGCGTCTACCTGCCGATCGAACAGACGGGCTTCGCGAAGTGCCCGTATTGCAGCTCCGAGTACGTGCTGAGCCGCTGACCGCCGATGTTTGAGCGGCAGCGCATCGAGCGCGGGGCGATCCTGTTCGATCCGCGGCGCGCTGCCGCGCCGCCCGCCGCGTTGTTCGACCCGGAGTCGCTGCGCGCGCGCGGCACGCTCCGGGAAGAAGCCGGGGGGCGCGGCTCCATCGTGTACTTCGACGGCGACGGCGTGCACTGGGTGTTCCGGCGCTACCTGCGGGGCGGGATGGCGGCACAGTTTGCGCGCGACCGTTTTCTCTGGCTCGGTGAGGATCGCACGCGCTCGTTCCGCGAGCTGCGGCTGCTCGGCGAGCTCGAGCGCCGCGGGTTGCCGGTGCCAGTGCCCGTGGCCGCGCGCTATCGGAGGGGTCTCGTGAGCTACTGCGCGGAGCTCGTCACCGAGTGCCTGCCCCGCGCGCGGTCGATGGCTGCGGTGTTCGCCGCCGGGGGCATGGACCACGCGAGCTGGGTGGCTGTCGGCCGCTGCCTGCGGCGCTTCCACGACGCAGGCGTGCAGCACGCGGACCTCAACGCCCGTAACATCATGCTGGGAGCGCAGGGAGAGGTCTGGGTGCTGGATTTCGACCGCGGCCGGCTCCGGCAACCTGGCGCCTGGCGCGAGCGCGTGCTCGACCGGCTGGAGCGCAGCCTGGTGAAGATCGGCGACCACGTGACTGGCTGGCAAGCCGGCTTTGCCCAGCTGCGCCTCGCGCACGACGCCTGACGCGATGTCCTGGCTGTACAACGTCCTCATCTATCTCGCGGCGCCGGTCGCGATCGTCGTGCAGCTCTGGCGCAGCCTGCGCGACGCGAGCTACCGCGGCGGACTCAGCGAGCGGTTCGGCTTCGGCCCTGCCGTTGCCGGTCCGGTGATCTGGGTTCATGCCGTGTCGGTCGGGGAAGTACAGGCGGCACAACCGCTCGTCGAGCAGCTGCATCGGCGTCACCCGGCATACAGGGTGTTGCTGACCACCGTGACGCCGACGGGCGCCGCGCGGGCGAGGCTGCTGTTCGGCGACGACGTGCTGCTGCGCTATGTGCCGTTCGACCTTCCGGGCTCCGTGCGGCGCTTCTTCGACCGGGTCCAGCCCAAGCTCGCGATGATCCTCGAGACCGAACTGTGGCCCAACCTTTACGGCGAATGCGGCCGCAGGTCCGTGCCGCTGGTGCTCGCGAGCGCGCGGGTGTCGCCGCGCTCGATCGGCAAGTACCGGCGCCTGATGTCGCTGTTCCGCAAGACGCTGTCTTACGGCATCGTCATCGCCGCGCAGAGCGAGGCGGATGCGCAGCGTTTCCGCTCGATCGGGGCGACACCGGATCGCACGCTGGTGACGGGCAACATCAAGTTCGACTTCCAGCCGCCGGCAGGCACCGAGATGCTGGGCCAGCGCTGGCGCGACCAGAACCTGGCCGGCAGGCCGGTCTGGGTCGCGGGCAGCACGCACGAGGGCGAGGAAACGATCGTGCTGGAAGCACACCGCCAGGTGCTCGCCCGCTTTCCCGAAGCGCTGCTGATCCTGGTGCCGCGGCATCCCCAGCGCTTCGAACACGTGCGCGACCTGCTCGCGAAGCGGCACGAGGTGGCCGCTTTCCGCTCGGAAGGCGTCACGGTCCCGCCGGGGACCCGCGTGCTGCTCGGCGACACGATGGGCGAGCTCATGATGTTCTACGCTGCCTCCGACGTCGCGCTCGTCGCCGGCAGCCTGATGCCGATCGGCGGCCATAACCTGCTCGAGCCGGCCTCGGTTGGCCGACCGGTTCTGACCGGGCCGTTCAACTTCAACGGCGAGGAGATCGCGCAGCTGCTGGTGGACGCCGGTGGCGCCCGCGTCGTCGAGAACACGCGGCAGCTCGCACAGGCCGTCGTGGAGCTCCTCGGCGATGCGGAGCAGCGCACGGTCATGGGCGCCGCCGGCAAGGCCGTGCTCGACTCGAATCGCGGCGCGCTCGACCGACTGCTGACCCTCGTCGATCCGCTGCTCGCGGTGATGGAGAACCAGGATTGAAAACCGACCTGAAGCTGTCCGAGCCGTACCAGCCTGACGCACTCGAGGCCCTCGCCACCCAGTTCGGCTCGCCGCTGTTCGTGATCGACTGCGATCGGCTGCGCCGCCAGTACCACGCGCTCGCGGGGGCGCTGCCGGGCGTCGACTTGCACTACGCGCTGAAGCCGCTGCCCGACCGGACCGTCGTGCAGGTGCTCGCGCGCGAGGGCGCCTGGTTCGACCTCGCGACCAACGGCGAGGTGGACCTGGTGCGCGACGCCGGCATCCCGCCGGCGCGCTGCATCCACTCGCACCCGATCAAGCGCGGCTCCGACATCCGCCATGCGCTCGACTGCGGCGTGAAGAACTTCGTGGTCGACAACGCCGAGGAGATCGCGAAGTTCGACGCCAGCCGCAAGCGCGTGCGGCTGCTGCTGCGGATCTCCTTCCGTAATCCGGACACCGTCATCGACCTGTCGCGCAAGTTCGGCTGCGATGCCGACGCGGCGGTCGGCCTGGTCGAGTTCGCGGAAAAGCGTGGCATCAGGATCGTGGGCTTCTCCTTCCATGCCGGCTCCCAGCTCGTGAAACCCGACAAGTACGTCGAGGCGATCGACACCTGCGGTCGCCTGATCGCCGAGGCGCGTGAGCGGGGCTTCCCGCTCGAGGTACTCGACATCGGCGGCGGGTTTCCGATCGACTACCGCGAGCCGGTGCCCGCGATCGAGGGCTATTGCGCGCCGATCCGCGAGGCACTCGGGCGCCTGCCGCCGGGATTGCGGCTGATCGCCGAGCCGGGCCGCTTCGTCTGCGGCCCGGCGGTGATCGCCATCTCGACGGTGATGGGCCGCGCCAAGCGGGAAGGGCGCTGGTGGTACTACCTCGACGACGGCCTCTATGGCACGTTCAGCGGCCAGCTATACGACAAGATGCACTTTCCGATCGAGCCACTCGCAGCGCCCGACCGTCCGCGCGAGCCCTGCGTGATCTCCGGACCCACCTGCGACAGCCTCGACGTGATCTCCGAGGACTTGCCGATGCCGGTCCTGGAGATCGGCGAGCGGCTGCTCGCACGCCAGATCGGCGCCTACACCATGGCAACCGCCACCGACTTCAACTTCTTCCCGCGCGCGAAGGTCATCGCCGTCAACGTCGAGCGTGCGGAATGACGACCTCGATCCACCGCCGCGTGGATGCGCTGCGCGCGGGCCGCGACCCCACCTTCGTCGCGCGGCTCGCTTCCGGATGGGCGGTCCTGGCAGAGCGCCAGATCCTGCCGGGTTACTGCCTGCTGCTGCCGGACCCGGTCGTGCCGACGCTGAACGCGCTCGCGGGAGCGGAGCGCGCGGCGTTCCTTGCCGACATGGCTGCCCTCGGCGACGCGGTGCTGGCCGTCACGCACGCCGTGCGCATCAACTACGCGATCTACGGCAACCTCGATCCCGCGCTGCACGCGCACGTGATCCCGCGCTATAACGACGAGCCGGAAGCGCTCCGCACCGCGCAGCCCTGGGCCTACGACTGGGACGCGGCGCCGGCCTTCGACCCGGACCAGCACCGGGACCTGGGCAACCGAATCCATGCCGCGCTGGCGCGGATTGCCTGAGGGAGTCGCCGCATGAAGGTCGTCTATTCCCCGCTGCATGCGCGCCACGAGGGCGGCGTCGAGCTGTATCGCGGTGCGCTCGTGCCGACCTTCGAGACTCCAGAGCGCGCCGAGATCATCCGCGCGGCGCTCGTGGCCGGTGGCCACGAGCTCATCGAGCCGCGCCCGATCCCGGAGTCGCGGCTGCTCCGGATCCACGATCGCGAGTTCGTCGATTTCCTGCGCGGCGCGCACGCGCGCTGGCAGGCGGAGGGCCGACAGGGCCACGTGCTCCCGAGCGGCTTCCCGGCGCGCGGCCTCCGGCGCGACCGCAGGCCTGCCGGCATCAGCGGCTCGCTCGGCTACTTCGCGTTCGACGCAAGCACGCCGATCGTCGCGGGCACCTGGGACGCGGCGCTTGCCGCGGCGCGCTCGGCGATGACCGCGGCGGCGCTCGTGGCCGAGGGCGCGCGCGCCGCCTACGCGCTGTGCCGGCCGCCAGGACACCATGCTGCGCGCAGCACCTTCGGTGGCTACTGCTACCTCAACAACGCCGCGCTCGCCGCGCAGTACCTGCGGGACGAGGGCCGGGGCCGCGTCACCGTGCTGGACATCGACTACCACCACGGCAACGGCACGCAGGAAATCTTCTGGGAGCGCGACGACGTCCAGTTCATTTCGCTGCACGGCGATCCGGATACCGAGTATCCCTGGTTCCTCGGCTATGCCGACGAGCGGGGCCGCGGCCCGGGCGAGGGCCATACGCTCAACCTGCCGCTGCCGGCCGGTACCGGCTGGGACGAATACCGGGCCGCGCTCGACATTGCGTTCGAAGCCATGCGGCGCTACGCGCCCGAGGCGCTGGTCGTTTCGCTGGGCGTGGACACCTACGAGGCCGACCCGATCAGTTCCTTCAAGCTGGCCGCGAGGCACTATCCCCTGATCGGTGCTGCACTCGCGGACCTCGGCCTGCCGACTGTCCTGGTGCAGGAGGGCGGCTATGCGGTCGCGGAAATCGGCGTGAATGTCGCAGGCGTTCTCGGCGCATTCCCTCGAAAAGGGGACAGTCACCTCTAGAGGGGACTGTCCCCTTAAACTACGCGGATGGCCGTCAGCGACGACTACCGCGACTTCGTCCTCGAGCAGCTCGGCTCCGCGGGGCACGTCACTTCGCGCGCGATGTTCGGCGGCGTCGGGCTCTACCTCGACGGGATCTTCTGCGCGCTGATCGACGACGACACGCTGTACTTCAAGGCCGACGACGCGAGCCGCGCGCGCTACGAGCAGGCGGGCTCGAAGCCTTTCTGCCCGTTTCCGGACCGGCCCGATCAGCCGATGGGATACTGGCAGGTGCCTGCGGATGTGCTCGAGGATCCCGACCAGCTCGCCGCCTGGGCGCGCGAGTCGATGGGCGTCGCGCTCGCGAAGCGGGCGCGCAGGCCGACACGCAGGCGCGCGCCAGCCGCCCGGCACAGGGTCCGCCGGTGAGCGCATTGCCGGACGATGCGGCGCCCGCGCTGCGCCGCGACTGGGAGCCGCGCTTCCGGCAGTTCGTCGCGGACCAGCCGGATGCGGACCCAGGTCACGGACCCGTGCACCTCGAGCGCGTGGTCGCGACGGCGCTCCGTCTCGCGGTGGAGGAGGGCGCGCGGCTCGAGGTCGTGCTGCCCGCCGCCTGGCTGCACGACTGCGTCCACGTCGCGAAGGACTCGCCCGATCGTGCGCGCGCCTCGCGGCTTGCAGCCGATCACGCGCTCCGTTTCCTCGAGTCCGCCGGCTATCCTGCACGACCTGCTGCCCGATATCCGCCACGCCATCGAGGCGCACAGCTTCTCCGCCGGCATCGCGCCGCGAACGATCGAGGCGCAAGGTCGTCCAGGACGCGGACCGGCTGGATGCGCTCGGCGCGATCGGCCTCGCGCGCTGCATTGCGGTCGGTGCCGCCCTCGGCCGCCCGCTCTACGAGCCCGGGGATCCCTTCTGCCGCGCGCCGCGCGCCGGACGACCGCGGCGCGTCGGTCGACCACTTCTACGCCAAGCTCCTGAAGCTCGCCGGCACGATGCAGACTGCGGCGGGCCGGCGCGAGGCACAGCGCCGCACGGACTTCCTGCGCGACTTCCTGGCACAGCTCGAGTCGGAGATCGGGCCTTGAGCCGGGGAGTTTCCGCGCGCGAGGCACTCGCGAAGCTGCGCGCAGGCAATGCGCAGTTCGCCGAGAACATCTCCGGCACGGGCACGCTGATCATGCCTGCGCGTCGCGCCAAGCTGACGGCAGCCCAGGAGCCGTTCGCCATCGTGCTCGGCTGCTCGGACTCGCGCGTGCCCGTGGAACTCGTCTTCAACCAGGGCCCGGGCGACCTGTTCGTGATCCGCGTCGCCGGCAACATCGTCGCGCCGTCGCTGATCGGCAGCGTCGAGTTCGCCGCCGACCGCTTCGGCACGCGGCTCGTGGTCGTGCTCGGTCATTCCTCCTGCGGCGCGATCGCGGCGACCATCGAGGAGCTGCACCGGCCCGCGCCGGACTCGTCGCCGCACATTCTCGACATCGTGGATCGCATCCGGCCGGGCGTCGAGCAGATTGTCGCGCGGCACGAGTCGGAGGGGGCGCTCGCCGTCGAGCACGCGGCGATGACCGCGAACGTGCGCGCCTCGGTGAACCAGCTGCGGCGCGGCTCCGCGATCATCGAGCACCTGATCGCGAGCGACGGGCTCGTGGTGACGGGCGCCTGGTACTCGCTCGAGACCGGGAAGGTGGAATTCCTGGACGAGTCGCTACCGGGATAGCGCAGCGGCGAACGTCGCGGCATCCACGTTGCCGCCCGAGAGGATGATGGCCGTGGTGCGGCCCGCGAGCGGGAGCTTGTCCGCGAGCGCGGCCGCGAAAGCGACCGCGCCGCCCGGCTCGACGACCAGCTTGAGATCGCGAAACGCCCGCGCCATCGCCGCTTCGACCTCGCGCGTCGCTCACGGTCAGGATGCCGGAGAGCAGCTCGCGGTTGATCGCGAACGTCAACCGGCCCGGCGGCGACGATTGCAGGGCGTCGCAGATCGAGCGCGCATCCGGCGGATTCCTGAGCAGGGCGCCGGCCGCGAGCGAGCGGCGCGTGTCGTCGAAGGCCTCCGGCTCGACACCGTACACGGCCGCCGCCGGCACCAGGGCGCGAACCGCGATCGCGGTGCCCGCGGTGAGCCCGCCACCGCTGGTCGGCACCAGCACCTGGTCGGGTGTCAGCCCGAGCTCCGCGGCCTGCCGCACCAGCTCGAGGCCGGTTGTGCCCTGTCCGGCGACGACGTGCGGGTCGTCGTAGGCCGGCACGAGCGTTGCGCCGCGCTCGGCGACGAGCCTGCGGGCGATGTCCTCGCGGTCCTCGGCGACGCGGTCGTAGAGCACGACCTCGGCGCCGAGCGCGCGCGTGTTGGCGAGCTTGATGGCCGGCGCGTCCGCGGGCATGACGATGGTCGCCGGGATGCCGAGCATCCGCGCCGCCGCGGCGACGCCCTGGGCGTGGTTGCCGGAGGAAAAGGCGACGACGCCGGTGCGGCGCGCGGCGGCGTCGAGCTGGACCAGCCGGTTGTACGCGCCGCGGAACTTGAACGAGCCGGTGCGCTGCAGGCACTCGACCTTGAACAGCAGCCGGCCGCCCGTCGCCTCGTCGAGCGGCGTCGCCGCAAGCAGGGGCGTGCGCCGCGCGACGCCGGCGAGGCGCCGCGCGGCCGCCTCGATTTCGGCGAGGCCAGGAAGGGGGAGCGACTCGTGCTGCGCGTTCACCGAATGCTATGTTAGCCGCATGCAGCGCACCCTGCGCACGGCGCACCTCGTGGTCGGGGCGGTCACCGTCGGCGCCTTCCTGGTCACCGGGCTCGTCATGTACGGGCACCAGCCGCCGCTTTCCGAGATGGATTGGGGCGCGCGGCTGATGTTCCGCTCGCGGCACATTTACATCCTTGCGGCCGGGTTGGTGAACCTCGCGCTTGGCGTCCACTACGTCCTGCCGCCGGGCGCCGTTCGCCGCAGCGTCGCGATCGCCGGCAGCCTGCTCGCGCTCGCCAGCGCGGCGTTGCTCTTCTTCGCCTTCTTCGCCGAGCCGATGGCCGGTCGCGAACCCGGGCATCTCAGCATCTTCGGTCTGTATGCCCTGTTCGGGGGAGTCGTGTTGTACGTTACGGCGAGCCTGATGCCCGCCCGGGCAGGAGTCGCGCGATGACCGACCCGATCTGGATGCCCTGTGCCGCGATGGTCGGCCTGACTGCGCTGGTGTGGATCAAGCTCTACGCGGACCGGCTCGGCGAGATGCGCGCTCGGGGCATCGATCCGCAGGAACTTGCGACGGCGCGCGCCGCCGCAGGCCGGCTCGAGCGGCCGCAGGCCGCCGACAACTTCCGAAACCTGTTCGAGGTGCCGGTGCTCTTCTACGTGCTCTGCGTCGCGCTCGCCGTGAATGGCGGCTCGTCGCCGGGCTTCGTCGACGGCCGCCTGGGCCTACGTGGGCCTGCGCGCGCTTCACAGCCTCATCCACGTGACGTACAACCGCGTGGTGCACCGGTTTCTCGTCTACGTCGCGAGCACGCTGCTGCTGTTCGGCATGTGGATCGCATTCGCCTTCCGGGATCGCTCCATGAGCGACTTCGAGGGCCGCTGCCTGTGCGGCGCGGTGCGCTTCGCCGTGACCCCACCGACGCTCTTCTTCGCGCATTGCCATTGCCGCTGGTGCCGCGAGGCCCACGGCGCCGCGTTCGTGAGCTGGGTCGGCGCGGCCGAGCAGCGCTTCCGCTACCTGCCGGGATCCGCGCAGCCGGCGTGGTACCAGTCGACGCCGCAGAGCCGGCGCGGCTTCTGCCCGACCTGCGGCACCACGCTTTTTTTCGCCTCGACGGTCTGCCCGGGCGAGATCCACGTCGCCCGCCCGGCGATCCCGGGCGCGATCGACCGCGAGCCGCAGTGCCACATCTTCTACGACCAGCGCGCCGAGTGGATCGAGGTCGGCGACTCGCTGCCGCGCTACACGAGCGACGAGCCGGGGCTCGCGAAGTTCAAGGCGGTGAAATCCTGAGCCCGGGCGCGTCCAGGCGCTCGATCGGCTCCGAGCAGACGGGACCGCGGCAGACATAGGCGACGGTGCGTTCTTTCGCGCGCTTGGTCGCGAGCGCCGCGGGCAGCCCCTCGGCGTCGGCAGGAATCGCGATCACCATCCGTCGCGGCGCGTAGGCGCCTGCCAGCGCCGACTGCCAGGCGGCAAGCTCGGCTCCCGCACCACGGATCACCACGATCTCGACCGGCTCGAGGTACTCGTCGAGCGCGTTCAGCATCGCCGCATGCGCTTCCGGCGCGCGCGCGAGCGAGGCGTAGCCGCCGCGGACGGTCGCCTCCGCCGCGTCGAGAAAGCGCTGCTCCCCGGTGAGCCAGCCGAGCCGCGCGAGCGCGCGCGCCGCGATGCCGTTGCCGCCGGCCATCGCGTCGTCGGCGAAACTCTTGGGCCGCGCGAGCGGCGGGTCCTCGCCCTCGGCGGTGAACCAGAAGCCGCCGTGCTCGCGGTCGGCGAAGCGCTCGAGCAGGGCGTCGGCGAGGCGGCAGGCAAAGTCGAGGTCCTCGGTGCGAAAGCGTGACTGCAGCGGCTTCGAGCAGCGCGTCGAGCAGGAAGGCGTGGTCGTCGAGGTAGGCGGGGAAGCGCGCGGCGCCGTCCTTCCAGGCGGCGTACAGCCGCCCGTCGCGCCAGGCTTCGCGGCGCAGGAAATCGATCGCGGCGAGGCGCGGCCTCGGACAGCGCCGGCGCCGCCAGCAGGCGGCCCGCGATCGCGAGGCCGCGGATCATGAGGCCGTTCCAGGCGGTGAGGATCTTGTCGTCGAGCCCGGGGCGGACCCGCTTGCCGCGCTCGGCGAGAAGCCTGGCGCGCGCCGCGTCGAGCAGGCGACCTGGCCCGCTCCTCGGAATCGCCGGCCTCGCGTGCGACCTCCGCGAGCGTGACGAAGGCATGCAGGTGCCAGGCGCCCTCGAAATTCGGGTCGCGATCGAGGCCGAAGCGGCGCGCGAGCACGCGGTACTCGTCGGGGGCGAGCAGCCGCTCGACTTCGTCGCGCCGCCAGACGTAGAACTTGCCCTCGTGCCCCTCGGAGTCGGCGTCGAGCGCGGCGTAGAAGGCGCCGCCCGGGTGCGCGCATCTCCCTGAGCGCCCAGCCGGCCGTCTCGCGCGCCGCCTCGCGCAGGATGTCGTCGCCCGCGGCGACCGAGGCCTGCGCGAGCAGGGCGAGCAGGGCGCCGTTGTCGTACAGCATCTTCTCGAAGTGCGGGATCATCCAGAACGGATCGACCGAGTAGCGGCAGAAGCCGCCGCCGAGCTGGTCGAAGATGCCGCCTTCCGCCATGCGGCGAAGCGTCAGCTGCGCCATGTGCAGGCGTGCCGGGATCGCGCAGCAGGAATTCGAGCGAGGCCGCGTGCGGGAACTTCGGCGCCGGCCCGAAGCCGCCGAAGCGCGGATCGAAGCTGGCCGCGAGCTGCTGCCGCGCACGCTCGAGTGGCTCGCGCGTGACGGCAAGCCCTGCCCGCGGGGCGGGCGGCAGGATCTCGCGGAACACGCCGCGCAGCGACGCGTTCTGGGTGCGCGACGCTCTCGCGCTCCTTGCGGTAGAACGCGGCGACGCGCTCGAGCAGGTCCGTGAACGCCGGCATGCCGTAACGCGACGTGCTTCGGAAAATACGTGCCGCCAAAGAACGGCGTGAGGTCATCGGGGGCGAGGAACATCGTGAGCGGCCAGCCGCCGCCGCGCTGGGTCAGCACCTGGTGCGCGAGCTGGTAGACCTTGTCGAGGTCCGGCCGCTCCTCGCGGTCGACCTTGACGTTGACGAACAGGCGATTCATGACCGCCGCCGTCGCCTCGTCCTCGAAGGACTCGTGCGCCATCACGTGGCACCAGTGGCAGGCCGAGTAGCCGATCGAGAGCAGGATCGGCTTGTCCTCGGCGCGCGCCCTCGCAATCGCGTCGTCGCCCCAGGGGTACCAGTCCACCGGGTTCGCCGCGTGCTGGCGCAGATAGGGGCTCGTCTCGGCCGCGAGCCGGTTGCGCGGCCCGGCGGTAGGATCGCCATGCATGGATGCCGCCGCGGTCGGGTAGAATTGCGGCCACTATAGCCACCGCGCTTCGTTCCCGCATGCCGAGCCAGCCTGAATCCGCCGCCGCCGCGGGCAGCGCGCTGCCACCGCTCGTGCTGAAGCCCCGGGAGGAGCGCCGTCTCCACGCCGGGCACCTGTGGATCTTCTCGAACGAAGTGGACATCGGCGCGACGCCGCTCACGGCGTTCGAGCCGGGCGCGCACGTCGCAGTGCAGTCGAGCAGCGGCCGGTTCCTCGGCTTTGCCTACGTCAATCCGCGCACGCTCATCAGCGCGCGCCTGCTCGGCCGCGACCCGGAATACCCGCCCGGCAAGTCGCTGCTCGTGCACCGGCTCAAGGTGGCCCTGGCGCTCCGCAAGCGGTTTGCAGGTCGCGCCGTACTACCGGCTGGTGTACGGAGAGGGCGACCTGCTGCCGGGCCTGGTCGTCGACCGCTACGGCGACGTGCTGGTCGCGCAGCTCGGCACGGCCGGCATGGAGGCGATGAAGGCCGAGATCCAGGAGGCGCTCGTCAAGGTCGTCGCGCCGGCCGCGCTGCTCTGGAAGAACGATTCGCCGATCCGCGAGCTCGAGGGACTCGAGCGTTACGTCGAGACTGCCTTCGGCGAGGTGCCGGACACGGTCGACGTGCCGGAGGGCGGCGTGAACTTCCGCGTACCGCTCGCCGCGGGACAGAAGACCGGCTGGTACTTCGACCAGACCGCGAACCGCGCGCTGTTCGCCGGCCACACCCGCGGCGCGCGGGTGCTCGACGTCTTCAGCTACGCCGGCGCCTTCGGGCTGCAGGCCGCCCGCGCGGGCGCGCAGACGGTTACCTGCATCGACTCGTCCGGTCCGGCGCTCGCCGCCGCGTCGGCCACGGCCGACGCCAACGGCCTCGAGGCGGAGCTGCTGGAAGGCGACGCCTTCGAGACCCTGGAGGCGCTGCACGCGGAGCGACGCCGCTTCGACGCCGTGGTCGTCGATCCGCCGGCGTTCATCAAGCGCAAGAAGGACCACCCGAAAGGGCTCGCGGCCTACCGCCGGGTCAACCAGCTCGCGATGCAGCTGCTCGACCGCGACGGGCTCCTGATGTCCTGCTCCTGCTCGTATCACCTCGCGCCCGGCGAGCTGGTGGACGCCGTGCAGCGCGCGGCGCGCCACCTCGGGCGCTTCGCGCAGCTGGTCGCCGTGGGCGGGCAATCGCCGGACCATCCGGTGCACCCGGCCATCGACGAGACCCGCTATCTCCGCGCCTTCCTGTTCCGGGTGACCGACGGATGATCGCCTATCCCGACATCGATCCCGTCGCGTTCACGCTCGGCCCCGTCAAGGTGCACTGGTACGGGCTCATGTACGTGATCGGCTTCGTCGCCGGCTGGTGGCTCGCGCGCCGGCGCGCGGCCGCTCCCGGGTCGACCTGGAAGCCGGTGGACGTGGACGACCTGATCTTCTTCGCCGCGGTCGGCGTGATCGTCGGCGGGCGCCTCGGCTGGATCCTCGTCTACGGCTTCGATTCGATCCGTGCGGACCCGCTCGCGATCTGATCCGTGTCTGGCAGGGCGGCATGTCGTTTCACGGCGGTCTCGCGGGCGTCATGCTCGCCATCGCGCTGTTCGCCTGGCGCCGGGGCCGGCGCGTCGCCGACGTGTTCGACTTCATGGCGCCGCTGCCCGCGATCGGCCTGCTGCGCGGGGCGGATCGGCAACTTCATCAACGGCGAGCTGTGGGGCAAGCCGACCGACCTGCCCTGGGGCATGCTGGTGAACGGGCAGGTCCTGCATCCCTCGCAGCTCTACGAGGCGGTCCTCGAGGGCATCGTGCTGTTCGCGATCCTCTGGTGGTTCACCTCGAAGCCGCGCCCCCGGCTCGCGCCGGCGGGGCTGTTCCTCGCGCTCTATGGGTTCGTTCCGGATCGCGGTCGAATTCGTGCGGGTGCCGGATGCCGACATCGGCTATCTCGCCTTCGGCTGGCTGACGATGGGCCAGCTCCTGTCGCTGCCGGTGCTGGTCACCGGCCTCGCGATGCTCGCCTGGGCTTACACTCGGCGCCAGCCTTCCGGAAACTACGCTTAGGGAAGCTCGGCCGGGTGGCGTGGGCGCGGCCGTGGCGGATTTGCGATCGGGCAAGGAACGAGGAGCGATGTGTATCGTGATACATGAGCGACGAGTGACGCCGCCCGATCGCAAATCCGCCCGGCCCGGAGGGTTGCGCGCGGGCCGTGCGGCCACGACGTTGCTCCCTCCTCGTGTGTATTCAACACACCACGTCGGTCGCGCCTCGTGGCCGCACGGCGCGCGCGCAACGCGCTCCACGCCAGCCGGGTCGAGCTTCCCTAAATGCGCGCCTACCTCGACCTGTTGCGACATATCCGCGATCACGGCACCGAGAAATCGGACCGCACCGGTACCGGCACGCGCTCGGTCTTCGGCCAGCAGCTCCGGTTCGACCTGTCCGCGGGCTTTCCGCTGGTCACCACCAAGCGCGTGCACCTGCGCTCGGTGATCGAGGAACTGCTCTGGTTCCTGCGCGGCGAGACGAACGTCCGCTCGCTGCAGGAGAAGGGCGTGACGCATCTGGGACGAGTGGGCGGACGAGGCGGGCGAGCTCGGGCCGGTCTACGGCCGGCAGTGGCGCGCCTGGGCGACGGCGGACGGCCGCCATGTCGACCAGATCGCGCGCGTCGATCCAGCAGCTGCGCGAAGAGCCCGGATTCGCGGCGCATCATCGTGAGCGCATGGAATGTCGGCGAGCTCGACAAGATGGCGCTCGCACCCTGCCACGCCTTCTTCCAGTGCTACGTCGCCGCAGGCCGGCTGTCCGTGCAGGTCTACCAGCGAAGCGCCGATGTCTTCCTCGGCGTGCCGTTCAACATCGCCTCCTACGCGCTGCTCACCCACATCCTCGCGCAGCAGGCGGACCTGTCGGTCGGCGAGCTGGTGTGGACCGGCGGGGACTGCCACCTTTACCTGAACCATCTCGCGCAGGCCGACACCCAGCTCGCGCGCACGCCGCAGCCCCTGCCGACACTCGCACTCCTGCGCCGCCCGGCCGACATCGGCGACTACCGTTACGAGGACTTCCAGGTCATCGGTTACGAGCCGCAGGCCGCGATCCGCGCGCCGGTCGCGGTCTGAGCGCCGCGCGTGGGCCCGGATGCGGTCGCGATCGTCGCGATGGCCGACAACGGCGTGATCGGCCGCGGAAACGGCCTGCCCTGGCACCTGCCGGACGACCTCAGGCGCTTCAAGGCGCTCACCATGGGCCACGCGATGCTGATGGGCCGCAAGACCTACGATTCGATCGGCAGGCCGCTGCCGGGCCGGCGCAGCCTCGTGCTGACGCGCAACGCCGAGTGGCGCGCGCCGGGCTGCGAGGCGGTCACCTCGCTGGAGCAGGCGGTCGAGCGAGGCAGGCAGCTCGACGCTGTTCGTGATCGGCGGCGCCGAAGGTCTTCTCGATCGCGTGGCCGATCGTCGGCCGGCTCGAGCTGACCGAGGTGCATGCCGAGCCCGAGGGTGACACGCGGCTCGAGGGCTTCGATCGCGCGGCCTGGCGCGAAGTCTTCCGTGAATGTCACGCCGCCGACGCGCGGCACGCGCATCCGTTCAGCTTCGTGACGCTGGTCAGGCGTTGAGGGCCTGCTCGATCAGTTCGACCGCGCGCCAGCAGTCCTCGTAGGAGTTGTACATCGGCGCGGGCGCGAGGCGGATCACGTCCGGCTCGCGCCAGTCGCAGGTGAGGCCGCTGGCGAGCAGTCGGTCGAAGAGCGCGCGGCCGCCGCTCGGCGGGCCCGACGAGCCGCACCGAGAGCTGGGCACCGCGCGCCTCGGGATCGCGCGGGGTCAGGATTTCGATCTGCCCGGCCAGCCGCGCCTCCAGCAAGGTCCTCGAGCCAGGCGGTCAGCGCGATCGAGCGCTCGCGCAGCGCCGGCATGCCCGCTGCCGCGAACTGCGCGAACGATGCCTGCAGCGGCACCATGCCGAGCAGCGGATGGTTGCTGACCTGCCAGCCGGCGGCACCGCGGTAGGGACGGAACGGCTCCGCCATCTCGAAGCGCGTGTCGAGATCGTTGCCCCACCAGCCGGCAAGCCGCGGCCGCCTCGCTGCCGAAGTGCCGCTCGTGCACGAAGGCGCCGGCCGTCGCGCCCGGCCCGCCGTTCAGGTACTTGTACGAGCACCAGGCCGCGAAGTCCGCGTTCCAGTCGTGCAGCGCGAGCGGCAGGTTGCCGATCGCGTGCGCGAGGTCGAAGCCGGCGAGCGCGCCGACGCGATGCGCGGCCGTCGCGAGACCGGCGATGTCGAGTCGCTGCCCGGTCAGGTACTGCACGCCCGGCAGCAGCACGAGCGCGAGGCGCTCGCCCAGCCGCCCGATCTCGGCGACGAGGTCCTCGTGCCGCAGCAGGTGCTCGCCCGCGCGCGGGCCGACCTGCACCAGGGACGTCGCCGGGTCGAAGCCGTGCCAGGCGATCTGCGAGGCGACCGCGTAGCGGTCGGACGGGAACGCGCCCTGCTCGATGAGGATCACGTGCCGCTCGCGGGTCGGGCGGTAGAAACTCGCCATGAGCAGGTGCAGGTTGATCGTGAGCGAGTGCATCACGACCGCTTCGCCGCGGCTTCGCGCCCGCGAGCGCAGCCGCGGTCGCCAGCAAGCCGCTCGTGCAGGTTCAGCCAGTCCGCCTCCGGATCGTGGTAGCCGAGCACGCCGAGCCGCCGCCACTCGGCCATGAATGTCTCGACGTCCGAGGCCGCGCGCCGCGGCTGCAGCCCGAGCGAGTTGCCGCACAGGTAGATGACCTCGCCGCCGTCCGGCCGGCGCGGGAAGTGGAACTCGGCGCGCCTGCGCGGTTGCGGGATCCGTCGCGTCGCGTGCGCGCGCGGCCTCGAGCGACTGCTCCGCGCTCATGCGGGCTGCACGCGGGTAGAGCAGGGGCCGCGAGGGCGCCGCGTCGGTCACGAACGGCGGGATCTGCAGGTCGAGCAGGTAGTAGCCGTCGGCGATGCCGGCGTCGATCCAGGCGAGCTCGGTGATGCTCGCGCGCGGGCGGCTCGCGGCGCGCGCGTCGCGCGAGCCCGGCGGCAGGCCGAAGAACACGCGGTGCGCGGTCAGCCGGCCGCCGTCGTCGGCGCGGTCCGCGGATGGCAGGTCGAGCACCAGCGTCTCGATCCCGCGCTCGACGAGCCAGGCGGCCGCCTGGCGCGAAAGATAGGGCGCGGGCGCGGGTCCCTCGTAGGCGCGCAGCGGTTGGCCCGTCGCGCTGCGTGCGCACGACGAGCGCCGTGGGCCGGGGCCCGGGGTTGCTGGCCGCAGACTCGTTCGAGCGCAGCAGCCGTGACCAGGCGGTCGCCCGGCAGCGGGTCGCGGATCGCTGTCCTCCGCGGCGTCCTCCGCGGGCACCGGCTCGACCGTGACGAGCTGCGCGAGCTGCACGCCGCCCGGCAGGCGCTCGCTGACCGCGACGCGCTCGTCGGTCAGGTGACCGACGCATTCCGTGTGCGTGCCGTTGCAGTGCGGCGCGAGCGTCAGGACCTCGCAGTTGCAACTGCCGCCCGCGCGCGTGTCGCCCATGAAGCCGCCACGCGCAGCGGCGCGACCCGGCCCGCGGCGCGCCGAAACAGGACGGCTGGGGCCCGGCAAAATCGAGCGGGATCGCGAGCGAAACGGGCTTCGCAAAGTCGACCTGGAGCGCCGGCCGTCGGCCTCGAATCGCATGACTGTCATCGTGTGCCGGGGAACGTGCAATTATAGTCACCCGATGGAACCCCACGGGCGCCGGCCGGGTCTGAGGTACGGTACCCTGAAAGGAGCCTCCTGATGGCGCCCCGCGCCGCATTCCTGACCCTGCGCTGCTGGCCGGCGCTGCCGGCGCTCGCGGACGAGAGCCGTCCCGGCCGAGGAACCCGCCGCGTGGACCCTGCACGAGGTCGACCTCCAGTACATGGGCTTCACGACGCGCTACACCTGCAGCGGGCTCAAGAGCAAGGTCAAGCTGCTCCTGAAGCACATGGGCGTGCGCGACGACGTCAAGATCCTGCGAGCGCGGCTGCGAGTTCGGCTACGAGAAAGGTCGCCGATTTTCCGCGGCTCAAGATCACGTTCTACGCCCCGACGATCCCGCAGCCCGGCGACCGGGATGCCGGCGAGCCGGTGCTCGGCGTCTGGAAGCCGGTCGTGATCAAGAAGAACTCCCCGAAGGGGCTCGAGATGGGTGACTGCGAGCTGGTCGAGATATTCCGCGACCGCATCATGCCGAAGTTCCTGACGCGCGGGATGCAGGGCGACGTCAACTGCATCCCGCACCAGCTGGTCGGCAATCGCATCGACCTGCGCTTCGAGGTGCTGACCGGCATCCAGTCGGTCGACGAGGCGCGGGCCCTGGATGCGAGCCAGGAAAAAGACAGCGAGCGTGACGACTGATCAGTCGCCGGCGCGCGCCGCTGCCGCCGGCAGGGCAGGCGCACCGGTTCCGCTTCGCGGTCGAGCCGGATCGCGGTCAGCGCACCGCCCCAGACGCAGCCCGTGTCGAGGCCGCGCAGCCCCGGCTCCGCGAGATAGCCGAGCGCGGACCAGTGCCCGAACACGAGCGCGTCGTCGCGTGTCGCGCGCTCGGGGTGGCGGAACCAGGGCAGGCTCCCGGCCGGCGCATCCGCGACCGTGCCCTTGTACGCGAGCAGGAGTCGTCCCTTGCGGTCGACGAACCGCAGGCGCGTGAGGCAGTTGACGGCGAAGCGCAGCCGGTCCGCGCCCTCGAGCGCGGGCGACCAGCGATCGGGCGCGTCGCCGTACATGTCGGCGAGCATCGCCGCGGCATCGCTTGCGCAGCGCCTTCTCGACCTCCCGCGCGCAGGCCTCGGCCTGGTCGAGCGTCCACTGCGGCGGCACTCCGGCGTGGATCAGGGTCCAGCCGAGTGCATCGTCACGATGCAGCAGCGGCCGCGCCGCGAGCCAGTCGAGCAGCTCCGCGGCGTCCGGCGCCTCGAGCACGGCCTCGAGCTCCGGCTCGCGCCGCTTCACGGTCCTGGGCGCGAAGGCGAGGGCGAGCAGGTGCAGGTCGTGGTTGCCGAGTACGACGGTGACTGCGCGGCCGAGCGACTTCACCTCGCGCAGCACGGCAAGCGAGGCGGGGCCGCGATTGACGAGATCGCCGGTGAGCCAGAGGCGGTCGCGGCCCGGGTCGAAGCGCAGGCGCTCGAGCAGCGCCATGAATTCCGCGTGGCAGCCCTGCAGGTCGCCGATCGCGTAGTGCGCCACCGGGCGGTCTCAGTGAATCGTGCCGGGGATCGCGAGCGTGAAGGCCGGGATCGGCGCTTCGAATCGCTCGCCGTCGTCCGCGAGCATCTGGTAGGAGCCCTGCATCGAGCCGACCGGCGTCTCGAGCACGGCGCCGCTCGTGTAGCGGAAGCCCTGGCCCGGCATCAGGTGCGGCTGCTCGCCGACCACGCCTTCGCCGCGCACTTCCTGCACCTTGCCGTTGGCGTCGGTGATCACCCAGTGGCGCCCGAGCAGCTTCGCCGGCACCGTGCCGCGGTTGCGGATGGTGATCGTGTAGGCGAACACGTAGCGGCTTTCCCCGGGGTCCGACTGGTCCTCGAGGTAGCGCGTGTCGACGTTGACGCTGATCCGGTTGTCGTCCGTGCCGCTCATGGTCCCCTAGCGCAGGCGCACGGCCAGCACGTCGCAGGGCGCGGCGTGCAGCACGGTGTCCTCGGTGAAGTTGACGAGGATCGAGGGGCCGCGGCGCTCGCGGCAGCCGAGCACGATCAGGTCGGCCTGCTGTTCCTGCGCCGCGCGCACGATCTCGGCCTTGATGTTGCCGGCGGCGACCTGGCGCCCGCGCCGCCGATGCCGAGGCTCGCCGCGAACTCGGCGAGCCGCGAGGTCGCGCGCTGGACGAGCTCCTCCTCGATCTGCACGGCGGGCAGCAGCGTCTCGCCCATCGGCTCGACCGGAACGTACTCGACGACGTGCAGCAGCGAGAGCTCGGCGCCCATCAGCGACGCGAGGTCGCGCGCGCGCGCGCCGATGCGCTCGGATTGTTCGCCGAGATCGACGACCAGGAGGATCCTGCGGTACAGGCTCATCGCGCGGCCATTATAGCGCCGCGAGGCGCGCGAACTCGGCGGGGGCGAGCGTCTCCGGGCGCCGGCCGGCGTCGATCTCCCGCCGCGTCGAAGCCGGCCTCGTCCACCAGGCCGCGCAGCGAGTTGCGCAGCGTCTTGCGGCGCATCGAGAAGGCGGCGGCGACCACGCGCGCGAAGCGGCCGGGTCCGGCAGCGGAAACGGGTCCGCCGCGTGCGGGACGAGGCGCACGACCGCGGAGTCGACCGCCGGCGGCGGCTGGAATGCGCCGCGGCCGACGCGGAACAGCGAGGTGGCCGACGCAGGCCGCGGCGAGCATCACGGTGAGGCGCCCGTACTCCTTGCCGCCCGGCGGCGCGACGATGCGGTCCACGACTTCCTTCTGCAGCATGAAATGCATGTCGGCGATCGCGTCGCGCGACGCGAGCAGGTGAAAGAGCAGCGGCGTCGAGATGTTGTACGGCAGGTTGCCGCAGACGCGGAGCCTCGCGCCGGCGCCGCGCAGCGCGGCGAAGTCGAACTCGAGCACGTCGCCCGCGTGGACCACGAGCTCGCCGCTGCCGGCGGCGCACGGCTGCGAGCACCGGGATCAGGTCGCGGTCGATCTCGATCGCCTCGAGGCGGCGGCAGCGCTCGAGCAGGGGCAGCGTCAGCGCGCCGCGGCCCGGGCCGATCTCGACGATGCGCTCGCCCGGCTGCGGGTCGATCGCCGCGACGATGCGCGGCAGCACGCCCGGGTCGTGCAGGAAGTGCTGCCCGAATCGCTTGCGCGCGCGGACCAAGGCGGCGATCAGCCGGCGCCGAGGCGGCGCGGCGAGCCGGATCGCCTCGAACAGGCTCCCCGGGTCCGCGCGCCCGGTGCCGGCGAGGTCGAGCGCCGTGCCGTGGTCGACCGAGACGCGGCGGAAGGGCAGGCCGAGCGTGACGTTCACGGCGCTTGCCGAAACCCGCGTGCTTGATCACCGGCAGGCCCTGGTCGTGGTACATCGCGAGCACGGCGTCGGCGCGCTCGAGCGAGCTGCGGCGTGAACGCCGTGTCTGCAGGCACCGGGCCCGCGACGGCGAGGCCCCGCGCGGCGAGCGCTGCGACTGCGGGGCGCGATGATCTCGATCTCCTCGCGGCCGAGGTGGCCGCCCTCGCCGGCGTGCGGATTGAGCCCGCAGACGAGGATGCGCGGCGCGGCGATGCCGAAGTCCTCGCGCAATCCGCGATCGAGCACCACTGCAGCGTGCGCTCGAGCGACTCGCGCGTGATGGCGCGCGGCACCTCGGCGAGCGGCAGGTGGGTCGTCGCGAGCGCGACGCGCAGTCGCCCCGCGACGAGCAGCATCACGGGATGCGCACCGCCGCCCTTCGCAGCGAGGTACTCGGTGTGGCCCCGGAACGGAATGCCGGCGTCGTTGATCGCGGATTTCTGCACCGGCGCGGTGACCATCGCGTCGAAGCGACCGGCGAGGCAGCGCTCGGCAGCGGCGTCGAGCAGGTCGAGCACGTAGCGGGCGTTCGCCGGGTCCGGACGGCCGGGCTCGACCCGCCGGGCGAGGCGCACCGGCAGGACCGGCAGCGTGCCGGCGCGGTGCGGTGCGGGCGGCGCATCGGCTCGCCAGGTGCAGAGCGTGAGTCGCAGGCCGAGCATGGAGGCCCGCGCGCTGAGCAGGTCCGGGTCGCCGGCGAACACCAGCTCCGACGGCCAGTCGGCGAGCGCCGCGGCGAGCGCGAGGTCAGGGCCGATGCCCGCGGGCTCGCCGGTCGTGACGATGAGGCGGCGCGTGCTCAGGGATTCCTGATCTCGACGTAGGCCTCGTCGCGCATGCGTCGCAGCCACAGCTCGGTTTCCTCGTCGACCTTGCTCTCGCGCAGCGCGGTCAGCACGCGCTGCCGGCGCAGCTCGTCGCTCTGGTCGTAGGTGCGCTTGCCCAGCAGCTGGACGATATGCCAGCCGAACTGGGTCCGGAACGGCTCGCTGATCTCGTTCTCCGCGAGGCCGGCGAGCACCTCCTCGAACTTCGGGTCGAAGGTGCCCGGGGCGGTCCAGCCGAGGTCGCCGCCGTGGGTTGCCGAGCCCGGGTCCTCCGAGGTGACGCTCGCGAGCGCGGCGAAGTCCTCGCCGGCCACGATGCGCTCGCGGACCGCCGCGAGCCGCTGGCGGGTCGTGGCGTCGTCCTGCACCTCGTTCGGCCGCATCAGGATGTGGCGCGCGTGCACCTGCTCGACCATGACCGGGCCGCTTTCGCCGCCGCGCACGCCGTCGAGCCGCACGAGATGGAATCCCGTGGGCGTGCGCACCGGATCGCTGACCTGGCCGGCCTGCAGGTCGGCGACCTGGTCGGCGATGAACTGCGGCAGCTGGGCGACGCGCCGCCAACCGAGCTTGCCGCGCTCGAGCGCGGACTGCGCCTTCGAGTAGGCGAGCGCGAGCTGGCCGAAATCCTCGCCTTCCAGCGCCCGACGGCGGATGTCGCGCGCGAGATCCTCGACCTTCGCCATCTCCTCGACCGTCGCCGACTCAGGCAGCGACAGCAGGATGTGGGAGACGTCGTATTCCGTGTTGACGCCCGCCTGGCCGGCATCGCGCTCGAGCGCCTGATCGAGCTCGCGCGGCGAGACGTAGATGCGCGGGAACACGTCACGCTGGCGCAGCATCTGCAGCGTGATCTCGCGGCGCATCTCTTCGCGGTAGCCCGCGTAGTCGACGCCCTGCGCCTCGAGCGCGGCCGGCATCTGCTCGAAGGGAATCTTGTTGCGCTCCGCGACGTCGCGCAGCGCCTCGTTCAGCATCTCGTCGGGCACCTGCACGCCGAGGCGGCCCGCGCGCTGCACCTGGATCTCCTGCAGGATCAGCCGCTCGAGCACCTGCGTGCGGATGACGTCGGCCGGCGGAAGCTGCGAGCCCTGCCCGCGCAGCCGCTCCTCGATCATTGCGGTCTGCGCGTCGAGCTGGCTCTGCAGCACGATGCCCTCGTTGACGATGGCGACGACGCGGTCGAGCGCGACTCCGGTCGAGGACATGTCGCGCGTCTGTGCATGGGCATGGCCCGCAAGGAGCGCCAGGGACAGCAAACCGGCGAAGATTCGGCTCATGGGACCTGGGGTCAGGTTTGGGTGGCGGAAGAGGCGGGGGAGTATCCCCGAATGGCGCTTTCCAGGAAAGTGTCGCTGCGAGCTCCGACCGACGAAAGGCCCGTGAGTTCCACCTGCAGGATGATGGAGTTGTCGCTCTCGCCGGTGCGGTTGGAGACGTAGTTCCGGCCCAGCAGGCGCAGGCGCCAGCAACAACCCGAGTACTCGAAGCCGGCAAAGCGGTCGATCGACTTGTCTTCCTTGGTCGAGTAGACCTGCCGCGCGTAGACCTGCCAGGCCGGCGACAGCCTCCAGGCCAGGGCCGCGTCCCACTGCTCGAGCAGGCCCTCGCGGTAGCGGTAGCCGAGGTTCACCACGGTGCTTTCGGCCGGCCGGTACTGCAAGCTGCCCTCGCCGCGCAGCGTGTTCGACCGTTCGCCGTCCCATTCCATCGCGGCGCGCGCGCTCCAGCTGCGCCAGGCAGTCAGCTCGACCTCGCCGACCAGGTTCGATGCGCTGCGGCGCTCGGGAACCTCGCCCGGCAGCACGACTTCCGGGCTCTGGAAATAGAAGCGCTGGCCGATCGTCGCGGTCAGGTACTGCTGGCCGTTCTCCGCGCGCAACAGTCGCGTCGTGACGCCGGCCGCAAGCTCGTTCGCGTCGCCGAGCCGGTCCGCGCCGACGTAACGGTTGGTGCGGAACAGCTGCACGAGGTTGAGGTCCGGCAGTGCCGTGTCGAACAGCGGCAGGTCGTCCTGGTCGCGAAACGGGATCCAGGTGTAGCGCAGCCGCGGTTCCAGCGTGTGCACGAATTGTCGCCGCTCGCCGGCTTCGCGCTCGAACACGAGGCCCGCGTCCAGCGACAGGATGGGCGCGGTGCGCGAGGGCGAGTCGTCGGCGCCCGGCTCCGTGTTCGAGAGCTCGTAGGCGGTCGCGCGCCAGGCCGCGCTCGGCTCGAGGTGGTAGCCGGACCCGCGCAGCGGCCACGCGATCTGCGGCAAGGCGTCCGCGCGCAGGCCGGTGACGCCCACGTCGCGCTCGAACCAGACGGTCTCGGCGTCGAACGAGGCCTCGAGCCCGCCCGGCATCGGCCACAGGCCGGTGAACACGAGCTGCGGCACGCGCGAGTACGGGCGGTCGAGCGGAACGACATCGCGATCGATGACCTGGAAGTCCTGCACCAGCCCGTCGAGTCGCCAGCCTTGCCCGAGCCAGGCGAGCCGGAGGTTGCGGTCGAGGAATGTGATGCTGGTGCCGTCGGGGCCGAGTCCGAAGTCCTCGAAGTAGCTGCTGTCGCTCACGTCGGCGAGGTTCGCGTCGAAGCGCAGCCAGTCGGTGAAATCGGTCCGGTGAACGAGCGCCGAGAACCGGCGGTCGTCGCCGGCGAGGTCGTCGCTCGGCAGGTAGTCGGTGTCGATCTTGCCGTGGCTGCGGCCGGTGAGGTAGCGGAAGTCCGCTCCGAGGCCGAATCCGCGCCGCGAGAGCAGGAAAGGCGTGAGCGTCAGGTCGTAGTTGGGCGCGAGGTTGAAGTAGTAGGGCACGCCGACCTCGAAGCCGCTCTTGTCCGAGTTGCCGAACGACGGAAACAGGAAGCCGGACTTGCGCGCGGGGCCGACCGGAAAGCTGATTACCGGCGTGTACAGGATCGGGATGCCCTTGAGGTCGACCCGGACATTGCGGCCCCGGCCCTGCTGCGTCTGCTGGTCGATCTCGATGCTGTCGGCGCGAAGCTCCCAGTCCGAGGTGCCCGCCGGACAGGTCGTGAAGCGCACGTCGGCGAGCTTGAGCACGCCCTCGCGCGTCATCTCGAGCTCGGCGGCGGAGCCGCGCGCGGGCCGCTGCGGCAACTCGAACTCCGCGCCCGTGAACTGGCCCGTGCCGAGTGCGTTCCAGCTGCCCGAGCCGCCTTTCAGCCGCAGCTCCGGCGAGCGGAACTCGACGTTGCCTTCGACCTCGAAGCGGCGCTCGGAGGCGTCGTAGGTCGCGGAATCGGCCGATACGTGGCGGTCGCCCTGCGAGATCGTTACGCCGCCTGTCAGCTTCGCGTCGCCCTCGCGCGAGAGCTCGGTCCCCGGGCCGCCCCGGACCTCGATCGGCAGCTCGTCCGGGTCCTTGACTTCGACGCCCTGCGCCGGCGGCGCAGTCCCGGTGGAGGCGGCGGCCGCTTCCGCGGCCGGCCAGGCGCATTCGGCGGCGACCGCCGGCGGCGCGATGCTGGTCGCGGCAAGCAGAACAATGACTTGTCGGGAAATCACGGGATGCGGCAAGTCTATAATGCGGGCACCCCGGCCGTCGCCCCTGCATGCCAACGAACGACAACGCCGATCCGCGGCTCCAGAAACTCGAACGATGGATTGCGGGCCTGCCAGGCCCGCCCGTCGAGCGCATCCTGCCTGCGTCTGCCGACGCGAGCTTCCGTCGCTACTTCCGCGTGCACCGCAATGGCAGCACGCAGGTCGCGATGGACGCGCCGCCCGAACGCGAAAGCCTTGACGCGTGGCTGCGGGTCGCGCGCATCCTCGGCGCGACCGGCGTGCACGTGCCGCCGGTGCTCGCCGTGGACACGGAGCAGGGCTTCGTGCTGATGGGCGACCTCGGGCGCCAGCATTACCTGGAGGCGCTTGCCCAGGGCGCGGACCCGGAGCCGCTGTACGCGGACGCGGTCGACGCGCTCGTGCGCCTGCAGTCGGGCGACGCGGCCCCGCTTCCGGCCTACGACCGCGAGCTGCTGACGCGCGAGATGGAACTCTTCCCCGAATGGTTTCTCGGGCGCCACCTGTCGCTTTCGCCCGGCGCCGCCGAACAGGCGATGATCTCCGCGGCTTTCGACTGGCTTGCCGACCAGGCGCTCGCACAGCCGGTCGTGCTCGTGCATCGCGACTACCACTCGCGCAACCTGCTCGTGCGTCCCGAGGGCAACCCCGGCATCGTGGACTTCCAGGATGCCGTGCGTGGCCCCGTCAGCTACGACCTGGTCTCGCTGCTCAAGGATTGCTACGTCGTCTGGCCGCGCGCGCGGCTCGTCGCCTGGCTCGACCGCTACCGCGACCGCGCCGCGGCGGCGGGTGTGGACGTCGGCGCGGACCGCGACGAGTTCCTCGGCTGGTTCAATCGCATGGGACTGCAGCGACACATCAAGGTGCTCGGCATCTTCGCGCGCCTGTGGCACCGCGACGGCAAGCCGGGTTACCTGGGCGATCTGCCGCGCGTGCTCGACTACACACTGGATGTCACCGGGGCGCTGCCGGAGCTCGCGGACTTCGATGCATATCTGCGGCGCGAGGTCGTTCCGGCGTTCGCCGCCGTGCACCGCCGCGCGGGCCTTGCCCGGTGAGGGCGATGATCCTGGCCGCGGGCCGCGGCGAGCGCATGCGTCCGCTGACCGACAAGCTGCCGAAGCCGATGCTCGAGGTCGGCGGTCACCGGCTCATCGAATACCACATCGCCGCACTCGCAGCGCTCGGCGTGCGCGAGGTCGTGATCAATCTCTCCTGGCACGGCGAGCGCATCCGGGAGGCGCTCGGCGACGGAGCCTCGCACGGCGTTGCGATCCGCTACAGCGAGGAGGGGCCCGAGCCGCTCGGCACCGCCGGCGGCATCGTCGCGGCGCTGCCGCTCCTCGGCACCGGGCGGTTCATCGTGTTGAACGGCGACGTCTGGGCGGACTTCGACCTGCGAAACCTCCGCGCGCCGACGGACTCTCTCGCGCACCTGGTCCTGGTCGACAACCCCGAGCATCATCCGGCCGGCGACTACGGCCTCGGCTCCGGCGGCCGTGCGAACGCGGGTGAGGATCGCCTGACGTACTCGGGGATCTCGATGCTCGATCCCGAGCTGTTCGCCGGCATCCGGCCAGGATTCCTGGCGCTCAAGCCGCTGCTGGACGCGGCTCTCGCCGCGGGCCGGCTCACGGCGCAGCGCCACGGCGGCGCCTGGCGCGACGTCGGCACGCCCGCGCGCCTCGCGGCGCTCGACGCGGAGCTGCGCCTCGGCCAGGCGCGCCATCCGGTGCTCTCCTCACCGGTCGGCTAAAATACCGACCAGGCGGCGCGAGTTGTACGACAAGTGGCTGATCTGAAAGGCATACCAATCGCAGTGGAACGGCCGCCGGTGAGGAGCGGCGAGAAGTTCGTGACGCCGCAAGGCTTCACGGCGATCCGCGACGGCATCAAGAAGTCGACGGGCAGCCTGCCGTTTGCGCCGGGCCAGAAACCGCGCTGGTTGCGCGCGCCGCTCGCAACCGGCGCGCGTTATGAGTCGCTGCGCACGACGGTGCGCGAGCACCGCCTCAGCACCGTGTGCGAGGAAGCGCACTGCCCGAACATCGGCGAGTGCTGGAACGCCGGGACTGCGACCCTCCTGCTGATGGGCTCGGTGTGCACGCGCGCCTGCCGCTTCTGCGCGGTCGACACCGGCAACCCGCGCGGCTGGCTCGACGCCGACGAGCCGGCGAACGCGGCGCGCACCGTCGCGCTGATGGGCCTCGGCTACGTCGTGCTGACCTCGGTGGACCGCGACGACCTGCCGGACGGCGGGGCGGCGCACCTCGCGGCCTGCGTGCGCGCGATCAAGGTGGCCAGCCCGCGGACAGCGGTCGAAGCGCTAACTCCCGACTTCCAGGGCGTGCTCGCGGACGTCGGGACGGTGGTCGATTCCGGCATCGAGGTGTTCGCGCAGAACGTCGAGACGGTCGAGCGGCTCACGCACCCGGTGCGCGACCCGCGTGCGGGCTACCGGCAGACGCTCGACGTGCTCGCGCACGCGAAACGCCACCGCCCCGGCGTGCTCACCAAGACCAGCCTCATGCTGGGCCTCGGCGAGAGCGACGACGAGATCCTCGCGACGATGGACGACCTGCGCGCGATCGGCTGCGACATCCTGACGCTCGGCCAGTACCTTCGGCCGACCGCGAACCACCTGCCGGTCGAGCGCTACGTGACGCCTGAGGCTTTCCTCCGCCTGCGCGAGGGCGCGCTCGCGCGCGGCTTCCTCGAGTGCGTATCGGGTCCGATGGTACGCTCGAGCTACCGCGCCGAGCAGGCGCTCGCCGGCAACAACTGCGGCATCGGCGCCGCCTGATGCACCCGTTCCCGCACCACTACCGCGTGCGCATCGGCATGCAGCCCGAGGGCGAGGTCAGCCTCGACTCCGAGGGGATCGCGCAGCTCCGTTCGCTGCCGCCGCCGGAGTGGGGAGGCCCCGGCGGCTACTGGTCGCCGGAGACCCTGCTGCTCGCCGCGCTCGGCGACTGCACGATGATGACCTTCCGTGCGATTGCGAAGGCCTCGCGCTTCGAGTGGCGCGAGCTCTCGGCGGACGTCGAGGGCAAGCTCGATCGTATCGAAGGCAACAGCCGCTTCACCGAGATCACGATCCGCGTGCGGCTCGTCGTGCCCGCCGGCGCGGATGCGGAACGCGCGAAACGCCTGCTCGAGCGGGCCGAGCAAGGCTGCCCGATCTCCAACTCGCTCACGGCCACGAAGCACGTCGAGGCCGAGATCGTCGAGGCCGCATGACGGCGGTCGTCCGCCAGCTAGGGCGCGCAGGCTACGGGCCAACCTGGCGCGCGATGCAGGCCTTCACCGATGCGCGCGACGAGTCGACGCCCGACGAGCTCTGGTTTCTCGAGCATGACCCGGTCTTCACCCAGGGCCTGAATGGCAAAGCCGAGCACCTGCTGGCGCCGGGCGAGATCGCGGTGGTCGGCGTCGACCGCGGCGGGCAGGTCACCTACCACGGGCCGGGCCAGCTGGTGATGTACGCGCTCGTCGACCTGCGGCGGCTGCGCATCGGCGTGCGCGGGCTGGTGATGGCGCTCGAGAACGCGGTGGTCGCGCTCGCCGCGCGGCACGGGATCTCGGCCAACGGCCGGCGCGAGGCGCCCGGCGTCTACGTCGGCGCGCGCAAGCTCGCGAGCATTGGGCTGCGCGTGCGGCGCGGCTGCAGCTACCACGGCCTCGCGCTCAACGTGGACATGGACCTTGCGCCTTTCCGCCGCATCAACCCCTGCGGCATGGCGGGGCTCGCGATGACGCAGCTGGTGGCGGAAGGGGCGAGCATCGACCTCGCGGCTGCGGCGCTCGAGCTCGGGCCGCTCGCCTGCCGCGAGCTCGGGCTCGACTGGGACGGGACGTGGCGCGGATGGCCCGGCGCCGCCGTGCCTCAGAGCGCGACGAGCACGACGCCGCTGTCGGTCAGGTCCTGGTAGATCCTGTCGAGTTGCGCGCGGCTTTCCGCGCGGATCGTGTAGGTAAGCGCGAGGAACTTCCCCTTGCTGCTCTTGCGCTCGCTGATGCTCTCCGCCGCGATCGGGCCGGTGTGGCGCTCGACGATCGCGAGCGTCAGGGTGCGGAACGACTCCGAGTCGCGGCCCATGACCTTGATCGGGAATTCGCTGGGGAACTGGAACAGCTCGTCGTTGCCGCTCATGCGGGCAGCCCGGTCGAGAATTCCCTCTGGGTCGCCTTGAAGGCCGCGTAGATCTTCCGGAACACCGGGCCCGGCGTGCCGCCGCCCACGGGGCTGCCGTCAAGCGTCGTGACCGCGCGTATGCCGCCGCCGGCGGAAGCGATCAGCACTTCGTCCGCGGAGCGCAGTTCCGCCTCGGTCACGGGCCGGCGGTCCGAGGCGATTCGCTCGCGCTCCGCGAGCTCGAAGATCACGCCGCGGGTCGTGCCGGGCAGGATCGCGTTGGTCTGCGGCGGCGTGACGATCCTGCCTCCCTGGACGACGTGCACGCTGCTCGCGCTCGCCTCGGTCGCTTGCCCGCCGCGCAGCAGGATCGTTTCCGCCGCGCCCGAGTCCGCCGCCAGCCAGCGCAGCAGCACGTTGCCGAGCAGCGACGTGGACTTGATGTCGCAGCGCGACCAACGGATGTCCTCGGCGGTGACCGCCGCGACGCCGTGCTCGATGGCGGCGGCCGGTACGACCGGCAGCTGCTGCACGCAGGCGAAGACCGTCGGGCGAGTCACCGGCTGCGGGACGTGGAACCGCTCCGGCTCGACGCCGCGCGTGACCTGCACGTAAAGCAGCAGGTCGCCGCCGCCGTTGCCGTGCACGAGCTTGCCGAAGACCGCGAGCCAGGCCGCGCGATCGAGCGGCGGCGCCATGCGGATCTCGGCCAGGCTGCGGTCGAGCCGCTCCATGTGCGGGTCGAAACGGTAGGCGCGGCCGTCGTAGACCGGGAGCACTTCGTAGGCGCCGTCGCCGAACAGGAAACCGCGGTCGAGCGGGGAGATGCGCGCTTCTTCGAGCGGCAGCAGGCGACCGTCGAGCCAGACGAGCGGCAGCGGCATGCGTCGGCCTCAGGCGAACCAGGACAGGATCGTGTCCCAGATCCTGCGGAAGATGTTGCCGCGCGGCACGTCGGCGAGCGGCTGGATCGGCGCCTCGGCGATGACCTTGCCGTCCACCAGCGCGCGCAGCACGCCGACCCGGTCGGACTCGGAGAGCGGCGCGAATACGCGCGGCGCGAGCTCGACCTGGTACTCGGCGCGCTGCGCGAGGCCACGCGGCAGCGTGACCACGAGGTCGTTGGCGAGGCCGACTGCCGCGCGGCCGCCGCGCGCCCGGTAGACGCGCTGCACGGCGAGCTGTTCGCCGGCTTTCTTCAGCGTGCGCGTCTCGTAGAAGTTGAACCCGTAGTTGAGCAGGGCGAGGCTCGCGTCCTCGCGCGCCCTCATGCTCTTCGTGCCGGCGACGACCGCGACCAGGCGCATGCCGTCGCGCTTCGCCGAGGAGACGAGGCAGTAGCCCGCGGCCTCGGTCATGCCGGTTTTCACGCCGTCCACGCTCGGGTCGCGCGCGAGCAGGCCGTTGCGGTTCGGCTGGCGGATCTTGTTCCAGGTGAACTCGCGCTGCGAGTACCAGCGGTAGTACTCGGGGAACTCGCGGATGATGGCGCGCGCGAGCTTCGCCATGTCGGCGGCGGACATCTTGTGGTTGTCGCCGGGCAGGCCGGTCGAGTTCTGGAAATGGCTCTGCGCCATGCCGAGCCGCTCGGCGTACTGGTTCATGAGCGCGGCGAAGGTGTCCTCGGTGCCGGCGATGGCCTCGGCGAGCGCGATGGTGGCGTCGTTGCCGCTCTGCACGATCATGCCCTGGATCAGGACCTCGACCGGCACCTGGCTGCCGAGGTCGAGGTAGGTACGCGAGCCCTCGGAACGCCAGGCACGCTCGCTGATCGGCACCGGGGTGTCGAGCTTCAGCTTGCCGTCCTTGAGCGCGTGGAACACCGCGTAGGCAGTCATCAGCTTGGTGATGCTCGCGGGCTCGATCGCCTCGTCGGCTCGGTGCCCGGCCAGCACCTGCCCGCTCGACTGGTCGACGAGGACCCAGGCGGTGGCCTCGAGCCGGGGCGGCGGAGGCACGGGCTGTTCGGCGGCGACGGCGGCGGCGGACGCTAGGAAGAGGAGGGCAGGCAGGATTCTCAAGGTGAACCTCATGGGCAGGGTGGACTCATTATTACAGGGCAAGCCGCGCGTCCCCGGCGCCCGCGGCGCGCAGGCGATCGATCAGGGCGTCGAAGTCGGGGAGGGTCGCCACCGGGCCGGCACGCACGCGGTACAGCGCGCGGCCGTCGGAAGCGGACTCGGTCACCGTCACGCCGGCGATCCCGGCGTCGCGGAGGCGCTCGGCCAGGTCCTCGGCGTTCTCCCGGCTGCCGAAGGCGCCGGCCTGGGCGTAGTAGGCGGCGGGCGTGGCTTGCGGCGCTGCCCCGGGCAGCGCGACGGGCGCGAGGCTCGCGACCTCCACGCGCGCCGTGCCGGCGCGGATCATGTCCAGCTGCTCGGCCGCCGCGCGCGACAGGTCGATGATGCGGCCCTTGGCAAACGGCCCGCGGTCGTTGAGGCGCACGACCACGCTCCTGCCGTTCTCGAGGTTGGTGACCCGCACCCAGGCGGGCAGCGGCAGCGTCGGGTGCGCACCCGTCATCGCGTCCATGTCGTAGGTCTCGCCGGTCGCGGTGCGGCCGCCGTGGAAGTCGGGGCCGTACCAGGAGGCGATGCCCTGCTCGACGTAGCCCGCCGCCGACGGCAGCACGACGTAGCGCTGGCCGCCGACCTCGTAGAACGGCGGATTGCCGTACTTCGCGCGCGGCTCGTCGCGCGGGACGCCCTCGCCCGCGGCGCCTGCGCCTGTGGCAGGCGTCACCGGCCGGGCGGCGTCACCGGCGCCGGCGGCGGCGCGGCCGCAGCGGCTCGCGCGCGCAGCCCGCGAGCGCGAGCAGCGCGAGGGCACAGGCGATGCGCGAGTGCGCGCTTCATCGTGCCGACGCCGCGGCGGGGGCGGCGGCGCCGGCGGGCGGCAGGAGGGACTCGATGCGCCGGCCGAGATCGTTCGACCGCGAGCGCGTACAGGACGCTGCGGTTGTAGCGCGTGATCACGCCGAAGTTGTGGAACCCCGCGCGCAGCTCCGGCGCGTCGTCGCCGTCCACCCGGATGAAGAGCGCCGGCGCCTTCTGCACCCTGGGCGGTCTCGAACGCGAGCCCGCGATCGCGCAGCGACTTCACGGTCGAGTCCGGCGCGAGCTTGCCGGCGACGAGGCCGCCGTCGATCGGGAAACCAGAGGCTGGCGGGCACGACGACCGGCTCGCCCGCGCGCCAGCCGTGGTCCGCGAGGTAGTTGGCGACGCTCGCGATGACGTCCGGCCAGCTGCCCCAGAGGTCGCGCTTGCCGTCGCCGTCGCCGTCCACCGCCCAGGTCGCGGTAGCTGCGCGGCATGAACTGCCCGTTGCCCATGGCGCCCGCGTAGGAGCCGAGGACCGCCTTGGTGTCGAACTGCTCCTCGCGCGCGAGCAGCAGGAATTGCTCGAGCTCGGCCCGGAAGTAGCTGGCGCGCGGCGGGTAGTCGAAGGCGAGCGTCGACGAGCGCGTCCACCACGCGGTACTTGCCGGTGATGCGGCCGAAGAAGGTCTCGGCGACCGATGATGCCGACGATGACGTGCGGCGCGACGCCGGTCTCAACTGGCGATGCGCTGCGATGTCGTCCCGGTGCTCGCTCCAGAAGGCGACGCCGGCATCGATGCGCTCGTCCGTCAGGAAATGGTTGCGGTACGCGTGCCAGGGCATCACTGCCTCGGCCGGCTTCGGTCATGAGCTCGATGATGCGCGGCTGGATGGCCGCGTCCGCGAGCACGGCGTCGAGCCACGCCGCGTCGAAGCCGTGCTTGTCCTTCATCTCCGCCGCGAAGGCGCGCACGTCCTCGCGCGCGAGGTCGAGCGGCCAGGCGGACCCGGCCGTGGCCGCGAGGGCAAGGGCCAGCAACGGCGCGCGCAGCGATCGGGTCGCCAGGTTCATCCTCATCCCACGAGCTTTCTGCTGGAATGCAGCGACATGAGGATACCGAAGCCCGCCATCAGGGTCACGAACGACGTCCCGCCGTAGCTGACGAGCGGCAGCGGGACGCCGACGACCGGCAGCAGGCCCATCACCATGCCGGCGTTGACGCAGGCGTAGACGAAGAACGTCAGCGCGATGCTGCCCGCCAGCAGGCGCGCGAACGCGTCGCGGCATTGCAGCGACATGTACAGCCCGCGGCCGACGATGAACAGGTAGCCGGCGAGCAGCGCGAGCAGGCCGAGCAGGCCGAGCTCCTCGCCGATCACCGCGAAGATGAAGTCGGTCGAGCGCTCGGGCAGGAACTCGAGCTGCGCCTGGGTGCCGTTCATCCAGCCCTTGCCGAACACGCCGCCCGAGCCGATCGCGATCTGCGACTGGATGATGTGGTAGCCGGCGCCGAGCGCGTCGCTTTCCGGGTCGAGCAGCGTCAGCACGCGCTGGCGCTGGTAGTCGTGCATGAAGTGCCAGGCGACCGGCACCGCGGCGCCGAGCACCGCGGCGCCGCCGAGCACGTAGGCGCCAGGACAGGCCCGCCGAGCACCAGCACGATGATGCCGGCCGCCGCGACCAGCAGCGCCGTGCCGAGGTCGGGCTGCTCGGCGATCAGGCCGACCGGCACGACGACGATCGAGCAGCACCACGACGATGTCCCGCAACGACGGCGGCAGCGGCCGCTGGTGCAGGTACCAGGCGCACATCATCGGCACGGCGAGCTTCAGGATCTCCGAGGGCTGGAAGCGGACCACGCCGAGGTCGAGCCAGCGCTGCGCGCCCTTGCCGATGTCGCCCGCGATCGCGACGACCACCAGCAGCACGAGGCCGAGCGCGTACGCCGGCCGGCGAGAGCATGCGCAGGAAATGGTCCGGCACCTGCGCGAGCACGATCATCAGCGTGAAGCCGATGCCGATGCGGGCGAGCTGGCTGAGCCAGAGCGCGGTGTTGTCGCCCGCCGCGCTGTACAGCACGAACAGCCCGAACAGGCTCACGGCGGCGAGGCCCGACAGCAGCATGCCGTCGAGGCGCAGCGCCTTCAGCAGCCGCGCCATGCCGGTGACGGTGCGCCGCGTGCGGGATGCGCCGAGCTCGCCGTAGATCATGGCGCGGGCTTCACGAGGTAGGCGTCGAAGATCGCGCGTGCGATGGGCGCCGCCGCCGAGGCGCCGAAACCGCCGTTCTCGACCAGCACCGCGACCGCGAGCTTCGGGTCGTCCGCCGGCGCGAACGCGACGAACAGCGCGTGGTCGCGCAGCCGCTCCGCGACCTCCTTCTCGTTGTACTTCTCGGTCTGGCCGACCGAGAAGACCTGCGCCGTGCCGGTCTTGCCGGCGATCGAGTAGGCAGCGCCGCGGCCGATGCGCTGCGCGGTGCCGCGCGGGCCGCTCGTCACCGCGACCATCGCCTCCACGATGATCTCCCAGGTCTCCGGGTGCTTGAGCTCGACGGAGCGGCAGCCCGACCGGCGCGCGTTCCTCGACCTGCCTGGTCTCCGGGTCGACCAGCGCGCGCACCAGCCGCGGCCGGAAGTGCTGGCCGCGCATCGCCAGCAGCGCGGTCGCCTTGGCGAGCTGCAGCAGCGTCGCCGTCCAGTAGCCCTGGCCGATGCCGACGATCACGGTCTCGCCGGGGAACCAGACCTGCTGGTCGGCATGCGGCGAACGCGGTCTTCTTCCAGGCCGGCGAGGGCATGATGCCGCCGCGCTCGCCGGCGATGTCGATGCCGGTCGGCTCGCCGAAGCCCATGCGCGCCATCGAGTCGTGGATGCGCTGGATGCCGAGCGTGTTCGCGAGCCGGTAGAAGTAGACGTCGCAGGACTGCATCACGGCGTTCTTCATGTCCATCGAGCCGTGGCCCTCGCGCTTGAAGTCGCGGAAGCGGTGGCGCGAGCCGGGCAGCGAGTAGCTGCCGCCGCAGTACGCCTGGTCCTCCGGCCGGATCACGTCGTACTCGAGGCCGGCGAGCGCCATCAGCGGCTTGACGTCGAGCCCGGCGGATAGGTGCCGCGCAGCACGCGGTTGAAGAGCGGCTGGTCGGGATTCTCGGTGAGCGCGAGGTACTCGCTGCGCGAGATGCCGCGCGCGAAGCCGTTCGGGTCGAAGGACGGCAGGCTCGCGAACACGAGCACGTCGCCGTTGGCGGGGTCGATCGCGACCGCGCCGCCGCGGCGGCCGGCGAAGGCCTCTTCCGCGACGCGCTGCAGCTCGATGTCGATCGTCATGCGCAGGTCCTTGCCGGCCAGCGGTTCGCGCGTCTCCAGCTGCAGGTCCGGGCCGTCGGCGAGCTTCGACCGGGCGGCCCTCGGCGTTCACCAGCACCTCGCGGTAGCCGCCGGTGCCGAGCAGGTCGTCCTCGTAGGCACGCTCGACGCCGGTCTTGCCGATCACGCCGGTGCCGAAGTAGCGCTCGCGGTCCAGGCGCTTCATGTCGTCTTCGCTGATCGTGCCGACGTAGCCGAGCGCGTGCGCGCCGACCGTGCCGTGGGGATAGTGACGCGCCATGCGCGTCTCGAGCAGCACGCCGGGCAGCTCGTGGCGGTGCACGGCGTAGCGCGCGACCTCCTCGTCGTCGAGCTGCAGCAGGAAGGGGACCGCCTCGAACGAGCGCCGCGCGAGCACGAGCTGGCGCACGCCGCCGACGTCGGCGGCCTCGAGCAGGCCGAAGCGCACCAGGCGCGACAGCGTGTCCTCGAGGTCGCCCGCCTGGTCGCGCAGGATCTCGAGCTGGTAGGCGGGCGTGTTCTCGGCGATCACGCGCCCGGCACGGTCGTAGATGATGCCGCGGTTCGGCGGCAGCGGCTCGATGCGGGCGCGGTTGCCCTGCGACAGCTCCAGGTAATGCTGGTGCTGGGCCACCTGCAGCCAGAACGCCCGGCCGGCGAGCACCAGCGCAATGGCGGCGACGATGCCGACCGCGATCAGCGAGCGCTGGAAATAGATGCGCTGCTCGAGGGCATCGTCCTTGATGCGCACGCGACGCATGGGCCTCCTAGCGGCGCGCCGCGTAGCGCGCGTAGAGGCCCGTGACCAGCGGCCAGAAGGCGGCGCTGACCGGCACGGAGATCCAGCGCCGCCAGTCGGTGATCGCGTGGCCGGCGACGCCGTCGATCCAGAACAGCAGGAACTCGTTGAGCCACAGCAATGCCAGGATCACGGCCGACTGCTGCAGCGGCGGGAAGGCGCGGATCTGCAGCCGGAGCTTGCAGGCGACGTAGGCGATGACGGTCAGCGTCAGCGCGTGCTGGCCGAGCAGCACGCCGCGAAGCCGTCGAGCGCGAGCCCTGCGATCCAGGCGTAGCTGAGCCCGAGCAGGCGCGGCGAGAGCAGGCAGAACCAGAGCACGGTCAGCGCCACGAAGTTCGGCCGGAACGGCTCGAGCAGCTCGGGCAGCGGCAGGACGGTCGCGGCGAGCGCGAGGACGGTGAGGACGAGGACGCGGCCCCAGCCGAAGTTGATGCGCGTGCCGTGCATCATGGGGTTTCACCGGGCGGCGTCGCCGCCGGCCCAGGTGCTGGCGCAGGTACCGGCGCAGGCACAGGTGCAGTCGCTTGCCGGCTGCGCACTGACCGGCGGTTGCGCCGGCGCTTCCGCGACCGTTTCCGCTTCCGCTGTCGCTGCGGTTCCGGTTCGACGATCGCGTTGTCGAACCAGACGAGGAGGACTTCCGGGTCGCGGTCGAGGCCGGCGAGCGGCTCGGCCTCGACGGCGAGCAGCGGCTGTCCCGGGTCGCGCACGACCGCGGTGACCTTGGCGACCGGATAGCCCGGCGGGTAGACGCCGCCGAGCCCGGAGCTCACGAGCAGGTCGCCGACGATCACGTCGGTGTTCTGCGGCAGGTAGGGCAGCGACAGGAGGCCCGACTCGCCCGGTGCCGAGCGCGATGCTGCGCGCGCCGGTGCGGTTCACCTGCACCGGGATCGCGTGCTCCGGGTCGGTGATCAGGATGATCTCGGCCGAGAAGGGGCCGGCACGCGTGACCTGGCCGTAGATGCCAGCTCGCGTCGATCGCCGCCTGGCCGCGGAACACGCCCGACGCGCGTGCCCTTGTTGACCAGCACGCGCTGCCGGAACGGGTCGAGGTCGACGCGCAGGATCTCCGCGACCAGCGAGCGCTGCACGGCGCGCGGCGAGCTCTCGCGCACCGCGCGCAGCCGCTGGTTCTCCTGCTCGAGCGACTCGAAGCGCAGCAGCTTCAGTCGCAGCACCAGGTTGTCGGACGCGAGCTTGACGTTCTCGGCCTCGACGCGGGTCTTGGTCGCGAACGACTCGCGCATCGCGTCGCAGGCCTGGACCGGCGCCTGCACGGCCCACTGGATCGGGTAGGCAAGGGTCGCGATGCCGTCGCGGATCGCGGCGAGATGATGCTGGCGGTGGTCGGCGACCATGAGCCCGGCGGCCATCGCCGCGAGCACGATGAGCCGAAGCCCGAGCGCGGGGCCGCCGAGGAGCAGGGGTCTGGGATCCGACTCGTGGGAGCTCAACGCGGCCTCTAGCGGAGGCCGAACAGCCCCGGGTGCTCTTCGGACAGCTCGAGGATGCGGCCGCCGCCGCGGGCGACGCAGGTCAGCGGGTCGTCGGCGATGATGACGGGCAGGCCGGTTTCTTCCATCAGCAGCTTGTCGATGTCCTTGAGCAGCGCGCCGCCGCCGGTCAGCACGATGCCGCGCTCGGCGACGTCGGCGCCGAGTTCCGGCGGCGTCTGCTCCAGCGCCTTCTTGACCGCCTGCACGATGCCCGGGAGCGGCTCCTGCAGGGCCTCGAGGATCTCGTTGGAGTTGAGCGTGAAGCTGCGCGGCACGCCCTCGGCGAGGTTGCGGCCCTTGACCGACATCTCGCGCACCTGCTGGCCGGGATAGGCGGAGCCGATCTCGATCTTGATGCGCTCGGCGGTCGCCTCGCCGATCAGGATGCCGTAGTTGCGGCGCACGTAGTTGATGATCGCCTCGTCGAAGCGGTCGCCGCCGATGCGCACCGACTCCGCGTACACGATGCCGTTCAGCGAGATGACCGCGACCTCGGAGGTGCCGCCGCCGATGTCGAGGACCATCGAGCCGCGCGCCTCGTTGACCGGCAGGCCGGCGCCGATCGCGGCCGCCATCGGCTCGGGGATCACGTCCACGCGGCGCGCGCCGGCGCCTTCGGCCGATTCCTGGATCGCGCGCTGCTCGACCTGGGTCGAACCGAAGGGCACGCAGATCAGCACGCGCGGCGAGGGCCGCAGCCAGCGGTTGCCGTGCACCTTGCTGATGAAGTACTGGAGCATTTGCTCGGTGTAGGTGAAGTCGGCGATGACGCCGTCCTTCATCGGCCGGATCGCGGTGATGTGCCCGGGCGTGCGGCCGAGCATGCCCTTGGCCTCGGCGCCGACCGCGACGATGATCTTGCCGCCGCCCGGCTCGTCCTGGACCGCGACCACCGACGGCTCGTTCAGCACGATGCCCTGGCCGCGGACGTAGATGAGGGTGTTCGCCGTGCCGAGGTCGATGGAGATGTCGCTGGAGAAGTAACCCCGGAGGTTCTTGAACATGGCTGGGCGGGACCGCGACGCTCACTGAATGGAGCGCCGCGAGTCTAGCCGCGGGCGCGACTTTCCACAAGCCGAGGTGTATGATTTCCGTCGCGTTTTTCCCATATTTTCTGCAATGGTGCGCTCGTGACGCTGACCCGCCGCGACGTCGAAAACATCGCGCATCTCGCCCGCCTCGAGATCAGCGAGGCGGAGCTGCCGGTCTACGTCGGCAGCCTGTCGGCGATCCTCGCCTTCGTCGAGCAGCTCGCGGCCGCGCCGACCGCGGACGTCGTGCCGATGGCGCACCCGCTCGAGGGGCAGGTGCAGCCGCTGCGTGAGGACTCCGTCACGGAATCCGACCGGCGCGAGGCTTTCCAGGCGAACGCGCCCGCCGTCGAGGCCGGCCTCTACCTGGTGCCGAAGGTGATCGAGTGAGCCTGCACACGACGACCGCCGCCGAGATCGGCCGGGGCCTCGCCGCGCGCAAGTTCTCGAGCGTCGAGGTCACGCGTCACTTCCTCGAGCGCATCGAGCGCGCCAACCCCGCGCTCAACGCGTTCGTGACGGTCACGACGGAGCGCGCGCTCGCGGACGCGAAGCGCGCGGATGCGCGGCTCGCGCGCGGGGAGGGCGGGCCGCTCACCGGCGTGCCGCTCGCGCACAAGGACATCTTCTGCACCTCCGGCATCCTCACGAGCTGCGGCTCGCGCATGCTCGCGAACTTCGTCGCGCCCTACGACGCGACCGTGGTCGAACGGCTCGACGCCGCCGGCATGGTGCTGCTCGGCAAGACCAACATGGACGAGTTCGCGATGGGCTCGTCGAACGAGACGAGCTTCTACGGCCCGGTGAAGAATCCCTGGGACACCGACCCGGGTCCCGGGCGGCTCCTCGGGCGGCTCCGCGGCCGCGGTCGCGGCGCGCATCGCGCCGGTCGCGACCGGCACCGACACCGGCGGCTCGATCCGGCAGCCCGGCGCGCTGACCGGGCTCACCGGGATTCAAGCCGACCTACGGGCGCGTTTCGCGCTACGGGATGATCGCCTTCGCCTCCAGCCTCGACCAGGCGGGCGTGCTCGCGCAGTCGGCCGAGGACGCCGCGCTCGTGCTCGGCGCGATGGCGGGACACGACGCGCGCGACTCGACCAGCGTCGACGCGCCGGTGCCGGACTACGCGGCCGGGCTCGACCGCCCGGTGAAGGGCCTGCGCATCGGCATCATCCGCGAGTTCTTCGGCGACGGCCTCGAGACCGGCACCGGCGCGGCGGTGCGCGCCGCGATCGACGCGTTCCGCAAGGCAGGGCGCGACGGTCGAGGAACTGTCGCTGCCGAACCTGCCGCTCTCGGTGCCGACTTACTACGTCGTCGCGCCGGCGGAATGCTCCTCGAACCTCTCGCGCTTCGACGGCGTGCGCTTCGGGCACCGCTGCAAGGACCCGAAGGACCTGCTCGACCTCTACAGGCGCTCGCGCGGCGAGGGCTTCGGCGCGGAGGTGAAGCGCCGCATCATGACCGGCACCTACGTGCTGTCGGCCGGCTACTACGACGCCTACTACCTGAAGGCGCAGAAGGTGCGCAGCCTCATCAACGCGGACTTCCGCCGCGCGTTCGAGAGGGTGGACGTGCTGATGGGCCCGACCGCGCCGACGCCCGCGTTCGGCGATCGGCGCGAAGACCGACGACCCGATCCTGATGTACCTGAACGACATCTACACGATCGGCGCGAACCTCGCGGGACTGCCCGCGGTGTCCGTGCCCTGCGGCCTCGTCGGGCGGCCTGCCGGTCGGCCTGCAGGTCATCGGCCCGCACTTCGCGGAACAGCGGCTGTTCGCCGTCGCGCACGCCTGGCAGCGCGCGACCGACTGGCACCGCCGCATCCCGCGGGACTTCGCGTGAGCGCCATGGCGAACGGCTGGGAAACCGTCATCGGCCTCGAGATCCACGCGCAGCTCGCGACGCGCTCGAAGATCTTCTCCGGCTCCGCCGACCGCCTACGGCGCGCCGCCGAACGCGCAGGCGAACCTCGTGGACCTCGGCTACCCCGGGTACGCTGCCGGTGCTGAACCGCGAAGCGGTGCGCATGGCGGTCAGGTTCGGGCTCGCGATCGGCGCGCAGGTCGCGCGCCGCTCGGTGTTCGCGCGCAAGAACTACTTCTACCCGGACCTGCCGAAGGGCTACCAGATCAGCCAGTACGAGCTGCCGGTCGTCGCCCGCGGCACGGTCGAGATCCTGCTCGAGGACGGCACGCGCAAGACGGTCGGCGTCACGCGCGCCCACCTCGAGGAGGACGCGGGCAAGTCGCTGCACGAGGGACTCGGCCGCATGAGCGGCATCGACCTCAATCGCGCGGGCACGCCGCTGCTCGAGATCGTGTCGGAGCCCGACCTGCGCTCGGCGCGCGAGGCCGTGGCGTACATGAAGAAGGTCCACACGCTGGTGCGCTACCTCGAGATCTGCGACGGCAACATGCAGGAGGGCTCGTTCCGCTGCGACGCCAACGTCTCGGTCCGCCGCCGCGGCGCGCAGGAGTTCGGCACGCGCTGCGAGATCAAGAACCTCAACTCGTTCCGGTTCGTCGAGCGCGCGATCAACCACGAGGTCGAGCGCCAGGTCGAGCTGATCGAGGGCGGCGGCAAGGTCGTGCAGGAAACGCGCCTCTACGACCCGGACCGCGACGAGACCCGCCCGATGCGCACCAAGGAGGAGGCGAACGACTACCGCTACTTCCCGGACCCGGACCTGCTGCCGCTCGCGATCGACGAGGCCTTCGTGGAGGACGTGCGCAAGGGACTGCCGGAGCTGCCGGACGCGAAGGCGGCACGCTTCGCCCGCGAGCATGGCCTCTCGGACTACGACGCCGGAGTCCTGACCGCGAGCCGCGAGATGGCGTCCTACTACGAGGCGGTGGCGGCGGGAGCGGGCGAGCCGAAGCTCGCTGCGAACTGGGTGATGGGCGAGCTCTCCGGATTCCTCAACCGCGACGGCCTCGAGATCGCCGGCTCGCCGGTTCCTGCGGCCTCGCTCGCGGGTATGCTGAAGCGCATCGTGGACGGCACGATCTCGGGCAAGCTCGCCAAGGACGTGTTCGAGGCGATGTGGAGCGAGCGCAAGGATGCGGACGCGATCATCGCCGAGCGCGGCCTGCGGCAGATCACCGACACGGGCGCCATCGAGCAGGCGATCGCCGCCGTGATGGCCGCGAACCCCGGCCAGCTTTCCGACTACCGCGCGGGCAAGGACAAGCTGTTCGGGTTCTTCGTCGGGCAGGTGATGAAGGCGACCGCCGGCAAGGCGAACCCGGCGCAGGTGAACGAGCTGCTGAAGAAAATGCTCGCCGGCCCATGACGGCCCCTGGCGACCTGCTGAACCGGTTCATGTTCGAGCGACTGCCGGTGCGCGGCCACCTGGTGCGCCTCGACGCAAGCTGGCGCGCGGCGATCGAACACCACGAGTACCCGGATTCCGTCGCGGCCGCGCTCGGCGAGGCGATGGCCGCGTCTGCGCTGATGGCGGGCGCGCTCAAGTTCGAGGGCCGGCTGTCGCTGCAGTTCGAGGGACCCGGGCCCGTGCGGCTGATGCTCGCGCAATGCACGCACCGGCACGCGATCCGCGGCGTCGCGCGCCACGACGAGCTTCTGCCCGACGCGCTGCCGGAGGGAATGTTCGGCGACGGCCAGCTCGCCGTCACGATCGAGCAGGACGCCAACGGCGAGCGCTACCAGGGCGTGGTGCCGCTCATCAGCGCGCGGCTCGCCGACTGCCTCGAGCAGTACTTCGAGCGCTCCGAGCAGCTGCCATCGCGCCTCGTGCTCGCGGCCGGCCCGGACCGCGCGTCGGGACTGCTGCTGCAGCGCGTGGCGATGGGCGAGTCGGGCAGCGAGTCGGAGCGCGCCCTGGCCGACGACGCCTGGCGGCGCCTCGGGCTGCTCGCGGCGACGGTCACGCCCAAGGAACTCGCCGACCTGCCGTGCCGCGAGCTGCTGCGCCGCCTGTTTCCCGAGGACGACATCCGCCTGTTCGAGGGCACGCCGGTCTACTTCCAGTGCACCTGCTCGCGCGAGCGCGTCGCCGGGATCCTGCAGGCGCTCGGCGGGGCGGAGGTATACGCGTTGCTGCGAGGAGCGCGGCGACGTCGAGGTGCGCTGCGAATTCTGCAATCGCGCCTGGCGCTTCGACGCCGTGGACGTCGCAAGCCTCTTCTCGCCCGGGGCGACGCAGCCGGCACCGCCGGGACTGCACTAGCCGGAGACCCGGCGGCTCGCAATTTCCTGCAATTGCAGCCCGGCGAAACCGGTTAGATTGCAGCCGACTGCCAATAGGAACCCAGGGATACCCAGCCATGAACAGCAAGCTGCTGCCTGCCGTCGCCGTGCTCGCCATGGGCGCCGGCCTCGCCCAGGCCTCGCCCGAGGACGACCGACGCGCGGTTGCCGCGCTCGACACGGAGTTCCAGGCGGCCGTGAAGCACGGTGACGCCGCGACGATCGACCGCATCCAGCACCCCGACATGGTCCTCGTGCTCGGCGACGGGCGGATCCTCACCAAGGCTGATCACATCGCAGCCGCGCGCGACGGCAAGATCGTCTACGAGATCCAGGACGAGGAGCCGGACACGCAGGTGGTGCGGGTCCACGGCGACACGGCAGTCGTCACGGCGCTGCTGCGTCTCAAGGGCACGAACGAGGGTGTTGCCTTCGACCGGCGCGTCTGGTTCAGCGACACCTACGTGCGCACGCCGGAGGGCTGGAAGTATTTCTTCGGCCAGGCTTCGCTCCGGCTCCCGGACCAGGCGCCGAAGCCCTAGCGGCCGGGCGGTGCCGGGCCGCCTATTCCTTGCGGTGCGCGGCGAACGACAGCCGGTCGAGCACGCCGAGCAGCACGGCCGACACTACGAAGGTCAGGTGCAGGATCACGTACCACATGATCTTGTCGTTCTCGGTTTCTTCCGTTCTCACGAAGATGCGCAGCAGGTGGATCGAGGAGATCGCGACGATCGAGGCCGCGACCTTCAGCTTCAGGGTCCCGGAGTCGAGCTTGGAAAGCCAGGCCGGCGCGTCGGTGCCGGCATCGTGGTCGATGCGCGAGACGAAGTTCTCGTAGCCGGAGAACATCACCATCACGATGAGGCTCCCGACCAGTGCCAGGTCGACCATCGCGAGCACGGTCAGCACGAGATCGGCCTCGGCCAGCTCCGTCACCTGCGAGAAGACGTGGAAGACCTCCTGGAAGAACTTGATGCCGAGGATGATCAGCGCGAGCGAGAGGCCGAGGTAGAGCGGCGCCAGCAGCCATCGGCAGGCGAACAGCAGTCGTTCCAGGGTTCTTTCGATCATCCGGGGTCTCCATTTTCCGGCGGCCATTGTATCTCGGCGCCCGCGCCGCCCCGGGCAATTCGTTAGGTGCGTCACGGTTTTCAGGCACGGCCGTCGTGACCGCCTCCGCGCTTCCACCGCATTTATGTGAACTGCGGCAGGGCGCCCGCGGACGAGCCCACTAATCTTTAGACGCTGTACCCGGAGAGCAGACCCCCTGCCATGGCCGCAACGACCAAGAGCGAGTCCGTCAACGCCGCGAGCACCTCCCGGCGCCCGGCGCATGCGCCGGTACCGGCGCATGCCGCGGTCGAAGTCATCGCCTTGACGGCGCGCGACGACTTCCTGCTCGAGCTCGGACAATGCCTCGACGGGACGGCGTCCATTGCGCCGGTCGAGTCCTTCGCGCTCGCGCTGGCGGCAGCCGCCCAGTCGAAGCGTGTGCAGGTCATTGCAATTGACAGCCGCGACCTGGTCGATCTGCGCGCCGAAGTCGACTTGCTGCAGGCCCGCGCTCCGGCCCTGACCCCCCTCGTGTTCGCAGAACAGCACACCGAGGTCAAGGTGGCCGCGGCGCTCAAGGGCTCCAGCGTCTTTGCCGTGCTGCCGCTGCCGATCGACGCCCGCAAGACAATCGCCTTGTTCGATGGCGCCGTCGCGGATGCACGAGCGAGGCGCAGCACCGCACGCCCATCCGGCGGCGAGACCAGGGCGGCCGGAGTCCCCCAACCCAATTCTGCCGCCGCTCCTGATGGAGAAGCCGTCGCAGCCGCCCCCGCACTCGCGTCGGACGCAAACGAGTTGCCGCGACAGGCGGCGAAGGGCGGCAGGAAGGTCGGCGGTGTCGCGCTCGCGGCGATTGCCTGCGTGGTCGTCGCCGCGGCGGCGGCGGCGTGGTTCCTGTTGCGCGGTCAATCGCCGGCACTGGACGGCCCGTCGCCGGTTTCCGCCGGCCAGGAACCGGCCGTGACAGCCGATGCGCCGCCCGCCGAGGCGCTGCCCGCGATCGTGGGCAACGTCGACGACCTGCTGGAAAAGGCGCGCGTCGCGATGCGCGAGCGGCGCTACATGGAACCGGCGAACAACAGCGCGCTCCTGTACTACCGCTCCGCTGCCGAGGCCGATCCGGGCAATGCCGAGGCGCTCGACGGACTGAACCGGCTGCGAACCGTGATCGTCGCGCGCTTCGACGAGCTGATCAAGGCCGGCCGGCACGACGACGCCGCCGGCGCGCTCGCCCAGCTCGCGAGTGCCTTGCCTGGAGACCCTTCGCTCGCCGAGCTGCGTCTTCGCCTCGCCTCAGCCCGAATCGCGAAGGCGATCGAGGAGGGCGATGTGGAGCGCGTGACGGCACTGGTGCGCTCCGCGCAGGCAACCCATGCGGTTCCCCCGGCGCAGCTCGCGAAATGGCGCGCCGCGATCTCGCGCCTGGGCGAGAAGGCAAAGCAGGAACAGCAGGCCGAGCGCCAGGCCCGCGACGCTGCCGCAGCTCAGCAGAAGGCCCGTGAAGCTCGCGCCGCAGAAGCCGCGCGCGAAGCCCAGCTCGCCCGCGAGCGCGAGAGCGCGCAGAAGCTCGAAGCGGAGCGGGAACAGGCCGCGCTGGCGGCGGCAGGAACCGCGCAGGCCAATGGAACCGCCGCCCAGGGCGGCAGCCAGCGCGTGGAGGCGAAGCTCAAGCGCTCCGTCAGGCCGGAGTTTCCAGCCGAGGCCCTCGACAAGGGCATCTCCGGCATCGTGACCGTGGGCTACTCGGTGGACGCGGAAGGCAAGACCCAGAACGTGCGCGTCGAGTCGTCGGAGCCGCCCGGGGTATTCGACAAGGCGGCGATGAGCGCGGTCAGGCGCTGGCGCTATGAGCCGGCGACGGTTGACGGCGTGCCGACCGAAGTCGAGTTGCGCATGGCGATCCGCTTTACGCTGCCGGAATAACGGCTTTCGGAGAGAGTCCCGCATGAAACCGATGAGCGCAGAGCGCAGGTCGCGCATATGGACCGCGAGCGTCGGCGCGTTGCTGATGGTGGTAATGGGCGGCGTGCTGACCGCGGGGTTCCGCCTCGCGACGCAGATGAAGGAGGACTTCGCGTCGCTGCAGGTCGCCAGCGCGTTGCAGTGGCAGCCTCCGCTGATCGCCCAGCAGCTGACATCGCTGCGCGACCGCCTGGAAAGCCGCGCCTACGCCGGCCAGACGCTGGCCGATCTCGGGGTCGCGATCGAGACCTTCGACCGCGATCTCCAGGGGCTGGCGAGCGCGTCCGGCGGCTCGGCCCAGGTCGAGCTTGCGCAGGTCCTGTGGCGCCAGCACCAGCCCGTGCTCGACCCCATCAAGGACTTCAGCGGCCAGCCGTACGTGGATTCCGAAGAGAGCGGCAGCTCGCTCTCGCGGGCGGGCGTCGCGCTGCACGGCGACGTGAAGCGCGCGCAGCTGTTCACGCGCGAAAACACCCCCCGACTGCAGTCGCTGCTCGCCGACGTCAGCTCCGAGCTGCAACAGCGCGCCTCGGCGCAGGCCGGCCGCCTGAGACTCATGCTGTCCGCCGGCGTGCTGGCGGCCGCCATCCTGCTGGTCGCTGCCGCCTACCTCCAGCTGACGCGCCGCCGCAGCGAGCGCATGGCGCGCGAGGCGCGCGAGCAGACACGCGACATCCTGCAGACCGTGAAGGAGGGCTTTTTCCTGCTCGATGCGGACTACCGCATCGGCGCCGTCTGGTCCAGCGCGCTGGCGCGCATGTTCGACCGCCAGGACTTCGCCGGCCTCTCGTTCGAGGAGCTGCTGGTGGACCGGGTGCCGCCCGCCACCCTCGCCACCGCGACCAAGTACATCAAGCTGCTATGGGGCGACCGGGCGCACGAGAACCTGATGAAGAGCATCAATCCGCTTGGCCAGGTCGAGATCCAGATGGAAAACGGCCGCGGCGGTCGCGACACGCGCTACCTGCAGTTCGACTTCCACCGCGTCATGGGCGATCGCGGCGTGAAGCACGTGCTGGTCAGCGTGAGCAACGTGACGGCGAACGTCCTGCTCGCGCGCGAGCTCGTGGAGTCGCAACAGAACGCCAACCAGCAGGCCGACATGATGCTGGGCGTCTTGCAGCTCGACGCCTTGCAGCTGATCAGCTTCCTCGACGCCGCGGACGCGGGCCTTTCCCACGTGAACTCGATCATGAAGGAGCCGGCGCGGGACGACGCCGAGTTCCGCAACAAGCTCGACAAGCTGTTCCGCGAGCTGCACGCAGTCAAGGGCGAGGCGTCGGCGCTCAACCTGATGAGCGCCGCCCAGCGGGTCCATGCGCTCGAGGACATGATCGACGAGCTGAAGCTCCAGCCGTCGCTGGCCGGCAACCATTTCCTGCCGGTGCTGCTCAAGCTCGACGAGCTGATGTCGCACTTGCGGAGCCTGCGGGAGCTCGCGACGCGGCTCGCCGCGGTGCCGGAGGCGAAGCCGGAGCCGGCCGCCGCGTTGCGGCGCGCGCAGCCCGCCGCCGCCGACAACTCGGCCGCGAGCGAGATTTCGAGGACGCTCAACGCGCTGGCGGGCCGGTTGTCCACCGAGCTCGGCAAGAGCTTCAAGCTCAAGGTGACGGGCATGGCCGAAGTGCCGGCGCCCTACCAGGGCATGGTCAAGGACGTCCTGATCCAGATACTCCGCAACGCCGTCGTGCACGGCCTCGAAACCGTAGACGTTCGCCGCGCGCAGTCGAAGGCCGAGATGGGTGTCGTGCGCTTCGAATTCCACCGGCAGGGCGAGGAGTTCGAGCTGCTCTGCGAGGATGACGGCGCGGGCCTCGCGCCGGAACGGCTGCGCATTGCGGCGGTGAGCAAGGGACTCGTGACCGAGCAGCAGGCCGCGGCGCTGAACTACCGCGGACTCATGGCGCTGATCTTCAAGCCGGGATTTTCCACGGCCGGTGCGGTCACGATGGAAGCCGGCCGGGGCATCGGCATGGACCTCGTGGCGCGCAGCGTGTACGGAGCGGGTGGAAGGATCGGCGTCGCAACCAGCCTCGGCAAGTTCACGCGCTTCAAGATCACGCTGCCGGCAGTGGCCGCGGCCAGGACTGCGGTGGCTTGAGCATGTTCGCCGTCAAAGCCGATGCCCACGGCAAGCAAGCCGGCCGAGCCAGCAGGCTGCTGATCGTCGACGACTCGAACATCATGCGGCGTCATATCGAGCGGTCGCAGCAGTTCGACGACCTCGAGGTGGTCGGCACGGCTGCCAACGGCGTCGAGGCCGTCGAGCTGTTCAAGCAGACCGACCCTGACGTCGTCACGATGGACCTGACGATGCCGCAAATGGACGGCATCGAATGCATCGCGCAGCTGGTGGCGCTTAAGCCGACGATCCGGATCCTGGTGATATCGGCGCTGGCCGACAAGGCGACTGCCGTCGAGGCCATGGAAAAGGGCGCGAACGGGTTTCTCAACAAGCCGTTCAGCGACCGGCAGCTCAACGAGGCGCTCGCCGAGCTGCTGCGGGACCCCTGAGATGCTGCAGGAGCGGGAGCTGAAGACCTTCGTCGACGGAACCACGAACTACTTCGAGATCGCGGCCCAGCAGCCCGCTTCGGTGGGCTCGCCCTATCTCGTGACCAAGGGCAAGCCGGGCGTGCACGGCTACACCGGCGTCATCAACGTCTCAGGCAAGCGGGACGGTATCGTGTACTTCACCGCGCCCCGCACCATGCTGACCGTGCTGCTCATGAAGCTGAAGGAAACCGATTTCAGCGACGCGACTCTCTGCGACCTGGTCGGCGAGGTCGCAAACACGATTTCGGGCAACGCGCGCCGGGATTTCGGACGCGAATTCGTGATCTCGGTGCCGAGCGTCCTGACCGGCACCGAAGTCGAGATCCCGATGACCGCAAACCTGCGCCCGTACGTCATTCCCATCAATTGGCGGAGCCATTCCGCCAAGCTCGTAGTCGCGCTCAAGTAGCCGCGCCGGGGGCCGCGCCGGCGCCGGGACGTGGCTGGCCGGCGACGAAGGGACTGCAAACCGCGCTCGCTGCCGGGTATGCTCCGGCCATCGTGAGCATCCGCTTCCAGGTCAACGGCGTCGAGCTGGAGTTCGCCGGCGATCGTGAGATGCCGCTGCTGTGGTACCTGCGCGACCACGCGCACCTCACCGGCACCAAGTTCGGCTGCGGCGGCGGCTTCTGCGGTGCCTGCACGGTGCTGGTCGACGGCGCGGCCCAGCGCTCCTGCCTGCTGCCGGTCTCGGCCGCGGCCGGGCGGCAGGTCACCACCATCGAGGGCCTCGGGGCTTCCGGCCTGCACGCGGTCCAGAAGGCGTGGCTCGAGGAAGACGTGCCGCAGTGCGGCTACTGCCAGGCCGGCCAGGTGCTGGCCGCCGTGGCGCTGCTCGAGCGCAACCCGGATCCCTCGCCGTCGGACGTCGACGCAATCACGAACCTGTGCCGCTGCGGCACTTACGTGCGCATACGCAGCGCCATCGCACGTGCCGCCCGCGAAATGAAGGACGGGACGTGAACGCGCTCGCGTCGGTCGTCTCGCGCCGGTTCTTCCTGCAGGCCTCGATGTCCGCTTCGGGCGCGCTGGTGCTCGCGCCCGCATTCGGGCAGGCGGCCGAGGCGCCGCCGCCGCCCGCGGAAAACCCGCTAGGCGTCCTGATCCGCATCGAGCCGGACAACCGCGTCGTGATCGGCGCGACCGGCGCCGAGATCGGCCAGGGCGTCAAGACATCGCTGCCCATGATCCTCGCCGAGGAGCTGGATGCCGACTGGGCGCTGGTCTCGGTCGAGCAAATGCCGATGATGATCGACTTTGGCGGCGCCGAGCCGCGCTGGCGTTTCGGTTCACAGGGCGCGGGCGGGAGCACGAGCGTCCCGGACGGCTGGGCGGAGCTCCGGCAGTTCGGCGCCCAGGCCCGCTGGCTGATGCGGCAGGCGGCGGCGGCGGAGTGGGACATTCCGGCCGAAGACGTGAAAACTGCGGCCTCGCATGCGCTGCACCCGGATGGGCGGCGGCTGCCTTACGCGGCGCTCGCGGCCGCGGCCGCAAAGCTTTCGCTCCCCGCCGAGGCCGTGCCGCTCAAGCAGCCGTCCGAGTACCGCGTGATCGGCCAGCCGCGGCGCGTGGTGGACGCTGCCGACATCGTCACCGGCCGTGCGCGCTACGGCATCGACGTCCAGGAGCCCGAGGCGCGCGTCGCAGTGATGCTGCGCTGCCCGTATTTTGACGGCGGCATCGCGAGCGTCGACGACACCGCGGCGCGTGCCGTGCCGGGCGTGCGCGCGGTGATCGTGGTGCCGGGCCCGAAGCCGGGCGAGCCGATCGCGACCAACCTGGCGACCGGGGTGGCGGTGGTCGCCGACGACACCTGGTCCGCGCTAAAGGGCCGCAATGCCCTCAAGGTCGAGTGGACGCGCGGCCCCTTCGCGTCCGAGTCGAGCGCATCGCTCGATGCGCAGTGCGCCGCGCTGCTCGCGACGACCGGCCAGGTGGTTCGCAACGACGGCGACTTCGACGCCGCGACGCGCGATGCTGCCGAGGTCGTGAAAGCCCGCTACCGGATTCCGTTCGTGAGCCACGCGACGCTCGAGGTTCCCTGCGCCTTCGTGCACGTGATGGCAGACCGCGCACGCGTGGTCGCGGCCCTGCAGCAGCCGGGCGGCGCCTCGCGCGCGGTGAATGCGGTGACCGGCATCCCGCGCTCCGCGATCAGCGTGGAGATGACGCGCGCGGGCGGCGGCTTCGGCCGGCGGCTCACCAACGACTTCGTCGCGGAAGCGGCGTACGTCTCGAAGGCCACCGGATGGCCGGTCAAGCTGATGTGGACGCGCAGCGACGACCTGCAGCACGATTTCTTCCGGCCATTCGGCCACCACGAGCTGGCCGCGACGCTGGATGCGGGCAGGCAGGTGACCGGTTGGACGCATCGCCTCGCCAGTGCTTCGAAATACTACCGCGTGGCCGGCGTGAATCCCGATGAACTGTGGACGGCCGAGCTGTACCCGGACGACTTCCCGGCCCGCCTGGTGCCGAATTACCGGCTGGAATGGCACGCCGTCAAGAGCGGCATCCCGCGCGGCAACTGGCGCGCGCCCGCGCATACGGCGAACGCGTTCGTGGTGCAGAGCTTCCTCGACGAAGTGGCGCACGCGACGGGGCAGGACCCGCTCGCGCTTCGCCTCGCGATGCTCGGTCCCGACCGCGAGCTCGACTACGAGCAGCACGGCGGGCCGAAATTCAGCACCGGCCGGCTGCGCGCCGTGCTCGAGCGCGTCGCCGCCGACATTGGCTGGGGACGCAAGCTCCCGCGCGGGCGCGGCATCGGGCTTGCCGCGCACTTCACCTTCGGCGGCTACGCCGCGCACGCGATCGAGGCATCGGTCTCGCCGCAGGGCGCGATCACCTTCGAGCGCGTGGTCTGCGCCGTGGACGTCGGCCGCCCCATCAATCCGCTCGGCATCGCCGCGCAGATGCAGGGGGGCACGATCGACGGGCTGTCCACGGCGATGAACCTCGAGATCTCGATCGAGGGCGGCCGCGTCGTGCAGTCGAACTTCAACGACTACCCGCTCGCGCCTATGGCGCAGATGCCGCGCGACATCGAGGTGCGGGTGGTGGAATCGACGGCGGATCCCGCGGGCTGCGGCGAGATGGGCATCCCGACCGCAGCGCCTGCGCTCGCGAATGCGATCTTTGCGGCGACCGGTGTCCGCATCCGCAACCTGCCGATGCGCGACCAGCTCGCGCAGGCGCTCAAGAAGGCCTGACGGAAAAGGGGACCGTCCCCTTTAGGAAAAGGGGACCGTCCCCTTCCTCTTCCCGTTTTCCGGTTACAGGCCGTCGAGGAGCGCGGTCCCGTCCGAGGCGGTTCATCTGCCCGAGGATCCACTGCTGGCGCTGGCGGACGTACGGACCGGGATTCACCACGCGATAGCGGGTAGGGCTAGGCAGCACGGCGGCGAGCAGTGCAGCCTCGTGGCGCGTGAGGCTCGCGGCGGCCTTGCCGAAATATCGGCGGCTCGCCGCCTCGACGCCCCAGGTCCCGCTGCCGAACTGCGCGCTGTTGAGGTAGACCTCGAGGATTCGCCGCTTCGGCCAGACCAGCTCGATCCAGACGGTGAACCAGGCCTCGAGGCCCTTGCGCACCCAGCTCTGGCCGGACCACAGGAACAGGTTCTTGGCGACCTGCTGGCTGATGGTGCTCGCGCCGCGCAGCCGCCGGCCGCGCTGCGCGTCGGTCATCGCCTTCTCGATTGCCGCGAAGTCAAAGCCGTCGTGCTCGAGGAACTTCTGGTCCTCGGCGGCGACTACCGCGACGGCGGCGTAGGGCGAAATGCGCTCCCAGGGCACCCAGGCGTGCTTCTGTTCGAGCGGCGGCGCGCCGGCTGGGCGCGCGGCGAGGCGCTCCGCGGCCATGAAAGCGGTGAACGGAACGGGCAGCCACCTCAGGCCCACGACGGCCACGACGCTTGCGATCATGGCGGCGAGCAGCGCGCCCGTCAGCACGCGGGCGATGCGCGCCGCCGGCGAGCGACGCCTCATCACGGCAGACGCGTCAGGCGGCGCCGGCGCGCCGGGCGGACTTGATGACAACCGCCTCGGCCGGCACGTCGTCGTGCCCTTGACGCCGCCCGGTCTTCACCTTTGCGATCTTGTCGATCACGTCCAGCCCCGCGGTCACGCGGCCGAAGACCGCATAGCCGAAGTTGCCGGTCTTGTGGTTCAGGAAGTCGTTGTCCACGAGATTGACGAAGAACTGCGACGTGGCGCTGTGCAGGTCGTTGGTCCGCGCCATCGCGAGCGTGCCGCGCTGGTTCTTGAGCCCGTTGTCGGCTTCGTTCCTGATCGGCGCGTGGCCCGCCTTGTGCGACATGTCGTCCGTGAAGCCGCCGCACTGGACCATGAAGCCCGGGATCACGCGGTGAAAGATCGTCCCGTCGAAGAATCCCTCGTCCACGTAGCGCAGGAAGTTCTTCGCCGAGATCGGCGCCGACTTTTCGTCGAGCTCGACCGTGAAGTCGCCGAGGGACGTTTCGAACTTGATCATCGCGTTGTCTCCGTTGGGGGCGCCGATTCTACTCCTCGCGCGTGCGCACGCCCCCGGTCACCCGGTCGAGCCCGGCGAGGTCGCGCCAGGTCCGCACCTCCCCGAGTCCCGCCGACGCGAGCAGCCCGCGCACGGCCGCGCCCTGTCCCGCACCGTGCTCGAGCAGGAGCCGCCCGCCCGGCACCAGGCGTGACGCCGCGCCGGCCGTCACCGCCGCCAGCGCCGAGAGCCCGTCCGGCCCCGCGACCAGCGCGAGCCGCGGCTCGTGCGCAAGGCTCGCGAGCGCGGGATCGCCCTCGGCGACGTAGGGCGGGTTCGAGGCGATGGCATCGAAACGGGCCGCGCCGAGCGGCGCGTACCAGTCGCCCTGGAAGAAGCGCAGGTTCGGCAGGCCGAGCCTGCCTGCGTTGCGCTTCGCGACCGCGAGCGCGGCTGCGCTCGAGTCGGTGGCCGTCACGGCGGCGTCCCCGCGGCTCGCCGCGATTGCGAGCGCGACGGCGCCGCTTCCAGTGCCGAGGTCGAGCACCGCGGGTTGCGGCGTGCCCTCGATGGCGGCCAGCAGGCGCTCGACGAGCAGCTCCGTCTCGGGCCTGGGCACCAGCACATCGGGCGTTACCTCGAGCTCGAGCGACCAGAACTCGCGGCGTCCGGTCAGGTAGGCGACGGGTTCGCCCGCGAGCCGCCGGCGCGCCAGCGACTCGAGCGCCAGCAGCTCCTCGGGCGCGAGCGCGCGCCCGGGGTCGGCGGCGAGCGCGGCGCGGCCGAGGCCGAGGACCCGGGCGACAAGGAGCTCGGCGTCGAGCGGGGCGGTCGGAGACGCGACGGCGAGCCGCTCGCGCAGCGCAGCAGTCGCGTCGGCGGCGCGGATCATTCGAGCGCGGCCAGCTCTTCCGCCTGGTGCTCGCGCGCGAGCGACTCGATGACCTCGTCGAGGTCGCCGTCGACGATGCTGTCCAGCCGGTAGAGCGTCAGCTCGATGCGATGGTCGGTGAGCCTTCCCTGCGGGAAGTTGTAGGTGCGGATCCGCTCCGAGCGGTCGCCGGTGCCGACCTGCAGGCGCCGCTTCTCGGCCTTCTCCGTCGCCCGGCGCTCGCGCTCGGCCGCGAGCAGCCGCGCGCGCAGCAGCGACATGGCCCGCGCACGGTTCTTGTGCTGCGAGCGCTCGTCCTGGCATTCGACGACGATGCCGGTCGGCAGGTGGGTGATGCGCACCGCGGAGTCGGTCTTGTTCACGTGCTGGCCGCCGGCGCCGGAGGAGCGGTAGGTGTCGATGCGCAGCTCCGCCGGGTTGATCTCGACGCTTTCGACCTCCGCGATCTCGGGCAGCACCGCTACGGTGCAGGTCGAAGTGTGGATCCGGCCCTGCGACTCGGTCGCCGGCACGCGCTGCACGCGGTGCGTGCCGGACTCGAACTTGAGCGCGGCAAACACGCCGCGGCCCGCGATGCGGCTGATCACCTCGCGGTAGCCGCCGTGCTCGCCGCGGCTCTCCGACAGCAGCTCGACGCTCCAGCCCCTGCGCTCGGCATAGCGGGCATACATGCGGAACAGGTCACCCGCGAAGATCGCGGCCTCGTCGCCGCCCGCCGCGGCGCGGACCTCGAGGAACACATTGTGGTCGTCGAGCGGATCGGCCGGCACGAGCAGGCGCTCGAGCTCGGCCTCGTCGCCGGCCGTCGCTTGCTCGAGCGTGGCGATTTCCTGCTGGGCGAGCGCGCGCAGGCCCGCATCCGGGTCCGCGGCCATCGCTCGCGCCGCCGCCAGCTCGCGCTCGCGGCCGGCGAGCCGCTCGAGGCTGCGCGCGATCGGATCGATGCGCGCGAATTCCATGGACAGCTCGCGGAAGCGCGCTGGAACTACCGAGCACCGCCGGGTCGGACAGCATGCGCTCGAGCTCCGCGCGCCGGTCCGCGACGCGCTCGAGGCGGGTCCGGATCGCCTCCTTCATGAATCGTCACGCCCGGTGCGGAACAGCCGCGCCGCCGCCTCGGCGAGCGTCGCGTCGCCGGCTTCGGCGGCCTCGCGCAGCGCCGCTGACGGCGCGTGCAGGAGGCGGTTCGTGAGCGTGGTTGCGAGCTGCTCGAGCACCGCCTGCGGCGGCTGGCCGGCGGCCAGCTGGCGCCGCGCCTCGGCGAGCGCGGCGTCGCGCGCCGCCTCGGCCTGGCCGCGCAGCTCGCGGATCGCGGGTGCTGCGTCCCGCACCTTGAGGCCCGCCATGTATTCGGTGACGTCAGACTCGATCAGGCGGCGCGCAACGGTGGCCTCGGCCTCGCGAGCCTTCACGTTCTCGTCCACGACCTGGCGCAGGTCGTCGATCGTGTACAGGTAGACGTCCTCGAGCGCGGCGACCCGCGGGTCGATGTCGCGCGGCACCGCGAGGTCGAGCATGAACATCGGGCGGTGGCGGCGTTCCTCCAGCGCGCGCACGACGTCTTCGAACTCGATCACGTGGCCCGGTCGCGCCGTCGAGGACACGACCATGTCGGCCTGCGGCAGGTGGCTGGCGAGCGCGTCGAGGCGGATCACCGACGCGGGCAGCCCCTCGGCGATGCGCTCGGCCCGGCTGGTGCTGCGGTTGGCGATGATCAGGCGGCCGATGCCCTGGGCGTGCAGGTGACGCGCACAGAGCTCGATCATCTCGCCCGCGCCGACCAGCAGCGCCGTGTGGCGGTCGAAGCCCGCGAACACGCGCCGCGCGAGCCGGATGCCGGCCGAGGCGACCGAAACCGCGGCTGCCCCGATCGCGGTCTCGGTGCGAATGCGCTTCGCGACCGCAAACGTGGTCTGGAACAGGCGGTTGAGCTGGCTGCCCGCGGTGCCCGCCTGCCGGGCGGCGCGGTAGGCATCCTTGAGCTGCCCGAGGATCTGCGGCTCGCCGAGGATCAGCGAGTCGAGCCCGGCAGCAACCGCGAACGCATGGCGCACGGCGTCCGGCCCCTCGACGCGATACAGGCACTCGGCGAGCGCAGCGTCGCCTCCCGACTCGGCGACCAGCCAGCCGGACACCGACTCCGCGGAGCCGCCGACGGCGTACACCTCGGTGCGGTTGCAGGTGGAGACGATGAGCGCTTCCGCCATGCCCGGCAGCGCCCGCAGCGACGCGAGTGCGCGCGGCAGCCGCTCCGCGTCGAACACGATGCGCTCGCGCACTTCGATCGGCGCCGTGCGGTGATTCAGACCGAGGACGAGGAGGGACATGATGGGCCGGCTGCGGGAATCGGCCGTCGGATTGTCGGGTAACGTCCACGGCAGCACAAGCGCGGGGCAAGCCCTGGCCGGGTATAGTGACGCGATGCACGTTTCAGCGCGACTTTCAGTGGCCTTGCTGCTTGTGCTCGCGGCGATGCCCGCGGCCGCAGCCCGCGAGAGCTGTCCGCGCGGCGACGCCTGGTCGCTGTCGGTCGGCGCCGAGCAGGCGCTCGGGCGCGGCGACTGGCCGGAGGCCGCCCGCCGCTACGCGTGCGCCGCCCGCGAGAGCCCGGACGCCGCAGTCGCCGAGCGCGCGACGCGCGCGGCATGGGACAACCTCCAGCTCGAGCGCGCGGTCGAGTCCGCGCGGCGCTGGCTGGAGATTGCGCCCGACAACGAGGTCGCGCGGCGCTACCTCGCGACCGGGCTGCTGCGCCTCTACGACGAGGACGCAGCAGTGGAACAGTTCGCGAAGCTCCTCGACACCTCTTACGCCGACCGGGCGCGCGGCTACCTGGTGCTGCTCGGCATCCTGTCGGCGGAGGACAACGCGACCGGCGCCGCGCGCGTGATGGATCGCCTCGCCGCGGGCGATGCGTCGCTGCCGGAGGCGCAGTTCGCCGCCGGCATGCTGTGGCAGCGCGCCGAGCACGGCGCGAAAGCGCTCGAATCGCTGGAGCGGGCGATTGCGCTCAAGCCGGACTGGCCGCAGGCAGAATACGCGCGCGTGCGCGCGCTCGCGACGCTGGGCCGGAGCGCCGATGCGCTCGAGGCTTCCGCGCGTCTCGCGGAAGCCGGCGATCCGCTCATGCGCCTCTCCCACGCCTGGCAGCTGCTCGGCGCGAACCGCCGTGACGAAGCAGTCGCGCTGTTCGAGACGCTGCGGCGCGACGGCGGCCCGGTGGCGGCGGAAGCGTCGCTGGCGCTCGCGTCGATTGCGCTCGACGAGCGACGTCTCGACGAGGCCGACCGGTTCCTGCTCGATGCGGACCGCGACCCCGAGCAAGCCCAGGGCGCGCGCTGGCTCAGGGCGCGACTCGCGGAAGAGCGTGGCAACAAGGCCGAGGCCGTGCGCCTGTACCAGGGCATCGATTCGGGCCCGCGCGCGATCGCCTCGCAGCTTCGCGTTTTCCGCGTGCTGCGCGAGCAGGGCTCGCCGGAGCTGGCGGAGATGCTGCTGGACGACTTCCAGGACGCCTCGCCCGCGGAAGCGGTGCAGGTGGTCTCGGGCGTCGGTGCGATCCTGGTCGAGGAGGGCAAGGGCGAGGAGGCCATCGCGCTCCTCGATCGCGCGCTCGAGCTGTTGCCGGACGACGGGCTCCTGCTCGCGCGCGGCTTCCTGCTCGAGCGCATCGATCGCGTACCGGAGGCGGTTGCCGACATGCGCGAGGTCGCAGGGCGCCGGCCGAACGACCCGATGGCGCTCAATGCGCTCGGCTACACCCTGGTGGACCGCACCAAATCCGTCGCGGAAGGCGCGGAGTTCATCGAGCGCGCGATCGCCGCAAAGCCCGACAGCTACGCGATCCAGGACTCGATGGGCTGGGCGCTCGTGCAGTCCGGCCAGCTCGAGGAAGGCAGGACCTGGCTCGAGCGTGCCTGGGACCTGTCCGAGGATCCCGAAGTTGCCGCGCATCTCGGCGAAACGCTCTGGCGCATGGGTCAGCCCGCGGAGGCGAAGCGGGTCTGGGACGAAGCGCTCGTCGACAATCCGGACAGCCCGCCGCTCAAGCGCGCGATCGAGCGCCGCTCTCAGTGACCGCCCGCGTCGCGGCTGCGGCGATCCTGGTGTTCCTGGCCGGCTGCACGACGCTGCCGCCGCCTGCGGTCGAAGACGACTGGCCTGCGCGCCGAGAGGCACTGCAATCGCTCGCGGCGTGGACGCTCGAAGGCCGCATTGCCGTCGCGGCCGGCGAGGACGGTTTTTCCGGCGGCCTGCACTGGGCGCAGGCCGGCGAGCGCGCCGACATCGAGGTCTCGGGGCCGATCGGTGGCAACGGCATCGAGATCCGGGTCGAAGGCGGCGAGGCGGCGGTCATGATCGACGGCGAGCCGCTCGCGGCCGCCGAGTCCGAGCGGCTGTTCGAGCGCTACTTCGGATCGCGCCAGGCGCTCCCGGTTGCGCAGATGCGCTACTGGGTGATCGGTGCGCCGGCGCCCGGCTTGCCGGCCGAGGAAACGCTCGGCGACGACCGGCGCCTTGCGAGCCTCGCGCAGTCGGGCTGGCAGGTGCGCTACGACCGCTACGATGCCGTCGGGACGCTGGCTTTGCCGGCGCGCATGGAAATGACCACTGAGGGACTGCGCCTGCGGGTCGTCGCCTCGGACTGGCGGCTGCCGCCGTGACTGCTGCGCCCTGGCCCGCGCCGGCGAAGCTCAACCTCTTCCTGCACGTGACCGGGCGCCGCGCCGACGGTTACCACGAGATCCAGACCGCCTTCCAGCTGGTCGATCTCGCCGACCAGCTGCACTTCGAGCCGCGCGCGGATGGCGAGATCCGGCGCCTCGCCGGTCCCGCCGAGGTGCCGGAGGACGAGGACCTGTGCCTGGCTGCGGCGCGGCGGCTGCAGGCGGCGGCCGCCCGCCCGTTGGGCGCCGACATCCGGCTCGAGAAGCGCATCCCGGTGCAGGGCGGCCTGGGCGGGGGCAGCTCGGACGCTGCGACCACGCTCGTCGCCCTCAATGAAATCTGGGGGTTGCGCCTGCCCGTCGAAGCGCTCGCGGAAATGGGCCTGAGTCTCGGGGCGGACGTGCCGCTTTTCGTCCACGGCAAGAGCGCCTGGGGCGAAGGGGTCGGGGAGCGGCTGACCCCCCTGGAACTGCCCGCAAGGCACTTCGCCATCGTCTTTCCCGGGATTGGCATCTCCACGGCCGAGGTGTTTCAGGCTCCTGAATTGACAAGGAAAACCCCCGAGACGACAATTCGCGGCTTCCTGAAGGCAGGTGGTCGCAACGATTGCGAGCCGGTGGTGACCGGGCGCAGTCCCGAGGTGCGCCGGGCACTCGCCTGGCTCGCCGAGCGGGGCAAGGCGCAGATGACGGGCACCGGCAGTTGCGTGTTCGCGGCGTTCGCCGATCGAGAGTCGGCGCAAGCGGCCCTCGAGGGCCTGCCACCGGGGTGGCGCGGTTTCGTGGCCCGAGGGCTCGACCGTTCGCCCCTGCAGGAACGCCTGGCGGCGGAGCGATCCCGCGTGAGCGGGAAGGTTTGAAACTGGGGTGTCGCCAAGTGGTAAGGCAACGGGTTTTGATCCCGTCATACGAAGGTTCGAATCCTTCCACCCCAGCCAGATGATCGCCGGCGCCTGATGGCGGCGGCACGAGGGAGAGTCGCGTGGACCAGTCCACGATGGCGGTGTTCACCGGCAATGCAAACCCGGTGCTCGCGCAGGACATCGCGCGGCACCTGATGCAGCCGCTCGGCCGCGCCATGGTGGGGCGGTTCAGCGACGGCGAGATCCAGGTCGAGATCATGGAGAACGTCCGCGGCAAGGACGTCTACCTGGTGCAGTCGACCTGCCCGCCGGCGAACGAGCACCTGATGGAACTGCTCGTCATGGCGGACGCCTGCAAGCGCGCGTCGGCGGGCCGGATCACCGCGGTGATCCCGTACCTCGGCTACGCGCGCCAGGACCGGCGGCAGCGCGCGATGCGCGTGCCGATCACGGCGAAGCTGGTCGCGGACATGATCGGCTGCGCGGGGGTCAACCGGGTGCTGACGGTGGACCTGCACGCGGACCAGATCCAGGGCTTCTTCGACGTGCCGGTGGACAACGTGTACGCCTCGCCGGTGCTGCTCGGCGAAGTCTGGAAGCAGAAGTACGACAAGATGATCGTGGTGTCGCCGGACGTCGGCGGCGTGGTGCGGGCGAGGGCGCTGGCGCGCCGGCTCGACAACGCGGACCTCGCGATCATCGACAAGCGCCGCCAGCGCGCCAACGAGTCGCAGGTGATGAACATCATCGGCGACGTGCGCGGACGGAGCTGCATCCTGGTGGACGACCTCGTGGACACCGCGGGGACGCTTTGCCAGGCGGCGCAGGCATTGAAGGACGAGGGCGCGGAGCGCGTGATCGCCTACATCACGCACCCGGTGCTCTCGGGCAAGGCGGTGGAGCGGATCGAGAACTCCGCGCTCGACCAGCTGGTCGTGACGGACACGATTCCGCTCGGCGAGGCCGCCAGGAAGTGCAAGCGTATCCGCGTGCTCTCGGTCGCAGAGCTGCTCGCGGAGACGATGCGACGGATTCGCGACGAGGAATCCGTCAGTTCGCTGTACGTAGACTGAAAACTGGAGCAATGAACATGAAGATTTCCTTCGAACTCAACGCCGAGTTCCGGGAAGACCAGGGCAAGGGTGCGAGCCGCCGCCTGCGTCATCTCGGCAAGGTCCCGGCGATCCTCTACGGGGGCAAGCGCGACGCGCGCTCGCTGGTCGTCGACCACACCCGGCTCGCGCAGCTGATGGACAACGAGCGCTTCTACTCGACCATCCTCGCGCTCAAGGTCGGCAGCCAGCAGCAGGCCGCGGTGCTCAAGGACGTGCAGCGCCACCCGTACAAGAACCAGATCGTCCACGTCGACTTCCAGCGCGTTCTGGAGGACGAGAAGATCAAGATGCAGGTGCCGCTGCACTTCAAGGGCGGCGCCGAGGCCAAGGGCGTCAAGGAGCAGGGCGGCGTGCTCTCGCACGTGCGCAACGACGTCGAAGTCGTGTCCCTGCCGAAGGACCTGCCGGAATTCGTCGAGGTCGACGTCTCCGGGCTCGGGATCAACGAGGTCGTCAGGCTGTCGGGACTCAAGCTGCCGGAGGGCGTCGAGCTCGTCGAGCTGCTCGCGGGCCGCGACGGCCCGGTCGCCTCGATCCACATGCCGCGCGTCGAGGAGGAGGAAGCTCCGGTCGTCGACGAGGCCGCCGCCGCCGCGGCTGCCGCACCGGGCGCCGCGCCGGTCGCCGGCGCACCGGGCGCCGCACCGGCCGCCGGGGCCGCCGCTCCCGCTCCCGCCGCCGGCGCTGCCGCGCCCGCCGCGGACGCGAAAGGTGCCGCGAAGGGTGGCAAGGACGCCAAGAAGGGCGACGGCAAGAAGTAAGGTGTGGCGGGACTTCGCACTGCAACTGGTCGTCGGCCTCGGCAACCCGGGCGTCGAACACGAGGACACGCGCCACAACGCGGGCTTCTGGTTCGTCGACGAGCTGGCGAGCCGGCACGAAGGCCGGCTGAAGCCCGAGCGGCGCTACAACGCCGAGGCGGGCCGCGTCACGATCGCGGGCGTGCCGCTGTGGCTCGTGAAGCCGATGGGCTTCATGAACCGCAGCGGCCAGTCCGTGCGCGCCTTCTGCGAATACTTCCAGATTCCTTCCGACCAGGTGCTCGTGGTGCACGACGAGCTCGACCTGCCGGTCGGCGTCGCGCGCCTCAAGAAGGCGGGCGGCGCGGGCGGGCACAACGGGCTCAAGGACGTGATCGCGCACCTCGGCGAGGATTTCTGGCGCATCCGCGTCGGCATCGGCCACCCGGGCGAGCGTAATCAGGTGATCGACTACGTGCTGCAGCGCGCGGGCTCCGTGGACGAGCGGCTGATGCGCGAGGCTATCGAGCTCGCCGTCGCCGAGTTCCCGCGCCTGCTCACCGAGGGCGCAGAGAAGATGATGAACCGCCTGCACACGGCGCCGCCGGCGGCGGAGCAGTAGTGGGCATCCGCTGCGGAATCGTCGGGCTGCCGAACGTCGGCAAGTCGACACTGTTCAACGCGCTGACGCGCGCCGGTATCGCCGCCGAGAACTATCCGTTCTGCACCATCGACCCGAACGTCGGCATCGTGCCGGTGCCGGACCCGCGCCTCGACCGCGCTCGCTGACATCGCGAAGCCCGAGAAGGTCGTCCCGACCACGGTCGAGTTCGTGGACATCGCGGGCCTGGTCGCCGGCGCCTCGCAGGGCGAAGGGCTCGGCAACAAGTTCCTCGCTCACATCCGCGAGGTGGACGCGATCGCGCACGTCGTGCGCTGCTTCGAGGACCCGGACGTCGTGCACGTGTCGGGCCGCGTCGATCCCTCTTCCGACGTCGCGACCATCAACACCGAGCTCGCGCTTGCCGACCTCGATACCGTCGAGCGCGCCGCGCAGCGCGCCGACAAGGCCGCCAAGGCGATGGACAAGGACGCAATCCGCTGGCGCGAGTCGCTGAAGAAGATGCGTGCCTGGCTCGACGCAGGGCAACCCGGTGCGCGCGATGGCGCTCGACGACTTCGAGCGCGAGCGGCTGCGCGAGCTGTCGCTGCTGACCGCGAAGCCCGTCATGTACGTCGCCAACGTGGACGAGGGCGGCTTCACCGGCAACCCGCGCCTCGCGGCGCTCGAGAAGCTGGCCGCGGCCGAGGGCGCCGTCGTCGTCGCCGTGTGCGCGGCGATCGAAGCCGAGATCTCCGAGCTCGACGAGGCCGACCGCGCGGCCTTCCTCGCCGACCTCGGCCTCGCGGAAGCCGGCCTCGACCGCATCATCCGCGCCGGGTACCGGCTGCTTGGCCTGCTGACCTTCTTCACGGCGGGCCCGAAGGAGGTGCGCGCCTGGACCGTGCGCACAGGCAGCGTGGCGCCGCAGGCTGCGGGCGTCATCCACACCGATTTCGAGCGCGGCTTCATCCGCGCCGAGACCATCGCTTACGACGACTACGTCGCCTGCAGGGGCGAGGCCGGCGCGCGCGAGGCGGGCAAGCTTCGACTCGAAGGCAAGGAATACCAGGTCCGCGAGGGCGACGTCTTCCACTTCCGGTTCAACGTCTGACGGGGCCGCGATCGGCCCGGGGAGAGCGCACATGATCCGCCACATCCTCGTGTCCCTCGTCGTCGTCCTGGCCCTGGCCGGCTGCGCGTCGCTCGCCGGCAAGGATCCGCTCGAGGTCGCGGTCGCCGGCATCGAGCCGATGCAGGAGGAGGGCGAGGGCCTCGAACTCAGGCTGCTCGTCAAGCTGCGCGTGCAGAACCCGAACTCGACGCCGGTCAGCTACGACGGCGCGTTCGTGAAGGTCGAGGTGCAGGACAAGAAGTTCGCGACCGGCGTCAGCGACGCGGGCGGGACGATCCCGGGCTTCAGCGAGGCGGTGGTCGAGGTGCCCGTCACCGTCTCGATGCTGCGCATGGTGCGGCAGGTCATCGGCATGAAGGACGCGGCGCAGGCCGAGCAGATCCGCTACTCGATGAGCGGCAAGCTGGGCTCGCACCGCTTCAACGCCAGCGGCGAGTTCTCGCTGAAACCGCGCCGCAGTCGGAGCCGGCCGCAGCGACCTGAGCGGGCTCATGCCATCGCGGGCTTGCTGCCGGTAAGCTAGCAGCCTCGCAGTCGGACCCACACCGGAATCCCAGTTGCCCGCACCCGAAGCATCGCCGCCGCCTCAGGCCCCCGCCGGCAAGCTGCCGCTGTTCAACGTCGTCGGCTTCACGGGCCACCGGCAGCTCGCCGATCCGGCAGCGCGCGGCGCGCGCGATTCGCGCGGCCCTGCAATTCCTGGTCGGCGAGGCACCGGGCGAGTGGATCGCGCTCGTCCTCGATCGCGCGCGGCAGCGACCAGCTGTTCGTCGGCGAGGCGCGGGCGGCAGGCCTCTCCTGGCACGGCATCCTGCCGCTGCCGCGGGCGGAGTTCGCCAGGGATTTTGCGCCGGAGGAATGGCCGGCCGTCGAGGCGGACGCTCGCCACCGCCGATCACCTGCGCGTCATCCACGAGTACGGCGATCGGGAAGACGGTTACCTCGACTGCGGCATCGAGACGGTCAACGGCTCCGACGTGCTGATGGCGTTCTGGGACGGCAACCACGCGCGCGGCAAGGGCGGCACCGGCCAGGTCGTGCAATACGCCAAGTCGATCGGCAAGCCGGTCCTCATCATCGACGCCGAAACGCGGCGCGTTGGCGCGCGAGAACTGGGGCAAGCTCGAGTCCGGCGACGCCATCCTCCAGGACCTGAACGCGCTGCCGGAAGCGCCGCTCACCGGCGGCGTCAATCCCTTCGGGGCGCCGAAACGGTGCTGCGCTTCCAGCAGAAGTGCGACTATCACGCGACCCAGGGCGCCCCGCACTTCCGGCGCCTGATCGTCGCGACCGTCATGTCGCACGTGATGGCGACGCTGATCGCGACCGCGACCGTCGCGTATGCGCTGCACATGCTCGCGCTGCCCTGGGCCAAGCTCCTGTTCGTCACCTTCGGCCTGGTGGCGGCACTGGCGCTGCGCCGGCACCTGCGCTCGCATCACAGCTGGGTGCGCTGCCGCCTGGCGGCGGAATTCTGCCGCTCGGCGCTGGCCACCTGGGGGCTGCCCCGCGCGGCGCCGTTGCTGCAGGACCTGGACCTGGTGGGCGCGCGGCGCCTGACGCGGGCGCTCTACGTGCTGCACACCCGCTCGACCGCCACGCGCAATTTGCCGATCGAGGAGTTCAAGCCGATCTACCTCGCGACGCGAATCGACGACCAGATCGCCTACTTCAACCGGCAGGTGAACAAGGCGCTGCCAGCCTACCGGCGGCTGATGGCGGGATTCTGGGTCGCCACGACGCTCGCCGTCGTGTGCGTGGCGAGCTACGCGGTGACCCGCACGCTCGGCATCGCGGTCCCCGAGTGGATGGAGGCGACGGCATTCGTGTTCCTGCAGATCTCGCTGCCGGTCGTGGCGGCCTCGCTGATCTCGATCATCTCGATCAACGACCTGCAACGCCGGGTGGCGCGCTACCAGGAGATGCGCGCGCTGCTCACGTCCAATCGGGCCGAGGTCGCCGCCTGCCTGACCTGGAACAGCCTCGAGCACATCGTGCTGAAGACCGAGCGCGTGCTGCTGCAGGAAGTGATCGAGTGGCACTCGCTCAGGAGCTTCGGCGAGTCGCCCTGAGGCGCCGTCCATGAACAGTCCGTTCAAGTACCGCGCGTTCGTCAGCTACAGCCACAGCGACGAGAAATGGGCGCGGTGGCTGCACCGGAAGCTCGAGACCTATCGCTTGCCGCGCCGCCTGGTCGGAATGCAGACCGAGTTCGGCCCGGTCCCGGCCCGCTTCGCGCCCGTATTCCGCGACCGCGACGAGCTCGCGACCGCGACCAACCTCGGCGCGACGCTGGTCGCGGCGCTCGAGCAGTCGGCCTGCCAGATCGTCATCTGCTCGCCGATGGCCGCGAAGTCGCGCTGGGTCAACGAGGAAATCCTCGCCTTCAAGCGGCTCGGCCGCGAGCACCGCATCTTCTGCCTGATCGTGGACGGCGAGCCCGGCGCGACCGCGCAACCCGGCGTTCGCAGCCGAACTCGAGTGCTTCCCGCCCGCGCTGATCCGGAGGTTGGGCGCGGACGGCGAGCTGACCGACGAGCGTGGCGAGCCGATCGCGGCGGACGTGCGGCCCGGCAAGGACCGCCCGGCCACCGCGCTCCTCAAGCTGCTCGCCGGCATGCTCGGCATCGGCTTCGACGACCTGCGACGGCGCGAGGTCAGCCGCCGCTACCGCCGCCTGCTCGTGCTCGGGTCCGCTTCCTTCGTCGGCATGGTGATCGCGGTGGTGCTCGCGGCCACGGCCTGGATCGCCCGCAACGAGGCGGTGCGACCAGAGGACGCTCGCCGAGAAGAGGCCAAGACCGCGCGCCAGGTCACCGGCTTCCTCGTCGACCTGTTCAGGATTTACGATCCCAGCGAGGGCGTCGGCAGCACGATCACCGCGCGCGAGATCCTCGACAAGGGCGCTGCCCGCATCGAGACCGAGCTCGCCGACCAGCCCGCGATCCAGGCGACGCTGATGGACACGATGGGGACCATCTACACGGGTCTCGGGCTCTACCCGACTGCGATTCCGCTGATGCGCCAGTCGCTCAGGAAGCGCAGGGCACTTTCCGGAGACACGTCAGCCGAGATCGCCCGGACCCTCGGCCACCTCGGCGAAGCGCTGATGCTCGAATGGAGACTACGAGGAGGCGCGAAACGGCTGCGAGGATGCGCTCGCCATTCAGCGCACGGCGCTCGGGCAGCACACCGGCCGACGTCGCCAACACGCTGAGCGCACTCGCCGACGTCATGTCGTTCACCGCCGAGTACGACAAGGGACAGCCGCTGATCGAGGAGGCGCTGCGCATCCGCGCGACGCCTCTACGGCGAGGAGCACGAAGAGGTCGCCCAGAGCCTCGGCGACCTCGGCGTCAACTTCGGCGAGCGCGGCGATTTCAGGCAGGCGGAGATCTACCTGCGCCAGGCACTGGAGCAGCAGCGCGAGCTGCACGCCGGCCTGCATCCGGACCTGGCCGAGGCGATGAACAACCTCGCCTGGGCGCTGCAGGGGCTCGGCAAGTTCGACGAGGCCGAGACGCTCTACCGCGAGTCGCTGTACGTCAAGCGCAAGCTCCTCGGCGACGCCCATCCGGAGCTGGCCGCGGGCCTCAACAACCTCGCATTCGTCCTCGAGACGCGCGGCGACTATCGCGGCGCGGAGAAGGCGTATCGCGAGTCGCTCGAGATGAACCGCAAGCTGCTCGGCGACAGCCACGCGGAGATCGCGGTCGGCATGAGCAACCTGGCGTTCGTGCTGTACGCGAAAGGCGATCGCCGGGAGGCGATCCGGATGATGCGCGAGTCCATCGAGATGAGCCGCAAGGAGCTCGGGCCCGGGCATCCCGACGTGGCGGGCGCCGGCACGAGCCTCGCGTACTGGCTCACCACGGCGGGCGAATACGACGAGGCGGCGGCGCTGCTCGACGAGGCGCTCGCGATCCGCCGCAAGGCCCTCGGCGCCGACCACCCGCAGATCGCCAGCACCCTGACGGTGCAGGCGACGCTCTTCGTCGCGCGCCAGCAGTTCACGGAGGCACTCGAGGTTTCGGGCGAGTCGCTGCGGATCCTGGAGCCCAAGCTGCCGGCCGACCACTGGCTGATCGCGATGGCGAAGAACGTGCAGGGCGCGGCGCTCACCGGGCTCGCGCCGCTACCCGGAAGCCGAGAAGCTCCTGCTCGCGAGCCTGCCCGCCCTCGCGGGGTCGCCCATCGCCGACCTGCCGGAGCGCGGCCGCGCGCGGCTGGCGGAGCTCTACTCGGCCTGGGGCAAACCGGAAGAAGCCGCAAAGTACGCCCGCCCGGACTGATTGCTTCACATAACGCGCCGTCGGCGACGGCCTGCGATTCGCTCAATGCCATGCGCCCGCCGGCGGGAGTGTGTAGTCTCTAGCGCCTGACGAAAATAACGGGGTGAGGGGAACAGTCATGTCGCGACAGACGATGGTGCGCGCGGTGCTTGCGACCGTTGGCCTGATGGGTGCGTCCGTGGCGGGCGCGACCGGTACACCCGATCCGAACTCGATCGACACGGCCGCACTCCAGGCGGCCGGATGTTTCGGCAAGTCGGCGTGCGTGGTCAACGGCGCCAGCCTCTCGGCGACCGGCGGCGTGCTCGCCAAGAAGTCGGGCAACGGTGCCACCGGCTTCGGCGTGAGCGGCGGCGCGGCGGGCGCCGAGATCGACATCGACGAGATCCTGCACGTCGACTTCGGCCAGCCGCGCTCGGTCGTCGCGATCAAGGTCCTGTTCCTCTACAACGGCCCCGAGTTCGGCGACAAGGCTGAGAAGGCCTCGGTGACCGCGGACGGCACAACGTACACGCTGTCCGTGCGCAACAACGCCGACGACGCCCAGGCCGACTGGACAGGCCCCGGGACGGTCACCAAGTGCGGCAGCCACGAAGGCGAGCGGCACCGGCTGCTTCATCATCACCGACCCATTTCCCGGCGCCGTGAACCAGCTCGAGTTCCGGGCGATTCCGGGCGGCACACCCTATCCGGGTACGGCGGCGGGACGAACGATTCGGACTACGCGCTCGGCTTCATCGACGTGGCCGCGCTCAAGATCGTCGACCTCGAGGACTGCGCGGGCGAGAGGGCTGTCCGGTCGCGACGGTCAACGGCACGGTGGGCTTCAGCCTCAATTCGGTTCAGGCCGCCGAACCCGGGCGGGACCACCGAGACGCTCGTGATCCCGGTGCAGCTGCCCGATTGCCGCTACGTGCCGAACGCCTGCCTGGCCCTGCTGCCGCCGGCCGGCGACTCGGACGGGAGCGACGACGAGGCGCGCGCGATCCTGATCGACCTCGGCGTCATCAAGACGCTCGATCCCTATGGCGCCGACAAGCTGAAGCCCGCCGCGCAGCTGCTTAACGTCACGCCGCTGCTGCCGGTCGAGGTCACCTCGCTGTTCGACTCGAGCGGCACGCCGCCGGACGGCCTGCCGCCGCTGTACGTCGGGCCGCGGTGGCGCGGCCAGTCGGGCAATGACTTCCGCATCGACGGCTACTTCTTCAAGACCGAAACGGGCGTGGTGTTCAGCGACGTGTTCGGGGGCCTGATAGACGTTTCGGTGCTGACCGGCGACGAACTCGGCTGCGAGGTGATTCCCGGCAACCTGCTCGCCTGGGACGTGATCACGACCGTATCGGAGCTGGCGAAGGGCGTCGGCGGCCGCTACGGGGACACGCCGGTGAACGTCGGCTGCCAGAACCCCACGAAGGTCGCCGGTTCCCGCCTGTCGCTGTATTCGATCAACCTCGAGGTCGCGCCGGACACCTACGGACCGACGGTCAAGAGCTACAAGGCCAAAGTCACGGTCGACAACGACGCGGTGTTCGCGCGGCTCGTGCAGTCGCTGTGGAAGGACATCGGCGAAGTGCGCTCGCAGTACGCCTGCAAGCAGGCCGACCCGGCGCCCGCCGGCGGCGTCGCGCCGCTCTCGAGCGCGGCGTGCAAGAAGCTTGCGTCGCTCTGGTCGATCGCCGATTTCAAGGTCAATCTCTGCGTCAACTCGGCCTTTCTACTCCGACTGAGCTCCTACCAGACGTGGATCTGCGGCCTGGCCGCCAAGTACGTCAGCGACTTCAAGGCGGCAATTCCGGCGACCGCAAGCGGGTCCGATCCGTATAACCGCCGCGGCGAGCTGGACTTCCGCACCGTGGTCTTCCAGCACATCTGGGGCGAGCGCTTCCTCAATTCGATCAACCCCGACGGGTTCTGCCGCGAGAAGGGCAGCTGCCCGCCGTAACCGGACGGTGCGCCCGGGCCGCCGCGGGCGGCCCGGGCGCATTTTCTTGACAGCTACCGACCGCGTCCCGACAATCGCGCCTCCCCGAGGTACCTTCCCGCCGCGTGGCTAGGTAGCTCAGCTGGTTAGAGCACGGGATTCATAACCCCGGGGTCGAGAGTTCGATTCTCTCCCTAGCCACCATTTATTGCTGTCCGCCGCAGCTGTCCGGCCTGCGTCCGGACTTTGCGTTGAGACGAATCGCCGGTTGCACGCGACGGAAGGCGCTGCGCCCGAGCCCGGGCGCGCAGTAGCTTGGCTCCCGATTTCACCCAGGAGATCTGCATGACCGCCCTGACCCGACGGATTGCCGCGATTGCCTGCGGCCTCGTGATGACGGTGCTCGCCGGGGCGCCGGCCATGGCCCAGGAAACGCCCGCCGCGGCGCCCGCGACCGAGGACGCGCGGATCGCCGCGTTCTTCGAGGAGGTGTTCCAGCGCGGCCTGAAGGACAGCCCGATCTTCCAGTCCCAGCTCGGCATGAAGGGCCCGGACTACGGCAAGTGGAACGACTTCTCGGACCAGGAGGCAAAGCGCCAGGACCAGCTCACGCGGCAGGACCTCGAGCGGCTGCGCACGGAGTTCGACTACAAGAAGCTGTCCGAGCCGATGCAGGTCAGCTACCGGATCTTCGAGGAACAGCAGAAGTCTGCCATCGACACCTTTCCCTGGCGCTTCCACGGCTATGTCTTCCAGACCCAGGCGAATCCCGCGACCTCGCTGGTCACGTTCATGCAGAACGTCCACCGCATCGACGACGTCGCCGACGCCGAGGCCTACATCTCGCGGCTCAACGGGTTCGAGCATGCCTACAGCCAGGTCATCGACGGCATCAACGAGGCGGCCGAGCGCGGCATCGTGCCGACCTCGTTCTCGTTCGACCCGGTGATTGCGGACGCGCGCAACGTGATCAGCGGCGCGCCATTCGACTCGAGCGGCACCGACTCGGCCATCCTCGCCGACTTCCGCGGCAAGGTGGAGAAGCTGGAGATTCCGGAGGCCGAGAAGAAGCGGCTGCTCGACGCCGGCATCGCGGCGATGCAGGGCCCGATGAAGCGGGGCGTCACGGCGATGATCGGCGCGATCGAGGCGCTGCGCTCGAAGTCTCCCGGCGCGCACGGCGTCTGGGTGCTGCCGGACGGCGAGGCCTACTACAAGTCGCGGATCGAGTTCTGGACCACCGAGCCCGAGCTCACGGCTGCGCAGATCCACCAGATCGGCCTCGACGAGGTCGCGCGCATCCGCAAGGAGATGCAGGCGATCATGGCGAAGATCGGCTTTAAGGGCGACCTGCCGGCGTTCTTCGAGTACCTGCGCACCAACCCGTCGAACTTCTATCCCAACACGGACGCCGGGCGGCAGGCTTACCTCGACCAGTCGAAGGCCTACATCGACTCGATCTACGCGGACGTCGGCAAGTACTTCAACGTGCTGCCGAAGGCGCCGCTCGAGGTCCGGCGCGTCGAGGAATGGCGCCAGGACACCGCGCCGATCGCGTTCTACAACCAGCCGACGCCGGACGGCAGCCGGCCGGGCATCTACTACGTGAACCTGAAGGACATGGCCGGCAAGCAGAAGCACGAGATGGAGACGGTCGCCTATCACGAAGGCGCGCCGGGCCATCACTTCCAGATCGCCATCCAGCAGGAACTGGAAGGCGTGCCGACCTTCCAGAAGTTTGCCTACTTCGGCTCCTACGTCGAGGGCTGGGGCCTGTACGCCGAGCGCCTCGCCAAGGAAGAGGGCCGGTTCACGGACCCGATGCAGGACTTCGGCCGCCTGCAGAACGAGATGCTGCGCGCCGCACGGCTGGTCGTGGACACCGGCGCCCACTCGAAGAAGTGGACTCGCGAGCAGATGATCGAGTTCATGCTCGCGAACAATCCGATGAAGCGCGACGAGGCCGCCAAGGAAGTCGAGCGCTACATCGACAACCCCGGCCAGGCGCTCTCGTACAAGATCGGCATGCTCAAGATCCTCGAGCTGCGCGAGCGGGCGAAGCGCGAGCTCGGCGCGAAGTTCGACATCCGCGACTTCCACGACGTGATGCTCAAGAACGGCGCGGTTTCGCTCCCCATCCTCGAGGAGCTGGTCGACTCTTACATCGCCGCCAGGAAGGCGGCGGCCTGAACAAGCGGTCCCCGCGCGCGCATTGCCGCGCGGGGGACCTCGGTTCAGAGGGCGGTGGCCGTCAGTTCGTGCGTTCGCCCGTCATCTCGGCGTGGCCGGCCTGCAGCTCGGCGGCGGTCAGGTTGCCGTCCCGGTTCGTGTCCATCTTGGCGAACTTGTCGCGCGACGCGGTCTCGTGCTCGACGGCCGTGATCGCGCCGTCCTTGTTGCCGTCGATGGCGCGGATCTTCTCCGCCGAGGACATCTGCGGGGCTGACTGTTCGCCCGGCTTCGACCTGACCGTAAGCGGCGTCCATTTCCGTGGCGGTGACGCTGCCGTCGCCATTCGCGTCCATCTTGACGAACATCTGGCGGGCGCCGGCCGAGTGTTCGGCCGACGAAATCATCCCGTCCTTGTTCGTGTCCATCATCTGCAACTTGTCTCCGCCGGCCACGGCGAGGCCCGCGAAGAGCAGGCTGCTGCCGGCCGCAATCGCCATGGCGGTATTCCTGCAATGTGGGCGGATAATCATGGGGTGGACTCCTGGTAGGCTGTGATGGCCCTTCATAGTCGGACTGCGCCCCGGAGACTATCGCTCGCCGCCCAAGCGCCGGGTCAGACGCCGACTACTTCGCCGCATCGGCCGCATGGACCGTGCGTCCGTCGAATACGGTCATCAGCACCTTCGCCTCGTTGATCGCGGAGGCCGGCCCCGCGAACAGGTCGCGGTCGAGCACGACGAAATCCGCTCGCTTGCCCACTTCGATCGAGCCCTGCTGCTGCTCGAGGCCCATCAGCCAGGCGCCCTGGACGGTGTAGGCGGCGATCATCGTGTCGAGGTCGACCCGCTCGCCGGCGTTCAGCACCGGGCCGGCGTTGGTGTAGGGATCCTGGCGGGTGACGGCCGCCTCGATCGCGTGCAGCGGATTGAGGTCGGTGACGAAATAGTCGCTGCCCGCCGCGATGCGCGCACCGCTCCTCGCAAGGCTCCCGATCGGGTACATCTCCTGGGTGCGCTTCTCGCCGAGCATCGGGATGTCGAGCTCGAGCGCCGCGGGATCCGGGTAGGCCCACAGCGGCTGGAAGGTTGCCGTGATACCGAGCTCGGCGAAGCGCGGGCGGTCGGCCTCGTGGATGAGCTGCAGGTGCACGATGTGGTGCCGGTTGTCGCTCTTCCCGTTCGCCTTGCGCATGGCCTCGAAGCCGTCGAGCGCCATGCGGATTCCCGCGTCGCCGATCGCATGGACGTGGATCTGCAGTCCCATCGCGTCGAAGCGCGTGAAGTAACGGTTCACCTGCTCCTGCGTGTAGAAGCGCGGGCCGAGTCCGTAACCGGCCTTCGCGTAGGGCTCGAGCAACGCGCCGGTGCCGTACTCGATCACGCCGTCCATGTAGATCTTGACCGAGTCCACGTCGAGGTTCGGCCGCCGCCAGCGCCCGCGGCCCTCGAGGAATGGGAATACGCCGTCGTCGAAGGCGCCCGGCTGCCAGGCTGATCGGCGAGAGCGAGGCGCGCACGCGCAGGGAAAGCTCGCCTGCGTCGGCGAGCGCGATGACCGGCGCGATCAGCTCGGCGTCGAGCCCGGGCTCGATCACGGCCGTGATGCCGACGCTGTGCGCGAGGTCGATGCCGGCGCGCACCGACCCGAGCCGCTGCTCCAGCGTCTGCTGCGGCAGCTCCTTCTTGACGAGCAGCATGGCCGCGTCGCGCAGCGTCCCGCTCGGTTCCCTGGTCGCGGCATCGCGCTCGATGACGCCGTCCGGCGGATCCTTGGTGCGGCGGTCGACGCCCGCCAGCGCGAGCGCGCGGCTGTTTACCCAGGCCGCGTGGCCGAAGCTGGACTCGAGGTACACGGGCCGGTCCGGGAAGAGGGCGTCGAGCTGCGCCTTGCCCGGGTTGGCATCCGGCCACAGCCACTCGGACCAGCCGCCGCCGAGCACCCAGCGCTCGGGACCGTAGCCGGGAAGCGACTGGCACTCGCGCAGCCGCGCCTGCACCGCTTCCTGCGACTCGAGGCGCAGCAAGTCGCAGTCGTCCGCGGTCGCGACGCCGATCAGGATGTGGATGTGCGAGTCGTGGAAACCCGGCAGCAGCATGGCGCCCGCGAGCTCAGTGACCTCGGTCCCGCTGCCGACCAGGCCGCGCACGTCGTCGTTGCTGCCCACGCGGATGATGCGGCCGTCGCGCACCGCGACGGCCTCGGCGCGGCTTCGGCGCGAGTCCACGGTGTAGACGGCACCGTTCAGGAATACGCGGTCCGCCGGCGGCTCGCCACCACAGGCCGCCGCCTGGCCGAGGATCGCGGCCAGCAGCGCGAGCCGGCCTCGGCGCAATCGGCGCATCGTCCGCGGCTAGCGTGCGGGGCGCAGCCGCGGCACGGTGGCGTTGGCGTCGGTGAGGAGTTCCGAGGCGGCCTGGGCGAGGATCGCGATGCCCTCGTCGACCACGGCATCCTCCGCGGTGATCGGCACGAGGATGCGCACCACGTTGCCGTAGATCCCGCAGGACAGCAGGATGAGCCCAAGCTCGCGGGCGCGGCCGGTCAGCTTTTTCGTGAGGTCCGCGGCCGGGCGCTGCGGATCACCGCCCTCCGCAAGCTCGAAGGCGATCATCGCGCCGAGCCCTCGCACCTCGACGATCTCGACGTGGCGGGCCGCGAGCGCGTCGAGCGCCTTGCCGATGCGTTCGCCGAGCTGGTCGGCGCGCTCGAAGATCCGCTCTTCCTCGAATGCCTGCAGCACGCCGAGCGCGGCCGCGCAGGCGACCGGGTTGCCTGCGTAGGTGCCGCCGAGCCCGCCGGGCCCGCAGGCGTCCATGACGTCCGCGCGCCCGACCACGGCCGAGAGCGGGAACCCGCCCGCGACGGACTTCGCGAGCGTGTAGAGGTCCGCCGCAACGCCGTAGTGCTCCATCGCGAACATGCGGCCCGTGCGGCCGGCGCCGCTCTGGATCTCGTCCGCGACCAGGAGGATTCCGTGCCGGTCGCACAGCTCGCGCAACCGGACCATGAACTCCTTCGGCGCGACGTAGAAGCCGCCTTCGCCCTGCACGGGCTCGACGATGATGGCGGCGACGCGGTCCGCCGCGACGTCACACTTGAAGATCTGGGCGAGCGCCCGCAGCGAGTCGTCCACCGACACGCCGTGCAGCGCGTTCGGGAACGGCGCGTGGTACACCTCGGCCGGGTAGGGGCCGAAGCCGGATTTATATGGATCCACTTTGCCGGTGAGCGCGAGGGCCATGATCGTGCGGCCGTGGAAGCCGCCCGAGAAGGCGATGACCGCCGGGCGGCCGGTTGCCGCGCGCGCGATCTTCACGGCGTTTTCGACCGCCTCGGCGCCGGTCGACATCAGCACCGTCTTGTTCGGGCCCTTGCCGGGTGCGAGTGCGTTCAGCTTCTCGCAGACGGCGACGTAGGATTCATAGGGCGTGATCTGGAAACAGGTGTGGGTGAACTTTTCGAGCTGTGCGCGCACCGCCTCCATCACGCGACGGTGGCGGTGGCCGGTGTTCAGCACCCCGATCCCACCGGCGAAATCGACGTAGCGCCGGCCTTCGCCATCCCACAGGAGCGCGTTCTCGGCGCGCTCGATGAAGACCGGGTGGACCATGGACACGCCGCGCGCGACGGCAGCCTGGCGCCGGGCAACCAGTGACTCGTTGCTGGCCAAGACTCTCTCCCGTCAGTGGATGGGCTCGTCGAAGTCGTCGTCTTCGACGATCTGCTCCCAGGTCGTGGTGGCGTCTTCGATTGAAGGCGCCTTGTCCTCGTCCCCGGCCATGTCCGTGTAACCGAATTCGTCGGGCTCCACGTCGTCGAGCGGCCCGCCCCAGTCCTCGGGCTGCGCCGCGCTGTCGACCAGGAGCGTGCGCCACTCGTCGAGGTCGAGCTCGTCGAGGCCGCCGTCGAATTCCTGGATCTCGACCGTGCCCGCGACTTCATCGAGCGCAACCACCTGGAACATCGCGCCCTTGTCGCGGTGCGAATACCAGTTTCCGACGATTGGCGGGAGTCGGTTGCCCATGAATCTATCCTACGCCCGATCGCCGGGTCGTGCCAGAGATTACAATCCGGAAAATACGAGTACTGGAGCAGGGCCATGGCGACACCACGCGATCGTGGACTTCCGGCGCAGCATGAAGGGCGAGGAATCGGCGGTGGCCGCCGAGAAAGTGGTCAAGGGCGAGCCCAAGACGCTGGCGAAGAACTACTTCAGCGACCCCAGCGGGCAGTTCTTCGCCGGGACCTGGTCGAGCAACGTCGGCAAGTGGAAGGTCGAGTACACCGAGCACGAGTTCTGCCACCTGCTCGAGGGCCGCGTGACGCTCACCTCCGAGGAAGGCAAGCGCTGGCAGTTCAACGCCGGGGACGCCTGGGTCATCCCCGCGGGCTTCAAGGGCACCTGGGAGTCAATCGAGCCGGCCCGCAAGCGCTACGCCATCTTCGAGGCGGCGAAGCCCGGTTCCTGAGCGCCGTTACCACTCCATCCCGAAGGTCACGCCGACCGTCCGCGGTCGCGACGGCCACACCAGCTCGTTGAAGAGCCCGTAGCCGAACTGGTTGTCGCTGTCGGCGTTCTCCCAGCCGCGCTCGAAATACAGCTCGTCGAAGGCGTTCTCGACCCAGAGCGTCGCGTACCAGGTGGAGGCGCTGCGGTAGCCGAGGCGGAAGTTGAACTCGTTCCAGGAATCGACCGTGGCGTCCGGCAGGTTGTCCGGGCCGCCGTACATCTTGGAGCGGTAGATGTACTCGGTCGTGAAGAAGCCCTCACCCGAGGCGATCGGCGTGCGGTAGGTGAGGATCGTCGAGGCGCTCACTTCCGGGGCGAACGGCAGGTTGTTGCCGCCGCAGTCCTCGCAGGCCTCCGACATCGATGATGTCGGTCGCGTCCGTGATCTCGGTGTCGAGCAGCGACAGGCCGACGCTCGCGTCCCAGTGTTCGTTCGGCACCCAGCGCAGGTCGAGCTCGAGGCCCTGGCCCCGCGCCTCGCCCACGTTGGCGACCTGCGAGGAGCCCTGGTCGAAATACACGAGTTGCAGGTCGGTGTAGTCGTACAGGAACAGCGAGACGTTCGCCTGCAGCGTGTTGCCGAGCAGGCGCGTCTTGGCGCCGATCTCGTAGCTGTCCACCTGCTCGGGGTCGAACTCGAGCGGCGTCGTGCCGTCCGGCGCCGAGCCGTCGTCGTTGATGTCCTGGCCGTGCAGGTCGTAGCCGAAGGTCGCGAAGCCGCCCGACTTGTAGCCCATCGAGACCGTTCCATACAGCGACACGTCGTCGCTGACGTCGTAGTCGAGCGCGACGCGAGGCGTGAAGTCGCTCCAGTCGGCCTTGTCGCTGACGGTGCCGTTGGTGAAGAACTCGAAGTTGAAGTTGTTGCCGAGCGCGCCGCCCGAGTCGAGGATCCGGCTCTCCATCTCCTTCTCGTCGAAGGTGTAGCGCGCGCCGGCGGTCAGGTCCAGCCGGTCGCTGATCGCCCAGGTGAAGTCGCCGTACACCGCCCAGCCGCGGCTGGTGACGTCCACGAGGCTGCGCTCCGCCTTGTCCTCGAGGATGTCGGCGGGGTCGATGTCGTCATCCCAAGTAGGCCTCGAAGTTCGGGTCGTCGCAGCCCGCGACCGGCCCGTTCGAAGTCCGGCGCCTCGGTGATGCTGAGGGCGCGGCACAGCGCATCCTCGTCGTAGAGGTAGTCGAACAGGCCGTCGATCTTCTCCTCGTACACGCTCGCGCCGGCAAACCAGGTGACCTTGCCGTCGGCCGGGGAGTTGAGCCGGAGCTCCTGGCTCCAGTACTCGACCTCGTTGACCTGGCGGTAGTCGTTCACCCGCTCGGGGCCGCCGTCGTAGTCCTCGAGGTAGTGGAAGTTGAACTTCTTGTAGCCGGTCAGCGATGCGACCGTGTAGTCGCTCGCGAGCGACCAGTCGAGCAGGATTCGCCCCTCGAAAACGTCGGACTCGTTGATGCCGTCGTTGGCGAGGTCGGTGTTCACCTCTTCCTCGTCGAGTCCCGCGGCCGGCACCCAGTACACGGACGGGTCCTGCTTGCGGTCCTCGTAGGCCAGTATCAGCGTCGCGTCCAGCGACTCGCCGCTGTGGCGCAGCGACACGCGGCCGGCGCTGACCTCGTGGAAGCCGAGGTCCTCGCCGCCGGCGAGGTTGGTGAGGAAGCCGTCGTTTTCGAGCAGGTAACCGGCGGCGCGCATGGCCCACTCGTCGCTGAGCGGGATGTTGACCATGCCGTTGACCTCGACCTCCCCGTGGTCGGCGAGCGAGAGCTCCGCGCTTGCGCCGAACGTGCTGTCCGGCTTGTTGGTAATGACGCTGACGGCACCGGCGATCGAGTTGCGGCCGAAGAGCGTGCCCTGCGGCCCCTTGACGACCTCGACGCGCTGGACGTCGAACATCGAGGTCATGACGCCACCGGTTCGGCCCGACCAGATCCCGTCCTCGAACATGGCGACCGAGGGGTCGCCGCCGATGCCGAAGTCGTTGGTCGAGATGCCGCGCATCGAGAGCGCGTCGGTGAAGCCGTCCGCGGTGTTGCCGCTGAAGCCTGGCGTGAAGTCGACGATCGCGCGGATGTCCGCCATGCGCCCGTCGCTCAGCATCTCGGCGGTGAAGGCGGACACGGACAGCGGCACGTCCTGGAGCGACTGCTGGCGCTTTTGCGCCGTGATCACGACTTCCTCGAGGCCGACCACCTCCGGTGCGGGCTCGGTGGCGGCTTCCGGCGCCGGCGCCGCCTCTTCCTGTGCGATGGCTGCCAGCGGACCGGACAGTACGGTGGCGACGGCCACGCCGAGCGCGGCCTTGTTCAGGCTTTTCATGCTGCATCCCCCCTCGACACGGCTAACAACAGCCGTGCATCCCCGACGACGAGGATACCCGCCCGCGCGGGATCAGTCCAAGCGGTCGATTATTGTTACAAGAGTATCGAAGATCCGGTCGACGTCCTTGCGCTCGATTATGAACGGCGGCGACAACGCGAGCGTATCCCCGGTGATCCGGATCAGGAGCCCGGCATTGAAGGCCGCGACCAGCGCGTCGTAGCCGCGCGCGCCCGGCGCGCCCTCGCGGGGGCTAAGCTCAATGCCGGCGACCAGGCCGTAGGCGCGCAGGTCCACGACATTCTTGTGCCCTTTCAACGCATGCACGGCGTCCGACCAGTAGGGCGCGATCGCCTTCACGCGCTCGAACAGGCGCTCCCCACGGTAGATCTTCTGCGTCGCGAGGCCCGCCGCGCAGGCGATTGGGTGCGCCGAATAGGTGTAGCCGTGGAACAGCTCGATCGCGCTTGCCGGTCCTGCCATGAAGGTGTCGTGGATCTCGCGCTTCGCAAACACCGCGCCCATCGGCACGGCGCCGTTAGTGAGGCCCTTGGCGCAGGTCATGAGGTCCGGGACAACGTCGAACTCCTGGGCCGCGAAGGCCGAACCGGTGCGGCCGAAACCGGTGATGACCTCGTCGAAGATCAGCAGGATGCCGAGCTTCGTGCACAGCTCGCGCAGGCGCTTCAGGTAACCTTTGGGCGGCAGCAGCACACCGGTCGAGCCCGCGATCGGCTCGACAATCACCGCAGCGATGGTCGAAGCGTCGTGCAGCGCGACCAGTCGCTCCAGGTCGTCGGCAAACTCCGCACCGTATTCCGGCAGGCCCTTCGAAAAGGCGTTGCGCGCGGGATCGTGCGTGTGGCGCAGGTGGTCGACGCCCGGGAGCATCATCCCGAAGTACTTGCGGTTGTTGACCATCCCGCCAACCGAGATGCCGCCGAAGCCGACGCCGTGGTAGCCGCGCTCGCGGCCGATCAGGCGGCAGCGCGCGCCTTCGCCACGCACGCGGTGATACGCGATCGCGATCTTGAGCGCGGTGTCGACCGACTCCGAGCCGGAGTTCGTGAAGAACACGCGGTCGAGGCCCTTGGGCGCGATCTCGGCGAGGCTGCTCGCAAACTCAAACGCGATGGGATGTCCCATCTGGAAGGGCGGCGCGTAGTCCATCACCGCGATCTGCCGGGCGACCGCGTCGGTGATTTCCTTGCGGCCGTGGCCGGCGTTGACGCACCAGAGGCCGGACGCGGCGTCGATCACCTGTCGGCCTTCCGGGGTCCAGTAGTAGAGGCCTTCGGCGCGCGCGAGCAGGCGCGGGTTCGACTTGAACTGCCGGTTTGCCGTGAACGGCATCCAGAAGGCTTCGAGATCGGCGGGAACGATGTCGGGCTTTGGAACTGCGCTCATGATAATTGACACTTTTAGGACGGAAACGCGATATTACCGAGGTTCGTGTTTAATATCATAGACAAAACGGGGCAAGCATGGCGAACGAAGTCGCTGTCAGATTGAAGGCCGTGCGGCAGATGCACGGACTGTCCCAGCGCGAGCTCGCCAAGCGCGCCGGGGTCACCAACGGCATGATTTCCCTGATCGAGCAGGGGCGCGTGAGTCCCTCGGTCGCCTCGCTCAAGAAAGTGCTCGACGGGCTGCCGATGGCGCTCGCCGAATTCTTCACCATGGACCCTGCCGGCACTACCCAGGTGTTCTACGGCAAGGAAGAGCTGCTGGAGCTCGGCGAAGGCGCAGTGTCGTTGTGCCTGGTGGCCGCCCACCGCCCCGGCCGGCGGCTCGCCATCCTGCGCGAAACTTACCAGCCGGGCGCCGACACCGGCTCCGACATGCTGCGGCACGTGGGCGAGGAAGGGGGCGTGGTCGTCGCAGGCAAGGTCGAGGTGACGATCGGTGCCCAGACCCGGTTGCTGGGCCCCGGGGACGCCTACTATTTCGCGAGCGCCGTGCCGCACCGCTTCCGCAATCGCGGGCGCGAGCGCTGTGAGATCATCAGCGCCTCGAGCCCCCCGACGCTGTGAGGAGACGCCCGTGACCCGGGAGCAGAAAGCCGTTGACTGGCGCGAGCTCGCGAAGGCGCTCAAGCCGCGGACCGAAGCCTTCATCAACGGCAAGTACGTGCCGGCCGTCTCCGGCGCCACCTTCGACTGCGTGAACCCGGCGAACGGGGAGGTGATCGCGAAGGTCGCCTCCTGCGGCGCGCCGGACGTGGACGCCGCGGTCGCGAGCGCGCGCAAGGCTTTCGAGGGCGGCGCCTGGTCGCGGCGCGCGCCCGCCGCGCGCAAGAAGGTGCTGCTTCGCTTCGCGGAGCTGATCCGCAAGCACCGCGAGGAGCTCGCGCTCACCGAGACGATGGACATGGGCAAGCCCATCTCGGACTCGATGAAGATCGACGTCCCGGCGGCCGCGAACTGCATCGCGTGGTACGCCGAGGCGATCGACAAGGTGTACGACGAGGTCGCGCCGACAGGGCACGAGACGCTCGCCCTCATCACGCGCGAATCAGTGGGGGTGGTCGGCGCGATCGTGCCGTGGAACTTTCCGCTGGTGATGGCCTCCTGGAAGCTCGGCCCGGCGCTCGCGACTGGCAACTCGGTGGTGCTGAAGCCCTCCGAGAAATCGCCGCTCACCGCGCTGCGTATCGCCGAACTCGCGCTCGAGGCGGGCCTGCCGGAGGGCGTGCTGAACGTCGTGCCGGGCTTCGGCGCCACCGCGGGCGAGTCGCTCGCGATGCACATGGACGTCGACTGCGTGGCGTTCACCGGCTCGACGCGCACCGGCAAGCGCATGCTGGAGTATTCCGGCAAGTCCAACATGAAGCGCGTCTGGCTCGAGTGCGGCGGCAAGGCGCCGAACGTGGTGCTGGGCGACGTCGCGGACGTCGAGCGCGCGGCAACCGCGGCAGCGTACGGCATCTTCTTCAACCAGGGGGAGATGTGCTCGGCAGCCTCGCGCCTGGTGGTGCACGAGTCCGTCAAGGACGCGATGCTCGACAAGATCGTCGAGATCGGCAAGACCATGGCGCCCGGCGATCCGCTAGACCCGAAGACGCGGCTCGGCGCGATCGTGGACCAGGTGCAGCTCAACGCCGTGATGGGCTATATCGAGTCCGGCAAGGAGGAGGGCGCCGAGGTGCGCCTGGGCGGCAAGCGCGCGCTGCGGGAGAGCGGCGGGTACTTCGTAGAGCCGACGGTGTTCGCCGACGTGAAGCCGGCCATGAAGATCGCGCGCGAGGAAATTTTCGGGCCGGTGCTCTCGACCATCACCTTCAGCGACGTCGAGGAGGCGGTCAGGATCGCGAACGACGTGAGCTACGGCCTCACGGCGGCGGTATGGAGCCGCGACATCACGACCGCGCACCGCGTCGCCAGGCGCCTGCGCGCTGGCACGGTGTACGTCAACTGCTACGACGCCGACGACATCACCGTGCCGTTCGGCGGCTTCAAGCAGTCCGGCAACGGCCGCGACAAGTCGCTGCACGCGATGGACAAGTACACCGAGCTGAAGACCACCTGGATCGACCTGTCATGAAGGTAACCGTGGCCGCGACGCAGATGGCCTGCGGCTGGGACCGCGAGGCGAACATCGCGAACGCGGAGCGACTGATCCGCGAGGCCGCGAAGCAGGGCGCCAACATCATCCTGATCCAGGAGCTGTTCGAGGCGCCGTACTTCTGCAAGGACCACCTCGCGAAGCACTTCGAGCTCGCGGTGCCGATCGCGGAGAACACCGCCATCCAGCGCCTGTCGAAGGTGCGCGCAAGAGCTGAAGGTCGTGCTGCCGCTGTCGGTTTTCGAGCGCGCGCAGAACGCCTATTTCAACAGCCTCGTCATGGTCGACGCCGACGGCTCGATCTGGGCGTCTACCGCAAGTCGCACATCCCGGAGAGCCCGGGCTACCACGAGAAGTACTATTTCTCGCCGGGCGACACCGGCTTCAAGGTCTGGCCGACGCGCTTCGGCACGGCGGGCGTCGCGGTCTGCTGGGACCAGTGGTTCCCGGAGTCGGCGCGTGCGATGGCGCTGCTGGGCGCGGACATCCTGCTGTATCCGACCGCGATCGGCTCGGAACCGCAGGACCCGTCGCTCGACTCGCGCTACCACTGGCAGCGCACCATGCAGGGTCATGCTGCCGCGAACGTCATGCCGCTGGTCGCCTCGAATCGCATCGGCACGGAACAGGGCGAGAAAGCTCTCGATCACGTTCTACGGCTCATTCCTTCATCGCCGACCACACGGGCGCGGTCAGTCGCGCAGGCCGACGACCACAGCGAGCAGGTGATTACCGCAACGTTCGATCTCGAAGCAGATCGCGGCGCTACCGACATTCCTGGGGCGTGTTCCGCGACCGGCGGCCGGACCTCTACGGCCCGCTGCTGAAGCTGGACGGTGGCCGCGGCTGAGGACGCGCTCGCGGGCCGCATCGCCTTCGTGGACCTCGAAACCACGGGCGGGCATGCGGGGCACGACCGTGTCATCGGAGGCGGCATCGTCCTGGTCGAAGACGGCGAGATCGTCGAGGAGTGGACTCGCCTGGTGAATCCCGGGTGTCCGTATCCCCTACGCGATCGAGCAGTTCACCGGCATCACCGAGGCAATGGTCGCCGACGCACCGCGCTTCGCCGACGTTGCGGCGACGGTCGCCGCGCGGCTCGAGGGACGGCTGTTCGTGGCGCACAACGCGCGTTTCGACTACTCGTTCCTGCGCAGCGAGTTTCGCCGCCTCGGGCGGCGCTTCCCGCGCCGGTGCTGTGCACCGTCGGCTCTCGCGGCGGCTGCACGCCCGAGGATCCGCGCCACAATCTCGATGCGGTGATGGCCCGCCACGGCCTCGCTGCGAGCGCACGCCACCGCGCACTCGGCGACGCGCGGGTGTTCGCGGATTTCTCGTGCAAAATGCGCGCGCGAGCTGCCGCAGCCGCAAGCTCGCGGCCGACGTGAAGCACCTGACCGGCACGTCGCAGCCTGCCGCCGCATCTCGTCGCCGGGCTCGCCGACGATCTGCCCGAGGGTCCGGGCGTCTACCGTTCTTACGGCGAGGAGGATGCGCTGCTGTACGTCGGCAAGGCGAAGAACCTCGCGAGCCGCGTGCCGGCCCAATTCGCGGAGCCGCATGGAAAGCTCGAGCGGCAGCTCACCGAGCGCGTGCGGCGCATCGAGTGGATCGAGACGGCGGGCGAGTTCAGCGCGGTGGTCACCGAGGCGCGGCTCCTCCGGTCGCGCCGGCCCGAGTTCAACCGCAGGCTCCGCAGACGCGGATGCGCTGTGGGCGATCCGGCTGCGCGAGGACAGCGCGATGCCGCTCGCGTCCATCGAGGCGCTGGATACGCTCGACGATCCGGGCGCGAGCTACGGCTTGTTCCGCAGGCCGCTGGACGGCGAACGCGCGCTGGAGGGGCTGCTGCGCGAGCACGAGCTGTGCGCGAAGTGGCTCGGGCTCGAGCGGGGCGAGGGCTCCTGCGTCGGCTTCCAGCTCGGCCGCTGCCGCGGCGTCTGCGTCGGGAAGGAGCCGCCGCCGCTGCACTTGGTGCGCGCGCGGCTTGCACTTGCCGGCCTCAAGCGGCGCGAGTGGCCGTTTCCCGGCCCCATCGGCGTGCGCGAGCGCGACTGGCGCGGCGTCGAAGAGACGCACGTGTTCGACCGCTGGTGCTACGCGGGCGAGCCATTCGACCTCGACCTGTATCGCATCCTGACCGGCTTCCTCGATCGACCGATCCGCGGCGCCGAGCTGGTGCAGCCGGGCGATTGCTGATGCGCGCGCCCTTCTTCGTGACGGCGGCGGCGGCAACGGCGGACCTGCTGGCCGCCGAGCTCGCCGCGCTCGGCATCGAGGACGCGCGCGAAGTGCTGGGCGGCGTCGCCTGCGAGGGTGAGCTCATATCCGCCTATCGTGCCTGCCTCGAGTCGCGCATCGGCATGCGCGTGCTGTGGCAGGTGGCGCGTTTTTCCGTCGCCGACGCGCAGGCGCTTTACGACGGGGTACGCGAAATCGACTGGGCAGCGCACATGGACGCCTCGGGTACGCTCATCGTCGATTTCTCCGGCGCAGTGCCGGGCATCACGCACACGCAGTTCGGCGCGCAGCGCGTCAAGGACGCGATCGTCGACCAGTTCCGCGAGCGCACCGGCGAGCGACCCTCGGTCGACCGCGCGTCGCCCACCTTGCGCATCAACGCGCACGCGGCGCGCGGCGCCGTCACAATCGCAATCGATCTCTCCGGCGAGAGCCTGCACCGGCGCGGCTACCGCGGCGGGCAGGGCGCGGCGCCGCTCAAGGAAAACCTTGCCGCGGCGATCCTGACCCGTTCCGGCTGGCCCGTGATCGCGGCAGCGGGCGGCTCGTTCGTCGACCCGATGTGCGGTTCCGGGACACTGCCCATCGAGGCGGCGCTGATCGCCGCAGACATCGCGCCCGGACTCTCGCGCGCGGGCTTCGGATTCGAGCGCTGGAAGCAGCACGACGCTGACGCCTGGGCGGCGCTGCGCGCTGCCGCCGAGGCGCGCCGACAGGTGGCACTCCTGACGCCGGGGCGGATCCGCGGATTCGACCGGGATCCGGTCTCCATCCGCGACGCGGAAGCGAACGCAGCACGCGCGGGACTCGACAAGCGGCTGTTCTTCCAGCGCTGCGAACTCGCCAAGCTCCCGGCCGCGCCGGCGCCGTCGGGCCTGTTCGCCGTGAACCCGCCCTACGGCGAACGCATCGGCGAAGCCGACGAACTGCGCGGGCTGTATGCGCTGCTCGGCGAGCGACTGCGCGCGGATTACCGAGGCTGGGAAGCCGCGGTGTTCACGGGCAATCCTGCGCTCGGACGCGAACTCGGCATCAACGCGCGCCGCACGCACACGTTGATGAACGGGCCGATCGAGTGCCGGCTGCTCCGGTTCGCGATCGAGCCCTCGGAATTCGTGCTGGCGCGCGAGCCGGGCCGGCCGCCGCCGATCGATGCCGAGGCCGCGCGCGCGCGGCCCGGCGCGCAGATGTTCGCGAACCGCCTGAGGAAGAATCTCGACAGGCTCGCAGCCTGGGCGAAGCGGGAGCAGGTGTCGTGCTTTCGCATCTACGACGCGGACATGCCCGAATACGCGTTCGCGATCGACCTGTACCAGTCCGATCCGGCCGGGACCGCGGGACGCTGGCTCTACGTGCAGGAATACGCGCCGCCCGCGACGGTGGATCGCACAAGGGCGAAAGCGCGGCGCGAAGAGGCGATCTCGGTGCTGCCCGAGGTGACGGGCCTGGCGACGGACGCGATCTACTGGCGCACGCGCCGGCCGCAGAAGGGCAAGTCGCAGTACGAGGCGATTGCCGAAGTGGACGAGCGGGTGATCGTGGAGGAGGGCGGGCTCAAATTCCTGGTGAATTTCACCGACTACCTCGACACGGGTCTGTTTCTCGACCATCGCAAGACGCGTGCTCGCCTGCGCGAACTCGCGAAAGGCGGTCGCTTCCTCAACCTCTTCTGCTACACGGGCGCCGCGACCGTGTACGCGGCTGCGGGCGGGGCGAAGGCCACGACCAGCGTCGACATGTCGCGCACCTACGTCGAGTGGGCGAAGCGCAACATGGCCGTCAACGGGCTCGCTGGTGCGCACGGGTTCGTCCAGGAAGACTGCATCGCCTGGCTCGCCGAGCCGCGAGCGGAGCGCTACGACCTCATCTTCCTCGACCCGCCGACCTTTTCGAACTCCAAGCGCATGGACCGCGAGTTCGACGTGCAGCGCGACCACGTGGACCTGATCGGCGCAACGCTGAAGCTGCTGGCGCCGGGCGGCCTGCTGCTGTTCTCGACCAACTTCCGCAAGTTCAAGCTGGACGTGGAAGCGCTCACGGGGCTGTCCGTCAAGGACATTTCACGCGCCACGATCCCGCGCGACTTCGAGCGGGACGCGCGGATCCATCACTGCTTCGAGATCCGGGGCGCGTAAGCGGTTCGGCCCGCCACGCGCGGGATCCGGCGGGGTTCTCGCTCGCAAACTCCGCCGGAACTTACGAGTTTGCTCGCGAGACCCCGCCACCTCGCGCGTGGCGGGCCGCGCCGCCGCCTCCGCTGGCTCCCGAAGCAGTCGACGCACGCACAAGCCGGGCGGGCCACCGGAGCGAGCGCGTAAGTTCCGGCGGCGCGAGCGAAGGGGGCCCGTCGGCGCAGTGCGCGGATCGGCTATGCGAGTTTCTTCACGGCCTGGATTGCGATCGAGGACATGCCTTCGCCACCGGTGCTCACGTAACGACGCAGCTCCTCGCGCATGCGAGGCTCCCAGAACTTCTTCATGTGGCCGGCGACCTGCTCGGCCGCGGCGGCCGGATCGGGGTCCGAGCCGAAGAAGTTCGAGATGTCGTTGGCCATGGCGACCAGGCGCTGGACGTTCATCGCGCCCTTGCCCTCAGCTCGCGTGCACGGACGCGCCCTTACGGGCGCTGCGCATCGCGGCCACGCGCTCCCGCCAGGCATCCGGCTGCGTGACCTTCGCGACTTCGACCGCGGTCACCTTGTACTCGGGGCAGTTGGTGGCCCAGTCCGAGTTCTCGGTGGTGACCAGGTTGACCCCGGATTCCGGGAAGTGGAAGGTGGTGTAGACGACGCCGCGGGCGATGCGCTTGGTCAGCGCGGCGCGCACGACGATCTCGCCGGCGCGGCTCGCGACGCCGACCAGGTCGCCGTCCTTGATGCCGCGGGCCTCGGCGTCGTCCGGGTGCATCTCCAGCAGGTCTTCCTTGTTGAACGCGAGGTTCTTCGTGCGGCGCGTCTGCGTGCCGACGTTGTACTGGTACAGCACGCGGCCGGTGGTGAGCAGCAGCGGGTAGCGGCTGGTCGAGCGCTCCGCGGTCGCGACGTACTCGGTGCGGTAGAACTTGCCCTTGCCGCGCACGAAGCTGTCGACGTGCATGGTCAGCGTACCCTCGGGCGCCTTCTCGTTGCAGGGCCACTGGATGCTGCCGAGCCGGTCGAGCTTCTCGTAGCTGACGCCGGTGAAGGTCGGAGTCAGGCGCGCGATCTCGTCCATGATCTCGGACGGATGCGAGTAGTGCATCGGGTAGCCAAGCGCCTGCGCGAGGCGCATGGTGACTTCCCAGTCCGCGAGCTCGGCGAGCGGCTCCATGACCTTGCGGACCCGCGAGATGCGCCGCTCGGCGTTCGTGAACGTGCCGTCCTTCTCGAGGAAGGACGAGCCCGGCAGGAACACGTGGGCGTAGCGGGCCGTCTCGACCAGGAACAGGTCCTGCACGACCACGCATTCCATCGCGGAAAGCGCGGCGGCGACATGGCTCGTGTTCGGGTCCGACTGGGCAAAGTCCTCGCCCTGGATGTAGAGCGCGCGGAAGCTGCCGTCGAGCGCCGCCTCGAACATGTTCGGAATGCGAAGGCCGGGCTCGTCGCCGATCGACACCTGCCAGGCTGCCTCGAACTGGCCGCGCGTGATGGCATCCGACACGTGCCGGTAGCCCGGCAGCTCGTGCGGGAACGAGCCCATGTCGCAGGCGCCCTGCACGTTGTTCTGGCCGCGCAGCGGGTTCACGCCCACTCCCTCGCGACCGAGGTTGCCGGTCGCCATCGCGAGGTTCGCGATGCCCATGACCATGGTCGTGCCCTGGCTGTGCTCGGTGACGCCGAGGCCATAGTAGATCGCGCTGTTGGGGCCGGCGGCGTAGAGGCGCGCGGCCTCGCGGATGCGTGCGGCGGGCACGCCAGTGATCGCCTCGGTCGCCTCCGGCGCATGGCGCGGATCGCCGATGAATTCCTTCCACTGGCGGTAGGAATCGACCTCGCAGCGCGCCAGCGCGTAATCGTCCTTCGTGAGCCCTTCCGCGACGATGACGTGCGCCATCGCATTGATGACGGCGACGTTGGTGCCCGGGCGGAGTTGAAGGTGCTGGGCGGCCTCGATGTGCGGCGTCCTCACGAGGTCGATCGCGCGCGGGTCGATGACGACCAGTTTCGCGCCCTGGCGCAGGCGGCGCTTGAGCTGGGAGGCGAACACCGGGTGGCCGTCGGTCGGGTTCGCGCCGATCATGACCACGACGTCGGCCTTCTGCACCGAGGTGAAAGCCTGGGTGCCCGCGGACTCGCCGAGCGTGTGCTTGAGGCCGTAGCCGGTCGGCGAATGGCAGACGCGCGCGCAAGTGTCGACGTTGTTGGTCAGGAGCGCTGCGCGCACCAGCTTCTGGACCAGGTAGGTTTCCTCGTTGGAACAGCGCGAGGAGGTGATGCCGCCCACCGAGTTCCGGCCGTACTTCTGCTGGATACGGCGAAATTCGCGCGCGGTGTACTCGAAGGCCTCTTCCCAGCTCACTTCGCGCCACGGGTCCGTGATCCGCGCGCGGATCATGGGCTTGGTCACGCGATCCTTGTGGGTCGCATAGCCGTAGGCGAAGCGGCCCTTGATGCAGGCGTGTCCCTGGTTGGCCGTGCCGGCGCGGTTCGGCACCATGCGCACCACTGTTTCCTGCTTGACCTCGGCCTTCAGCGAGCAGCCGACGCCGCAATAGCCGCACGTGGTCGAGACCGCGCGCTCGGGCGCGCCGAGCGCCGCCAGCGACTTCTCGGAAAGCGCCGCGGTGGGACAGGCCTCGACGCAAGCGCCGCAGGACACGCACTCGGAAGCGAGGAACGGCTGGTGCTCGCTCGCAGAAACCCGCGAGCCGAAGCCGCGGCCCTCGATCGTGAGGGCGAGCGTGCCCTGGATCTCGTCGCAGGCGCGCACGCAGCGCGAGCAGACGATGCACAGGTCCGGGTTGAAGTCGAAGTAGGGGTTGCTGACGTCCGGTGCGATGCCGCGCTGGGTCTTGCCCGGCGCCCAGCGGGAATGGGTGACGCCCGTGACTTCGGCCGCGTCCTGCAGCTCGCAGTGGCCGTTCGCCGGGCAGTCGTCGCAGTCGAGCGGGTGATCGGAGACGTAGAGCTCGACGACAGAGCGGCGCAGCTGGTCGATGCGCGGCGAGCGCGTGCGGACTTTCATGCCGGGCGCGACGGTCGTCGTGCAGGAGGCCGGGAAGCCCTTGCGCCCCTCGATCTCGACCAGGCACAGGCGGCAGGAGCCGAAGGACTTCAGCGAATCCGTGGCGCACAGTTTCGGGATCTGGGTGTCAGCGAGCGCAGCGGCCCGCATGATCGAGGTTCCCGCGGGAACGGTCACGGTCGCGCCGTCGATCTCGAGCGTGACCGAGTCCGCCGACTTGACGGCCGGCGTGCCGAGGTCGCGATGGTCGATGGAGTACACCTAGCCTCCTTGCGTCCGCGGCCTGAAGTCTTCCGGGAAGTGCTTCATGGCGCTCTGCACGGGAAAGGGGGTCATGCCCCCGAGGCCGCACAGGGACGCATTCAACATGGTATCGCAGAGCTCCTCGACCAGGGCAATTTGACGGTCACGGTCTTCGCCCCGTCCTACGGCGGCCAGGGCTTCGGCCCCGCGAACCGAGCCGATCCGGCAGGGCGTGCACTTGCCGCAGGACTCGTGGGCGCAGAACTCCATGGCGTAACGCGCCATTTCGAGCATGTCGACCGTATCGTCGAATGCGACCACGCCCCCGTGGCCGAGCAGCGCGCCAATGCCTGACAGCGACTCGTACTCGAGCGGCGTGTCGAACTGCGAGGCCGGCAGGTAGGCGCCCAGCGGCCCGCCGATCTGCACGGCGCGGATCGGCCGCCCGCTCTGCGAGCCGCCGCCGTAGTCCTCGAGCAGCTCGCGCACGGTGAGGCCGAAGGCGCGCTCGACGAGGCCGGCGCGGCGGATGTTGCCGGCCAGTTGCAGCGGCAGCGTGCCGCGGGACTTCGCCTGCCCGTACTCCTGGTACGTGGACGCGCCGTTCGCGAGGATCGTCGGCACGGTCGCGAGCGTGATGACGTTGTTGACGATCGTGGGCGCGCCGAAGAGACCCTTCTCGGCGGGCAGCGGCGGGCGCACGCGGATCTCGCCGCGGCGGCCCTCGAGACTCTCGAGCATCGAGGTCTCTTCGCCGCAGATGTAGGCGCCGGCGCCGAGGCGCACTTCCAGGTCGAAGCTCTTGCCGCTGCCGAGTATGTCGGAACCGAGCAGGCCCGCCGCGCGCGCGGTCGCGATCGCGGCATTGAGGACTGCATGAGCGTGCGGGTATTCGACGCGCAGATAGATGAAGCCGCGGGTCGCGCCGACCGCGAAGCCCGCGATCGTCATGCCTTCGATGAGCGAGAAGGGGTCGCCCTCCATCAGCATCCGGTCGGAGTAGGTACCCGAGTCGCCCTCGTCGGCGTTGCAGGTGACGTACTTCTGGCCGGGCGGTTGGCGCAGCACGGTCTGCCACTTGATACCGGTCGGGAAGGCCGCACCGCCGCGGCCGCGCAGTCCCGACTCCAGCACCTCGTTGACCGTCGCCTCGGGACCGAGCTCGAGTGCGCGCGCGAGTCCCTGGTAGCCGCCTGACGCGCGGTAGGCCTCGAGGTCGAGCGGATCGATGCGGCCCACGCGCAAGAAAGTCAGGCGCTGCTGCGACGCGAGCCAGGGATGCTCCTCGATCGCGCCGAGGCGCAGCGCGTGCGCGGCGCCTTTCAGCAGGCCCTTCGCGACGAGATCTGGCACGTCGCGCTCGGTCACGGGGCCGTAGGCGATGCGCCCCTCCGCGCATTCGACTTCCACCATCGGCTCGAGCCAGTAGAGCCCGCGTGATCCGTTGCGGCGCAGCCGAACATCGACTCCCGCAGCGCGCGCCTCCGCGAGCAGCTTGTTCGCGGTCGCTTCCGCGCCAAGCGCCAGCGCGCCGGCGTCGCGCGGCACCCAGACCGTGACGCTCATAACTTCACCTGCGCCGGCGCGTCGAGCAGCGCATCGAGGCGCTCCGGCGTGACTCGCCCGTAAACGTCCTCATTGATCATGACCGCGGGCGAGCAGGCGCAGAGCCCGAGGCAGTACACGGACTCGAGCGTGACCCGGCCGTCCGGCGTCGTGGCGCCGAAGCCGACGCCCAGGCGGCTGGTCGCGTGACGCTCGAGCGCCCGGCCGCCGGCGGCCTGGCAGGACTCCGCGCGGCAGATCCGGACTACGCGCCGGCCCGGCGGCGTGCTGCGGAAGTAATGGTAGAACGTGACGACGCCGTGGACTTCCGCACGCGAGAGATTGAGCGCGCGCGCAATGACGGGCACGGATCCTGGCGGGATGCAGCCGAAGTCGGCCTGCACCGCGTGCAGCACCTCGATCAGCGGCCCGTCCTTGTGACGGTGCTGGGCCACGATCGCGAGGATCCGCTGCTCGTCGGCCGTTCCGGCTGGGGATGCGGCTGCGCTCATTGCAGGCGCTCGCGATGGGCATAGACATTGAACGAATGCCCGCGCAGGAAGCCGACCAGCAGGATGCCCGTGCGCTGCGCGAGATCGATGGCGAGCGAGGAGGGCGCGCCAACTGCGGCGACTACGGGGATGCCCGCGGCTGCGGCCTTCTGCAGCAGTTCGAAGCTCGCACGCCCGGACAGGAACAGCACGCACTGCGAAAGCGGCAGCTCGCCCGCGAGCAGCCGCGCGCCGACCAGCTTGTCGAGCGCGTTGTGCCGGCCGACGTCCTCGCGGATGTCGAGCAGCTGGCCGTTCGCGTCGAACAGGCAGGACGCGTGCAGGCCGCCCGTTTCGCGGAATACTTCCTGGCCCGCGCGCGCGCGGTCCGACAGGGATTCGATCAGCGCGGCCGACACGGTCAGGGCCCCGTCCACGCTCGGGGAGCGCATCATGCGCTCGACCGCAGCGAGCGAGGTGTTGCCGCAGACGCCGCAGCTCGAGGTCGTGTAGAAATTGCGCTGCAGACGTCCCGCATCGAAGGCGGCGCCTTCGGAGAGCTGGATTCGCACGACATTGCCCACCGGGCCGCAGATGCGGCTGTCGGCGATGTCCTCGCGCGCACGCACGATGCCTTCACCGTGCAGGAAGCCAACCGCGAGCTCGATGTCCTGGCCCGGGGTGCGCATGGTGATGGACATGGAAGTGCCGGGCCCCGTATCGCCGGACTCCGCCACTCGAATCTCGAGCGGCTCCTCGACGACGACCAGGTCCTGGCGCGCAACCAGGCGCGCATCGCGCATCGCCTCGATCGACACTTCGCGGACCGGTTGTTCCTGTTGCTGGACGCTCATCGGCAACCTTCGATGCTAGCACTCGCTGCGGGCAGTGGCCTGCGGCCGGCGCCCCGTGCGGCGCCGTCCCGGCGCCGCGGCCTCGCCCGGCGTGTGCTCGGGCGGTGGCGGCAGCACCGGCAGTTCCTTCTGGTCCTTCAGGCCCGCGAGGATGATGCGGCGCATCTCCGCGTCCGCCGCGGGATCGGTGGCGATCTGCACGTAGGCCGCGAGCCGCTTCTCGACCTGCTCGGCCGCGCGTGCCTGCAGGTCCCGCGAGCCCTGCTTGATCCAGGTCTCGCGGTTCTCGCGATCGATGACCGGATCCGTCAGGTACAGCTCCTGCGGCCAGTACTTCAGCGTATGCGGCGAGGTGATGAGGTGGTCGTTCGCGCGCACTTCGTCCACCAGGCTGCGCGCCGGGATGTCCTCGAGCACCTGCGTCTCACGCACGAAATTCAGGCACTGCCCGCATACTTCGTTGTCGAACAGCAGCTTCGGCAGGCTGAAGGTCAGCACGAAGTCGAGCATGCCGGGCCCGGAAACCGAGTTGACGCCGGCGAGCGCGGCGAGCATCGCGCTCGTCATCGTCTCGGCGCCCGCCTGCGCATCAAGGAACTTGCCGTCCGAGAGCGCCATGTAGGCCTGCGTCGGCAGGCCGAGCGACTTCGCGACCGCGACGTACGCGCAGTTGAGCCGCTGCGCCTCGATCGCCGCCATCGGCGCGCTCGCGGCGCGCATGTGAAAGGTCGCCGGCGCGCCGCCGAACAGCACCGGCGCGCCCGGCTTCACGATCTGCGCCATCGTGATGCCGGTCAGGACGTCCACGCAGTGGAAGACGACGGCGCCGATGAGCGTGACCGGCGCGATCAGGCCCATGAGCGTCACCGGCACGATCTCGACCGGGATGCCGGCCTCGACGCAGTCGAGGAGGTTCTGGCATGAATCCTCGCCGAAGCGGAAGTTGCCGGTCGCGGTAATCGTGAAGATCGACATCGGCTTCGCAATCAGCTCCGCGCGGTCGCGGCGGAAAAGCTGCATCATCTCCGCCATGCGCGGCACGCCGTGTTCGCCGAAAGCGCCGGAGACGACCGGCTTCTTCGTTGTCGTCAGCACCATGTAGAGGCGCCAGGCGTCCGACACCTGCGGCTCGATGTCCTTGTTCGTCGAGAAGGCCGTCGCGAGGTAGGGGATATGCGCGAGGCCGTCGCAGAGGCGCGCGTACTCGACGAAGTCCGTCGAATCCGCAAGGCGCGTCTCGCTCGTGCGGTGATCCATGATCTTGAGGCCGCTCGATCCCGGGATGAAGTGCACGTTCCATCCGCCGATGTTCGCGTGCGGCTCACCGTCGCGGTTGAAGAGCGTGAAGGACTTCGGCGCCGTCTCGATGGCGCGCTCAACAACATCGATGGGGAACAGCACGCGGCCATTCGGATCCGTCGGCAGGCCCGCGTCGATCAGGCGCTGGCGCATCTTCGGGCCGCGAATGTCCATGCCGACTTCGGCCATGATCCGCTTCGCTTCCTCGAGCACCGCCTTGATCTGCCCGGGCTCGAGAATCTGGATCGTCGGTCTCATTTCGCGACTTCTCCGGTTGACGCTGCGGGCCGGCTTATTGTACGATCGTTCAACAATGAATGCACGTATCCACGCCGACCGCTCCGCCACCCCCGATCTTCGCACGGAAGACGACTTCAGCCTGCCCGGCTGGGCCTACTGGGACCCCGAGTTTTTCGAGCTCGAGCGCCAGGTCATCTTCAATAAGAGCTGGCACCTCGTCGGCCACGTCAACGACGTGCCGCAGTCGGGGGATTTCCTGACTTTCAAGTTCCTGAACGAGTCCATCCTGACCGTTCGCGGGGCCGAAGGCCGCGTGCGCAGCTTCCACAACGTCTGCCGCCACCGCGCGGCGCGCCTGGTGAGCGGGGAGCAGGGCAACTGCGGCAAGCGCATCACCTGCCCGTACCACGCGTGGACGTATGCGACCGACGGACGCCTGGTCGGCGTGCCACTGCGCGCCAGCTACCCGGGCCTCAACACCGATGACTACGGCCTCGCCGAGGTCGAGCAGGAGATCTGGCGCGGGTTCGTGTTCGTGCGTTTCGCACCGGGCCTGCCGTCGGTCGCCGACCAGATGGCGCCGTACGCGTCGGAGCTTGCGGGCGCGCCACTCGAGGACCTCGTGCCGCTCGGCCCGCCGCGCGTGCAGACGCGCCACGTCAACTGGAAGAACGTCGCGGACAATTACTCCGACGGCCTGCACATCCCGGTGGCGCACCCGGGCCTGATGCGCATCTTCGGCAAGAGCTACGCGATCGAAGCGCGCGAGTGGGTGGACAAGATGAGCGGCGAGCTCGTCGAGCAGCCGTCGCCGTACGCCTCCGAGCGCATGTACCAGAAGCTGATCCAAGACATGGGCCTCGCCGAGGCGCGCGAGCTGGGCGTACTACAAGCTCTGGCCGAACGCGGCAATCGAGCTGTACCCGGACCAGATCGACTTCATGCAGTTCGTGCCGGTCACGCCAACCGAGACGCAGCTCCGCTATATCAACTACGGGCTGCCGGACGGTCGGCGCGAGATGAAGGCCGCGCGCTACCTCAACTGGCGCATCAACCGGCTCGTGAACGTCGAGGACAAGGACCTGATCGAGCGCGTGCAGGCCGGCATGGCCTCCTCGAGCTACACGCTCGGCCCGCTCGGCGAGGGCGAGGTGTGCCTGCGCAGCTTCGGGCGGCGCATGCGTGCGCTGTTCCCGGAAATGCGTGACGGCACGCCGCCGCCGAAGGGCTGGAGCATCAACCGCAAGGCGCCGCGACCGCAGTGAGCGGCGCGGCACACAAGCCGCGCTACGAGCGCCAGGTCGCGAGCGACCGGCGCGAGGCCCTCGTCGACGCCGCGATCGAAAGCCTGAAGCGCTTCGGGTACGAAGGCCTCTCGGTGCGCCGCATCGCGGCCGAGGCCGGCGTCTCGATCGGCCTCATCAACCACCACTTCCCGAACAAAGACACGCTGGTCGCCGAGAGCTACCGGACGTTCAGCCGGCGGCTCGCCACCAACTTCGAAAATGCGGTCGCAGCCGCCGGCCCGGATCCGCGCGTGCGGCTGCGCGCCTACTTCGACGCGTTCTTCTCGGGCCCGAACCTCGACCCGCAGGTGCTGACGGCCTGGGTCGTGTACTGGAGCCTGGTGCAGGTGTCGCCGGAAATGCGCGCCGTGCGCGACGAGGAGGGCCAGGGCTACAGCGAAGTACTTGGCAGGCTCCTGTCAGATCTCGCGCGCTCGCGCGGCGGCGCGCCCGTCGACCTCGGGCTCGCGGTCAACGGCCTGATCGCGCTGCTCGACGGCCTGTGGCTGCAGCTCTGTCTCGATCCCGCGAGCTTCCGCCCGAAAGACGCGGCGGCGCTTTGTGACGACTGGGTCGATCGGCTGATCGCGCCTAAAACAGCCCGGTAATCCGTCCGTCGTCCGTGACGTCGATGGCGTTCGCCGCCGGAGTCACCGGCAGGCCCGGCATCGTCATGATGTCGCCGCAGATCATCACGATGAACTCCGCGCCGGCCGCGAGCCGAACCTCGCGGATGTTCACGACGTGGCCGGTCGGCGCGCCGCGCAGCTTCGGGTCGGTCGAGAAGGAATACTGCGTCTTCGCGACGCAGATCGGGTAGAGCCCGTAGCCCGAGTCCTGCAGCTGCTTGATCTGCGCGCGGACCTTGCTGTCGGCGGTGATCTCGGAGGCGCCGTAGATCTTGGTCGCCACGGCCTTCATCTTGTCCCAGAGCGTGTCCTTCTCGTCGTAGGTGAACTTGAAGTAGTTCGGGTGTGAGCAGAGCTCGACGACTTCCTTCGCGACGATGGTCGCGCCCTTGCCGCCTTCCGCGTAGTGCTTGGCGACAATCACCTTTACGCCATGGTGGGTCGCGCGCTCCTGCAGCCAGTTGAGCTCCGCCTCGCTGTCCTCCGCGCGGTGGTTGATCGCGACCAGGCAGGGCAGGCCCCAGACGTCGCGCACGTTGTCGATGTGCCGGTCGAGGTTCGAGATGCCGGCCTTGAGGGCGTTGAGGTTCTCCTTGCCGAGATCCGGGACCTCGACGCCGCCGTGGTACTTGATCGCGCGCACCGTCGCGACGATCACCGCGGCGTCGGGCACGAGGCCGGCCTTGCGGCACTTGATGTCCACGAACTTCTCGGCGCCGAGGTCGGCACCGAAGCCGCCTTCTGTCACGACGTAGTCGCCGAGCTTCAACGCCGTCTTGGTCGCCATCACCGAGTTGCAGCCGTGCGCGATGTTCGCGAACGGGCCGCCGTGGATGAAGGCGGGATTGTTCTCGAGCGTCTGCACGAGGTTCGGGGCAAGGGCGTCCTTGAGCAGCGCCGCCATCGCGCCGTGGGCCTTGATGTCACGCGCGTGGATCGGCTTGTGGTCGCGGCTGTAACCGACCACTATCTTGCCGAGGCGCTCCTTCAGGTCCTTGAGACTGGTCGCGAGACAAAAGATCGCCATGACTTCCGAGGCGACGACAATGTCGAAACCGTCCTGGCGTGGGTAGCCGTTTCCCGGGCCGCCGAGGCCGACGGTGACGTCGCGCAGCGCCCGGTCGTTGCAGTCCACCACACGCCGCCAGGTGATGCGACGCACGTCGAAGCCGCAGGCGTTGCCGTGGTGGATGTGGTTGTCGATCATCGCCGCGAGCAGGTTGTTGGCGAGCGCGATCGCGGAGAAGTCGCCGGTGAAGTGGAGGTTGATGTCCTCCATCGGCACAACCTGGGCGTAGCCGCCACCCGCCGCGCCACCCTTCATGCCGAACACCGGGCCGAGCGCCGGCTCGCGCAGGCAGATGATCGCCTTCTTGCCAATGCGGTTGAGCGCATCGCCGAGGCCGACCGTCATCGTCGTTTTGCCTTCGCCCGCGGGGGTGGGGGAGATGGCCGTGACCAGGATCAGCTTTCCGTTTTTCTTGCCCTCGAGGTGGGTGCAGTAGTCCAGCGAGACCTTGGCCTTGTAGTGGCCGTAGGGCGAGAGATGCTCCTCAGGGATGCCAAGCCGCTCTTTCGCGAGCGGAAGGATCGGCTTCATCTTGGCCTGCTGGGCGATCTCGATATTGCTGAGGCTTCCCTTCGACGGCGGCATTGTTCATGGTCCCGGCTGGAAAAAAAGAGTGCGTAGGATGCCTGTACGGCGGCGTTTTGGCCATTTTGAACAGGCGCCTGACGTTTAATCGGTGCCGGGCCTGGATCGCGTTACGTTAGGTCTGAGTCATCTGAGGCGGGACAAGGACTTAGACTACGACCGGATGTTATGTGGCGGGAAATGACGTAAAACATCACGTCAGATTTCAGACCCAATAGTAGTTAGACCGCTTTCGGAGGATGCGACGTCACATTTGGGGAAGAGGAGCAGGAGCTGCTGTTTTGAATGAATTCCGGCTTCTCAAACCTGGGACTCACATAAGGGGATACCTTTGCCTATCACCGCTTTCAACAGCTTCACCGATGGCCTCGATCCGAATCGAAGAAGCCGCGAACACTTCGTTACCAACACCAACCTCGAAGAAGGTCCTCGCTGGGTTCCGTATGCCGATGGTGTCTGGATCCAACCCTGCCACTTCAATGTCACATCCGGCGGATTTAGTGTGATTCTGAAGGGCCTCCCCGGTGCCATGCTCGGCACTCACTATCACGTCGGCACGGTACGTGGTTACACGATGCGCGGTCACTGGCGGTACCTGGAGCACGACTGGGTCGCAAAGCCGGGAACATTCATCTATGAACCCGCCGGCGAGGCTCACACGTTGGTTATCACGAAGGACTCACCAGAGCCGGCGCTGATCATGTTTGTCGTTGAAGGTGGCCTCATCTACCTGGACAAGCCGGTCGATGGAGGCGTCGCAGCCTACGAGGACGGATTCACCGCTCTCGAGTTATGTCGGAAATACTATCGTGAGGCCGGTCTCAATGTTCGCGAACTGGATCTCCTTGTTCGCTAGTCGTAGCTCGCGGTCTAACTATGCGATGCAGCGGTCGGCGCGCGTCATCACGCCGCTTGCAGGGACTGCAAGCGGTTTTCGGAAGTTTCAATCAGCAAGCGGCGCGCCGACTGCGCGCCGCCGCTGATCGCAGACGTTAGGCCTACAACAGTGGGAATGCGATTCACTTTAGTCATGGTTCCCGCAGCTGAAGTTGCTGAGCTGGCTCAGGACGAAGATCGCTTGATGACATTGATCGAGAATCCCCAACCGCCCTCGGGTCTCGATATCGACAAGGCATGGCACGGAATTCACTATCTCCTGACCGGAAATACATCCATTTCTAAGGGGCCCTATGGCGCAGCCGTTTTGGGCGGTCAGGATGTCGGTCCCGACTTCGGCTATGGGCCGCCACGCTTTCTTACAGTCTCGGAAGTAGAAGAAGTATCTAAAGCTCTGAGCAACCTGCCGGCCGACCAGTTCTGTCGTCGTTTTGATCCCAAAGCGATGGACGTCGCTGACGTCTACCCGGGCGCTTGGAAACGCGAAGGACCCGACGGACTTGAGTGGCTGCAATCAAAGTTCCAAGAACTAGTTGCGTTCTATGGTCGCGCGGCAACCCAGCGTATGTCCGTAGTACTTGCGCTGTTGTAGGCATAGCTATGCGACGCAGCGTTTGGCGCTTGTCGTCACACCGCTTGCAGAAGCAGCTAGCGGTTCACAAGGGTTTCGGACAGCAAGCGGCGCGCCGACTGCGCGCCGCCGCTGATCGTGGACGTTAGGCCACTAAGAGGACGCCAAGTTGATTGTTGCATTTATCGTATCGATGCTCCAGTTCACAAGTCCTGCAGCTTGTACGTGCGATGAGGATTGGTCTCCATATGAACAACAAGTTAGGAGTGCGTTTCAGGCTGCTGATTACATTGCCTTGGTCGCTGTTTCGTCGGTGGCATCTGTCATCGTGACGAGGGAAGAGAATTGGGCTGTCTCGAATCCGGAGACCGGACAGTCCGAAGACACAATTCGCATGGTCGATAGGCAAATCCTCGTGGCGCAATTCAATCCTCAGCGCATCTGGAAGGGGGATCACTCTGCCAATTCGGTGGAAGTGGCCCTCGAGTCGCAAACCTGTGGATTCACTTTCAAGGCGGGCGCGCAGTATCTCGTCTACGCATATGGCCCGGACGACAACGGCCGAATTGAGACGGGCCGTTGCATGAGGACGGCTCTCCTTGAGAAATCGTCAAACGACATTGAAGTACTGGATGAACTACTGAAGCCCGCGCCCGCAAACTCGCAATATTCCAGATCAGAGGAGCGCTTCCGTGATGCCCTGGAGTTGATTCATGCCTATTCCGGAGCGGGTGATGAACTGTCGCGCGCCATGCTGTCCGCAGAATCGCTTCTTAAATCGGACCCTGCGTCAGGCTTTTCACAGGCGCTCGAAGCTGAGGCGCTATCCACCTGGACCCTAAGCCTGGACGGCGAACCGGTTGAGTTGCGGATGAGGATAATTGAACTTGCGGATGAGGCGTTGCGCCTGAGTCCCCAGCTTGCCCAAGCCCACGTCGCGAAGGCGCGCGCCTACGCGCGTGCATCGCTGATATTGGACGCCGAAGCAGAAATCGCGAAGGCTCTGGCAATAAATCCGAACCTGGAATCTGCAATCTTCCAGCAGGCGGAGATCTATCGCAGGTCTGGCGACATTGCGAGGGGCGAGGAGTGGTATCGGAACTTCATTGCGGCAACGGAATCGCCGACCCGCAAATCCAATGGCTACTACTGGATGGGGAAGATGTACCACGATGTCGCCTACAGCCAAGAGGGGCAAAGACGTGACATGTACTTGAAAATGGCGAGGTATTCCTATCAACGCATGGTCGATCTGGATCCCAAAGGCGCTTGGAAATTGGTCAACTTCGCCATTTTCCTGAATGGCGTTGTTGCGGATTTCGATGCCGCCGAGTTGTATGCACAGAAGGCACTCTCAGTGATGGAATTTCCAATGGCCCGCTATCACCTGGCGGCCGCGCGCTATCAGAAACTGCAATCGACGGCTGCTGAACTGGATGCAGCATCGTTGCAGGCAGCAATTGCACAGGTCGCAGCGTCAACCAGGCTGTCTCTGGAACAAGCAATCTTGTTCCGTTCGTTCTCTCCGGTGATTGTCTCGCGGCTTTCTGATTTGCAGGGCCGAGCAATTAAATGAGCGCCGCGCAGTTGCCTGCGGTTGCTGCGCTGCTTCTGGGTTGCGCCGAACCTGAATTCTCCCATGCCCCAACTTCCAACTCTGTAGTTAGCGCACCGGTTCACACCATTCATGCGTTCGGTTTCATCGACGCAAACACTTCTATGTCGGAGATTCTAGCCAAATTGGGTGAGCCAACTCGCGACGCTGGGTCTGGCATTCACGTTTACGTCTACGAGCTTCAGGACGGCAGCAGTGTCCACATAGGCTCTCCAGATGGGTCGCAAATCTGGTACGTCCGCCATGGCGATACCGTGCTATACGAAAGGACCTAGGTGCCGTCTAACAATGCGTGTATGGACTCCTCCTGCAAGTGGTGAGCGGAGAGCGGCTGCAAGCGTGTATTCGTCCTGTGTGTGAGCCGCGGGTGTTGGGGCTCTGGACATCATGAGAGTCGCCGGCGCGGAGCCAATCGTTGGAGGGGCCTTGCGAGGCCAGCATTGTTAACGACCTCGCCGCGCCAGCGGCCGATCCGCTATGCATGAGAGCGATCCGGGTGCGTGCCGTGAGGTGAGTCAGGGTGGCGGTCTCAGGCGGCGGATGCCGCCCAGTTGCCATCGAACGGGCGCTGATGTTTCCAGGTGGCCCAGACGATGCGCGCGAGCTTATTGGCGAGCGCGACGGTGGCTTTGTTGTAGCCGCAGCGTTGCGCGGTGGCGAGGGCCCAGCGCCGCAAGCGATCGAGTGGCCGGCCGCGCCGCGCGGCGTTTTGGGCGGCATTCAGCACGGCGCGGGCGCCGTGGATCAGCAGCGTACGCAGGTAGACGTCGCCGCGCTTGCTGATGCGCCCGAGCCTGCGGCGCTCGCCCGAGGAGTGTTCGCGCGCGGTCAAGCCGAGCCAGCTCGCGAGCCGCCGGCCGGAACCGAAGCGCTGGATGTCGACGATCGCGGCCCGCAGCGCGGTGGCACTTAAGAGGCCGATGCCGGGGATGCGGCGCAATTCGTGGACCACGGCATCGTCGCTGGTGAGGGCGGCGAGCTGGCGTTCGAGGTCGGTGCTGCGCGCCTCCAGAGTGGCGATCTCGGCCAGCGTCGCTTCGATCACCGGACCAAGCACTGCGGGTACCTCGGCGGCGGCGAGTGCCGCGCGCACCGCGCCGATCCCGCGCTGCGCCCCGAGCGGGATGTTGAGGCCGAACTCGCGCAAGGCGCCACGCAGCCAGTTGATGCGCGCGGTGCGGGTGGCCATGCACTGGAACGCAGCCGATGCAGTTGCTGGATCGCCTGCTGCGCGATCGACTTGACCGGCACCGGGCGGATCTCGCCACAACGCAGCGCCTCGATCAACGCGCCGGCATCCGCGGCATCGGTCTTGTTGCGCTTGACGTAGGCGCGCACGTACTGCGCGGGCAGCAACCGCACCTGGTGGCCCTGCGCTTGCAAGCTACGCGCCCAATGATGCGCCGAGCCGCACGCTTCCATCACCACCACGCTTGGCGCATGGTTGCCGAAGAACTGCGCAAACTGACCGCGGCTCAGCCGCGCGCGGCGCGTGATCCGATACTCAGCATCCGCCACCGCCAGTTCGAAGCGGTGCTTTGCCAGGTCGACGCCGACGGTCGTAGTATCCATGACGGACTCCTTCTGCCAGAGGCGTGAGTTGATCCACCAACTTCAGCTTGGCACATCGATGCCGTATCGCCAGCCGGAGGAGTCCATCTCATCATTGGAGCGGTCCATGACAGCTTGGCAGGGGTGCGTCGCGGGCGTGGGGAAGATGTTCGCGCCCGCGGCGCTTGGTATTACCATTCCGCGGACTGCTCGACGCGGACGCTAGACCTCGGTACACGGACTCCCATGCCATGAAGCCCCACGCAAATCCGCACGCGATGCGACGGACGTTCATCAAGGGTTTAGCCTTTGGATTGCGGGTGGTATGGCCAGTCCTCTCCATACTCATTGGTGTGATTGCGGCGCTTGGCCTGGTGGTCGGATGGATCGAAGGCTGGTCAATACAGGAATCGCTCTATTTTGCTTTCGTATCGGGACTGACGATCGGCTACGGCGATTTTGCCCCCCAAAGCTTCGCTGGACGCATGCTGGCGATCGTCATCGGAACCTGCGGCGTGCTCATGACTGGCCTCGTGGCAGCACTCGCCGTCAAGGCCATGAGCGCGGTGCGTGCGGAAGGGGATGACAAAGATGACGTCTAACCCGCGATTGCAGGCGACGCGCCAAGAATGGATGCGCCGCGAAATGGCAGTGCGTTAAGCGTCATGGCTCTCGTTCGGGTCCTGTCCCCACAGTCGGAATCCGAGATTGCGGTTGTGACGTCGCTCCTCGAGGCTCACGACATTCCGGTGTTTGTTCACGGTCGACACTTCGGAAGTCTCTTGCCCGGCCTCCAGATCGGGAGCTACAACACGCAGAGCATCATGGTTCCCGAAGAGTGCGTAGCCGACGCCCTGGAGTTACTGTCTGACTTCAGGCGCGACGATTCCGGCGCAACCTCTGCGCCGCGTCGTTGAAGGGATCGCCTACTTGGAGAAGTGCAATGACTAGTCGGTACGTAGTCGCGTCAGGAGTAATTTTTGGTTTCCTGGCCGTGGCGCAGTTGGTCCGGGCTGTGAATCAAGTGCCGGTGCAAATTGGCACTTTGGAGGTTCCCATTTGGGTGTCCTGGATCGTCGGGGTCCTGGCCAGCGGCATGTGCGCCTGGGCGTTTGCTTCGCTCAAGAAAGGCCGGTTGGTGAGGACACTGCCATGATCGCGGGCGCCAGATACGGCCATACCAACCTGATTGCCAACGATTGGAAGGCGCTGTCGCGCTTCTATCAAGAGCAGTTTGGCTGTACGCCGGTCCCGCCGGAGCGGGACTTCAAAGGCCACGACCTCGAACGAGGCACCGGCATTCCCGGAGCACACCTGCGCGGCGAGCACTTGCGCTTGCCAGGCCACGGCCCCGACGGCCCGACTCTCGAGATCTTCAACTACAACATCCTGAAAGACAACCTGGAGGTTGCGGTCAACCGCCCGGGCTTCGGGCACATCGCCTTTGTTGTGGATGATGTGCCGGCCGCTCGTGAAGCAGTGCTGGCTGCTGGCGGGCAGTCACTGGGCGAGATAGTCACGCTAACGAACGCGGCCGGCGCAAGATTGACGTGGGTGTACGTTACCGATCCGGAAGGGAACGTACTCGAGTTGCAGTCCCGCCCAAAGTAGAACGTCACAGTGACCGCCTGCAATGATTCTTACTGAACGTAATCGCCTTGGTGTACTGCTGCTGGCCTATATGGCGGCCAGTCTTCTTCACTTCGTGCACAACGCGGAGTTCCTCCGCGACTATCCAAACCTGCCAGATTGGCTGACTCGATCGGATATCTACTTCACCTGGACAGGATTGGCACTCATCGGGCTGGGTGGCTTCGCCCTCTATCTCCGGGGTTGGCAATCTCTAGGCCTTTTCCTCATCGGGTTCTACGCCGCCTTCGGTTTCGATGGCTTACTTCACTATTCACGAGCTGCGTTCGATGCCCACACAGTCGCAATGAACTTCACGATCTGGTTTGAGGTAGTCGCAGCCGCCATCCTGCTGGTCGCCGTTGTGTTCGCGGCGGTCAGGAATCTAACGATGCCTCGGAGCGTCCCGTGAAAACCTGGCAAGCGAGCGTTGCAGGCGTGATGGGATTGATTGCACTGAGCGCTGCGCTACCGGCAAACGCATGCGAGGTGTCGCTGCCAGCCTCGATCGATCTTCCGGAATGGCTCGATGCCAGCGAGGGATTTGTCTGGGTCGGCAGTCCCAAGCTCGCCGCGCAGGTTCCCAAGGATGGCCATTGGGTCGCAATGGGCGCTGAACACAACTATCGAGACAAGTGGTGGTGGTGGAGAGAGGGGTATCGCGCTGTTGAGGAAACCCAGCCGCAATTGATGATACTGGCGAATCGTCTGGACGCACCCGCTCCGCCGGTTGTCATCGAGCGTGCGACAAACGCGATATTCGCTCCAGGTCGGGACCAGATATTGACCGGCATGGAATTCCCGACAGCCGGCTGCTGGGACGTCTTCGCAAGCTATCGCGGTGAAGAACTCAGGTTTATATTCAAGGTAGGGGAGTGAAAGCTCGAGACGGCTGCACTCAGCGTCCAAGAACTGACATTCAAATAGCGGTCGTGAGAACCATCCCGAGCAGCACGAGCGCGATACCGCCCCACTGCAGCCGCGTCGGGCGCTCTTTCAGCACCGCCCAGGCAAATCCGATCGTCACGACGGGGTAGGCGCCCGCGAGCGGGGTCACGAGCGAAGCCGGTCCGTGCTTGTACGCGATCGCGACGAGCAGGCTGCCAATCGCCATCGTCGACATCGGGCCGACGGAGCGCAGCCATTCGGTGTGCGAGGCGCTTCGCGCCGCGCCCTTGAGTACGCCATAGGTGCCGAGCGTCAGCAGGCCGCCGATGGCGATAAACAAGGCAAGGTTCGCCTCGTGCGCGTTCGGGAAGCTGTACGCGTACCGGATCAGCGTGCCGCTTGCGCCCCAGATGACGAGCGCGGCAGCAGCAAGGATTTTCCAGCGGCCGTTCGTTGCGGCCTTCGAATCCGCCGGAGACCACGCGAGCGACAGGCAGCCGAGCAGCACGGCGCCGACGCCGAGGCCTTGCGCGAGGGTCAGATCCTCCCCGAGGAACGTGCGGGCGAAGATGACCGTAAGGGCGGGGTAGGCCGCGGACAGCGTGCCGACGATCGAAATGGGCCCGTAGGTCAGCGACTGGTAGTAGAAGATCCACGCGATACCGTCGAGCACGTAAGCGAGCAGCCCCCAGATCGCGAACTCCTGTCCCTCGGGCGCGAATGCGGGAGGCGCATCATTGAACGCCCAGAAAGCGACGTTGACCACCGCATTGGCGATCGCGTAGTAGAGGCAGAAGCTCGCCGCGGAAACTTCGCCGATGTACTTCTTGACCAGGCCCTGGGCGAGTCCCAGGCGAACAGCGCCCCGAGCGTCGGAGCAATCCACGGTAGTTGGCCGATTTGGGTCGCTTCCATCCGCGACAATGTATCCTAGTCATCGGGTCGCGTAACTTTCGCCGCGCCGGGGGTAGGTGACTTGTCCAGCTACATCGTCAAGGTGTTCCGCCACGTCGGCTACTTTCGCTACTTGCCGCTTTACTGGTGGTTCCAGAAGCTCAAGTTCGGCGTCACCAACACCAAGTTCGACATCAGCTGGAGCGTCTTCCGGTCCAGCTTCGTCCAGGACCAGTACGATATCCGGCGCTTCCTCGATGCGACGAAACAGGCGGATACGCTGTTCTTTTTCGACATCGGGCGAAATCATGGATTCGTCTTCTACTACACGATGTATCACATCCTGCACTCGGGCTTCCGGACCTCGGTGGTCAACTACGTCGGCATCGACCCGGCTCCGCTGAAGTTCGTGTACTTCAACGACTTCAAGGGATTGCGCGACCGGAAGATCAAGGTCAACTACTTCCTGCTGGACAAGGCGGTCGCGTTCAGCGACAAGAGCCACGTCAAGCTGAAGTATGGCGAGAGGAACTTCGGCAACTTCAACATCGACGAGTCCAACTTCGCCGAGAAACTGGCGTCCCGTCAGCGCAGCTATTCCTACGTGGAGATCGATGTCGAGACGATCGGCGTGCAGGCGCTCAAGGACATCGTCGGCCGACACAAGTCATCGGACGCCATGATCGTCAAGATCGACTGCAAGAATCAGACGACTCGGCTGTTCCTGGAGATGCGCGACACACTCGGCGATTTTGAAAGACCGTACCTGCTCGCCTGCGAGAGGGATTCCAGCGGAGACCGGGATGTGTCGAGCTACGCGAATCCCGGCCACAATACCTTGACGACGTCGAACGTCTTTACGGGCATCCGCTCCGCCGATTCATTGCGGGCTCGCGAGGGCGCCCGCTAGCGCGGCAGGTGCGCCCGGCGCCTTCACCACTCGCCCGCCGATCATCACGAACTCCACGCGCTCGAGGGACTTCATGTCCTCGAGCGGGTTGCCGCTGACGGCGATTAGGTCCGCGAGCTTGCCGGCCTGGACGGTGCCCAGGCGATCGTCCCAGCGCAGCAGCTCGGCTCCGACGCGAGTGCCGGCCTGGATCGCCTCCATCGGCGTCGATGCCGGCCTCGACGAGCACGGCCATCTCGCGCACGAACACGACCGGGTCGGTCATGTATCCGCCGAGATCGACGCCGACGGCGACCTTGACGCCCTGCTCGTGGGCGCGGCCGACGGCGGCGAGAAACTTCGCGCGCTGATTCGCGGCGTAGTCGTCCTGCTTGTCCTGCGCGCGGAGCTTGTCGCCTTCCGTGTAGTAGTCGCCCACGTAGATGGTTGGCACCAGGAAGGTGCCCTTGCTGGCCATCATCTGGATGCCTTCGTCGTCGATGAACGTGCCGTGCTCGATCGACCGCACGCCAGCCGCTACGGCCTGCTTGATGCCCTCCGCCGCGTGGGCGTGTGCGGCGACCGGCACGTTGTGCCGATTCGCCTCGGAAACCGCGGCCTCGAGTTCCTCCGGGCTGAACGCGACGTTGCGCGGATCGTCGCCGACCGATTGGTACGCGCCGGTGACGAGCAGCTTGATCCAGTCGGAGCCGAACTTGATCTCCTCGCGGACCGCCTTGCGGACCTCTTCGGGGCCATCCACGACCAGGCCGTCTGCGATGACCGACTGCTCCGGTGAAATGTAGTTGACGTCGCCGCCGCCGCCGGTGATCGAGAGGTAATGGCCGGCACCGGTGAGCCGTGGCGCGACGAAGACGCCGGCATCGACGGTCTTGCGAATGTCCTGGTTCGCGTAATAGACGTCGGCATCGCCCATGACGCGCACGGATGTCCAGCCGGCGAGCAGCATGCGTTGCAGCGCGGCGAGGCCCATCAGCGCCTTGTACGCCGACGAGGCCTGCAGGTGCGCGTTCTGGTAGTCATCGCCGTACATCAGCGGATGTTCGTGGCAGTTGATGAAGCCGGGCATCAAGGTCTGGCCGCGCAGCTCGATGACCCTGGCGCCCGCGGGGATCGCCGAGCGGTCGCCGATGGCGATGATTCGTTCGCCGTCGACCACGACGACCGTATTCGTGCGCGCCTTGTCGCCGACGCCGTCGATCACGCGGTCGGCGACCAGCGCGATGGGCTCGCCGACTGCCTGCCCAGTGGCGAGGAGGGCGGTGATTGCCAGGATCGCGGCCTTGCGCATGGGGTGCTCCGGATTGCTGCCTGTGCGGTGCGTCATCATAATCGCCGCAGGGGGAATCCGTGGTCGATCTTGCTCGCTTGCGGCGCGACCGCCTTGCGCAAGGTGCAACGCGCGATGGCGGCACACGGCCTCGGCGCGCTCGTGCTGACGGACATCGTCAACATCCGCTACTGCACGGGCGTCGCCGTCATGCCGCTGTGGACGGCGGTCAACCTCGCGCACTACGTCGTCGTCCCCGTCGACGGGCGATCCGGTCATCTTCGAGTACGGCGGCGCAGAGTTCCGTCAGCGGGCATTCTGGCCGGACGTGCGCCCTTCGATGTTCTGGCAGGCGCGCGTGACCGATGCCGATTCGCCCGGCAAGGCGGCCGCCTGGGCGCGGCAGATCAAGGACGTGCTCGAGGAGCGCGGGCTCGCGGGCGAGCGGATCGGCATCGACGTGCTCGACTACAACGGCTATGCGGCGCTGCAGACGCTGGGCCTCACGCTCGCGGACGCCGACCGCGCAATGTCGACGGCGCGCATCATCAAGCTGCCGGATGAGGTCGAGCTGATGCGCCGCTCCTGCGCCGTGGCCGAGACGGCGCTCGCCGACATGGAGCAGGCGATCCGGCCGGGCATCACCGAGAACGAGCTGCTCGCCACCTTCTGGCACCGCATCCTGGCGCTGGGCGGCGAGCATTGCTTCACGCGCCTGATCGTCTCCGGCCACAAGACCAATCCCTGGTTTCACGAAGCGGACGACAAGGTAGTCGAGCCCGGCGACCTGGTGGCGATCGACACGGACACGATCGGCCCGGAGGGCTATGTCGCCGACTTCTCCCGCACTTTCCTGTGCGGCGACCGGGCGAGCGCTGCCCAGCAGGAGGCCTACAGGGTCGCGTACGATTTCGTGCGCGGCTGCTCGGAGCTGATCAAGCCGGGCTAGCCTTCTCCGATTTCGTGGCGCGCTGTCCGACGTTGCCGGCGGCCTATCGCGAACAGGCTTACGGCGTGATCCTGCACGGCATCGGCGTGGACGACGAGTCGCCGAACATTCCCTTGCCCGGCGATCCGTACACCGAGATGCCGGAGGGGGAGTTCCAGGAGAACATGGTGCTGGCCGTCGAGTGCTACGCCGGCAAGGTGGGCGCGCAGGACGGCGTCAAGCTGGAGGACGAGGTCTGGGTGTCGGCCGAGCGGTCCGGTGGTGCTGTCGCAGTACCCGTATGATTCGAGACTGCTGGGAGACTGGAAATGTCCGCCGCTGAGTCACCGCGGCCGCCGCTGCCGCCTTTCGATCCGCGCACGGTCGCACAGAAGGTGCGCATGGCGGAAGATGCCTGGAACACGCGCGATCCGGAACGCGTCGCGCTCGCCTATACGCCCGACAGCGCCTGGCGGAACCGATCGGAGTTCATCGCCGGCCGTGAGGCGATCAGGCAATTCCTCGACTGCGCAAATGGGACGAAAGAGCTGGACTATCGACTCATCAAGGAGCTGTGGGCCTGTCACGAGAACCGCATCGCCGTGCGCTTTGCGTACGAGTGGCACGACGATTCGGGCAACTGGTACCGATCGTACGGCAATGAGAACTGGGAGTTCGACGAGCACGGCTTCATGAAGCGGCGCATCGCCAGCATCAACGATCTGCCAATCGCGGAGGGCGACCGGAAGTATCGCTGGCCGCTCGGCCGCAGGCCGGACGATCATCCGGGCCTGTCGGAGCTTGGCCTGTGATGGCGGGCGACAGGTTGTCGCGAGTTGCCGCCTGTCGCATGCGCTTACCTTGCGTCAACGGGTGTCTTTGCCGAGGAAACCCGTTTCGGTCTTGCCGATCCGGTCGTGAAGGACGCGAGCCAGCTCGACCCGAAGCGGCCTATCGAGGCCGAGATGCAGGCGAGCGTGCCGGATGGGTTCTCGGCCGCTGCGGTCGGCGACCTGATCATCTCGCGTCCGCTGTCGCAGCATGCGCAGGAACTGCCGGCGTTCGGCAAGGTCATCGAGATTCTGCGCGGTGCGGACGTCACGTTCGGCAACCTCGAGACCACGATCTTCGAGCCGCGAACCTTCACGGGCGCGCCGTACTCCTGGGATGGCGACTGGACCAATGCCTCGCTGCCGGCGGTCGCGAGGGACCTGAAGGCGATGGGCTTCGACCTCGTCGGCCGCGCGAACAACCACAGCCAGGACTGGGGCCTCGAAGGCATGCGGGAGACGTCGCGCTGGCTCGATGAAGCCGGCATTCCCCACGCCGGTGCTGCCGAGACACATGGCATGGCTCGAGCGCCTGCCTACTTCGAAAGCCCGGCGGGGCGGATTGCCGTCGTGTCGTTGGCCTCGACATTCCGGCCGACGAGCGAGTCGTTGCCGCCGGCGAGGACCGCGCCCGGGCGGCCGGGCCTGAGCGCCCTGCACGTGCAGACGACGGTCCAGGTGCCGCGATCCACGGTCGAAGCGTTCGCGAAAGTGCAGTGCAGCTTGATGGGCAGTCACTGCGACGAGACACCGGCCGAAGACAGCCTGTTCGGCGTGTCGTATCGCGAAGCCGAGCGATTCTCATACGAACACACGATGGACCCCGGCGATCTTGCGGAAATCCTAGGTGCCGTCCGTTCGGCGCAACTGAATGCCGATTTCGTGATCGTGGCGATCCACTCGCACGAATGCTCGATCGGCTGCGACGATTCGGACGTGCCGTATGGTGCGGCCAACTTCCTGAAGGAACTCGCGCGGGGTGCCATCGACTCCGGCGCGGACATGTTCGTGACGACCGGCAACCACAACCTGGGGCCGATCGAGATCTACGACTCGCCCGGGCGCGGCAAGCGTCCGATCTTCTATGGGCTCGGCAACTTCTTCTGGAGTGACGTGCAGGAGCTGCTGCCCGCCGACCTGTTCGCGCGCAATCGCGAATTGCTGAAAAAGACCTGGCAGCATCCTGAGCGGGTGACCGAGTACGACCTGACCGCGCCACTCAACATGGGCGCCTTTGCGCATGAGTTCACTTTTCAGAGCGTGATCGCCGAGGTTCGCTTCAACGGCAACGAGCTCGCAGAGGTGGTGCTGCATCCGGTCGAGCTCGGCTACGGCGACCGCTTGACGACCAGCGGAATTCCGCGACTGGTCGCGGACGAAGCCGAAGCGCGGACGATCATCAACCAGGTTGTAAAGCAGACCGCCCAGTTCGGGTTGCCGGAGCTCGGACTCCGGTTTGACGGAGCCCGGGCTGTGATTGCCACCGGGCGCTAGTCCGGTAACCCATGCATAAATTCGTGGCGCTGCTGCGTGGCGTCAACATCGGCAAGGCCAAGCGCGTGCCGATGGCCGACTTCCGCAAGCTCCTCGTCGGGCTCGGATTCACGGACGTCGCGACCCTCCTCAACAGCGGCAATGCCGTATTTCGCTGCGCGCTCGGGCACGGCGCCGAAACACGCCGCGGACATCGCCGCCGCAATTGCCCGCAAGCTCAAAGTCGAAGTGCCGGTGATCGTCAAGTCGGCGCGCGAACTTTCCGCCGTCGTGGACGGGGTTCCGTTTTCCGTGGACGCTTCGCAGCATTCCCGAATTCTCGTGGCATTCACGCAGAAGCGTGCCGATCTCGCGGGCCTGTCGGCGCTCGAGCCGTTGCTCCGCGTCCGGTGAGCAGTTCGTGCTCGGCGAGACAGGCTGCGTATCTTTACTGCGCAGGCGGCATACTTGAGAGCAAGGCCGGCGCAGCGTTGCTCGGGAAGCTGGGCCGAAGCGCCACCACGCGAAACCTGGCAACCACGCTGAAACTCCACGCACTCGCCGCCAGTACCCGATGAATCGACCCAGTAGCGCAGTTCCGTACGCCATCGCCGTCGCAGCGGGCGCGCTGCTCTGGGCAGTAGGCTCCGCGGTTTCCGACCGCCGCGAGGCCTGGGATTCGGGCACGTACTGGACCGTCTTTTACCCCGCTGCGATCGCCGCCAGCGCGATCCTTGCCTATTTGTTTCCGGATCGCCCCTGGCGCTGGTGTCTCGCGCTCTTTGCCGCGCAGTTCGTGACCATGGTCGTGCTTGCGCGCGAATTCGGAAGCCTGGCGCCGCTCGGACTGGTCCTGTTCGGAATCCTGGCCCTGCCCGCCATTGGCGCGGCAAAGCTCGTCTCCGGGATGACGCGCAGCAAGAATGACTAGCAGGCGCTTCACCGTCGGTTGTCCTGCTGCTCGGCGCGCTGGCGCTTGCGCTGAATCCCGGTGCGCCCGCTGCCCAGTCCGTGTCGGACACTGCGGTCGATTCGCGTTTTCTCGGCCTGGTCATCGGCTACGCCGGGCTGCGCAGTTGGCGTTTCGGAGAAAGGCCGCACCGTGCTTGAGCGTGCCTATGGCCTGGCCGACCTCGAGCACGGCGTGGCCAACCGTCCTGACACGATCTTCGAGGCGGGTTCGGTGTCGAAGCAGTTCACCGCGGCGGCGGTGCTCCTGCTCGCCGAGGACGGCAAGCTCTCGCTCGACGACCCGGTCCGCAAGTACATCCCTGAGCTGCCGGACTACGCGGCGTCGATCACGGTCCGGCAGATGCTGCACCACACGAGCGGCCTGCGCGACTGGGGCAACGTCGCCTGGATCGGCGGTTGGCCACGCGGCACGCGGGTCCACACGCACGACCACGTGCTGGACATCCTGGGCAGGCAGGAGGCGCTCAATTTCGCGCCAGGAACCCGCTTTTCGTACAGCAACTCCGGGTACAACCTGTCCGCGATCCTCGTCTCGCGCGTCGCCGGCGAATCCTTCGCCGACTTCACGCGCAAGCGGATCTTCGAGCCGCTCGGCATGACTCGCACCTCCTGGCGCGACGACTACACGCGCGTCGTCAAGGACCGGGCTGTCGCGTACGCGAAGGTCGACGACCGCTACGCAACCGACATGCCCTTCGAGAACGTGTACGGCAACGGCGGCCTGCTGACGACGGTGGGCGACCTCCTGCGATGGAACGGGAATTTCGCGGCGCAGAAGGTTGGCGGCACGGAGTTCGTGCGGGCGATGCAGACGCCGGGCCGGCTCGCAAGCGGCGAGGAGACTGGCTACGGCTTCGGTCTCGGCGTGGGGCGCTACCAGGGCCTGCAGGAGTTCCGTCACAGCGGCACGACGGCGAGTTACCGGGCGTTCCTGGCGCGTTTTCCGGAACCGCAGGTTTCCATCGCCGTGCTCTGCAACGCTGGCGACAGCACACCACGGCAGACGCTGCACGCGGTCGCGGATCTCTTCCTGGCCGGTGCATTGAAGCCGGATCCGGCGATCAAGGCCGCGAGTTTGTCCGAGGCCGAGCTCGACGCGGTCACTGGCCTGTACCGCAACATCGATCGGGGCGACGTGGTCAGGATCGAGCACGAGGGCAGAAGCCTGCGCCTGGGCGACGGCACGCCGCTCGTCGCGCTGTCGGCTGTTCGCCTGACGGACGGCGAAGGCACCTTCCTGGAATTCGATGGTGCCGGCCGCGGCCTGCTGGATGAAGGGGACGGTGTGCCGGTGGTGCTCGAGCGCGTGGCGGCCGTGCATCCGACAGCCACTGAGCTAGAAACGCTTGCGGGCAGCTACGCGAGCGACGAGGCGGAAACGGTTTTCGTCGTGCGCGTACAGGACGGCGCGCTCGAGCTCGCGCAGCGTCCCGCGACGGTGTACCGGCTCACGCCGCTCTACGCGGATGCCTTCGATAGCGAGCTTGGCACGATCATCTTCCGGCGCAACAGCGCGGGTGAAGTCAACGAATTCAGTGTCGTGCAAGACCGTGCCTGGGACATCCGGTTCAGGCGTCAGCCAGCCACGTCGCCAGTCGAATAGCACGCATGTGGAAGAGCGCCTGGTCGTATGCCTGGGCAAGTCCGAACAGCCTGATCGGACTCGGTGATCGGCAGCGCGATGATCCTGTTGGGCGCACGAGCCCGGCGTGTGGCTGGCGTACTCGAGGTTGCCGGTGGCCTCGTCGGCGCTTACCTCGGTCCGACGCGTATCGCGCTGCCCTGGCGCGCAATCACGCTCGGACACGTCATCCTCGGCATCGACAGCGCCGCCCTCGATGCGTCGCGTGCGCACGAGCACGTGCATGTCCGGCAGTACGAGCAGTGGGGCCCGTTCTTCCTGCCGGCCTACCTGGCGTCGAGCCTGTGGCAGCTCGCCTGCGGCCGGCGCTGCTATCGCGACAACTGGTTCGAGCGGCAGGCCTATGACCGCTCTTGACCGGCGCGATTTCCTGAAACTGTGCGCCGCGGCTGCGCTCGCGCGCCCGGCACGCGCAGCGACGCCGCTGCGAGTAGTGGTCGCGGGTGCCGGCATCATCGGCGCGTCTGCCGCGTGGCACCTCGCGAAAGCGGGCGCCGAAGTCACCGTGATCGATCGCGTCGGACCCGCAACCCACGCCAGCCGCGGCTCATTTGCCTGGATCAATGCCACCTGGTCCAAGCAGCCGCGCGCCTACCATGCGCTCAACCAGGCCGGTGTCGCGCGCTGGAAGCTGCTGCAACCGGACTTGAAACTTCCCGTGCGCTGGGGCGGCTCGCTCGAAGGCATCGCGGATCCGGCGTTCGAGCCGGAGCTCGCCGGCCGCGTCGCGGAACAGCGAGACTGGGGCGAGAACACGCGCCTGGTCTCGGGCACGGAGCTTGCGGAGCTGGAGCCGAACGTGGATTTCAGCGCGCTCCACCAGGTCGTCTATTCCGGGCACGACGGCGCGACCGACCCGGTGGCGGCGACGAAGGCGTTTCTCGATGCGGCCGTCGCGCTGGGTGCCAGAGTCACTTTTCCCTGCGAGGTGACTGGCGTGACACTGTCGGCCGGCCGGCTCACAGCCGTGCAGACGTGTCGCGGCGACATCGTCGCCGACCGGCTGGTGCTCGCGACCGGCGCTGCGGCTGACACCGCCAGGCGCTTTGCCGACTGGGACCTGCCGCAACGCGATTCGCCGGGGGCGACAGCCGTCACCAAGCCCATGTCGCGACTGGTCCATCGAGTCCTGTGGCTGCCAGCCGTGCACCTGCACCAGCGGGACGACGGCCGCATGGTCCTGGGCGACGACGAAGGCCCGCCACAGAACGAGGCCCATACGGCACGCCTGGCCGACCACCCGCACGACTTCCCATCGCGCGAAATTGCGCTCGAGCACGCCGAGCGCATGCGCGCGACGGCCCAGCGCTACCTGCCCGGTCTCAAGACGCTCGATTTCGAGGATATTCGCATCTGCTGGCGCCCAATGCCGATCGACGGCTACCCGGTGCTCGGTGCGTCACCCGCGCGCAAGGACGTCTATCTCGCGGTAACGCACAGCGGCGTGACGCTGGCGCCGATCGTCGGTGAATACATCGCCCATGAAATCGTCGACGGCGGGCTCGCGGAGTCCCTGCAAGATTTCCGGCCCGATCGCAAGTTCCTGGCAAGCTCCGGCCACTGACGGGAACTCGTTTCACCTCGCCTCAGTCGAACGGCCCATGAAAGCCGCAACCCGCATCGTGCTCGTGACTTCCCTGATGGTGTCCGCCCTGGCGGCCGACGCGGCGGAGCCCGTGGAAGGCCGCGACTACCAGCGCGTCAACCCGGCAGTGCCGACCTCGAATCCGGCGAAGATCGTCGTGACGCAATTCTTCTCGTATCAATGCCCTCACTGCTACAAGTTCGAAAAATCGTTTGCGGACTGGTCCAGGGACCTGCCCGCAGACGTCAAGTCCGAGCGCGCCGCGGTCGCGATCGGCCATGCCACCTGGCAGCCGGCCGCGCTGGCGTTCTACGCGTTGACGGCGCTGAAGGCCGTGCCGGGAATCGACGATGCCTTGTTCGGCGCGATCCACCGCGAGCGCAAGCCGCTGGCCGACGAGACCGCGATCGCCGACTGGGTTGCGACGCAAGGCATTGACCGCGCGAAGTTCCTGAACGCCTATCGCTCCTTCAGCGTGCAATTGCAGGCGAAGCGGGCGGATGGACTGTCGCGCACCATTCGACTGCCGAGCGTGCCCGCGCTCCTCGTCGATGGCCGCTATCTGGTCCCGATCACGGACGACGGCGATTTCCAGGACCAGCTGGCAATCGTCGACGCGCTCATCGAGCGAGTGCGTCGCGAGCGAGCGGCGCCTTAGGGCAGCAGGTCCCGGAGCCGGAACCAGGTCATCGCCATCACCAGCGTCGGGCGGCGGAACAGCTTGCCGCCCGGAAAGTCGTGGTGCTTGAGGCGCTCGAACACGTCGAAGCGCTCCGCCTGCCCGGCGATCGCCTCGGCGAGGATCTTGCCCGCGACCGTGGTGAGCACCATCCCGTGGCCGGAGTAGCCCTGCAGGTAGTACACGTTCGGCTCGAGCCGCCCGAAGTTCGGCGCGCGGCTCATCGTGATGTCGATCATGCCGCCCCAGGCGTATTCGACCTCCGAGTCGGCAAGCTGCGGGAATACGTTCAGCATGCGCTGGCGCGTCGCCCGCGCCGTGCCGAGCGGGTCGAGGCCCGAGTAGCTGACGCGCCCGCCGAACAGCAGCCGCTGGTCGGCCGAGAGCCGGTAGTAGTCGATGATCCAGTTGAGGTCGGCGACCGCGACGTTGTCTTTCAGCAGCGCCTTCGCGCGCGCGGCGCCCAGCGGCTTGGTCGCGACGATGTAGGAGGCGACTCCGATCAGCTTGCTGCGCCAGCCGTTCGCGAGAGATCCACGTGCCCGACGTTGGCGCAGAGCGCGACGAACTTGGCGCGCACGCTGCCTTTCGCGGTGCGCACGGTGGCCGTCGGCCCGTACTCGATCTTCGTGACCGGGCTGCCTTCGTGCAGGCGCACGCCCGCGGCCACGGCTGCCTGACCGACGCCGATCGTGAAGCGCAACGGGTGCAGGTGACCCGCGCCCGAGTCCAGCAGGCCCGCGATATAGCGTTCCGTCGCGACCCACTGCCGCAGCTCGTCGCGCTCCATGAAGCGGAGCTTCCCGTAGCCGTAGTCGCCTTCCTGCTCGCGCTGCCATTCGAGGAGCTCGTCGCGCTGGCGCGGCTTGATCGCGACGTGGATGTGACCCCAGGCGAGGTCGCAGTCGATTCGGTTCCGCTCGATCAGCTCGCGCGTGATCTCCACGCCCTCGATCGTGAAATCCCACAGCCGCTTCGCATCGGCCTGGCCGAGCTGGGCGGCGAGCTTGCCCATGCCGCAGGAATAACCCGGGATGATCTGGCCGCCCGAGCGGCCCGAGGCGCCGTAGCCGACGCGCTCCGCCTCGAGCAGCACGACCTTGTAGCCGCGCTCCGCGAGGTGCAGCGCGGTCGAGCAGCCGGAAAGGCCGGCGCCGACGACGCAGACGTCCGCTTCGATATCGCCCTCGAGCGGCGGCTGGGCCGGCCCGCGCCGTGCGGTCGCCTCGTACCAGCTGTCGGCCGGCTTGAGGCTCATACCTGCTCCAGGTAGAAGCTGTAGTCGAGCGCGGTGAGGCGTGCGTTGAAGTCCTGCATCTCGCCGCGCCGCGTGAGCTCGTACAGCTTGACGAAGCGCTCGCCGAAGTACTCGCCCATGAACGCGCTCTCGCCAAACCGCGCGAGCGCCGTCGGCCAGTCGGCAGGCAGGCGCGGCGCCGTGAGGCGCTGCGTGTAGGCATTGCCGACCAGCGGGGCGGGCGGCGCGAGCTTGCGCTCGATGCCGTGCAGCATGCCGGCGAGCACCGCGGCCGCGACGAGGTAGGGATTCGCGTCGGCGCCGGCGACGCGGTGCTCGAGGCGGCGGTCGCCCGCGCCGGAGACCGGCACGCGCACCGCGACGCCGCGGTTGTTGTAGCCCCAGGTCGCGTTCATCGGCACGTACAGCTCGGGCCGCAGGCGCCGGTAGCTGTTTGCGTTCGGCGCGAAAATCGCCATGCCGTCGGCCATCGTCTCGAGGAGACCGGCCGCCGCCTGCTTGAGCGTGGTCGTTGCCGAGCACGTCGTCGGAGGTGAAGACATTCGTCCCGTCGCGGTCCAGGACGCTCACGTGCAGGTGCATGCCGCTGCCCGGCGCATCGGCGTAGGGCTTGGCCATGAATGTCGCCTCGACGCCGTTGCGATGCGCGACGCCCTTGACGATGCGCTTGAAGCGGATCGCCTGGTCGCAGGCTTCGCAGGCATCCGCGACATGGCGCAGGTTCACTTCCCACTGGTTGGGGCCGCACTCCGCGAGCGCGGCGCCGGTCGGCACGCCCTGGGCTTCGCAGGCGGCCGCGATCTCCGACAGGATGTCGGAAACCGACTCGAGGTCGGTCATCGAGTTGACCTGGGTGCGCGTTTCCCGCCGGCCCGTGTAGCGCGAGCGCGGCGGCTGGGCGTGGCCGGCGGCCGTGCGCTCGACGTCCACGAGGTAGAACTCGAGCTCGACGGCGACGACCGGATGCCAGCCGCGCGCCGCATAGCGGTCGAGCACGGCCGCGAGTGCGTGCCGCGGGTCGCCGTAGAACGGCCCCCCGTCGTGGTCGAGCATCTGGACCTGGAGCTGGGCGACGCTCGGGCCCATCCAGGGCGACGTGAAAAGAGTCTTGGGAATGGGGACGCAGGCGCGGTCGGCGTCGCCTTCGTCAAAGCCGAGGCCGGTGGTCTGGACCGTACCGCCGAGGACGTCGAGCGCGAACATGGATCCGGGCAGGAACATGCCCCGCTCGTAAATGCCGGCGAGGTCGACCCTGTCCACCCGCTTGCCGCGCAGCACGCCGCAGAGATCGGGCAGCAGGAGATCGACGACGCGCACCGCGGGGCGGGCGGCGAGGAAGGCCTCGGCATTCGAAAATTCGTCCCGGACGAGGGCCATTCGACACCTGGCGTTTAAGATCTTGTATCGCTAGCCGGAAATGGCCGCGTGGCAGGATAACCAGCCCCATGTGCGCCGGGCAAGGTTCCTGCGATGCAACATAAATCGGCGAAAATTGCCCCTTGCGGCCTGACAGAACGTGCCATTGCCTGGCATTCCCACGGGGCGCCGGGACCCGTGGTATATGAGACAATGGACCCCGTCGAACAGGCCTCCATACCGGGGGCCGTTCAAAATAATTAACACTGCACATGCGGAAACCAGTAATCGGAATTCCGGCCGATCGCCGCCTTTTGAACTCGCACTGGTTCCATTGCGTGGGCGAGAAGTACATCAATGCCGTGGTCCAGGCAGCCGAAGCCGTGCCGGTGCTGGTGCCCGCGCTCGGCGACCGGTACCTGCGCGAGTGGCTCGCGGCCTTCGACGGCATCCTGTTCACGGGCAGCCCCTCGAACGTGGAGCCGCATCGCTACCTCGGCCCCCAGTCGGCGCCGGGCACCTGGCACGACCCGGAGCGTGACGCGACGACGCTGCCGATGATCAACGGCGCGCTGGACGCAGGCCTGCCGATCCTCGGCATCTGCCGCGGCTTCCAGGAGATCAACGTCGCGCTCGGCGGCACGCTCACGCAGAAGCTGCAGGACATCCCCGGCAACCTCGACCACCGCGAGGACAAGGACCTGCCGCTCGAGGAGCAGTACGGTCCCGCGCACGACATCGAGCTGGTGGATGGCGGTGTCCTGCACCGCATCGCGGGCAGCCGAAACCTGAAGGTCAACTCGTTGCACTCGCAGGGCGTCGAGCGCCTCGCGCCGCGCCTGGTGACGGAGGCGACGGCGAGCGACGGCGTGATCGAGGCGTTCCGCATCGACGGCGCGAAGACCTTCGCGCTCGCGGTGCAGTGGCACCCGGAATGGAAGGTGATGGAAAACCCGTTCTCACGCGCGCTGTTCGCGGCCTTTGGCCAGGCGGGGCGTGAGCACGCAAGCAGGCGGGCCCGATGAGCGACATCCAGCAGTTCCTGAAGGACCACAGCATCACCGAAGTCGAGGCGCTCGTCCCGGACATGGCGGGCGTCGCGCGCGGCAAGGTCATGCCGGCGGCGAAGTACGCGGAAGACGAGGGCATGCGCCTGCCGGAGTCCATCTTCCTGCAGACGGTGACGGGCGAGTACCCGTCGGACGACAGCTCGATCCACCCGTCCGAGATCGACATCGCGCTGACCGGCGGACCCGAAGATCGATCCGCGTCGTGCCCTGGGCCGCGGAGCCGACCGCGCAGGTGATCCACGACTGCTTCTACGACGACGGCCGCCCGGTGCCGATGGCGCCGCGCTACGTGCTGCGCCGCGTGCTCGATCTCTATGCGGCGAAGGGCTGGCGGCCGGTGGTCGCGCCCGAGCTCGAGTTCTTCCTGGTCGAGCCGAACACCGACCCGGACTATCCGCTGAAGCCGCCGATCGGCCGCTCGGGCCGCGCGGAGATCGGCCGCCAGGCCTACAGCATCGCGGCGGTCAACGAGTTCGACCCGCTGTTCGACGACATCTACGCCTATCTGCGAGGCGCAGGATCTCGACATCGACACGCTGATCCACGAGGAAGGCGCGGCGCAGATGGAGATCAACCTGAACCACGGCGACGCGCTCGACCTCGCCGACCAGGCGTTCCTGTTCAAGCGCACGGCGCGCGAGGCGGCGCTGCGGCACAAGATGTACGCGACGTTCATGGCCAAGCCGCTCGCCGGCGAGCCGGGCAGCGCGATGCACATCCACCAGAGCATCGTGGACGCGAAGACCGGCGAGAACATCTTCAGCGACGCGGAGGGCAAGCCCTCGGCGCTGTTCGAGTCCTTCATCGCGGGACTGCAGAAGTACCTGCCGTCCGCGATGTCGCTGTTCGGACCGAACGTCAACAGCTACCGGCGCATCACGCGCTACAACTCGGCCCCGATCAACGTGCAGTGGGGCTTCGACAACCGCACCGCGGGCCTGCGCGTGCCGGTGTCCGAGCCGCAGGCGCGGCGCGTCGAGAACCGCCTCGGCGGCGCCGACGCGAACCCGTACCTCGCGATCGGCGCCTCGCTCGCCTGCGGCTACCTCGGCATGATCGAGGGGCTGAAGCCGACGGCGCCGATCACGGGCTCGGCCTACGACCTGCCGTTCTCGCTGCCGCGCTCGCTCGCCGACGCGCTCGCGCTGCTGCAGGCGAGCAAGACGCTGGTCGAAGTGTTCGGCGAGCGCTTCGTTGCGGCATACTGTGCCGTCAAGGAAAACGAGTACGAGACGTTCTTGCGGGTGATCAGCTCGTGGGAACGGGAACACCTGTTGCTGAACGTCTGAGAGCGGGGGAAGCCATGAGCGCGAAGCCGAAGATCACGGGACGGGGAACGCGCGACTGGCAGGAACTCGACGCCCGCCACTACATGCACCCGTTCACGGACTTCCGCGCGCTCGCCGCGGAGGGCTCGCGCGTCATCACGCGCGCCGAGGGCGTGCACCTCTACGACTCCGAGGGCCAGAAGATCCTGGACGCGATGTCCGGGCTCTGGTGCGTGAACATCGGCTACGGCCGCAACGAGCTGGCCGACGTCGCGGCGCGCCAGATGCGGGAGCTGCCGTACTACAACAGCTTCTTCAAGAGCTCGCCACCCGCCCGCGATCGAGCTCGCGCAGCTGCTCGACGAGCTGACGCCGCCGCAGTTCCACCGCGTGTTCTTCACGCAGTCGGGCTCCGAGGCCAACGACACGATCCTGCGCATGGCGCGCCGCTACTGGGATCTGCTCGGCCAGCCGCAGCGCAACGTCATCATCAGCCGCGTGAATGCCTACCACGGCAGCACGATGGCGGCGGCGAGCCTCGGCGGCATGGCCTTCATGCACGCCCAGGGCGGGCTGCCGATCCCGGACATCGTGCACATCGAGCAGCCGTACTGGTACGAGAACGGCATCGACGTCTCGCCCGAGGAATACGGCCTGCGCGCCGCGCGCCGCCTCGCGGAGAAGATCGAGGAGATCGGCCCGGAGCGCGTCGCCGCCTTCATCGGCGAGCCGGTGCAGGGCGCGGGCGGCGTGATCGTCCCGCCGTCGACCTACTGGCCGGAGATCCAGCGCATCTGCCGCGAGTACGGGATCCTGCTGATCGCCGACGAGGTGATCTGCGGCTTCGGCCGCACCGGGCCAGTGGTTCGGCAGCGACTACTTCGGCATCGAGCCGGACTTCATGACGATCGCCAAGGGCCTCACCTCGGGCTACCAGCCGCTCGGCGGCGCGATGGTCTCGGACCGGGTGGCGGACGTGCTGATCGAGAAGGGCGGCGAGTTCGCCCACGGCTTCACCTGGTCCGGCCACCCGGTCTGCTGCGCGGTCGCGATCGAGAACATCAACATCATGCGCCGCGAGAAGATCGTCGAGCGCGTGCGCGACGAGATCGCGCCGTACTTCCAGAAGCGCATCCGCGAGCTGGCGGATCACAAGCTGGTCGGCGAGGTGCGCGGCATCGGCATGCTGGGCGCAATCGAGCTGGTCGCGCACAAGGGCAGCCGGACCTTCTTCCGCGACCGCGGCGCGGTCGGCCTCGTGTGCCGCGACCACTGCTTCAAGAACGGGCTCATCATGCGCGCCGTGCGCGACACGATGATCATGGCGCCGCCGCTCGTCATGACCAAGGAGGACGTGGACGAGCTGGTCACGAAGGCGAGGCTCTGCCTCGACCTGACGGCCCGCGACATCGGCGTCGGCTGAGGAGGGACAGGGACATGATGCGCGTGATTCGACTCTGGCCCGTCGCCGCCCTCGCGGCGCTCGCCGCCTGCGGCGGCAAGCAGGAAGCCGGGACCGCGGACACCGCCGCGGCGCCGGAGGAAAAGGCCGTCAACGTCCTCAACTGGTCCGACTACATCGGCGACACGACGGTCGCGGATTTCCAGGCGGCGACCGGCATCAAGGTCACCTACGACGTCTTCGACTCGAACGAGGTGCTGGAGACCAAGCTGCTCGCCGGCCGCTCGGGATACGACGTGGTCGTGCCGACCGCGCCCTTCCTCGAGCGCCAGATCAAGGCGGGCGTGTTCCTGCCGCTCGACAAGTCGAAGCTGCCGAACCTCAAGAACATGGACCCGGAGATCATGGAGCGCGTCGCGGCGCACGACCCGGGCAACCAATACTCGCTGACCTACCTCTGGGGCACGATCGGCCTCGGCTACAACCCGGACATGGTCAAGAAGGCGCTCGGCACCGACACGATCGACAGCTGGGCGCGATCCTGCTGACCCCGCAAACGCGAAAAAGCTCGCCAAGTGCGGCATCGCGATGCTCGACGCGCCGACCGACGTCTTCGGCTCGGTGGCGATCTACCTGGGCCTCGACCCGAACAGCGAGAAGCCCGAGGACCTCAAGGCCTTCGAAGACGCGCTGATGCGCATCCGCCCGTACGTGCGCTACTTCCACTCGTCCTCGTACATCAACGACCTGGCCGTCCGGCGAGATCTGCCTGGCGCTCGGCTGGAGCGGCGACGTGCTCCAGGCGCGCGACCGCGGCGCGGCGGCGGCCAAGCCGGTGACCGTCAGGTACGCGATCCCGAAGGAAGGCGCGATCAACTACTTCGACATGCTGGCGATCCCGGCCGACGCGCCGCACCCGGACAACGCGCACGCCTTCCTGAACTTCCTGATGGACCCCGAAGTCATCGCCAAGGTCACCAACAAGGTGCGCTTTGCGAACGGCAACGCGGCCTCGCTGCCGTTCGTCGACGAGTCGCATCCGCAACGACCCGAACATCTACCCGAGCGCCGAGGTCCGCGCGCGCCTGCACCCGGACCTCGTCGAGTCGCAGGAATTCAGCCGCGACCTCAACCGCGCCTGGACGCGCATCCGCAGCGGCCAGTAGCGGGTGGCGCTCAACCCGGTTCGGGTTCATGCTCGCGGGCGCCTTGCTCGCCGCCTGTGGCGGTGGCGGGAATGCAACGATCGAGGCCGCGCGCACCTGAAGAGAAGGTCCTCCACGTCTACAACTGGATCGACTTCATCGGCAAGACCACGATCGCCGACTTCGAGGCGCAGACCGGCATCAAGGTCGTCTACGACACCTACGACACCACCGAAATCCTCGAGACCAAGCTGCTGACCGGGCGGCTCTGGCTACGACGTGGTGTTCCCGAGCTCCACCTACATGGGCCGGCTGGCGAACGCCGGCGCGCTGATGAAGCTCGACAAGTCGAAGCTCGCCAACCTCGCGAACCTCGATCCCGAGCTGATGCGCCAGCTGGCGCTGAACGACCCCGGCAACCAGCACGCGATCGCGTACACGTGGGGCACCACCGGAATTGCGTTACAACCCTGCGCTCGTGCGAAAGGCACTGGGAACCGGGACAGTCGACAGCTGGGGCGCCATCTTCGATCCGCAGATCGCTGCAAAGCTCGCCGGGTGCGGCATCACCATGCTCGATTCGCGTGACGACGTCTTCGAGGCGGTGGAGGTCTACCTGGGCACCGATTCCGGCAACGAAGACTTGCAGGAACTGGCGTCGGCCGAGCAGGTGCTGAAGCGTGTGCGCCCCTTCGTCCGCAACTTCGACTCGGGTGAGTACCCGGGCACACTGGCCAACGGCGAAACCTGCATTGCCCTCGGTTGGAGCGGCGTCAAGCACATTGCGCGCACCCGGCAGGACGCGACCAGCAAGTATGCGGAAGTCGAGTACGTCATTCCGCGCGAAGGTGCGCCATCCTATTTCGACACGGCGGCGATCCCCGCAGACGCGCCGCACCCTGACAATGCCCATGCCTTCCTGAATTTCCTGATGCAGCCCGAAGTCATCGCCGGCGTCACCAACACCGTCGGCTACGCCAACGCCAATCCGTCGGCGTCGCCGTTCGTCGATGCCGACGTGCGCGACGATCCCTCCGTCTATCCCGGCGCGGAAGTCCGGGCGCGGCTGCACCCATCGCGCATGCATACGCAGGAATACGCCCGCGCGCTGAACCGCGCCTGGACGCGGGTCAAGACGGGGCAGTAGGGGCCACGATGAATCGCCGCTGGATCCTGACCATCGCTTCAATGCCGGCGCTGGCTGCATGCGGAGGCGGCGAGGGTGACGGCGCCAGCCACGTATCTACGAACGAAGCCCAGGTCGTCCACGTCTACAACTGGGTGGACTACATCGGCAGGTCAACAATCGCCGACTTCGAGGCGAAGACGGGCATCAAGGTCGTTTACGACACTTACGACTCGAACGAGATCGTCGAAACGAAAGTCCTGACCGGGCATTCAGGCTACGACGTCGTATTCCCCACATCTACGATCGTGGGACGCATGTCCCGGGCCGGCGCATTCATGAAGCTGGACAAGTCCATGCTTCCAAACCTGTCCAACATGGACCCGGAAGCCATGCAACGCGTCGCGGTGAACGATCCCGGAAACGCCTACGCGATCGGCTACACGAGGGGTACGACCGGTCTCGGTTACAACCCTGAGCTCGTGCGGAGCGCGTTGGGCACGGATCGGATCGATAGTTGGGCGGCTATTTTCGATCCCGCCAGCGCATCGCGGCTCGCCGACTGCGGGATCACGATGCTCGATTCTCCGGAGGACATATTTGATTCGGCCGAGTATTACCTCGGAACCGACACCAGCAACGAGGATCTGCAGGAGTTGGCGGCCGCAGAAGCGCTGGTCAAGAAGGTTCGCCCATATGTCCGATCCTTCGACTCCACGCAGCACTTGAACGCGCTCGCAGCAGGCGAGGTCTGCATCTCGCTGAGCTGGACCAATATCGTTCTCCAGGCGAAGTACCGGGGTGCGGAGGCCGCACGGCCAGTGAAGCTTGCGTATGTGATTCCAAGGGAAGGTGCCACCGAGTGGGTCGACACGATGGCCATCCCGGCCGATGCCCCGCATGCGGCCAACGCACACACATTCATGAACTTCCTGATGGAGCCGGCGGTCATGGCGGCGATCAGCAATGACATCGGCTGCGCCAACGCCAACCTGGCATCCGTGCCGTATCTCAAGTCGGAGCTCAAGGATGACCCGTCGATCTATCCGCCACCCGATGACCGCGTAAGGCTCCGCCCATCCTACGCGCGATCCCAGGGCTACAGCCGCGAGGTGAACCGCGCCTGGACCCGCATCAAGACGGGCCAGTAGCCATCGCATGAACGGCCAATGGATTCCGGTCGCCGCCACCCTGTACCTGCTCGCTGCTTGCGGTGGCGGGTCTGACGTCGCTTCGGACACTGCGAATGCCCCCGAAGAGAAGGTCCTGCACGTCTACAACTGGATCGACTACATCGGCCCGACGACTATTGCCGACTTCGAGGCCAAGACGGGCATCAAAGTCGTCTACGACACTTACGATGCCAACGAGGTACTGGAAACCAAAATGCTGACCGGCCGCTCGGGCTACGACGTCGTGTTCCCCTCGGCCGTACCCCTCGCGCGCCAGATCGGTGCCGGTGCGATCGGCAAACTCGACAAGTCGAAACTGCCTAACCTCGCGCACATGGATCCCGTTGTCATGGAGCGCATCGCGCTCAACGACCCCGGCAACGCGCACGCCATCCCCTACATGTGGGGCACGGCGGGGATCGGCTACAACCCTGTCATGGTCGCAAAGGCGCTCGGCACCGGGCGAATCGAAAGCTGGGACGCGATCTTCGATCCCGCAATCGCGTCGAAGCTCGCAAAGTGCGGCATCGTGATGATGGACGTGCCCGATGACACGTTCATGGTCGCGCGCATCTACCTCGGTCTCGATGCCAACAGCGAGCGCACCGAGGACCTTGCCGCTGCGGAGGCCGTGCTCAAGCGTGTGCGTCCCTACATCCGCTACTTCAACACGTCGCAGCTCATCAACGACCTGGCGAGCGGGGAAGTCTGCGTCGCGTTCAGTTGGAACGGCTACGTCATCCAGGCGCGGGACCGCGGCGCCGCGGCGGCGACGCCCGTGCAGGTCGCCTATGCGATTCCGAAGGAAGGCACGTTCATCTGGTTCGACACGGCCGCTATCCCTGCGGACGCGCCGCATCCGGACAATGCGCACGCCTTCCTCAACTTCCTCATGGAGCCCGAGGTCATCGCGAAGGTCAGCAACCAGATCGGATACGCGAATGGCAATCGCGACTCGCTGCCGTTTCTGGAGGCCCGGGTCCGGGACGATCCGGCGGTCTATCCGCCGGAGGAGGTCGTGCTTAAGTTACATCCCGACACGCCGGAGTCCCCGGGCTACAAGCGCGAGGCGAGCCGCGCATGGACGCGCATCAAGACAGGCCAGTAGACTGCCGGTCAGCGGGGGGATCATGGCGAGTCCAAGACCAGAACAAAAGAGCGAGCCCTGGAAGGACCCGGGCGCCCAGCCTTACGTAAAGCTCGAGAAACTGACCAAGCGATTCGGCGACTTCGTCGCCGTCGACGACGTCACGCTCAACATCTACCGCGGCGAGATTTTCTGCCTGCTGGGTGGTTCGGGTTCGGGCAAGACGACGTTGCTGCGCATGATGGCGGGATTCGAGCGGCCGACCGAGGGTCGCATCTGGATCGACGGCGCCGACGTGACGGGAGCCCCGCCCTATGAGCGTCCCGTCAACATGATGTTCCAGTCCTACGCGCTCTTCCCGCACATGAGCGTGCAGAAGAACGTCGCCTTCGGGCTGCGCCAGGACAAGATCGCCGCAAGCGAGATCGACGACCGCGTCGCCGCCATGCTGAAGCTCGTGGGTCTCGACCAGCTTCGTGAAGCGCATGCCGCACCAGCTCTCCGGCGGCCAGCGCCAGCGCGTCGCCCTCGCGCGCGCGCTGGTAAAGCGCCCCAAGCTCCTGCTGCTCGACGAGCCGCTCGCCGCGCTCGACAGGAAGCTGCGCGAGCACACGCAGTTCGAGCTGCTGAACATCCAGGATACGCTCGGCGTCACCTTCGTGGTCGTGACCCACGATCAGGAGGAGGCGATGACGCTCGCCTCGCGCATCGGCGTCATGAATCACGGCGAGATCGTGCAGATCGGCACGCCGTCGGACATCTACGAATACCCAAACTCGCGGTTCGTCGCTGACTTCGTCGGCTCGGTCAACATGTTCGAGGGACGGCTGATCGAGGACGAGCCGGACTACGTACGCGTCGCCTCGGACGAGCTCGGCGGCACGTTCCATGTCGGCCACGGCGTGAGCGCCGCACCCGACGCGACGGTCTGGGTCGCGCTCCGGCCGGAGAAGATCGTGCTGTCGCGCGAGCGCCCGGAGGGCGAGGGCGACAATCGCGTCGAGGGCGTGGTCGCCGAGGTCGCCTACCGCGGCGACCAGTCCATCTACCTCGTGAAGCTGGCGAGCGGGCGGCAGATGCGCGTGACGCAGCCGAACATGCAGCGCACAGGCACGGGCGACCGGGTCCGCTGGGACGACAGGGTCTGGCTCTCCTGGGAATCGTCGAGCCCGGTGGTGGTTACCCAGTGAGTCCGATGCGGTCCAGCAGCCCGCGCGGCAAGCCGTTCCTGCTGGGCGAGCTGATGGCCTGGATCCGCGCGCACGGGCCCTGGCGCTGGGCCTCGGGCGAGCTGCGCGCACGCGGCTACTCGGGCCGCACGTTCGTGACCGCCGTGCCCTACCTGTGGCTGCTGCTCTTCTTCCTGGTGCCGTTCCTGATCGTGCTCAAGATCTCGGTTTCCGAGATCCGCCTCGCGATGCCGCCCTACGAGCCGCTCGTCACCTGGCTCTCGGACGGCGTCATCGGCCTGCGGATCAACCTCGAGAACTACGCCTTCCTGCTCAATGACTCGCTGTACTGGAAGTCCTTCCTGAACTCGATCAGGACCGCCGCAATCTCGACGGTCATCTGCCTGCTGATCGGCTACCCGATGGCCTACGGCATCGCGCGCAGTACGCCCGCCTGGCGCAACCTGCTGCTGCTGCTGGTGATGCTGCCGTTCTGGACTTCGTTCCTGCTGCGTGTCTACGCCTGGATCGGCATCCTCAAGAACAACGGCGTGATCAACAACCTGCTGATGGCACTCGGCATCATCGACGAGCCGATCGTCATGCTGCAGACCAACTTCGCCATGTACATCGGCATCGTCTACTCGTACCTGCCGTTCATGGTGCTGCCGCTCTACACGGCGATCGAGAAGCTCGACCAGTCGCTGCTCGAGGCGGCGGCGGACCTCGGCTGCCGGCCGGTCAAGGCCTTCTTCCGCATCACGGTTCCGCTCACGAAGGCCGGCATCGTCGCCGGCTGCATGCTGGTCTTCATCCCGGCGGTCGGCGAGTTCGTGATCCCGGCGCTGCTCGGCGGGCCCGATGCGCTGATGATCGGCCGCGTGCTCTGGGAGGAGTTCTTCAACAACCGCGACTGGCCGGTGGCGAGCGCGGTCGCGATCGTGATGCTGTTCGTGCTGGTGATCCCGATCATGATCTACCAGCGCTCGCAGGGGCGAACAGCTCGGGGCGCACCGGTGAACCGGCGCTCGCGCTTCGTCACGGCGATGATGGTCGCGGGTTTCCTGTTCCTGTACCTGCCGATCCTGCTCATGATCGTCTTCTCGTTCAACGAGTCGCGGCTCGTGACGGTCTGGGGCGGGTTCTCGACCAAGTGGTACGGCGAGCTGTTCCGCAACCAGCAGGTCTCTCGCGCCGCCTGGCTCTCGTTCAAGATCGCGGCCCTGAACGCGACCGGCGCGACCATCCTCGGCACGCTCACGGGTCTCGCGCTCGCGCGCTTCGGCCAGTTCCGCGGCCGGCCGCTGCTGACCGGGCTTGCGACCGCGCCGCTCGTGATGCCGGAAGTCGATCACGGGCCTGTCGCTGCTGCTCCTGTTCGTCGCAATGGAGCAGCTCATCGGCTGGCCGGCAGGGCGCGGCATCACGACCATCACGATCGCGCACATGACGTTCTCGATGGCCTACGTGACGGTCGTCGTGCAGTCGCGGCTCGCGACGCTCGACGAGTCGCTGGAAGAGGCCGCGATGGACCTCGGCGCGCGGCCGGCGAAGGTGTTCTTCCTGATCACGCTGCCGATCATCCTGCCGGCGATCCTCGCCGGCTGGCTGCTCGCCTTCACGCTCTCCTGGGACGACCTCGTGATCACCAGCTTCGTCACGGGCCCGGGCTCGAGCACGCTGCCGATCGTGATCTTCTCGAAGGTGCGCCTCGGCGTGAGCCCGGACATCAACGCGCTCGCGACGCTGCTGGTCCTCGCGGTCGCGATCTTCACGACCGTCTTCGGCCTGTACATGATCCGCCAGCAGAAGCGACGGGACCTGGAAGTCCAGCGCGCGATCGCGGCCAACGAGTAATGCCGGACTCCAAGCTCCCCCGGGTCGGCACCACGATCTTCACGGTGATGTCGCGGCTCGCGGCCGAGACGGGCGCGGTCAACCTCGGGCAGGGCTTTCCCGACTTCCAGCCGCCCGAGCGCCTGCGCCAGCTGGTCGGCGAGCATCTCGCGGCGGGACACAACCAGTACGCGCCGATGGCGGGCCTGCCCGCGCTGCTGCGACGCGATCGCGGAATCCTCGGCGCGCCGGCATGGCTGGCGCATCGATCCGGCGAACGAGATCACCGTCACCGCGGGCGGAACGGAGGCGCTGTTCGCGGCGATCCACGCGGTCGTGCGCGCGGGCGAGGAGGTGGTCCTGCTCGACCCGAGTTACGACTCCTACGGGCCCGCGGCCGAGCTTGCCGGCGCGCGCGTCGTGCGCGTGCCGCTCTCGCTCGCGGACTTCCGGATCGACTGGGAGCGCCTGGCGGCAGGCGATCGGGCCGCGCACGCGCCTCCTGATCGTCAACACGCCGCTCAACCCTGCCGGGTCGGTGCTGGAAGCCTCGGACTGGGATCGAGTCGCGGACCTGCTCGAGGGCACGGACGCCTGCGTGCTGTCGGACGAGGTCTACGAGGCACTGGTGTTCGACGGCCGCCGGCATGCCGGCGTGCTCGGCAACGCGCGCCTGCGCGAACGCGCCTTCGCGGTGTTCTCCTTCGGCAAGACCTACAACGCCACGGGCTGGAAGGTCGGCTATTGCGTCGCCGCGCCGCCGCTCACGGCAGAGCTCCGCAAGGTGCACCAGTTCCTCACGTTCGCGGTCTCGACGCCGGTCCAGCACGCGATCGCCGACTTCATGCGCGAGCAGCCGGAATTCGCGGACGGACAGGGCCGGTTCTACCAGGCGCGCCGCGACCGCTTCGCCGGGCTGCTCGAGGGCTCGAGATTTTCGTTGCGGCCGGTTCATGGGACATATTTCATGCTCGCCGACTATTCCGCGGTGTCCAGCCTGCCGGACACCGCGTTCTGCGAGGAATTGACCCGCCGACACGGGGTCGCGGCCATCCCTTTGTCGCCCTTCTGCGACGAGCCGCCGGCGGCACGGCTGGTCCGATTCTGTTTTGCTAAGGAGGACGGCACCCTGGAAGCCGCGGCCGCGAAACTTCGCGCCGTGTGAGCGGTCCGGAGCAGTGCACCCAGCAAGGAATGCGCCCATGAATTCCCGCACGCCGCTCTATGCCGCCATCGCGCTCGCGCTCACCGCCTGCGGCGGGGGCGGGGACGGCAACATGCCGCCGCCGGTGCCGAATCCGCCCGGCTGCGCCACGGGCATCGAAACGCCGCGCGCTTTCCCGAACCTCAGCTTTGCTTCGCCGGTCGTGATGAAACAGGCGCCGAACGAACGCCTCACGCTGGTTCGTGGTCGAGCAGGCCGGCCGGATCCGGGCGTTCGAAAACGATCCGGGCACGGATACGCTGGTCGACTTCGTGGACCTGCGCGATCGCGTGCACGAGCGCGGCGAGGCGGGCCTGCTCGGCATGGCCTTCCATCCGGACTTTACGAATAACGGCCTCGTCTACCTCAACTTCAGCGAGCTGGTGGGCGGCGAGGTGCGCTCGGTGACGGCGGAATTCGCGAGCACCGACGGTGGCCAGACACTCGACCCCGGCTCCGAGCGCGTATTGCTCCGGGCCGCCAAGCGGGCCGAGAACCACAATGGCGGCAACATCGAGTTCGGTCGCGACGGCTACCTCTACATCGGGCTCGGTGACGGCGGCGGTGCCGGCGATCCGGAAGGCAACGCCCAGAACACACGAAGGCTGCTCGGCAAGATGCTGCGCATCGACGTAGATGCGCGGCCGGGCGGTGCGCCCTACGGCGTTCCGACCGGCCCGGGCGGCAACCCGTTCTCCGCCAACCCGCTCTGCAACGTCGACGGCACCGGCGTCCAGGCCTGCCCGGAGATCTTTGCGCTGGGACTGCGCAATCCCTGGCGCTGGAGCTTCGACCGCCAGAATGACGAACTCTGGGCAGGCGATGTCGGGCAGGGCGACTGGGAAGAGATCAACGTAATCGGGCTCAGCGGCAACTACGGCTGGGACATCCGCGAAGGCGCGCACTGCTTCGAGCCCGCGAGCGGTTGCCCAACCGCCGGGCTCATCGATCCGGTCGCCGAATACGATCACGGCGTCGGGTTCTCGATCACGGGCGGATACGTCTACCGCGGCGGCCAGGCGACGGAGCTCGAGGGCCGCTACGTGTTCGGCGACTTCGGCGGCATGATCGCCTCGCTCGCGCCGGACGGCGCCGGCGGCTTCGAGCTCGTAGAGCACGTGCCCCAGGGTTGCGCGCCGGAAGGGGCGTCGGGGACGCTTCAGATCTCGTCGTTCGCGGAGGACCTGGACGGCGAGCTGTACCTGCTCGATTACAACCGCGGCGAGCTGCTGCGGCTCGAGTTCACGGAGTAAGCGGCCGCCGCCTCAGGCGGCGTCGAGCGCTTTGTTCGGCGAGCCCTGCGCGGCAGCCGGCAGCGGCTGATCGGCGCTCCTGCGCATCACGCGGCGGTACACGCCGCGGCCGGAATTCCAGCGCGTCATGACGAGCTGCCAGAGGTGCAGCTTCTCGACCGCGAAGGCCGCCTTGCAGGACATCAGGTAGTAGTTCCACAGCCGGCGGAAGCGTTCGTCGAACGGTCTTTCGGTCGGCAGCGCCCGGATCCGGTCCCAGTTCGCATTGAACCGGTCGGACCAGGCCTGCAGCGTCGGCACATAGTGATGCCCGTAGTTCTCCCAGTCCTCGATGACGAACTTGCCCTCGGCCGCGGCCGAGAGCTGGGCCATTGCGGGCACCATCGAGTTCCTGAAGATGTACTTCTCGATCCAGGGGTCAACGACAGTCGTCAGCTCGCAATTGCCGATGGTGTGCAGCAGGAAAAGCCCGTCCGGCTTCAACACCTGGTGCACGACGTTCATGAGGCCGCCGTAGTTCTTGTAGCCGACGTGCTCGATCATGCCGACGATTGAGACCTTGTCGAAGGGCGGTAGCCCCGAGTCCGGCAGGTCGCGGTAGTCGAGCTTTCGGATCGTGACGGGCAGGCCCCGCGTGTAGTCGACTGCGTAGCGGATCTGCTGCTCGGAGAGGCTGATGCCCGTGACCTCGCAGCCGCGCGTCGAAGCCGCGTACTTCGCGAAGCCGCCCCAGCCGCAGCCGATGTCGAGCAGCCGGTCACCGGCCTTGAGCTCGAGCTTGTCGCAGAGCATTTCGAGCTTGACGACCTCGGCACGCTCCAGGTCCGTCGTGCCGTCGAAGAAGCAGCAGGTGTACTGGTTCCAGGGCCCGAGGAAGTGGGCGTACATGCGGTGGTCGATGTCGTAATGCTCTTCCGCGACCGCGCGCGAGCGGTGCCGCGTCTGCAGGTTGATGAGCCGCGATTGCAGGTTCTTGAGCCAGCCGGACGCGCGGATCAGCGGCCGTTGCTGGATGTCCGACGCCAGGACGCGCCGGAACATTGCGTCGAGCTCGTCGCAGTCCCAGTCGCCGTCGATGTACGACTCGCCGATGCCGAGTGAGCCGCGCAGGGCGCGCCGATAGAAACGCTCACGGTTGACCCGGATGTCCCATGGGCGGTCGCCCCCGAGCTTGACGCCGGACCCCTTGAGGAGCGACTCCAGCAGCGGCTTGAAGATTCGGTTGCTCATCGCGGCCGGCCGTATTCTAAGCCGAGGCGGGCGTCGAATGTCAGCACCCGGCGGCTTCAGTCCCTGCGCAGCGGCAACGCGGTCGATTCCTTGATGACCGTGACCACGATCGAGGAATTCACCGACTGGACGTTCGGGATCTTCGAGAGGTGATCGAGGAAGAAGGCCTCGTACTCCTTCATGTCGTGCGTGACAATGCGCAGGTGGAAGTCCCACTCGCCGGTCAGCGTGCAGCAGTCGAGCACCTCGGGCCGGTCGCGGATTGCGCGCTCGAACTGCGCGAGGGCGTCGCGGCCCTGGCTGCGCAATCTCACGTGCACGTACACCATCACGTCGAGTCCGAGCGCCGTGCGATCGAGCAGCGCGACGCGGCGGCGGATCACGCCGTCCTTCTCGAGCTGCTGGATGCGCCGCCAGCAGGTGGTGTTGGAGATCCCGAGCTTGGTTGCGATATCAGCCGCCGACTGGGCGCCATCGCGTTGCGACTCGTCCAGGATGCGCCGGTCCGTCGCATCGATGGCCATTGAAAGAATCCTTTCGTAGAAGTGACAGTATCGAAATGATTATTTCACTATTTTGCAGGACAGTACAAGAAAACCCCGTCAGGCCGGCTTTGGCGGGTACGATGCACGGCTAGGCTCGGGCCTGTCCTGCCGTGAGGGAGTCGATGGTCGAAAAGTCACGCCTGCACGTGCCCAAGACGCCTGCGCGCCCCGGCGACGCGCCTGATTTCAGCTACCTGAAGCTCTCGCCGGCGGGCAAGCTGGCGCGCCCGGAAGCCGGTAGCCCGGCCAGCGAGATCCGCTACCTCTCCGAGGGCCTGGTGCGCGTGCTCGATGACGAGCACCGCGCGGTCGGTCCCTGGCATCCGCACCTCGACGCCGCAGACCTGCAGGTGGCACTGCGGCACATGCTGCTGACGCGTGTCTTCGACGACCGCATGCAGCGCATCCAGCGCTCCGGAAAGATTTCCTTCTACATGCGCTCCTACGGCGAGGAAGCCGTGTCCGTCGCGATGGCGATGGCGCTGCGGCCCTCGGACATGCTGTTCCCCTCGTACCGCAACCAGGGCCTGTACGTCGTTCGCGGCCGGCCGATCCTCGACCTCATGTGCCAGCTGCTCTCGAACACGCGCGACATGTGCAAGGGTCGCCAGCTCCCCGTCATGTACCACTGGCGCGACGGCAACATCTTCTCGATCTCGGGCAATCTCGCGACGCAGTTCCCGCAGGCGGTCGGCTGGGCGATGGCCGCGGCGATCAAAGGGCAGGACGACATCGCGGTGAGCTGGGTCGGCGAGGGCTCGAGCGCCGAGGCGGACTTCCACCACGCGCTCCTGTTCGCTTCCGTCTACAAGGCGCCCGTGATCCTCTGCGTGGTCAACAACCAGTGGGCGATCTCGACTTTCCAGGGCCATGCGGGCGGCGAGCGCCAGACTTTCGCGGCGCGGGGTCCGGGCTATGGGATTGCGGGGGTTCGCGTGGACGGCAACGACTTCCTCGCGGTGCATGCCGTCACGCAGTGGGCGGCGGAGCGGGCACGCACCGGCCGCGGACCGACGCTGATCGAGCACGTGACCTACCGTGCCGCCGCGCACTCGACGAGCGACGACCCGGCGCGCTATCGCCCGAAGGACGATTACCAGCAGTTCCCGCTCGGAGATCCGGTCGAGCGCCTCAAGAATCACCTGATCGGCCTCGGCGAGTGGTCGGACGCCCGTCACCAGGCGTTGACCGGCGAGCTCGAAGAGCACGTGGCGAGCTCGTGGAAGGAAGCCGTCAGCTACGGCACGCTGACCGAGGCGCCGCGCCTCGACCCGGGCCTCATGTTCGAGGACGTGTTCGCCGAAATGCCGGAGCACCTGCGGCGCCAGGCCGCCGAGATGCGCGACGAGCTGGCGGGGAAATAACGCCATGGCGAAGATGAACATGATCCAGGCCCTGAACTCGGCCATGGACATCAAGCTCGGGCAGGACCCTTCCGTCGTGGTCCTCGGCCAGGACATCGGCTACTTCGGCGGCGTGTTCCGCGTGACTGACGGCCTGCAGCGCAAGTACGGCGAGAGCCGCGTGATGGACACGCCGATCGCGGAGGGCGGCATCATCGCCGCGGCGATCGGCATGGCGGTGAACGGACTGCGGCCCGTCGCCGAGATCCAGTTCGCCGACTACATCTACCCGGGCTACGACCAGATCGTGAGCGAACTCGCGCGCATCCGCTACCGGAGCGCCGGCGAGTTCAGCGCGCCGGTGACGGTGCGCACGCCCTGCGGCGGCGGCATCCGGGGCGGCCAGACACACTCGCAGAGTCCCGAGGCCCTGTTTGCGCACGTGGCAGGCATCAAGGTCGTGATGCCCTCGAACCCCTACGACGCGAAGGGGCTGCTGATCGCCGCGATCGAGTCGGACGACCCGGTCATCTACTTCGAGCCGAAGCGCATCTACAACGGGCCATTCGACGGCGATCCGCACAAGCCTGCCGTGCCCTGGACCACGCATGCGAAGGGCGAGGTGCCCGACGGGCATTTCACCGTGCCGATCGGCAAGGCGGAGATCGTTCGCGCGGGCGACGACTTGACCATCGTGACTTACGGGACCATGGTGCACGTCTGCGAAGCTGCGGCGAAAGGCCTCGATCTCAACGCGGAGATCATCGACGTGCGAACGATGGTGCCGCTCGACGCGGACACGATCTGTGCCTCGGTCGCACGGACCGGACGCTGCGTCATCGTGCATGAGGCCACGCGCTTCGGCGGATTCGGCGCCGAGCTGTCGGCGACGATCCAGGAAAGCTGCTTCTGGAACCTCGAAGCGCCAATCATGCGCGTGGCGGGCTGGGACACGCCTTACCCGCACGCCTTCGAGTGGGAATATTTCCCGGGCCAGTTGCGCGTCACCAAGGCGCTGCAGGCCGTGATGGAGGCTTCATGAGCCGCTACGTATTCAAGATGCCGGACCTCGGCGAAGGCACGGTGTCCGCCGAGGTCGTCGAGTGGAAGGTCAAGGTCGGCGACATGGTCAAGGAAGACCAGGTCATCGCCGAGGTGATGACCGACAAGGCCGCGGTCGAGATCCCGGCGCCGGTCACCGGGCGCGTCGTTTCGCTCACCGGCCAGGCGGGCGACATGGTCGCCGTCGGCTCCGAGCTGATCGCCTTCGAAACCGCGAGCGATGCGGCAGCGGCGCCGGCCGCAGCGGCGTCCGCGGCATCGGCCCCGGTTGCGCCTGCCGCGGCTGCGAAGGCGCCGGCGGCTGCGAAACCTGCCGCTGCACCCGCACCGCACACCGGCAGCCGCGTCGCGCGTCATGGCGTCGCCGGCCACCCGCCGCAAGGCACATGGCGCGGGCGTCGACCTGACCAGCGTCGCCGGCAGCGGACCGGGCGGGCGCATCTCGGCGTCCGACCTCGAGGCTGCCATTTCCGGGAAGGGCAGCGCAGCCGTGAGACCGGCTACCCTCGCGCTGCGTCAGGGCGTCGAGGAGATCAAGATCATCGGCGTGCGGCGCGTAATCGCCGAGCGCATGAGCGCGGCGAAGCGCAACATCCCGCACTTCGCATACGTCGAGGAAGTCGACGTCACCGAACTCGAATCGCTGCGCCAGTACCTGAATTCGCGCCAGCCGAAGGGAACGCCCTCGCTGACCTACCTGCCGTTCCTGGTCGCGGCACTGGTGCGCGTGCTCGAGAAATTCCCGCAGTGCAATGCCGTGCACGATGCGGAGCGGAACCTGATCCTGCGCCACGCCGCCGTACACGTCGGCGTCGCGACGCAGACGCCGGACGGCCTCAAGGTCCCGGTCGTGAAGCACGCCGAGGCCCGCTCGCTCGTCGAGCTCGCCGCCGAGATCCGCCGCGTTTCCGAGGCCGCGCGCAGCAACAAGGCGGCCCGCGACGAGCTCATGGGCTCGACGATCACCGTCACCAGCCTCGGCAGGCTCGGCGGCATCGCCTCGACGCCGGTGATCAACGCGCCGGAAGTCGCGATCGTCGGCGTCAACAAGGCCGTCGAGCGGCCGGTCGTCCTGGACGGGGCGATCGCGATCCGCCGCATCATGAACCTCTCGTCCTCGTTCGATCACCGGTTCGTCGACGGCTTCGACGCCGCCGCGATGATCCAGGCGCTGAAGGAAAAGCTCGAGCATCCCGCCACCATCTTCATACAGGACTGACACGATGAACGCACAGGTCATGCCGAAGACGAACGCTCCCGAAACGACGGCCCGGCCGGCCTTCGGCACGGTGCTCGCGAGCCAGATGGCGGTGACGTCCTGGAAGGACGGCCGGTGGTCGCCGCATGAGTTCCGCAAGTACGGGCCGATCGAGATGTCGCCCGCGATCCACGGCCTGCACTACGGCAGCGCCTGCTTCGAGGGCTTCAAGGCCTACCGATGGGCGGACGGCAGCATCAACATCTTCCGCATGGACCGGCACATCGCGCGCATGGAAAAGAGCGCGGAGTGCCTCGTGATACCCAAGCCCGACCCGGCGCAGCTCGCGGCGATGGTCACGGGAGTCGTCGACCGCGTCCGCGGCGAGGTGCCCGAAGCCCCGGGGGCGCTGTACCTGCGCCCGACGCTATTCGGCACGGGCGCCTCGATTGGCGGCGCGACGTCGCCCGCGACGGAGGCCATGCTGGTCGTGCTCGCGAGCCCGGTATGGGACTACTTCGCGAAGGGCGAGAAGCCGCTGCGCATCTACGTCGAGGAGACGATCACGCGCACTTCGACGCTGATGGGCCAGGTCAAGGCGGCGGGCAACTACGCCGCGGCCCTCGGCCCGACGATTGCCGCGCGCCGGCATCACAACGCCGACCAGGTCCTGTTCTGCCCGGGCGGCTCCGTGCAGGAGACCGGTGCCGCGAACTTCCTGCTGATCCGCGAGGGGAAGATCCTGACGCGCAGCCTCGATACGCAGTTCCTGCACGGCGTCACGCGCAACTCGCTGCTCACGATCGCGCCCCAGCTCGGCTTCGCCGTCGAGGAACGCGAGTTCTCGGTGGACGAGATGCTCGAGTGGGCGAAGGACGGCGAGGCTGCACTCTGCGGCACCGCGGCCGTGCTCTCGGGGGTCGGCACGCTGGTCCGCGAGGGCGGCCGTGAAACCCCGGTCGGCGGCGGCGAGGTCGGCCCGAACACGAAGCGGCTGCGCAAGGCGCTCGTTTCCATGCAGCGCGGCGAGATCCCGACGCCCGCCGGCTGGATCACGCGGGTCTGAGCCCCGCGCGCGCGCCAGTCCCCACGATGAAGGGCCGCACGCGCGTCAACCACCCCCCGGAAGCGCCGCTGCCGGCGGACAACCGTCCGCTGGTGGCGCCCATCCACCAGACGGTCAAGTTCGCCTTCGAGAGCCTGGAGGAGACGCTGCGCTTCAACCGCGGGGAGCGTGAAGGGTATTTCTACACGCGCCGCGCCAATCCGACGACCCGCCAGCTCGAGATGCTGCTCGCCGAGCTGCAGCAGCGCGACGACTGCGTCGCGACCGGCTCGGGCGCCGCTGCGGTCGCGACCGCGCTGATATCGCAGCTGCGCGCCGGCGATCACATCCTGTGCTTCGTTGAGACCTACGGGCCGACGCTCGGCCTGATCCGCGGCACGCTCGCCCGGCTCGGAGTCACGCACACGATGCTCTCGGTCGAGGACGACGCCGGCATCGAGCGCGCGCTCGCGGACCGCAAGTCCAAGCTCGTCTATTTCGAGTCCCCGACCAACCCGCTCACGCGCATCGCGGACATCGCGCGCATTACCAGGGTTGCGCACGCGGCGGGCACGCTGACGGTGATGGACAACACGTTCGCGGGATTCCACAACCACGGCCAGTATGGCGTCGACATCTTCGTGCACAGCCTGACGAAATACGCGTCGGGTCATGGCGACGTGATGGGCGGGGCGGTCATCGCGCGCAAGGAACTCGCGCAGGCGGTGCGCCGCGAGGGCGTCCTGCTCGGGCCGTTGCTCGACCCGCATGCCGCCTTCCTGGTCATGCGTGGCATGAAGACCTACTACCTGCGCTACGAGGCGCAGGCGGCCTCCGCGCACAGGATCGCGCAGTTCCTCGCGGAACACCCGGCGGTCGAGCGTGTGCACTACCCGGGGCTGCCGGATCATCCGCGCCACGCGCTCGCCCGGGCCCAGATGAGCGAGTTCGGCTCGATCGTCACCTTCGACCTCGCGCGTGGGGGAGAGGCGGTGAAACCGTTCATCGATGCGCTCGAGTTCTTCGCGGTGACGCCGAGCCTCGGGTCGGTCGAGTCGCTCGCGATGCCGCCGCAGCTCCTGAAGCTGCGCGGGCTCAATGCCGAGATGCAGGCGGCTTCGGGGTTGGGCGAGGGCACGATCCGTCTGTCGATCGGGATCGAGGATACGGACGAGCTGATCGAGGATCTGGACGCGGCACTCGGCGGCGCGCGGTGATAGAGTCGCTGGTGGAGGTCATCATGAAGAAGTCGCTGATGTTGGGCATTGTCTTGGCGGGCTGCCTGCCGGGCGCCGGCGCGCTGGCGCAGGTGGCGACCGGCCTCAACTGCAACGGATGCGTCGGGCCGACCGACATCGCGACCAACGCCGTCACGACGGCCAAGATATTGAACGGCACCATATCCGGCGTGGACATCAGAACAAGCGCGATCACGTCGGACAAGATCAAGAACGGCACCGTGGCCATGGCCGACCTGGAGGCGGCGCTCCGGGCTGACATCGGGAGCGCGATCGCCGACATCACTTTTGCGAGAGTCAGCGCGTCCGGGGGCGGTGTCGTGGGCGCACAGTGCCCGTCGGGCCGCGTCGCGGTCGCGGCGAGTTGCGAGTGCAGCGACGATGGCGGTTCGCGCAACCTCGGGGTCCTGTTCGGCTGCACCGTCAGCGGGACCGGCGCCGCGGCCGGTTGCTATGACGAGGCGTTCACCCGCAATCCGCAGCTTCCCCTGCCGCTCGCCCTGGTAAGGGCCATCTGCATGGGCGCCGAGTCGGTGGACGGCACGCCCTGGGCGACCACGAGCCAGGGCCTGTCGGTGAACGCCGCCGATCCTGAGGTTGCTGCAGCCCGGGATGCCGAGCTCGCGCGCTGGATGAAGGAACAGCAGCAGTCCTTCGAAGACGTGCTGGCCCGGTTCAGGAGCCAGCGAGCGACCTTCGAAAGCCGCGCGCGGGCGGTCGCGAAATAGTCCACTGCTATCTGGCGCGACGCACCATCGTCAGGTTGTCACTGCCCGGGAAGGTCGGCGTCCAGTCTTCCGTCGTCTGACGCATCAGCGTGGTCTGGAATCGGTCCTCGCCAAGCCGCAGGAATGTCTGCCGGAAGTTGGACGTCCTGCCCTTGCCGTCCGTGAGGACGACGTCGCGGATGATCCTGCCGTCGGCCTCGATGCGAAACTCGCCCCGCTCCTGTGCCAGCGAGCCTGGCTCGACGGCGAAGAGGTAGTCGAACCGCTTGGTCGACGCGTTCCAGATGACGAGTCCTTCGAGATGCAGGTGTTCGTCGCCCGGTGCGCGCAGCAACACGACCCTGGTCCAGACAAACGCGCGGTCCGGCCCCCATGCGAACGACTCCACGAACGACGGCGCGGCACCGGGTGGGCCGACTTCCCATTCGCCGATCAGCGGCGCAAGCGCCTCAGGATCCCCAGGCACTGCCTGAGCCGCACTCGTTGATTCGGCGGCGCTCCCGGCGCCTGGCTCCGACGAGCAGGCGGCAGAGGCGATGGCAAGCGCTGCGCATCCTGCCAGCGAGCTGGCAAGGCGGGCCCACTTCAGACCGGACAATTGACTTGCTGCAGTGCCCATGGCGATGTCCCCCTGGGCGCAAAGCTACGACCCGATCGACGCGGGCTGCCAGCGGAATTCGACCAGCCGGTGCAAACGAGCGCCGGCCTGCCTGAAGCTACAGACTGCTTGCCACCCTGACGCGATGCGGGTGGTAGGGAAGGACCTCGACCAGTTCGCCGGCCGCGAGGCGCTCCTGCAGGGCGCGCCACCAGCCGGCGTCGAGAATCTCGTCGTGCTTCGCGAGGAAGGCGTCGGAGAGCTTCCCCTCGAAGCCGAGGAACTTCAGGAAAGTCTCCGGGAAGACGTCGCTCTCGCCGATGTAGAACCAGCTCTCGGCGCGCATCTCATCCTCGTCGGACGTCGCCTCGGGGACGTCGCGGAAGCGGCAGTCGGTGACGCGGCACAGCTCGTCGTAGTCGTAGAAAATCACGCGGTTGTGGCGCGTGACGCCGAAGTTCTTGAGCAGCAGGTCGCCCGCGAAGATGTTGGTGTAGGCGAGATCGCGGATGCACTGCCCGTAGTCGATCACGGCGAACTCGGCCTGCTCGGGCGTCGCGCTGCGAACGTACAGGTTGAGCGGCGTCATCTGCCGCTCGATGTAGACGTGGTTGACTATCAGGTCCGCGCCCTCGACCTGCACGTTCTCCGAGCATTCGACCAGCAGCTCCTCCAGCATACCCGCCTCGAAGCGCGCCTTCGGCAGGCGGATGCCGCGGAACTCCTGGGCATCCACCAACCGGCCCGCGCGGTCGTGCCGGAACACCATGTCGTACTTCGCCATGACCTCCTCGCGTCGCAGGTTCTTGACGGCCGGGAAGCGGTCACGGATCACCTTGAAGATGACGTCGGCGTGCTCGAGCGCGAAGCAGGCCATGACGAGTCCGCGCTCGCCCGGCGCGCGCACGAAGCGGTCGGTGGTCCGCTCGAGGTGGCGGAATATCTCGCGGTAGCGCTCGGTCTTGCCCTGCTTGGCGCGGCCGAGCACGGTGAACAGCTCGGAAACCGGCTTGAGCGGCAGGATTCGATGCAGGAACTGCACCGCATCGCTGACGCGCTCGAGGTCCACGTGGAAATAGGAGCGCGTAAAGCTGAACAGGATCGAGACGTCGGGCACCGACAGCATCACCGCGTCCACCAGCACGCCGAGCGGCGAGTTGCGGAAGGCGATCGCGAGCGGCAGCGTCCAGCCGTCGCCGTGCAGGCAGCCGACCACGTAGGCGCGGCTCAGCTGGTGGAACACCGGGCGGATCACCTCGACCTCGCGCAGCGTGCGGGTCTCGCCAAGGCTCTTGAGCTTCAGCTCCACGTCGGTCGTCACGTGGCCGACGCTGCCCTCGAAGTCGCGCCAGGGCGTGCGGAAGCGGTGGTCGGACAGCAGCTCCTCGAACAGCAGGTCGAGCGAGCCCCGGTTGACGTAGCGCTTGGTCACGCGGGCGGCGTCGGAGCCTCGCAGGGGATCGAGTTCCAGCGCGAAAAACTCGACGCCGGCATTGACCCCCACGGTGTCAAACAGCCGCCGAGTTATTGAACTGAAAAATGTCTTCAGGAACTCCGGGTCAGCGAGCGACTCGATTCGCCGCGCATAGACCGCCTTGATTGCCGCCCACAGCTGGGCGTCCTGGGCCGAGGAGCCGAGCCGCGCGCGCAGCTCGGCGACTGCCTCGTTGACCATCGTGGAGTAGAGCTCGAGACGCTCGACGACGTCCGACTGGCTGCCCTTCCAGTCGCGACTCTCGAAGCGCTCCGGCGCGCGGCGGGTGATCGCCCGGAACCGGGCGTTGTAACGGGCAAAGGCCGCAACTATCGCGGCAGCGCAGTCGGCGGCGCGCGGGTCGCTCAAGCCATGTTGCGGATCAAGGCGTCGCCGAACTCGCTGGTCTTCACTTCCTTCGCGCCGTCCATCAGGCGGGCGAAGTCGTACGTGACGACCTTTTCGGCGATGGTGCGATCCATCGCGGCGAGCACGAGGTCCGCGGCCTCGGTCCAGCCCATGTAGCGCAGCATCATTTCGCCCGACAGGATCACCGAGCTCGGGTTGACCTTGTCGAGGTTGGCGTACTTCGGCGCGGTGCCGTGGGTGGCCTCGAACACCGCGTGCCCGGTCACGTAGTTGACGTTGCCGCCCGGCGCGATGCCAATGCCGCCGACCTGGGCGGCGAGGGCGTCTGAGAGGTAGTCGCCGTTCAGGTTCATCGTCGCGATGACGTCGAAGTCCTCGGGACGGGTCAGCACTTGCTGCAGCGTGATGTCGGCGATCGCGTCCTTGACCAGGACACGGCCGGCGGCGAGGGCTTTCTTCTGCTCGTCGTTCGCGGCCGCGTCGCCCTTTGCGGCACGCGTGCGCTCCCATTGGTCCCAGGTGTAGGTCTGCGCCGCGAATTCCTTCTCGGCGAGGGCGTATCCCCAGTTCCGGAAGGCGCCCTCCGTGAACTTCATGATGTTGCCCTTGTGGACGAAGGTCAGGCTCTTGCGCTTGTTCGCGATCGCGTACTCGATCGCGGCGCGCACCAGCCGCTCGGTGCCTTCGCGCGAGACCGGCTTGATGCCGATGCCGCTCGACTCCGGGAAGCGGATCTTCCCGTAGTACTTCGGAAACTGCTCCTTCAGCAACGCGAGGAACTTCGCGTTCTCGGCCGAGCCTGCCTCGAACTCTATCCCGGCGTAGATGTCCTCGGTGTTCTCGCGGAAGATCACCATGTCGACCTTCTCGGGAGTGCGCACCGGCGAGGGCACGCCCTTGAACCAGCGCACGGGCCGCAGGCACACGTAAAGGTCGAGCATCTGCCTGAGCGCGACGTTCAGCGAGCGGATGCCGCCGCCGATCGGTGTCGTGAGCGGGCCCTTGATCGCGACGAGGTACTCGCGGCAGGCCGCGACGGTCTCGTCGGGGAGCCAGGTGTTGACAAGCTTGTTCGCCTTCTCGCCGGCGTAGACTTCCTTCCACTCGATCTGGCGCTTGCCGCCGTAGGCTTTTTTAACTGCTGCGTCGAGCACGCGCACGCTGGCGCGCCAGATGTCGGGGCCGGTACCGTCGCCTTCGATGAACGGGATGACCGGACGATCGGGGACCTGAAGCTTGCCGTTGGAAATTCGGATTTTCTCGCTCATGCGCGAATGATATCACCCCATCGCGTAGAATCGCCGCCATGCCGCTGCCTGCCAAAGACGGATTCCGGATGCCGGCGGAGTGGGAGCCGCACGCAGGGACCTGGATGCTCTGGCCGGAACGCCCCGACAACTGGCGCGAGAACGCGTTGCCCGCGCAACGCGCATATGCGGCGGTCGCCGCGGCGATCGCGAAGAGCGAACCGGTGACAATGGGCATATCGGCCGGCCAGTTCTCGGCTGCGCGCGCGATGCTTCCCGGCGCCGTTCGCGTCGTCGAAATTTCCTCGAACGATGCCTGGATGCGCGACGTCGGCCCGACCTTCGTCGTCGACCGGCGCCACCGCGTGCGCGGCGTCGACTGGATGTTCAACGCCTGGGGCGGCAAGGCGGGCGGCGTCTACCCGGACTGGGAGCTCGACGACCAGGTCGCTGCCAAGGTGCTCGAGATCGAGTCGACACCGCGTTACCGGGCGCCGTTCATTCTCGAAGGTGGTGCGATCGACGTGGACGGGCAGGGCACGCTCCTCACGACCGAGGAGTGCCTGCTTGACCCGAACCGCAATCCGGCGTTGCGGCGCGGCCAGATCGAGAGCCTGCTGCAGCGCTATCTCGGCGTGCGCGAAATCATCTGGCTGTCGCGTGGCGTCTTCAACGACGAGACCGACGGCCACGTGGACAACCTCTGCTGCTTCGTGCGGCCGGGCGAGGTTGTCCTCACGTGGTGCGACGACCCGGAAGATCCGCAGTACGACATCTCGCGCGCGGCCTACGAGGTCCTGAGCAAGGCCACGGACAGCCGCGGCCGTCGCCTCAAGATCCACAAGCTGATGCAGCCGGGCCCGCTCTACATGAGCACGGAGGAGGAGGCGGGCATCGATCCATCGCCCGATTGCAAGCGGCGCCGTGCGGGCGATCGGCTGGCGGGCTCATACGTCAACTTTTACATCGCGAACCGGCACGTCGTGATGCCGTTGCTCGACCCGCGGACCGACCGCGCCGCAAAGGCGGCGCTCGCGAAGCTGTTCCCGCGCCGCAAGGTAGTCGGCGTGCCGTCGCGCGAGATCCTTCTCGGCGGCGGCAACATCCACTGCATCACCCAGCAGCAGCCGCGCGGCTAGGAAAAGAGAAAAGGGGACAGTCACCTTTAGATTGAGTTGATCGCGACATTGTTGGTTGCTCCGCGATCTAAAGGTGACTGTCCCCTTTTCTCTTTTCCTAGCTTCTCGCAAGCAGGAACATGCCGGCGACGACCAGCAGGGCGCCGCCGGCGCGCCAGGCGTCGAGCGGGCGCACCGTGAAGCCGAGCAGGCCGTAATGATCGAGCGCGAGCGCCGCGATCATCTGGCCGGCGACGATCAGGGCAAGAAAAGTTGCGCCGCCGAGCGAAGGCCCGAATGCCGCCGATGCGGTGATGTAGAACCCACCCAGGATGCCTGCGCACCAGGCCCACCAGGGTGCCGCGCCGGCCTGCGCGAGTCCTGCGAGCGAGCCGCGCCCGAACGCGACGGCGACGAACAGGAAAATCGTTCCGACCGCGAAGTTGACGAGCGCCGCGGCCATCGGCGAGCCCACGTGACTCCTCATCGTCGCGGCCATGCCGACCTGCAGCGCAAGAGTCGCGCCCACCAGCGCCGTGGCTGTCATGGCACCGAATTGCATGAGTCAGTCCTTCCGCCAGCCGAGTTCGACGAAGTATGCGCGACCCCGGCCCGGGAAATAGCGGAATTCACCGAAAGCAAAATCCGCACGATCCGCGTAGGCGGTATCAAGCAGGTTGGTGACGCGCAGCGTCGCCGTCCAGTTTCGCGCTGGCTCGATCGCAATCCTGAAGTTGCCGACGTCGTGCCCGCCGTAGCGCGCCGTGTTCGCGGCATTCGCCCAGTAGGGGCCGACCCAGGACCATTCCAGCTCGGCGTCCAGTCGGCGGCCGCCGTAACGCAACCTGAGCGCATGGATGTCGTGCGGCGCCGTGTCCATGTCGTTGCCCGAAGTGATCTGCTCGCCCTGCTCGACGAGTGCCGTGAAGCGGTACTCGTGCCGCGCGAACGTGCCCGCCGCCGACAGCAACCAGTCCTCCGCGAATGCCCAGTCACCCTCGTACTCGATTCCCCGGTGCCGGGTACGGCCGCCACTCAGGTTGAATCCGGCCGAATCGCGCAGGATCACGTCGTCCTTGTCCATGTGAAACAGCGCGAGGTCGAGGGACGCCGCCTCGGCGCGCAAGCGCAGGCCAAGTTCGGCGGCGTCGATAGTCTCGGAGTCGAGGTCGGCGACCGTCTGCTGCCGCTGCAGGCGATACAGCTCGGTCGCCTCCGGCGCGCGAAAGCCGCTTGCGAGCGAGAGGTAGGCGGTGATCGACGCGCTCGCGCTCCACAGCAGCGAAATCCGCGGCGCCAGGTTCGTGAATTCATCGGACCGGTCCGCCGGCCGAGAGTACAGGCATCCGCCGGGACAGGGGATGTCGTTCTCGTCCGTGTTGCCGTCGATCATCCGGTTGTCGTAGTCGTAGCGCGCATGCTCGAGGCGCAGCCCCGCCTCCAGCGACAGTTGCGCACCGAGCGGTCGGCGCCAGTTCGCATACCCGGCGAGCACTCCCGAGTCGACGGTGTAGTCGTAGTGCCGGCCGGCCGGCCGTATCTCGTTGGCCGGCGGCGATCCGTCGGTCGTCGGGCCGCTCTGGTACTGCAGCAGGCTGCTGTTCGCGAGCTCCGCATCGACGCCCGCGATCAGCTCGCCGCCCGCGAGCGCGAGCCCGCGCGTCGTGAACATCAGGCCGCCGCTGTCCTGGCCGTTGTCCTCGACCGGCTGGCCGAGCAGGAAATGCTGCAGGAAGTCCATGCGCGAGCTGCGCAGGACCAGGCGCAGTTCGTCGCCGGCCGCGCCGCGATACTGCGCGGCAAGGCGCAGCGAGGTCGCATCGCGGTAGGCCTCGGGATCAGGATTCGAGTGCGCAACGGCGAAATCACGATAGGCGTCCTCGCCCTGGATGAACCCCGCCGTCTCCTGGTCGAGGTTCGAGCCCGATAGCGAGAGCTTGAGCGAACCGCGCGCGAGCGCCGGTGTCCACGCGGCGTACAGCTTCTGTTCCTCGAATCCGGACGACTCGCGCCAGCCGCCGTCGTCGGTTCCGAGCATGACGAGGCCGAAGCCGTTCCCGTCCTGCTCATGCGACGCTGCGAGCCGCAGCCGGCGCCAGGCATCGCTGCCGTACTCTGCCGCGGCGCCGAGCGTCGGGACCTGGTCCGGCCGGGGAGGGATGACGTTGAGGATGCCGTGCACGGCGCTCGAGCCGTACAGGACGCTGCCCGGGCCGCGCAGAACCTCGATGGCGGCCGCCTGTTCGTAGTTGACTTCGAACAGCTCGTTGACGTTGCAGGTGCCGACCGGCCGGATCGGGATGGAATCCTCGAGCACGAGCACCGACCCGCAGGCCCCGGCGCCGGTCAGCACCGGCGAGCGCAGCGCCGTGAGCGACTCCTGGCCGCTGCCGCGCTGGATCATCGCCCCCGCGGCGCGGTTGACGAGCTCCACCGCGTGCGTCGCGCCCGTGAGCTCGACCGCCTGCGACTCGATGCGCGTGACGCTGCCGGCATGCCGCTCGAGCGCGACGGGATTGCGCGTCGCGGTCACGACCACTTCCTCGAGCACCGCGGCCTGCGCAGCCGGCGCGAGCAGGCAGCCCGTCAGGGCGAGCTCCCGCAACGCGCGGCTGTTCGGACTCATCCGGCACATTATAGGTGCTCGCGAACGGCCGCCCTGCGCGCCCGTGCTACCATCCTCTCGACCCGATGAGCCTCCCGATGTTCCGTTTCGCGGCGCCAGTTCTCTGCCTGCTGGCGTCCTTGCCCGAAGGTCCGGCCGCGGCGCAGGAACCGGCCGCTCAGGACGCGCGACCGCGCGTCGGCCTGGTGCTGTCCGGCGGCGGCGCGCGCGGGCTTGCGCATGTCGGGGTACTGCAGGCACTCGAGGAGCTGCGCGTCCCGGTGGACGCCATCGCCGGCACCAGCATGGGCGCCGTGGTCGGCGGGCTCTACGCTTCCGGCATGACCGCCTCTGAAATCGACGAGATGATGCGCAGCATGGACTGGGGCGCCGCGTTCCGCGACCGCCCGAAACGCAGTACGCTGAACTTCCGCCGCAAGCAGGACGACCGCGAGTTCCTGGTGCGTTTGCCGCTCGGCATCCAGGGCGGCAGCATTCGCGTACCGCGCGGGCTGATCCAGGGCCAGCGCCTCACCCAGATACTTCGTGTCGAGACGATGCCGGTCGCCGCGGTCGAGGACTTCGACGAGCTGCCAACGCCGTTTCGCGCCGTGGCGGCCGACCTCGAGACGGGCGAGCGCGTCGTGCTCGAGCGCGGAGACCTCACTTCGGCGATGCGCGCCAGCATGTCGGCGCCGGGCGTCTTCGCGCCGGTCGAAGTGGACGGCCGGCTGCTGGTGGACGGCGGAATCGTCGAGAACCTGCCGGTCGACGTCGCGAAGGCGATGGGCGTCGACATCGTGATCGCCGTGGACGTGGGCTTCGAGCCGGTCGAGCGCAAGGAACTTACGTCCGCGCTCGCGGTTTCGAACCAGGCGATCACGATCATGATGCTGCGCGAGACCGGCCGTCAGCGGACGCTGCTGTCGTCGGAAGACATCCTGGTCCTCCCGGACCTCGGCAACCTGCAGTCTACGGAATTCGGCGCGGCCGAAAAGACCATCGGCCTCGGCCTCGCCGCGACTCGCGCAAGCGCGGAGCGCCTCGCCCAGCTCTCGCTCGACGACGAGTCCTGGCAGGCATTCCTCGTGGCGCGCGGAACCGAGCCGCAGCAGGCAATCGTTCACTTCGTGCGCACGGACCGGCAATCCGACCGCTACAGCGAACGGATCCAGGCAGAGCTCGGACCGGTGATCGGCCAGCCGCTCGATCCCGTCGCGCTCGACGAGCGGCTCTCGCACTTCTACGGCAGCGACAACTTCGAGGCGCTCGACTACCGCCTGGTGCGCGAAGGTGTGCTGACCGGCATCGAGGTCAGCGCGCGCCGCAAGAGCTGGGGCCCGAACTTCCTGCGCTTCGGACTCGAGCTGCAGGACGACTTCGAGGGCGGCAACAGCTTCAGCGCCGGAGTGCGCGCGCAGGTGACCGAGGTCAACCGCTACGGCGCCGAGTGGCAGACCGACCTGCAGGTCGGCGCGAATCCGCTGTTCCGGACCGAGTTCTACCAGCCGATCGGCTACACCTCGAACTGGTTCGTGGTGCCGCGCCTGTCCATCGAGCGGCAGAATTTCGACATCTTCGATGGTGACCGGCGGCGCGCGACCTATCGGGTGCGCGACAGCGCGGTCGAGCTCGACTTCGGGCGCGAGTTCGGCAGCTGGGGCGAGCTGCGCGGCGGCATCATCCACGGCGATGGCAACCGCGACCTGCTGGTGGGCAATCCCGCCGACCCGACTCTGCCGCCGCGCGACCGCTTCGACCGCGGCGAGTTCATGGCGCGCTTCTCGGTGGACCTGCTCGACGACATCTTCTTCCCGCGCGACGGCGAGCTCTTTACGCTGCAATGGAATGCGCCGCGCGAGGAACTCGGGGCCGCGGCGAGTGCCGATCGCGTGTCCTTCGACTGGACGCACGCGCGCTCCTGGGGTCGAAACACGCTGATCGTCTCCGCTGCGGGCGGCGCACATGTCTCCGGCCCGACCGACCAGGTGCAGGACTTCTACACGCTCGGGCGGTCTGTTCGACCTGTCCGGCCTTGCGCCGGACCAGATCAGCGGGCCGCATTTCGGCATCGCGCGCACCATCGCCTACCGGCGCATCGGCAGCGGCCAGGATGGGCTCTTCGACGTGCCGACCTACCTCGGATTCTCGCTCGAGCTCGGCAACGTATGGCTGCGCCGCAGCGACGCGAGCGTCGACTCGGCGCTCTTCAACGGCTCCGCCTTCCTCGGATTCGACACATTGCTGGGGCCGGTCTACGTGGGCGCGGGCTTTGGCGAGGGCGGTGACCGGTCGTTCTACCTGCTGCTCGGACGGATCCGCTGAGGCCGGTCAGCGCGCGGCGCCCTCGGCAACCTTTTCGTAGACGACTGCGGGCTCGTCCCCGCGACGCGAGTAGGGATGGCGCGCCGCCATGTCGGCCAGCGCCTCGTCGCGCTCCCGCTCCGTGGCGAACCAGTGCAGCTTCTGCCAGTCGGCGTCTACCAGCCGCGTGAAAGGATCGCGCGCGCGCAGCCGCACGCGGATGCCGAACGGCGTCGCGGCCGGCGGCGGGGCGTTCAGGTTGTGCTCGTTCGAGATCGTCACGGGGACACGATACTAGAGTTGACGGTCCCCGGCGCCCTCGCGATCGGACCATCCGAAGAGGCGCCGGGTGACGAAGGTGTAGGCGGGCTTGCCCGTCGCCATCCACGCTCGCGACACGGCGGAAGGCGTCGCGAGGATGCGCCGCTCGCGCGCAGTGAGCCGCTCGGGGCAATAGCTACGCTTGTGCTTCAGCAGGTGGCGAATGTCCTCGCGCCCGAGCGTGCGGAACAGCCGGCCGCGCCGTGGCGCGACGAGCGCGAGCTGGAAGTCGACGAGGGCCGGCTCGCCGCGCGGGGTCACGAGCCAGTTCGGTTCCTTGGCGAGGTCGTTGTGCGCGATGCCGCGCTGGTGCAGGCGGGCGAGGAGGGTGCGGGCGGCGCGAAAATACGCGGGGTCCTGCGGTTGCGCGAGCTGCATCGGCCGGCCATCGATCCATTCGCGGCGAAGCGTTCGCCGGTCGGCACCCAGCAGGCGCGGCGTGCCCGGCAGCCCGTCGAGGCGGGCGAGGGCGCGCGCCTCGCGACGGCACAGGCTGCGCGCCAGCCAGGCGGTCCACCAGCGCGCGCCACCCGTGTCCCGCAGGACGTACTCGCAGTCGCCGGCTCCGCCACGCCACACGGTGCCGAAGAGATCGGACTTGAGCTTGTGCATGGCGGGCACATTGTAGGATCCGGACTATCAGAAGCGGAGCGCGATCAGTTTTCGCCCGGCGGCTCCGCGCCCGGCTCGGGATCCGGCAGCGGGTAGGTCTTGGCCTCCGCCGGCGCCGCCGTGGGTTGCGCCGGCTCCGGCGCTTCCTTGCTGGCCACCTCAGCGTGCGCGCTCGAGGTCATCTTTGCGACCTCGGCAACGAGCTCGGGTGCCGGCGCAGGCGCAGGCGACCGGTTCGCCAGGATCTTGGCCGCGCTGTCGGTGCCGTGGAAGCGCTCGTTGGCCTTCTTGGCGATGAAGATGCCGTTGCCCTCCAGCGAGACGCCTGCGAACAGGCCCTGCGACTTGGAATAGGCATACACCTCGGCATCGAAGGTCACGCTGGTTCCGGCCATGGCGGTGCGGCCGACCGGGCCGGCAGCGACGGAGGCATCGGCGCCGAGGGTCAGCTTGCCGTCGGTGATGCCCTCGATGCTTTCGCGGGTCGTGAGCACCAGGACGATGTCGGATACCTGGCCGCCAGCCTGGAACCCCCAGCTTCCGCCGCCGGTCGTGACGAACACGGGATTGCTCCAGCTGCGATCCTCGTTGCGCACCAGCATCACGCCGTTGCCGAAGCGCGCACCGAAGATCAGCCCGACCTTGACGTTGGCCGGGAGAATGATGATTCCCTCGGCCTTGGAGAGCAGCAGGTCCGGGATTTGCGTGTCCTGGATGGCCTGCAGCTCGCGCAGTACGGTCATTGCCTGGTTGATCGTCGCCTCCTCGCGCGTCTCGGCCTGGGCCGGGAGGGAGAGCAGGCTGGCGGTGGCCAGCACGCCGGCGAATTTCGCAATCAGCTTCATGAGGTCATTCCTGTTCAGTGCCCACCCGGAAAGACCGCACGCAGGGTGACAGGTTCCGGGCACGGCGGGAGTGGCGCAGTGTAGCGGTTGTGCGACGGTCGAATCATCGTCCACACTGGGCCGCCATGATGCGCCGATTCCTGCTCGCGGTCACGCTGCTTGTCGCCGGCAACGCCGCTGCGCACGCCGAGTGGCATGCGCGCGAAGAAGCGATCATGGGCACGCGCATCGCCGTCGAGGTCTGGCACGAGGACCCGGTCGCGGCGGCGGCGGCAATCGACGCCGTGATCGCCGAGATGCACCGGATCGACGAGCTGATGTCGGTCTACAAGCCGGAAAGCCGCCTTTCCGAGGTCAATCGCGATGCGGCGAGCCGGCCGGTCAAGGTGGAGCCCGAGCTCGCGCGCCTGATTGCCCGGGCGCTAGAGTTTTCCGAACTGTCGAACGGCGCCTTCGACATCACGTACGCGAGCGTCGGCTACCTGTACGACTACCGCGCGCACAAGCGCCCGACGGAGGCGGAGATCCAGGCCGCACTGCCGTCGATCAACTGGCGGCACGTGGTCGTCGACCTCGACGCTTCGACGGTGCGCTTCCTGAAGCCGGGCGTGCGCGTCGACCTCGGCGGTATCGCCAAGGGTCACGCGGTCGATGCAGGGATCGCAATCCTCGCGGCGCGCGGCATCACGCATGGGACGGTGACCGCGGGCGGCGACAGCCGGATCCTCGGCGACCGGCGCGGGCGCCCCTGGATCGTCGGCATCCGGCACCCGGATGACCGCAACCAGGTGATCGCGCGCATCCCGCTCGAGGATGCGGCGATCTCGACCTCGGGCGACTACGAGCGCTTCTTCGACGAAGATGGCGTCCGCTACCACCACATCATCGACCCGAAGACCGGCAAGAGCCCGCATGGGGTGCGCAGCGTCACCGTGATCGCGCCGACCTCGACCCTGGCCGAGGGGCTGACCAAGAGCGTATTCATCATGGGACCGGTTCCTGGCCTCGCGCTGGTCGAGTCGCAGCCCGACAGTGACGCCGTGGTCGTCACCGCCGAGGGCAAGGTGCTCTACTCGAAAGGCCTCGCGCCGCCGGAGTAGGAACGAAAAAGGGACGCTCACCTTTTCCCGCTGTAGAGCGTCCCCTTTTCGAAAAGGTGACCGTCCCCTTTGGGAAAAGGTGAGCGTCACCTTTTCCTAGAACCAGCCGGAGAAGAAGAGGCGGATGACGTCCGCGTCGAAGGAATAGAAAGGCTCGGTGCCCGGCGCGAAGCCGGTCGCGGTGAGGTCGCGGAAGTCGTCGTACTCGAAGCGGATGCGGTCGTAGCGCAGGCTCAGCGTCGAGCGGTTGAGGAACGAGAATCCCGGCGACCTGAACTCGTAGGCGACGCCGAAGCCGAGCGTGTGGCTCGTCATCGTCGAGAGCTCCTTGTCGCGCGCCAGGAAGTTCTGGAAGTCCGCGCGCGGGAACAGGTCCGAGTAGAACTCGGCGGCATCCTGCGTATAGAAGCGGTAGTGAACGTCGAAGGTCCACTCCTCGTCGAGCGGGTGCATGTACGAGATCTCCGCGGTGTGCGCGAGGATCTCCCAGGTGTCGGTGTAGAAGCGGTAGTCGCCCTGTATCGCCGCGCGATAGGGGAGGTAGTAACGCGCGCGCAGCGACAAGGCGTTGCCGGTGCGAGTGCGCGGGTATCGCTCGGGCTCAAAGGCAAAGCCGCGGGGGTCTTCGGGGTCGAGGTAGCGCACCTGGCGGTACGGGTTGTTGAGGAAGCCCTCTTCCGTGACGGCCTCGTACGAGAGGCCAAGGACCATGTTCTTGGTCGCGACCTGCGAGATGTCGACGCCGTAGATGCGCCGGTCGATCTCGTCGGAGAAAGTCTCGTCGCCGCGCCGCGAGACGTCGTCCCAGCCGCGGGTGAAGAACAGCGACACCGTCGTGAGGTCGCCGAACATGTCCTGGCTGATCGAGAAATTCGCGGTGTCGGCCTCGTAGTCGTTCTCGCTCGAGTTGCTGAACGACGCCGCGTAGGTGACCTTGTTGCGCAGGTACTCGAAGCCGACGCCGTACTGCGTGCGCTCCTCCTCGTACGGGCTCGCGGTCGTGATCACGTCGATCGAGGCCGACGAGACCATGTCCATGTAGTAGCTGGCGTTGACCGCGTACTTCTCCGCAAACTTCTTGCGCACCAGGAGCGAGGGCCCGTCGATCGTGACTCCGCCGCCGTCGTAGTAGTGATACAGGAAGTCGGCGCGGTCGTCGGGCAGCACCGCGGCGGCCGCGGGCAGCGGCAGCAGCAGGGCGGCGAGCGCGGCTGCGCGGATCAGTTGCACCCGCAGCCTCCGCCGCTCGCGCCCGAAGCGCCGCGCGCGCCCTTCCCGCGCCTCGTACACGTGGCGCATATATGAGGAGGACACCGGGTCGCGGTCCCAGGCCATGATCGGGTCGGCGATGTTCTCGCGCTCGTAGGGCTTCACCCACGGCTCGACGCGCGAGCAGCCGCAGGCCGCGGCCGCCACCAGCAGCAGGCCGGCGATGCGGGCCGGCTTCACGCCTTCTCCCGAGTGCCGCGCGGATCTGCTCGATGTACTTGGCCTCGTCGCCCGGCTTGTAGGCGCGGTGCAGCCAGCGCACGCGGCCCTGGCGGTCGACGAGCACCGTGGTCGGCATGGCGCTCACGCCGTAGCTGCCGCTGACCTTGTTGTCGGGGTCGAACAGGATCGGGAAGCTCGCGGGCGTGGTGGCGAGGAACTTCTCGGCGTCGGCCTTCTCGCTCTCGACGTTGATCGCGACCAGGGTGAAGCCCATCGGCTTGTACTTCGCGTAGATCTGGTCGAGCGCCGGGAACTCCTGCGGCAGGGCCCGCACCAGCTCGCCCAGAAGTTGATCATGACGACCTGGCCCTTGAGGTCGGCCAGGGAAACCTCGCCGCCCGCGCGGCTCGCGAGCGTGAACGGCGGGCGCCGGCGCGGTAGCGTCCGTCGCCGAGGCCGGCCATGCAAACGCGGCGAGCGCTGCGAGCAGCGCGGCAACCGGCAACGCTGGATGTCGTCTTCACGTGGCCTCCTCAGAAGAACGCCGTGAGTCCCAGCGTCGCTTCGTAGTTGTGGGTCGACTTGTTGGCGCCCAGCACGTCCACGTCCATGATGAAATCGCGGATCGTGAGGTGCATGGCGAGCCAGTCCCTGATCGCCACCCGGGCCCCGGCGCCCAGGGTGATGGTGAAACCGGTCGGCACCGGCGAACTGCGTGCTGCCTGCGCCGAGCCGTCAGGTAAACGGCGCTGTTATAGGCGCGCTTACCGCCGAGGAATATCTTCGCCCGGCAGCGCATTCCAGCCGAAACCGAGGCTGTAATAAGTGAATTGCCTCTCAGTGTCGGTCAAAAGCGGCGCACCGCCGGACAGGCGCTCGTAGCTGGAGAGGCCCGCGTCGCTGGTGCCGCCGATCGCCTCGGCGAAGAAGTCCTCGCTGAGGTGGTAGGCGAGGCGGGCGCCGTAGACGATGTTGACCTCGAAGTCCTCGACCGAGAGCGAGCCGACGTAGGCCCCGGCCTCCCAGTTCTCGGTGTCGATCTTCGCGGTCTTCACGTCGCGGCGCTCGACCTGCGGGTCGATCACGACCGGCGTCCCCGCGCTCTCGGGCGGCGGCGGGGGCTCGACCTGCGGCGTCGTCCCTGCGCCAGGGCATGCTCGAGCAGCCGGTCGCCAGGACCGCGAGGCTCAAAAGAAGAATGCGAATCCGATTTTCCATTCCATTTCTTCCTCGTTCTCGTCGCGGTCCGTGAAGACCACGTATTCCTTGTATTCGCCGCGCACCATGAAGCGGCGCGCGAGATAGGCGCGCACGCCGATGCCTGCGTAGGCGATCTGGTCCGTCCGGTCCTCGGTGCCGACCAGCGTGCCCTCCGGGCGGATGCGTATCACGCCGGTGCCCATCGACAGGAACGGCTGGATGCGCCATTCCGGGATCGGCACGTGCGTCACGCCGATCGTTGCGTACTGGCCGTCGGAGAAATTGCCCGATGATGTGCCCGAACGCCAGCTCGGCGGCGAGGTGCTGGTTGAACGCGTACGCGCCGTACAGCGTCACGCACGTTCGCGCCGCCGTAGTCGCCGAGCAGCAGTCCGACCTCGCGGCGATGCGAGCCGAAGTCCTCGCGCGTCGGGTCGTCGATCGGGAGCTTCTCGCCCGGCCGGCAGCAGCGTCTCCGCCATCTGGTCGCGGTGCACCCAGCCCTCGCGGCCGTCCGCGTCGACCACCCGGAACCAGTCCGTGCGGCGCGTGTCGACGCGCACCGACTCGCCGCGCTCGACGACGTGGAACACCGGGAAGCCGCGACCGGGCCCGGTGCGCATCTCGAGGTACGGGTCGGCGACGGTCACCGTCGGCCCTTCGGCCAGGCCGGCGTCGCCAGGGTCAGCAGAATCAGCAGCCCGCAGGCCGCGAGCCGCGTCATCAGTCGCCTCAGTTGACCGGAGCCAGGAACGGGTCGTTGTAGTACTGGCCACCGATGTCCAGCCATTCGGCGATCAGCTCGCAGTTCCGCCGTCGTCAGCCAGCCGGCAGTGCGTGCCGCCCGCGTCGAACCGGCTGAAGAACCGTGCCGATGCCACGCGCGCCGCCGCCGCTCATCGACGCAGCCACCGGCACCGGCACCAGCGTCGGCTGCCCGGTCACCGGGTCCGGCGGTCCCGGAACCAGGATGTCCTGCAGCGCGCCCATGTTGAGTTCCTGCGCGTTGTCCGCGAACAGGAGCTCGCGGTAGGAGACGAGGTGATCGGCGTCGTCGGGAGACGCGCCGCCCGAGAGGTCGAGCTGCGCCACGGGCACGCGCACCGCGCCCATGGCGTCCACCGGCGAGTGGCAGCTCGTGCAGGTGTTGTCCTGCACCAGGGCGCCCATAGCGTCGAGCACCTGGCGCGGACACGGACCAGATCGGATGGATGTTGTCCGGGTAGTGGATGGTGATGCGGCACAGCGCCGACCAGCCGGACTGGCAGGTCGCCGAGGTCGGCGCCGGCGTCGTGAGCTGGGTGTAGCGATACGCAAACGACGTGTCAGGCACGCGGCCCGAGGCGATCGGGTCGGTCCAGACGTCGTCGTACAGGAGGTCGACGGACGGCAGCAGCGCCGCACAGTCGGTCTGGCAGGAAATGCGCGCGCGCGCCTCGGCCATGGTCTCGCCCTGGTTGGCGAAGATCGCAGGATTCGAGTTCGGGAACGGCAGGCCCGTGGTCGCGGCGCCCGAGTTGACCGCGACGAACAGCTCGCGGCGGCCGTGCGAAACGGCGGGCAGGCCGCCGGGCTGCGCGCCCGCGGGAATGTGGCAGCCGTTGCAGGTCAGTACCTCGCCCGCGCGCAGCTGCAGCCAGTTGAGGTGGCGCGGCGAGGTGCGGCGGCCGTTGACGTCGAGCACGGTGACGCCGAACGGCACGCCGGCGGGCACCTTGATGCGCACCGAGCCGTCCGGCTCGACGGGCGCGTAGCCGAGAATCTCGCGCATGTAGTGCCGGCGACGCCGAACGCGCTGCCGCGGAAGTCGCGAACCTCGTCGTCCGGCAGGCCGACCGCCTTCTCGATGCGCACGAAGCGCGCGGGACGCTCGTCGGCCGTGGTCTGCACCGGATCGATCAGCGAGGCATAGCCGCCCGGGTGCGAAGTCGGCGCCGTCGAAGTCATAGACGCTGCGGATGTTCAGGATGCCGACGTTTTCAGTGCGGAGCGCATCGTCGTAGTCGATGCCCGGCACGGCGTCGAGGATCGTGGCCGGCAGCACGGCGCGCGGCGCCAGCGAGATCACCTCGGTATAGCGGACGCCCTCGACCGGCTGCAGCACCGGGCGCTGGGTCTGGTCGCGCGGGTCATAGAGCCACACACCATATAAAGGAGGCGCCGGCTCGAGGGTGGCGTCCGCGAGGTTCTCAGCCGTGCAGGGCAGGGTGCGCCCGGCATCGTCGTTGAGCCGGCACATGGTCCAGGTGGTGAGCATGCGGCCGGTGCCGTCGCGCAGCGGGAACACGGACGAATAGCGGCCGCCCGGCGAGAGGCCGGGGTCGGTGCGAACGTCGCTGATCGCGACCCGCGCCTGCGCCGGGCCCGACAGCCCCACGTTCGCAAGGTTGGCCTGGTTGATCTCGACGAAGGCCGCGGTGTCGATCGTGACCGGGTCGCCGCCGTAGTCCGTTCCCTGGAACGGCTTCAGCAGCGCGACCACGCGGCCGTCCTCGTCGGGGCGCGGCTGCAGGAACTGCACCTCGTCCTCGCCCAGGATAGCCGGCGCGGTAGGCGGGCCGCCGGTGCCGGTCGCGTGGCTGTTCGCGCCGTAGAGCAGTTCGAGGCGGCTGCCGTCCGGGTTCACCGTGTAGAGGTGGATCGAGCTGCCGCTCGCGTTCTCCCAGCGGCTGAACACGATGCGCCCGTCGTCGAGCACGTCCGGGTCGAGGTCGTGGCTCTGGTTGAACGAGATCTGGCGGATGCCGTCGCCGTCCGGGTCTCATCACGTGCAGCACGAAGGCGTGCTCGTTGCGGTCCTCGTCCTGCGCGGCGAACTGGGGCTTGCCCTCGTCGATCAGCACCGCCTTCGACTGGCGCTGGCGCGTGGAGGAAAAGACGATCCGGCCGTCCGGCAGGTAGTGCGGCGCGAGGTCGTGGCCTTCCTCGGCCACGATGTCGGACTCGATCACGCGGCGCAGCGTGTCGGTCGGGATGTCGTACTCCCAGATGTTCCAGGTCGGCTGCTCGCTGTCCATGAGGCCCGGGATCAGCGGCATGCGCATCGCGAAGACGATCTTGGTGCCGTCGTAGGAGCCGTCGATGTCGCGCACGTCCCAGAGCCCGCCAGTCACGCGCTCGGTGATGTTGCGCTCCGGCACGTCGGGCGCCGCGCGGTCGCGCAGCCACACGTCCGCGCCGGCCGTGAACGTCTCGAGCTCGCGCACGTCGAGATCCTCGAGATCGGTGAGGTCCTCGGGCAGCGGGCCCCTGACGTATGCGACCGGGATGTCGAGCACGACCGGATCCGGCGACTGGCCGCCGCCGATATTGATGTCGCCGTCGTGCCCGGTGGCACATCCGGCGAGCGCGATCGCCGCAAGCGACAGAATCCGCGATGTCTTATTCGTGACACGCATCTCAATTCACTCCAGTCCCGACAGGTGCTAGTTCACGACAGAATGCAGGTGCGCAACTGCGTCACGGTCCACGGAAACGATCTCGTGTCCCCTGAATACAAGCATTTGCACGCAGTAACGTCCAGTCACGGATCGAGCCTACCTTGACCGGCGTCTCGGGTGAATGTCGCGGTTCAGAGACATTACCGGCCCCGAGGACCCGTCGATATATTCGCCCGCAGTTTCGGAATAACCGCGAGCGAGTGGAGCACGAAATGCTTTGGTCGCCAGTGACAACGACGGTTGCTTCGTGAAGCGCTTCACCGCGCTCGTGGCGCTCGCTGCATTCGCAGCGTCCGCCAGCGCGGGGCCGCGCGAGCAGGCGAAGCGCATGCACGACCGCATCGCCGGCGTGCCGCCGTCGGCCGCGGTGCTCGACGCGATGGAAGCCGAGATCACCGCCGGCCGCGCCGAGGCCGCCGCGCTGATCGCGATGGACAACCCGTCGTTCTACTCGGTCACGCTGAAGAACCTCGTCACGCCCTGGACCAACCGCGAGCAGACGGTGTTCGCGCCGCTCAACGACTACACGGCGACGGTGATCGGCATGGTGCGCGACGACCTGCCGTTCAACGAGGTGCTGTCGGCCGACGTGCTGTACGTCGGCAACGCAGGCCTCGGCCTGCCGGCGGTGTCGCCTGCGAACAACGACCACTACGAGCAGATGGAGACGCGCGGCGTCAACCTGCTGACCGGGCTGCAGCGCACGACGCAGTCCGGGCGTCTACGGCACGCCGCCGGCCGCGACCGCCGGCGTCCTGACGACGCGCGCCGCGGCCCAGTCGTTCTTCATCGCCGGCACCAACCGCGCGATGTTCCGCTTCACGCTGATGAACTACATGTGCCGCGACCTGGAGCAGGTCCAGGACACGTCGCGCGCCGCCGGACCGCATCCGCCAGGACGTGAGCCGGAGCCCGGGCGGCGACGCGCGCCTGTTCCTCAACAACTGCGTCGGCTGCCACTCGGGCATGGACCCGATGGCGCAGGCCTTCGCGTACTACACCTACGACGAGGCGCAGGGCCGCATGGTCTACACCGGCGGCAACGTGCAGCCGAAGTACTTCAACAACGACACGACCTTCGCGTTCGGCTTCCGCACGCCGGACGACGCTGGGAGAACCGCTGGCGCGCAGGCCACAACGCGCTGCTCGGCTGGGATGCCAGTCGCTGCCGGGTTCGGGCAGCGGCGCCAAGTCGCTCGGCGAGGAGTTCGGCGCCAGCGACGGGTTCGCCACCTGCCAGGTCGAGAAGGTGTTCCGCACCGTCTGCCTGCGCGCGCCGCAGGACGACGGCGGACCGCGACCAGATCGCCATCGATGACGAGCTCGTTCCGTTCGAGCGGCTACCGGCTGAAGCAGGCCTTCGCCGACGCCGCCACGTACTGCATGGGCAGTTGAGGAACCGACGATGAACCGCAGCGACAGCGCTCCGCATGCGATTCCTCGGCACCCTGCTGCCGGTGCTCGCCGCTGCTCGCGCTCGCGGGCTGCGGTGGCGGCGCCTCGACCACCGAGAACCCGCCGACGACCTCGCCGCCGCCGTGCCGCGTACACGGGCCCGCCGCCGGCGAGCCAGGACGTGCAGGCGTTCAAGCTCAACGTCTGGGACAACCTGCAGTCCGCCAACCGCTGCGGCCAGTGCCATGGCACCGGCGGCCAGGTGCCGAGCTTCGTGCGCAGCGACGACATCAACCTCGCCTACGAGGCGGCCAACAGCATCGTCGACCTCTCGAACCCGGCGGGTTCCGAGATGGTCACCAAGGTCGGCGGCGGCCACAACTGCTGGCTCGCGGCGGACTCCGCCTGCGCGGACCAGCTCACGGTCTGGATCCGCAACTGGGCCGGCCAGACGCTCGGCGGCACGCGCGGCGCGCCGCTGCAGCCGCCGCCGATCAAGGATCCGGGCGCGAGCAAGTCGTTCCCGGCGAGACTCGGCGCTGTTCGCCTCGACCGTCTACCCGCTGCTCGAGCAGTACTGCTCGCGCTGCCACTCCTCGGGCGCGATCACGCCGCAGTCGCCGTTCTTCGCGGAGGCCGACGTCGACGTCGCCTATGCCGCGGTGCGCGCGAAGATCAACCTCGACACGCCGGCCCAGTCGCGCCTGGTCGTGCGCCTGCGCGACGAGTTCCACAACTGCTGGACTGACTGCGCCACGGCGGCGAACGCCATGCAGGCGGCGATCCAGGCACTTCGCCAACGGCGTGCCGTCGACGCAGGTCGACCCGGACCTCGTGATCTCGAAGGCACTGACGCTCTACGACGGCACGGTCGCGAGCGGCGGCATCGCGCTACGACAACGCCGCGATCGCGCTCTACGAGTTCAAGACCGGCACCGGCACCGTCGCCTACGACACCTCGGGCGTCGAGCCCGCGGCCAACCTGACGCTCTCCGGCGCCGCGACCTGGGTCGGCGGCTGGGGCATCGACCTGCGCGGCGGCAAGGCGCAGGGCACGACTGCCTCGAGCCGCAAGCTCCACGACCTCATCAAGGCGACGGGCGAGTACACGGTCGAGGCCTGGGTCGCGCCCGCGAACGTGGTGCAGGAGATGGCGTACATCGTCAGCTACTCCGGCGGCACGACGGCGCGCAACTTCACGCTCGGCCAGACGATGTACAACTACGACTTCTTCAACCGCGCGACGACCACGGACGCGAACGGCCAGCCCGTGCTGTCGACGCCCGCCGCGGACGAGGTGCTGCAGGCGACGCTCCAGCACGTGGTCGCGACCTACAGCGCGGTCGACGGCCGGCGCATCTACGTGAACGGCGTGCTCGCGACGCAGGCGGACCCGGTCGCCTGCGGGCCTGTTCACCGACTGGAACGACACCTTCGCGCTGGTGCTCGGCAACGAGGTCTCGCAACGACCGCATCTGGCAGGGCGTGGTGCGCATGGTCGCGATCCACAACCGCGCGCTGAACCAGGCGCAGATCACGCAGAACTTCGAGGCCGGCGTGGGCGAGCGCTTCTACCTGCTGTTCTCGGTCGAGCACCTCGTCGACGTGCCGGACAGCTACGTGATGTTCGAGGCGCAGCCAGTTCGACAGCTACTCGTACCTGTTCAACAAGCCGACGTTCATCAGCCTCGACGGCAACCAGGACCCGGACCAGATCCGCATCCAGGGCCTGCGCATCGGCATCAACGGCGCCGAGGCGAAGGTCGGCCAGGCCTACGCGCCGCTCGACCGCACGGTCACGGCGGCGGGCTACGAGCCGGCCACGGGCTTCGGCCTCGCGGGCATCGGCACGGTCGTCGCGCTCGACAAGGGACCGTCGGCGGACGAGTTCTTCCTGACCTTCGAGCGGATCGGCTCGCACAGCAACCCGTTCGTCGAGCCGGCGCCGACGCCGCTGCCGCCGCCGCCCGACGCCGACCCGTCGCCGCAGATCGGCCTCAGGACCTTCGAGGAGATCTCGGCCTCGATGTCCGGCATGACCGGCGTGCCGACCACGAACGCGAACGTCGCCGACACCTACAACCGCGTGCGCCAGCAGTTGCCGACGGTGGAGAACATCGAGGGCTTCCTGTCCTCGCACCAGGTCGGTGCGGCGCAGCTCGCGATCGAGTACTGCAACGAGCTCGTGAACGACGGCGGCGCGCGCGCGGCCTACTTCCCGGGCTTCAACTTCGCGGCGCCCGCAGCCACTGCATTCGACACGCCGCTCGAGCGCGCCCAGATCACCGGCCCGCTGGTCGCCCGCGCGGTCGGCACCGGCATGACGACCCAGCCGAGTGCCGGCGAGATCACGACCGAGGTGGACGCGCTGATCGGCAGGCTGACGGCCTGCGGCGGCAGCTGCGCCGCGGACCGCACGGAAGTCATCGTGAAGGCCGCCTGTTCGGCGGTCGTCGGCAGCGCGAGCACGCTGCTGCAATGAGGTGCTTGCCAACGATGAAGAGAAAATCGCGCCGCGGCGCCCTGCATCCCGACGCGCCGGTCCGCCAGCCGGATCACCCGCGTCCCGTCACGCGCCGGCAGTTCGTGTCCCAGGGCTTCGTGGCCGGCGCCGCGAGCGTGTTCGCGCCCACGGTGTTCGGCCTGTTCGCCAACCCGCGCGCCGCCCATGCCGCGCTGTCGCCGGACCTCGAGGCGCTCAAGCAGAGCTGCGGCATCGCCGTGCAGGGCGCGGGGAAGATCCCGTTCATCTGCATCGACCTCGCCGGCGGCGCCAACATGGTCGGGCTCCAACGTGCTCGCGGGCGGGCAGGACGGCCAGGAGGACTTCCTCTCCGTCGCGGGCTACGGCCGGCAGGGCCTGCCGGGCGACATGGTTCCGAACGCGCCCAACCCGGGCAGCGCCGACGAACGACTTCATCGAGCGGCGCCTCGGCCTGCTGTTCCACCTGGACAGCGCCTTCGTGCGCGGCATCCTCGAGCGCGTCAGCGTGACCACGGCCGCCGACGATCAACGGCGCGGTGATCCCGGCGCGCTCTGAGAACGACACGGCAACAACCCGCACAACCCGATGTACGGCATCTACCGCGCAGGCGCGGACGGCGAGCTGCTGACGCTGATCGGCTCGGAAAGCTCCGAATCGGGCGGCAACTCGATGGCGCCGGCGATGCTGGTGGACCCGTCGGTGCGACCGACGAAGGTGGACCGCACGAGCGACGTCACGGGCCTCGTGGACACTGGCAAGCTCGTCGGCCTGCTCGACCAGGACGACGCCGTGCGCGTGATGGAGTCCATCCAGCGCCTGTCCGACGACAAGCTCGCGCCGGGTCAGTACCGGCATCACGCGCGACGCGGTGATCAAGGACCTGGTGCGCTGCAACTACGTGAAGGCCGCCGACCTCACCGACCGCTACGGCGACCCGTCGGCGCTCAACCCGGAGCTCGACCCGGACATCGTCGGCCCGGCCGGCATCTTCACGCGCGCCGAGTTCGACAACGACAGCGAGTTCCGCAAGACCGCGGCCGTCATGAAGCTCGTGATCAACGGCTACGCGGGCGCCGGCACGATCGAGATGGGCGGCTACGACTACCACGGCGAGGGCCGTGCGACCGGCGAGATCCGCGACTTGCGCGCGGGCCGGTGCATGGGCGCCTGCCTGGAATACGCCGCGCGCCGCGGCGTGCCGCTCATGCTCTACGTGTTCAGCGACGGCTCGCTCAGCGCGGACGGCGTGGTCGACAACAGCGCCGACGGGCGCGGCAAGTTCGACTGGTCGAGCGACAACCAGCAGACCGCCGCCTCGTTCTTCCTCGTGTACAACCCGAGCGGCCGGCCGCAGCTCTACACCGGCGACAGCCGCCCGCCGCAGCAGCACCAGCAGATCGGCTGGTTCAGGAACGACGGATCGGTGGAGACCGCGAGCACGCCGGCGGCGAACAACGTCAACCTGCTGGTCGAGACGGTGCTGCTGAACTACCTGGCCCTGCACGGCGAGCAGGGGGACTTCTCGACTCTGTTCCCCGGCCACGGCCTGGGTTCCGCGACGCTGCAGGACAGCCTCATCGCGTTCAATCCGATCGTCAGCGGCACCATTGTGTGACGTGCGCCGAGATCGCCGGCGCCCGTTAAGTAAACATATCCCGTGCCGGGCTGGCCGGCGTTATGTCACGCGGGGTTCACCATGGATGCTCGCCTTCATCGCCGCGGCGTGGCAGCGCGACTCGTGCTCGCGGCGCTGCTGGCCGCGATCGGCGCCGGTGCCGCGGCCGCCGAGGGCCCGTCTGCCCCTGACTTCGCGCTCGCTTCCACGGCGGGCAGCAACTACCGGCTCTCGGAGTACCGCGGCGAGGTCGTCGCGCTGGTGTTCTGGGCGAGCTGGTGCGGCGATTGCCGCCGCGAGCTCGAGCGCTTCGAGCGCCTGCGCCGCACCTACGGCAGCGTCGGGCTCGTGGTGCTCGGCGTGAACCTCGACCAGGAGCCGGAGCGCGCAACTGCGCTCGCAGGCGCCGCTGGCATCGGCTACCCGGTGCTGCTCGACGCGGGCAAGGACGTGAGCCGGTCGTACCGGGCCGACGACCTGCCGCTCATCGTGCTGATCGACCGCAACGGCGCGATCCGCGCGCGCCACACCGCGCTCGACGAGCGCGACGAGAAGGGGCTCCTGGTGAACCTGCGCGACCTGATCGACGAGTAAGCGGGGATGCACATGAAGACCGCATTCATCACTTTCCTGGCGGCCGTTGCCGCGTCGATGCCCGCCCTCGGGGACGAGGCCCCGCTGCCTGCCGCTGCCGGGGACCGCTCGGCGCTCGACGCCGAGGTCCAGTCGTTGCGGCGCGAAGTCGTCGACCTCAACCGCGACCTGTTCATGCTGGAGGAGGACCTGCTGTTCCCCGCGAGCACGCAGGTCGCCGTGTTCGTGTCCATGGACGTCGGCACGTTCTTCGCGGTCGACTCCGTGCAGCTCAAGGTGGACGACAAGGAAGTCGCGAACTATCTCTACACGCAGCGCGAGCAGGATGCCTTGAAGCGCGGCGGCGTGCAGCGCCTGTGGCTCGGCAACCTGAAGGCCGGCGAGCACGAGGTCACGGCCTTCTTCACGGGCCAGGGGCCGCACGATCGCGACTACAAGCGCGGCACCACGCTCTCGGTCGAAAAGGGCGTCGGCGCCAAGTACGTCGAGCTCAGGATCAGCGACAAGGCGTCCAAGCTCCAGCCCGAGTTCGTGGTCCACGTCTGGGAGTGAGGCGGGCGTGCTGGGCAGGGTCCTCATCCTCGCGGCGCTCGCGCCACTTGCCGGAGCCGCACCGGTCGTCGAGCAGGAGGCGATCCCCGGCCTGCCGGCCGTGCAAGGTGCAGGACCTGCACTACGGCGACGTGCTGTTCCACTTCTACCAGCACGACCACTTCGACTCGCTCGTCCGCCTCGCCGCCTACCGCGACCAGGGCCGGCTCGCCGAGCACGCGCGCGACTCGGAGCTGCTGCGCGGCGGTCTCTACCTGTCGCTCGGCCAGCACCGCGAGGCACGCGAGATCTTCGAGCGCCTGCTGGCGGACGCGTCGACTCCGCCCGAGGTGCGGGACCGGGCCTGGTTCTACCTCGGCAAGGTGCTTTACGCCGCTGGCCTGTTCGAGGACTCGGATCGCGCGCTGCGCCAGGTCGGCGGCACGCTCAGTGAAGACATGGAGGCCGAGCGGCACCTGCTGATCGCGCAGGGCCTGCTGTACCGCGAGCGCTACGACCAGGCGGTCGCCGAGCTCTCGAACTGGCAGGGACCGCGCTACTGGCTCGCCTACGGGCAGTTCAACCTCGGCGTCGCACTGGTGCGGGCAGGCGAGCCCGCGCGCGGACTCGCGCTGCTCGACGCGGTGGGCCAGCTCGAGACGCAGTGGCCCGAGCTCATGGCGCTGCGCGACAAGGCCAACCTCGCGATCGGCTACGCCAGGCTGCAAGCTGGCGAGCCTGCCGCAGCGCGACTCGCGCTCGAGCGCGTGCGACTTTCGGGCCCGCAGTCGAGCAAGGCGCTGCTCGGCGCCGGCTGGGCGGACGCGGCGGCCAGGCAGTACGAGGCGGCGCTCGCGCCGTGGCAGGAGCTGCAGGGGCGAAGCCTTCTCGACGCCGCGGTCCAGGAATCCTATCTCGCCGTTCCCTACGCATATGCCGAGCTCGGCGCGATGGCGCAGGCAGTCGAGTATTACGAACGGGCGATTACCGCCTACGATGCCGAGCGCGCACGCATCGGCGAGTCGATCGGCGCGATCCGTTCGGGTGAGCTGCTGCATGCCGCGATGAAGGCGGGCGGCGATGGGCGCGAGGGCTGGTTCGCCCAGCTCGCGACGCTGCCCGACTCGCCAGAATCCCGCTATCTCTATCACCTGCTGGCAGGCAACGAGTTCCAGGAAGGCCTCAAGAACTATCGGGCGCTCGACGCCATGGGGAAGAACCTGGCGGCCTGGCAGCAGAGCCTCGGCGCGTTCTCCGACATGGTGGAGACGCGGCAAAGGGCTTTCGAGCAGAAGCTGCCCGCTGCGGACGCACGGCTTGCCACCGTGGACGTCGCGACCATCAACGGTCGCCGCGACGCACTGCAGGCCGAGTTCGAGGCGGCCGTCGCCGCGCGCGACGTCACCGCGCTCGCCACCGAGGAGGAACGGGCCCAGCTCGACATGCTGGACGCCGTGGACGCGGAGCTCGCACTGCATGCGGGCGACGCAGGCTACGACGAGGCGCGCGAGAAAGCCCGCCTGGCGCGCGGCGTGCTGGTCTGGAATCTCGATGACGCGTGGAAGGTGCGCAGCTGGCAGGCGAGCCGGGCGCTTCGCGAGCTGAACGCGACCGTGTACGACGCACGCACGCGCGAGACCGCCTCGGGGCGCGCGCGCGAGGGTGCGCCGGAGAGAAATGCGGCGCTCGGCCAGCGCGTCGAAGTCGTGTCGCCGCGCATCGTCACGCTCGCGGTACGGGTCGAGGAGGCCAAGGCCGCGCAGGGACGGCACCTGGCGGACATCGCAGTGCGCGAGCTCGAGCAGCAGCGCAAGCGGCTCGACGAATATTCGGTGCAGGCGCGCTACGCGCTCGCGACGATCTACGACCGCGCGGCCGCGGCGCCACCCGCAGGCGCCGGGCAGGCGACGCCATGAGCCGCGCGGGTCTCGCAGCGGCCGTGCTAGTCCTGCTGCCGCTCGCGGCTGCGGCCGGTAAGGCGCCGCCGCCGCCGACGCTCAAGGACCTGAAACGCGCCACGCCTGAGATCCGCACCGGCGAGACCGTCGCTCCCGATCCGGAGCGCGCCAAGGCGCTGTATCGCGATTTTCTCGAGCTCGAAGGCGGCGACGCCCAGCTCCGCACCGAGGCCATGCGCCGGCTCGGCGACCTGCAGCTCGAGTCCGGGGACGCCGCGCGCGGCGAGGTGGCCGGGCAGGGCGAAGCCGAGACCCGCGAGGCGATCGACATCTACACGCGGCTCCTCGAGCAGGAACCCGACTATCCGCGCGCCGACGTCGTGCTTTACCAGCTTTCTCGCGGCTGGGAAGCGCTCGGCGAGCCGGACAAGGCGCTCGGTTACCTGGATCGCCTGGTCGCCGGGCACCCGTCGAGCCCGCGCATCGTCGAGGCGCAGTTCCGCCGCGGCGAGATCCTGTTCAGCGCCAAGCGCTATGCCGAGGCTCAACACGCCTACGAGGCCGCGAGCGCCTTCGGCCCGGACGAGCGAGTTCTACGAGCAGAGCCTCTACAAGCTCGGCTGGTCGCTGTTCAAGCAGTCGGAGAACGAGGCTTCCTTCGAGCCGTTCCTGCGCGTGCTCGACCTGAAGCTCGTCGCCGCGGGCAAGCCGGCGTGGCATCGTCGATCCCGCGGATCTCGCCCGCGCAGACCGCGAGCTGGTCCAGGACACTTTCCGCGTGCTCTCGATCGGCTTCTCCTACGTGGACGGGCAGGAGACGCTGAACCGTGTCGTGGCGCGGCGCGGCGAGGTCCCGTACGCCTATCTGCTCTATTCGGAGCTCGGCGACCTCTACGTCGCCAAGCAGCGCTACACCGACGCCGCCGACACCTACCGTGCCTTCGTGGACCGCGACCCGGACCACGAGCGCGCACCGCTCCTGCAGATGCAGGCGATCGAGGCCTACAAGAAGGGCGGGTTCGCCCAGCTGGTGCTCGACGGCAAGAAGGAATTCGTCGAGCGCTACCGGCTCGGCAGCTCGTTCTGGGCCGCGCGCACGCCAGAGCAGTTCCCGCTGGTGGCGAAGGAGCTCAAGACCAACCTCACTGACCTCGCGCAGTACTACCACGCCGAGGCGCAGCGCTCGAAGAAGAAGCCGGACTACCACGAGGCGGCACGCTGGTACCGGGAGTTCCTGCAGTCCTTCCCCGACGACCCGGAGTCGGCCGGTACCAACTTCCTGCTCGCCGAGACGCTATTCGAAAGCGAGGATTTCCGGTCCGCCGCCGTCGAGTACGAGCGGACGGCCTATGCCTACCCGTTCCACGAAAAATCGGCCGAGGCGGGCTATGCCGCGCTCGTCAGCTACGAGCGCGAAGCGAAGTCGCTGGACGGCGCGGCGCTCGCCGGGTGGGACCGCCAGCGCCTCGAGAGCCAGCAGCGCTTCGCCGTCACCTTCCCGGCACACCCGGAGAGCGCGACGCTGCTGACGCGCACCGCGCGCGAGTACTACGACCTGAAGGACCTGCCGAAGGCCCTCGAGGTCGCGGGCCTGGTGCTGGCGCGCCAGCCGCCGGTCGACACCGCCATGCAGCGCACGGCCTGGACCGTCACCGGCAACGCGCAGTTCGACACCGGAAGTTTTGCGGACGCGGAGGGCGCCTACCTGCAGGTGCAGTCGTTGCTCCTGCCCGGGGATCCCGAGGCGGCTGCGATCAACGAGCGCCTCGCCGCCACCATCTACAAGCAGGGCGAGGCGAAGCAGGCTGCCGGAAACGCAGCCGGCGCGGTCGACGACTACCTGCGCGTCGGCCGGCTCGCGCCCGGCGCCGCGATCCGCGAGACTGCGGAATTCGACGCCGCCATGCTGCTCGTTTCGCTCAAAGAATGGCCGCGGGCGATTCAGGTGCTCGAATCGTTCCGCGCGGGATTTCCGTCGAGCGCGCGCCAGGCGGACATCACCCGCAATCTCGCGCTCGCCTATCTCGAGGGCGGCAAGCCCGGCGAGGCGGCCGGCGAGTTCGAGCGCATCGCCGCCTCCGGCGCCGAGACCCCGGACGTGCAGCGCAACGCGCTGTGGCAGGCCGCCGAGCTCTACGAGAAGTCGTCGCAGCCCGACCGGGCCATGGCGGTGTACGCGAACTATGTCCAGCGCTTCCCCGCGCCGCTCGCGGAGGCGGTCGAGGCGAGGCAAAAGCTCGCGGACTGGGCGGGCAAGAACGGCGACGGCATGGGCCGGCGCCAGTGGCTCGCCGGCATCGTCGCCGCCGACCGCGAGGCGGGCGCAGCGCGCACCGATCGCAGCCGCTACCTCGCCGCGCTTGCGACGCTCGAGCTCACGTCCGCGGACCGTGACGCCTTCCAGTCGATTGCGCTGGTTGCACCGCTCAAGCAGTCGCTGGCCGCGAAGAAGTCTGCCATGGAGCGGGCGCTCACCGGGTACCAGTCCGCCGCCGGCTACGCGGTCGCCGAGGTGACGACGGCGGCGAACTACGAGATGGGCGAGCTGTACCGCCGCCTCGCCGCGGACCTGATGAAGTCCGAGCGCCCGGCGAACCTCGATGCCGAAGAGCTCGAGCAGTACGACCTGCTGCTCGAGGAGCAGGCCTTCCCGTTCGAGGAGAAGTGCGAGCGAGGTGCACGAGATGAACGCGCGTCGCGCCGCCGACGGGTTGTACGACGAGTGGGTGCGCAAGAGCTACGCGGTACTCGCCGAGCTGCAGCCGGCGCGATTCGGAAAGACGGTCGAGGCAGAAGCGTTCGTTGTCGCAGCTCGCGCCGCCGGCAGTAGCTGTTACCGCGGCTGGCGGCGCCGGACTCTGGCTCGCTCGCGCCGCCGGAACTTACGCGCTCGCTCGCCAAGTCTGGCCCACCAGCCGCGGCCGGAGCCCCCGCGCCTGCGCCAGCAACTACGATCGCGCCGGCGACGAGCAGCAGTTCGCCGACGCCGTGCAGAAGCTCGAGGCGGGCGACTTCGCGGGTGCGAGGCCGATCCTCGAGCAGCTCGTTACGGCCGAGCCGACGCTTGCGGCGCCCGCGGTCAACCTCGGCATGCTGCACGCGCGCGAGAGCCGCTGGCTGGAAGCCGAGGCGTCGCTCCAGGAGGGCATCCGCCGCGATTCCGCGAACGCAGTCGCGCTCAACGAGCTGGCCGCCGTGCAGCGCGAGTCGGGCCGCTTTGCGGACGCGGAGGCGAGCTATCGCCAGGCGCTTGCCGCAGACCCGGTTCATTACCGCTCGCACCGCAATTTCGCGGTGCTGCTCGATCTCTACCTGTGGCGCCCGGCCGAGGCGCTGCAACAGTTCGAGTCGTATCTCTCGAAGTCGGGGACCGCGGACCGCCAGGTCTCCGGCTGGATCGCGGAGCTCAAGCGTCGCGTCGGCGACGTCGCCCAGACCGCGGAGGTGCAGCCATGAAGATCGACCTCAAGCTGCTTGCTCGCGCTCGGCCTGCTCGCGCCCGGCGGCGCCGTGCGCAGGATGCCCCATCGCCTGCGGCGGAGGCGCCTGCCACGCCAGGCGGAGGAGCCCGCCGTCGTCGCGGACGACCCGGCGCCGCCCTCGACCATGGACCACCTCGAGCTCGATCCCACCTCGATCACGGGCAACCGCGAGCTGCCCAAGGTCATGGTGATCGTGCCCTGGAAGCGGGCCGACCTCGGCGACCTCACCGGCCGGCCGGCCAACAGCCTCCTGAACGAGGTGCTGGCACCCGTCGACCGCGAGGTTTTTCGCCGGGAATTGCGCTATTTCGAGGCCCTGGAGGCGAAACCCGAGACGTAGTCCCGGTTTTCATAACGCGGCAAACGGCAACCTAATCCCCTTGAAGACCCTACCTGGAGCAGCCCCATGCACGCCCTGGACATGATCCTCAACTTCTTCCGCGAGGGCGGGATTTTCCTGTACCCGCTCGCCCTCATCTGGGTGATCGGACTGGTGATCGCCCTCGAGCGGTTCGGCTTCGTCATGCGCGTCGGCGCGGGCAACCGGCGCATGTGGGCGCAGGTGCAGCCGCTGCTCGAGTCCGGCAAGTTCCGCGAGGCGCTGAACGCCGTGCAGAACTCGGACACCGCGCTCGCGCACATCATGCGTTACGGCATCACGCGCATCCAGACCGCGCGGCGCCGCGACGACATCGAGAAGGCGCTCGAGGAGAGCCTCGTCGAGGTGATCCCGCGGCTGGAGAAGCGCACGCACTACCTCGCCTCGCTCGCGAACATCGGCATGCTGATGGGCCTGCTGGGCACCATCGTCGGCCTGATCGGCGCGTTCGCTGCGGTCGCCCAGGCGAACCCGGCGGAGAAAGCGAGCCTGCTCGCGGCTTCGATCTCGGTCGCCATGAACAACACGGCGCTCGGCCTGGTCACCGCGATCACGCTGCTGCTCGCGCACTTGTACCTCGAAACCAGGACCACGGAGATCGTGGACAGCCTCGAGGTCGCCTCCGTCAAGTTCCTGAACGCGCTCAATGAAAGGAAGATGGACCCTGAGTCGCAGCAGGATGCCGCGCGCCAGGCCGCCCACCGGCCGATCGAGGCCGGAGTGAGGGGCGCCCGCGCATGAGCGGATCGCGCATCGCCAGGCGGCAGTCGCGCAACCACGCGCGCTACCGCGGCAGGAACGACATCAACATCGTCCCGATGCTGGACGTGATGGTCATCCTGATCTTCTTCCTGATCTTCACGGCGGTCTTCTCGAAGATGAACATCCTCGAGCTCAACCTCCCGGTGGACGGCGGCCCCCCGCCCGAGCTGCCGGCCGTGCTGGAGCTGGAAGTGATCGTGCGCGGCAATGTCATCGAGGTCGCCGACCGCAACACGGGGCTGCTGCAGCGCTTGCCGAACCTTGCCGACGGCGCGGACTACGACCGGCCTGTCGAACTACCTGCGGCGCGTGAAGATCCGCTTCCCCGAGAAGAAGGACGCGACGGTGCTGCTGGAGCCGGACATCCCGTACGACACCATGGTCCAGACCATGGACACCATGAAGTCGTTCGATACCGAGCTCGACGGCCAGCCGGTGCGCGGCGAGCTGTTCCCGCAGATCGCCGTCGGCGACGCGCCGGTCGCGACGCCAGTCGGCGCGGGTGGCGCAGCGATGATTTCCGCGCGGCTCAGGCAGAACCGCAAGCCAGGGCGCCGCGGCAGCCGCAAGGGCGGTGCAGCTGTCCCACGGCATGTCCTCGCTCATCCCGATGATCGACATGCTGACGATCCTGGTCGTCTACCTGCTGGTGCACGCGGCGGACTACGAGATCCTGCCGAACTCGAAGAGCATCCAGATCCCGCAGTCGATGTCGGAGACCAAGCCGCGCGAGACCGTGACCGTGCTGATCACCAAGGAATCGCTGCTACGTCAACGGCGCCGAAGTCGCGAGCGTCGCCGCGCTGCGCAGCCGATCGGAGCCCGTGATCGAACCGCTGAAGCGCGCGCTGGTGACGGAGGCGGGCAAGCGCATGCTGAAGGACAAGGAGGACCCGACCTCGCACGAGGTCACGGTGCTCGCCGACAAGGACCTGCCGTACAGCTTCCTGAAGAGGATCCTGTCGACCTGCACGGCCGCGGAATACGGCAAGGTCTCGCTCGCGGTGCTCGAGCGCGAGCGCGCCTACAGCGGCCCGGACGCGGTGTGAGACACGCATGACCGCGCTCGCCACCAACTACCGGATCTTCGACCTGCCGTGGACGCCCGACGAGGACGAGTCGCAGCGCCTGCGCAAGACCGCGCGGGCGCTCCTGCTCGTGTTCGCGGCGCTTGGCATCGTCATTCCGCTCATCCCGATGTCCGAACGGCCTCCGCCGCCGGCACTGCCGGAGGAGGTCATCAGGCTGGTGCTGGAGCCGCCCCCGCCGCCTCCGCCCAAGCCGGAGGCGAAGAAGGAGGAGCCGCCGAAGCCCGAGGCCAAGCCCGAGCCGAAGCCCGTCGAGCCGCCCAAGCCGGTGGACCGCCAGGCGGAAGCGCGCAAGAAGGCCGAGAAGTCGGGCCTGCTCGCGATGAAGGACCAGCTCGAAGACCTGCGCGAAGCGCTCGAGCCCACGGAAATGAGCTCGGCTCCGATGATCGGCCGCGTCGAGGGCCCGAGCCGGGCCGAGCGCGCGCTGGTGACCTCGCGCACTGGCGTCGGCAGCGGCGGCATCAATACCGGCAAGCTTTCGTCGGGCTTCGGCAGCGGGCCGGGAAACCTCAAGGGGCATGCGGCGGGCACGGCCGTGCCGTCCTTCGCCGACAAGATCGGCGACGACCGGGCCGCGGCCAGCCGGAGCGGCGCCGGCGGCAAGGCGGCGCGCAGCCGCGAGGAAATCGAGATCGTCTTCGACCGCAACAAGTCGGCCATCTACGCGCTGTACAGCCGGGCCCTGCGCGAGCAGCCCGAGCTCCAGGGCAAGGTGGTGGTGCAGCTCACGATCGCGCCATCCGGCGAGGTCACCGACGTGCGCATCGTTTCGACCGAGCTCAACGACGCGGAACTCGAGCGCAAGCTCGTCGCGCGCATCCGCATGTTCCGCTTCGAGGACAAGGATGTCGAGGCGATGACGACTACCAAGCCGATCGAATTCTTCCCGGCCTGACGCCAAACGGCTACCATTCGGCTCCTGCCAGTCGCAGGGGCCCGTCGTGCACATCGAGAAGAACCGCGTCGTAACGCTCCACTACACCCTGCGTGACGAGCAGGGTACCGTCCTCGACACTTCGAACGGCCGCGCGCCGCTCACCTATCTGCACGGCAAGGGCAACATCATCCCGGGCCTCGAGCAGGCGCTCGCCGGCAAAGTCGCCGGAGAAAAGCTCGACGTCGCCCTGCCGCCCGAGCAGGGCTACGGCGCGCGCGACGAGCGCCTGGTGCAAATCCTCCCGCGCAGCCGCCTGCCCGAGGGCACCGAGCTCGCGCCCGGCATGCAGCTGCGCGCGGACAGCCCGAAGGGACCGCGCCTCGTGTCGGTGCTGAAGGTCGAGCGGGACTTCGTCACCGTGGACGGCAACCATCCGCTGGCGGGACGGACGCTGCACTTCTCGGTCGAGGTGTCAGACGTTCGCAAGGCGACGCACGAGGAAGTCTCGCACGGGCACGTTCACGGGCCGGGCGGTCACCATCACTGATCCGCGCCGGCGGGGCACCGCGTGATCCACCGCCAGAACCTGCAGTTTCCCGAGAAAGACACGGCGCTCCGCGAGGACGTGCACGCGCTCGGCGGTCTGGTGGGCGACGTGCTGCGCGACCAGGGCGGCGATTCGCTGTTCGAGCAGGTCGAAGGGGACCGGCTGGCCGCGATCGGGCGCCGCGAAGGCAAGCCGGACAGCGCGGTCGAGCTCGTGGCGCGCACCGCGGGCCGCGAAGCGGGCGAGGCGCGCGACCTGATCCGCGCCTTCAGCGCCTGGTTCGAGGTGGTGAACCTCGCGGAGCGCGTGCACCGCGTGCGGCGCCGGCGCGAATACCTCCTGCACAGCGACCGGCCGCAGCCGGGCGGCATCGGCGACTGCATGTTCAAGCTGAAGCGCGCCGGCTACGACGCGCAGAAGGTGCTGGAGCTGCTTTCCAGCGTCACGATCTACCCGGTCTTCACGGCGCACCCGACCGAGTCCATGCGGCGCACCATCCTGCGCAAGCACCAGCAGATCGCCGACCTGATGATCGAACGGCTGGACCCGACGTTGACGCCTTTCGAGCGCCGGTCGGTCTGGGAACGCATCCGCATGGAGGTCACCTCGGGCTGGCAGACCGAGGGCCACCCGCGCGAGCGATTGACCGTCGCGGACGAGCGCGAGCACGCGCTCTTCTACCTGGCGGAAGTCGTGTATCGCGTGGTGCCCGCGCTCTACGAGGAGATCGCGCTCTGGATGCAGAACGTATTCGGGCTGCCGCCTGAGCTCGGGCGCATGCCGCTCATCCTGCGCTTCGGCAGCTGGGTGGGCGGCGACATGGACGGCAACGACGAGGTGCATGCCAAGGCGATCCGCGAGACCCTGCTGCGCCAGCAACAGCGCGTGATCTCGGCGTACTTCCAGGAATGTCGCGCACTCGCCGACAAGCTCTCGCAGAGCGCCGGCCGGGTGAGCGCGAGCCGCGAGCTGGAGGCGCGCATCGCGGAGTACGACATCCTGCTGCCGAAGGCGCGCGAGGCGGCTTCGACGCGCCATGACCGGATGCCGTACCGAATCTTCCTGGCGCAGGTGGCGGAGCGGCTGCGCACGACCTACGAGGGCCGGCCGAACCACTACGAGTCCGCCGACCACTTCGTGCGGGACATCCAGCTCGTCGCAGCGAGCCTCAAGGCCAATCACGGCCGACACGCGGGCCTGTTTCCGGTCGAGCGCCTGTTGTGCCGGGTGCTCACCTTCGGCTTCCACCTGGCGACGCTCGACGTGCGCCAGCATGCCTCCGTGCACCGCGAGGTCGTGGCGCAGGGCCTCGGCCGGACGGACTGGGAGGGCCTCGCACCCGCGATGCGCAGCCGCGCGCTGTGCGAGTCCATCGGGCGCGACCGCGGCCCGGCTGCCGGATTCGACGCCACCGGGCGGCGCACGCTCGCGGTCTTCGAGGCGATGATCCAGGGCCGGAACAAGTTTGGCGAGCGCGCGGTCGGCGACTACGTCGTGAGCGGCACGGAGTCCGCCGACGACGTGCAGTCCGTGCTGCTGCTTGCGCGCTGGGCCAACATCACCGACCGTGCGAGCGGCGAGGTGCCGATCGACGTCGTGCCGGCACTCGAGAGCGTGGACGCGCTCGAAGGGGCAGGCACGGTGTTGAAGTCGCTGCTGGCGGAGCCGAGCTATCGACGGCACCTTGCCGAGCGCGGGGGCCACCAGACCGTGCTGCTCGGCTACTCAGAGAGCAACCAGGCAGTGGGGATCGCCGCCTCGCGCCACGCCGTCTACCAGGCGCAGGTCGAGCTCGTGGCTGCCGCTGCGGAGGCGGGCGTCGACCTCGCGCTGTTCTACGGCCGCGGCGGCCCGTCGAGCCGCGGTGGCGGCCCGATCGAGCGGCTGGTCGAGGACGCGCCGGACGGCGCGACGCGCGGGCGATTGCGCGCGACCGAGCAAGGCGAGGGCATCGGCAATGGCTACGGGCTGCGCCGCATTGCGCTGCGCAGTTTCGAGAAGGCCGTGTTCGCCGTCGCCATGGATCGCATCGAGCATCCCCGCGCGCCGGCACGCGAGCGGGAGCTGCGTGCGCTCATGGGCAGCATCGCCGCGGCGAGCGCCGCGCGTTATCGCGCCCTGGTGCACGGCCAGCCCGGGTTTCCCGCAGTTCTTCCGCGACGTGACGCCGATCGACGTGATCGAGCGCATGCACATCGGCGGCCGCACGGCGATTCGCGCGGGCGAAGGCGTTGCAGTGACGCGTCCGGTGCCCTGGGTCTATGCCTGGATGCAGAGCAGGCACGTGCTGCCCGGCTGGTACGGGATCGGCAGCGGCCTCGAGGCCGCCGCGCGCGAGCACGGCGTCGACGCGATCCGCAGCGCGCAGGCGGACTGGACGTTCCTCGGGAATCTCCTCGACGACGCCGAGCTCGACCTGGTGCGTGCGGATCTCGACATCGCCGCGCTCTACGAGGAGCTCGCGACGGGCGACGCCGGCGGCATCACCGCCGAGATCCGGCGCGAGCATGCGCTCGCGAAGCGCTGGGTGACGGAGATCAAGGGCGGGCAGGAACTGCTCGACAATCGCCCGGCGCTGCAGCGCGCGACGGTGCTGCGCTCGCCCTACGGCGACCCGATGCACCTGATGCAAGTGGACCTCCTGCGCCGCTGGCGTGCCGGCGGGCGCGGCGATGCCGCACTCTTCGAGGCGCTGCTCGCAAGCGTCTCGGGGATCGCGCTGGCGCTGCAGGCGACCGGCTGACGGCGTCCATGCAGCGCAGCATCTGCGTCTACTGCGCGTCCAGCCAGGCCTGCGACGACGCGTACCACGACGTCGCCCGGACGCTCGGCCGGCTGCTCGCCGCGGCGGGCTGCACGGTCGTCTATGGCGGGGGCCGCGCGGGCTCGATGGGCGCGCTCGCCGAGGGCGCGCTGGCGGCTGGCGGGCGCATCGTCGGCGTGATTCCGAAGTTCATGGTCGAGCTCGAATGGGGGCATGACGACCTGACCGAGCTGCACGTGGTCGAGGACATGCGCACGCGCAAGCACGAGATGCTGACGCGCGCCTCGGCCGTCGTGGCGCTGCCGGGAGGCACCGGCACGCTCGAGGAGCTGTTCGAGGCGGTCACGCTGAAGCGCCTCGGCCTGTTCCCCGGTCCGATCGTCATCGTCAACGTGCGCGGCTACTACGACGCGCTGCTCGCGCAGCTCGCGGCAGCGATCGAAGAGCGCTTCATGGACGCCCGCCACGCGGCGATGTGGACGGTCGTCGCCCGCCCGGAAGACGTGCTGCCCGCGATCGAGTCCGCGGCGCCGTGGGGGGCGGAAAGCCGCGATTTCGCCGTGGTGCGCTGATTCGGATAAAATCCGCCCCATGAGCAACGAACGGCCCCTGGAAGCGCAGATGAGCGCGGACGCGCTCTACCGCGAGGACATCTTCACCGACCAGCGCGTCGGCACCGTCCGCCGCATGACGCCGGTGAAGTCCGACGGCAGCGACGACCCGTCGCGCGCTGTCATCTTCGTCGGGCAGGCGACGGTGATGACGCCGATGGGCTCGCTGCCGCTCTCCTTCGAGCTGCCCGCGAAGTCGCTCGCCGAGGCCGTCGCGCAGTTCGGCCCCGCGGCCCAGCAGGCGATCGAGGAAGCCGCGCGCGAGCTGCAGGAGCTGCGCCGCCAGGCGGCGTCGTCGATCGTCATCCCCGACGCGGGCGCTGCCTCGCTGAAAGGCATGGGCGGCAAGGGCGGGCTTCAGCTGCCGTAGTGCCCTGCGAGCCAGTCCTGCACTTCCTTGTAGAAGTAGCGGCTGTTCTCGCCTTTCAGGATCCAGTGGTTCTCGTCCGGGAACAGGACCAGGCGACTCTCGACCTGCTGGCGCTGCAGGACCGTCCAGAACTCGAGGCCGTTGTTGTAGGGCACGCGGAAGTCACGCTCGCCGAAGGTAACCAGGATCGGCGTCTTCAGTTTCTTCGACTGCCAGAACGGGCTCTGGTCCTTCCACACTGAAATGCCTTCCCAGGGCGGGCCGCCGAGGGCGAGCTCGCGCGAATAGGCGATGTCGCTGGTAGTCCACTGGGTCTTGAGGTCGTAGAGCCCGGCGTGGCTCACGAGCGCTCGATAGCGGTCGGTCGAAACCGCGAGCCAGTTGGCCAGGTGCCCGCCGTAGCTCGCGCCGCCCGCGGCCTGGCGGCTCGCATCGATGAACGGAAAGCGCCGGATCGCCTCGTCGGCGGCCTGGTTGATGTCCGCGGCCGGTCCCTTGAGCGGGTCGCCCTCGATCGCCTGGGCGAAGGCTTCGCCGAAGCCGGTCGAGCCGGTGTAGTTCGTCATCAGTACGACGTAGCCCGGTGCGGCAAGCAGGTGGTAGTTCCAGCGGATGAAGAATTCGTCCTTGTACATCAGGTGCGGGCCGCCGTGGATCAGCACGAACAGCGGGTACTGCTTCGCCGGGTCGAAGCCGGGCGGCAGTGCCAGCATGTTGTGCACGCGCGCGCCGCGCTTCGACTTGAACCAGAATTCCTCCACCGGCCGCCAGTCGATCAGGGCGGCGCGCTCGGCATTGAAGGCGGTGAGCGCGCGGCGCGCGCCATCCCGGTTCTCGATGCGCGTCACTTCGGGCGGGCTCACAGCGCTTCCCCAATTCGCGACGATCACCGGCGCGTCCACGGCGCCCTCGACCTGCAGCCCGGAGAGCGTCCCGGACTCGAGACGCCCGATCTCGCGAACCTTCCCGCCCGTTGCGGGCACGGCGAACAGGCGCTCGCGGCCGTCGTCCTCGGCGAGCAAGTAGACGGTCTCGCCGTCAGGGCTCAGCCGGTAGCTGCCGACGGAGCGGTCGAAGCCGGGTGCCACGGCCCGCGGCGACGGATTCGCCCAGTCGAAGCGCACCAGGCGGTCGTGGTTGTAGGCCAACCGGGTGTTTGGCGTCGAGCGGGCGTAGAGCGCGGAGCCGTCCCCGGCAAAGCGTGGCTGCGAGTAGCTCGCCTCATCGCCGGTGATGCGCCTCGGCTCGCCGCCACTCGCCGGCATCGCGTAAAGCCCCTGCTCCACGACCGCGCGTGCGGACTGGTCGCGCGCGACGGTTGCGGTGAAGACGATGGTGCTGCCGTCGGGCGACCAGGCCGCCTCGATGATGTCGCCGTCGTTGTCCAGGTCGCCGCCGAAGCCAGCGGCGCGACGAAGCTGCGTGCCTGCGAGCAGGTCGCGCGCTTCGGACCCGTCGCCGAGCGCCTGCAGCATGAGCGTCGGCCGGCGTTCGTCGAGCCAGCGGTCCCAGTGGCGGACGGGGAACTGCTCGAAGACCCGCGCGTTGTACTTGCGGGACTTCCGCTCCTCGATGCGCACCTTGTTGTCGGCGTCCGTCATTGCGCCCGGCCAGGTCATGCTCGTGAACAGGATCGCCTTCCCGTCGGGCCGCCACTCCGGGCGGGTGGCGCCGGTCGCGACGGCGGTCACGCGCTCCGCCTCGCCGCCGCCGGCGATGTCGAGCACGTGGATCTGGGGCTCGTCAAAACCGTCGCGCTTCGCCGAGAACGCGACGCGGCTCGAGTCCGGGCTCCAGGCGGCAGCTGATTCTGCGCCGGTGGTAGACGTGATCCTGCGCGGCGGCGCGCTGCCGTCCGCTGGGACGAGCCAGAGATCGCTCGACTTCGCCGCATCGTCATAAGCGGGCTCGGCGACTGAAACCACGACCAACCGGCCGTCCGGTGAAAGCACCGGCGCGCCGACCCGTTTCATGAGCCACACGTCCTCGTGGGTGATCGGCCGTTTCGCAGTGCTTTCCTGGGCGGCAGCCGCGCAGGCAATGAGGCAGAGTGCGATCAGCAGCGGTCGGGCATGCATGCGGGTCCCCGGGTCAGGAATGCCACTGGCGGGCGCAGACGTTCTGCAGCAGCCAGGGCTGGTCGGCCACCAGGTCCTCGCTGAACAGCTCCCCGCGGCCCTGCAGCGGTGTCCAGTCCGTATAGGCGCCCACCAGGGATCCGAGGTAGGGCCGCGCGATCTCCAGCACTACGCGGAAGTCGAGCTGGTCCGCCTCGCGCAGGCCCTCGCGCGGGTTGCGGATCGCCCAGATCATCGCGCCGAGCGCGCCGGCCGCGACCTGCAGGCAAGTGGCGTTCGTGTACGGCACGTGGCGGCGTGCTTCGGCGATCGAGAGCTGCGAGCCGAACCAGTAGGCGTTCTTCGCGTGCCCCGCGATCAGCACGCCGAGCTCGTCCATGCCGGTCACGATCTCGGCGCGGATGATGCGCCGGGTCGGCTGCAGCGACCAGCCGCGGCCCTCCAGCTCGAGGGTCGACAGCATCGCGTCGTCGCAGGGGTGGTAGACGAACATCACGGTTGGCCGGTACTCGAACTTCGGTCCCTGGCGCAGGGACAGGTAATCTGCGATTGAGAACACTTCGTCGTGCGTCATCAGCAGGCCCTGGTAGCCGCCGGACGAGGGCAGCCAGCTGCGCGCGAAAGTAGCGCCGCCAGGCCGGTGCAGGTAGACCGAGCCGCATCGCGGACGGTGCCAGTGCGAACCAGTCGGCTTCCTGGCCTCCGACGTGCCGATCGAAAGCTCGGTCGGCTGCATCAGCTCGTCCACAAAGCCGTCGATCGACCAGGTGTTGACGAACTCGTTCGGGCGCTTCGGCCGGTCGGTCGCCTGCGTGTCGCGCTCGGAGACCTGGATCAGCGTGACGCCGAGGTCGCGGGCGAGCGTCGCCCAGGCGGGCTGGTCGGCCGGCTGTTCCGCCGTCTTGCCGAGTCCGCTCGCGAGGTCGAGCAGCGCCTGCTTGACGAAGTGCGAGACGAGGCCGGGGTTCGCGCCGTGGTCCACGACGGCCGTGGGCGCGCCGGGCTTCAGCCGCCGGCCGAGCTTCAGCATGTCCTCGCGCGTGCGGTAGTTGGTGCGCTCGCGCATGGTCAGCATCGGGTTGTCGAACACGCCCGGCCACGGCTCGATCGAGGTGTCGACGTACAGCACGCCGTGCGCGGAGCACCACTCGACGAGGTCGAGGCTGGAGACGTCCACCGACAGGTTCAGCAGCAGGTCGCCGGCCTTCAGGCGGCGGCGCAGCTCGCGCTGGTAGGTCGCGGGCTTCAGGTGACAGTGGACAAACTTCGCCTGGTTGGCGGCCGCGAGCGCGCGGCCTTGCTCGCTCGCTTCGAGCACCGTGAGGCCGTCCTCGGGCAGCGCCAGGTGGCGGCGCAGCAGCGGCAGCATGGCCTGGCCGATGCTGCCGCAGCCGACCATCAGCACGCGGCCGGAAAACTCCGCGGTTTCGATCCGATTGCCCCCCACCGCGTGACCCTAGCATAATCGGCGTCGATGAAAATCCTCGCCATCGCGCTTTCCGCTGTCGCCGTCCGGCGCTTGCCGCGGACCTGCCGCGCAGCCCCGCGCCGAAGGACGTCGAGCTCTATATCATCTCGCCGAAAGTAGGCGAGACCGTGACCAGCCCGGTGACCGTGCGCTTCGGCCTGCGCGGCATGGGCATCGCACCCGCCGGAGTCGCGATGGAGAACACCGGGCACCATCACCTCCTGATCGACACGTCGCTGCCTGCTTTCAACATCCCGGTCCCTGCAGACGCGAACCACGTGCACTTCGGCAAGGGCCAGACGGAGGCGCAGGTGACGCTCGCGCCAGGCAAGCACACGCTGCAGCTCCTGCTCGCGGACCACCTGCACGTCCCGCACGACCCGCCGGTCGTGTCGAAGGAAATCACGATCTCGGTCAGCCGCTAGACCCACGCTGCTCAGGTCTGGCCCGCTCGACGCAGCATGGGGAACCCACCGGTGTTTGATCGCAGGACATTCCTCATCTCGACCGGTGCGATCGCGCTCGCGGCGATCGCCAGGATCCGGAGCGGGCTGGCAGCCGTGTCCGGCTGGCCGGTGCCGCCGCAGCCAAGGCGCGAACCACGCATCGTCGGCAATTTCGGCCACCGTCGTCCTGATGACTACGGCTGGCTGCGGCCGAAGGACTGGCACGCAGTGCTGCGCGATCCGACTTCGCTGGACGCGGAGATCAAGGAGGCCGTGCTGGCGGAGAATGAGTATGCGCGCGCGATGATGGCGCCCTCGGAGCCGCTGCAGGCCGAGTTCCGGTCCCGCATCGCGGATCTCGAATCCGGCGCGCGCGCACCGGTCGAGATCGCGGATGGGGGCTACCTCTACTACAAGCGCCCGAGCGCCGACGGCAACCACGTTGTCTACGCGCGCCGTCCCGCGGCCGGCGGCAGCGAGCAGGTCCTGCTGGACGAGGGCAGGGAATCGCATGGAAAGTCCTACTACTTCCTGCACTGGGACGGGCCACGGCGCGCGAGCGGCGGGCAACTCTTCGGATGGGCCGCGGATGAAACCGGGTCCGGCGCCTTCTCGATCCGGGTCATCGACATGCAAAGCGGCCGGATCGTCGTGGACGGCATCGCGAACGCGCACGGCGGGTTTACATTCTCTCCCGACGGTCGCTACCTCTACTGGACCGGCCGCGATGAGAAAGTACGGCCGGCCAATGTGTATCGTCGCGACATCGCAAGCGGCGAAGACACGCTGATCGTCGCAGAGTCCGATCCGGCGTCGTTCATCAGTCTCAGGACTACTGCGTCCGGCCGCTTTGTCGTCGTACGCATATCCAACGGGGCCATGTCGGAAGTTCACCTGGCGTCCACGGAAAACCCGACCGCGAAGCCGGTCCTTGTCGAACCGCGCACGCCGGGCCTGACTTACGACGTCGATGACTGGAATGGCCGGCTGGTCGTGCTCACGGACCTGGATGGCGCCGCCGATTTCCGGTTGATGACGGCGCCGGAGGAGACTCCGGGACGTTCACACTGGAAGGAACTTGTTCCGCACCGGCCGGGCCGCTTCATAGCGGCGGTTCATCCGTTTGCAGGTCACCTCGTGCGCGAGGAGTGGCACGATGCCAATCCCCGCCTGGTCGTGATGCGCGCGGATGGCGGCGAGTCTGAGATCGGCTTCGAAGAACCCGCGTACGCGATTTCGGTTCCGCAGGGACAGACCTGGACCTCGGATGTCCTGGTACTCGAATTCCAGTCGCCGCGGACTCCGGTCACGATCCATCAGCTCGATCTCGTCCGTGCCGCACTGCGCCCTGGTCCTGAGCTGGCGGGTCCGGGCACCTTTGACCGCAGCCGGTATGAAGTGAGGCGCCTGATCGCGCGTGCCGGTGACGGCGAGGAAATCCCGGTCACTGTACTGATGCGCAGGGGAGCGTCGCTCGATGGCCGCGCGCCCTTGTACCTGTATGGATACGGATCCTATGGCTACAGCGTGCAAGCCGAGTTCCAGCCCGCCTTCATCGCACTGGTGGACCAGGGCTGGATCTGCGCGATCGCGCACGTTCGCGGGGGCGCCGAGAAAGGCACGCGATGGTGGCGAGCCGTGCTCAAGCACGGCAAGAAACTGACTTTTACTGATTTCATCGCCTGCGCCGAACACCTCATCGACGAGGGTTACTCGGCGAAGGGACGCATCGTGGCGCACGGGTTGTCGGCTGGCGGCCTGCTCATGGGCGCGGTCTTCAACATGCGGCCCGACCTGTGGGGCGGCGTGATTGCACAGGTACCCTTCGTCGATGTCCTCAATACGATGGATGATTTCGAGGACCACCCGCTGGGCACGAGCGCGATTCCCATCTGGGGCGACCCGCGCGTCCCCGAGGATTACGCGTACTGTGCCAGCTACTCTCCCTATGACCAGCTGAAGCCGGCGCCTTACCCGGCGCTGCTCGCCACCGGCGGCGTCGCGGACGATCGTGTCGCGTTCTGGGAACCGGTGAAATTCGTTGTGAAGGCGCGCGCGCTCACGACCGCCGCCAATCCGATCATGGCCAAGGTGGCGATGTCCGGCGGCCACATGGGGAATTCCGGCGCGATGGCAGCGCGCGAGCAGCAGGGGCTGTTCCTGGCGTTTGCGGTGTGGGCGGCAGAGCGCAAATGGGGAGGCGTGCCGCAGCGCGCCGGCGAAGGGAGCGGCTGAGCCGGTCGATGGCCCGGTCGAGACGTTAACTGATCCTGCGCAGACGGTTGGCGGGTACGCCGTCGCGTAGGGTTGGCGGCAACCAGGCCAGGTCCGAAGATGCCAAAGTCGCCGCGCAACAGGCCATCGGATGGCGATTTGCCCGCGCAGCACCCGCTCGAGCCGGGTGTCCGGCGCTTCGTGCTAGAGACGTCCTCGCAGTACTCGGAATTCCCGCCGCTCGAATCCCTCGCGCATCCGGAGGCACGTCGCATCGCCGAAATCGTCCGTGAGCGCTGGCGGGCGGGCGGGCCGGCGATGCAAACCACGACCGACCATTTCGTGCCGGCGCCGCAATGCAGCGTTCGTGCACGCTTGCACGATCCGGGGCCACCGGGTGCCAAGCCCGCCTTGATCTATCTGCACGGCGGCGGCTGGACGCTTTTCAGTATCGACACCCACGACCGCGTGATGCGCGAGTACGCCGCGCGCGCAGGGATTTGCGTCGTCGGCGTCGACTACTCGCTGTCGCCGGAAAACCGGTTTCCCCGGGCGCTCGACGAGGTCCTGGCCACCGTGAAGTGGATACGAAATGGGGGCGCAGGGCCGGCCGTGGACGGCGCTCGCCTGGCCATCGGCGGGGACTCGGCTGGAGGCAACCTCGCCATGGCGGCCAGTCTCGCGCTTCGCGATGCGGGACTGGCCGAAGGCATCAAGGCCATGCTGTTGAACTACGCCGCATTCGACGTTGATTGCTCGGACCGGGCGATCAAAGCCTTCGGCGGCGACGGCAACATGCTGCGCCACGACGAAATGCTGTTGTTCTGGCGCAACTACCTGAGGAGTCCGGAGGACGCGCTCAATCCGCTCGCTTGCCCGATGAAAGCGCGCCTGGGCGGGTTGCCGCCCGTGTTCCTGACGATTCCCGAATTCGACCTGCTGGCCGAGCAGAGCCTGGCGATGGCCGATCGCCTGCGCGATGCGGGCGTCAGGGTGCAGGCGGTGATCTATCCGGGCGCCAGCCACAGCTTCCTGGAGGCGGTGTCGGTTTCCGCCGTTGCCGACCGGGCCCTGGCCGAGGGTGCCGCGTGGCTGAAGAAGGAGTTTGCAAATGGCGAGGCCGGCCGGCCTGTGGCCTAAACTCGACACAATCCGACCCGCCCGGGAATGTCAGGCGGTGCGTTCCGTTGCATTTTGTGACTGGATGATCGGTGGTCTCACGGCCGTTTCACGTACGGAGTCAGTTATGCAGACCCACATCAAGGCGGTAGCCGGAAAACTCCACCTGAAGCACCAAGTCGGAAGACTGCTGGGAGGCATTGCCTGCGTCGTCGCGACCCAGGGCATTGCGATTGCGCAGGAGGCGCGACGCCCGTTGGCGCTCGAAGACGTCATCGTAACGGCGACCAGGCGTGATGCCTCCGTCCGGGACGTCGCCGCATCGGTCAGCGCGTTCAGCCAGGACCAATTGACGTTGATGGGCGCGCAGAGCCTGTCCGACTACATCACCAAGATGCCGGGCGTGCACTTCAACGACTACCAGCCGGGCGTGTCCGAGGTGATCATCCGCGGCGTTTCCGCGACGACCTATCACGAGCAGGGACAGACGACGGTCGGTTATTACATCAACGAAGTCCCGCTCAGCGAGGCGGGCTGGCCGGTCGTGATCCCGGACGTCGACACCTTCGATCTCCGTCGGGTCGAATTGCTGCGCGGGCCACAGGGCACGCTGTTCGGCTCGGCGACGCTCGGCGGCCTCGTCAACTATGTCGTGAACGAAGCCGATCCATCGGGCTTCGATGCCGCGGTCGAGACCCTCCTGGGCAGCACGAAGGGCGCCGAGGACGTGAACTACGCGGTCAAGGGCATGGTCAATGTGCCGCTTTCGGAAGACAAGCTCGCGCTGCGAGTTGTCGGCCTGCAGCGCTTCGATGCCGGTTACATCGACAACATCACGACCGGCGAGTCGGCGACCAACGACCTGACGACGACCGGAGCGCGCCTGTCGCTGGTCTGGCAGCTTACGGACCGGACCAAGGTTTCGCTGCTTTCCATGTACCAGGAAATGGAGCTCGACGATCAGACTTACGTGCTGATCGACGGCGGGCGTCGCCGCGACGCCTACATCTGGGAGCCGCATGACACCGAGCTGATGGTCAACAGCCTGCGTCTCGACCAGGACCTCGGGATCGGCACGCTCACCGTCCTCGGCTCGTACTCGGAGAAGGAAGGGAACCCCGTATTCGACGGAACACCGACGCAGTACCTGCAGGGCAATTTCACGCCGACGGCATTCGACAGCAACGTGGATTCCGAGGCCGCGCACTTCGAAGTCCGGCTCGCGTCCGATGACGAGGGGCCGGTCACCTGGCTGATTGGCGCCGCTTATTACGACAGTGACAAGGGCACTTTCGACGTCACTCATCAACCGGGCGCGGCTGCCTTCATCGACGCCAACCCGGGGAGTTTCGGCGGCTTTCCTGGCTCGCTGCTCGCGCCGGACGACAACCTGAACCGGTACATCGTCGATCAGGCGAACGAGGACTTAGGAATATACGGCGAGCTCTCCTTCAGGTTTGCGTCGACCTGGACTGCCACGATCGGCGGCCGCTACTACGATACGGAGAGCGACACCACAGTCACCCGTCCTCCTTCCGCCAGCTTCCTCGGTGCGTTTGACCCCGTCGGTTCCGAATACCGGGAGCTCCAGTCGGAAGACGGAATCACGCCGAAGGCATCGATCGCCTGGCGTCCCCGCGACGGATTCATGGCTTACGCGCTCTACTCGGAAGGCTACCGCTTGGGCGGCGCCAACCCGAATCCGCCCGGCCTGACCGGCGTGCCCACGAGCTATGACAGCGACACGGTCAACAACTACGAAATCGGGGTCCGGACCGGGTTTGCCGACGACAGCGTATTGCTGGACGTGACCGCCTTCCACATCGACTGGAACGACATGCAGGTGCGGCTCTTTACGCCGGCGCCGTATTTCTACTCGTATGTCAGCAATGCCGGCGGCGCGGACGTCGACGGCGTCGAGTTGTCGCTCGGCTGGCAGACGGGGGAGCTCTTCGACATGCAGGCGGCCGTGACCTGGCAGGATGCCGCGGTGTCGTCGTTTGTCGAGGACACGTTTGCCCCGGGCGGCGGTCACCCGGCCGGAACGACCCTGCCGGGCTCGTCCGAATGGACCACGGCGCTGACGCTCGGGTTCAATTTCAGTCTACCCCTGGACCCGCGCCTCGAAATCACGCACCGTTACCTCTCCGAGGCGCCGGTTGCCTTCAGTTCGGTCAACGAACGCGGCGACTTCCACCTCGTGGACCTGCGCGTGACTGCAACCTTGAACGACCAAATTTCCCTGGCCCTGATTGCAAGCAACATCTTCGACGAGTACGGCACGCTGAATGCGCCGTTCGCGGATTTCTATGCGATTCCGCTCGGCACGGTCACGCGGCCAGCCACGGTCGGGCTCAGGATGAACGTCGCTTTCTAGGTTTGTTCCAGCGGCCGAAAACCGAGAAGCTGCCGCGGGCACGGATCGGATCCGTGACCGTGGCCCTTGCGCTGCTGTTCGCCTGCCAAGGCGCTGCGGCTGCCGCGCCCGACGACGGCAACGACGTCCGGGCATTCGGGCGTCGCATCGATCTGGCCGGGTACCTGAATCTCGCGCCGGCCGACTACTTCTTCGTCGACCAGGCAGCCGGTCGCGTCTACTTTTCCGCCGCCGTCGGCGATGCACGGCAGCTCGCCGAACTCCCGCTGACGATCGGCGGTGCGACGGGACCGGCTGATTTCGCCGCGGCAGTCCGGGTCTCCACGGTCGACCTGTCGAAGCGCAACTTCTGGGGCGCGGCGCACAGCGCGGTCCTGGGTCGGACGATCGTGCTGACTGATGAGGCGGGCGAAGAACGCATCAACCTCTATTCGGTCGCACCGGATGGCCGGTTCGAACGCTTCACGGACGTTGGCTACGTCTATGGCTGGAGCCTCAGCCCTGATGGGCGTCGCCTGGCGTACGCGGAACGCCAGGGCGCGGAATTCTCTCCCGGCGGCATCCGCCTCGTCGAACTGCCTTCGCGCCGCGAACGAGTGCTGTTCCGGGATTCGAAGCCCTTGCGGCCCTTCTGGAGCCGACCCGCCTGGCGAGCCGATGGGCAGGCTTTCCTTCTGACAATGCTTGTGGACGAGGACCGCTCGCGCCAGAACATAGCCCTCGTCCGGGTCGAGGGTCCGAAAGCTGGCGAGCCTCAGCTGGTGACTGACCCTTCCGTGCCGCGCGAACTCGTGCTGCCCGAACGCCCGTGGCTTGACGATCGGCGCTTCATCTACATCTCGAGCGCGAGCGGCGCCCACACGTTATATCTCGGTGACCTCGACGGGCGCTCTGCGCCTGTCGTCGCGATGCGGGCCGGTGAGCCCGCGCCGACCCCGGCGTCATCGCACCTGGCCGAAGTGGCGATCATTCATGCCGCTGGCCGGCCGCTCGCCGTCACGGTCCTGAAATCGCCCCAGGCCGACCTGATCCGCGTGCTCGAGTTGCCTTCGGGGCGGGTCGTTTTCGAGGAATCATCGGGTCACGACGTGTCGCTCGCATCCGCGGAGGGGGGTACCGCGGTGCTGCGGATGTCTTCGCCCGTGGAGCCTGTGAAGCTGGTCGCGCTGTCGGCGACCGCGGAAGGCATTGTCCTGGAGCCCGTCGCCGCCTATGGACGCGTTGCGGCCGGCCTGTCGCAATGCACGGTCGAGAAAGTGAGCTATCGGACCTTCGACGGGCTGTCGGCGCCCGGTGAGTCCGGCACCTTGCATGCATGGCTCTATCGGCCGATCAATCCGCTGCCTGCGGAAAAGGCGCTGCTGGTCGTCGAGGCTTTCTACGGCGGCGGCAAGGCCTATCATTCGATCTACGCGCTGCCCGTGCCGCAGATTTTCTGTGCGGCCGGGATTCATTTTCTGAGCCCCGCACCGAGGGGTTCCTGGAATATGGGCGTCGAATTCCGCCAGCTCATCCGCGGGGACCTCGGCGGCGCCGAGATCCTCGATGTCGGAGCCGCCGCGCGATGGGCGCAGCAGGCCCTCGGCATACCCCCGGAGCGTACCGGGGCGTTCGGGCTGAGCCATGGCGGCTACGCGACGATGCGGCTGCTCACGCTGCCGGACTCGGTCAACGGCGTGCCGGTCGATTTCCGCTTCGGATTCGGCATTTCCGATGCGGGGATCAGCAATCTGCTGCGGCACGCGCAGAATTCGAACATCCGCGGCTGGTCGGTGGACCTGATGGGCGACGAGCCTGAAAAAGATCCCGCGCGCTGGCTCGACCGTTCGCCCGAGACGCACGCGGAGCGCCTGCAGGTGCCGCTGCTTCTGCTGCACGGAGCAAACGACATCCGCGTACGCACCCTCGAAAGCCGCGCGATGGCGACGAAGCTTCAGGAACTCGGCAAGCCCGTGACCTACGTCGAGCTCGCGGGCGCCGGACACGGCACCGCGCCGGTCGCGGGCATCTATGCGTATTGGCGCTCGATCTTCGCGTTCCTCGAGAATATCGTGGCGCCATAAGCGCGAAACGGCGCGCCACGCTAGAATTCGCCAGATGACTGCATGTGGCCGCCTCGGTGTCGTCCTCCTACTGTCGCTGCTGAATGCCTGCGCGGGTGAACCGGCGTACGACCTGGTGCTGCGCCACGGGACGATCTACGACGGTTCCGGCGGGGCGCCATTTGCCGGCGACGTCGCGATCAAGGGTGACCGCATCGCCTACGTCGGGCCGCAGGCGCCCGGCAGGGCGCGGCACGAGATCGACGCCACGGGCCAGGCCGTCGCGCCGGGCTTCATCAACATGCTCTCGTGGTCGACCGAGTCGCTGCTGATCGACGGCCGCGGCCAGGGAGAGCTGCGCCAGGGCGTGACCCTGCAGGTGATGGGCGAGGGCTTCTCCATGGGCCCGCTCACGCCGCCGATGAAGGAGGAAGTCGTCGCGCAGCAAGGCGACCTCAAGTACTCCATCGAGTGGACGACGCTCGGGGAATACCTGGACGTCCTCGAGAAGAAGGGCGTGTCGATGAACGTCGCCTCGCTGATCGGCGCGGTCAATCCGCGCATCATGCAGGTCGGGCAGGACGACGTGGACCCGACGCCGGAACAGCTCGCGGCGATGCAGGGCATCGTGCAGCAGGCGATGGAGCAGGGCGCGCTCGGCGTCGGCTCCTCGCTGATCTACGTGCCGGCCACCTTCGCCGAAACCGACGAGCTCGTCGCGCTCGCCTCGACCGCGGCGCGCTGCGGCGGAATCTACATGACGCACATGCGCAGCGAAGGCAAGGGCCTGCTCGCGGCCGTGGACGAGACCATCGACATCTCGCGCCGTTCCGGTGCGCCGGCCGAGATCTATCACCTGAAGACAGCCGGGCGCGAACACTGGCCGAAAATGGACGCGGCGCTCGAGCGGATCGAGGCGGCGCGGCGCGAGGGCACCCGGATCACGACCGACATGTACGCCTATCCTGCGGGCGCAACCGGGCTCGATGCCGCCATGCCGCCCTGGGTCCAGGCGGGCGGCAACGTGGCCTGGTTCGCGCGTCTGCGCGATCCCGCGGTCAGGAAGCGCGTCGCTGCGGAGATGCGCGCGGAGCCGGCCGGCTGGGAGAACCTGATGCGCGCGGCGGGCGGCGCGGAGAACGTCCTGATCGTCGACCTGCGCGATCCAGAACTCAAGCAGAAGTACATGGGCAAGACGCTCGCGGAGATCGCGAAGCTGCGCGGCACGAGTCCCGAAGAAGCGGCGATGGACCTCGTCGCGATGGACGAGACGCGGGTCGGCACGGTCTATTTCCTGATGTCCGAGGACGAAGTGCGGCGCAAGGTCGCGCTGCCGTACATGAACTTCGGGTCGGACGGCGCGGCGCTTGCCACGGAGGGCGTGTTCCTCAAGAGCGGCGCACACCCGCGCGCGTATGGCAATTTCGCCCGCATCCTGGGCCACTACGTGCGCGACGAGAAGCTCACCACCCTCGAGGACGCGATCCGCCGCCTGACGTCGCACCCGGCTGCCGTCCTCAACCTGCCGGACCGCGGCATGCTGAAAGCCGGCAAGTTCGCGGACGTCGTCGTGTTCGACCCGGCGACGATCCAGGACCATGCGACCTACGCGGAGCCGCACCAGTACGCGACCGGCGTTTCGCACGTGATCGTGAACGGCGTGTCCGCGCTCGAGAACGGCGAGCCGACGACGGCGCGCCCCGGCCGCTTCGTGCGCGGCCGCGCCTGGACCGGCTGGCCGGATGGCGGCTGCCGCGCGACCGCCGCGGACTGGGACTGGCCCAAGGTCGGCTGATTGCCTCCGGTCGAGTTTCTGATCTTCGGCGTCACGCTGGCGGGCGTCGCGCTCTTTCACCGGCGTGCGCCGGCGATTGCTGCGGCCGGACTCGCCTCCGTCATCGCCTGGCAATGGCTCGTCACCGGCTTTGCCGCGGGTCCGGGTGCCGCCGGGCTCGCTGCGCACTTCGCCCACGAGTGGGTGATCCTCGTAAACCTGCTGCTGCTCCTGGTCGGCTTCGCGCTGCTGGCCGCGCACTTCGAGGCGAGCGGCCTGCCGAAGGCGATGCCCGCCTGGCTGCCCGACGGCTGGACAGCTGGCCTGGCACTGCTCGCGATCGTGTTCGTGCTCTCGGCATTCCTCGACAACATCGCCGCCGCCCTGATCGGCGGCGCCATGGCGCACACGCTGTTCCGCGGCCGTGTGCGGATCGGGTACCTGGTGGCAATCGTCGCTGCCTCGAACGCGGGAGGCTCGGGAAGCGTCATCGGCGACACGACGACGACCATGATGTGGATCAGCGGCGTCTCGCCGCATGCGGTGTTCCACGCCTACCTCGCGGCCGCCGTGGCCTTTCTCGTCTTCGGCCTGCCGGCGGCGCGCGCCCAGCAGCGCTACGCGCCGATCCTCGCGGATCCGCCGGTTCGGCTTGCCGTCGACTGGCCGCGCGTCGCCATCGTGGTCTTCATCCTCGCCTGCGCCGTCGCGGTCAATGTCGGCGTGAATGCGGCCGCCCCCGAACGCGCGGAGCGGTTTCCCTTCATCGGCACTGCGGTCGCGCTCGCGGTGCTGCTCTCGAGCGCCTGGCGCCGGCCCGACTGGAGCGTCATGCCCGGCGCGGTCAAGGGCTCGCTGTTTCTGCTCTGCCTCGTCGCCTCGGCTTCGCTGATGCCGGTGAATTCGTTGCCTGAGCCATCCTGGCAGAGTGCACTCGCGCTCGGCTTCGTCTCGGCGTTCATTGACAACATCCCGCTGACGGCGCTCGCTCTGAAGCAGGGCGGCTACGACTGGGGCGTGCTCGCCTATGCCGTCGGCTTCGGCGGCTCGATGCTCTGGTTCGGGTCGTCGGCGGGCGTCGCCATCAGCAACATGTTTCCCGAAGCGCGCTCGACCGGCCGCTGGCTGCGCGAAGGCTGGCCGGTCGCAATCGCCTATGTCGCGGGATTCGCGACGCTCATCCTCGTACTGGGCTGGAGCCCGGATCCTTGACCAACAGCGCGTAACGATGCCCGGAGCCGAAGCGCGAGAGCGGCGCCGTGGAGACGAGCCGGCCGCCGTGGGCGCGGGCAAGCGCAGCGACCTCGGTGGCGGTCAGCGCGGGCTTGCGCGCCTTGCGGCTGAAAGGATGACGCAGCCGCCAGGTCAGGTGCTTGAGCGAGTGCCGGTCGAAGTAGGTGACGATCACGAAGCGGCTCGCGACGCGCAGCAGCTCCGCAAACAGGCGCTCGCACTCTGGCGCCGTCGGCAGGTGGTGCGAAAGGCGCACGCAGACGACGCCGTCCACGCTGCGGTCGCGGAGCGGGATGTGGAAGGCAGAGGCCGTCATCCACACAGCCGGCACCCCGACCTGCGATGCGTGGCGCCCGTAGAGTACCTGGCCGATCGCAATGTCGGCCTCGATGACCAGCTCGGTCGAGTCCGCGAATGCCGGCGTCAGGCGACCGCCGCCGCAGGGAATCTCGAGGATCGCGCGCGAGCGGCCCACGCGGCGGATGCAGCGTCGGATGAGCAGCCGTTTCGCGCGGCGTCACGCCGAGCTTCAGCGGCCGGCGGCGAAACTGGAGGTTGTAGGCGGCAGCCCGCTCGATGTCCTGGAATTCGCCCTGGTACTCCGTGCCCTGTTCGGATTCCTGCGACACCCCCCAGGTCTCGGAACCGCCCCGCAGCGCGAGCAGGGCGACGCCGTCCTGGATGGGGTAGCGCGCATCACAGCCTTCGCAGCGGATCCAGTCCGGGCCGACGGAGAGCGGATCGCGGCAGTTCGGGCAGGCGAGGAGGGGCTCGATCGAGGCGATGCCGTTGCTTTTCTGTGCCACCTCCGGATTATGCCGCGGCGGAACCTTCAGAAACTGTGCTTCGTCTTCACCAGGAACTGCACCCGGTCGACGGTTCGCGGCCCGTCGAGCGGGAAGGCCACGTCGATGTGCAGGACGTTGCCGAGCGCGGAGCGCGTGCTGCCGAGGCGCAGGCCGAACCCGACGTCCTTGAGGAGCCCGTAGTCCTTGCTAGGGCCGAGCGGCGGCTCGCCGAAGGCCTGGCCCATGTCGAAGAACACGGCGGCGCCTACGTCGGCCAGGCGCCACAGCGAGTACTTCGTGAAGTAGCGCTGTTCGACGGTCATGAGCGCGGTGCCGCTGCCGGCCTGGAAGCGGAGCGGATAGCCGCGCAGTCCCGTGTCGCCGCCGATCGTGAGCTCGTGGTCGGCGTCGAGCTCGTGACCAGCCGCCGCCGACAGGCCCGCGAAGAACACGCCGCGGGGTCCCGTCGCATGGTAGTAGCGCAGTCCCGCGGACAGCAGCCCGTCGGCCAGCGAGCCGCTCTCGACGCGCGTCGTCAGCTTGGCGTCGGCGAACAGCGCATCGTCGTCGGCAATGCGCCAGCCGCGGCTCGCCTCGGCATGAGCGAGCAGTGCATCGCGGTCGGCGCCGAGGGCCGGCGTCGACCAGCCGATCTCGAGCGCGTAGCGCGCGCCGAACAACTGATCCTCGGTGCGCGAGATCTGGTCGCGGTTGCGGATCGTCTCGTAGTCGTCCTGCACGCCCTCGAAGCGCAGGAACGGATAGTCGAGGCGCCGGTCTGCCGGCAGGATCGCCGGCGCAGTCTCGTCGGGCACGACGTCAAACAGCGCGTGCTCGCGGCGGAAGCCCGCCGTGACGCGGCGCGACCAGCCATTGCTCAGCCCGTCGGACCACCCGTAGCGAAGCTCGCCGAACTCCGACTGCCTGCCGTAGCCGGCGACGCGCTCGCCGAGCCGGTAGACCGGCTCGACGGACTGGTCATGCTGCAGCGCCGTGCCGAAGCTCCAGCGCGTGTCGAGGGAATAGAAGGGCCGCTCGAGGTCGACGCGCCAGCCGTGCCCGTCACTGCTGTCGCTGAAGGCGACGTCATGGATCCAGCGGCTGCCGCGCACGCCGGGGTCGCGCCAGTGCACCGTGTAGGAACTGCGGTCCGCGTCGCTCGCGAGTTCGAAGCTGAGTTGCTTGCCGCGGCCGAGCAAGTTCAGCTCCTGGAGCTTGATGCCGCCGGCGTTCTGGCCGCCGCTGCGTTCGAAGGAGATTCCCGGATTCGTGGTCCAGACCTCGCGCGCGCTCACCTCGAGGTCGACGAGGCCGTCATGGCAGCCGACTGCCCTGACGTCGGGTTCCCGGATATAGCGCAGGTCGCGCAGGTTCCGCTCGGTCTCCTCGATCCGCCGCTCCGAGACCTGCTCGCCTTTCGCAAACAGGAGCTGGGACTCGATGACTGAGTCCCGCGTGTCGATGTGCAGCTCGTTGGCAAGCCCGTACAGCGCTGGCAGGTCTCCGTCGGGCTCAGCCTCGAAAATGGGCAGGTTGCGGATCTGAATGGTCCCGATCCGGTAGCCCTGCGCTTCCAGCTCGGGCAGCGGGGCGCACGGCTCGGCGGCTGCGGCGCCGGACAGGATGCGCAAGGCTTGCCACGACGAGCCAGCGCTGCCGCGGCGGCGGGTGAAACAGTTGGGACACGAGGTTGGACGGCGCCCGGGGCGCCGACCAATCGCGTGGTCAGGTCAGTCCGACCGCCACCGCCGGCTGCGCGAAGGGCGTGCGCGACTCGAGCCAGGCCCAGAGCGCATCCCACTGCTGCAACTCCGGATGGACGCGCGCGGGATTCATGTCGTGCAGGCCGAGCCCCTGCTCGTTGGCGTAGACGTAGTACTGCGAATCGCGCAACGTGGTCACGACCGGGATCTGCATCTGGTCGAGGAAGCGCATGAGCGTGCGGAAGATGATGGTATTCGGCTTGACGCGGTTCGCGACCACCGCGAGGCGATTCTCGCGTCGCTTGATCTTGCCCGAGATCAGCAGGTGGCCGATCGTGCGCGAACAGGCGTGGATGTCAGCGTCCGAGGGCATCACCGGCACCAGCACCGCATCGGCGTCCCGCACGTGCTCGTTGAAGTCGTGGGGATGCATCGCGGCCGGCGTATCCACGACCACCCGGTCGGTACCGTGCGGCACGCGCAGCTGGAAACTGCGGGTCACGCCGAGCGTGCGGGCATAGGCGGCGACGCCGTGGATCGGGGGCTGTTTCGCCGAGCGCTTTTCGAGCCACCGGCGAGCTGGAACCCTGGGGATCGAAATCCATGAGGACCGGCCGATAGCCGCGCGCCGCGTACATGGCGGCGATGCCCGTTGCGATGGTTGACTTGCCCGACCCACCCTTGGGGTTCAGGACGACGATGCGCAACATGGCACCCCCTGCAGCCTGCGGACCAATTTACGCTCCCCGGGCCCGTGACGGATATATTAGCTATAAATACTTTCGTAGTTAATGACTTACGTATCAAAACCTAGAATCGTTATCGTTGGTGCCGGATTTGCCGGGTTGGCGGTCGCGGGGCGACTAGGGCGCCTGCCCGCCGATATCACGCTGATCGACCGCCAGAACCACCACCTCTTTCAGCCACTCCTGTACCAGGTCGCGACCGCCGGCCTGTCGCCGGCCGACATCGCCTGGCCGGTGCGCCACCTGCTGCGCCGGCAGGCCAACACCCGCGTGCTGCTGGGCGAGGTCACTGCGGTCGATCCCACGCGCAAGGTGGTGATGCTGCAAGCCGGGCCGATCGCGTACGACATCCTGGTGGTCGCGACCGGGGCGACCCACGGCTACTTCGGGCGCGACGAGTGGGCGGAGCATGCGCCGGGGCTCAAGACGCTCGACGACGCGACGGCGATCCGGCGCCGGCTGCTGCTGGCGTTCGAGCAGGCGGAAATGGCGGCCAACCCGGAGGAGGGCGCGCGGCTCCTGACCGTCGCGATCGTCGGCGGCGGCCCGACCGGCGTCGAGCTCGCGGGCGCGGTCGCAGAGCTCGCCCGGCGCGCGCTGGCGCGCGACTTCCGAATGATCGACCCGCGGCAGACGCGGGTGATCCTGATCGAAGCGGGCCCGCGGCTGCTCGCGAACTTTCCCGAACAGCTCTCGCGCTACACGCAGCGCTCGCTCGAGCGTCTCGGAGTCGAGGTTCGGCTCGGGCGCGCGGTGACCCATTGCGACGCCGCGGGCGTGCGCCTGGGCGAGGAGGCGATTCCCGCCGGCACGATCGTGTGGGCGGCGGGCGTCGCGGCTTCGCCCGCGGCGCGTTGGCTCGGCATCGAGGCGGACCGCGTGGGACGGGTTCCGGTGTTGCCCGATTTGCGCGCTCCGGGACAGGATGACATCTACGTGATCGGCGACACGGCCCTGGCCCGAAAACCGGACGGCTCGCCGCAGCCGGGAATCGCGCCGGTCGCGAAGCAGCAAGGCGCTTTCGTCGCAAGGGCCATCGAAGCCCGCATTGCGGGAAAGGCGGATCCCGGAGATTTCGTCTACCGCGACCGCGGGCTGCTCGCGACCATCGGCCGCAAGTCAGCCGTGATCGCGTACAAGCGGCTGCGACTCCGCGGTTGGCTCGCCTGGTGGCTCTGGGGCGCAGCACACATATACTTTCTCGTGAGCCTGCGCAACCGGCTCATCGTCGTCACGCAATGGTTGTGGTCCTACGCTTTTTTCGAGCGCGGTGCGCGGCTGATCACCGGTCTGGATCGCGGCCGGCGAACCTGAGCGTTACCGCGGCTTCGCTTCCAGCAGGAGCGAATGCCTGAAGCGCACCGGAAGCGTTGCGACCGGGCCCTGGACGGCACCGAGGTCCGCGCCGTTCACGTAGTCGCGAACCGTGTACGTCGTGCCCGGCGCGAGTCCGCGCAGTTCCACGGAGCCGGAGTGCTTCGGCGCAAAGAAGGCGTAAAAGAGCGAATCGCCCTTGCGCACGACGTGGGCCTCGGGCCGGTCGAAGCCGATGTCGTACAGGTTGCCGACATATTCGCCCTCCGACAATCGCATCGCCTCGTACAGCGCCACCCAGCGCGCCCAGGTCTTTTCGCGCTGCGGCGTCAGGAGCAGCTCGCGGTCCTTCTTGCCGGGCGCTCCCGGCCAGGCGAAGTTCGTGCCGATCACGCCGCCGACACCGAATGTCGAAGCGAAGTCCTCGCCGCCCTCGCTCATCTCGACGTGGTCGCCGAAGTAGGCGATGCGGTCGCCGGCCAGCGCCTTGAGGGTCTTGCCCTTGCTTCGGATCTGCCAGGAGCTCTCGGGATCCGAGGCGACCGTCATGTTGAGGTACGGCAGCGTGAAGTAGGAATAGCCGGTCCCGCACGGGCAGATCTCGATCACCGCGCCCGGCTTCACGGCCTGCGCCGATTCCCAGATGGCCTGGAAGAATCCAGGCACGCCTTCGGGCGCGGCAGCGGGCGAGGCATGCGCGTGCGCCGGATTGAAGCACTCCGGTGCGGCATTGAGGTGCTGACCGTCGATCTTGAGTCCGTCGAATCCCCACTCGCCGAGCGCCTTCCTTGCGAACGCTGCCGCATCCGCGCGCACGCCCTCGACCGCCGGGCAAAGGTACTGCGAGTCCCACCAGGTGATTGCGCGCGTCGAACCGTCGGCGTTGCGCAGCAGCCAGTCGGGATGCTCGCGCGCCGTGCGCGAGCCCGCGTCGGCGCCCATCGGCGCCCACCAGAGCTGCGCCTTGAGGCCCGCGGCGTGGATTCGGTCGACGAGCGCCTTCATGTCGGCGTCGCCGGCCGGAAACTTGTCGCTGCGCGGCCGCCAGTCGCCGAGCGCGACCTGCCAGCCGTCGTCCAGCACCGCCCAGCCAAAGCCGAGCTGCTTGACCACCGGGAGCGTCTCGAACACCTGGGCTGGCGTGAATCCGCGCCCATAACCCCAGGCGCACCAGATCGGGTCGAAGGCGTCCTTCGGCGCATCCGGCAGCCGGATGCCCTGCGCCTGCATGGCATCGCCGTACGCGCGCAGCGTGCCGAAGTAGTCGCCGCGATGGACCGCGACGAAGCTGCGGATCGTCTCCATCGACTCGCCGGGCCCGAGCGTGTGCTCGCGCGCCATGCGCAGCGAAAGCGTCACGTCGCCGCGCTTCGCGCGCTCGATGGGCAGCGCGACGAGCTTTGGCAGCAGCTCGACGTGGCCGATCGCCAGCCCGACGTCGCGCCGCCAGACGTCGATGACCGGCGTGCCGCCGCCGTAGTCGGAGTCATTCATGCCGAGGTCGTTGCCGCGCGAATAACCGGGCTCCAGCGGCAGCACCCAGTCCGGGCGCGACTCGTAGGACGCGCTCTGGTAGGACCAGAACGCGGGTTCGCCCCGGTCGGGGCCCGGCTCGAACGCATAGCGGTGGCTGGTGAAGCCGCGCACCTGCAGGGGCTCGGTCCCTTCGTTCCGGTATCGCGTGCGCAGGAAGAGCCAGCCCGGTCGGTCCTCGTAGGCGGTGACCTCGACCTCCTTCACCAGCGAGCCCGACCGGCCGGAGAGCAGCGTGCGCCGGCCATCGCCGAGCGCGTCCGTGACCGAATCGTTCTTCCGTGACAGCAGCGTGAATCCGGCGACCTCGCCGGCCGCAGTCTGCAAGGTCTCGGACTCCGTGAATGGGCCGAGTGCGGTTTCGCCGCTGGTGGCGCTCGCGACGACGCGGGATTTCATGCTGCCATCGAACTCGAGGCGGATGCCGTCACCCTGCACGGAAGCCGCCTGCCAGGCGGTCGGGAAGATGCGTCGGGCATTCTCCCGGTAGACCTTGTCGATCACCTCGCGCGGCAGGGCGAGCCCGCGAAAGGCGCCTTCGAATTCTTCCGAACGCAGCTCCGCGTTGCCGGCCAGGAAGCGCCAGTCGGCGAGCCAGCCCAGGTGCGCATCAGTCGCGAATTCGGCGTCGGTCTGGCCGTCGCCGCGGCCGAAATCGGAGCCGTAGAGGATGCGGTCCTGGAACTCGATGAAGAACCGGCGAACCTTGTCGTGATCGTGGCTTGCCTGGAGCTGCAGGTGCGACAGGCGCGCGGCGAGATCCACGCTCGCCTGCGGAAAACGGCGCAGGAACGCCGCGATCCGGTCGACGTCGTACTCGAGCGAGGCGAGGTGGACGCCGACGAAGCGGAGGCCTGGATGCTTCTCGAGCATGTGGTCTCGTGCCGCAATCTGTTCCTCGTAGCCGGGCCAGGCGGTGCTGCCGGCCAGGTGGTATTGCGGGTGTTCCGTGAAGTATTCGCGGTCGCCGCGGATGGTCATTGCCTCCAGCGGCAGCCAGGCATTGCGGGGTTCGCCCTGGTGGCCGAGCACCGGCACGCCGCGCCGCTCGAGCCAGTCGAACAGCGGGTCGAAGCGCGGGTCGTCGATCATGACGGCGCGCCCGTCGGCGTCGCGCCGCTGCATGCCGATGTCCTTCCAGAACTTGACCGCGACGGCGCCCTCGGCGAAAGCCGCGTCCAGACTTTGCTCGACGCCGGCGAGCCAGCCGGCACCCTCGATGCCGGCAGCGTCGAAGGTGGCGGCGTAGGCGATGCGCTCGGGAAAGGCACGCGTGAGCGCCGCGGCATCGCGCTGCTGGACCGCGATTGGCGGGAAGTCGCGGTAGTTGACGTTGATGGTCAGGACCCGGAAGCCGTCCGCCTCCGCGCGTGCGGCGAATGCAGGCATGTCCCCATACAGGTGCACGTGCACGTCGATCTTCTCGACCGACGCGAAGTCCTCTTCCGTGTATGCGGGCGCTTCCGCGCGGGCCAGCGACGAGGCCAGCAGCAGCACGCCGGCGGCGGCCAGCGCACGGATCATCGGGAGGGGCCGGGCGTATCGCATCGTTGTTGCAGCCTTTCCAGTGCGGGCGGTGACAGGGGCGTGCCCGCGAGCCGGGCCGCGTAAAGCGCGGCGCCGATCGCAGGCGGGAATCGCGGCGCACGATATTCGAGCCGTGCAGGCGCGGCAGCGAGGCCCGCGCGGAACGCATCGACCATCGCGGGCGCGTTGTCGAACACGCCGCCGCTGTGCGACACGGGCAGGGCCGCATCTGCCGGAGCGCCGAGCGCGTGGTGCGTCGCGACCACGCAGCCAACGAGTTCCCCGGCGCCGCGCGTGAAGATGGCTGCGGCCAGGGAGTCGCCCGCCTGCGCGGCGTCGTGCACCAGCCGCGCGAACTGTGCGAACGCGTCGCGTCGGTCTGCGCGTGACCCGTAGATGCGCGAACAGAGGAACAGGTCGTTCTCAAGCCCCAGCCGTTCGCGCACCAGGCGATGGAGCGGCCCGCGTGCAGCGCGTCCGTCGCTCATGCGCGAGAACAGGTTCATGCCCTCGCGCGCAATCCAGTACGCCGAGCCCTCGTCGCCGATCAGCTCGCCCCAGCCGCCGCAGCGGGCCTGGCGGCCACCGCACTCGCCGTAGGCCATCGAGCCGGTGCCCGCGATCACGCTGATGCCATCGGCGCAGGCGAGCGACCCGGCCCAGCTGCAGACCATGTCGTTGCCGCAGCGGTAACGATCGGCCGCGAAAGCGACGGCGGGCATCGCGTCGAGCGCCGCGGTGGCGTCCGGGTCCTCGCCGTGGGCGGGCAGGCCGAAGAACGCGTAGCCGACGTCGCTCGCGGCGATCCCGGCTTCCCTGAGCGTTACCGCGACGCCGTCCTTCAGCCGCTCGCGAGCCGCATCCAGCCCGTCGCGAAGATGGTCCACGCTCTTGCCGATGTGGCTCGCGCACAGCCGGCCTTCGGAATCGACGAGCGCGTAGGCGGTCTTGGTGCCGCCGCCGTCAACGCCGAGAAACATCGCCGCCCGCGCCGTTCCAGGGATGGATCGTCACGCCCTGCACGACGCGGTTCACCGTGCCGGCGGGATCGGGCCGGTCGGGCGTCAGGCCGAGCTCGAGCGACTGCAGCAGCGCCAACGCCTGGGCGAACAGGACCATCAGGGGGGCGAGCTCGAGATTGGGTGCATGGTCCATGCCGGGGATGATGAGCGTCTCGACGCCGTCGACGCCATCCGCGCGTGCCCCGAGCGCGAGCAGCCCACCGGCCCGGCCCTCGCGCTCGAGCTCGCGCAGCAGGTCGGAATCGTACGCCCGCGCATAGCCGTCGTTCGAAAGCAGGATCACGACCAGCGTCCGGGCATTGAGGATGGTCTTCGGGCCGTGCCGGAAGCCGAGCGTCGAATCGGACACCGCGACGACGCGGCCGTCGGTCAGTTCCAGGAGCTTGAGGGCGGCCTCCGCGGCGAGCCCGCGCAGCTCGTTGCTGCCGAGATAGACCACGCGCTCGAAGCCGCGCGCGACCAGGCGCGCCGCGAGTGCCGTCGCCCGCGGCAGCAGGACTGCGGCAGCGGCGGCGAGACGCGCAGGCGCGTCTTCGCCCACCAGCCCGAACACCAGCGCGCCGGCGAGCAGCATGGCGCTGAAGCTGGAGGTCATCGCGAAGCCGCGGTCGTGCGCGGCGTCGGGCATCAGCAGGACCTTGGCGTTCGGCAGTCCCCGCGTGCGGGCAGCTAGCGCACCCTGGGCATTGCAGGTGATGACCAGGTGGAACACGCGACCGCCGAGGAAGCGCTCGGCGAGCTCGACGGCGGCCACGCTCTCGGGGCTGTTGCCGGAGCGCGCGAAGGACACGAGCAGCGTGGGCCCGTCGGCCGGCAGGCGCAGGTCGGGCCCGCTCAGGAGGTCGGTGGTCGCAATCGCCTCGACGCGGCGACGGTGCCGCGCCGACAGGGCGGGGGCGAGGCAGTCGCCGATGTAGGCCGAGGTGCCGGCGCCGGTCAGCACGATGCGCAGGTACGGATTCGCGATCAGCGGCTGCAGGAAGGCATCGAGGCTCGCGCGCTCGCGGGTGATCAGCGCGCCGACCGCGGTCCACACCTCCGGCTGCTGCGAGATCTCGCGTGCCGTCCAGGCGGCGCCGCGCGACTCGAGCTCCGCCGCCGCCAGCCCCGGGAATCCGTTGGTGCTCATGCCGCGGCCTTCGACGGTCCGGAACAAGCCGCGAGGTACGGCCGCAGCGATGCCGCGACACCCTCGCGCAGTATTTCTTCCGGCGTGCACGCGATGCGTCCCTCGCGCACGGCATCGTGCTGGCGGGGCAGGAACTGGCTGAGCAGCGCGAGCGGAATCGGGCGCCGGCCGAGACGCTCCAGCATCGCGGTGACCGCGCGCTGCACCTCCGGATACGGCCAGTAGTAGCGGATCCGGTCGCTCAGGCTGTACTGCAGATCGAAGTCGAGGCTCTCGCCGTCGCCGTGGTAGTGGTCGCGCCAGTGCTGCGGGTCGGCGCGCATCACGGCAACCACGACCTTGCGCAGGTCCGTCACGCGGTGGCCTCCGGGCAGCGCCTGCTCGATGGCGGCGAGTCCCCACAGCGTTTCCCGCAACGCGAAGGTGGCGCCGGGCCCGACCTTCAGGATCGCGAAGTGATCACGCACCAGGGCCTTGAGGCCGTCCGCGGACTGGTAGTCGGTGGAGTGCGCCTCGAAGACGAATTGCGTCTGCCGGCCGATGAACTCGCTGAGCGCCTGCGCTTCCCGCGGGCGGTAGTCGACGACCTTGTGGTGGTCGAATTCGACACCCGGCTGTACCACGAGCGCGATGACGCGCGGCCACGCCTCCGAGAGGCCGGCGTTGGAGAAGGCCGCGCGATGCGCGTCGATCGTGGCTGCGGCTGCCCGCGGCGTCGTGACCGCGAGCCTTTCCAGGTCCTCGGTCGCACCGCCGGGGGTGGGCACTTCCGTGCCGATCACGTAGACAGGCGCCTCGCCGCCGGCCTCGCGCCGGGCTTGCTCCGCGGCCGCCGCGAGGCTTGCGGCGCGCGCCGCGACGAGTTCCTCGGGCAAGGGCGCCGGGTCGCCGCCGCAGGCCATCGAGCAGTCGAGGTGGATCTTGCGAAATCCCGCCGTCACGTATTCGCGCACCAGGTCCGCGGCCTTCGCCATGGCGGCTTTTGCGGGCTCGGCACGCCAGGCATTCGGCCCGAGGTGGTCGCCGCCGATCCAGGTCCGCTCCGCGGGCAGGCCGGCGCGCGCCGCGATCCCGTGAAGGAAGCGCACGAAGTCAACGGGCCGCATGCCGGTGTAGCCGCCGAACTGGTTGACCTGATTCGAGGTCGCCTCGACGAGCAGCGACGTACCGGCGGCCCTGGCCTCGCGCATCGCGCTCTCGACTACCGCGGGGTGCGCGGAGCAGAGCGACCAGACACCGGCGACCTCGCCTCGCGCATTCCGCGCGACAATGTCCTGCAGCGCCTTCACGGACGGGCTTCCTGCGCGGGCGATTCCGGCTGCAGCGCGAGCAGAAGCGCCGCGAGCAGCGCGAGCGCGATCCCCGCGATCTTCATCGGTCCCGGCACGACGCCGAGCAGGATCATGGAAAGCACGGCCGTCAGCAAGGGCGCGCCGGCGTTGACGAGCGGCGCGACGATGATGGCCTTGCCGTAGCGGAACGCGAAGACGAGCGTCAGCGCGCCGACCGCGTTCAGGATCTGGATCGCGGCGGCGAGTCCCGGCCCGTCGAGGCCGTAGTTGATCGGCTGGGCTGAAGTCAGTCATCGCGAGCGCCACCGGAACCAGCAGGAGCCCGCTCAGCATCATGTAGAAGAAGATGCTCGCGGGATCCATCGCTGAGTTCGCGAGCTTGATGACGTAGGCCTGCACGCCCCAGGCCACCAGGATCGACGAGCGCGAACACGAACCAGAGGCCGATGCCCCGTGGCGCCGTCGGCGCGATAGTCGAAGAGCGGCAGCGCCAGCAGCGCGAGCACGATGCCGATCGCGCCCACCACGCCGGTGCGTTCCTTCAGGAAGGCGAGCGACAGCGCGATCGTGAGCGCGGGCGACAGCGAGATGATCGGGAAGATCAGGTAAGGGGGGCCGACGCGCACGGCGTAGAAGAGGACCAGCTGGCCGCCCGCCCCGAGCAGCCCGATCGCGAGGCCGAGCCGCACCGAGCGGCGATCGCGCAGCAGCGCGCCGCCGCCCTGGCGCAGCACGAACACGGCGGGCGGAATCATCGTGAGCGCCCACACGACGTAGTTCAGCGTCTCCGGGACGCCGTGCTCGCCCGGCAGGCCGGCCAATGCGCCCCAGACGCCCCAGAGCAGCGTCGTGACGAGCGCGTGGACCAGCCAGGCGCTCATCTAGAACTTCGCGGTGACGCCGACCAGTACCGAGCGGCCCCAGGTCTCGAATCCGGCCAGCATGTCGGACCGGCCCATGGTCGCGCGGTAGAACTCGTCCGTGAGGTTGCGGCCTTCCAGCGAGATCGTGAACTGGTCCGTCAGCCGGTAAGGCGACCGAGGCCGTGACCCAGGTGATCGGGTCGCCGTACTGCGAGAGGCCGCCGACCGCGTCCGTCACCTCCACGTAGCGGCCGCTGTAGTCCACGGCGAGCTGCGCGTCCCAGCGGTCGTTCTCGAACATGACGGCCGCTGAGTAGGCGGACTCCGAGACGCCCTCGAGCGGGCCGACGTTCTTCGCCGTCGATGAACGCCTTCGTGTCGGTGTAGGTGTAGTTGGCGCGCAGCGCCGAAGCCGTTCTCGAAGAAGTGCTGCAGGCCGAACTCGAAGCCGTACACCTCGGCCGTGTCGCCGTTGATCGGGCGGAACACGTCGTACAGGAGCGGCGCATCGCCGGCGCCGCCGATGTTCCCGATTACGCCGATGTCGACGTTCTCCTGGAGCTCGTAGGTGATGAAGCCGTCGAGGTCCTTCCAGAATGCCGCGGCGCTCAGCACCGACTTCTCGTCGAAGTACCACTCGATCGACAGGTCCGCCTGGTCGGCTTCCACGGGCTCGAGGTCGGCGTTGCCGTCGTAGAACACCTCGAAAGTGCGGTCGAGCGTGCCGTCGGTGCGGGTCGGCGCGAGCTGGTTCAGCGAGGGCCGCGAGATCACCTGGGCCACGGCGGCGCGCAGGAGCAGGTCCTCCCGCAACCAGAAGCCGGCGTTCACGGACGGCAGCAGCTTGCTGTAGCTGCCCTTCTCGGTGAACGGCTCGGCCGGGCTGTAGGTGACGTCCGGGCTCGACGTCGGGATGTTCGGCGTCGGGTCGTCCACCCGCACGATGGCGTCGATCGCCGTGCGTGCCGTCGTCTCGGTGTCGATCCAGCGCAGGCCGGCGTTCGCGAACCAGCGGTCGGTCCCGAAGTTGGCGCTGACGTAGGCCGCGACCGTGTCCTCGTCGACGTCGTAGGACTCGACCGGGTTGAACTCCGGCGCCACCAGCGACGAGTCGTAAAAGGTCGGGTCGCCGTTTTCGTCGAGGACCGGGTCGCCGTTCTCGTCGAGGATCGGCTGGCCGTCGAGCGCGGTCAGGGCGGCGAGGTAGGCCGGGATGTCGAAGCGGACGAACCGCTGCGGGTAGCTTCCGCCGCCGTTGCGCATGAAGTTCGGCAGCGACAGGCTGTGCACGACCTGCGCGCCGAGGCTTGCGAACGTGACGTCGTAGAGGTTGCAGTAGATGCAGGACCCGCCGTTCGTGTCGTTCTCGACGGTGTCGCGCTGCTTCGAGCGCATGCGTGGCGGCAGCCCCGAACTGCAGGGACCTGAATCCGTCGGGGTTGAACTGCAGCTCGCCGTCGACGTTGAGCCCGTCGACCTCGTCCTTCACGTCGGTGCCCGACAGGCCGATGTAGTGCAGTCCGAAGTCCTCGTCGCCGAGCTCGCGGTTCGCGAGCGCGGTCGCGAGGTCGCGCCCGTCGTCGAGCGTGACGCTGATGTCGGGAAGGCGCGTTCGGGTTCATGTCGACGCGTCCGACGTGGCTTCCGCCGATGCCCGATACGACCCAGGTGTCCTTGCCGCCGGAATCGCGCTCCGCCTGCGACGTGTAGGCGTCGAACGAGAAATGCAGGCGGTCGGATGCGTCCCAGCTGCCGTTCCAGCCGAACTGCGTCGTGTCGACGACGCGGTACTCGGTGATGGTCGAGATCTCCGGGACGAGCTCGGCGACTGTCATGCCGTCCACCCAGTGGTCGGTGATGCTGACGTCGCTCCAGCGGTGCAGGCCCGTCGCCCTCGTCGAGGATCGAGTCCTCGACATAGAAGGACTGGTGATAGCCCACGGTCGGCGCATCGAGCCGCGTGAACAGGCCGTCGACGGTCATGCGGAAGCTGTCATTGACGTCCCACTGCCAGGTGGCCGTCACGCCGCTGCGCTCCTTCTGCTGGATGCGCGCGCCGATGCTCGTGCAGCAGAGGCCGAGCAGCCCGCTCTCGTCGTCGGAGATCTCGCCGTCGCCGTCCGCGTCGAACTCGCCGGGCGAGTCGGGGTTGATGTAGAACTCGTGCACCGCGTCGGAGCGGACCTCGGTGTCCTGGTAGACGGCGGTGACGAGCAGGCCCATCTGGCCGTCCATGAAGGTGCGGTTGAAGACGCCGCTCACCTTGTAGCCGTTGTCCTCGGACAGGTCGTTGTAGTCCACCTCGGCCGTGAGCGAGAACCGGTCGCCGATGCCGTCGAGCGGGCGCGCGGAGCGCAGGTCGATGGCGCCGCCGATGCTGCCCTCGAGGTTCGGCGCCTCCGACGACTTGAACACGTCAGCGCCAGAGATCACCTCGGAGGGCAGGACGTCGAACGCGAACTCGCGCCCGTCGCCGTCGGTCGCCATGATGCGGCCGTTTAGCGTCACGATGCTGAACTCGGGGCCGAGGCCGCGCACGTTCACGAACTGGCCCTCGCCGCCGCGCGTGCGCTGGATGGTGATGCCGGTGATGTGCGAGAGCGAGTCGGCGACGTTGTCGTCCGGGAAACGGCCGAGGTCCCGCGCGACGATCGAGTCCTGCACGATCGGCGGCGCCGCGCTTTCGGTCGAGCGATTCGACGAGCGCGGCGCGCGTACCAGTGACGACGACCTCGCTGAGCTCGGGCGCCGCAGGATCGCCCGCGGCCTGGGCCGTCGCGAGTGGCGGCGCGAGCGCGCCGAGAGTGAACCCAAGTCCGACGAGGCGAGCGACGAGACGCATGACGATTTCCCCCTGAAACTGCCGGGCAGACGCATCGTATGTGAAGGCAATATGAAAGGACAAGAAACTTTCGGATGCTTACGATTGATCGAAAGCTGGTCCCGCAGGGCTTTTGCTTTTCGTTTATGCTTGAAAAACGAAAGCCATGGAAACGTTGAGCCGCAATACAGGCGACGGACGCGGGCTTGCCAAGGAGGAGCGGCGCCGGCTCATCCGGGCGCTGGTCGAGTCCCAGTCGCAGGGCAGCGTGGGCCGAGCTCGCCCGGCGTTTCAAGGTTTCCGAAGTCACCATCCGCTCCGATCTCGGCCGCGCTCGCCGAAGTCGGGGCAATTGTCCGCATTCACGGCGGCGCCCTGCCTCCGGGCGACGGCGAGGAGCTGCCGATCACCGTCAAGCAGACACTGCACCACGCAGAGAAGGTGCGGATCGCCAAGGCCGCGGCCGCGCTCATCAAGGACGGCGAGACGCTGATCCTCGACTCGGGCACGACGACGGCGGAAATCGCGCGACAGATCCGCGGGCTGAAGCTGCACTCGCTGAACGTGATCACGAACGCGCTCAACATCGCCGTGCTGCTCGCGAACGCGCACCACGTCAACCTCATCATTCCCGGCGGCGTGCTGCGCCGGAAGTCCTGGTCGCTCTCGGGACCGCAGGCCGAACAGGCGCTGCGCGGCCTGCAGGCCGACCGGCTGTTTCTCGGCGTCGACAGCCTCGATCCCGAGATCGGGCTGATGACGCCGTATGTGCTCGAGGCCAGGATGAATGCCATGATGATCCGTATCGCGCGGCAGATCGTGGCGGTCACGGATTCATCGAAGCTGCTGCGCCGCAACCTGTCGGTGATCGCGCCGGTCGAGCAGGTGCATCTTCTTATCACGGACCAGGCCGCGGCGCCGGATGCGGTCGCCGCCATTCGCGCGCGTGGGGTCGAGGTCCGGCTGGTCTAGCGCGCGAGGCAGTCGGCGCTCTTGCCGCCGTTCGCCCGCAGCAGGCCGACGTAGTGCTCGGCGTACCCGAGTGCCGCACCGGCGCGCCTGCTCGTCGCCGGCCGTGAACGGAGCGATCCCGTCGGCCCAGCCGGCGGCGCACTGGCTGGCCTCGGACGTGCCTTCGACGCAGTCCATGAAGGCGCCGAATGCGCGGCGCCAGGCGTCGAACTGCGCGCGGGCTCATCGGCTCGCCGTGACCGGGTATCGCGATACGGAATGGCACCGCCCGAACTTCGTCGAGCGAGCGGCGCCAGTCGGCGGGGCAGGCGGTCTCGAAGAATGGCGCGGGAAAAGTCACGAGATCGCCGAGCACGGCCACGCCGCTCGCGGCGTCGTAGAGCCAGATGTCGGCGTCGGTCACGGCGCCTTGCGTCAATCGGACATTGAAGTCCCTGCCGGCCAGGCGCGAACTCGCCGGCCTGATCCACGACGACATGCGGACGCAGGACGTCGCGCTCGGCCATCGTCGCGATGAAGATCCCGACTTCCTCCTTCTGGACATCGCTCAGCTTCGGATCGTCCAGCATCGGCTTTGCGGACTCCAGGTTGCGCGCGAGGAAACCGCCCTCAGCGAGCACGCGATCTACGGCAGCGGTCGCGTAAACCGGCGCTTCCGGGTAGGCCGCCCGGATGCGGCCGTTGCCGCTCGTGTGGTCGAGGTGCCAGTGCGTGTTGACGATCGCGGCGATCGGCCGGCCGCGCGACTTCGCATAGGCGAGGATTGCGTCGCTGTGCCAGGCGTGCCGGCCGGTGTCCACGACCACGAGGCCTTGCGGCGCGTCGAAGACGATCGTATTTCCGTCGGGCCCGCGGTCCGGCAGCATCGCGCCCGGAAGCAGGGCGACGCCCGGCGCGATTTCCTGCGGCGGCGGCACCAGGGCGGAGGGCGCTTCGGCCGTCGCTTCGGCCAGCATCCACACAAGCAGGAGGGTCATTTTCATGCAAGGGCAATCCTAGGCGGTCGTCGCCATGCTGCGCCCCGGCATGCGACCAGCCGTGCGATTTCCGGGCCGCACAGTCTTTCAGGTAGGCTTCCGCGACCGACAGGGGGATGGACACCATGCAGATCACTCGCAGGAACCTGATTCAGGCAGGCGTGCTCGGCGCTTCGGCGGTCGGGCTCGGCGCATTCAGCGTCCAGGAAGCGATGGCGGCGGAGGCGGGCCCGTTATGCGGACGTCTATCCGGCGCTCGACCGCTTCGCCGAGCAGTACATGCGCGAGATGAATTCCCCGGGCATGACGCTGGTGCTCGCGGACCGCGATGCGGTCCACCGCGTCGTGACCTTACGGTTACGGCGACCTGGAAGCGCGGCGCCGCGTGCGGGAAGACGAGCTGTTCCAGATCGGCTCGATCTCCAAGTCGTTCGTGGCCCTCGCGCTCCTGCAGTTGCGCGACGAGGGCAAGCTCGATCTCGAGCGGCCGGTGACCGATTACCTGCCGTGGCTGCGCATCGAGTCGAAGTTCGGGCCGATCACGGTGCATCACCTGCTGACGCACACGACCGGTCTGCCCGGCGCCGGCGACGTCTTCCAGTCGGACCCGGAGCTCGCGCACCTGGCCGCGTACGCGCCCGGCGAGCACTTTCACTACAACAACGCCATGTACGACACGCTCGGCATCCTGGCCTGGACGCTGGACGGCCGCGAGCTGCCGGAGCTCCTGCGCGAGCGCATCTTCCGCCCGCTCGGCATGAACTCGAGCGAGCCGGTGATCACGAACGACGTGCGCGAGCGACTCGCGAAGAGCTACGTGCCGTTCCTGGCCGACCGGCCGTATCCGCGCGACGGGCGGCTGTCCGAGGCGCCGTTCGTGTTCGCGACTGGCGGCGCCGGCTAGCATCGCCGCGACTGCCGCGGACATGGGCACGTACGTCCGGATGATCGCGAACCACGGCAAGGTGGGCGCGGGCAGGCTCCTGTCCGAGGACGGCTTCAGGCGCTTCTCGAGCCCGCAGATCGAGGCCGCGGACTTCGGTCCCGGCGCGCACTACGGCTACGGCATCGCGGTGGACACGCTCGACGGCAACCGCCTGCTGCGGCACACGGGCGGCATGGTGTCCTTCATGTCGGCGCTGATGGTCGACATCGACGAGGGCATCGGCGGCTTTGCGTCGGTCAACGCCCAACAGGGCTACCGGCCGAACCCGGTCGTGCGCTACGCCATTCAATTGATGCGCGCGCAGCGCAAGTCGGTGGCACTGCCGGCCATGCCGGAGCCGGACCCGCCGGCTGTCGTCACGAACGCCGCCGATTACGCCGGCACCTACCGCGGCGAGTCGCGTGGGCTCGAGGTGGTCGCCGAAGGTGAGCGGCTATTCGTCCTGCACGGCGGACGAGCGCGTTGCGCTCGATCGGCAGGGCGAGGCGGACCGGTTCGTCGCGCGGCACCGCGCGCTCGACCGCTTCGTGCTCCAGTTCGGGCGCAAGGACCCGGCCGTGCCCGACAGCGAGGTCGTCGAGGCGGCCTGGGGCGGGGAATGGTTCCGGAACGAGAAGTATGCGGGACCGGACTCGTTCAGCCATCCGAAGGAATGGGATGCCTACGTCGGCCACTACCGCAACGAGAGTCCCTGGATCGGCAGCATGCGGATCGTCGTCCGCAAGGGTCGGCTCTGGCTCGAAGGCACCACGCCGCTCGAAGCTGACGGTGACCTGTTCCGGCTGCGCGACGATCCGCACAACACCGAGTGGATCCGCTTCGGCGAGGTCGTCAACGGCCGCTGCATGCGGATCCGGGTATCCGGCAGCGACTTGTGGCGGGTCGCGACGGTCTAGGTCGGATCGCGGCGTTCGACGACGATCAAGTCGCCGACGACGTCGGCCTGGAAGCTGGTAGTGGCGAGCACCGCGTCCAGGGCCTCGGCCGGCGTCAGCCCGACCGTCGAGCCATGGACGACGACGGACGCGAGCTCCGACTCCGTGAGTGCCGGCGCATAGGACACCTCGCGGCCCAGCTCGCGCCCGACCCAGGCCAGGAAGCGAGTGAGGGGCACGCCTTCGAGGTCGATTGCGGGCGCCGCGTCGGCAACCCAGTCCCAGGAAGGTCCGTGGCGCGGCGTTGTCGCGCGCTGGACACGCCCATCGCCGAAGATCACGAGCTGCTCGCCGCTTTGCCCCTGTTCCACGGCGCCGGCGGGCGAGCGGAACTCGACACGCCCTTCGCGCACGCGTAGCTGCACGCCGGCATCGAGGAGGCGCAGCTCGTACTGCGTGCCGACGTGCCGCACCGACCCGGCCGGCGTCTCGATGCGCAGCCGCGCGAGACGCGCCTGGCCGGGACCGGAGTCCACGTAGAGGCTGCCGCGCTCCAGGCGCAGCTCGGACGCGTCGACGAGTGCGATCCGCGTGTCACGGTCTACACGCACCGACACGCCGTCCGCAAGCGCGATGGCCGCACGCCCGTCGGCGCCGGTCTCGAGTGTACGGCCGGTCATCACCACGTCGCCGCCGTCCATCGAGCGCCAGCCGGAGAGCCAGCTGGACTTCTCGCGCACCTCGCCGGCGGCAAGCGCCAGCGTCCCGACTGCTGCCGGCGGGCCGCCGGACTGCGAGGCCGCGATCCAAAGTCCGACGGCGGCCGCGACGAGGCCGGCGGCGAGCGCGAACCCGCCGCGCCGGTAGCGGCGCTGGCGATTCGCGCGCAGCATCGCGTTCCACTCCAAATGCAGCCGCTCGCGCACGATGCGCTCGACCTCGCCGGGCGGTTGCTCGCGCGGGCCGACGGATTTGAGAAGTCTTTCGAGATCCTGGTCGTTCATGGGCCGTTCCTAGGCGCCGAGGCCGGACGCGATGTCCGCGGCCTCGGCGCCGAATACTGATTCAAGTCCTTCGCGGAATGCGATGCGCGCGCGCGCGAGCAGCGACTGGGCAGCCACCGTGCCGATGCCCAGGCGCCGGCCAATCGCGTCGACCGAGTGTCCTTCGAGGTACTTCCATTCGAGCGCGTCGCCGTAACTCGCGGGCAGCCGGTCGAGGACGACGCGCACCAGTCGGGCCGTCTCGGCGCGCCCGTAGGACTTCACGAGGTCGAACTCCTCGGGTGCCTCGACCGATTCCACCGCCGCACGCAGGCTCGCGTGGTCGTCCATGAGCACGACGTGTCCGCTGCGGTTGCGGGCGCGCAGGTACTCGACGACCTCGTTGCGGCAGATGCGGCAGATCCAGGTGAAGAGCCCGGATTCGCCGCGAAAGCCCGCCAGCCCCCGCATGGCCTTGCTGAGCGTCGTCTGGACGACGTCCCGCGCCGCCTCGACGTCGCCGTTGAGGCGCGGGAGGGCGAACCGGTACACCCGGGCGAAATAGGCGTTGAAGAAGGCCTCGAACGCCCGTTCGTCGCCCGCGAGCATCCCCTGGACGAGCTGCTGGTCGCCTGTCATCCCGCGTTGGACGCCTGGTGGCGGCACGATCAATCGCCCCCGCTCAGAATTCCCAGAGTACGCCGACCGACGGCACGACTGGCAGCCAGTCGCTGGATTTCGTCGTGAAAGTTGTATTCCCGGCCCCGTCCACGACCGGGATCAGCTCGTAGCAGCAGGTGTTGCCGACGTTGACCGCGTTCGTGACCTCGAACGTGACCGCGAGGCTGCCGATCTGCAGCTCCCGGCGGTACTCCGCCCGGAGGTCGAGCGCGGCACGCGTCGGGAAGCGCGCGGCGTTACGCTCGCCGAGGCCCGTCTCGTCGACGCGGGTCGTCGGCCAGCCCTGGTGGGAACTCGCCACAGCGCCGAACCGCCAGTTGCCGCGCAGCCAGTCGAACCCGGCTGTCACCGCCCAGTTCTGGTCCCAGCTGCGCGCGACGTGGCGACCATCGATGCCGTCCCGGGCTTCCGACCAGGCGACCGCCCCCCACCACGTGAACTGGTCGCCCGCGTGCCGCGCCGACAGCTCGCTGCCGCGGATCTCCGCGGAACGCGGCGCGACCATGACGCGATCCGGAGCGATTTCCGGCAGCGCCGACATCGGATCGAGCAGGTTCTCGAAGCGCGCGCGCGGGTCCGCCTGCGACTTGCGAAACCACTCGAGCCGAAGCGCGAGCCCGTTCGACAGCTCGTGGTCGGCGCCCACGATGAAATGGTCGGAACGCTGCGCCTCCGGAAACTCGGTCAGGCCGTCCTCGACCTTGAGCTCGTGGACCTCGTCCGTCTGGTGAAAGCGCCCCCAGTGCGCGCGCAGCGCCGTCGACGGCAGGAGCTGCCAGCGAACGCTGAGCCGCGGATCGTAGATCCACTCCTTCGAGGTCGTGTCCTGCGTCGCGGTCCGCTGCGCGCGCAGACCAAGTTCCGACACGAAGGAATCCACGAGCTGCCAGCGATGGCTGGCGAACATGGCCATGCGCTCGCGGCTCGGCGTCAGGTCGGGTCTCGCGGGCGAGGGATGGCTCGCGCGCGAACAGCTCGGCGATGGCCGGGCTGTAGGCCGCCACGGCGTCGTAGCGTGTACGTGGCATCTTCCTCCGTGAGCTCGAAGCCGCCCTCGAGCCAGTGCCGTTCCGCCGGCTGCCAGGACATGCTGCGCGCGCAGGTCCAGGTAGCGCGAAGAGCGCCGGTCGCGCACCGCGCCGGCCGCGATGCCGGGCTTGTCCATCGTGCCCGAGCGATTGCTGTTCACTTCGCTGTAGCCGAGCCAGGCGCTGCCGGTGAGCCGCTCATGCCAGTCATGGTCGGCGCGCAGCCAGGCATAGCGGAGCGGCTGTTGAACTCCGCATCCTCGCCGAGCGCGTCGCGCCCGATGTCGAGCTCGTCGTAGGTCCACGAGCAGGTTCGCGGTCAGGCGCACGCGATCCGGGTCGCCGTAGCCGACACGCGCGTACAGGTCCGCATTGAACGGCTTGGCATCCTCTTCGGCGAAGGCGTCCATGAAGGGCCGCAGCGTGCCGACGCGCGCGGTCGCCAGCCAGTCGATGGCGGACGGTTCGATGACGTCGCCGTAGCGCGCAGTCGCGTTGAACACCGAGACGCCGAGTGCGCGGGTGAACTCGCCGCGCGGGTCGACGCTTTCGAAGTCGAACACGCCGGCCATGCGATTGCCGTATCGGACCGGGAATCCGCCCGTGTAGACCTCGGCGTCGGCGATCAGGCCCGGATCGAGGACGCCGAACGCGTTGTTGTAGGCGGGATGATGGAACGCCTGGCGGATCGGGAATCCGTCCAGCAGCGTCAGGGTCTCGCCCGCTTCGCCGCCGCGGATGTTCGACTGCGCGGAGATGCCGTTCTGCGCGATGCCGGGCAGGCGGCCAAGCGCACGGATGGCGTCCTCGCCGAGCACCGGCTGCACCGCGAGCTCGCTGCCGTGACACGCGCACGGCACCGATCGGGCCTGAGCCATCGAGCGAGTAGCGGCTGGTCGACACGACGATTTCGGACAGCGGCGTGGGCCCGACGGGGCTCGGCGATGCGCCATCCGCGCCGGCACGGCGGCCGTCCGCGCGCCTCGCCGCGCGGATCCCTCACGACGGCAAAGATGCCGGGCCGCACGGCGCGCAGGGTGAGCCCGTGCGGCGCCAGGATGTCGCGCGCGATCAGCAGGCGGCTGCCGGTGCGCGGCTCGCTGCAGCACGCGCAGTCCGTCCGGCACGAGCTCCGAGCTGTAGATGAAGTCGAGGCCCGGCTCGCGGAGATCGCGCAGCGCATCGGCTACGCTACGGCCGACCCAGTGCCCGGAATCCGGTGCAGTCCTCGGCGCCCGCCGCGGCCGGCCGCCGCCAGGAGGAGCCAGACTCCGAGTGCCCGACGGCAACGGGCGCTGAACATGCCGGCTATTTAGAGTCCGCCGCGCGGCGGTTCGCCAGCTGCATGGCCGCGATTGATTTCCGGACGCGGACCGTCCAATCGGGGATATGGCCCTGGAAAGCGCCCATGCTGAGTTACGCCCTGGTCGGCGGCCTCGCGACCGCGGTGCACTACCTCGTGCTCGTCGCGCTGGTCGAGCTGGCGGACGTCGAGCGCGGGCCTGGCGGCGGCGACCGGCGCGACCTGCGGCGCGCTCGCGGCGTACGCCGGCAATCGCCGCTTCACGTTCGCAAGCGATGCGCGCGCACGGCCGCGCGCTTGCCGCGCTTCCTGCTGGTCGCCGCGCTCGGCGCGGCCACCAGCGCCGCGCTGGTGTTCGCAGGGACCGAGTGGCTCGGCCTGCACTACCTGCTGCCGCAGGTGGCGGCGACCGCGCTCGTCCTCGCCGCTGGCTTCACGCTCAACCGCCACTGGACTTTCGCATGACCGGACGACTCACGCTCAGCGTCGTGGTGCCGGTCCACAACGAGGCAGTGGTGTTGCCCGAGCTTCACCGGCGGCTCATGCAGGCGATCGCCGCAACTCCTGGCGGATTCGAGGTCATCTACGTCGACGACGGCAGTACCGACTGCACCCGTGGGCTGCTGGAACAGGCATGCGAGCGCGACGCGCGAGTCGGTTTCATCCGGCTCAGCCGCAACTTCGGCAAGGAGGCGGCGGTCAGCGCGGGTCTTCGCGAGGCGCGCGGCGCAGCAACAATCGTGATCGACGGCGACCTCCAGGACCCGCCGGAGCTGATTCCGTCGATGCTCGCCTCGTGGCGCGGCGGTGCCGACGTCGTGAACATGCGACGGCGCGCCCGCGCCGGCGAATCCTGGCTCAAGCGCGCAACCGCATACGCCTTTTACCGCGTGATGAACCGGTTGAGCGAAGTGCCGATGCCGGTGGACACCGGCGACTACCGGCTGCTGAGCCGGCGCGCAGTGGACGCGCTCAACGCGCTGCCCGAGCGCAACCGCATGATGAAGGGGCTGTTCGCCTGGATCGGCTTCAACCAGGCGACCCTCGACTACGACCGTGAGCCGCGCGCCGCGGGCAGTCAGCAAGTGGCGTTACTGGAAGCTGTGGAACTTCGCGCTCGAAGGCATCACGGGCTTTTCGGTCACACCGCTCAAGGTCGCGACCTACGTGGGATTCGCGACCGCGGTATCGGCTTTCGCATTCGCGGCCTTCATGCTGGTGAAGACGCTCGCATTCGGCGATCCCGCGCGCGGCTTTCCGACGCTGATCGTCGTGATCTCATTCCTGGGCGGCCTGCAGCTCATGGCCATTGGCGTGCTCGGCGAGTACCTGGCGCGCCTGTTCGTCGAGTCGAAAGGCCGGCCGCTGTACCTGGTCGACGAGCTGCGCGTCCCGTCGCAGGCCGCACAACTGCCGTGGAGCCGAGCGCGTGTCGAGCACGCCCCCGCCAGATCGCAAATCGCCTGAGCTCCGCCTGCTGCTGGTCCTCATCGTCGTCGCCGCCGCGGTGCGGCTCGCGACGCTCGGCATGTACCCGCTCATCGATCCGACCGAGGCGCGCTATGCCGAGATCAGCCGGCGCATGGCCGAGTTCGGCGACTGGATCACGCCGTGGATAGCAGACGGCGAGCCATTTTGGGGCAAGCCGCCGTTCTCGTTCTGGATCACGGCAGGCAGCTTCAAGATTCTCGGGATCGGAGCATTCAGCGCGCGGCTGCCGCACTGGATCTGCGGCGGCCTGCTGGCCCTCGTCCTGTGGACCTGGGCGGAACGCCGCTCGCGGCGCGAGGCTGCCTACGCCGTAGCGCTGACCACCGGCTCGGCACTCTTCTTCGCGTCGACCGGCGCCGTGATGACCGACATGGCGCTCGCGCTCGGCATGACGATGGTCATGCGTGGATTCTGGCTTGCGATGCACGAGGCGGGCCCAGGGCGCAGGCGCGAGGAGTGGATGCTGGTCATCGGCCTCGCGATTGGCTTGCTTGCAAAAGGCCCGCTCGCGCTCCTGCTCGCGAGCCTCCCCATCGCGGCCTGGGCAATTGCAACCGGCAACCTCAGGCGCTTGTTCGCGGAGCTGCGGTGGGTGAGAGCGACCTGCTGGACACTCGCACTCGTGCTTCCCTGGTATGTGCTCGCCGAATGGCGGACGCCCGGATTCCTCGAATACTTCATCGTCGGCGAGCACTGGAACCGCTTCCTGGTGCCGGGATGGGACGGAGATCTATACGGCCACTCGCATGCATTCCCGCGCGGGACGATCTGGCTGTTCGCCGTGCTCGCCCTGATGCCGTGGTCCGTACTCGTTCCCGTCGCCCTCTGGCGCTCACGACACCTGGCTCGGCCTGCCGCGCCGGACGACCGATCGCTGGTCACTTACCTCTGGTGCTGGGCCATTGCGCCCTGCGTCGTATTCACGCTGAGCGGCAACATCCTGTGGACATACGTGCTCCCGGGGATTCCTGCGGCCGCGACGGCTGCTGCCATCTGGCTTGCGCGGCTGCCGCCGGGGCGCGTCGAGGGTCGGCTGCTGGCCGGCGGCGTTGCATTGACCGCAGTGACTGGCCTCGCGCTCGTCGTCGCGTTCAAGGCGGGCGGCTGGGAGCGGGAAACTTCGGCACGGGTGCTGGTACAGGAATATGAATCCCGGCGGAGCAGCGGCGAAGCGCTCATCTTCTTTCGCAAGCGCCCGCTCTCCGGTGCCTTCTACAGCGACGGGCAGGCCGAGCAGGTCATGACGGCCGATGAACTGAACGCGCGCCTCGCGCGCAGTTCCGCCTGGGTGGCGGTCAAGGAGAGGCACCGCGAGCGGATTCCCGAGCACTTGCTCGACTCACTGCAACCGGTCGTCCAGGGCGGGGAGTACGATCTCTACTACGCGGGCCCGCAGACGCGCCAGGCGCTGGCGCCGACACCTCGCGCCCGGTAGCATTTCCGGATGCCGGAGAAAAAAGACAAAGAGAAGCGCGTGTTTACCGGCGTCTACTTCGACCGAGCGCAGCACGACGCTCTGCGAGCCCTCAGTGACAAGACGCGCGTGCCGCTCGCGGTCTACTTGCGCGAAGCCGTGGACATGCTGCTTGAGAAGTACGGCGTCAAGACCGTGAAGCCGCGCCCGCGCCGCTAGGGCGCCGGCGCACCGAAGACCTGCACCCAATAGGGGCCGCCGGCGCCCTGCGGGTCGGCGGAGAACCCGACGCCCATTTCGACGTAGTCGGGATCCATCAGGTTGGCGCAATGCCCCGCACTCTTGAGCCACGCGGCGACCGCTTCTTCGGGCGTTTCCTGCCCCGCAGCAACGTTTTCCCCGATACTGTCCGCCAGCGATAACCCGCGCGCGTCGCACGCTCGCCGGGTGTGCTGCCGTCGCCGCCTGCGTGCTGCATGCGGCTGCGAGCCGCCATGTCTCGCGCATGGGCTAGCGCCGCGCGATCGAGGGCCTCGGATCGGGCGAGCGGGGGCGCGGCAGCGAGCCGCTTCCAGCCGCAGCGTCGCGCGACGCGCGCGCGCTTCGTTGACGAGCGCGAGCACGCGCGCGCGGATCGCCGGGATCCCATCGGCGGGCGGCAAGTCCGCTGCGGCGTGCGACGCCGCCAGGAGCGAGAGCAGCGCGAGGCTGGGACCGTCTCGGAAGTCAACCCTTCAACGCTCGCGCGATGACCTCGCGAGGCCCAGTCGATCTCGTCCGGGCTGGATGACGAGCGGCGGCGCAATGCGGATCGTGTGCTCGTGCGTGTCCTTGGCGAGCAGGCCCGCGTCGCGCAGCCGCTCGCAGTAGCGCCGCGCGCCGCCGGCCTCGGGATGCAGCTCGACCGCCAGCATCAGCCCGCGGCCGCGCACCTCGCGCACGACGGGGCTCGCGGATGCTCGCGCAGCTGGGCGATGAAACGCGCGCCCTGGCGCTCGGCGTTCTCGATCATGCCTTCCTCGACCAGCACCTTGAGCGCGGCGCGCGCGATCGCGCAGGCAAGCGGATTGCCGCCGAACGTGCTGCCGTGCTGGCCGGGCTTCAGCACGCCCAGCACTTCCGAGTTCGAGAGCACGGCGGACACCGGATAGAAGCCGCCCGAGAGCGCCTTGCCGATCAGCGTGACGTCGGCCTCGATGCCCTCGTGCTCCTCGGCGAGGAGCTTGCCGGTGCGGCCGAGGCCGGTCTGGATCTCGTCGAGGATCAGCGTGACGTTCCGCTCGCTGCAGAGCGCGCGCACCTTCGTGAAGTAGCCGGCCGGCGGGATGATGACGCCGGCCTCGCCCTGGATCGGCTCGACCAGGAAGGCGACGGTGTTTTCGTTGATCGCCGCGGCGAGCGCGTCGAAGTCGCCGAACGGCACGACGCGGAAGCCCGGCGCGAACGGCCCGAAGCCGCCGCGCGCGTCCGGGTCGGTGCTGAAGCCGACGATCGCGAGCGTGCGGCCGTGGAAGTTGTTCGCGCAGACGACGATCTCGGCGCGGTCCGCCGGCACGCCCTTGACCTCGTAGCCCCACTTGCGCACGGCCTTGAGCGCGGACTCGACCGCCTCGGCGCCGCTGTTCATCGGCAGGATCTTGTGCGAGCGCGTGAGCTGCGCAAGGTCCTCGTAGAGCAGGGCGAGCTGGTCGTTGCGGAAGGCGCGCGAGGTGAGCGTCAGCTTCTTCGCCTGCTCGACCATCGCGGCGAGGATCTTCGGGTGGCAGTGGCCCTGGTTCAGCGCCGAGTAGGCCGAGAGGCAGTCGAGGTAGCGCTTGCCGTTGTTGTCCCAGACCCAGACGCCCTGGCCGCGCACCAGCACCACGTCGAGCGGCTTGTAGTTGTGCGCGCCGAGGCTCGCCTCGATCGCGATCAGGTCGCGCGCGGCCGAGTCGACAGCGCGATTCGGGGTTAAGCATCGTCCGCCCTCCGCATCAGCGTGCTCTTGCCGAACAGCGAGCCGACGAGATCCACCGCGACTTCCGCAGAGCGGTTGTGGTCGTCGAGCGCGGGATTGAGCTCCATGACGTCGAGCGGAGGCGAGCAGGCCCGTGTCGGCGACCATCTCCATGCACAGCTGCGCCTCGCGGTACGAGGGCCCGCCCGGCACGGTCGTGCCGACGCCCGGCGCGACGTCCGGATCGAGGAAGTCGACGTCGAAGCTGACGTGCAGGTGCGTGTCGCGGCCGAGGCCCGCGAGCGCGGCGTTCATGGTCTGCCGCATGCCGGTCTCGTCGATGTAGCGCATGTCGAAGACCTCGAAGCCGAGCTCGTGCACGAAGCTCTTCTCGCCGAGGTCGACGCTGCGGATGCCGATCTGGCGGATCTCGTCCGGCCGGATGACTGGAGCGCTGCCGCCGATCTCGACGAGTTCCTTCGGACCGTGACCGAGCAGGATCGCGACCGGCATGCCGTGGATGTTGCCGCTCGGCGTCAGCACGTTGCGTGTTGGAGTCCGCGTGCGCATCGAACCAGAGCACGCGGAGCTTGCGGCCCGCCTTGCGCGCATGCTGCGCGGCGGCGCGCGATCGAGCCGATGGCGAGCGAATGATCGCCGCCGAGCAGCATCGGCAGACGTGCCGCGGCGAACTCCGCGTGGCAGGCGTCGTAGACGGCGCGATTCCAGGCCGTGACCTGCGCCAGGTGGCGGTAGCCGTCCACCGGCGGCTGGCCCGGATTGCCGGGTCCCTGCAGGTTGCCGCGGTCGGCGACGTCGACGCCCTGCGACTCGAGCATGGACTGCAGCTGCGCGACGCGGATCGCCTCCGGACCCATCGATGCGCCGCGCGTGCCGGCGCCGATGTCCGTGGGTGCGCCGATGATGGAAACTTTCTTCATGATGAATTGATTGTGCGCTCGACGCCGGTATTGCCGGCAATTGGTCAGGCGCCGCCGGTGGGCATAAACTCCGGAAGCGAATGCGAAAGACCACGGTACTACTGGGTCTGCTGCTCTCCGGGATCCTGCAAGCGCAGGACGCCAAACCGCCCGAGCCAATCGTCGCCCGCACCAACCAGCCCCTCGACCTGCTGCTGACCCAGGCCGAACTGCGTTCGATCATCCGCAGCTACGAAACCAGGACCGGCGAAATTACTCACGGCGCCGATTGACGATGACGAGGTCATCGTGTCGGCGCCGGGCACGCTCGCGCCCATGCGCGACGTCGCGCGCGACGTTCCCGGCGGACTCGCTGCGCCTTTCTGGGCAAGCGAACCCGACGCAGTCCTGGCGTATCTTCATGCCGATCCCGCCCAAGGGCCTGCCGAAAGACGAACCTCCACTGCCAGACCCGCGCTAGATCGCGGTCGATCAGGACGGGCATCCTCAGAACGGCGTCCCGATCACGATGCGGAATACGTCCAGGTTCGACCCGAATCGATAGCCGATGCCGACTCGCGGCACGGGCATGCCCCAGACTCGTCGCGGCTCGGTCGTTCCCAGGGTGAGGCCGATCTCGTACTGGACCGAGCTGGCCACCTTGCACGGCGCTGTCGACCGGACCATCAGGCTGCTCGACGTAGTATTCGTTCAACGCGTAGACCAGGTAGTCGATCGCTCGACTCGCGGCCGAATGGCCGGCGCGCCGTCAGGACCGTCTGCAGCCGCGCGAAACGATCGGAGCCATCGGTGCCGCGCAGGTCGACGCCCGCAAATGTGAGATCGTTGCGCAGCAGCCAGTCGAAGCCCTTGTCCGCCGAACTCGTAGAGACTCGCGACTCCGACTGCATAGACATTTGCGTGCGCATTCACGTCGCGGGCGCGCGCGATGCCTGCCTCGAAGTATGGCTCGAGCGTCCAGTCGGGCTGCAGTTCGAACACAAGCGTCAGGCCGGGCACGAAGCTCAGGGAATCCACCTGCGTCGGAATATCCCCGTCCTCGATGTCCTGCAATTCGAAATCATAGAAGCCGAACGTTACCGGCAGGGTCAGCTCGACTCCGAAGCTGGATTCGTCCGTGGATCTCAGCGTGTGGCCGAATGGCAGGCGGTAGATCTGCAGTGTCCTGCCTGAAACCGAATACACGCCCGAGCCCAACTGTGTGGCAAACGCGAAATTGATGACGTTCTGCTCGTCCCGCGACAGCAATGACTGTGCGCACGCGGTCGGCGCGATTGTGGCGGTGAGCAGGACCGTCGGCAGGTCCAACGACCACGATTTGGAGGAGTGCCGCACCCGCGTGAACTAGGGACTTGGCCGCAGTCTCTAGGCGATCGCCACCGACAAGCTGCCCCGCTCGAGAATGACGCTTACGTCGAATGCGTCAATCGCGTACAGCAGATAGCTGACGTCGCTTCGGTTCCTTCCGGCAGCGAACGTGGCGGGAAGAAGATGACTCGCCGAGACGTAGTAGGGCGATGGCGATGAATTGAGGGTGCCGACATCCACGGCCCTGACACCGAGCGCTGGGTCGGCGGCCAGCAAGGACTCTCCAGGAGGCGCCACGCCCGTTGCAGTTCCCCAATAGACGCAAAGTGCGAGGTTGGCCTCGTCAAATGGCCACGGGTCAGGGTTCATGATCCCGAAACTCAGCGGAAAGGTTGTTCCACGGACGGCGTTGCCCCAACCGATCTGCGTCAGGAACGGAGAGTGAGCTGTCTTGCCACTCAGCTTGCGAATGAGCCTGGCACGCGGAAGCGTCACCGATCGCAGGCCCCGCTTCTCGAACTCTTTCGACTTGAAGGCGGCCTCCGCGAGAATGCCATCTGCGCGGCGCGCGATCTCTCGAGCGGACCGGCGTGTCTTGCGATTTCGTTTTTGGGTTCCCATGGAGTCCTCCGGTGCGAGCAGCCTAGGATGGCGCGGAATCATCCCCGAAGTCCACACGGCAGATACCGATTGTTCCGCAGGAACCGCCGGAGTAGCTTATGACTTCGAACGCCAGCGGGGAGGGGACAACGACATGGGCAAAAGACTATTTTCGACCGCTCTTCTGATCCTCGCAGCGAGCACATGCTTTTCGAGTCACGCGCAGCAAGTTTTCCCGGAGACTTGGGGCGACGATGGATGTTTGTACGTCGCAGATGGGGCCGCCTGGTGGAATTCAATGTGGTGTCGAAAATTTCCAGACGATGAAAATACAAATGTCTGGGATCTTTACAACGCGCAGAAAATCCTCGTCTATCGATTTACTTACGATGATTCCGGCTGGATTCAGATGTACGAGCACCAGTCAGAACTCACGTATTTGGTGCCAAACCGCAATTCTGTGTTGAGCGCGATGGCTGCGGTGAGCGACTTCAGCAAGGTGCTCGTGCTGTGGCCCGACGATCAATGGCTCAGCCCATTGGTAATGACGGCGGTGGAACACCAGCAACTCCACGCGGCAATCAGGAACGGAATTGCTGAACTACGGGCTTCAGGCCCGGAGTGTTTGCGTGGCACCTACCCGTCTACCGTTCGATACTCAATTCCGACCAATGTGGAATGCCAGACGGACGCCGAAAGGAAGCGGATGTATGAGATGGCCTCAAATCAGGTTGGGATGCTGGAGTCGCAACAGCAACAGGACGCGAGTCGTCAGGCTTGCCAATCTGAGCTCGGCAACGGAGCGTACGACGCGACTGGCGAACGCTGTTCGGCGCGATCGCAGTACCTTCACGTTTTCCGCCTCGCTCATGGGCCGACCAAGAATCGGCCCATTCCTGACACCGAACTCGAATCGGTGCACCGTCGAGGCCCAACGGCGCAAGCAGCGCATCGACCAGCAGGTCAGCGAGTTCGTTTATTCGATCGCCGGTCCCGCGAAAGTCGAATCGCTGGCACGCTGGAATGTTCCCGTCTGTGCTGCTGCGATGTTTTCTGGCATCGACATGCGCATTTCGAAACTGTTTTTCGACAACGGCTTCCACCTGGCTGATCAAGACTGGGCACGATTTTCACATGAAAGCGTCAGCTTCTTCGTTGTCGGATCCATGGTCCTGGTATGCGGGATCTATGTCTTCAACCGGTTTTCGAAGCGGATGTTGTTCGGTGTCGACGGCAAGAAAGTCGTCTATCTGTTCCTGGTCCTGATTATCGGGGCCGGTCTGATCGTCAACGTGATGTTCAAGGATAACTTTGGGCGTGCAAGGCCAAGGGACATCGTGGAATTCGGCGGATCCGCGCAGTTCACGCCCGCGTTCGTCGTCAGCTCCGCTTGCGATCGAAATTGCTCGTTCTCGTCGGGCGATTCGGCTGGGGCGTTCTTCTCCTTGGCGTTCATTCTGGCATTCAGGAGGAAACGCGCGACCGACACGGTCGGAGTCGGATTTGGTGTCTGGTTTCGGTTTCAAGAATCGCATCGGCGCAGATTTCCTCTCGGATACCGTCGTTTCTTGTTTGCGTGATGCTGCTCGTTTCTGATGCGCTCTACTACTACATGTTCCAGTGGAGCCGAGGACCCGTCGCCGCCGCGCCCGCGCCGAGCCCCGGCATGCTGATTTACGCTGCAGAGAAGCCTTCAGCGCCGACGTGAGTCTGGGCATGAACAAGGAACTGCCGAATTCGAAGCTCGCACTCCACGTTCTCGGTAGTGTTCACGATACTGCTGTTTGCGATTCATAACGCGCTGAACGTCGACAAGCTTGCCAAGTGGTTCACCCAGGCAGACGCACTGGACTATGTGGGGTCTGTCTGCATACCTCCTTACCGGCCTGTGCCTGTTCATGGCGTTCTTGTGCTTCTTGCTCACCGCTGGACGATCAAACCAGTGGCGATCTTGCTCGTTATCGCCAGCGCTGCCGCAGCCTATTTCATTTCCAAATACGACGTCGCCATTGATAGCTCAATGGTTCTGAATGCGGTGCACACGGATTCCACGGAAGTCGGTCAGCTGCTGTCGCGCCAAATGCTGCCTTACGTCGTGTTCCTGGTTGATCCTGCCGGCGCTTATCATCCTTTCGGTCGACATCACGTTTCGACCGTGCGGAAGCTATCTGCTTTCGTCGTCGAAAATCTTCCTGTGTGCCTTGCTCGTCGCAATTGTCCAGTGTGTATTTGAACTACAACGCCGTGCATCGAGCCGGAAACGTGTCGAACAAGTACATTGTCTATTCCCTCGTGCCTATCAACTTCCTGTCAGCCAGCATCAACGTCGCATACAAGTCGCTGAAACCTTATTTCGCGTCGGACAAGCAGGTCATGGACATACCCGGCCGGGTAGAATCGCCGGGCAACTTGGTTGTTGTGCTTGCTATCGGAGAGTCTTCCAGCCGACGGAACTTCAGCCTCTATGGCTACGGTCGGCGCAATACCAACCCGGTCCTGGAAAAGACTGGCGGTCTCCATTTTCTAAATGGCATTGCGAAACGTGGGTCGACCTTGAATGCACTGCCGGAGATTCTCGAAAAGAGGGTGTCAAGCTTCCGACAATCGTTTCGAGGCTCGGCATTCCGACCTCGTGTTACGTGAATTACACGCTCTACGACAACTGCGCGTCGGTGGGCGAAGTCAAATTGAGCCAATGCAGGCGCAACGGGCAATGCTACGACGACGACGTCATACCTTTGCTGGAGGACGAGCTCGACCGATATGTTTCCGGCAGTCGGTTCGTCGTTCTGCACCTAGGCGGCGGAAGCCACGGACCGGTCTACGGCGACAGGCATCCTCCCGAGTTCCAGCTGTTGAAGCCAATGTGTAATGACGCCGATGTAGCGAATCAATGCACGCTCGAGCAGCTGTACAACTCGTACGACAACACCATTCTGTTCGTCGATTACGTCCTCGGCGGTGTTCTGCAGGCGCTTGACCGATCGGGTGCGCCCTATGTCTTCATCTACTTATCTGATCACGGCGAATCTTTGAGGGACGAGGGCCGGATGTGCAATCAGGATCGTCGGCGGCGACCGGTGGGCGGGCGAGCGTCGCGACCATAGTAGTCCGCGCAATCGGCCGTCAGCCTCTTGAAGCGGCGGTGAACCCACAGGTACTGCTCCGGGTGGTGCCGAATCTGCATTTCGAGCAGCGCCCCCAATCGCGTGGCATCCGCAATGGGGTCATCGCTGGGAAACTGGTCCAGCTCCGGTCGCGATGACGACCCGGTAGCCACGACCATCGGGCAGGCGCTGCGGGAAATAGGTCAGCACTGCGGCGCCGGTCACGCGCGCGAGGCGCGAGGTCGACGTCGTCGTCGCCGCGAGCGTGCCGAAGAACGGAACCATGACCGCCCTCTTGTCGCAACAGAACTGATCTGGCGCGTACCAGACGGCGCCATTCCGCCGCAGCGCGCGTATTAACGTGCCAATGTCGTCGCTCCTGATGGCGCGCTGGGCATGGTCGGCGATCCGTTTCGCCATGAAATCGGACAGGACTTCGTCTTTGGTCGGCCGGTACAGCACATTCAGGGGCACGACAGTTCCCAGGATTCGGGTGCCGATCTCGATGGTCGTGAAATGGCCTCCGACCAGTATTGCGCCACGTCCGCGCGCGAGCGCACGGCGCAGGTGATCGAGTCCCTCGATTTGCGCGAGCGATCGCACGCGTTGGTCGTCGCTCCACCAAGTAATTGCGGTTTCACAGACACCGATTCCGAGACTCTCGAAGTGACGTCTCAGCAGAACCTTGCGTGCATCGGCGGTGAGCTCTGGCAGGCACAACTCGATGTTGCGTCGCGCAATGCGGGAATGGGCGAGCGGCAGCACGCGTGCAAAGCGTCCAATGGCCCTTCCGATCAGCAGTTGCGACGCGTAGGGCATTGGCTCGATGAGTCGAAGCAGGCCAATGGCAAGCCAGGTCGGCCAGTATCGAGGAGCCAACCTGCCCATTTGGCGTCGCAGGAGCATCAGTCCGGACGTCGCAACCTCGCCGTCGCGCCTGCCCGTCTTGCCTGCATCTTCGCCAGTCACTTGCAGTGAGACGGTCGGCTGAGGCCTCAAGCAATCGGGTCGGGAACACAGAAATTGGCAACTGGCCTCTATGACGCGGTCATCAGCGGCGCCGCGGTGACCGAGGATATTGCAGGTCACAGTTGTGGTCGGGGTGACAGGATTTGAACCTGCGACTCCTACGTCCCGAACGTAGTGCTCTACCAGGCTGAGCTACACCCCGAATGAAGGCCGGGCAGTGTAATCAAGGCCCCCCACGCTTTCAATGAGACCGCGTATTCTCCGCTGGATAGACCACCTCCGGAGCCCCTCGCATGATCTTCCGCGCCATTGCTGCGCTCGTCCTCGCCGGACTTGCGATGACGGCCGTCGGCGCAGGACCTCGACCTCATCAACGCGACCCTGGTGGACGGCACGGGTGCTGCGCCTCGACCCGGCGTCACCGTGAGCGTGCGCGAGCGGCAAGATCACCGCCGTCGCCGACCGCGCGCCGGCAGCGGCGGCGGGCATCCGCCAGATCGACATGAAGGGCCGCTTCCTGCTGCCCGGCCTGATCGATGCGCACGCGCACATCGAGTCGCCGGCGGCGGCGCTGCGCGCAATCCAGTCGGGCGTCACGACTGCTCGCGTGCTGGGCGACAACTTCCTCCAGGCGATCTGACACGCGCGACCTCATCCGGCTGGGCCACGTGCCCGGGCCCGAGATGCTCGTTTCGCCGGGCCACATCCGGCCGAAGCCGGGCATCGCCTTCTTCATGGTCTATCCGGAGTTCGGCGACGCGATCGATGGCGAGCTGCGCGGGCCTGACCGGATCGCCGCCGCGACGCGCGCGCTGATCGCGAAGGGAGCGGACGTCATCAAGGTCGGCGCGAGCGAGCGCGCAGGGCTCGCGAATACGGACCCGCGCCGCCCCGAGCTGACGGAGGCCGAGATCCACGCGGCGGTCGTCGAGGCCGCGAAGAAAGGCCTGTTCGTCGCCGCGCACGCGCACGCCCGCGAGGGCTGCGCGAACGCGGTCCGAGCGGGCGTGCGCAGCATCGAGCACGGCACCTGGGTGGACGACGAGACGCTCGCCGAGATGAAGCGGCGCGGCACGTTCTTCGTGCCGACGCTCGCGGCCATGAGCCCGCTCGCCGACCCGAAAGGCAACTCCGCGGACGACGTGGCGCTCCGGCTGCGCACGCAGGCGATGATGGGGCCGCTGCGAGCGGCCGTGCGCAAGGCCCACGCGATGGGCGTCACGATCGCCGCCTCCACGGACGGCAGCTACGCCGACGACGACATCGGCGGCTTGCGCGTGGCGCACGACATCGCGCTGCTGCGCGAATTCGGCGGCATGACGCCGCTCGAGTCGATCACGGCCGCGACGCTGAACGGCGCGCGCGTGATCGGCATCGAGTCGCGCACCGGCACGATCCGCGTCGGGCTCGAGGCGGACCTCGTCGCCTACGACGGCGACCCGCTCGCGGACGGACGCACGCTTTTCGAGCCGCGGCTCGTCATGAGCGACGGCAAGATCCTGGTCGAGGGATTGGGGCTCTAGCTCGCTCGCGGCTGACCGCGAAGCGGGCGAGTCCCGCGAGCGCGTCGCGATAGGGCGAGGCGGGCACGTCGGCCAGCGCCGTCCTCGGCCTTCTGCGCCTCGCTCTCGGCGAGCTGCGCCGTGTAGTCGAGCCCGCCGGTGCGCTCGACGACGGCGCGGATCGGGGCCTGTTCTTCGGTGCCGCCCTGCTCGATGGCATCGCGGATCAATGCCGCGGAATCCGCGTCGCCGTGCGGCGAGCGCGTGGATCAAGCGGCAGCGTCGGCTTGCCCTCGGCGAGGTCGTCGCCGACGTTCTTGCCGAGCTCGTCGGCGTCGCCGCTGGTAGTCGAGCGCGTCGTCGACGAGCTGGAAGGCGATGCCGAGGTGCTTGCCGTAGCGCGTCAGCGCGGCCTCGACCGGCGCAGGCGCCTTCGCGACGATGGCGGCGATCTGCGCGCCGGCCTCGAACAGGCGCGCGGTCTTGCGGTAGATCACGTCCATGTAGCGGATCTCGGTCGTGTCCGGGTCGCCGGAGTTCATGAGCTGCATGACTTCGCCGGCCGCGATCGTGTTGGTCGCATCGGCCATCACGCGGATGATCGCCGCCGAGTCGAGCGTCGCCATCATCTGGAAGGCGCGGGAGTAGAGGAAGTCGCCGACCAGCACCGAGGCGGGGTTGCCGAAGGCCTCGTTCGCCGTCTCGCGGCCCCGGCGGCGGGCGGAATCGTCCACGACGTCGTCGTGCAGGAGGGTCGCGGTGTGGATGAACTCGATGAGCGCCGCGGCCGGGATGTGGGCCGAATCCGTCGCGCCGGCCGCCCGGGCAGCGAGCACGACCAGGAGGGGGCGCAGGCGCTTGCCGCCGCCGCCGACGATGTAGTCCCCCACCTGGTTGACGAGCACGACGTCGCTCGCCAGCTGGCGGCGGATTTCGGCGTCGACCGCAGCGAGGTCGCTGGCGACGAGGGCTCGTATGTCTTTGAGTTGCATGGATTCCCGGCATCCCCGCGGGGCAGGGGCATCCTAGCGGCATTCGGCGCTTGCGGGAAATGCGGGATGCCCTCGACCGGTTTGACCCCGGGGGGTCCGCGTCACTACAATTGCCGGCTCTTTTTGGAGTCCAGACAATCATGTACGCCGTCATTGCCACCGGGGGCAAACAGTACCGGGTGAGCGAGGGCACCGTCGTGCGGGTCGAGAAACTCGACGTCGACGCGGGTGCCACCGTCGAGTTCAACCAGGTCCTCCTGATCGGCGAGGGCGCGGACGTCGCCGTCGGCGCGCCCTATGTCACGGGCGCGCTCGTGACGGCGACCGTGCAGGCGCACGGCAAGGCCGACAAGGTCCAGATCACCAAATTCCGGCGCCGCAAGCACTACCTGCGCCAGAAGGGTCACCGCCAGCCGTACACCGAAGTGAAGGTGACCGGCATCACGGCGGCCTGAGGAGTCAAACAATGGCACACAAGAAAGCAGGCGGCAGTACCAAGAACGGGCGCGAGTCCCAGTCGAAGCGGCTCGGCGTGAAGAAGTTCGGCGGCGAGCACGTGCTCGCCGGCAACATCCTGGTGCGCCAGCGCGGCACGCCGTACCGGGCGGGCGACAACGTCGGCGTCGGCACGGACCATACGCTGTTTGCGCTCAAGTCCGGCCGCGTCGCGTTCAAGAAGAAGGGCGCCGACAAGCGCACCTTCGTCAGCGTGCTGCCGGAGTAAGGAAGGGCCGCGCGAGATTCCGATGAAAACCCCGGCCCGGCCGGGGTTTTTCGTTGGCGCGGCGGAACAACCATGAAATTCGTCGACGAAGCAATCGTAAAAGTGCGTGCCGGCAACGGCGGCCGCGGCGCCATCGGCTTCCGCCGCGAGAAGTTCGTGCCGTTCGGCGGCCCGGACGGCGGCGACGGCGGCGAGGGCGGCAGCGTGTGGCTGCGCGCCCAGCAAGGCATCAACACGCTCGTCGATTACCGCGTCCAGCGCACCTTCCGAGCGCAGAACGGGCAACCCGGCGGCGGCCAGGACTGCACGGGCCGCGGCGGCGAGGACCTCTACGTGCCGATGCCGGTCGGCACCGTCGTGCTCGACGACGACACGGGCGAGACGCTCGGCGACCTGACGAAAGCGGGGCAGACGCTGCTGGTGGCCAAGGGCGGCAAGGGCGGCTGGGGCAACCAGCGCTTCAAGAGCTCGACCAATCGCACGCCGCGGCAAAGCGGGCCGGGACTGCCGGGCGAGGCGCGGAGCCTGCGCGTCGAGCTGCGGCTGCTCGCGGACGTGGGCCTGCTGGGCCTGCCGAACGCGGGCAAGTCCACGCTGATCCGCGCCGTGTCGGCCGCGCGGCCGAAGGTTGCCGACTACCCGTTCACGACGCTGCACCCGCAGCTCGGCGTGGTCTCGGTCGGCCCGCTCAAGAGCTTCGTGATGGCGGACATCCCGGGGCTGATCGAAGGCGCCGCGGAAGGCGCGGGGCTCGGCATCCGCTTCCTGAAGCACCTGCAGCGCACGCGCCTGCTGCTGCACCTGGTCGACATCGCGCCGCTCGGACCCGGGCGAGGATCCGGTCGTCGGCGCGCGCGCGATCGTGAAGGAACTCAAGAAATTCAGCCCGGAGCTCGCGAAGAAGAGCGCGCTGGCTGGTGCTCAACAAGATCGATCTGGTCGAGCCCACCGAGCGCAAGAAGCGCTGCGCCGACATCGTGCGGCGGCTGCGCTTCAAGGGACCGGTGTTTCAGATCTCCGGCGCGACGGGCGAGGGCACGAAAGCGCTGTGCCAGGCGGTCATGCGGGAACTTGAGAAGTAAAAGGGGTCTGCCCCCCTGTTACTTGGCGGACAGCGCCTTGATCTGGGCGGCGAGGCGGCTCTTGTGCCGGGCGGCCTTGTTGCGGTGGATGATGCCCTTGCGCGCCATCGAGTCGATGACGGGTGAGGCGGCCTTCAGCGCGGCGGCAGCTTCCGCCTTCTTGCCGGCGTTGATCGCCTCGACGACCTTGCGGACGGCGCTGCGCACTTTCGAGCGGTGCGCGACGTTCCGCGCGCGGCTGTACGACCGCCTCGCGGGCCCGTTTTTCGGCTGACTTGGTGTTGGCCATAAGGGCGCGCATTGTCCGGATGCGGGCCCGGAATGTCAACGCGGTATAGTGCCGGCCGCATGTCGCACGGATTCCTGCGCAATACCACGATCGTCGGCCTCCTGACGCTCCTCTCCCGGGTTACGGGCGTGATCCGGGACATGGTCTACCTGATCTCCTTCGGCGCGGGACCCCTGATGGACGCCTTCCTGGTGGCGTTCAAGATCCCGAACTTCATGCGCCGGCTGACCGCGGAGGGCGCCTTCTCGCAGGCCTTCGTGCCGGTGATCTCCGAGTACAAGGTGCGGAAGAGCCACGGCGAGGTGCGCGAGCTGGTGGCGGGCGTCACCGGCGTGTTCGGGCTTCTGCTCTTCGTCGTCACCCTGGTCGGCGTCATCGCTGCGCCGGTGCTCGCCTTCCTGTTCGCGCCGGGCTTTCGCGCGGACGGCGACCGCTTCGACCTTACGGTCGAGATGCTGCGCTTCACCTTTCCGTACCTGTTCTTCATCTCGCTGGTCGCGCTCGGCAGCGGCGTGCTGAACAGCTACGGCCGCTTCGCGGTGCCCGCGCTCAACCAGACGCTGCTCAACGTCGTGATGATCATCGCGGCGGGCGTCGTCGCCCCGTACTTCGCGGAACCGGGCCTCGTGCTCGCGATCGGCGTGTTCGTCGCCGGCGTCGTGCAGCTCGTGGCGCAGTTTCCGGCCCTGCACGGGCTCGGCCTGCTGCCGCGCCCGCGCCTCGACCGCGCGCACGAGGGCGTGCGCCGCATCGGGCGGCTGATGCTGCCCGGCATCTTCGGCTCCTCGGTCGCGCAGGTGTCGCTGCTGCTCGACACGGTCATCGCGTCCTTCCTGATGGTCGGCAGCGTCACCTGGCTCTACAGCGCGGACCGGCTGGTCGAGTTCCCGCTGGGCGTGTTCTCGATCGCGCTCGCGACCGTGATCCTGCCGGGACTGTCCTCGCACCACTCGGAGAAGTCGCCGGAGAAGTTCAATACGACGCTCGACTGGGCGCTCCGGTTCACGCTCACGATCGTCGTGCCCGCGTCGGTCGGACTGCTGATGCTCGCCGGTCCGCTGATCGCGACGATCTTCGGCTACGGCGCGTTCACCGACCGCGACGTCCTGATGTGCGGCTACGCGCTGATGGCCTATTCCCTCGGCCTGGTCGGCTTCTCGATGGTGAAGGTGCTGGCGCCCGGCTTCTTCGCGCGCCAGGACACGAAGACCCCGGTCAAGATCGGCATCATCGCACTCGCGATCAACATGGGCTTCAACGTCGGCGTGGTCGTGCCCGCGTTCCTGAACGGCTTTGCGGTGCCGCACGTGCTGCTCGCCGTTTCGACCGGGCTTTCCGCCCTGATCAACGCAACGATGCTCTATCGCGGCCTGCGCCGCGCGGGTGTCTACCATCCGTCGGCGGCCTGGCGCAGGCTCCTGCCGCAGATCGGGCTCGCAAGCCTCGCGATGGCTGTCTTCCTGTGGTGGGTCTCGGGCGACTGGGCGGCGTGGACCGACTGGTCGGCGCTTCGCCGTGCCGCCTGGCTCGGGCTTTCGGTCGTGGGCGGCGTAGCTGGTCTATTTCGGCGTGCTGGCGCTCGCCGGCGCGCGCCCGCGCGACCTGAAGCATCTATAATTCATGCGGATTCAACGCGGAAGCGTACGCCTGCCCGGACACGGATTCCGGCCGGGCGGTCGCGATCGGCAATTTCGACGGCGTGCATCTCGGGCACCAGCAGATCCTGGCCGTGCTGGCAGGACGCGGCCGCGAGTCGCGGTTGCCGACTGCCGTGGTCTGCTTCGAGCCCCAGCCGAAGGAGTACTTCGCGAAAGCCGAGGCGCCGGCGCGGCTGATGCGGCTGCGTGACAAGGCAGCGCGGATCGCAGAGGCGGGTGTCGACGAGCTGCGGGTGCTGCGCTTCGATGCGCGGCTCGCAAGCCTCGAAGCGGAAGGATTCATCGAGCGGGTGCTGGTCGGGGCATTGAGGGCGAAGCACGTGGTGATCGGCGAAGGATTCCGGTTCGGGCACGAGCGCCGCGGCGACGTCGAGCTGCTGCGCCGCACGGGCCGCACGCAGCGGCTTTGCCGTCGATGCCGTCGCACCGCGCATGGACGGCGGCCGCCCTGTGAGCTCGACGCGGGTGCGCGAGGCGCTCGCCGCCGGTCGCCTCGATGAGGCGAAGGCGCTGCTCGGCCGCGATTTTCGCATCAGCGGGCGCGTGGTCGCGGGTGCGAAACTCGGCCGCACGCTCGGCTTTCCCACGGCCAACCTGCGCCTGCACCGGCAGCGTCTCCCCGGTCGCCGGGATCTTCGCAGTGCGCGTTTCGGGCGCAGGGCTCACGCGGCACCCGGGGGTCGCGTCGGTCGGCACGCGGCCGACGGTCGGCGGCAGCGAGTGGCTGCTGGAGCCGCATCTCTTCGATTTCGACGGCGACCTGTACGGCGAGCGGCTCGACGTGGACTTCATCGCGCGGCTGCGCGACGAGATCCGCTTCCCGGACCTCGCGAGCATGACCGCCCAGATGCAGGAAGACGCGCAGCAAGCGCGAAAGCTGCTCGCCGCCTGAGGTATAGCGTGGACTACAAGCAGACCATCAACCTGCCGGAAACCGCCTTCCCGATGAAGGCGGACCTCGCGCGGCGCGAGCCGGACACGGTCGCGCGCTGGCTCGGCGACGACATTTACATGGAGTTGCGCCGGCGCGCAGCCGGCCGGCCGAAGTTCGTGCTGGTCGACGGCCCGCCCTACGCGAACGGCGCGATCCACATCGGCCACGCCGTCAACAAGGTGCTGAAGGACATCATCGTCAAGTCGCGCTCGCTCGACGGCTACGACTCGCCCTACGTGCCGGGCTGGGACTGCCACGGGCTGCCGATCGAGCAGCAGGTCGAGAAGAAGCACGGCCGAGTCGGACAGAAGCTCGATGCGGACGCCTTCCGCAAGGCCTGCCGCGAGTTCGCGGCGAGCCAGGTGGAGCTGCAGAAGGTGGACTTCCAGCGCCTCGGCGTGATCGGCGACTGGAACAATCCCTACATCACCATGGCATCAAGCTTCGAGGCCGAGCAGCTGCGCGCCTTCGCGGCGATCATCCGCCGCGGCCACCTGGTGCGCGGCTTCAAGCCGGTGCACTGGTGCCTCGATTGCCGCTCTTCGCTCGCCGAGGCGGAAGTCGAGTACGAGGAACGGACCTCGCCCGCGATCGACGTTCGCTTCGAGGTCGCGGACGCTTATGACGCCGCGCGACGCTTCGGCCTCCCGACCGACGAGCTGCTGAGCGCTGCGGTCGTGATCTGGACCACGACGCCCTGGACGCTGCCGGCCAACCAGGCGGTCTGCCTGCACCCGCTATATGACTACGTGCTCGCCGAGTTCGAGCGCGAGGGCGGCGCCGCGCGCCTGATCGTCGCCGAGGCGCTGTTGGAGTCGTTTGCGAAGCGGATCGGCGCGAGCTCGCACCGGGTCCTCGCCAAGCGGGACGGCAAGGCGCTGGAGGGTCTGCGCCTCGAGCACCCGTTCTACGAGCGCGAGGTGCCGGTAATCCTCGGCGAGCACGTGACGCTGGATGCCGGCACCGGCGCCGTGCACACCGCGCCTGGTCACGGCGCGGACGACTACGAGATGGGCCGCCGCTATGGCCTGCCGATCGACAACCCGGTCGGCAACGACGGCCGCTTCGTGGCCGGAACGCCATTGTTCGAGGGTCAGGGCGTGTTCGACGCCAACGGGAAGATCGTCGAGACGCTGACGGAAGCGGGCCGCCTCGTGCACTTCGAGCCGTTCCGCCACAGCTATCCGCACTGCTGGCGCCACAAGTCGCCGGTGATCTTTCGCGCGACGCCGCAGTGGTTCCTCAGCATGGAAAAGCAGGGCCTGCGGCGCGACGCGCTGGCCGCGATCAAGACCGTGCAATGGATCCCGGGCTGGGGCGAGCAGCGCATCACCGGGATGATCGAGACGCGGCCCGACTGGTGCATCTCTCGCCAGCGTGCCTGGGGCGTGCCGCTCGCGATGTTCGTGCACAAGGAAACCGGCGAGCCGCATCCGCAGACGCCGGAACTGCTCGAGCAGGTGGCCGAGCTCGTCGCCGAGGGCGGCATCGAGGCCTGGTTCGCGCTGAACCCGAGGCACCTGCTCGGCGACGAGGCGCTGGTCTACGAGAAGTGCCCTGACGTGATGGACGTCTGGTTCGACTCCGGCACGGTGCACCACGTCCTGCCTGCGACGCGGCCGGGCCTCATCCCTTTTCCCGCGGATATCTATCTCGAAGGCTCCGACCAGCACCGGGGCTGGTTCCACTCGTCGCTCCTGCTCTCGGTCGCGGGCCACGGCGTCGCGCCGTACCGCCAGGTGCTGACGCACGGCTTCACCGTGGACGAGAAGGGCCGGAAGATGTCGAAGTCGCTCGGCAACGTCGTCGCACCGCAGAAGGTGATGCAGTCGCTCGGCGCCGACGTGCTGCGGCTGTGGATCGCGGCCACCGATTACAGCGGAGAAATCAGCACCTCGGAAGAGATCCTGAAGCGCATGTCGGACAGCTACCGGCGCATGCGCAACACCGTGCGCTTCCTGCTCGGCAACCTCGCGGGCTTCGACCCGGCGCGCGATGCGCTACCCGTGGAGGAGCTGGTGGACCTGGACCGCTGGGCGCTCGCGCGCGCGGCGAGCCTGCAGAATGAGGTGGTCGAGGCCTACCGCAGCTACCAGTTCCACCTCATCTACCAGAAGGTGCACAACTTCTGCGTGGTGGAGCTCGGCGCCTTCTGGCTCGACATCCTGAAGGACCGCCTCTATACGACGCAGGCAAACAGCGCGGCGCGCCGCTCGGCGCAGACCGCCATGTACCACATCGCCGAGGCGATGGTGCGCTGGCTCGCGCCAATCCTCTCGTTCACGGCCGAGGAGATCTGGAGATTCCTGCCGGGCAAGCGCGATGCCTCGGTCCTGTTCGCCACCTGGTGGCAGATTCCGGCGGTGGCCGCAAACGGGCCCGTGGACTGGGACGCCGTAATTGCGCTCAAGGCGGACGTCGCGCGCGAGCTCGAGCGTCTGCGAAGTGCGGGCGAGCTCGGCGCGCCGCTGGAGGCCGCGGTGGACGTCTATCTCGACGAGGCGCAGCATCGGCGCATGGCCGCACTCGGCGACGAATTGCGATTCGTGCTCATCACTTCGCAGGCGAGGCTCCGGCCGGCAGGTGAGCGCCCCGCATCGGCGGTCGCCGCGGAATCGGTGGCGTCGGCGGGCGCCTGGCTCTCGGTCGCGGTGGACGACGCGCCGAAGTGCGCGCGCTGCTGGCACCGCCGCGCGGACGTCGGGACCGACCCGAAGCACCCGGAGATCTGCGGCCGCTGCGTCGCGAACGTCGAAGGCCCCGGCGAGACGAGGCGCTTCGCATGACGCGGCAACTCATTCAAGGAAATACCGCGCTCGCCTGGGTGTGTCTGTCAGTCATCGTCGTCGTGCTCGACCAGCTCACGAAGTGGTACGTGGTCGGGCACTTCGAGCTGTACGAGATCCGGCCGGTCGGCCCGTTTCTGGACCTCACGCGCCTGCACAACGAGGGTGCGGCCTTCGGCCTGCTCGCCGGGGCCGGCGGCTGGCAACGCTGGTTCTTCCTCGCGCTTGCCGCCGCGATTGCGATCGCGATCGTTGCGTGGCTGCGCTCGCTGCCGGCAAAGGGCCAGAACTGGCTCGCGATCGGGCTTGCGCTGATCCTCGGCGGCGCGGCCGGCAACGCCTGGGACCGGTTCTTCGACGGCTACGTCGTGGACTACCTGCACTTTCACTGGAACGAGGTGTTCTTCCCGGCCTTCAACGTCGCGGACATCGCCATCACGACCGGCGCCTGCATGCTGATCATCGACGCGCTGCTTTCCAGCCGGCGGAGCAAGGCCGCCCCGGGATGAAAGTCCTGCTCGCCAATCCGCGGGGCTTCTGCGCCGGCGTCGACCGCGCGATCGACATCGTCGAGCGCGCCATCGAGCTGTTCGGCGCGCCGATCTACGTGCGCCACGAGGTGGTGCACAACAAGTTCGTCGTGGATCGCCTGCGCAGCCTCGGCGCCGTGTTCGTGGACGAACTCGACGCGGTGCCGGACGGCGCGACCGTCATTTTCAGCGCACACGGCGTGCCGAGCCGCGTGGAGCAGGAGGCCGGGCGACGCGGGCTCGCCGTGTTCGACGCGACCTGCCCGCTGGTCACCAAGGTGCACATGGAAGTCGGCAAGTACGCGCGCGACGGTCTCGACGTGATCCTGATCGGCCACGCCGGCCACCCGGAGGTGGAGGGCACGATGGGGCGATTCGATTCGAACTCGGGCGGGCGGATCCACCTGGTCGAAACGGTTGACGACGTGCGATTGCTCGAAGTCAGCGACCCGCAGAAGCTGGCGGTCGTGACCCAGACGACCTTGTCGGTCGACGACACGGCCCGGGTGATGTCGGCGCTGCGCGAGCGCTTTCCGTCGCTCGCGACGCCGCGCAAGGAAGACATCTGCTACGCCACCCAGAACCGCCAGGACGCGGTCAAGCAGCTGGTCGCGCAATGCGACGTGATCGTGGTCGTGGGTTCCCGGACCAGCTCGAATTCCAATCGCCTGCGCGAGATCGCGACGACGCGCGGCATCCCCGGCTACCTGGTGGACGGGGCCGAGGATCTCAGGCGCGAGTGGTTCGAGGGCAAGCGCGCGGTCGGCGTGACGGCCGGCGCTTCGGCGCCGGAATCGCTGGTCAGGGAAGTCGTCGAGCGGCTGCGCGAATGGGGCGGGCACGAGGCGGTCGAAGTGGTCGGGCGGGAAGAGAACGTCGTGTTCGGGCTGCCGCAGACGCTGCGCCGGATCGCGAAGTCCGAATCCGCCGGCCGCTAGCTCACTGCCAGCAGCGCGCCGTACTGTCAGTGCCGCGCGCATCCGCCGCCGCGCGGCGCCCACTTTCGTCGATCGACAGGCTCGCGCACCCAGGATCTCCGCCGCCGCCGGTCGCAGTCGCGACCACCCGGTATTCCGCGGCGGTCGCGGTCGGAACAGCGAGCACGTAGTGCCCGCCAGGCGTCCGCGAAGCGACCGGCAGACCCGGCGGCTCTTCGCCGGCCGCGGCGTCGAGGCGGTCGCCGTAGCGGCCGTTCGCGAGATGGAATTTTTCCTGTTCCACGGCGGCGGCGAGCAGCGCCTGCACGGCTTCCGAGCGGTGGCCACGGCGCAGGTAGTTCCGGTAGGAAGACGCCGCAATCGAGGTCGTGATCGCGACGATCGCGAGCGCGATCACGAGCTCGATCAGGGTGAAGCCGGCGGCGGGACGAGCTTGCGCCATGAGGTTCTCACGGGGTCGCCGGCATAACCGGGATCGAAGGTGGCACCGCCGACGATGCCGAAGGGACGTGGCCGGCAGTTGTCGCAGGCGGACTCCCAAGGCCCGGGAAATCCGAAGCGAAGTCCAGGCGGCAGCCCGGATGCCGCCACTTCCTCGGGTTCATCCTCCTCTGAATCGACGGCTGTCTCCCGTGGCAGGGCGGTACGCACGTCCAGCGCATAACGCCGGGCCACGGACCGCGGAGGGCCGCAGGGCGCTGTCGCATCGGACGCGAGCGGCTGATAGGTCTGGAAGTGCAGCCCGTGGTCGAACGTCACCGTCCCGCCAATGACTTTCTCGCCCGGGCCATGCGACTCCAGGCGAACGAACCAGCCCGGCGCCTCCGGCGGCAACGCGTCAGCGGCGTCCGTTGCGTCGTAGAGATCGTCCTCGACGACCTCGGATGCGGCCGCTCCGGCCGGCGAGTCGAAGACGACGTAGACGCGGTCCACGACCGTCGTATCGCGCGGCCGGGTGAGCGAGCCCGAACCGACCGCAATTGCGAGGCGCGTTTCGCCGCCAACCTGCGTGACCGAGACGTCCGGTGTCGCAAAGAAACGGTGCGCCCCGGTGCCGAGCTGCGCGATCCGGCTTGCGGTCGAGAGGTCCGCTGCGGCGGCACCGCTCGCGAAGTCGATGCGCCAGAGGCTGCCGGTCACGTCGATGACATAGGCGCGGTCGAGATAGCCGTCGCCGTCCAGGTCCAGCGCGCGCGGTGCCGAGGGCAAGGTCGTGAAGCCGTCGAGGGACCACAACACGCGCCCCGTCGCCGCATCAACGGCGAGCAGCGCGTCGCCCGCGCCGGTGCCGGCGGCGCCGGGCGCGTCGAAGCGCGTGTCGTAGCCGCCCGGCAGCAGCACGATCCAGTCGCCAGCGCTCTGTCCGGAGCCGTCAATGCGCAGGCGCGTGACGACGGGCTCGCCGCGGGCTTCGACGCCATGGTCTGGGAGCTGAATCGACCAGAGCAGGCGCGGATCTGCCGGGAACGCGAGATCCAGCGCGTAGTAGCGAGGACCGCCGCGGCCGAGGCCGAACAGCAGCCACCGGTGCTCGCCGGTGGCGGCGACGAAACGTCCGTCGCCGTCCGGGTCGTGACGGTGCATTACCAGCGCGCCATCGATGCCGTGGCTGCGCATCATCGTTGGCGCGTTACGCAGGAGTTCCGGCAATCGCGGCAGAAGCTCCTGCGGCAGCCAGGCCCAGAGCTCGACACCGCTCGCGGCGTCGAACGCGTGCAGCAGGCCGTCCTGCGTCGCGGTGAGAGCGAAGACACGGCCGCCTGCCGCATCGTCAATGACGATCGGCGCGTGCAGGCCCGTGTCGCCGAGTGCCCGCTGGGCTGCGGGCCAGGCGAGCACATCGTCCAGCGTTTCCAGTTCGAGCGCGCCGAGGCCGAGCATCGCGCGATCGAACTGCGGGTTGCCGGGCACGAGCGCGTTCCCCGCATCGAGCAGGCGGGGTCCTGCCACGTTCGAATGGATGCGGCGGGCGTCGGGCAGCGGCAGCCGGCCTATGGCACCGCCTGCCAGGAGGTTCGCGTCCGGCGCGTCGCTCCATTCGCTGCGCGCATGCGGATAGGGCAGTCCGCTTGCGGGATCGATCGCCGGTTTGCCTTCGCGGTCAACGACGAGCGGCGACTCGAGCGGGGAGCCCGGAGCGCGCAGTCCGTAGCGGAACAGGTTGCCCAGCCAACGCGCCCGCGCCTGTGGCGCGGACAGTCCGACGATCACGCCAACGTGGCCCGATTCCGCGTCTACCGGTGTAAAAGCTGCCGCTGAGAGTTGCGGGCCGGCGGCGACGGCCGCATCGCGCTGGAAGGCGGTGGCCACCAGGTTCGGGTAGGCGAGCGGATCGGCTGGCGAATCCAGTTTGCCCGGCGCAAGCCAGGTGAGCGGGCGCCGACTGCACGCCCGGCAAGTCGTCGCGCAGGTCGGTCGTACCCAACCACGCGGCGAGGACCGCGAGACAATCGTCGCCGCAGCCGCCGGTCTCGTCCCTGAAGCGCGCAAGCGAGTCCGCCGCGGCGGGCGCCTGCTCGTCGCCCGAGGCTTCGAGCGCCGAGAGATACCCCAGCGATACCGGCCGGCAGGCGCTGTCGAACGGAGAGACGTATCGGCCCGATGCCTGCGCATCCGTCGCCATTGGATCGGCACGACTGTCGCCACCGAAATGTACGGCGTCGCCGCGCAGCCAGCGCGCGGCCTCTGTGAGCGACTCCGCGAGCGCGGCGCTGCCGGCCGGCGGGTTCGCCGCCAGCGCGCGCAATCGCTCGGCGGCGGTCTCATTGGCGACCGGTGCAAACGCGACGAATCCCCCGTCCGGTCCGTCGTCATCGGTCACCACCAGCGCGACCTCGAGCCCCACCGTGGCCGCGAGCGCGTTCGCAAGCTGGCTCGCCATCGCTTCGGCCATCGATCGCTCGACAGGTGGCTCCGCCGATTGCAGGTAGTTGAGGTAGTTGCCGGAGTAAAAGATGTGGGTGTCGGCGAGCGGGGCGGCGTCATCTGCGCGGCATTCGACAGCAGTGGCAGGGGAGGCAACGAAGTAGCCGTAGGCGCCGAGCGGGGCGCGGGCCGCGTCGCATTGCAGGATGTCGAGACCCGCCTGGCGATGACAGTCCGGCGCAGGCCCCGGTCCGCGTCGCCAGTAGATCTTTGTGGAGTCACACCGTACCGCGTCGGCGAGGCCCACGGCGTAGTCCACTTGCGGATCGAACGGCGCCGGTGCCGCGAGCGGCCGTGCGGTTGCGGCCGAACGATCGAGCAGCACGGCGAGGAGCGGACGCGTTCCGGCCGGAACGTCTGCCCGATGCAGCCAGGCCTCGTCCTCATCGGCATGGCACGGGATCACCACCAGCAGGAAGGCGAGGAGTACCGTCTTCACGACGTCGGCACCACGACATAGAAGCCCTGCTCGAGGCGGGTGCGCACGCCGCGGCCGGAACTCGCGTCCGCCGTAATGAAGAAATGGCGCGCCGCGAAGCTGTCGGCGTTCTCGCCGATCGTGAATCCCGGCGGCAGGATGCCGGGTCCCTCCGCCTCGCGCGTTTCCGCGCGCCAGGTTGCGTGCGCGGTCGCGTCTTCGGGCAGGACGTCGCCTTCGGAGACGCCGCCTTCGCGCGTCGCCGTGGCCGCGAGCAGCGCGACCACGATCCCGGATTCCGCGGCTTCGAAGGCGTTTTGCGCCATTTGCTGGTGACCGGCGAGCGCGAGCGCCGTCATGGCCGCCGCGGCGGCTGCGAGCACGAGCGCACCGAGGCCCGACAGCAGCACCAGCACGACAACCAGCGCGGACCCGCGCAGACGCGCGTTCATGACGGCGCACCGACGTTTCGCAGCTCGACGACGCGTGCAACGCGCTTGCGACGCATCAAACCAGGTTGATCCAGCTCGGTCACGTCGCTCATGGCCTCGAGCTCGATGCGCAGCGCCCGCAGCGTGGCGCCGTTCATCGGCTCGCCCGGTCGAACCCATCGGTCGACGGCATTGTCCGCATCCGCCGGATCGTCCAGTCCCAGCAAGACCTGCAGGTCGGAAATGCCAGCCGACCAACTCCTCGTCCTGGAAAGCTGGGCGCATCCCGCCGACGAGTCGCTTGCGCCGCAGCGAGGGCCAGTCGCGCCGACCGGTCGCATCGCGGCTGACGTAGTAGACTGCCGACCTCGAGATCGTGGCGGCGTGCGCCGGCGCCGAGCGTGGCGACCCCGTCTGCCGAGAGCAGGGCAGAGCGCAAGTTGGTGTCGAGCTGCAGCCGCCCGGCCTGCGCGGAAGCCGGTTCTGCAGCGGCGTGACGCAGCACGAGTGTGTCTGCGCCAACCATCGCGCGTCCATCAGGTGAAGGTCGGCAGCCAAGCGCGACACCTGGCGATGCCGCGTAGCTGGCGTCAACGGCCGCGACCGGAATCGCAAGATCGTGCGCAAGCGAGGCGCCGCAACCGCCCGCGACGACGAGATCCGTGCGCTCGGGTGTGCCGAGCGTCGTGGCGCCGGTCACTGGCGACTGCGGTGCGGCGAGACCAAGGTAGCCGGCCAGCCGGACTTCCTCGACCAGCAGCCCGAACCCCGCATCGAGTGCCTCCTCGAGTCGCGCGATGGATTCACCCACGCGATGTGCCGCACGTCCGCGCGTTACGAATGCCGTCGATCCCGCGACGACGACCAGCACCAGGATCATCGCGACCAGCACCTCAACCAGGGTCAGACCGGCGAACCTGTTCATGTCGTCACCGGCAGGACCAGACGCTGCATGCCGGCGCCCGCCACCGGCCATTCGATTTGGATGAGGTAGCCTGTCGGCGCCGCGTCGTCATGCTCGACGCGCGCGGACGTGCCTGCGGGCAGGGCTGCGGAGACAGCGGCCATCCAGGCGGTGATCGCCGGCGCGTCGGGCTCGAGCGAGGTAAAGGCGTCGCGATCCAGCGCGCGCAGCTCGTCGGCGAGGGAGGCAGCCAGCCGCAGCGCCGCACGGCGATTGCCCGACTCGCGTTCATGCTGGATGCTCCGGCCGAGGGAGAGACCGGCACCCGCGAGCGCGGCAAGCATGAGCGCGAGCGCGACCAGCGCCTCAACCAGCGTGAAGCCGCGGGGGCGTTGTTGGTTCAGCACGCGAGCGCCCGGTCGGAGGCGTCCCGCACGCTCGTGCGGGGGCGGCCGCTGCGGCTTACGATTACCGCGCGCGCGGCACGCGAGCCCCGACGGTCGCAGATCACGAGCGTCGCAGGCGTGGCGAAGCCCGAGCCTGCCTCGAAGCTGAGTGTCGCGCGGTTTGAGCGCAGGCGCGGCGCACCTTTACCGCCGGCCAGGCCCACGCTCTGATGGAAGAGGCCGCTGTCATCCGCGAGCAGCATGCCGGTCGACCAGTCCGGCGCGCCGGAGCATGCGCGCTGGTCGGCACTGCCGCACAAGAGCATGGCCTCGCTGCGCGTGGCCGAGAACTGGCGCGCAAGGTTGACCGCGTGCATGGTGGTCGCGACTGTGGCGTTCATCCGGCTATCGAGCAGAAGCGTGGAGAACACGGGCACGGCCGCCGTCGCGAGGATCGCGCCGATGCCGAGGATCGTGAGGAGCTCAGGGAGCGTGTGCCCCGCGCCATGCCGGATGTCGAGGTTCATGCGGCGAGGCTAGCGGCCCGGCGCGAGTCCTCCCTCGCGCAAAAGCGCCGCGTTTTAGCCGTTATTCGGCGAGCATTGCCCGGGACCCCGGGGCTTGCCTATACTTCGCGCCCCATTGCCGGTGTAGCTCAGTTGGTAGAGCAGTCGCTTCGTAAGCGAGAGGTCGGGGGTTCAAGTCCCTCCACCGGCACCACGAAATTCTCGTGCGGTCTAACGTCCGCGTTGAGGGCGCGCGGATTTACGCGCGTCCCTTCGAACGCATTGTTAGAAGGCATCTAAGGCACGAACACCTATGGCTCGTAGCGCCGGACCGTGATGGTATCGCCGATCTCGAATGACATGAGGTCCTCGCCGGCTACCAAGGCTCCATTATAGGTCTGGCGTGTTTCGGCGATCACCTCGTCGATGGTCGGTTCGGGAAAGTCTCCCCGACCTTGAAGACTGATGTGCGAGTAGACTGCCATTTTCGGCTTGGCTTGCGAGAACACCATGCCTGCTTCCCGTGGTGTGGTGTGGTGAGCGATGATCCGCTGGACAGGTACGCTTGTCGCCAACAGCGCCGGTCTTGCACTTGCGACCTCGTGAATCAGCACATCAGCGCCGGTGCCATACTTGATGACATTCTGGTTGTAGCGGGTGTCGCCCGAGATCACGACCGAGCGGTCCTTGTATTCGATCCGGAATCCGTACGCGGGCTTAATCGCCGGGCCGTGGTCGACCTCGAACGCGATCACCTTCACGCCATTCCTCTCGTAGACAAGACCATCCTTATCGAACTCCTCTGCCACGATCGCGATACCCACCGGCGAGAGCTTCGTATCCTCGATACGGATTTTGATATCAGCCGCATAGGCCTTTTCGAGGTTGGACATCAGTACTTTTGCTCCGACCGGACCAATGACGCGGAACGGTGTGCTTTGTCGCCCTGAAGACCCGAGCCAACCGGTAAGCCATACGTCCGGAATCCCCACCGTATGGTCCGAGTGATAATGGGTGATAAAAAGAACATCGACTTTGCTAAGCGGCACATTAAGCTGCCGCAGGCGAATGGGAACGCCGCGTCCTGCGTCAAAAAGCAGCTTTTGATCGCCAGCCTCGATCATTGTGCTTGGTCCAAATCGGTCTGCCCTTGGTACCGTTGAAGACGTACCAAGCAGCGTCACTTTGAAATTGCTCTCGGCGCGGCTCGCGGAGCCGCTCATTAAACCGATAAGCAGACAAGATATGGCCACGAGATGCGCAGGCGTCCTTTGCATAGTTCCCTCCGATTATTTTTGATGAATTTCCAGAACCGCAATGCCTTCTAACACCAGTTGAACGTCATCAATGACGCGATGTTTTACGTCAATTCGGCCAACTAATCACCGGCGGCGACGTAAGTACTTGTTCGGTCTCGGCGTGGGGGTCGCATTGCCCTGGGTGAAGGAGTAGAAAGGCCCGGCACCTTGCGGCACCGGGCCTTGTCAGCGGGAATGAATTAGGCTTGTTTTCTCAGCGGAATTCGCATGCGTGATTGTGGAGAAGTCGCTCCACCGGCACCACGAACTTCGCGTAGGGTCTTACGCCGCAGCGTCTGCAATCGGCCGTTAGCGGTCATTCAAAAAGTCCTCACGAACTCCATACTGTTCGCAAAGAACGTCATAGTAAGGAGGGCAGTCATCATCCGCAGTGTAGTCGTTGGTGAACTCTTCGCCTCTCTCGATATCCCGAGTTGCCACCAGGGAAAACCGGTCATCGAGAAGCGCCGCATTCACCTTGCGCAAGTACCACCGACAATTGACATCAAATGATGTCCTTGCTGGGACGGAGTTGTTCGTGACCAGATTCGGCTCGTTTGAATGGTTAATTAGAATTCCGTCATCAAGAGCCCGAATCAGGCAACCGGGGAAATCTTCAAACGCATGGACATGTGTTAACTCGTAGATCACGTCGGCAGGCGGCATCTTCTCAATCTTCGCTCTGAATGAATGCTCGTCGTACACGACAAAGATACCGGGAACGTGGCGCCAAACGACGCTCCCCTTCCTGATTGTTTCGCCAGCAAACACACCCAAGCCCTTGTCCTCTGTCTTCTCGATGCTGTACAGAAAGCGAAATCCGGTTTCTCTGTCGGGCATCTAGAGGACTCCTGAGTCTAGGAAGTATCAGTCAGGCTGGACAACGCTATGCGACCATGTGCTAACAGGGTCAGGAGCCGACAAACGCAGAAGACCCTTCGCAGACGCCTAACTACAATTGAACGTCATCAATGACGGGTTGTTTTACGTCATTTCGGCCGACCAATCACCGCCGCGACGTGAGTACTTGTTCAATCTCGGCGAAGCCAGGAATAAGCTTGCTTTTTCAAGGGTATTCGCAGGCAATCTAATCGATGAGTCGCTCCACCGGCACCAGTTTCCAGACACTGCTGTTCCGCCTGCTGCTTGCGATCCTCTCGATCGTCGCTTACGCCGTGCTCGTGCAGTTCACGCCTTATCTTGAGGCCATCGACAGCGTGCCCAACATCAATACCTTGTTCCACTTGGTGGTCGGCGCGATATTCGGCGCGTTGGTGATGGCACCCTACGCGCGTGTGCCGCGGCGCGTCGCGCGTAGCATCGTGCTTGCCGTCGCGGCCGCGGCAATCTACTACGGTGCCATCCGTTTCGTGGTCGACGGACCGGCTGGCCTCGACCCGCTGGTGTCGCTCGCGATCGCGGGCATCGTCGCCGCATTGCTGTGCGGCCTCGCGGTCGCCGCCGTTGCACCGGGCGCATTCACGCCCCGCCTGGCGCTTTCACTCGGCATCGCAGGCGCGGTGGGCGGCGCCATATTCAATCTCAAGCTCGCGTTCGACCCGAATCTGCTCGTGGGTCATGCGGCCTGGCAGTTGCTGGTATTCCTGGCCCTGTACTACGGTCAGGAAAGCGCGCCGGCTGCTACTTCATCGTCGGCATCGTGAACTCAGCGCCCTTCGACCCCTCCGGCCACCGCGCAGTGACGGTCTTCAGCCGCGTGTAGAAGCGGACGCCATCCGGCCCGTGCATGTGCAGCGGCCCGAACAGCGAGCGCTTCCAGCCGCCGAAGCAGTGGAAGGCCATCGGCACCGGGATTGGCACGTTGATGCCGACCATGCCAGCCGCGACGCGGCGGCTGAACTCGCGCGCGGCGCCGCCGTCGCGCGTGAAGATGGAGGTACCGTTGCCGAACTCGTGGCGCTCGATGAGGCCGAGCGCCTCGTCGAGCGTCTTGACGCGCAGGACGACGAGCACCGGCCCGAAGATCTCCTCGCGGTAGACGCGCATCGTCTCGGTCACGCCGTCGAACAGCACCGGGCCCATGAAGAAGCCCTGCTCGTGGCCGGCGACCGTGTGCTTGCGCCCGTCGACGACGAGCTTTGCGCCTTCCTTCACGCCCGTCTCGACGTAGCCGAGCACGCGCTCGCGGTGCTCGCGGGTGACGAGCGGGCCCATGTCGGCGCCCTCGGCGGTGCCGGGAAGCACCTTGATGGCGGCGAGCTCGGGCTTTAGCGCTGCGATGAGCCGGTCGCCGGCATCGCCGACAGCGACGGCGACCGAGATCGCCATGCAGCGCTCGCCGGCCGAGCCGTAGGCCGCGCCGACCAGTGCGTGCGCCGCCTCGGCGGGATTCGCGTCCGGCATCACGACCATGTGGTTCTTGGCGCCGCCGAGCGCCTGCACGCGCTTGCCGGCCTCGGAACCGGTGCGGTACACGTGCTCGGCGATCGGCGTCGAGCCGACGAAGCTCACGGCGTCCACACCCGGGTCGGTCAGCAAGGTGTTGACTGACTCCTTGTCGCCGTTCACGACGTTCAGCACGCCGGCGGGAGCGCCGGCCTCCGTGAGGAGCTCCGCGAGCCGCAGCGGGCAGCCGGGATCCTTCTCCGAGGGCTTCAGCACGAAGGTGTTCCCGCAGGCGATCGCGACCGGGAACATCCACATCGGCACCATGGCCGGGAAGTTGAACGGCGTGATGCCGGCGCAGACGCCGACCGGCTGGCGCAGCGACCAGCTGTCGATGCCGCGGCCCACGGCGTCGCTGTACTCGCCCTTGAGCAGGTGCGGGATGCCGCAGGCGAACTCGACGATCTCGAGACCGCGCGTGACTTCGCCGCGCGCATCGGCGAGCACCTTGCCGTGCTCGCGCGTGATGATCGCGGCGAGCTCGCCGGTGTGCTGCTCGACGAGGTCGCGGAACCTGAACATCACGCGCGCGCGCCGCAGCGGCGGCGTGTCGGACCACTCGGCGAGCGCGGCGCGCGACGAGGCGATGACCGCGCGCGTTTCTTCGGCGCTCGCGAGCGCTACTTCCGTCGCGGCAATGCCGAGCGCGGGGTTGTAGACGGGCGCCGAGCGGCCGGAGCTGCCGGCGACCGGCTTGCCGTCGATGTAGTGCCCAAGTTGCTGGAGCTTGGCGGTCATGGGTTTCCACTGCGGCGGTCGAAGCGGTGCTCGAATGCAGGTACCGGCTCGCCGCTGCCGTCGTCCGGTGTCGTGAAGAGACGAATTGTGGCCTCATCCGGCGCCAGTGTCACATGCGCGAAACCCCAGGCGAGGCCGCGCGTCCAGACACTCCTGAGCTCCGGGTTTGCCGCGAGCTGGTGGCGCTGAAAAGCCGTATTGAGCGGGCGCTGTTTGCCGGCGGCTCCCGAGACGAGTTGTGGCAGCGCCGGTCGTCCCCGGGCCTCTGGCACGTCCTTGCAGGCGTCCGTGTGCAGCTCGAGCGTGTGCTCGTGGCCGGCGAGATACAGGTCTGCATGCCGGCACAGCGCCGGCAGGATGATTGCGCGCAGCGCACGCGCCTGCTGGAACTTGCTGCCCGCTGAAGACCAGATCGGGTGGTGGCCCATCACGATCTTCCAGCGCGCCGGTGACTCCGCGAGGCTCTTCTCGAGCCAGTCGACCATGCCTCGCTCGAGCTCGTCCCGGGGCAGCGACCAGGCGGAGGGCGGGTCCACTTCCTCCGTGTGCAACTCGCTGCCGTCGTCGGCGAGCTCGTCCTCGAGCACTTTCACGCCCGAGAGCAGGACGTGCGTGTCGAGCACGAAGATCTCGAGCTCGCGCGGATCGCCGGTCGGGGCGACACGGTAGCGGATGCCATCCATGTAGAACGGCCGCGTCTCCTCGGCGTACTTCACCTGCGCCATCGCGCCCTCGCGCGACGTCCGCCAGTCGTGGTTGCCGAGAGCGACGTAGATGCGGAAGCTTTGTGCGTTTTCGGCGAGCGGCGCGTAAGGATCGTAAAGCACGTTGCGGAAGCGCTCCGCGTCGTCGCGCCCGTCCGCGCCTGCGGTCGCACCGTCGGGATAAATGTTGTCGCCGAGCATGACCGCGAACTCGCAGGCGGCGGGGCCCGCGCAGTAGCGGCGCATCGCGGTCGCGACCGCGGCCTGGCCGCTCGCCGCGACGTAGGTGCCCGTGTCCGGGCGACGAAACGCCGGCGGTGGCTTGAACTCGGCAGGCGGGCGCTTGTCGTCCAGCCAGTCCAGCCGTTCCTTTTCGACGAAGGCCTCGAGCGTGGTCACGCCTTCGCCGTCGTCCGGATCGAGGTAGTCGTAGTGATAGCCGCTGTCGCCGAAGGCGAGGAACTCCGCGATCGGTTGCGGTGCCGGCCGCTGGGCCGCGCACGCGGCAAGGACGAGCACGGCGGCGAGCGCGGCGCCGCGGCGCATCAGTACTTTTCCTTCAGCAGCCGCTCGACGTCCTCGCGGCTGCGCCGGATCACACCCTCCGCCTCGAGCTTGAGGCTGGTGAGCGCCGCGGCCCAGCGCGTGGACTCGGCCGGGTCCGCGCCGATGCGGCGCGAGGCATATGAGCCGACGCAAGTGTCGCCGCGCCCGCTGCGGCCCCGCAGTTCCACCGGCTTGAACGGCGCCTCGTAGTAGCGGCCGTCGGCGAGGACGAGCAGGCCGTCCTTGTGCGTCAGCACGATTTCTTTCGGGCCGAGCGCGACAGAGCACGCGCGCCGCCTCGCGGATGTCGGCGGTGCCGGTCAGGAATTCGGCCTCGACCGCGTCGGTCTTCAGGATGTCGATCATGCCGAGCACGAGCTCACGCTCGGGCCAGGCCTCGTAGGCGAGCCGGCCGTCGGCGCGTCACGACGCGCACGAAGCCCTGCACGTCGAGCGCGAGCCGCTGGCAGCGGGCCTTCATGGCTTTCACCGTGGCCGGCGCCACTTCGCCGCGGATCGAGGCCGTGATCAGGAAGGTGTGGGCCTCGATGCCCTCGAAGTGCCGGGGCTCGATCGGGTCCGCGACACCCTTGACCGAGAGGATGCGCTCGTCGACGTTCGCTGTCGGATACTCGAGCCTCATCAGCGTCGAGCTCGGCGAGTCGAAAGCGTAGACGTCGATGCCCGCGGCGGTGAGCGGTGCGGCGATGTGCGAGTCCTCCGCCGCGCGGCGCGTCACGGCTGCGACGCGAAGGCCGAGCAGGCGCGCGGCGTGCGCCGCGTAGTTGTAGCCGCCGCCGTCGACGTAGCGCGTGCCTGCGGCGGAGACGATCGTGTCCTTGGTGTAGTTGCCGACGGTGACGAAGTCGTAGCGCTTCATTCGCGAAGCCTCACGCGCCAGAGCGTCGCGGCAAGCAGCATCGACACGATGCTGGAGCCGATCCAGAAGGTGATCGCGGGGCCGAAGTCGTAGGTGCGCACGTCGCCGGCAACCTGCATCCCGGACTCGATCAGTGCACCGCTGATGTTTTCCTGGATCGCCGCGCCCAGGTAGCTGAACACGCCGATCAAGCCCATCGCCGCGCCGGCGACCTTCTTCGGCGCGATGTCGATCGCAAACAGGCCGCCGAGCGCGGTCACCAGGCCATTGAGGCCCATGCCGAACAGGACGAAGCCGGCGGTCAGCGCGACCACGTCCTGCGGCCCGAAGAAGATCAGGTACAGCCCGGCAAGCTCGGCGATCGCGAATATCAGGTTCGCCGGCGGACGGCGCGCGGCGAAGAACTTGTCGGAGACGTAACCGTACAGCAGGCAGCCGGCGATGCCGGCGAGCGTGCCGACCGCCATGAACAGGCTCGCGTCCGCGAGGCCGTAGCCGCGGGCTTCCTGCAGGTACAGGATGCCCCAGCTCGCGATCGCGTAGCGCGTGATGTAGACGGTCGCACTCGAGGCCGCGAGCACCCAGATGGAGGGGATGCGCAGGATCGAGAACTGCAGCGTCAGCACCCGGGTCTCCGGTGGCGCGAGCTGGGCCAGGTGGTCGTTCTTCCAGTCAGCGATCTTCGGCAATCCGAGCGTCACCGGCCGGTCCTGCATCAGCGCGTAGATCGCGATGCCGGACAAGATGCAAATCAGCCCCGGCACCCAGAATCCCGCGCGCCAACCGAGCCAGGCCACGAATAGCGCGACGAAGTAGTAGGTGAGGCCTTCGCCCATCGAGTGGGCCGTGCTCCACACGCCGTAAAAACGTCCGCGCTCGCGGTTGCTGAACCAGGCGGTGAGCGAGACGGCGCCGGAGGGCGCGCCGAAGCCCTGGAACCAACCGTTCAGCGCCCAGAGCGCGACCGAGACCCAGAGGATCGTCGAGAAACCCATGCCGATGTTGATCAGCGCGGAGGCGATCACGCCGGTGGCGAAAAAGATCTTGATGTTGGCGTGGTCGGCGAGGAAGCCGTTGACGAGCTTGGCGAAGGCGTACGAGTAGAAGAGGGCGGAGCCGATGAGCCCGAGATCCTGCGGCGAGAATATCCCCTCGTCGATGAGTGGCTTCTTGACGATCGAGAGTGCGAGTCGGCAGGTATAGGCGAACGCGTAGCCAACCGTGATCGCGACCATGATGCGAACGCGATGGCGACGGTAGAGTGTGTCGACCCGCGCGGCGTCACCAATCGGGGTCGCTGCGGGCCCAGTCGAGAAGGCGGCGATCAGGGACTTCACGCCGCGGCCACCGGGCCGCCGCCATTCGCTTGAAACAGAATTTCCATTTTGTGTAAACTTAGAACATTCATTTCATTTCGTCCAGACCGCAAGGAACTCCGATGCCGTATCGCTCCTGGCTGCTCGTCCTGACCGCGGCCCTGGCGGCCTGCTCCCGGCCGGCCACCGAGCCAGCTGCGGAGCCTGCCCCGGCGACCGTCGCCGCGGCCGCGGAAACCGTACCGACTGCCCAGGACGGAGCCAATGGCGTCGCGATCTGGGTCCATCCCGAGGACGGGGCGAAGAGCCTCATCCTCGGCGCCGGCGGCACCGGCGGCCTCGAAGTTTACGGGCTGGATGGCGCGCTGCGGCAGCGGATTGCCGATATCGAGGCCTCCCACGTCACGCTCCGCTACGGCTTCGAAATGGGCGGCCGCCAGGTCCCGCTGGCACTGGTCTACGACCCGATGCGCTCGGTCCTCGTCGGCTACACGATTGACGCCGCGGGCGCCGTGACGCGCCTGCCGGGCGCTGCGCTGCCGGTGGACGACGAGCTGACGGGCCTGTGCAGCTTCCGCAGCCCGATCACCGGGCGGACCTATGCGCTCGGCATGACCGATTCCGGCGAGATGCTGCAGTGGGAGCTGTTCGCGAAGGGCGATGCCCTCGAGGGACGCCTGCTGCGCTCGGTCGCGCTCGGCAAGGGCATCGAGTACTGCGTCGTGGACGATGCGACCGAGACCCTTTACTACGGCGACGAAGCGCTCGGCGTGATGTCGCTGCCGGTTGGCGTCGAGACCGACCCGGCCCGCACGATCGTCGACCTTGCTGCGCCGCGAGGCGGGATGGCGGAGGGCGCCAAGGGTATCGCGCTCGCGCAGGGCGCCGACGGCAAGCCCTTGCTGGTCGTGTCCGACGCATCCGCGGAGCGCGTCGCTGTATACGACACCGAGGGCAAATTGCTGGGCCGCTTCCAGGTTGGCGCGGGCGGCGCCGTGGATGCGGTCGGCGAGACCGAGGGTCTCGCGCTCGCAACTGCGCCGATGGGCGAGGCCTTCCCGGAGGGCGTGCTCGTCATCGCCGACCAGGAAAACGACGGCCAGTACAGCAACTTCAAGATTGTCGGCTGGCGGGAGGCGCGCGGTGCGGCAGCGGTTCCCGCGACGGCTTTCGCCGATCCGCGCGTCGTGACCAAGGCTGCCGCACGCACGGTCACGCCCGCACTCGAGACCCCGGCGGTCGAGACCTGGGGCGACGCAGCGGACGACCCGGTGATCTGGGTAAACCCGCGCGATCCGTCTAAGAGCGCGGTGATCGCCACCGACAAGAACCTCGGGCTGTACGTTTATGACCTCGAGGGCAAGCTGCTGCAAACCGTGACCGACGGGCGCATGAACAACGTGGACCTGCGTGAAGGCTTCCTCGTTGACGGCAAGCCGCGCACTCTCGTGGCGGCGAGCAACCGCACGGACAAGAGCATCGCGCTCTACTTCCTCGATCCCGCCACACGCAAGCTCTCGCGCGCCGGCGACCCCGTGCCGACGGGCCTCGGCGATCCCTACGGGCTGTGCATGTACGCAGGCTCCACCGGGCACTACGTGTTTGTGAACAACGGCGGCGACGGGCTGTTCCGCCAGTGGCGCATCACTGCCCAGGGCGGACGTGCGGTGGCCGAACAGGTGCGCGAGTTCAGCGTCGGCTCGCAGGCCGAGGGCTGCGTCGCCGACGACGAGACGGGCGCGCTCTACATCGCGGAGGAGGCCGGTGGCTTCTTCCGTTACTCGGCGCAGCCGGACGGCGGCTCGGAACGCCGGGAGATCGACCGCGTCGACAGCGCGAACGGCCTCCAGGCCGACATCGAGGGCGTCTCGATCTGGGCGGGAAAGGACGGCAAGGGTTACATCGTCCTGTCGAACCAGGGTGCCGACAACTACGCGGTGTATCGTCGCGAGGGCGACAATGCCTTCGTGGGCATCTTCCACATCGTCGCAGACCCGGAGCGCGGCATCGACGGCGTCTCGGAAACCGACGGGCTCGACGTGTCGAGCGCGCCGCTCGGTGCGCGCTTCCCCGACGGGCTCCTGGTCGTGCAGGACGGACGCAATCTCTCGCCGCGCGAGCGCCAGAACTTCAAGTTCGTGTCCTGGCGCGACATCGCCAAAGCGCTCGGGCTCGACTAGCGGGACGGGTCCGGCGGGTGCTCGATGCGGCGCTCGCGGTGTGCGAGCGCCGCAGCATCGATTTTCGCCGCCCAGGTCGAGACGCCGTTCTTCAGCTCTGCCGGCGTCAGCGTCACCGGCTCCCAGGCGCGGTCGCCGCGCAAGTCCCGGAGCGTGAAAGTGACCTTGGGCTCGGGCTCCCATTCGAAGTCCAGCAGCCCGAAATTCACCGAGCGGAACCACGGCAGGCGAATGCGCACTTCGGGCTCCTCGTCGAGGAATGACGTGCCCGTCATCTGGGCGAGCGGGGAGCTCACGAAGTCGTACAGGTCGTAGCCGCCGTGCTCCGACCAGGGAATGCAGTTCACCTCGCCGAAGTGCGTGTCCCCGGAAATGAGGAACACGCCTTCGATGCGCTCGTCGCGGATGAAGTCGAAGAGCGCATTGCGCTCGGACAGGAAAGCGCCCCAGGTGTCGCCGGTCGGGCCGTCCTCCGAGGACCAGCCGCTGCCGCAGGCGAGCACCTTGAACGGCGCGCGACTCGCGCGCAGGGCCTCCCGCAGCCATTCGCCCTGGCGCCGGCCGAGCAAGGTCTTCTCTGGCCCGTCGGGCCCCTGGTTGGGCGTGCGATTGTAACGACCGTCCAGCATGAAAAAGTCCACGCCGCCGTATGCGTACTGGAAGAAAACGCCTGGAGCGTCCGGGAGGCCGTACGCGGGATTCGCCCAGTAATTCCGGAACGCGCCGAGGGAAGCCTCGCGGGCCGGGTTGGTGGCGTCAGAATTGTTGATCCCGAAGTCGTGATCGTCCCAGATCGCGAGCTGCGGCACTGAACGCATGACTGGCAGCGTCGTCGCGATCGCGCGCTGCCTGCGGTAATCCTCCGCGAACACCCACTCCGACGCGGAGTCGGCGTAGATGTTGTCGCCCAGCCAGAAAAACACGTCCGGCTCGGCCGCGCCGATCGCGCGGAAGATCGGCTGCTCCGCGTCGAGCTGATGGCGGGCGCAGGAACCGAATGCGAGGCGGAAGGGCGCCGCGCCCGCGGGCGCGGTGCGTGTCGCGAAGGGCGTCAGCCGGTACCGGTCCGGAACGCCGTCCACCAGCAGCCGGTAGTAATAGCGCGTCGCAGGCGCGAGTCCTGTGACGGTAATGCGCACCGTGTGGTCATCCGCGGCCGTGGCGCGAACCGGAGCGCTCTGCACGGCGCCCTGAAGGTTGCGGTCGGTCGAGTACTCGACCACCACGTCGAATTCTCCGCTGGCGCGGCCCCAGAATGTCACCGAACGGGCTGTGGTAGCGCCGATCATCGGGCCTTCCATGAGCCGCGGATAACCGGGAGCCGCCGCGAACGCGCGCAGCGGACGCAGCAGTGCCGTCGCGAGCGTCGAGCCGACGAACCCGCGGCGCCCGAAGCGCAACGTCACGCCCAGGCCTGGGCGTCTGCGAAGCGGCGCAGGTTCCGGTAGCCGAGGCCGGCGTAGTGGGCGGAGGGCGCAACTGCCGGGTCCTGTTCCGCCTCGACCACCAGCCAGCCGCGGTACTTCGCGCGCGCGATCGGCGCGAGCACGGCCGGGTAGTCCACGCAGCCGTCGCCGGGCACCGTGAATACGCCGTCGAGCACGGCATCGAGGAAGCTCGTGTCGCGGTTGAGGCTGCGCTGCAGCACCGGGCGGCGGATGTCCTTGCAGTGCACGTGCGCGATGCGCGCGGCATGGCGGGTCGCGGCGCGCACCGGGTCGCCGCCGGCGAAAGTCAGGTGGCCGGTGTCGAGCAGGAGCGAGACCGTCTCGTCGCAGGCATCCATCAGCCGGTCCACTTCGTCTTCGGTCTGCACCACCGTGCCCATGTGGTGATGGTAGGCGAGCGTGAGCCCGGTTTCCTGCAGCCGCGCGCCGAGTTCCTCGAGGCGCTCGGCGAAGCGTGGCCAGTCGGCCGCAGCGAGCACGGGCCGCTGCGATAGCCGCGCGCGGCGGTCGCCGTGGATGCAGCGCGTCGTCTCCGCCACCACGACCGCCTTGCAGCCGAGCGCGGCGAGGAGCTCGCGGTGCGGGCGCATGGCTTCGAACTCCGCCTCCGCGTCGCGCAACACGAGCGCGGTGCTGTACCAGCCCGAGACCAGCGCGAGGCCATGCGGCGCGAGCGCAGCCCGGAGCTCCGGCGCGGTGCGCGGGAACTTGCAGCCGAGCTCGACGCCCTCGAAGCCCGCGGCCCGCGCCTCGGCGAGGCAGGTTTCGAGCGTCGTCTCGCCGCCGACTTCGGGCAGGTCGTCGATCGTCCAGGTGAGCGGGTTGATGCCGAGGCGGACGCTCATGAGCCGCCGTCTTCGTCTATGGCGCGCTGCCAGGCCGCATGGGCGGCGCGCACGCGTGCATCTTCCGAGACTTCCGCCACCGGCACGTTCCACCACGCGCCGCCCGCGGCCGTGCCGCTCTGCGGATCGGTCTCTATCACGAGCACGGTCGTGCGCGCGGCTCCGCGCGCCTTCGCGACGGCGGCCTCGAGTGCGGCGATGTCCGCGACCTTCAGGGCGTCCGCGCCGAGCGCGCGGGCATGCGCCACGAAGTCGACCGGCGTTTCGGCGGGAAACGAGTCCTTCCACAGGTTGTTGTGTGGCTCGCCGGCGGTCGCGCGCTGCAGCCGGTGGATGCAGCCGAAGCCGCGGTTGTCGCAGAGCACGACCAGGAGCGGATGGCCGCTGGCGACCGAGGTCGCGATCTCCGAGTTCATCATCAGGTAGCTGCCATCGCCGAGCAGCACGGCAACGGTACGCGCGGGGTCCGCCATCTTCACGCCGAGCCCGCCGGCAATCTCGTAGCCCATGCAGGAATAGCCGTACTCGAGGTGATAGCTGCCGGGCTCGGCACAGCGCCAGAGCTTGTGCAGCTCGCCCGGGAGTCCTCCGGCAGCGCATACGACGGTCGCGCCCCTGCCGAGCGCGCGGTTGACCGCGCCGAGCACCTGCGCATCAGTCGGCAGGCCCGTACCTGGGCGCGTCGCGGCGTCGACAACCCCATTCCACTCGGCGACCAGGGCGCGCGTGCGCTCTCGCCAGTCGGGCTCGGCCGCCCAGCCGGCGAGCCCGGGACCGAGCTCGCCGAGTGTTGCGAGCACGTCGCCGCGCACGCCGAGCGCGCCGCGCTTGATCGCGTCATGGCGCGCCACGTTGATCGACACCAGGCGATCGTCGAAGTCGCGGATCAGCTTGCCGGAGCCGGTGGTGAAATCCTGCAGGCGCGTGCCGAGCGCGAGCACGAGGTCGGATTCCGCCAGCAGCCGGTTGGCGGCCGCAGAGCCTGTGACTCCAAGGCCGCCGGCATTGGCGGGATGGTCGAATGCGAGCGTGCCCTTGCCCGCCTGGGTCTCGGCGACCGGGATGCCGTGCCGCGCGGCAAACTCGGCGACGGCCTCGGTTGCTTCCGAGTAGTGCACGCCGCCGCCGGCGACGATGAGAGGCCGGCGTGCGGCCTTGATCCGCCGCAGAGCCTCGTCGAGCCGCGCACGGTCGGGCCGCGGCCGTTCGATGGTGTGCACGCGCTCCGCGAAGAAGGTTTCCGGATAGTCGCAGGCCTCGGCCTGCACGTCCTGCGGCAGCGCGAGCGTCACCGGCCCGCAGTCGGCGGGATCGAGCAGTACGGCGATCGCCTGCGGCAGCGAGGCGAGAAGCTGCTCCGGGCGCGTGATGCGGTCCCAGAACCTCGACACTGGCTTCAAGCAGTCGTTGGCGGTGACCGTCGGGTCGTCGAAGCGCTCGACTTGCTGCAACACTGGATCAGGCTGGCGTCCTGCGAAGGTGTCACCCGGCAGCAGCAGCACCGGCAGGCGATTCACATGCGCGAGCGCCGCGGCGGTGACGAGATTGGTCGCGCCGGGGCCCACCGAGGTCGTGCAGGCCATCATGCGCCGGCGATGATTGGCCTTGGCGAAGGCGATCGCGGCATGCGCCATGGCCTGCTCGTTGTGCGCCCGGAAAGTCGGCAGCGACTTGCGGTTCGCAGCCAGCGCCTCGCCGAGGCCGGCGACATTGCCGTGCCCGAAGATCGCGAACACGCCGTGAAACAGCGGCTCGCTGCCGTCGGCGGTGCGGTTGCGCTGCGCGGCAAGGTGCCGAACCAGCGCCTGGGCCATCGTCAGGCGAATCGTGTTCATTTCGATCTCACGCCGCGGCTGCGGCTGGGCGCCGCCGCCGCCACTGCTCGATCATGCGCGCATATCCGGCGGCGACGCGCGCGACCGCCGTGGCATCGTCGATCTTGCCCGCAAGCCAGTCCCGCGCGGGCGGGCCGAAGATCGTGCGGCCGATCGCGAAGCCGCGGCAGACCCGGTGACCGGCGGCGACGTCGAAGGACTGGGCGACCTGCTCTTCGCTGGCATCGAGCCCGAGCAGCAGCACGCCGTGGCAGAGCGGGTCGCTGGCGGCAATGATATCGGCGAGCTCGCCCCAGGACTCCGCGGGCTGCGCCTCGAGCTTCCACCAGGCCGGTCGCAGGCCGAGGTGGTAGAACCGCCGCAGCACGGTCGCCGTCGTGCGCGCGTCCACCGCGCGACCCGGGCCACCGCAAATCACCTCGATCAGCAGCTCGCGCTCGAGCATGGATGCCGCGTCGGCAAGCTCGGCGAGTCGCGCCTCCTGCGCCAGCCGGAGCTCGACCGAATCGGCCGGATGGTAGTTGACCAGGCACTTGATCACGTGACGGCGCGGCCAGGCGAGGAGCTCGAGCCCGACGCCGGAGCGCGTCTCGAATTCGAGCGGCCGCGAGGCAGGCAGCTCGACCGGGCGACCGATCCACGCGCCGCTAGTCGCCAGGCGCGCTAGCGCCTTGCCGCCGTGGCGGCTGTCCACGATTGCGCCCAGCCGGGTTCCGGGGCGCGGAGTCGCAGCGACGGACAGCAGCGCTTCGGCGATCAGCGCCTTGAAGTCCGCGATGCGCGCATAGTCGGCGCCGGCGGCCGCCGCCATCTGCTCGAGCTGGCGCCGGTGGTCGAAGGCGAGCACGCACAGGTCTCCCGCAAGCGGCAGCGTGGTCGTCGCGCGGTGCAGCGCCGCGATGCGCGAGTCTTGGTCCGGGCGCGCCGGCGTCGCGGCGCGGCCCATGAATTCGTCGAGCTCGGCGCGCGTGGGCATGGCCGGCGTACAGCCGTGGCGGGTGACGACGATCGCGCCGGCCGCATTGCCGCGCCGGCCGCAGTGCGCCGCAGGCAGGTTCTCGATCCAGCCGCTCAGGTAACCGGACAGAAAGGCATCGCCAGCGCCAAGCACGTTGAGGACCTCGACTGGGAAGCCGCCGACCACGAGACCCTGCTCGACGCTCGCCGGAATCGTGCCCTCGAACACCACGCAGCCGGTGACGCCACGCTTCATCACGATAGTCGCCGTGGTCTTGCGGCGGATTGCGACCAGCGCCTCGAGCGCGCTCGCGCCGCCGCCGGCGACCCGGATTTCCTCCTCAGTGCCGACCACGAGGTCGCAGTCCGGCAGGAAAGCCTGGATCTCGTGGGTGACGGCCGCCGAAGCCTGCTCGCGCTCCGCGCCGCCACCGTGCCCGGCAAGGCCCCAAAGCACCGGCCGGTAGTCGATGTCGAGAACAACGCGCAGGCCGTGCTTCTTCGCCAGCGCGATGGCGCGCCGCGCGGCGGCGCGCACGCCTTCCGTGGAGAGATGCGTGCCTGTGATCGCCAGCGCACGTGCGGATGCAAAAGGTGCCGCGTCGACATCCGCCGGCTCGAGGCCCATATCCGCGCAGTTCTCGCGGAAAAAAATGTGCGGGAAGTTTTCTGCACTCTGGATGCCAAGCAGGACGAAGCCCGTCAGCCTGTTCGGATCGGTCTTCACGGCGGCGACGTCCACCCCTTCGGCGGCGAGCGCCTCGCGCACGAAGCGGCCCATGTGTTCGTCGCCGACGCGCGTCAGCATCGCGACCTGGAGCCCGAGGCGCGACAGGCCGACGGCGACGTTGCCTGACGAGCCGCCGAGGTACTTGGCGAAGTGCTGCGCGTCCTCCAGGCGCGTGCCGCGCTCGAGGCCGTAGAGGTCGACGGCCGCGCGGCCGAGGCAGATGAAGTCGATCGCCGCCATCACTTGTGCTTCGCCGGCGCCTTGCCGCCGGCCGGGGGCGGCTCCCAGATCTTCGCACCGGGCTGCATGGTCCACGCGTGCTCCGCGGTGAACTCGGGCACGTCGTAGGGCTGGCCGGGCAGGTGGCGGATCACCCAGGCGTAGTACATGCCGTAACCGGGAGCCGCCGCCTGCGCATGGTCGTTGCCGGCCCGGATCGTGACCGTGTCGAATTGGCGCACCTTGAAGACGTCCTCACCGTGCTCGGCGTGGCCGAAGCCCTGCGGATGCGTGAAGCGGTAGTGGTAAATCTCCGGCTGCGGGTGGTGATGCGGCGGGTAGCTCGACCATCCGCCGGGCAACGTGACCACCTCGCCGAGAACGAGGCGCACCTCCGGTGCGGAGTTGCGCGCGTCGAATATCGTCCGAACGAGCCGCAGGCAGCGTCCGCCCACCTGGCCCTCGCCGCGGCGCTCGTCGGCAACGTCGCCCGGGCGGAACACGCGCGGCATGAAAGTCGCCGGGTTCTCGCAGGAGTACACCGTGAACTCGGCGTCGGATTTCGCCCGGATCTCCACGGGCGTGCCGCCGGCGGCGTGCAGGCATGCCGGCGAGTCGTCGAACAGCGAGCCGCGCGAGAGCTCGAACGACAGCCCGCCCAACTGGCCGGCGACGCGGCCTTCCATCAACAGGAATGCCGTCTCGCCGGAAAGCGTTGCGATGTGCGATTCGCCCGCACGGAGCCTCAGCACGCCGAAGGAGATGCCGGTGAAGTCGCCGGCCTCGCCAGCCGTCGTGACCGGCGTGAAGCCGGGCTTGAATCCCTCGCGATGCTTTGAGATGAGCATGTCCATGGCGCGAAACTCCTCAGACGTCCGTCCAGGCGCCGCTTGCGTGCGAGCGCTCCATCGCCTCCATCACGCGCTGCACGCGCAAGCCGACGTCGAAGCCGGGCCGCGCCGGCGTGCCGTCCGCGATCGCGCGCAGGAGGTTGCGCGCTTCGATCACTTTCAGGTCGTTGATGCCGAGGCCATGCCCCGGCGCCGGGCAGAAATGCGCGTAGTCCGGATGTTCGGGCCCCGCCAGGATGGTGCGGAACCCGCGCCGGCCGGCGGAATCCGCGCCCGAATAAAAGCGCAGCTCGTTCATTCGCTCCTGGTCGAAGGTGAGGCTTCCGGCGCTGCCGAAGACCGTGAACGCGAGGCCGCACTTGAAGCCGGTTGCCACGCGGCTGATCTCGAAGCTGCCGCCAGCACCGCGCGCGAAGCGCACGAAGCCACGGGCGATATCCTCGTTCTCGACCGGCAGCATCTCGCCGGTCGCGGGCACGCGGCGCCGCGTGTGCACGGTCTCGAGGCTGGCGAACACCCGCTCGATCGGGCCGAGCAGGACTTCCGCCATGTCGATCAGGTGCGAGCCAAGGTCGGCCAGCGCGCCCGCGCCCGCAAGGCGGCGCTCGCAGCGCCAGCTGTGCGGCACGGCGGGGTCCGCCATGTAGTCTTCGAAGTAGCGCCCGCTGAAGCCAAGGACCTTGCCGACGTCCCCGGACGCGATCATCGATTGCGCGACCCGGATCAGCGGATTGCAGGAATAGTTGAAGCCGATCAAGTGCACGACGCCGGCGCGCGCGGCGGCCTCGGCGACCTCGCGCGCTTCGGATGCGTCGAGCGCGAGCGGCTTCTCGCACCAGATGTGCTTGCCCGCGGCTATGGCGGCGAGCGCCATCTCGCGGTGCAGGTAGTTCGGCGAGCATATGTCCACGACGTCGATCGCGGGGTCCGCAACCAGCTCGCGCCAGTCACCCGTCGAGCGGCGAAAGCCCACCGCCGCGGCAGACTTGGCTGCCGCCGCGGCGTCGCGGTCCGCGAGCAGCTCGCAAATCGGCGCGGCGACGTCCGGGAACACGGCGCCGACGGCCTGCAGAGCGATGGCATGGGCACGGCCGATGTAGCCGCTGCCGATCAGGCCGACCCGATATTGCTTCATGTACGGGACTCCAGGAGAACTGTGGCGCGCGTGCGCAGCGAGCGGTCGCAGGCGTCGGCGATCTCGAGGGCGCGGACGCCGTCCGCTCCCGATACGAGGTCGGCGGCCTGGCCATGCAGGCGGCGCACGAAGGCATCCAGTTCCAGCCGGTAAGCGTCGGCGTAGCGTTCGAGGAAGAAGGGCAGGGCGGGATCGCTCTGGTAACCCGTGGCCGTGGCGCGTTCTACCGACGTTGCGCGGCGATTACCGGCCGCGAGCATGCCGCGCGCGCCGCATACTTCGATGCGCTGGTCATAGCCGAAAACGGCGCGCCGCGAGTTCGCGATCTGCGCGATCCGGCCGCCGGCAGTGCGGAGCGTCACCGCCGCCGTGTCAATGTCGCCCGCCGCGCCGATGCCCCGGTCCACGAGGCAGCTGCCGTGGGCCGTGACCTCGACCGGCTCTTCGCCGAGCAGCCAGCGCGCCATGTCGAGATCGTGGATGGACATGTCGCGAAACATGCCTCCGGAGCGCTGTACGTAGGAGACCGGCGGCGGCGACGGGTCGCGGCTCACGATTAGCACGGACTCGACTGCGCCGATCTCACCGTCGTCGATGCCTTGGCGGATGCGCCGGAACGAGGGGTCGTAGCGCCGGTTGAAGCCGATGGCGAGCAGGATGCCGGCGCGCTCGGCCGCCGCGACGGCTGCCCGGGCGCGCGCCACGTCGAGGTCTACCGGTTTCTCGCAGAGGATCGCCTTGCCCGCGGCGGCGCCGGCCTCGATCAGGTCCGCGTGCGTGTCAGTCGGGCTCGCGACCAGGAGCGCATCCACCCCGGCATCGGCGAGCACGGACCTCGTGTCGGCGACGGCGGCGCCTGCGCTCGCGGCGATACTCGCGGCGGCAGCCGCGTCAACGTCGACGACATACTTGAGATTCGCGCCGGCATGCGCGGCGATGTTCGCCGCGTGGATCCGGCCGATGCGGCCGGCACCGAACAGCGCAAAGGACTTCATGACTGGGCGGTGCCCGGGTCGCGGGCCGTGAGCTGGAACCCGTAGCCGATGACCAGGGTCTGCGCGAGGCAAAGGGAGGCGGTCAGCGAGCGGAACTTGCGGAATTCCGCGTCCTTGACCTCGAAGCAGAGATCGGCACGACGCGCGATCGGGGAAAGCCGGCTGTCGCTGATCGCGATTACCCGCGCGCCACGGTCGGCGGCGCCGTTGACGATATCGCCGGCCTGCTGCGCATACGGCCGGAAGCTGGTGGCGATCAGGAGGTCTCCGGGGCCCATCATCGAGCTCTGTTCCTCGATCATCCCGGCGAGGCCGTCCACGAGGTAGGTGGGCTTGTCGGTGTGGCGCAGCGCATAGGCGAGGTAGGCCGCGACCGGGAACGAGCGCCTGAGGCCGACCAGGTATACCGCCTTGGCTTCGGCAATCAGGGCGACGCCGCGTTCGAGGTCCGCCTGGCGCGTGGTCTCGTCGAGGTGCTGGAGCGCCGCGATGTTGCCCTGCACGAACCCGTGCATGAGTTCCGAAGGCGACTGTGCGGCGCCGTCGCCGGCGCGCTCGTTGAACTGCCGGATGCGCTCGGCATAGCTCGGGCTGGGCGCCAGCGACAGCAGTTCGTCGCGGAACAGCTTCTGCATGTCGCTCGCGCCGTCGTACCCGAAGGTCTTGGCGAAGCGCACGATAGTGGAGGGCTGCACCTTGCAGCGCTTGGCAATCACGGCTAGCGTCTCGAGGCCGATGTCGTTCGGGTGCTCGAGCGCGTAGGCCGCGACCTGCTTCAGGCGGGGTGAGAGGTCTTCGTAACGCTGGACGATGCGAGCGCGCAGCGCTTCGACGTTGTTTCGGGCCGTCACGGCATTCTCTGCCCGCCGGGCCAGGGCCTCGCTCATGGGTGCGACCCCGATCGTTTCAAGTTTCGAACAGATATTCCACGACGGCGGAACACGAGCGAGTATAGAACAAAATTTTCATGTATTGAAGAGAACAAAAATTTCGTTCTATACTGTCGCCGGATCGTTATGTTCGATCCGCAGAATTCGCCCTGAGGCCGGTAACGCCGGCCAGTACCGGCCATACCCGAGGGGGTTTATCGATGAAGACTATTGCGGCGCGTTCGCGAATTTCGGTTGCCATCAGCATGAGCCTCGCGGCTCTGCCGACGGTCGTGCTGGCCCAGCAGGGGGCTGAGGCGCCCGTAGCCCAACCGGCGCTCACTGAAATCGAGGTGCTGGCTAGGCGCGTCAACGCTCGTAACCGGGTGGATACGCCGGCACCGATCCTTTCCTACGACGAGGCCTTCTTCCAGCGCTTCGAGCCGCTCTCAGTCGGCGACATGATGAAGCGCGTGCCCGGCGTCAGCTTCCAGAGCGACATCGGCGAATACGCGGAGCCCTCGCTGCGCGGCATCGGCAGCGAATACACGCAGGTGCTGGTGAACGGCCGCCGCGTCACCGGCGCCACGAACGACAACACGGTGACGGTGGACCGCATCCCGGCCGAGCTGGTCGAGCGCGTCGAGATCATCCGCAGCCCGTCGGCCGACATGGACAGCCAGGGCATCGGCGGCACGCTCAACATCATCCTGAAGGAGGGCGCCCAGCTGACCGGAGGCGTCTACCGGCTCGGCGCCTACTACAACGACGGCGAGACGAACCCGAGCGCATTCCTGTCCTACGGCGACGCCGGGGACCGCTTCGAATGGAACACCTCGCTCAATTACCAAAAGCGCTTCAACCGCAAGGCGGCGACCGAGCTCGAGCGCGCGCTTGACGGCGAGGGCGGCCCCGAGCCGGCGTTCGCAGCCGTGGTCGAGGATCCGGACGAGCGCGAGAGCGAGGACATCGCCTGGACCGGCGACCTGCGCGCCAAGGTCGGCGACGGAGGCGAGTGGTTCCTGAGCGGCTTCTACATGGACACGGACCGCGAAGAAACCGAGATCGGCCGTGAGTTCGCGGCCGAGGACGACGACGGCGAGTTCGAGGCGGAGGCGGAGCAGGCCAACCAGCTCGACGCCTTCCGCGAGACGAACTACGGCGCCGTGACCGGCTACGAGTCGAGCTTCGGCGACGGCCATACCTGGGACATCGAGCTCGGCTACGACGAAACGGAGTTCGAGTCGGTCGAGAGCAATTGGGTGGACGACCTGAACTTCGACTTCGACGACGCGGGTATCTCCGACGCCGATAGCCTGCTTGCGTTTCTTGAGCAATCCGACCAGGACATCATCGACCTGTTCGCCGACGTGCCGCACAACGCCGAGAACCTCAGGGATCCCGAGTTCCTCGACGGCGAGGAGCATACCGACGCGGATGATGCGGAGCTCTCGCTCAGATCGTCGGTCACCTACGATTTCTCGGGCTCAAAGCTGAAGTTCGGCATCGAGGGCTCCGACCGCAGCCGCGACTTCTCCTTCCGCGTGTTCGAGATGGACGACGGCGTGCTCGAGGAGAACGACGACGCGCTCTCCCTGTTCGACGCCAAGGACCAGCGCGTAAACGGCCTCGTGAAATGGACCATGGATTTCTCGAGCTCGACCCTCGAGGTCGGCGGTCGCGGCGAGTTCACGCATCTCGAGATCGATTCGACGGTCTCCGATGCGCTTGCCGAGGCGGCCGACGAGCTGCGGCCGATCGGCCTCATCATCAACGGCAACCAGGTCAACGTCACGGAGGACACCTTCGAGTTCAACCCGAGCGCGCACTACCGCTGGGACGTCACGGACGCCACGCAGGTTCGCCTGTCGGTCGCGCGCACCGTGCGCCGGCCTAGCTTCGACCAGTTGAACCCGACGCTGCTCATCGACGACGAGGAGAGCATCCTCGGCAACCCGACGCTCGATCAGGAGACCGCGCTCGGATTCGACGCGGGCGCCGACTTCGAGCTGCCGGGCGAGGACGCGATCGTCGGCCTCAACTTCTTCTACCGCGACGTGAGCGACAAGATCGAGCTCGACGGCGTGCCGGACGGCGTCAACGAGATCTTCCAGGAGTTCGTGAACGAGGACATCGAGGCAACGGTCTGGGTCAACAACCCGAACGAAGGCGAGATCTACGGCGCCGAGCTCGACCTCAGCACGCCGGTTTCGTTCATCAGCGAGAACCTGCACGTGTTCGCGAACTACACGTGGATCGACTCGGAGATCCGCGACGCGAACGAGAACTTCCCGGTCGACCGGCCGTTCTCGCTGCAGCCCGACTACATCTACAACCTCGGCTTCGACCACCTGATCGGGAACTCCGGCTTCACCTGGGGCGCCAGCTACCAGAAGCTCGGCCCTGCGCAGGAGTGGGTCAACGTGAGCGCCGAGGCCAAGGAAGTGACGGACGTCGAGTACGACGGCAACCTCGAGTTCTTCGTCGAGAAGACCTTCGCCGAGCGCTTCGTCGTGCGCCTCGCAGCCCAGAACCTGCTGGACGGCGAGAAGGACGAGATCGCGCGCGTCTACGAGTCGGTCGAGCAGCTCGAGGCCGGCACGCCGGTCACGACCATTCACCAGAACGAGGAATCGGATCCCTCGTACATCCTGACCTTCCGCGGCACCTTCTAGCCGCGCGCGCCGCGGGCGCCGCCGAATCCGCGGTGCCCCCGGCGCCGCGGATTCGGTAAGCTGCCCGCGACATGCGCTTACCGGCCGAGATCAAGAAGGTCCGCCACCAGCGGTTCCGCAAGCGCGCCGCGGACCTCGAGCACCGCGAGCCCTTCGAGCGCTTCCCGTGGTGGCTGCGGCTGCTGTCGTCGCTCCCGTTGCCCGCGTGGTACGGCTTCGCGAGCGTGCTCGCCTTCCTCATGGACCACGTTTTCCGCGCGCGCCGCGACATCATCGACATGCAGCTCCGGGCCTGCTTCCCGGAGCGCGACGACGCCTGGCTCCGTGAGACGCGCAGCGCCTTCTACCGGAACTTCGCCGACGTCTCGGTCGAGATCGTCAAGGCCGTGACGATGAAGCCGGAAGAGGTCGATCGCCGGGTGCGCTTCGAAAACGACGGGCCGGTCCGCGCAGCCCTCGATGCCGGCCAGTCTGTCGTGATCGTGACCTCGCACAACTGCAACTGGGAATGGGCACTGCTGAAGCTCAGCATCGGCTTTGGCCACCCGATGCAGGCGGCCTACAAGCCCCTGAAAGGGCGCTGGGGCGACAGCCTGATGCTGACCATCCGCTCGCGCTTCGGGGCCGAGATGATCACGGCCAAGCGGCTGCTGATCCGCGTGATGCGCTACCGCGGCCCTGCGCGCATGATCGGGATGGTCACGGACCAGGCGCCTACTTCCTCGGGTGTCCGGTACTTCACGCAGTTCATGGGCCTCGACACGGCCTTCTTCGTGGGGCCGGAGGCGATTGCGCGCAGCGGCAAGCTGCCGGTGTTCTACGTGGCGATGCGCCGCGACTCGCGCGGCCATTACTGCATGGACTTCGTGCCGATCGCGAAGGCGGGGGAGGAGCTCGCCCCCGGCGCGCTGATCGAGCGCTATGCGGGCGCGGTCGAGCGAGTGACCCGCGAGCGGCCCCCCGACTGGTTGTGGAACTACCGGCGCTGGAAGGTCCAGCGCGATGCCGATGGCAACCCGCACATCGTGAAGTCGGGTTTCATCCGCCCGCCGGATTGACATAAGGAATATAAGAAATACAGACGGTTACCTTGCATTCCTAAACGTTTCTGACACAATCTGGCGCAAGTCGCGGACGGGCAGGCCGGCGGGTTTCGTTAACTGGTTCCTGTGACCGCCGGTATCGCGCTGAGAGACTGCCTCGACAACAGGGGGAGCCCATCGGGGTGCCGCAGGTGCAAGGCGAATCATTGCCCGAGTTCACGGCGTCAGAGGTACTGTCCTCGAAGCTGTGGCAGCCGCGGCCAGACCGGCCGCCGCTTGGCATCGATCTTGCGTGCACCAAGATCGCCGTCGACTTCCAGAACATCACCGCCGGCAACGCCGATGCGGTGATCCGCCAGAGCCTGGACATCCTGCGCGAGGCGACCGGTACCGACGCCGTGTTCCTTGCGCTGCTCGACGGCCACGGCCAGCGCATCGACTCGATCGCGACCGCCAAGGGCCCGTTCGCGCAGTGCCGGCCGGAGGTCCTGAAGGGCGAGTCGCTCGAGGTCCTGCCCTGGATCCGCTCGCGACTCGAACACGTGCGCATCCTCGAGATTCGCGACACGGTCAGCGCGCGCGCCGAGCAGGTAGGCGACGCCGAGCGCCTGGCCGGGCTCGACATCCGCTCGCTGCTGCTGATCGCGTTCGCCGTGCAGGGCACGGTGCGCGGTTTCCTCGCCTTCGTTTCCTCGTCGCCCCGCGACGGCTGGGACGTCAACCTGCACCTGCTGCTCAAGCTGGTCGGCACGAGCCTCGCCTGCGGCCTCGAGAAGGTCGCGCTCGCCGACCGGCTCGCGGACATGCAGGAGCGCGAGGAGATGGCGCTGCCCTGCGCGAACGACGGGCTCTGGGACTACGACGCGCAGACCAACCACACCTGGTTCTCGCCGCGCTGGAAAGGGATGCTCGGCTTCGCCGAAGGCGACGTGATCACCTCGCCCGATTGGCACCGCATGGTGCACCCCGAGGACCTGGCGCGAGTGTCGGCCGCGATGCGCGACCACATCGCCGGCAAGACGCCGATGTTCGAAAGCGTCCATCGCCTCAAGCACACCGATGGGGAATGGCGATGGGTCATCGGGCGTGCCTGTGCGCGCGTCGATGACCAGGGGCGGCTCCGGCGACTGATCGGCGTCGAGCTCGACATCACCGAGCGCAAGCTCTACGAGGAGGCGCTGTTCCGGGAGAAGGAGAGCGCCCAGATCACTCTGCAGTCGATCGGCGACGGCGTGATTACCTGCGACGCGCACGGCCGCGTCGAGTACCTGAACCCGGTGGCCGAGGAGCTGACTGGCTGGCGGCTCGAGGACAGCCTCGGCCGCACGATCGACGAGATCTTCCGCGCGTTCCACGAGGAGACCTGCGAGCCGCTCGAGAACCCGCTGGCCGTGGCGGTGCGGCGCATCCGCTCCATCAAGTCGGTGCGGCCGATGCTGCTGATCCGCAAGGACGGCAACGAGCTCTACATCGAGAGCACGGCCTCGCCGATCCGCGACGGCACCGGCACCGTCACCGGCGGCGTGCTGGTGTTCCACGACGTTTCCGAGTCGCGCGAGCTGAACCGGCGCCTCTCGTACCACGCGAGCCACGACGTGCTGACCGGGCTGGTCAACCGGCGCGAGTTCGAGACGCGGCTCGAGCGGGCGCTGAAGAGCGCCAAGGCGCGCGAGACCTCGTACGCGCTCTGCTACATCGACATCGACCAGTTCAAGATCGTCAACGACACCTGCGGCCACTCGGCCGGCGACGCGCTGCTGGGACAGGTCGGCGCGCTGCTGAAGTCGAAGGTGCGCTGGCGCGACACGCTCGCGCGGCTCGGCGGCGACGAGTTCGGCGTGCTGCTGGAGAGCTGCTCGCTCGAGGAGGCTCTGCGCACCGCGGAGTCGCTGCGCGAGGCGATCCGGAACTTCCGCTACACCTGGGAGGACCGGACATTCCGCCTCGGCTGCTCGATCGGCGTGGTGCCGATCACGGCCGACAACGAGGACGTCGCCTCGGTGCTGTCCGCGGCCGATTCGGCCTGCGGCGCCGCCAAGGAGTCCGGCCGCAACCGCGTACACTGCTTCGAGGAAAACGACATCGACCTGATGCGTCGTCGCCGCGAGATGCAGTGGGCGGCGCGCATCAACAACGCGCTCGAGGAATCGCGCTTCGAGCTGTTCCGAATGACCATCCTGCCGCTGCAGCAGGAGGACGCGGGCGAGCACTTCGAGCTGCTGCTGCGCATGCGGGACGAGAGCGGCAAGATCGTGGCGCCCGACCAGTTTATCGCCGCAGCCGAGCGCTACGGCATCACGCCGTCGATCGATCGCTGGGTCATAGACAGCGCGTTCCGCTGGCTGGTCTCGGAAGCAGACGAGCGCAAGCGGCTCACGATGTGCTCGATCAACCTGTCCGGCCAGAGCCTCGGCGACGACAAGTTCCTGCCCTACGTGATCGAGCAGTTCCACCGGAGCGGCATCGACGGCAGCAAGATCTGCTTCGAGATCACCGAGACCGCGGCGATCGCGAACTTCTCGCAGGCGAGCCGCTTCATCCAGGCGCTCAAGGAGCTCGGCTGCAGGTTCGCGCTCGACGACTTCGGCACGGGCCTGTCGTCGTTCGGCTACCTGAAGCACTTCCCGGTCGACTTCCTGAAGATCGACGGCAGCTTCGTCAAGGGCGTGCTGCACGACCCGATCGACCGCGAGATGGTCCGCTCGATCAACGAGATCGGTCACCTCACCGGCAAGCAGACCATCGCCGAGTGGGCCGAGAACGCGGAGATCATCGAGGTCCTGCGCGGCCTCGGGGTCGACTACGCGCAGGGCTACGGTGTGTCGCAGCCGCAGAAGGTGCAGCGGGCGGCAATCGCGTAGGGGCTGTTCCCTTTTCCACGGGGCCGACTCCCCGCTTTTGAGTAGCCGGGAGCGACACTTGGCCGGCAAGCTGCGCGTCACCGCGCTGCGGGCGGGCACTGTCGGGGCGCGCCGCGCCCGGGTTCTCGCCGACACGCCCCGTGCTCTGACCGGCGCTACACTCGGCGGCACGAAACCGGCATGACGGGAGAGCCTGAAATGCGATGGCCATCGATTCTCGTGGCGCTTTTGTCGTACCCCATCAGCGTGCTGGCGCAGACTCCCGCACTGTCGACATGCAACGACCCGGCGACCAATCCTCCGGCGTGCAGCGCCGTTCGCGGCGAGCGGGGTGAGGGCTGGCTGCAGCAGACGCGGTCCGAGGTCATGGCACGCAATGGCGTCGTCGCCACCAGCCAGCCGCTTGCTGCGCAGGCGGGGCTGAGGATCCTCATGCAGGGCGGCAATGCGATCGATGCAGCGGTCGCAACCGCCGCCACACTCAATGTCGTGGAGCCGATGAACGTCGGTCTCGCGGGCGATCTCTTCGCCATCATCTACATCGCCAAGGACCGCAGCGTCCACGTGCTGGATGCCAGCGGCGTCGCGCCGGCAGCGCAAACGCTGGCCTCGATGAAGTCACTGGGCTACGAGGCCGACCCGAAGAACTTCGGGCCCGGATCCGGCATGCCTCGCGGCGGAATCCTGACGGTGACGGTTCCGGGTGCGGCGTGGGGCTGGGCGGAGGTGCTCGCGAGATTCGGCACGATGAGCTTCGAGGAAGCGCTCGAGCCGGCGGTGGACTACGCCGAGAATGGGTTCCCTATCTCCCAGCGCACGCGCGCAGAGTGGGAGCTGCCCATGGCGACGCCGCTGCGGGCCTGTTGCACCAGTCTCGACCCCGACTCCGTCGCCGTCTGGTATCCCGCGGGCAAGCGCCCCGAAGTGGGCCAGCTCTTCCGCAATCGCGAGCTGGCGCGGACTTTCAGAATCCTGCAGAAGGACGGAGTCGAGGCTTTCTATCGAGGCGAGATCGCCGAGGCGATCGTCGCCAAGTCCAACGCCCTCGGCGGCAAGCTCACGCTCGCCGATCTCGCCGCGTACCGAGGCAAGTGGTCGCAGCCCGCCTCCAGCCGGTACCGCGGCCACGAGATTCTCGAGCTGCCGGCGCCGTCACAGGGCTGGGCCGCGAACGAAGCGCTCAACATTCTCGCGGCCTGCGTGCCCAAGCTGACGGGCCGATCGCTGGCGGATCTGGGCCCGACCGATCCCCTGTACTGGCACATGCTCATCGAGGCCAAGAAGCTCGCTTACGCCGACCTGTTTGCCTACAACGGCGATCCGGCATTCGTCGAGGTACCCCTGACCCGCCTTCTGTCGCCGGAGCACGCCGAATCCCAGTGCTCGAGAATCGATCCGCGCCGCGCGTCGAGCATCCTCGCCGCGCAGGCGCCGGACCACGGCGGGGACACCATCGTGCTGTCCACCGCGGACCGGTGGGGGAACATGGTCTCCTGGGTGAACAGCAATTACGCCTCGTTCGGCTCGGGCATCACCATCCCCGGCTACGGCTTCGTGCTCCACAATCGTGGCGGGCTGTTCTCACTGGATCCAAAGAGCCCGAACGCCCTGGCGCCCGGCAAGCGGCCGTTCAACACGCTGGCCGCGGCCTTCGTGATGCGCGACCGCCAGCCGGTGATGGCGCTGCAGCTCATGGGCGGCGACATGCAGGCGCAAGGTCACATGCAGGTGCTCGTGGATATCCTGGATCTGGGCGCGAACATCCAGGCCGCCGGCGACATGGCGAGATTCCGGCATACGCAGTTGAACAACTCGCTGCAGATGGAGTCGCCGCTGTACGAATTGGTGGGCGCACGGCTCCAGGCCATGGGGCACGACGTCAGCGCTTCCAACAGGCGCCCGATGGGCGGGTATCAGGCGATCCTGTTTACGCCGGATGCGCAGACGAAAGCGCCGGCAGCCGCGGATGGGCGGTCGCCGGTGAACGGGTACTATCGAGCGGGATCGGATTTCGGGAAGGATGGGCAGGCCGTGGGGTGGTGAGCACGCGCCGCTAGGTACGCCAGACCCTCTCATATACGCGCAGCAAGTTCTCCCCGAGCACCTTGCGAACCTCCGCGACGGGCCATTCCCGAGCCAGCAGGCCACGGGTCACGTTGGGCAGCTCCCCGATGTTCGCGAAGTCCTCGACACACTTCTGCACTCGATCAATGAGATCGGTCACCTCACCGGCAAGCCGACGATCGCCGCGTGGGCGCACGGCGCGCCCGCGTATTATCCTGCGCTCCCAACTAGGAAGGATAGCAATGGCTGACCCCATCGACCGTCGCGAGTTCATGACTGCGGCAGCCCTCGCTGGCGCCGGCGCAATGGTATTTGGCGTGCAGGGCGCAGCGGCGGCTGCCGAGCGATACCCGTCGATCCGCAAGGCCGCGGAAGCGGGCCGCGATGCTGACATCAAGCGCATCCAGGACTGGATCGCGCTGCCTTCGATCGCGGCCGAAGACCGCAACATGAAGGAAGGCGTCGAGTACATGGCGAACCTCGCGCGCGATGCAGGCTTCGAGCACGGCCACGATCGTGCCCACCGACGGCCATCCCGGCGTGTTCGCGACGATGGACAACGGCGCCAAGCGCACGCTCGCGCTCTACTTCATGTACGACGTCAAGCAGTTCGATCCGGCCGAATGGTCTTCGCCGCCGCTCGAGGCGCGTATCGTGGACAAGCCAGGCGTTCGGCAGGCGATCGTCGGCCGCGGCGCGGTCAACCAGAAGGGGCCGGAGGCCGACGTTGCTCGCCGCGCTGCACGCCATGCAGGGCGGCGAAGGTGAAGCTGCCGGTCAACCTGGTGCTGGTCGCCGAAGGCGAGGAGGAGATCGGCTCGCCGAACTTTCATCAGATCGTGCAGCGACCGGAAGTCTTCGCGGCGCTGAAGAAGGCCGAGGGCATCTTCATTCCCGCGAGCTGGCAGGACAGCAACGGCGGCGTCACCGTCAACCTGGGCTCCAAGGGCGTCGTCGAGCTGGAGCTGGTGGCGAGCGGCGCCAAGTGGGGTCGCGGTCCGAAGCGGGACATCCATTCCAGCCAGAAGGCTGCGGTCGATTCGCCCGGTCTGGCGCCTCGTGCAGGCGCTGGATTCGCTGGTGACGCCGGATGGCAATACACCGGCGATCGACGGCTGGTTCGAAAACGTGCGCGCCGCTCAACGCCGCGCGAGAAGGAGCTGATCGCCCAGGTCGCGGCCAGACAGCGACGAAAAGGAACAGAAGAAGCTGCTCGGTGTGGACCACTGGATCGACGACCTGCCTTACCGGCAGGCGCTCGAGCGGCTCGCTGTCGCAGCCGACGGTCAACATCGAGGGACTGGTCGCCGGCTACACGGGGCCCGGCGGCAAGACGATCCTGCCGGGACGCGCCGTCGCCAAGCTCGACCTGCGCCTGGTGCCGAATCAGACGCGCAAGGAAGCGGTGGAGAAGCTGCGCGCGCACCTCGACAAGCGCGGGTTCAGCGACGTCGAGGTGAATGTCTCCGGCGGCTACGATCCGACTGAAACCGCGGAGGACAGCCGCATCATTCGCGCGGAGCTCGCGACGTACCAAGCGGGCGGGAATCAAGGCAACGCTCAATCCGCGACTGGCCGGATCCTGGCCAGGCGCGGTGTTCACCGCGACCGCCGCTGTCACTGCCTGCAGGCCACTTCGGCTTCGGTTATGGCTCGGGTGCACACGCGCCCGACGAGTTCTACGTGGTGGAGTCGACGAATCCGAAAGTCGCGGGCATCACCGATACGGTCATGGGTTACGTCGACATGATCTACCAGGTCGCGCAGGTGAAGTGAGTCATCCGCGGATCGCCAGTCTAGGGTTTTCCCCTATGGACGCCGCGCGTCCCGTTCGTCACGATTCGTGCCCCGCCACCACGCACACATTATTTGAGTGCTATATCCCGTATGAAAGCGCTATGGGCACCGTTATGTCTTTGCCTGGTCGCCTGCGGCGATAGCAGGCTTCCCGGCTCGTGGCACCACCGGACCCGCTCGCCGATCCGGCGGTCGGCCAGTGGCAGGAATTCGCGATGCCCGGCCCGTTCGGCTTCAGCCGCACCGTCAAGGACATCGCGATCGCGCCGGATGGGACAGTCTATATGGCGGGGGTGTTCACCGACGCCGCCGGCAAGCGAGTTACCAACATCGCCGCCTGGGATGGCACCGACTATCAGATGCTGGGTGCCGGCATCGATATTGACGGTTCGGTCGACGGCATCGCGCTCGACGAGGCCGGAACCCTGTGGGCAGTCGCCAGCTACTTCACCGCCGCGGGCGAGGCGCGCGGCCAGCTCTACCGTTGGACCGGCTCCGCCTGGCAGCCGGTCGGCGACGTGCTCGACAGCGCGGTGTACGACATCGCAGTCATCGATGGCCAGCCGGTCGTCGCGGGCGCGTTCACCCATGCGGGCACGACTGACGTCGGCCACATTGCACGATTCGACGGCGTGGCGTGGCGACCAATCGGCACGGGCCAGATCACCGGTGGCTTCGTCGCCGCGATCGCCGACACGCCGACCGGCCTATGTGTCGGGGGCGAGTTCCTCGTGACGATCGGCGCGGCTACGGTGGAGAACATCGCGTGCTGGAACGGCAGCGCGTGGAGCCAGCTCGGTACCGGCGAGCTCGGTGGACCACCGATGAACATCTGGGCGCTCGCACAGGACAATAGCGGCACGTGGTACGCGGGCGGGGACTTCTCGTTCTACGGCAGCGAGGGCGGCAACGGGCTCGCACGCCTCGACCCAGGCAACGTGTGGCGCACGCTCGATGGCGGCGTGGGCAACGGCTTTGACAACTTCGTGCGCAGGATCGTGTTCGACGACAGCGACGTGATCGTCGGCGGGCGGTTCGACGCCGCAGGCAGCGAGTTCGTCGAGGCGCATCACGTAGCCCGCTGGTCGCCGACCACCGGCTGGAGTCAGGTCGGCGGCGGGGTCGCCAATGAGGTCGGCATCATCATTGAGCAGGAGCGCGGCGTTCACTCGCTCGCCAGGGGAACCGACGGAACGCTGTGGGTTGGCGGCCTGTTCTCGCGTGCCGGCAATATCGCCGCGATGAACCTCGTGCGCGTCGCCTCCGACAACACGGCAAGCGCGGTCGTCGGTCCCCGCCCCACCAACGGCGTGGCAGGAATGGTGAACGCGCTGGCAACGGCGGGGGATGGCACGATGATCGCGGGCGGAGAGTTTTCGTTCGCGGGCCGCACTGCGGCTGAACGCCTGGCGGCCTGGAACGGCAGCAAGTGGGCGCCGATTCTCGGCGGGCTCGGTGGCATGGTGAACGACATGAAGGTGCTGAGCACGGGCACCATCGCGGTGGCCGGCAGGGACCTGCAATCGGGCGGCACGTACCTTGGCGCGGTCGCGTTCTATCAGGACAACGCGTGGCAGGTCCCGGGCGGCACGCCGATCAATGGCACGGGCCTGGTCGTGTACGAGGACGCTGGCGGTCGCGTATGGCTCGGAGGGTCGCTCTACGACCAGTCGTGGAGCGAGAAGCAACTGTTCGTGTTCGACGGCGGCGTGTGGTCCTCGGGCGGTGACTTCATGGTCGCGAACCCGTCGGGGGACCTTGGCGGGATGGTGCGTGCGATCGCCGAGTACGCGGGCAAGCTCGTCATCGCAGGTCAGTTCGACCAGGTGAATGGCGTCGGTTGCCAGGCACATCGTGACCGAGGACGCTGCGGGCGGATGGACGGAGCTCGGCGGGATCACGAAGCAAGGCCTCGTGTGGGTCAACACGCTTGCCGTTCACCCGACGCTCGGGCTCGTGGTCGGCGGCCCGTTCGACACGATCGGCGGCGCAGAGGTCCCCAACCTCGCAGCGTGGAATGGCAGCGAGTGGAAAGCCGTCGGTGGAGGCGTGTCGCACGAGGGGAACTTCGTGTTCGTGACCAAGGTGCTGCCCTTCCGTGACGGACTCTTCGTCGCCGGCGGATTCGACCATGCAGGCACCACGCCCGCGCAGAACATCGCGTGGTTCGACGGCACGGCATGGCACGCGCTCGGAGGCGGCGTGAGCGACCTGATCGCCGCCATGTTGGTCAAGGACGACGTCCTCTATGTCGGTGGCGCGCTGCTGCATGCCGACGGCAAGCCGTCCAGTCATTTCGGCGCGTGGGACTTCAGCCCGCGGTCGGACTAATTCGCCCGATACGCCCACTCGCCGGCAACCATCGTGCCTAGCACTTTCGTTTCCCGCATCTGCTCGCGGGCACTGTCAGCACATCGCGGTCGACCAGCGCGAAGTCCGCGGCCTTGCCGGGTGCGATCGAGCCGATGACATCTTCCTGCTTCACCTTTGGGCGGGCCGCAACCGCCTAAAACGGCATGCCGTGCGTGGCGCCCGCCATGCACAGCAGCATCGGGATCGAGAGCACGTAGTTGATGCGCGAGGCGTACAGCGCCGTCTTGCGCGCGGCTGCCTTCTGCTCGTCGGTGGCAGGCACGAAGCCGAGGATCTTCTTCTGGTTCGGCCAGATGAACACCCACACGTTAAACAGCATGATGGTGCCGAGCCAGGCGCCTACGCCGATCACGAACTGGTACAGGTTTACCTCGTCTCCGCCGAGGCCGAGCCCCAGGGCACCGAGCGCCCCGGCGCGGGCGAGGTACCAGAATCCCGTCAGCCAGTGACCACGGCCGACCAGCGGAACCAGAGCAGCGCGCGCGGGGCGACGTACTTCGCGATCCCGGCGCCGCCCGGCCCGCCCTTGTCAGCCGCGGCTTCCGCGAGCGCGGGCACTTGCACGGCGTTGAAGTAGTACAGCAGGCCGATCCAGGTGATGCCGGCGATGATGTGCAGCCAGCGCGCGAGGCCGAGCTCGTTCCAGCCGCCGTCCACCGCGAGCACCGCGAACAGGATCGCGATCACGAAGCCGGTGATGAGTGAACCCTTGACGCTCAAGAGCGGATTCATGGCGTGCCTCCCCTGAATTCATTGAAGAATAGGCCAGCGGCCCTCATAATTCAAACGCTTACGCATCCGCAGCCATGGACGAACGCGGCCCCACTTCACCCTGTCTCAATATCTGTACGCTGGACGAGCAGGGCGTCTGCCGCGGCTGCTACCGGACGCTCGACGAGATCGCTGGCTGGATACGGATGACGCCCGAGGACCAGTGGGCAACGGTCGAGCGTGCAGACGCGCGGCGGCTGGCGGCCGATAAGGAGAACGGAAGATGACGATCGACGACGCGACCACCCTGAAGATCCGCGAGCAACTCGCTGCCGCTCCGGTCGTGCTGTTCATGAAGGGTACGCCGGACTTCCCGCAATGCGGGTTCTCCGCGCAGACCGCGGGCGCCTTGCGTGCGCTCAAGGCAAACTACCGGCACGTCAACATCTTCGAGGAACCGGCGCTGCGCGAGGCGCTCAAGGCCTACTCGAACTGGCCGACTTTCCCGCAACTCTACGTTAACGGCGAGCTGGTCGGCGGCTGCGACATCGTGACCGAGATGTACCGCTCCGGCGAACTCAAGTCGCTACTTGAGGAGGCGGGCGCGATCGCCTGAGGCTTCCGCCAGCCGGCTACTCGGGTTCCGGCTCGAGCAGCGGGTTAGGAGGCTCTGCGGAGGGCGCCGCCG